>NZ_JACHLR010000001.1 GCF_014204535.1 Novosphingobium chloroacetimidivorans
CAACCGCATCGCCGACCACCCCAACCGTCAAATCGACGATCTCTTGCCTTGGAACTACCGCGCCGCCTGAGCAGAACCGCTCACCGGACGCTTACTCCCACCCCGCCGGGCGGCAGGAGCGACGGATCTGAAGAGATCGACAGGGCTGTGAGGTCGAGCATGGTGCCATGCAAGCACGATCGCTCGCATGTAGGACAGCACTTTCTGAGCGGCGTCGTCACGAGCTTGACCCGCGATCCGTTCCGCCAAGTCGCAGCGATGCGGGGGAGGATCGTGAACGGCGAAGCCGGTCCCGGATCAAGTCCCGGACAACGTTAAATGAGCACCCACTGTGAGGAGATGCTCATTCAAATTTTGGACTCAGGATTGCCGCTTCGCTCCGCCCATCATCTTGCTGATATCGACTTGGCCGGTTGCGAGCCCGCCCATGAAGCCGCCATCCACAGGCAGAACGATGCCATTGACCACGCCTGCAAGGTCCGAGTTGATCAGGACCAATGGGCCCGCCTGCTCCTCGGGCGTGGTGTAGCGGCCAAGCGGCTCGGCCGCGGCGTCCACCACGTCTTTGCCAGACGTCGCATGGAAGGTCGCCATCATCGGAGTTTGTGTCGGCGAAGGCAGCGAGCAGTTGATGCGGATGCCCTTCTTGATCAGCTGCGCGCCCATGAACTGGGTCCACACAATGACGGCTTCCTTGGAGAAGGCATAGCCCTCGGCCACTTGGTCCAGATTGGCTTCGCACCAGGCGAGGCCGTCCTGAAAGCCTTGCGTCTGCAGCAGTTGCATGTGAACCGGGATGCGACGGCTCCAGCCAAGGCCGCCGGTCGATGCGATGGAGATGATCGCCCCCTTGTCGGCCATCAGCGGCACGACCTGTTCCGTCAGGTGCCGCGTGCCCAGGAAGTTGACCTTCATCGTGTCGAGCGGATGGAAGCCGCCACCGCCGGGCAGACCGGCGCAGTTGAACAGCGCATCGATCTTGCCTCCAACGGCGGCCACGCCCGCTTCGATTGTCGCGGGATCGCGCAGGTCGACCTTGTTGAACGAGGCGAGGGGAAGGTCGACATCCTTGAAGTCGAAGCCATGCACTTCGGCGCCGAGCGAGAGGAGCAGCTTGGCAGTCGCCTCGCCCATGCCTGAAAAGCAGCCGCTGACGATGACGCGCTTGCCCTTGTAGCCCAGGATGTCGCTCATGATGAAGTCCTTCCTCTCTGTTCTGTCGCGTCTCGCGCGGTGTTGCTGCTAGCTACGCTGGGGTCGCACGAGGCAGCAACCGGGCGGCAGTGTGATCGCGGCGGCGATGTGACATGAGGCTGACCTGGCGATCCTCTGCTGCAAGGGGAGGTGGCAGGGGCCTCTCGCCTTGCAGAGCGGATCTTCTTGCGGCCGTGGTTATCGGCTTTGAAGTTGTTGCGCGCGCGCGCGGGCAACAAGAACAAGCGGGATCCCCGCCTACGCGGGGATGACGAGGTGCTTCGAGCAGGCGAGGTGTTTTGAGCAGGCGAGGTGTTTTGAGCGACCGAGGTACTTCAAGCGACCGAGGTGTCTTGAGGGCACCCTGATCCCTGAAGGAAGCGGCCCTCACAACTTCGGCATGGGCGCGCTTCTGTCAGCCTGGCGCTTGCCCAGGGCCTCGCGCGCCTTGGCTCGAACGTAGGCATGGAGTTGGCGGATCTGCTCGTCCGTCAGGTTCTCGAACCGAGGCATGCCTTGCTCCATTAGCGCGCCGGACTTGAGCAGCTCCTTGAAGGTGTCGAGCTTCAGCGCGATGCCGGATTCGCGTAAGTCCGGCCCGGGCGTGCCTGTCGATTGCAGGCCGACGCCGTGGCAGGCCGCGCATTGAATCGAGAGCCCGCGGCCGGCCGCGACATCCGCCTCGTTCAACGTGAGTGCGGGATCGTCGAGCGCGGCCACCTTGAACGTCGCGGCGGGGCTGGCGGGCAGGGCCGCCTTGCCGTCGAGCGCGAAGGTCAGCAGGCGTCGCGGCTGTGCGCCGTACTTCCAGCCCATGTCCATGAACTTGCCATAGGCCGCCGTCGTGCCGCCATAGCCGACGAGGATGGAGACGTACTGCTTGCCGTTCAGCCGATAGCTGATCGGCGCGCCGATGATGCCCAGCCCCGCATTGAACGACCAGACCTCCTTGCCGTTGGCAGCGTCGAAGGCCTTGAAGTAACCGTCGGCGGTGCCTTGGAACACGAGGTTACCGGCTGTTGCCAGTGTGCCGCCGTTCCACAATCCCTTGTGCTCCACCCGCCACGCCTGCTTCTGCGCCACCGGATCCCATGCCACCAGGAAGCCGTGTCCATCGCCGGGCTTTTCGACTATCGGCTCGAGCGTCAGGCCCATGACGTTGAAGGCGTTCTCCGAGCCGCCCTTGCGGGAGAAGCGGGCGCCGATCTGCTGCTGCGGAATGTAGACCAGGCCGGTGCGCGGGCTGTAGCTCATGGGCTGCCAGTTGTGTCCGCCCACGGTGCCGGGCCAGATCTTGGTAAGCCCGGTCTCGTAGCGGATATCGCGGTTCTCGATCGGGCGGCCGGTCTTGAGGTCGATGCCCCTGGCCCAATTCATCTGCGCCGAAGCGCCGGCCGAGATGACCTTGCCAGTATCGCGATCGATCACATAGAGGAAGCCGTTGGTGGGCGCATGCAGGATCACGTCGCGAGCGCGGCCGTCAAGGTTCAGCGTGGCCGTGACGATGTTCGGCGTCGCCTTGTAATCCCAGCTGTCACGCGGGTTTTCCTGGTAGTGCCACAGGTATTTGCCGGTGCCGGCATCGAGCGCGACGATGCTGGACGTGTAGAGGTTGTCGCCGCCGCCGGGGTCGCGGGCCTCGGGGTCGTACGGGCCGGCATTGCCGACGCCGATGTAGACGCGGTTGCGCGCCGGGTCGAAGGTCATGCCGTTCCAGACGGTGCCACCGCCGCCGCCCGCCTTCAGATGCGCCGGGCCCCATGTCGCCGCGGCCCTTTCCAGCTCCGGCTGGTTGTTGTTGTCGCCCGGCTTGCCCGGCGTGGTGAAGAACTTCCAGGCTTCCTTGCCGGTCGCAGCGTCCACCGCGGTGACGTAGCCCCGCGCGCCGAAGTCCGCTCCGCCGTTGCCGATGATGACCTTGCCGTTCATCACGCGCGGCGCACCGGTGCTAATGTTGTAGGCGCCTTCGGGCACCGTCTCGGTCACCCACAACTGCTTGCCGGTCTTGGCGTCCAGACCGAACAGCCGCCCGTCGAGCGAGGCGAAAAAGACGCGGCCGTTCTCGTACGCCATGCCGCGGTTGGCGCCGAACGAGAAGTGCATGGCGGCCGGATCGTGCTGCCAGGTCTTGGGGTCGAAAGTCCACTTCACCTTGCCGGTCAACGCGTCGACCGCATAGGCCTTGGCATAGCTGCCGGTGAAGAAGATCGTCCCAGCGACCTCCAGCGGCGTCGCCTCGAGCGTGACTTCCCCGGGCAGATCGAGCGCCCAGGCGAGGCCGAGCCTGTCGACCGATGCGGTGTCGATCTCGGTCAGCTTGGAGTATTGCGCCTCGTCCGCGCCGCCGCCCACGCCGGGCCAATCATCGGTCGCACCGATGTTTGCGTCCGGCTGCTTGGCCGCGTCATGGCTGCACGCGGCAAGGGATGCCAGCGCGAGGGCGAGCAGGCGGATCGCCGTCGGCTTTCGCAAGCGGGGCATGGCTGGCAATCGTCTCCCGATCTTATCGCTAATCGGATGCTTAGATACCGGGATTCGATCCAATGTAAATCACAGCCGCAGCCGATCGGCTTGAGCAGGAACCGGGTGTCAGGCGTGCTCCGGCCTGCCGGCCGCGCGATCGGCCTTGCGTCGGACATGCTCGGCATGGCGGCGCTTGCGTTTGTCCAGCGCCTCCCGAGAAGGAACCCGCTCCTCGATCTGGTCGGCGAGGACGGCACCGCGCTCGCCCGGAGGACGGGCAGGGCCGACCGTGGTGTCGCAGGTCGTCTGCCGCTCGATCTCGGCATTGAGCAGTGCGCCCAAGAGGACGCCGTACGCCGATAGGAACAGCCACATCAGGAACACGACGATCGCCGATAGCGACCCATAGGTGGCGTTGTAGTCGCTGATGTAGGCGACGTAGAGCGAGAAGCCGAACGAGACCAGTATCCACAGCAGTGTCGCGAGCAGCGATCCGGGCGTGAGCCAGCGCCACTTCGCGGGCCTGCGATCCGGCCCATACCGCATGATGAGGGCGAAGCCGCTGGTGCCCAGCGCGATCGCCGCCGCCCAGGTCAGCAGCTTGAACAGCAGCGTGGTGGCGTCGCCCAGGAACACGCCGGTCTGCGTCTGCAGCCAGGCGAAGACGCCGCCCGAGAGCAGGCCGGTCAGCGCGATCAGCACGGCCGCAATAGTGAGCCCCGCCGCCCGCAAGGTCAGCCTGAGGAACGAGCGGGTCTCATGCTCCTCGTTGATGATGTTGAGCGCGCTGATCATGCCGCTGGCTGCGCGCATGCCGCCATAGACGGCGAAGAACAGCGCTATCAGCAAGGCGAACCCGGTGACGCCGGTGCTGGTCGTGACGATCTGCAGCAGCTGCTCCTGAATCAGCCTCGCCGCCTCTGCCGGCACCACATGCACGATCGCCTCCATCTGCTTTTGCACACTCGCGGTGTCACCGATGAGGCCATAGATCATCACCGTCGCTGCGATCAGCGGCGTGATTGCGAGAAACACGAAGAACGCAAGCCCGGCCGCCAGCAGCCCGAGTTCGTGGAAGCCGATCATGACGTACACGCGCTTGAGCACCTTGATCCAGGCCGCACGGGGCATCGACCAGGGGGAGGAGGCGTGGGAGCCGGGCGGATCTTGAGTCGCGGTCACCAGGTCGGCCACGGCTTCGGTCACGCAAATTCCTCCTAGATCTGTGGAACTTTGTTGCTTGTCATGCGATTAAGGGCCGGACTTGGCTGGTGGAGGCCTCGTCTTCTGGCGGGGGGTGAGGTATTCCACGGCGCATGTCACAGCAAAGCTTCGAGCGTGGGCATGGTTCCCCGCTGACGGCGAGGAATGCCCGACTGACAGGTGCCGCGACGATGGCTCTGGCGCTCGCGTTGCTGAGCAGTCCGGCGCTGGCTCAGGAGAGCGCTTCCAGCAGCACTGCGACGCAGCAGGCAGCCACTCCGCCCGCTTCTCCCGCTGAGGATGCGATCCGGGCGGGCACCATCCCCGTGCCGGCGCCGCCGCCCGGAGCGGCGCTCCCGCAAGTCGATCCGATCATCCCCGACACCGAGTTCAACAGCGCCATCCCGGCACTCGATGCCGGCGGGGATCCGGTGCTCGACCAGCCTCTGGAATCGATCGAGAGCTTCGAGCGTCGCCTCGCTACCCAACAGAGCAACGCCAAGCCGACCGAGGGTCAGGCACCGCCCGCCAAGGATCCCGCGCTTGCGGACGGCGACGCGGTAGAGGAAGTCGGCGATGCGCCCGTCGCGGACGCGGAACTCACCGCGCCGTTGCCACCCCTGAACCAGTTCGAAGTCGCCCCCGTCCAGTTCGCGGAAGACGAGGAAGCCGCCAACCGCGACTTGCGGGTGACCTACGCGGTGCGCCTCAACGGTCTGGATGCCGCGGATGGGGAAACTGCCGTCAGCCTGAAGAGCCAGTTCAAGAGCCTCTCGGCGCTGGAGAAAGGCGACGGCAAGGCGGATAACGTCGCCATGGCCTCCGCGCGCCTGACCGAGGACAGCGAGCTGATCAAGACCATCCTCGCATCCGAAGGCTGGTACGACCCGCAGGTTCGCACGCACCTTGACCGCACCGATGGCCCGAGCGGCCTGCCGCTCAACGCCGTCATCGACGTGCAGCCCGGCAAACGCTTCACCTTCTCCGAGATCAAGGTCGACGCAGACCCAACGGTGCCGCCGACGCTCATCTCCGACAATCTTGCGCTGAAGATCGGAGAACCGATCGTCGCCGAGCGCGTGCAGGGCGCCGAGGCGCAAGTCGCGCTGGCGCTGCCGGAGAACGGTTACCCCTTCGCCGCCGTGGGTGACCGCGACATCCTGCTCGACCAGAACACCGGCAGCGGCGCCTATACCTTGCCGGTCACGGTCGGTCCGCGCGGCCGCTTCGGTGGTTTCCGGACCGAGGGCGATCTGGCGTTCGACGTCGACCATGTGCAGACGCTCGCCCGCTTCAAGCGCGGCGAACTCTACGACAGCCGCAAGGTGGACGACTTGCGCAAGGCGCTGGTCGCGACCGGGCTGTTCTCGACCGTCTCGGCCGAGCCGCAGCGCACCAACGAGCAGGTCGGCGATGGCACCGAATACGTGACGATGCTGGTCAAGCAGGATGCCGGCCCGCCCCGCACGATTGCGGGCAGCGCAGGGTACGCGGCCGGGCAGGGCTTCACCATCGAAGGCACCTGGACCCATCGCAACATGTTCCCGCCCGAGGGCGCGCTGATCGTCCACGGGATCGCAGGCACGCAGGAACAGGGCGCGGGCGTGACGTTCCGCCGCGCCAATGCCGGGCAACGCGACCGCACGTTCGAGGCGGTCGCCGAGGGGCTGCGGAGCGACTACGACGCCTACAACGCAATTACCGGACGCCTCGCCGCGCGGGTCAGCTATGATTCCACGCAGATCTGGCAGAAGCGACTGACCTACGCATACGGCGTCGAACTGCTCGGCACCGCGGAGCGCGCCTACGATTTCAATGCCGGGGAACGCCGCCGGCGCACGTACTACGTTGCCTCGCTCAACGGACAAGTGGGCCTGGATACCTCCGATGACCTGCTCAATCCCACCAAGGGCTTTCGCGTTACTGCGCTCGTGCAGCCCGAAGGCTCGCTGGGCAATGGCTTCAACCCTTACATCCGCGCGCGCATCGATGGCTCCGCCTACGTTCCGTTCGGAGATTTCGTGCTGGCAGGCCGCGTGCGCTTCGGCACGATCCAGGGAGCGGCGCGAGACGACATCGCGCCTTCGCGGCGGCTCTATTCGGGCGGCGGCGGCTCCGTGCGCGGGTTCGGCTACCAGAAGCTGGGCCCGCTCGATCCCAACGGTGATCCGATCGGTGGTCGCAGCCTGAACGAAGGTGCGATCGAAGGGCGTTACCGTTTCGGCAACTATGGGGTGGTCGCCTTCCTTGATGCCGGCCAATCGTACGAGTCCACCACGCCCAAGTTCTCGGACATGCGATACGGCGTCGGCATCGGCGGGCGCTTCTACACAAATTTCGGACCGTTGCGTGTGGACGTCGCAACGCCTCTCGGGCGTCGCCGTGGTGAATCGCGCCTCAACATCTATGTCTCGATCGGGCAGGCGTTCTGATGGCCGACCCGCAGGACACTCCTTTGGCTTCGACCTCCACCGAAGAGACGGTGATCGTCGAGCGTCCGCGTCGCCGCTGGGGCATGCGCATTTTCAAGACGCTCGCCGCGCTGGTAATCGGCGTGATCATGCTCGCGCTCGCGATCGTGCTGGGCCTCAACACGAGCCCGGGCCACCGTTTCGTCGCCGACCAGATCGCCGCGCTCGAGTTCCAGAACGGCATGAAGATCCACGTCGGTCGGATCGAGGGCTCACTTTATGGCAAGATGACGCTGCGCAATCTTTCGGTGCGCGATCCCCAGGGCGAGTTCCTGTTCTCGCCCGAGATCGACGTCGACTGGCGCCCCTTCGCGTATCTCAGCAACCATGTCGACGTCCGCTCCGCCACCGCGCAACGGATGATCCTGCGCCGTACGCCCAAGTTCAAGGCGACACCGCCTGCCGATCCCAACGAGCCGCTGCTGCCTGATCTCGACATCGACATCGGCCGCCTGAAGGTCGATCGATTCGTCATCGAGAAGCCGGTCACCGGCGCACGCCGGATCGCGACGATCGACGGGCGCACCCACATCGCCGACGGTCGTGCGCAGATCGATGCCGTTGGCGGAACCGTCGCGAGCCAAGGCGTGCTGGGCGGCGATCGTTTCAAGGTCAAGCTCGACGCCGTGCCGGCGAACAACAAGCTGGACATCGATCTCGACCTCAATGCCCCGCGCGATGGCGTCATCGCCAATCTCGCCGGCTTTACCGAGCCGCTGGCGATCAAGCTCGGCGGCAAGGGGAGCTGGGCCAATTGGAACGGCCAATTGTCGGCCAACCTCGGCGGCGGAGAGCTCGTGCGTCTCGGTGTGGCGGCGCGAGATGGCACCTTCACGCTGCGAGGGCCGACCCGCATCGCCCGCCTGGTGACCGGCCCCACGGCCAACCTGCTTGGTCCCATCACCAACCTGGATCTGACCGCCGCGCTCGCCAATCGCCGCGCCACGATCAGCGGTCGTGTGTGGAGCGACGCATTCACGGCGACGCCCAACGGCGTGGTCGACCTGTCGGACAACTCCTTCGAAAACCTGAAGCTCGACTTCGTCTTGCTCAAGCCCTCCGTACTGGCCGAGAACTTGAGCGGCTCGGGCGTGCGCGCGGCACTGACGCTCGACGGCGCATTCGCGACGCCCAAGGTCCAATACGCGATCAACGCGAGCCGGATCGTCATGAACGATATGGGGCTGGAGAACTTCGTGGCCACCGGCGCGGCGACGGTTGATCCGGATCGCATCATGATCCCGGTCAGCGCCACCGCGCGGCGCATCACCGGGCTCGACACGGTCGCTGGCGGCACTCTCGCCAACGTGCGGCTGAACGGCGACGTGGCCATCGACGGTCCTCGGATCCTGTCGGACAACATGCGCATCCGGTCGGACCGGATCGATGCCAAGCTGATCCTGCTCGCCGACATGAGCACCGGGATTTACACCGGTGCGGTCGACGGGCGGATCGACGACTATCGGATCGAGAGCGTCGGCGTGTTCAACATCACGACCGACATGGACCTGAAGGCCAAGCAAGACGGCTATGCCCTGGAAGGCACGGTGCGGGCGCGTTCGACACGGCTGCTGAACGACAACCTCCAGACGTACCTTGGCGGCAACTTCGTAGCCTCGTCGCGCGTGAGCTACGGATCGGACGGCCTGGCGCGGTTTTCCAGTGTCCGGCTGGAGGCTCCCGACTTGCGCGTGACCGGGGGCAGCGGCTCGTACTCGACCAAGAATGGTCAGATCGTGCTGAACGCCGACGGCACGTCGCGCCGCTACGGCAAGATCGGCGTGCGCGTTGCCGGCACCGTCGCCGATCCCAACGCGCATATCACCGCCGAACGTCCGAACCTGGGCATCGGCCTTGCCAACGTCGATGCGCGCATCGATGGCGTGCGTGGCGGCTACAACCTCAATCTGACCAGCGACAGCGACTATGGTCCGCTACGCGCCGACGTCACCCTTGAGATGGGCCGGGCTCTGGCGATCCAGATCAACAGCGCCAACTTGTCCGGGGTCGACTTCGCCGGTCGTATCGTACAGATGCCGGCAGGTCCCCTCAGCGGCCAGCTGACCGCGAACGGCAATGGCCTGGGCGGCTTGGTGAGGCTGGGCGCACAAGGCAAGTTCCAGGCCGTCGACTTCAACCTGCGTGCCAAGGACACCGTGTTCCAGGGGCCTGCGAACCTGGCGATCGGTTCGGCGATCATCGACGGCAGGGCGGTGCTCTACGATCAACCGCTGATCATCGCCGATGCGCAGCTTGCCGGCACCCAGTACGGCAGCCTGAACATCGCGGCAGCGCGCGTTCTGGTCGATTATCAGAACGGCCGCGGCAAGGCCAAGGCCCTCGTCGAAGGCACCAGCGGCGTGCCCTTCCGCGTGAGCGCCAACGCCGACTTGCAGCCCGAACTCTGGCGCGTGGCCCTGGCCGGGCGCGTGCGTGGCCTTGATCTCAAGACCACCACCCCCGCCCGGATCATTCCCAGGAACGGTTCGTACGAACTGCTGCCGACGAACGTCAGCTTCGGCGGTGGCAACGTGAAGCTGGCGGGCACTTACGGCAATGGCATGAAGATCCAGAGCCGGCTCGAGAACATCGACATGGCGCTGGTCAATGCCTTCATGCCGGGGCTCGGCATCGGCGGCCGCGCAAGCGGCAGCCTCGATTTCGCGCAAGCCTCCACCGACGCCTTCCCGCGCGCCGACGCGCGCCTGCACCTCGACGATTTCACGCGCACGACGGCCGCCTCGCAGAGCCAGCCCCTCGACGTGAACTTCGTGGGTAGACTGCTGCCGGACGGTGGCGAGGCGCGGGCGGTAATGCGCCGCCGCGGCACCGTGATCGGCCGCCTGGTGGCGACATTGCGCCCGCTGGGAGCCGGTGCGGGGTCATGGAGCGAACGGCTCATGAGCGCGCCGCTGGGCGGGGGCATTCGCTACAACGGACCGGCCGATACGCTCTTCTCCTTCGCGGGACTGACTGACCAGCGCCTCACCGGCCCGATCGGCGTGGCGGCGGACTTCTCGTGCCGGGTGCAGGAGCCGTGCCTCAACGGTGTGATCCGTGGTCAGAACCTCACTTATGAGAACCTGACCTATGGCACCAAGCTGACGCAGATGAACCTGTCAGGCGCCTTCACCGGCAGCAGCCTGCAGATCGAGAGCCTTACCGCACGCGCTGGGGACGGCACCATCTCGGCGAAGGGCCAGGTCAGCCTCGCGGCAGAGCAGGGCTATCCGATGGATCTCAGCGTGGAACTGACACAGGCGCGCCTCGCTCGCAGCGACGCCTTGTCGGCGACCGCGACCGGACAGATCCGCCTGACCAAGACCGGCGCACAGCCGCCGCTGCTCTCGGGCACGATCCGTCTCCCCGAAACGCGCTACCAGATCGTGCGCGAGGGCTCGGCCCAAGTACCGCGGCTCACCGGCGTACGCTTCAAGCCACCGCGCGGGCCGCAGCGCATCACAGGAGACGAGCCTGCGAAGCCGGCCGGCAATGCGTTCTCCTCGGTGCGCCTCGATCTGCACCTGATCGCACCGGAGAAACTCTACGTCTCCGGCATGGGCCTGGAGTCCGAATGGCGCGCCGACTTCACCGTCGGCGGCACCAGCTCGGCGCCCAGCCTGGCCGGTGAAGTGGAACTGATCCGCGGCACGCTGGGCTTTGCCGGTCGCTCCTTCGATCTGAGCGAGGGCCTGGTCTCCTTCACCGGCGGCAAGACCATCGACCCGACCGTACGGATCGTCGCCACCGACGATGTGGAGGACGTGACCGTCAACGTGAACGTTAGCGGCCGTGCGATGAACCCGCAGATCACCTTCACCTCGACACCCTCGTTGCCGCAGGACGAGGTCATGTCGCGCATCCTGTTCGGCAGCTCGGTCGCCAATCTCTCGGCCATCCAGGCGGTGCAGCTGGCCTCGTCCCTGAACTCGCTGCGTGGTACCGGCGGCGGGCTCAACCCGCTCGGCAAGCTGCGTTCGGCTGCGGGTATCGATCGCCTGCGGATCCTCGGGCCCGACGAGACCACGGGCCGTGGCACCTCGCTCGCGGCCGGGCAGTACCTGACCGACGACATCTACGTCGAGCTGATCACCGACGCGCGCGGCTTTACCGCCACGCAGCTGGAGGTAAGCTTGAACAAGTGGCTGTCGGTGCTGAGCCAGGCAGGCGGTTCGGGCGTCAACAGCGTCAACGTCCGCATCAAGAAGAACTACTGATGCGGATGGGCGCCGCCATGGCCCTGGTCGCGCTCGCGGCGCTGTCGGCTTGCAAGCGGGAGCCCACCTTCGACGAGCGCTATGCCGGTGCACAGAAGGCGATCCGCGACAAGGCCGGCGAACTCGACCGTGACATGTCGACCCGCGCCGCGGAGGCGAGCGAGTCAGCTCCCGACGCAAGCGGCGCCGCAGTGGACGTGGTGACCGAGAGCTGATCCTTCCTCGTCACGCGGCAAACGCGAGCCGCGTGGTCAGGATCAGCCTTTCGCTTCGTTGCCACGTGCTGCCGCGCGATGGCCCGCCCGGCCGTGCCAATGACCGCACGCATCGTTGATGAATGCTCGGGTGAGCTCCCTGTGCAGCAGCGACGCAGATCGCCTAGATGCCGCCCTTGTGCACCACGCCGTGGCGCATCACGAAGTCGACTTTCTGCATGCGGGTGACGTCCTCCAGCGGAGAGCCGGTAACCGCGATGATGTCGGCTTCCTTGCCCGCCGCGAGGGTGCCTATCGTGCTCGACTGGCCGAGTGCTTCCGCGGCATTGACCGTCGCCGTCCTAAGCGCATCGGCCGGCGTCATCCCCGCTTCCACCAGCAATGCGAACTCCTGCGCGTTGTCGCCGTGCTTGGACACGCCAGTGTCGGTCCCGAACGCGACCTTCACGCCGGCCGCGATCGCCTTCTGATGGCTGGCGAAGGCTGCTGCGGCGGCCTCCTCCGCCTTGGGGATCACGGCGGGCGGGAGCATGCCGGCGCGAGCCTGCGCCAGCGCGGCACGCGGTGCCATCATCGTGGGCACAAGCCAGGCGCCGCGCGACTTGAACAGCTTGATCGCCTCGTCGTCCAGAAACGAGCCATGATCCACGGTGTCCACCCCGGCCACGATCGCCGCCTTGGTCCCTGCCGCCGCGTGGCTGTGGGTCGCGACCTTGCGACCGAGGCCATGGGCGGTGTCGATGATCGCCTTCATCTCCTCGTCTGTCATGGCGCGGCCAAGCCCGCCCGAGACGTTGGAGAGCACGCCGCCCGTCGACATGTACTTGATGACCTGAGCCCCCAGCGCGACTTGCTCTCGCACCGCGCGGCGGCAATCGTCGGGACCGTCGCAGGTTTTGACCGTGTGCTTGTGCACGGCGTCGGCGAAGACTTCGCCAAGGCCGTTCGCCGGATCGGCATGGCCGCCTGTGACCGAGATCGCCGTGCCGGCATTGACGATCGAAGGACCCTCGATGTCCCCACGCTCGACGCCCTCGCGCAATGCCCGCATCCCGCGCGCATTGCCGCCGAGGTCGCGGACGGTGGTGAACCCTGCGGCCAAGGTCGTGCGCGCGTTGGACACCGCGTACATCATGTCGTCGGCATCGTCGCGATTGAGCGCAGTGAGACGATCCCTGAGCGGATCGCCGCCGATGCCCCACAGGTGCACGTGCATGTCGATCAGCCCGGGCATGACGAACCCGTCCTTGAGATCGACCAGCTGGGCCCCGGCCGGCGGATCGACGAAGCCGTCGCGGATCTCGGCGATCTTGGTGCCGCGGACGATCACGGTACTATTCCCGCGCGGCGGCCTGCCAGGCTCGGCAAGCAGGGTGCCGGCGTGGATGACGACGACCTTCTCGGCGGTGGGCACAGGGGCCTGCGCCAGGGCCGGCGTGGCGAGAGCGAGTGCGATGGCAGCGGACACGGCGTGGCGCATGATGAAAAATCCCCCTTGTGTGTGAGGATGTTGCCGAGGCTTCGCAGCTCACGCAAGCACGATCGGGTGGTCGGATGGGGAACGTGACCTTGCTGGTCAAGCCCATCGGATTGCGCCGACCTCGAAAGGATCAGGCTGGGCGCTATCGGATGAGGTTCACGATAGCCGAAAGACGTTCCGATGAGGTCCGCTCTTCAGCACACCGCCGGAACTAGTCCGATGGATCCCGCTGCTTGCCGACCGATTAGTAGGAGGAAGGTGGTGGACGCACTTGGGCTCGAACCAAGGACCCGCTGATTAAGAGTCAGCTGCTCTACCAACTGAGCTATGCGTCCACACTGCCGTTCCGCTGCGGCCTTGCGGCCACCCCGTTGCGGCGGGAGCGGTCCCTTTAGCGAGTTTGCGGCGCTTGGAAAGAGCTTTTTTGCGCGGCTCGCGCAAAAGTTTTCAGCTCAGCCCGGTCGGGCGACGTTGCCAGCGGCTGACCGCCATGATCGTGCCCACGCAGATCATGTTGGTCATCATCGAGGAGCCGCCATGGCTCATGAAGGGCAGCGGGATTCCGACGACCGGCGCCAGGCCCATGACCATCATCAGGTTGATCGCGACGTAGAAGAAGATGGTCGCGGCCATGCCCGCGGCAAGCAGGCTGGAGAACCGATCGGTGCTGTTGCGCGCCACGCGCAGGCCCCAGCTGAGCAGGATGGCGAACACGGTGAGCACGAACAGGCCACCCAACATGCCCCACTCCTCCGACATCGTCGCGAAGACGAAGTCGGTGTGGGATTCGGGCAAGTAGTCCAGGTGGCTTTGCGATCCGTTGCCGAAGCCCTTGCCAAAGAAGCCTCCCGAGCCGATCGCGATCTTGGACTGCGTGATGTGGTAGCCGGTGCCGAGCGGATCGCTCTCGGGATCGAGGAACACGAGCACCCGGTTGCGCTGGTAGTCGTGCAACAGCGTGAAGAAGGCGATCGGCGCGACGACGGTGGCCGCGCCCACTGCGCTCAGGAACCACCAGAGCGGCAGTCCTGCCAGGAACATCGTCACCACGCCGCTGAAACTGATGGCCAACGCCGTGCCGAGGTCCGGCTGGATCATCACCAGCACCGCCGGCAGGCCGATCAGAGCCCCCGCGGGCACGAGCCCACGCCAGCTGGCGGTGATAGAGGCCGGCAGCGTATCGTAGAAGCGCGCCAGCACGAGGACGATCCCCGGCTTCATCAGTTCCGAAGGCTGGAGCGTCATGAAGCCCAGGTTGAGCCAACGCTGGCTGCCGCCGCCGACTGCGCCGAGAAGTTCGACCAGCACCAGCAACATCAGGATGCCGGCATAGATCGGATAGGCTGCCAGCTTGAACACGTCGCGCGGGACACGGCTGAGGATCACTGCCGCCAGCAGGAAAAAGCAGAAGCGCAGCACATGGTTGAGCGCGTAGGGCTGCAAGTGCCCGCCGGCGGCCGAGTAGAGCACTGCCGCGCCCAAGGCCACGAGCATGGCGAGCGGGATCAACACCTGCCAGGGCTGGCGGGCGATCGTCTCCGGCACGATCGAGCGGCTCATCAGTCGGCTCCAGGCGGTGGCGCGATGTTGATCGCGGGGGCGGGCGTCGCGGTGTTCGGTGGTGACGGCGGCAGCGCTACAGGTTCCGGCGGAGGTGTCTGCGCGTCATTGAGGATAGGCTGGTTGGGGCTGGGTGCCTGGTCGGCGGCCTGTACCCTCTCGTCCGACGGCGCCGCCGGTGCGCCCGAGGCGTAAGCGGCCGAGTAGGCGCGGTACTTGGCATCGAGCCGCTGCTGCGCCGTGCCGCCCCACTGCTTCTCATAGTCGTGCAGCACTTCGACCGCCTTGGTCGGGTCGAACAGGTAGGTCATGACATCACGCGCGATCGGGTAGGCCGCGCCGGATCCGCCACCGTGTTCGACAACCACCGCCACGGCATAGCGCGGCTTGTCGGCAGGCGCGAAGCAGATGAAGTGGCCGTGATCGCGGTGCTTCCACAAGCCGCCCTTGCCGTTGCCGACGTTCAGGCCGACGACCTGCGCGGTACCGGTCTTGCCGGCGAG
Source organism: Novosphingobium chloroacetimidivorans (assembly GCF_014204535.1). Classification (GTDB taxonomy): domain Bacteria; phylum Pseudomonadota; class Alphaproteobacteria; order Sphingomonadales; family Sphingomonadaceae; genus Novosphingobium; species Novosphingobium chloroacetimidivorans. The sequence goes on from NZ_JACHLR010000001.1 coordinate 15,307, forward strand.
CAGGATGTCCTTCATCGGCAGCGCCGCGCGATGCGCGGTACCCGGGCCATTGACCACATCGGACATCGCCTTGTGCACGATGTCCAGATGCTCCTGCGAAATGCCCAGGGAAGCGGCCTGGGGCGGGTGGTCTGAGTGCAGCAGGCGGGGCAGCAGTTTGCGTCCCGAGGCAATGCGTGAGGCCATTACGGCTTGCTGCAGAGGGTTTACCAGAAAGTAGCCCTGACCGATGGTCGCGTTCACGGTGTCGTAGATCGCCCAGTCGCGATCGTATTTGCGCTTCTTCCAGGCCGGGTCCGGCACGGTGCCATACGACTGGCCAACGACCGGAAGCTGAAATTCCTGGCCGAGACCGAGGCGCCGCGCCATCGCGGCGATCGGGTCCATGCCGATGCGCTGGGCGAAGTGGTAGAAATAGACGTCGCAGCTCTGGTAGATACCCTTCGCCATGTCGACCATGCCGTGGCCGCGCCGCTGCCAGCAGTGGAACACGCGATTGCCGACGCGCAGGCCGCCGCCGCAGAACACACTCTCGTGCGGGTCGAGCCCGGCCTCCAGGAACGAGAGCGCGACCATCGGTTTGACCGTGGAACCAGGCGGATAGAGGCCTCGGAGCACCTTGTTGCGCAAAGGCACGTGGTCATCGTCCGCGAGCATCTTCCATTCTATACGGCCGATGCCGTCGGAGAAGCTGTTGGGGTCGTAACTGGGCATGGAAGCCATCGCCAGCACGTCCCCGGTCTGGCAGTCCATCGCCACCACGGCGCCGGACTCCAGGCCGATCCGGCGAGAGGCATAGTCCTGCAGCGGACCGTCGATGGTCAGCTTGATCGGCTTGCCGGGCACGTCCTCGCGTGTCTCGAGATCGCGCACGACGCGTCCACCCGCGGTGACCTCCACGCGGCGCGCGCCTGGGTAGCCGCGCAGTTCCTTCTCGTAGATCTTCTCCAGCCCGTCCTTGCCGACCTTGTAGCCGGGGGTGACGAGGAGGGGGTCCTTCTCCTTCTCGTACTCTTCGGCAGACGCCGCGCCGACGTAGCCGACGAGATGTCCGACGCTCGGACCGGTGGGGTAGAAGCGGGAAAAGCCGCGCTGTGTGACGACGCCCGGCAAGTCGGGCAGGCGCACGCTGACTGCGGCGAAGCGGTCCCAGTCGAGCCCGGACGCGACCTCGACCGGCGCGAAGCCGTGCGATTTCTCCAGCTTGTCCTTCAAGTCCTGAATGTCGACGGGAGTCAGTCGCAGCAGCTTGGACAGTTCGCCGATCGTCTGCGCTTCGTCGGTCATGCGATCGGGGATCACATCGACGCGAAAGTCGGCCCGGTTGGACGCAAGCGGCGAGCCGTGGCGATCGAGGATCCAACCACGACGCGGCGGGATCAGCGAGAGGTTTACGCGATTGCTTTCGGAATCGAGCTTGTACTTCTCGTTCTGCGCGATGGCGAGATAGCCGAGGCGGCTTGCAAGCAGCACGCCGATGCCGCCCTGGATTCCGCCGACGACCATGCTGCGCCGGTCGAAGCTGTTGCGCAGCGTCGCCATGCTGACATGGCGCGGACGAAGGAACTTCATCGAATTTCCAGGAAAGGCGTCAGGCGCAAGCGGTCGGCCAGCGCGACGAAGCGGCCGACAAGGGGATAGGCGAGGATGGAGATCACGATCTGCGGCCAGGTCACACGAAGAGGGGTGTGGGCGCCGTCCAGGTTCGCGAGCGCCAATGCGAAACCGGTATAGACGATGATCAGCCCGATCGCCACCAGCCATTCGGTCAGGAAGTTGCGCCAGGGCAGGCGCGCCTCGATCAGGTCGAGCGCGATGGCCGCTGCCGAGAACAGCAGCACCGCCGAACCGAAGGGCTGGCCGGAGTAGAGATCGTCGAACATGCCGAGCGGCAAGCCAGCCCAGACCGGCAACAGACCGGGGCGCAGCTGACGCCAGGAGATGAAGACCAGGAAGCCGAACGGCGGCAGCACCGGCGCAGAGGCGATCAGCGACAATCCCGGCAGCAACGAGGCGAGCATGACGGTCAGCCACGGCGTGCCGCGAGCGATCAAGGAGGAGGGCGCACGGTTGATCCGCGGCGCGCGCTCGCGCCCGAAGCTTGGCCAAAGCCTCACGCCAGTATCCTCACGCCGGTTGCCTCACTGGCTGTCGGGGATCGGCGCCACGGGCGGCGGGGGCACCGGGGCGAATGGCTGGTCGACAAGCACGTAGTCGGCGTCCGAGGGGTTGGCGAGCACTTGCGCGATCGCGCCATCGCTGTTGATGCGTGCGGCAATCGCGATCGGGGTGCCGGGGCGGTAGAGGCCACCAGAGCCCGAGGTGACGAAGACATCGCCCTTTTTGAGCGGATTGAGCCCGAGGCTGATCAGCTTGATGCGAATGGTGCCGTCGCCCGTGCCTTGCGCGAAGGCGGGCACGCCGTCGCTGGCTCGGCGGACGGGGACGAGGCTCTCGGTATCGGTGACGAGCAGCACGCGCGCGCTGCTCTGTCCGACTTCCAGCACACGGCCCAGCAGCCCGAGTTCGGACCGTACGGGCATGCCCTTCTGCACGCCGCGATCGATCCCTGCGGCGAGCGTCGCGAAGCGGCGTGTGCTCGCCGCGGTGGAACTGGTCAGCCGGGTGACGACCACCGGCGGCGGGTTCTGCCGAGCGAGGCCAAGCAGGCCCTTGAGCCGCCGGTTCTCGACGGACATGGCGCGCGCCTCGACGAGGCGCGTCTTGGCGAGCGCGAGTTCGCGTTCAAGTTTGGCATGCTGGCTGCCGGCCTTGATGAACCCGGCGACGGTGGCGAAGACGTTCTTGCTCGCCATGCGACCGGTCGCGGTGACCTGACCGGCAGGCTCGGTCACGTCCGAGGCCAGTGCGCGCATGCCGACAAAGGCGCTTGGCTGCACGAACGATACCACAAGCAGCACCACGCCCAGCAGCACGCCTGCCACGCCGGCGAAGTAGCTGATGAAGATCGTGTACTGCGCCCTGCGGGAAAAGCCCGAGCGCCGGTTCGCAGGCGGCGCCATGCGTCGGTCCCTCCTTATCGCGTGCGCGCCAGCCCCCTTGCGCGCACTACCCCCAAGCTGAGGCTCAGGCGGTCATCAGAACGCCGCGGTAGATCGGGTCTTCCATGGCCCGACCCGTGCCAAGGGCGACGCAGGACAGCGGGTCCTCGGCGACGCTGACGGGCAGGCCGGTCTCTTCTCGCAGGTACTCGTCCAGCCCCTGGATCAACGCGCCGCCGCCGGTGAGGACGATGCCCTGGTCGACGATGTCGGCGGCGAGTTCCGGGGCGGTGTTCTCCAGCGCGATGCGCACGCCTTCGATGATCGCACCGATCGGCTCGGACAGCGCCTCGGCGACGTTCGCCTGGCTGATGGTGATCTCCTTCGGCACGCCGTTGACGAGGTCGCGACCCTTGATGTGGATCGTCTCGCCGATGCCGTCGGCAGGCATGACGGCGATGCCGTAGTCCTTCTTGATGCGCTCTGCGGTCGACTCGCCGATCAGCAGGTTGTGGTGGCGGCGCACGTAGGAGACGATCGCCTCGTCCATCTTGTCACCGCCGACGCGCACCGAGGTGGTATAGGCGAGGCCGCGGAGCGAGAGCACGGCGACTTCGGTTGTGCCGCCGCCGATGTCGACCACCATCGAACCGACCGGCTCGGTGACGGGCATGTCTGCGCCGATCGCCGCCGCCATTGGCTCAAGGATCAGGTAGACCTGGCTGGCGCCCGCATTGCTGGCCGCATCGCGGATCGCGCGACGCTCGACCGAGGTGGAGCCCGAAGGCACGCAGATCACGATTTCGGGGTAACGGAACAGGCTCTTCTTGCCGTGGACCTTGCGGATGAAGTGCTTGATCATCTCCTCCGCGATCTCGATGTCCGCGATGACGCCGTCGCGCAAGGGGCGGATCGCCTCGATATTGTCGGGCGTCTTGCCCATCATCATCTTGGCGTCGTCACCCACGGCCTTGACCTTTTTCACGCCATGCAGCGTTTCGATCGCGACTACCGAGGGTTCGTTCAGGACGATGCCGCGGTCCTGCACGTAGACGAGGGTGTTGGCAGTGCCCAGATCGATGGCCATGTTCTGCGAACCGAACTTGAAGAATCGCGACATCAACGTGGCCATCAGGATATCCGTAGGTATTCTGCCGCTTGCCCGCAGCCCAATGTACGGGAAGCAACCAGGGGGTGGCTGAGAAGGCGGTCCCTTAACCCATGCAATCGGGAAAGGCCAAAAATTTGTGTCGACAGCCGTCTAGGTTTTGGCGGCTCCGTCTCGAATTCGCGGCGCTTCGTCGCTAGGGTAAGCCGATGCCGGAAATCCGCCGCCTGCCCGACGATCTCGTCAACCGCATCGCCGCCGGGGAAGTGGTGGAACGGCCCGCCTCCGCGCTCAAGGAACTGGTCGAGAATGCGATCGATGCCGGATCGCGCACGATCGCGGTAAGGCTCGCGTCTGGCGGGCTCGATCTGATCGAAGTGACGGACGACGGCTGCGGTATGGGTGCGGCCGAAATCGCCCTCGCGCTGGAACGGCACGCCACCTCCAAGTTGCCGGACGAGCGGATCGAGATGGTGGCGACCCTGGGCTTTCGCGGCGAGGCGCTGCCTTCGATCGCCAGCGTCGCGCGGCTGACGATCGAGAGCCGCGCGCGAGGAAGCGAGGAGGGGTGGCGGCGCGTCGTCGATCATGGCGGACTGGCCGGTGATGGTCCGGCCGCCTTACCGCCGGGTACCCGCATCCGCGTCGAAGACCTGTTCGGCCGCGTTCCCGCCCGCCGCAAGTTCCTGCGCTCGGCGCGTGCCGAGTACGCCGCCTGCCTCGATGTCGTGCGCCGCCTGGCGATGGCACGGCCGGACATCGGCTTCACCCTTGAGCATGAGGGTCGCCGTGCCCTCGCGACGCAGCCGGACGAAGCCCTGGCGGCCCGCGTCGCCCGCCTGGTGGCGCGGGAGCTGGCGGAGGACGGTGTCGTGATCGAGGCGGAGCGGGGATCGGCGCGGCTGACCGGCGTGGCGGGCTTGCCGACCTTCAACCGGGGCGTGGCCGACCACCAGTACCTGTTCGTCAACGGTCGTCCGGTGAAGGACCGGCTGCTGATCGGAGCCGTGCGCGGTGCCTATGCCGACATGCTGGCGCGCGATCGCCATGCGGTGCTGGCATTGTTCCTGGAGATCCCGCCCGAGGACGTGGACGTCAACGTGCATCCGGCCAAGACCGAAGTGCGCTTCCGCGACCCCGCGTTCGTGCGCGGGTTTCTTGTCGGCGCTCTTCGCCATGCCTTGGAGGCTCAAGGCCAGCGCAGCGCGCAAGCGCCCGCCGCGGATGCGATGGCCGCCTGGCAGGTCGAGCCGGTCGCCGACGGTGTGCCGACGCTCCAATCGCTCTTCGCCCGCCAGCACGCTCCACCCAACAACGCGGTGCGCGAGACGACGGCAGCGTGGCACGGGTTCGGGCAGGACGTCATGGCGCCGCCTGCCGCGCGCGCCGAAGAAGCTGTGCTCGACAACGCCACGGCCGAGTATCCGCTGGGCGTCGCACGAGGGCAGGTTGCGGGCACCTATATCGTCGCCGAAGCACAGGACGGGCTGGTCATCGTCGACCAGCATGCCGCGCACGAGCGGCTTGTCCTCGAACGATTGAAGGCGGCGGGTGCCGAGGAGGCAATGACGCGCAGCCAGGCGCTGCTGCTGCCCGAAGTGGTGGAACTCGACGAGCCCGACTGCGATCGCCTGGAGGACAAGGCCGGCGAGCTCGCGCGCTTCGGGCTGGTGCTGGAACGCTTCGGACCCGCGGCGATGCTGGTGCGGGCCGTTCCCTCGGTGCTCGGCAAGGCCGATGCGGCCTCGCTCGTGCGCGACATTGCCGACGATCTCGCCCGGCACGGCGACGCGCTGCTGCTCGGGGAAAAGCTCGATCTCGTGCTTGCGACGATGGCCTGCCACGGCTCCGTTCGCGCGGGGCGGGCGCTCTCGGTGGCGGAGATGAATGCCCTGCTGCGCGAAATGGAACGCACCCCGCGCTCCGGTCAGTGCAACCATGGCCGCCCCACATGGGTTAAACTGGCCCACGAGGACATAGAGAAGCTGTTCGGGCGCAAATGATGAAAGCATGGATGGCGGTGCTGGGTGCGGCGGCTTTGGCGGGCTGCGGTGGTGGCGACAACCCCCATCGCAAGGCCGCCGACGATGCGCACGACGTCGCGCTGGTCGAGCGGCTGAACGAGCCTCCGTTCAAGCCGGTTTTGCCGCAAAGTTTCACGCGCGAGGACATTGCCCGCTACGACCTCGCCCGTGTTGGGTGCATGTTCCGTCCAGGTAACAAGCCGGACGAGCCGCCGCTGTTCGTGGCGCAGCAGGATCGCGGCTATCTGAAGATCGAAGGAAAGCTGCGCCCGCTCGCGGTCAAGAGTGGAAGTGCCGAACTGCCTTCAGGCGCGCACAGCACCTACATCGGCACCTCGCACTGGATCGAGCTGGTGGCGCAGGCCGGAGACGAGGGTCGCGCTTCGGATGGCGGGAAAGCTTGGCCAAGCCGCCTGGTAATTCACGATGCAAACGAGCGCGTCGCCTTCGACTCGCTCGGCCAGGTGAGTTGCGCCAAGAGGGCGGAGTAGGCAGGCGCCAAGACATCTTACCCCAAGGTTTGTACTTTCCATCCCTCGTCGTCCCGGATCAAGTCCGGGACGACGAGGGATGGATGGTGCGGCTCGTGGCCAGAGCGCGGCTGTACCGGCGAACTTAGCTGCCCAACGTCAGCCGCGCGAAGACCGTGTAGCCCCAGGGCTTGTCGCCATAAACCGCATCCAGTGCATGGGGCTTGAGGTAGCTCGCTAGGGATCCGCCCACGGCGAGCTCGAACGGCTCGAAGCGGAACCGGCGCGCATAGCCCGCTTGCAGCTTGGTCACACGAAAGCGGCGGTCGTGCAGCGGATCGTCGTGATCGGGAAAGAGTTCGTCGTTGGCGACGTTCTCGACACGGCCGAACAGCGTGTTCGCGCGGTCGAGATCCCAGTTCGCCTCACCAAGCCATGCTGTAAGGGTGTCGCCCGGCACCCGGTTCTTGGAGCTGAAAGCCGCCATCGCCGAGAGGCCGGTGCCGCTGTCGTAGTGCGCGGAGGCGGTGATCCGCTTCTCGTCTTCGCCGGGATGAAGCTTCTCGGGCTCCTTGATGCGGCCATAGCTGGCCTGCACCGCCCACTGCGGTTTTGGCGTCCAGGTCGCGCGGATCGACCAGGAATCGAGCTTGGGCGTCTCGATGTTCCAGCGGTGCTCGTCGGGTTCGGCCCCGCGGAAGGCGGACGCTTCCAGCTGCCAATGTCCCGCCGACAGGCCGCCGGTTACGACGCCGTAGGTGATGTGGGTGGAATCGAACCAGTGGTGGGTGATGGGCGGCTCGGGGTTGAGACGCGAGGAACGCCGCATCATGAACGCGCTCGGTCCCAGCGCGGGTTCGCCGACCGGCCCGCCGTACAGGAACGCGGTCGTGTCCTCTCCCAGGTCGAAGTCGACGCGGGCTGCAAGTTCCATGAAGAGGTCGTGCGGGTGCTGGCGATCGACCAGCGGCTGCCCGTCGGCCGTTTCGCCGGTGGCGAACAGATTGGGGTAGCCGCGCGCGTCCATCGCGGGTTCCAGGCTGAACATCGAGCGTAGCTGGAGACGCCCGAAGCCGGTTTCGCGCTCGGCCATCAGCATCGCCATGGACGTCGCATAGAGCTTGTCATCGCCGCGCGGACCCGAGTGGTCGGTGTACTGCGCCGAGACGAATCCATGCGCCATCAGCATCCAGTCACCCGCCATGACATGCACGCCGGGCATGGCAGGTGCGGCTCCGGGCAGGCGCGCCGTGCCGGAGCCGGTCACGTAGGAGGCCCCATCAGCGTCGGTGGCTCCGTGATCCATTGCGGCATGATTTGTGCCGCTATCCGTGTTGGCGTGCTGTTGCTCGATAGCGGGCGTGTTCGGCGCCGGGGCGGGCTCGGGTGCAGGCATCGGCATGGCGTGGTCCATGCCGGCATGATCGTGCATCTGTGCGTGTGCTTGCACAGGGTACAGGGACGCGCTCGCAAGCGCGACCGCAAGGGTTATCCTGGTCATCGTAGATTCCTGAAGAGGAGGGGGGCGTCCGCTGGGTAGCGGTCTTCCGTCTTCAGGCGCGGGGAGGGGGGACCTCGGGACGCTCGCGCGAGGGAGCCGACGCCGCCCGCAAAGCTGTAGCGCCGACCACGCTCAGCAACGGTTCCGACCCGGGTGCCGCGATGTCGCCGAGATCGGGGAGGACGCAGCCGATACAGTCCCGGCGTTCCGGGTGGGCCGGTGCAGGGTGATGTTCCGTATGATGCCCCGATGCATGCGCTTGCGGAGAGGCGGGCAGCTGAGCGCAATGACCACTCATCGCCAGTGCCGGCGCGGAGAGCGCGAGCAGCATGAACATGACGAGAAGACGGCGGAACATCTCCAGGCTTATAGCGCACCGATCGACCAGCGCGCCAGTCCCTGCGTCGGCCTTCGTTCAGGTGCGGCGCAGGGGAGAGCGCACGTTCAGCTTGGGGTCGGGATCGGGGATGATGCGGTAGCGCGATGTGATCAGGCTGAAGACGCCGAACAGGGCAATGCCGGCCGCGATGATCGAAAAGCCCAGGCCCATCTCTCGCAAGCCGAGCAGCGCCTGACCAAGCGAACGGACCTCCTCGCTGCTGGAGAACCATGCCGAGCGCAACAGCGACCAGCCCATCAGCAGGAACACCAGAGCCCTTGTGGCCAGGCCGATGCGTCCGATCCAGCACGTCGCAGGTGGCGCGTCGGACGCGATGTGGCGCATGAAGCTGCGATCGTAGGCGCTCTTGGCCTGAGCGCCGGCACCGATCAGCAGCGCGAGGCCTGCCAGCCCAACCGCGACCGGACCGAGGTCGAAGGTGAGGGCGGTGGCGGCAAGTTCCTGGTTCTGGTTGGTGCCGGCCTGGGTCGCTCCCCGCGCCAGCTGGATCGCGGTCCAGGAGAGCGCTGCGTAGACGATTGCGCTGATGACGTAAGCCACGCGCTTGGCGATGCCCTTGGCGTCCGATCCGATGTTCTCGGTATCGAACAACCCGACGATGAGCTTGTAGACCGCGTAGCCGATCAGCCCAAGCGCGGAAATGTAGAGGATTGCCGTACCGCCGGGGATCGAGCGTACGTACTCGAGTGCGCCGGTCGTTCCGTTGCGCGCTTCGTCCTGACCGGTCGCGGAAAGCGCCAGGTAGCCGAGCAGCAGGTATACCAGGCCGCGCACCGCATAGCCGAGGCGTGCAAGCCAGACGATCTTCTCGGATTTGTCGACCATGCCTGACGCTCCCCTGTTACTGCGGGGCACAATGCATGAGGCGGGTGTAAGTGCCCGACGAAGCATAGTGTCGTGCCGGGCTTCATCCAAGACAAGTTGCGTCAGGGCTGACGCTCTCATCGACGCGCATCCCCCCACAAATTCGTCACTGGCACAACCGGTCCCGGGTCAAGCCGGGGACGACGTGGTCGGTGGCGCTAGACGCTGGCCGAGATGTCGTCCCGGAACCCGTCAGACGTTGAACTTGAAGTGCATCACGTCGCCGTCGTGCACGACGTATTCCTTGCCCTCCTGTCGCAGCTTGCCCGCATCGCGTGCGGCGCTCTCGCCGCCGAGCGCCACGAAGTCGTCGTAGGCGATCGTCTCGGCGCGGATGAAGCCGCGCTGCATGTCGGAGTGGATCTCGCCTGCCGCTTCGGGTGCCTTGGCGCCCTTGTGCACCGTCCAGGCGCGCGCTTCCTTGGGGCCGACGGTGAAAAAGGTCAGCAGGTCGAGCAGATCGTAGCCGGCGCGGATGATGCGGGCGAGACCGGTTTCGTGCAGGCCCATTTCCTCCAGGAACGCCAGGCGCTCCTCGATGTCCATGCCGGTCAGCTCGGCTTCGATGGCGGCAGAGACGATGACCACGCTGGCCCCCTCCGCCTTGGCCTTCTCGAAGACGCGCGCCGAGAAGGCATTGCCTTGTGCCGCAGCCTCTTCCTCGACGTTGCAGACGTAGAGCACCGGCTTGGCGGTAAGCAGCTGCGCCTGGCGAAACACGCGCGCTTCCTCTTCATCCGCGGGCTTGGTCAGGCGAGCGGGCTTGCCCTCGCGCAGCAGCTCGAGCGTCTGGCCGAGCACGCTGGCGGTGATCTTCATCTCCTTGTCGCCTTGCGCCGCCTTCTTCTGGGCAGCGGGCACGCGCTTCTCCAGGCTTTCCAGGTCGGAGAGCAGCAGCTCGGTCTCGACCGTCTCGGCATCGGCGATCGGGTCGACCTTGTTCTCGACGTGCTGGATGTCGTCGTTCTCGAAGCAGCGCAGAACGTGAACGACCGCATCGACTTCGCGGATGTTCCCGAGGAACTGGTTGCCCAGGCCTTCACCCTTGGAGGCCCCGCGAACAAGACCGGCAATGTCGACGAACGAGAGCTGCGTCGGGACCACCTTCGCCGATTTGGCGATTTCGGCCAGTTTCTCGAGCCGCGGATCGGGCACGCCGACCTGGCCGACGTTGGGCTCGATGGTGCAGAACGGGTAATTCGCCGCCTGCGCCGCCTGTGTTTCCGTCAAGGCGTTGAACAGGGTCGACTTGCCGACATTGGGGAGGCCGACGATGCCGCAACGAAAACCCATGGTATGCTCCGCGAATATGCAATCGCGGGCCCATAGCGGCAGGTCGGGCGCTTGGCCAGTTGCGCTCGCCGCACAATCGCACCGGACGCGGACAATCCGCCATCCGGTGCCGATACGTGAAGATCAGTTCTGCTTGGACTTGCGGCGGCGTGCGATCGCGAGCCCGGCAAGGCCTGCACCCATCAGGCCGAGCATGCCTGGCTCGGGAACCTTGGTGCTGCCGCTGGTGCTGCTCGTCGTTCCGCCGCAATTGCGCTTGCAGCCGCCGTACCAGGTCGCCTGCGCCGGCGAGCTGATGGCCAGGGCCAGGCCGAAGGTGACGGAAGCGGTCAGAAGTGTCTTGCGGATCATCGTATATACCCCTCGCATGGGAGCGTCAGGTTAACGCTCGTGCATCGAGGCAGACGCAATCCGCGTGCCAATTCAACTTCTGCGAAGGTGTTGATGGTTAATGCGGCTTGTGGGAGAGTATATCTGTCAAGCAGAGCGACGTTTTATTGTAACTTATGCTTGCGGGCGCATTGCTACATTGTTCATGAAGCGGGTCGCATCGTGGTTCGCCAGCCAATCCGCCTCGGCGGCGACCGCCCCCAGCATTTCGGCGAGGTCATCCATCTCGCTTTTGGCATAGTTGCCCAGGACGTATCCGGTGACTCGATCCTTGTGGCCGGGATGGCCGATGCCGAGACGCACGCGCCGGAACTCGGCGCCCAAGTGCTGATCGATCGAACGCAAGCCGTTGTGTCCGGCCGTTCCGCCGCCCTGCTTCACCTTGACCTTGAAGGGCGCGAGATCGAGTTCGTCATGGAACACGGTGAGCGCGTCGAGGTCCAGCTTGTAGAACCGCATCGCCTCGCCAACGGAGCGGCCGCTCTCGTTCATGAAGGTGGCGGGCTTCAGCAGCAGCACCTTGTCGTTGCCGATGCGGCCTTCCTGTAGCCAGCCTTGAAACTTCTTCTGCACCGGACCGAAGCCGTGCACTTCGGCCAGGGTGTCCACGGCCATGAAGCCGACATTGTGCCGATGCATCGCATACTGCGCGCCGGGATTGCCGAGGCCGACCCAGAGTTGCATGTCTGTTCCTTCACTCAGGCGAGCCGGCGGACAAGCCGTTCGATAGACAACAAAAAACCTCGTCATCCCCGCGAAAGCGGGGATCCATCTCCAGGTCTGGCCTGTGACGCAGCGTCCGAAGATGGATTCCCGCGTTCGCGGGAATGACGAAGTTTAAGATGCTTTGCGCGTGTAGGAAGCGCCGGATTACTCCGCGGTCTCTTCCTCTTCGCCACCCTCGGAGCTCTTGAGCGCCGAAGGAGCGACGATGGTCGCGATCGTCAGGTCGGCGTCGTGCGATCCGTCCTGCGCGCCCTGGGGCAGCTTCAGCTGGCTGATGTGGATCGAGTCGCCGACTTCCAGGCCGGTGACGTCGACCACGATCTCGTCAGGGATCTTGTTGGCGTCGACGATGAGGTCCAGCTCATGCGCCACCACGTTCAGCACGCCGCCGCGCTTCAGGCCGGGCGAGGCTTCCTCGTTGGTGAACACCACCGGCACCTTCACGTGCACGGTCGCGTTGGCGGCCAGACGCAGGAAATCGACGTGGAGCGGACGGTCGTTGACCGGGTGGAAGGCAACGTCCTTGGGGAGCGTACGCAGCTTCTTGCCGCCGACTTCGAGCTCTACGATCGAGTTCATGAAGTGGCCGGTGCCCAGCAGGCGGACCAGCTCCTTCGCCTCGACGTGGATCGACAGCGGTTCTTCCTTGTTGCCGTAGATGACGGCGGGGACGCGGCCTTCGCGACGCAGCGCACGGGAGGCTCCCTTGCCAACCCCTTCACGCGTCTCGGCCGGCAGGTTCAGCGTATCGCTCATGGGTACGTGCCTTTCGGATATATCTGATGCAGATCGCACCGCTCATCGGCACGACCTCTCCCGCCACGCCTCCAGGGATGACCACGGCCGGGAAGCGCGCGCCCCTAGCGACAAACGCGCGCGAAAGCAAGGCTAGTCGAGGCGCGTCACGGTGTAGCCAGCGCGCGCGAGCAGGGCGGGCAGGCCGTCCGGACCGGCCATGTGTGCGGCGCCCACCGCCACGAATGGCCGATGGCCCTCGTGCATCTCGGCGGCGATGCGGGTCATCCAACGCCGGTTGCGATCGGTGAAGAGGGCGGCGCGCAACTCGGGATCGGCCAGGAGGCCGGTGCGGGTCTCCGCCTCGATCCGCGCCATGTCGCCGCGGCGCCAGACATCTACCAGGTCGGCCTCGTCGTCGAGAGCGCCGGCGTCGGACAGCACCGCATCCAGGAGGTCGCGCTGGTCGGCTTCGGGCAGGCGGTCGAAGATGGAAAGCTGCGCGCTGGCCCCCTCCAGTTCGACGACGCGCTTGTTCGAAGCAGAGGCGAGCACCGCACGGTCGACGCCGTTGCCGGCGTCGGAGCCGCTCTCGGGGCGTGCCAGCGTGAGCGCCACGGCCCAGGTCTCGACATCGCGCAAGTCGGCTTCGCGGATGTCGCGAGCGGCGAGCATGTCGCGCAGAGTCTTGCGCCGTGCTGCCGGTACGCGCTCGGCGACCGGAGCCAGGCCGGGCGTGCGCGACAGCGAAGCGAATGCCTGCGCCACGGCTGCATCGTCGGCGATGTTGGCGACTTCGACCATGACCTCGTCGGCTCTGTCGAGCGCCTGCGCGACGGGCGGCGTGTTCCACGCGAGGGGGGCAGGGGCTGCGTGGATGGTGCCGAACAACCACGCTTCCTCGCCACCCGGGCCCGCCACATGCCAGATCGCAGGATCGGCATGCTTGGGTTTAGAGTTGCAGGCGCCGAGGGCAAGTGAGAGAACCAAGCCTACCACCCACCCCCACCCCCTCGTCATCCCCGCGCAGGCGGGGATCCCGCTTCTTGCGGCGATGCGGGTGGCGTGAAGGCCAAGCGGGGCCCCCGCCTGCGCGGGGGCGACGTGGTGTTTGTGGGCTGACTGGCGTCTCACCGCACCCGCGTGGTCTTGATGGCAGCCGCCGCAAGCTGCGCCTGCACGCTGTCCTTGCCCGCGAGGTGACCCGCCCCGACCGCCACGAACGCAGTCCCGGGCTGCTTCAAGCGCTCCGCGATCCATTTCGCCCAGGCCTTGTTGCGATCGACCAGCAGGATCTTCATCAGCTGCGGGTCGCTCTCCTCCTCGTTCATCAGGCGGGCGAGTTCATCGGCCTTGCCGGTCTTCCAGGCCTCGACCATCGCCTTGACCTCATTGCGAACCTTGGGGAAGCTTTCCAGCACTTCGCCCAGATACTTCACCTGCATGTCCTGCGGCAGGCCGTCGAACAAGCCGAGCTGCATCTCGGCGGTCTCCAGCCCCAGGTGCTGCTTGCCTTTGGCTCGCTCGATCAACAGCGCCTCGGCGCCGTTCATGGTGCCGAAGCCGTCCTTCATCAGCGGCAGGGTCGAGAGAGCGACCGCGGCATACCACGGATCGTTCACGTCGAACGCGGACGGCGGCAGCTGCAGGCTGGCGAGCGCCGCCTCGTATTGCCTGCGCATCTCGGGCGACAGACGCTCGCGCAGGTTGCGTGGCGGATCGGCGAGCGCGATCCGGGCGATCTTGGCCTGCACCTCCGGATCGTTCGGCTCGACGATCTCGGTGACCAGCGCATCGGATCCCTCCAGCGCCTTGGCGATCGGGCCGGAGTACCACTCGATCCCCGCCGGCAGGATGTGGATCGTGCCGAAGAGCCAGATCGTGGTGTCCTCGTCCGACACCTTCCACAAGGCCGGTCGCGCGACTTGCGAGCTCGCAGCCGCCTTCGACGCAGGAGCCTCTTTCGCCGATCCGCAGGCAGGCGTGAGCAGCAGCAGCACAGGGGCGAGCAGGGCAAGCGGCGAGCGGCGAAGCGAGATCATGCCCGGCCTTATAGGGGCCAATTGCATAGCGTCGATGGGTGATTGCGGGTCGTCTCTCGCCGACTGCAATGTTGACCCGTTCCCGGCCGTGCGCCAAAGCGCGCAGCCATGCCAGAGCAAGATCGACCCAGCGCGCAACCGCTCAGTTTCCAGGACATGATCCTGACGCTCCACTCGTTCTGGAGCCGGCAGGGCTGCCTCATCCTGCAGCCTTACGACATGCGCATGGGCGCGGGCACGTTCCATCCTGCCACTACCTTGCGCGCGCTCGGGCCAGAGCCGTGGAAAGCGGCCTACGTCCAGCCCTCGCGCCGTCCTACCGACGGCCGCTATGGCGAGAACCCGAACCGGCTGCAGCACTATTACCAGTACCAGGTGATCCTCAAGCCCAATCCCGCGAACCTGCAGGAGCTGTACCTGGCCAGCCTCGCCGCCATCGGCGTCGACCCGCTGGCGCACGACATCCGCTTCGTCGAGGACGACTGGGAAAGCCCGACGCTCGGCGCGTGGGGCCTGGGCTGGGAAGTGTGGTGCGACGGCATGGAGGTGACGCAGTTCACCTATTTCCAGCAGATCGGCGGCTATGACTGCAAGCCGGTCGCGGGCGAGTTGACTTACGGTCTGGAGCGCCTGGCGATGTACATACAAGGCGTCGACCGAGTCTACGACTTGCGCTTCAACGACCAGGGCGTGTCCTATGGCGACGTGTTCCTGGCCAACGAGCAGGAACTGTCGAAGTACAACTTCGAGATCGCCGACACCGAGCAGCTGTTCACCGGCTTCCGCCATGCCGAGGCAGAGGCCGTGCGCTGCATCGAGGCCGGCATTCCCCTGGCGGCTTACGACCAGGCGATCGAGGCGAGCCACTTGTTCAACCTGCTGCAGGCGCGCGGCGTCATCTCCGTCCAGGAGCGCGCCAGCTACATCGGCCGCGTCCGCGATCTGGCGAAGGGCTCGTGCGAGGCCTGGATCAAGAAGAACGAGGCGCGCTGGGCCAGCGACTATGCCGGGTGGACGGTATGATCGCTTCACGCCGAGGCGCAGCCTTGGCGCCTTCGCGGGCGCTCATCACCTCTTCTTCCCTCCTCCGCGTCTCCGCACCTCCGCGTGAAACCGTCAAGCGAGCGGCCCAAGCATCATGACCGACTTCCTGCTCGAACTTCGCTCCGAGGAAATTCCTGCCCGCATGCAGGCCGGCGCGCGCGCCGATCTGGAGAAGCTGTTCCGCAAGGAACTGGCCGCCGCCGGAGTCGAACCGGGCGAGGTCACGGTTTGGTCCACGCCCCGCCGCCTGGCGCTGATCGCGCGTGACTTGCCCGCGGCGACGCAGGCCGTGCGCGAGGAGACCAAGGGGCCTGCAGTGGGTGCGCCGGCGCAGGCGCTGGAGGGCTTCCTGCGCAAGGCCGGACTGACGCAAGACCAGCTCGAAGTCCGCGACCTAAAGGGCAAGCCGACCTACTTCGCGGCGGTCGAGAAGCCCGGCCGCGCCGTCTCGCAAGTGCTTGCTCAAGCCATTCCGGCGATCGTGCGCGCGTTCCCCTGGCCCAAGTCGATGCGCTGGGGCGCCGCCTCGATCACCACCGAGAGCACGCGCTGGGTGCGCCCGCTCTCCGGCATCGTCGCGATCTTCGGCGAAGAACTGGTGGTATGCGAGGCAGGGGGTGTCGAGAGCGGCTATGCCACGCTCGGCCACCGCTTCCACCATCCCGGCCCGATCACTATCGGCGGTGCCCACGACTATGCCGACAAGCTGCGCGCTTGCCACGTCATCGTCAGCCACGAGGAGCGCCAGGACATCGTGCGCATGGGCGCGGCCGAGGTGGCGACGCTCGGCGGGCTGACGCTCGTCGAGGACGAGGGGCTGGTGGTGGAGAACGCCGGCCTGACGGAATGGCCGGTGCCGCTGCTCGGCCGCTTCGACGAGGCGTTCCTGGAAGTCCCGCCCGAGGTCATCCAGCTGACCGCGCGGGTGAACCAGAAGTACTTCGTGTGCGAACAGGGCGGCAAGCTTGCCAATGCCTTCGTCTGCACCGCCAACATCGAGGCGAGCGACGGCGGCGACGCGATCGTCGCCGGCAACCGCAAGGTCCTCGCCGCGCGGCTTTCGGATGCGCGGTTCTTCTGGGACACCGACCGCAAGACGACGCTGGCAGAGCAGGCAAAGAAGCTCGAGCGCATCACCTTCCACGAAAAGCTGGGCACCGTCGCCGACAAGGTCGAGCGTGTCGCCAAGCTGGCCCGCTGGCTGGTGGAAGAGGGGATCGTAACCAGCGATATCGACAACCCCCGTCGTCCCCGCGAAGGCGGGGACCCCGCTTCTTCTCTTCCTCTGGCCGCGCAACAAGAAAGCGGGGGCCCCGCCTTCGCGGGGGCGACGAGGGAAGAACTGGCCGACATGGCCGAACAGGCCGCCCGCTTGTGCAAGGCCGACCTCGTCACCGAGATGGTTGGCGAGTTCCCCGAACTCCAGGGCCTCATGGGGGGCTACTACGCCCGTGCCGAAGGTCTGCCCGAAGCTGTCGCCGACGCCATCCGCGACCACTACAAGCCGGTCGGGCAGGGTGACGAAGTGCCGACTGCGCCGGTGACCGTGGCGGTGTCGCTGGCGGATAAGCTGGATACGTTGTTCGGCTTCTTTGCGATCGATCAGGCGCCAACAGGATCAAAAGATCCATACGCGTTGCGCAGAGCTGCATTGGGCATCGTACGGACTCTGCAATCAAATATTGTTCGTCTGCCGTTCGTCCGGTTGGTCGAGCAGGCATACTCGACATTCGCCTTTAACAGCGAACGCCGTTGGTATTTGTACCATGTTCGATCCTCGCAGAGTGGTCGGGGCTTTCACCCGGCATCCGCTCAGGTAATGTTCGAAAACCGCGGAGCGGCGTTTTGGCTTTTTGATAAGCTACCAAGCGATGACGCATTCCAGGTGCCTTACAATGACGCGCAGCTTGAGGCGTTCTCAACAGCTCGATTTGGAGCACTTCCTATAGTCGAGCGCGACCTCCTCGACTTCTTCGCCGATCGCCTCAAAGTCCAGCAACGCGAAGCCGGCGTGCGCCACGACCTGATCGACGCCGTGTTCGCACTGGGCGGCGAGGACGATCTCGTCCGCCTGCTCGCCCGCGTCCATGCGCTCCAGGCGTTCGTCGGTACCGAGGACGGCGCCAATCTGCTCGCCGGCTACAAGCGTGCGGCGAACATCCTCAAGAAGGAAGACTGGCTTGGCATCGAGGGCGAGATCGCCCGCACCGGCGAGGAAGACCCGCTGGCCGGCGTCGACGATCCCGACCTCGCCCCCGTAATCGCCGCCAAGATGGCCGAGCGCCACGGTGCCGAACGCAACTACACGCCAGAACCGGCCGAGCAGGCGTTGGTCGACGCGCTCGCCGTCGCTGCGCCCCGCGCCGAGCAGGCGGTGGCCGCCGAGGACTTTGCCGGCGCCATGGCCGCCCTCGCGTCCTTACGCGCGCCGATCGACGCGTTCTTCGATTCCGTCACCGTCAACGATGCCGATCCCGCAAAGCGCAATGCGCGTTTGGCACTGCTTGATCAATTTCGTGCTGCAGTGCACAATGTCGCGGATTTCTCTCGGATCGAGGGGTGAGCTTCAGGATCGTCATGCGCGGGAAACGGTGAGGGGATTTCCTCGCGCATGAGCAAAATCAGCTTGTCCCCGGGCCTCCACCCCCGCAGGTTGGCAGAAGGAAGAGGGTACCGATGAGCACTGAAAGCATGATCAAACAGGTCTACACCTTCGGCGGCGGCGTGAAGCATGAAGACCCGCGGTCGCGCGACAAGATCATCTGCGGCGGCAAGGGCGCGAACCTGGCCGAGATGGCGGGCATCGGCCTGCCGGTGCCTCCCGGCTTCACCATCACCACCGAGGAGTGCGTCAAGTACCTCGCCGAGGGTGCGAACTTCTCCGACCAGCTGCGCGCCGATGTGGCCGAGGCGCTGACGCATATTGAGAAGACCGTGGGCAAGCGCTTTGGCGATGCGGCCGACCCGCTGCTGGTTTCGGTCCGCTCGGGCGCGCGCGTGTCGATGCCGGGCATGATGGACACCGTGCTCAACCTGGGTCTCAACGACGCCACCGTCGAAGGCCTTGCCAAGGTTTCGGGTGACGAACGCTTCGCCTGGGACAGCTACCGCCGCTTCATCCAGATGTACTCTGACGTCGTGCTCGGCGTCGAGCACCACCTGTTCGAGGAAGCGCTGGAGATCGCCAAGGAAGACAACGGCTACGAGAACGACACCGAGCTGACCGCCGCCGACTGGAAGAAGGTCGTCGCCGAGTACAAGGGCATCGTCGAAGCCGAGCTGGGCCGTGCCTTTCCGCTCGACGTGAACGAGCAGCTCTGGGGTGCGATCCAGGCGGTGTTCGACAGCTGGGATTCCGATCGCGCCAAGGTCTATCGCCGCCTCAACGACATCCCGGGTGACTGGGGCACCGCGGTCAACGTGCAGGCCATGGTGTTCGGCAACATGGGCGAGACATCGGCCACCGGCGTCGCCTTTACCCGCGATCCGGCGACCGGCGAGAAGGCCTACTATGGCGAGTGGCTGGTCAACGCGCAGGGCGAGGACGTCGTCGCCGGCATCCGCACTCCGCAGTACCTGACCAAGGCCGCGCGCGAGCGGGCCGGCGCCAAGCCGCTGTCGATGGAAGAGGTGATGCCCGCCGCCTACGGCGAGCTCGCCGACGTGTTCGAGCTGCTCGAGAAGCACTACAAGGACATGCAGGACATCGAGTTCACCGTCGAGCGTGGCAAGCTGTGGATGCTGCAGACCCGCTCGGGCAAGCGCACCGCCAAGGCGGCGCTGAAGATGGCGGTCGACATGGTCGCCGAAGGCCTGATCGACGAAACCACGGCTATCAAGCGCATCGACCCGATGGCGCTCGACCAGCTGCTGCACCCCACGCTCGACCCCAAGGCCACGCGCGACGTACTGGGCAAGGGCCTGCCAGCGTCGCCAGGTGCCGCCTCGGGCACGATCGTGCTCGATGCCGACACCGCCGAGAAGCGCGCCGAACTGGGCGAGAGCGTCATCCTGGTGCGCGTCGAAACCTCGCCGGAGGACATCCACGGCATGCACGCCGCCAAGGGCATCCTTACCGCGCGCGGCGGCATGACCAGCCACGCCGCAGTCGTGGCGCGCGGCATGGGGCGCTGCTGCGTCTCGGGCGCATCGGGCGTCTCGATCGACATGAAGAGCCGCACGCTCAAGATCGGCAATCGCAACCTCAAGGAAGGCGACGTGATCACGCTGGACGGCTCGACCGGCGACATCATGGCGGGCGAGGTTCCGACCGTGGAGCCCGAGCTGGCGGGTGACTTCGCCGAGCTGATGACCTGGGCCGACAAGCACCGCCGCATGAAGGTGCGCACCAACGCCGAAACCCCAGCGGACTGCAAGATGGCCCGCCAGTTCGGTGCCGAAGGCATCGGCCTGTGCCGCACCGAGCACATGTTCTTCGACGCGAGCCGCATCTCGGCCGTCCGCCAGATGATCCTCGCCGAGGACGAGGCCGGCCGCCGCGCCGCGCTGAAGAAGCTGCTGCCCGAGCAGCGCGACGACTTCGCGCAGATCTTCATGGTCATGGCCGGCCTTCCGGTCACCATCCGCCTGCTCGACCCGCCGCTGCACGAATTCCTGCCGCAGGGCGATGCCGAGTTCGCGGACCTTTCGGAAACGATCGGCATCGCCGTGGACACGCTCAAGCGCCGGGCGGACGAGCTGCACGAGGCCAATCCGATGCTGGGCCATCGCGGCTGCCGGCTGGGCATCACCTTCCCGGAAATCTACGAGATGCAGGCGCGCGCCATTTTCGAGGCTGCCTGCGACGTGATCGACAAGGTTGGCGACGCACCCGTTCCCGAGGTGATGATCCCGCTGGTCGCCACCAGGCGCGAGCTGGCCATCCTCAAGAAGCTGGTCGACGAGACGGCCGCGCAGGTCTTTGCCGAGAAGGGCAAGTCGGTCGAGTACATCGTCGGCACCATGATCGAACTGCCGCGTGCGGCGCTGATGGCGGGCGAGATCGCCGAGGAAGCCAAGTTCTTCTCGTTCGGCACCAACGACCTTACGCAGACCACGCTGGGCGTTTCGCGCGACGATGCGGCGCGGTTCCTTTCGCCGTACGTCGACAAGGGCATCTATGCGCGCGATCCGTTCGTCAGCCTGGATATCGAGGGCGTGGGCCAGCTGGTCCAGCTCGGCGCCGAACGTGGTCGCGCCACGCGCGCCGACCTCAAGCTCGGTATCTGCGGCGAACATGGCGGTGATCCGGCCTCGATCGCGTTCTGCGAAAAAGTCGGCCTCGATTACGTCAGCGCCTCGCCCTATCGCGTGCCGATCGCGCGGCTTGCGGCGGCCCAGGCGGCCCTGGCCTGACGCCTAGCGCCGCCAACCCGAGAGGGTAAGGATCTCGAAGCGCTCCACCGTGCGGCCGTCTACCGCAGCCGCACGGTAAGCCTGTTCCGCCAATGCCCGCGCTGCCCTGCCCAGCGGCGCTCCCCGCTCGGCCAGGACATTCGTGTGCCCCTGCGCGCGCAGATCCTCGATGGCGCGTGCGAACGAGCGAAATCCGACGTCGAGATGGCGCGAGTCGGCAACCGGATCGGCGAACCCGGTGCGCTGCACCAATTGTGCTCCCGCACGTACGTCCACGAGGGGATGAATACGCGGCGCCGGCCGTTCCCCGTCGGCGACGAGCATGGCCGAACGCAGTGCCGGCAAGCTGCCGGCACCGGGGAAGCTCGCGATCATCAAGCCGCCGATGCTGAGTGCCGATCGCATGTGCACCAACGCGCCCGGCAAGTCGTTGACCGTGTCGAGCGTTCCCAGGCTGACGACGAGGCCCAAGTCGTTGTCCGGCAACGGCGCCTCTTCGTCGAAGCCGTGGCCCGGCTCGACGCTGGTCACCTGCGTGCCGCCGCTCTCAAGCCGACCGCCGAGCACACCGCCGACATCACCGATGACCAGGGCGCGCTCGGGCTGGTGGCGCAGGAACGCCAGGCGCTCGAGCACATCCTCGATCATATCGTCGAGCAGGTAGCGCGGGGCATCGAGCATCTTCTGGGTGCGCAACATGCGCCGGCGAACCGCCATGCGGCGGTGCGGATCGAAGATGCGGGGAGGGGTATGGGAAGCCATGGGGCCTTCCTGCCGCAGCGTGTTCGCCGCCGCAATCGTCATGGCACTTGCCGATCGCGCATGACCGGCTAGCGTCACTTGCGTGGCCTCCACCTTGTTCGACCCCGTGATAGACTTCGTGTTTCCGCCGCGCTGCCCGTTGTGCGGGGCGGGGGTAAGTTCGCAGTCTGGGCTCTGTCCCGATTGCTGGACCGAATTGGCGATCCCGGGCGATCCATGCTGCGGTAGGTGCAGCCGACCGTTCGGCGAGGGCGTGGTCGCAGGATCGACCTGCGCGCCGTGCCTGGCCGATCCACCACGCCATGACGGTATCGCCGCCGCCACGCTCTACAACGATGCTTCGCGCAACCTGGTGCTGGCGTTCAAGCACGGCTGCCGCCTGGGCCTGGCCAAGCTGATGGCACAGCTCATGGCTGCGCGGCTTGCCGGTGAGTCGCGCAGCGAGTGGTTGATCGTCCCGGTCCCGCTGCACCGCTGGCGGCTGTGGCGGAGAGGCTACAACCAGGCGGCGGTGCTGGCGCAGGAACTGGCGCGGCTGACGGGCGGCAACTTGGCCATCGACGCGCTTGAGCGACGCAAGCCGACGGCGGCGCTGGGCGGACTGGGCCGCCTGGCGCGCCGACGGGAGCTCAGCGGCGCGATCCGGCTCGCCGAACGCCGCAAGGATCGCGTTCGCGGGCAAAGCATCCTGCTCGTCGACGATGTGCTGACCAGCGGTGCGACGAGCGATGCCTGTGTATCCGCCTTGAAGCGCGGTGGAGCATCGCGCGTAGTGGTCACCTGCTTTGCCCGTGTGCTGGACGAAGCATTGGACGTGACCTGATCATTAGTTTGGAGGTTCGGCAAAGAAAAACGCCCGAGGCGGGCGCCTCGGGCGTTCTCGTGACGAAACTGCTTGGACCCTGCAGTGCAGTTCGGCGACGCCCCTGATCGTCGCCTGGTCCGATCCCTCATCTTCACGGCCAGATCGCATTGCTGCGGATAGTGGCCTATTCCCTGAACCGTTGGCGCTTGGACGTCAGCACCTGTCCGGTATGTTTGCAGCCCCCCAGCTGCGATCCATGTGTTCTCTCAAACCGGGCGTCTTGAAAAGGGCGTTTGCATGAAGCTTCCGATTTTGGTCTAGGCGTGTGGTTATCGTGCAACATAGCGCAACATTGCGCACGAACGGGAAAGTCGATCGATGAGCCAGGCGCCGACTTCAGGGCAGACCAAGGATCAGGCTATGGATCAAGATCGTGAGACCGGCACCGCGTTCATGCCGCGCTACGACGCGCAAGGGCTGGTCACCGGCATCGCCATGGATGCGCACACGCGCGAGGTCTTGATGGTGGCGTTCATGGATGCCGAGGCAGTGGCACGTACCCGAGAGACCGGATTGGCGCACTTCCACTCACGTTCGCGCGGGCGGCTTTGGCTTAAGGGCGAAAGCTCGGGACACTTCCTGAAGGTCCAGGACATCCTGGTGGACTGCGACCAGGATGCTCTCGTCATGCTGGTCGAGCCGCAAGGCCCCGCCTGCCACACGGGCGCGCGCAGCTGCTTCTACCGGAGGCTTGTGGACGATCGACTGGAGCCGGTCGCGGACTAGCCGAGGATCTCGTCGAAGAGGTTGCGCATGGCTGTCCAGCTCTGGCGATCGGCACTGGTGTCATAGCCGATCGCGGGCAGTCCGCGCGCATCGCTGCCCGGGTCGGTGAAGCCGTGTTTGACGTTCGCGTAGACATGGAAGTGCCAGTCCGCTCCGGCACGATCCATCTCCTCCCAGAACCCGAGGACCTGCTGCCGCGGTACGAGCGGATCGGCGTCGCCATGGCACACCAGCAGACGCGCGCGGACCCGTCCAAGCTCGGCGGGGCGGTCGGTGCTCAGGATCCCATGGAAGCTGACGGCCGCTGCAAGGTTGTGCCCCTCGCGCGCCAGTTCCAGCGCCGCCTGGCCGCCCATGCAGAAGCCGATCGCGAACACCGGGAGCCCGGCCGCCTCGGGCAGGCCACGCAAGGCATCGAGCGCCGCGCCGAGGCGCGCGCGGTAGTGCCCGACATCAGCCCGCAGCTTGTCCGCCAGAGGACCGGCCGCCGCGAAGTCCGCCACGCGCTCGCCATAGAAGTCGGCGATCAGCGCGAGGTAGCCCAAATCCGCCAGCATCGCGGCGCGGCGCTCGATCGCCGGGGTGAAGTTGGCGATCGTGGGAAACACCAGGATGGCGGCGCGCGGGCTTTCCTGCGGTCGCGCCAGCCATCCGGTCAGTTCCGCGTCGCCATGATGGTAGGCGACCGCTTCGAGCTGGCTCATTCCGGCAGCAAGGCTCATTCGGGCAGGAAGTCCGGCACCGAAAGGTAGCGCTCGCCGGTGTCGTAGTTGAAGCCCAGCACCCGCGATCCGGCCGGAAGCTCGGGGAGCTTGGCAGCGATTGCAGCCAGGGTCGCGCCAGAGCTGATACCGACGAGAATGCCTTCCTCGCGCGCACAGCGACGCGCGAACTCCTTGGCGTCGGCCGGATCGACCTGGATCGCCCCATCGATCGCCTGCGTGTGCAGGTTGGAGGGGATGAAGCCGGCGCCGATGCCCTGTATGGGGTGGGGACCGGGCTGTCCGCCCGAGATCACCGGCGATAGCGTCGGCTCTACGGCATAGGCCTTGAGGGAAGGCCAATCCTGCTTCAGCCGCTCGGCGCAGCCCGTAAGGTGGCCACCTGTACCCACGCCCGTGATCAGCACATCGATCGGCGAATCGGCAAAGTCGTTCAGGATTTCGAGCGCGGTGCTGCGCACGTGCACGTCGATGTTTGCGGGATTGTCGAACTGCTGGGCGATCCAGGCCCCGGGCGTCTGCTCGGCAAGCTCGCGCGCCCGTTCGATGGCGCCCTTCATGCCCTTCTCCTTTGGCGTAAGGTCGAACGTGGCACCATAAGCCAGCATCAGCCTGCGCCGCTCCAGCGACATCGACTCCGGCATGACGAGGACGAGCGTGTAGCCTTTGACCGCTGCGACCATGGCGAGTCCGATGCCGGTGTTGCCCGAGGTGGGCTCGATGATCGTGCCACCGGGCTGCAGGCTGCCGTCTCGCTCTGCCGCCTCGATCATGGCCAGACCGATGCGGTCCTTGATCGATCCGCCGGGATTGCCGCGCTCGCTCTTCACCCAGACTTCATGGTCGGGGAACAGGCGCGAGAGGCGGATGTGCGGTGTGTTGCCGATGGTGGCGAGAATGCTGTCGGCCTTCATGGGGCGGTCTCCCTCTGGCGGAATTGGGGGGCGAAAGTTCGGGCTCGGCGGATTTCCGGAAAGAGCTTCGACCACATCGCGGTTACGAATATGGCAGCAGCGCCGCCGAACACAACCGCTCCGGTCGCACCGAGCAGCGCGGCCGCGACGCCCGACTGCATTTCGCCCAGTTCGTTCGAGGCGGAGACGGCGAGGCCGGAGGTCGCCGAGACACGGCCGCGCATGTCGTCCGGCGTGTTGAGCTGGATCAGCGAACTTCGGATGAAGACCGAAACCATGTCTGCCGCGCCCAGAACGAAAAGGAAGGCGAGCGAAAGCAGCAGTTCGCGCGAATAGGCAAAGCCGATGGTGGCCACGCCATAGACACCCACGGCCGCGAGCATCTTCACGCCGACGTTATGCTCGAGCGGTCGGAAGGAGAGGGTCAGCGCGACAATGGCGGCTCCGACCGCGGGGGCGGCACGCAGCTGGCCAAGGCCTTCCGGGCCGACGTGGAGAATGTCGCGGGCAAAGACCGGGAAAAGGGCGGTGGCGCCGCCGAAGATCACGGCGAACAAGTCGAGCGTGATGCAGCCGAGCAGAAAGCGATCGTTCCACACGAAGCGAAAGCCGCCGACGATCTGTTGCAGGGGATGGGCGTTGCGCGCTTCGCTCGGTGTCGGTGGCAGCGAGCGGATCGAAAGAAGGCTCGATGCCGCGACCACCATCAGCACGGTCGATGTCCAGTAGGGCAGCGCATGCGAAGAGGCGAAGAGGAACCCGAAGCTCGCGGGTCCGATCACCGCGCCTGCCTGCCATGCAATTGCGTTCAGCGCTATGGCACGCGGGATCAGTGCCGCCGGCACGATGTTCGGCGCAATGGCGCTGAGTGCCGGTCCCTGGAATACGCGGACGGCGCCATGCAGGGCTGCGAAGCAGAACAGCACGGGTAGGCTGCGGATGCCCAGCGCCGTGACGATGCCGAGGCCCAGGGCGATGCACAAGTCGATGCTCATCGACGATCCGGCCACATAGCGGCGATCGAAGCGGTCGGCTACGACACCGGCAATGGGCGTGAGCAGCAGGATCGGAATGAATTGCGCTAGGCCGAGGAGGCCGAGTTGGAAGGAGGCCTCGCTGATGCTCATCGCATATTCGCTGCGCGCGACATCGTAGAGTTGATAGCCGATGATCACGACCATGCCGTTGGTCGCGATCACGGCCGCGAAACGGGCCAGCCAGAACCTGCGATAGTCCGGGATCGCAAGCGGGGTGGTCGGGGGGGAAGGGGTGTCGCTCACCAGCGGGCCATGGCACCGCTCGTGCGATTCGCCAATCCTACTAATTTCGTGGACTTTGCAGTGAGCCTTCGTCTCCCCGGGCGCGAGATCAGCGCTTGGGACGGAGCCGCGGGTTGGGTTGCATCGCGTCAACCAGCTTTGCGAAATCGTCGATGCGGATAATCCGCTCGAACTGGAAGCCGGCGCGGCCTTCGTGAGACCAGATCAAGTGCGCCTCGATACGCCCGACCACCGGCAGGCGCATGACGAGCCGCTCGCCACGCTCCATGCCATCCAGGCCCTTGGCCATGAAGCCCTGAGCCGAGACGTTGATGATGTTGAGGTGCACGTCACCCAGCTGCTTGTGCTCGGCAATCACCTTGTAGTCGGCAGGGTGACGCGCGGCGCGGCGCTTGTCGGTTACCGTCAGCTGTGCGCCAGCACTCATCATGCGCCCCTTTTCGTGCGTTTTCGACCAGAGCGACACAATGCACGAGAGTGGCAAACAAAGCGTGAAGCGGCGGGGTTAAATCCCGTTCAGGTGCCGCGCAGCACGCCGTGCTTCTTGCGCCCGAGGCTCAGCTTGCGGGAGGCACCGGGCGCTACGGTGATCAGCAAGTTGGGATCGCTCACCACGTCGTCATCGAGGCGGACCGCACCTTCGCCGATCTTGCGCTTCGCCTCGCCGTTGGAGGCGGTCAGGCCCAATCCGGTGCAGGCAGCAATGACGCGGATGCCTTCCCCCGACACCGTGATCGAAGGCAGATCGTCGCCAATACCGCCACCATCAAAAGTCACCTTGGCAGTAGCCGCCGCCGCCCGCGCAGCTTCCTCACCCCGGCAGAGCGTGGTTGCCTCGTTTGCCAGGACGATCTTGGCTTCGTTGATCTCGCCGCCTTGTAGGGCTTCGAGCCGAGCGACCTCCTCCAGGGGCAAGTCGGTGAACAGCCGCAGGAACTTGCCGACGTCACGGTCGTCACAATTGCGCCAGAACTGCCAGTAGTCGTAGTTCGGCAACATGTCTTCGTTGAGCCAGATCGCGCCCGAAACAGACTTGCCCATTTTGCTGCCGTCCGCCTTGGTGATCAGCGGCGTCGTGAGGCCGAACACTTCCGCGCCGTCCATGCGGCGCGCAAGTTCCACGCCGTTGATGATGTTGCCCCACTGGTCCGACCCGCCCATTTGCAGCCGGACACCCATAGTCTGGCGCAAGTGGCGGAAATCGTAGCCCTGAAGGATCATGTAGTTGAATTCGAGGAAGGTCATCGGCTGCTCACGTTCGAGCCGCAACTTGACCGACTCGAAGCTCAGCATGCGATTGACGGTGAAGTGGGTTCCGATCTTCTGCAGCATCTCGATGTAGCCGATGGAACCGAGCCAATCGTGGTTGTTGACCATCACTGCGTCCGTGGGACCATCGCCGAAGGTCAGCAAACGCTCGAACGCTGTACGGATGGAGGCGATGTTCGCCTCGATTGTCTCGTCGGTCAGCATCTTGCGGACTTCGTCTTTGCCGGTCGGATCACCGATCCTCGTCGTGCCCCCGCCCATGAGCACGATCGGCTTGTGTCCCGCTTGCTGAAGGCGCCTGAGCAACATGATCGACACCAGGTTGCCCACATGAAGCGATGACGCTGTTGCGTCGAAGCCGACGTATCCGGGCACCACCTGCGACGCCGCCAGCTTGTCGAGGCTCTCGGCGTCGGTAAGCTGATGGATGTAGCCCCGCTCGTCGAGCAGGCGTAGCAGGGTGGAATTGTACGTCATCTAAGGTGCCTTCCTCCAGGGTCGCGCGCCTAGCACGGAGATGCCTGGTTGCAAACGCACTCGCTGGTTCCCCATCCGGACTTCCCGCCCGGTCTGGTGCACGCCGTGACGGCGCGGATCACGCCCGATGGCGAGTGGTTGCGCCTGCGCTGGCGCATCGAGGGGGCCTACAAGCTCGTGGTGCCTCCGTTCGCCGGCAAGGGCCGCGCAGACGGGCTGTGGCAGACGACGTGCTTCGAGCTGTTCCTGCAGCCTCCTGGCGAGCCAGGCTACGTGGAGCTGAACCTGTCGCCATCCGAGCGCTGGAACGCCTACGATTTCGGCAGCTATCGTGAAGGCATGGCGGAGCGCGCATTCCCGCGTGAGCCGTCATGCACCATGCGAAAGGGCGAGGCGCTGGCGATCTTCGACGCCGCCGTGCCCGCATCGGCGCTTCCGCCCGCGCCTTGGGACTACAACCTGACCGCGGTGATCGAGGAGGAGGGCGGCATCAAGTCGTTCTGGGCTCTGTCACACCCGGCAGGAAAGCCCGACTTCCACGATGCGGCTTGCTTCACCGGCACGCTTGCGGCAGCGGACGCAGCATGAAGTTCGGTATCGATCGCCTGCTGGCCGAGCCTTCCCTGCGCCGCCCGCTCGAGGGCCGCCGGGTGGCGCTGGTCGCACATCCCGCCTCGGTCACCGAGACGCTGACCCACTCGCTCGATGCGCTGGTAGCCGCCGGTTTGAACGTGACCTCCGCGTTCGGTCCGCAGCATGGGCTGAAGGGCGACAAGCAGGACAACATGGTCGAGACCGGCGACGAGGTCGATCCGGACTACGGCTTCCCGATCTTCAGCCTCTACGGCGAAGTGCGCCGTCCGACCGAGCCGATGATGTCGACCGCGGACGTGTTTATGTTCGATCTGCAGGATCTGGGCTGCCGCATCTACACCTTTGTGACGACGCTGCTCTATCTGCTGGAGGCGGCGTCCGGCACGGGCAAGAGCGTGTGGGTGCTCGATCGGCCCAACCCCGCCGGTCGCCCGATCGAGGGCACGACGCTGCTGGCCGGGCAGGAGAGCTTCGTCGGTGCCGGGCCGATGCCGATGCGTCATGGATTGACGCTGGGCGAGATGGGGCATTGGTTCGTGCGGCACTTCAACCTCGACGTCGACTACAAGGTGGTCGCCATGGAGGGCTGGCAGCCCGACACGGCGCCTAGCTTTGGTTGGCCGAGCGAGCGGATCTGGATCAACCCGAGCCCGAACGCCGCCAACCTCAACATGGCGCGCGCCTATGCCGGTACCGTCATGCTGGAAGGCACGACGCTGTCAGAAGGACGCGGGACGACGCGCCCACTCGAAGTGCTGTTCGGTGCGCCGGGCATCGCCGCGGGCAAGGTCCTCGCCGAGATGCAGGCGTTCGCGCCCGAGTGGCTCGCGGGTTGTGCCTTGCGCGAGTGCTGGTTCGAGCCGACGTTCCACAAGCACCAGAAGACCTTGTGCAACGCGCTGATGATCCATGCGGAAGGGCCCTTCTACGACCATGCCGCGTTCCGGCCGTGGCGGCTGCAGGCGCTGGCGTTCAAGGCGATCCGGCGGCTCTACCCGGACTATCCGATCTGGCGCGACTTCCCCTACGAGTACGAGTTCGATCGGCTCGCCATCGATGTGATTAACGGCGGGCCCGCCTTGCGCGAGTGGGTCGATGATCCGGCGGCGGCGGCGGGTGACCTCGAGGCGCTGGCCGGCGCCGATGAGGCGGCCTGGCGGGACGAGATCGCCGACCTGCTGCTCTATACGTAGTTGGCGATCCAGGCGACCGAGTGCGCTGCGGGCACGAACAGCGCCTGGGCCAGCAAGGTTCCGACCAGTCGGCTGATCGAGATCCACACAATAGTGCGCCGAAACCGGGCCTCTTCGATGCGGCCTTCGACCACGTCGTCGGTCATCACCGAAAGCTGCGGGTCGATCAGCGCGAACAGCAGGATCGTCGCAAAGCCATTCACCACCGCCGACAGTTGCGAGGCGGTGACGCGGTACTGCGGGTTCAGGAACCCGGCATAGAGCGAGGCGAGCACGCCCACCACGATCAGCGCCTGCGCCAGACAGTTCGCGACCAGTACGCCCCAGCCCACGCCGCGATCCCGAGCGAAGCCGCGCAAGTGAGTCAGTGAGGGGACCCGCAGCGATCGGCGCACCGCATGGAAGCCGGCGGGCGAGGCAAGGCGCATCATCAGCTTGCCGGTCGAGCGGTGGACCTGGAAGTAGCCGATCCCGGCGGCGAACAGGCGCTGTCCGGTCGGCACCAGCAGGATGCCCAGGAACACCGCGATCGAGGCCGAGGCGAGCACCAGGCGGAAGTCACCGAGCAGTGCGTCGCCGCCTCCGGTCGCCAGTCGGCTTTCGATCCGCTTGGCGAGGAAGGGGCCGAGGAAGCTGTTCGAGGTGCGTGAGACCAGCACCAGGATGTTGAACAGCGCAAAGCTCATGGCGATGCGCCGGGTGCGCACCCCGGCGATGCGCGCGGCGTAAGCCAGCGTCCCGATGAGGTTGATCGCCGCCGTCAGCAGGCAGATGATGAGCAATTGCCGGTCCATGGCGCTCGCCCCTAGGCGCTCGGGCGCCGACTTGCCAGCTCCGCCATCACGCCTTCTTGCGAGTCAGTTCGCGCATCGCGTCCTCCAGCCCGTCGAGCGTGAGCGGGTACATCTGATCGTGCAGCAGCTCGCGGATCATGCGGGTGGAGGTCGAGTATTCCCACTGGCGCTGCGGCGTAGGGTTCAGCCACACGGTCGCCGGGTAGGTCTGCACGATGCGCTGCAGCCACACCGCGCCGGCCTCGTCGTTCATGTGCTCGACCGAGCCGCCCGGGTGGCTGATCTCGTAGGGGCTCATCGCCGCATCGCCCACGAAGATCACCTTGTAGTCGTGCCCGTATTTGTGGAGCACGTCCCACGTCTTGTCCCGCTGCGACCAGCGGCGGCGGTTGTCCTTCCACAAGCCTTCGTAGAGGCAATTGTGAAAGTAGAAGAACTCCAGGTTCTTGAACTCGGCGGTCGCGGCGCTGAAAAGCTCCTCGACCAGCTTGATGAACGGATCCATCGAGCCGCCGACATCCAGGAACAGCAGCACCTTCACCGCATTGTGCCGCTCGGGCCGCATGACCACGTCGAGCCAGCCCTGCTTGGCCGTGCCCTCGATCGTGGCATCGAGGTCCAGCTCCTCCGCCGCGCCTTCGCGGGCGAAGCGGCGCAGGCGGCGCAGCGCGACCTTGATGTTGCGGGTGCCCAGCTCCTTGGTGTTGTCGAGATTGGCGAACTCGCGCTTCTCCCACACCTTGATCGCGCGCCCGTGCTGGCCTTCGCCGCCGACCCGAATGCCCTCCGGATTGTAGCCCGAGTGCCCAAACGGCGAGGTGCCGTTGGTGCCCACCCACTTGTTGCCGCCGGAGTGGCGCTTCTGCTGCTCCTCGAGCCGCTTCTTGAGCGTCTCCATGATCTCGTCCCAGGAGCCCAGCTTCTTGACCGCGTCCATCTCCTCTTGGGAGAAATAGCGCTCCGCCAGCTTCTTCAGCCAGTCTTCGGGAATGTCGACGGGCTGCTGGCCATAGTCGGCGAGAATGCCCTTGAAGACCTTCTGGAACACCTGGTCGAAGCGGTCGAGCAGGCCTTCGTCCTTCACGAACGTAGCACGGCTCAGGTAGTAGAAGGCCTCGGGCGTCTGCTCGATCACGTCCTTGTCGAGCGCCTCCAGCAGAGTGAGGTGCTCCTTGAACGAAGCCTTGATCCCAACGGTGCGCAGTTCGTCGACGAAGTTGAAGAACATGGGCCTCAGCCTCCGATACGGTTGCCGCTGAACGCACGAAATGTGCATTGCGCCCGAGCCGGCCCCCAGCAGCTTTCCGCCATTTCACCGCTAGCCGGGTATAAACTTCGAAACTGGTAAGCGGTACATGCGTCCACCGCGCCATGCCGCCTGGTCATGTGCCCCGGCAAAGCCATACGACGGTATATGCCGACGCCAATAGTCACGTGAGTGTCGAATCGGGGATGGCTCGTCCTGGCAAACATAGGGCGAACGTAGCCCACCGACCGCACTGTAGGAAAGCGATCAAGCATTGCGCGCCCGCGGACGGTGCACCGCGGCCACGAGCACGAACGAGATGTACATAAGCAGGTACCAAGCGCCGAGCTTTCCCGGATGGACCAGTGCCCAGGCGCCGCGCTGGTTCGGATAGATCCATGCGCGCGAGAATGTGGAAAGGTTCTCCGCCAACCAGATGAACAGCGCCACCAGCAGCCAGCCGAGCAGCAAGGGCATCCATCGGTCCTCACGCCAGACCGTGAACCAAACGCGGGTTCGTGCAAACAGGACGAACATGGCGATGAAGAGGATCGGCCTGGCATCCGGCAGCCAGTGATGCGCGAAGAAGTTGACGTAGATCGCAACGCCAAGCGCCCACGTGGCGGCTCGGTTCGGATACGAGCTGAAGCGGAAGTCGAAAATGCGCCATACGCGGGCGATGTAGCTGCCGACGGCGGCGTACATGAACCCTGAGAACAACGGCACCTGACCGATCCGCAGCACGCTTGCCTCGGGATATTCCCACGATCCATGTGCAGTCTTGAACAGTTCCATGATCGTGCCGACGAGATGAAACGCCAGGATGACCTTGGCCTCGTCCCAGGTCTCCAGCCGAAATGCCAGCATTGCGACCTGGATCGCCAGCGCGGCAAGCACCAGGAAGTCGTATCGTGCAAGCGGTGCCGCCTCGGGGTAGAACACGTGCGTCCCGAGCAGCAATGCCAGCAGCAGTCCCCCGAACAGACATGCCCAGCCTTGCTTGAAGCCGAACAGCAGGAATTCATAGAGCCAGGAGCGCCAACCAGGTGTTGGTGCAAAGGCTTCGAGCCGCGCCCGGATCGCGGCGAAGCGGGTCTGAGAAACGACAGGCGCGATCAAGCGGGCATCAGGGCGGAGTCGGATGGCTAGGCGGCGGGGGTTGCTGCGGCCACTGTTCGAGCGCCGGGTCGACGACGGCCCAAGCAGGCGCTTCCGAGGTCCAGATCGCCGCAGCCGGTGCCAGACCGTGCCCCTCGTCCAGCAGCCCCAGGCGGATTGTGCGCAAGAGCGGGCGAGCGCTGGAGTGGGCAAGAACATGGGTGCCGCATGCGAGGCAAAACTCGTGCGTCAGCGTAGCGCCGCTTGCCGCGACGTACCTCGACTGCGCGCGCTCACCTTCGATAGTGATCGCCTCCAGAGGGAAAATTGCGTTGTTGGTTGCGCCGCCCGCCGCGATCTTCTGGCATTGCCGGCACCAGCACTGGCGCGTGGTGACCGGTTCGCCCTCGATCGCGATCATCACCGCGCCGCAGCTGCACTGCCCCGTATAGGTCATGCGCCCCGCCGCGCCATGAACGCCAAGCGCTCGAACATCATCACGTCCTGTTCGTTCTTCAGCAGCGCCCCATGCAGCGGCGGGATCGCCTTGGACGCGTCCTTGTTCTGCAGCACGTCGAGCGGCATGTCCTCGTTCATCAGCAGCTTGAGCCAGTCGAGCAGCTCGCTGGTCGAGGGCTTCTTCTTGAGGCCGGGCACTTCGCGCAGCTCGTAGAAGATCTCCATCGCCTTGGTGACGAGCGCCTTCTGGATGCCGGGATAGTGCACGTCGATGATCGACTGCATCGTCTCGCGATCGGGAAACTTGATGTAGTGGAAGAAGCAGCGGCGCAGGAATGCGTCGGGCAGGTCCTTCTCGTTGTTCGAGGTGATGATGATGATCGGGCGCTCGGCCGCGGCGATGTGCTCGCCGGTTTCGTAGACGTCGAAGGCCATGCGATCGAGCTCGGCGAGCAGGTCGTTGGGAAACTCGATGTCGGCCTTGTCGATCTCATCGATCAGCAGGACGGGCAGGGTGGGCGACGTGAACGCCTCCCACAGCTTGCCCTTGCGGATATAGTTGGAGATGTCGTGCACGCGCTCGTCACCGAGCTGCCCGTCGCGCAGACGGGCCACTGCGTCGTACTCGTAGAGGCCCTGGTGCGCCTTCGTGGTCGACTTGACGTTCCAGGTGATCAGCGGTGCGCCGAGCGCCTCGGCGATCTGCTCGGCCAGCACGGTCTTGCCGGTGCCGGGCTCGCCCTTTACCAGCAAGGGGCGGCGCAGCAGCACGGCGGCATTGACCGCGACCTTGAGGTCGTCGGTGGCGACGTAGTTGCTGGTGCCTTCGAAACGCTGCATCGGCCGGTCCTGTCCTGTCTTCTTGGTGTTGACCGTAAGTTGTGCAGCGCAGCGAGGCAAGCGGGTGGGGTACCGCAACAGTCGGTCAAGCGGCCCTTGCATACCGCCCTCGTCGCCCTGAACTCGTTTCAGGGTCCATCTTGCCGCAAGCCCGGTTCTCAATGTCGTAAACCTTGCTCGGAGCTGGCGTCTCATGCCTCAGGGTGAGCTCGAGAAATGGACCCTGAAACGAGTTCAGGGTTACGGTTACCTTTGTTCTTCGCTAGCGCGAAACCCGGCACTGTGGACTTCGCGCTGCCCCCGCTGCACAAGCAGGCCATGCCTGACACCTCATCCAACATCGCCCTGCTGATCGACGCCGACAATGCCTCGCCGGCCAACCTCGAGGCTGCGCTCACCATCCTGGGCGATCTCGGCACGGTCAACGTGCGGCGGATCTATGGCAACTGGAGCAAGCCGGGGCTGAAGGGCTGGTCGAACATCGTCCATCGCTTCGCGCTGGAGCCGCAACAGCAGTTCGACCTCACCAAGGGCAAGAACGCCACCGACATGAAGATGACCATCGACGCCATGGACCTGCTCTACGGCGGGCGAGTCGATGGCTTCGGGCTGATGACCAGCGACAGCGACTTCATGCCCCTCGCCATGCGCATCCGCCAGAACGGCACGCCCGTCTATGGATTCGGCACCGCCCGCACGCCGCAAGCGTTTCGCGAGGCCTGCACCCGCTTCATCGACCTCGACGCGGTGGTGGAGGACGAGGAGGACGAGCTGATCCTGCCGCCGGCGATCCGGCCCAAGGCCGAAGCGAAGCCTGCGACGACCAAACGCGCGGAAGGCACCACCGCGACACCCGCGGTCGCGGCGAAGGACAAGCCGGCGCCGGCCAAGACCCGCGCGAAGCCCGAGGTCGACGACGAACTCATCAAGCTCCTCGCCCAGGCCTGGCGCGCCAGCAAGCGCGACGAGCAGGGTTTCGCCAGCATGACCGACGTGGGCCAACGCGTCGCCAACCGCTCCAGCTTCGACGCGCGGAGCTATGGCTTCTCGCGGTTGGCGGACCTGGTGAAATCGCTACCCAACTTCGTGACCGAGAAGCGCGAGAGCGGATTGTTCGTGAAGCGGGTGCGTTGAGATGGGCAGCTTTATCTCTCGGTGAACATCATTCCTGGCGCCTTTACTCGCCCTTCGGGCTGCGACGACGCTGCAACCAGCGAACGATAAAGACACCTGCTCCGATCAAGACGGCCCAAGGCAGCAAATATCCCAAGAGGATCATGCCGAGGATCAGCGCGTCCTGCACCCCGCCCCACGACTGACCTGCTGCCCGGATGAAGCGGTTGTCGCCACCCAAGGCGCCGTGCTCCACATAGTGAAACGACACCGGCGTGGTTGCGAGCGCCGACTCGCTTTCACGTTGTACGGAGACCTGCTCACCTGCTGCTCGATGCAGTTCCTCCAGCCGGGTCGTAAGCGTGCTCCGCTCGCTCTCGCTCAAGTTCTTGGCTCGGAGCCGAGCATCGATACGGGCGATCTCAGCTCGGGCGTCGGCTTGGCTGTTCCGCGCCTGGTCTATCGCCCCCGCCGCATCGCGGCCATCGACCATGGCAGTATCGATCTCACCTTTCGCCGCTTCGACGATGTCCGCTGCGCGACCGGCATAAGTATAGGCATCCCCCGGCGCGAGCAGGAGGTTAAGGCTGCCCGACGCGGACTTGCCATGTTGCTGATCGAAGGTGATCCCGGTCACACGGCACCTCGTAGCGCCCAGTCGTTCACACTCGGTAACGTGCTGGCGCTGAACCTTGGCGATCGCCCGCGCGGGCAGTGCGAAAGTGTAGTTGAACACGAAGGCGACGCCGCGCGTGGCGCTGCTGCCGGTCACGTCCGGGGCGGCCATATCCGTCGTGCTCGCGGACTCTTCGGCGGGCTGTTCTGCCTTCCCGCACGCTACGATGAGGAGAACCGGGGCGAGTGCCGTTGCCGTCCGCAAGAACATGCCGCGCATCAGACACTCTCCACTCGATACTCACCACTACTGTGCAATCATCTACTCCACTCGTAGACTTTGGCAATCAGTTCTACGCATCGATCAGCTCCGGATCGATCTCGCCGGCGCGGTTCTGGATGAATTGGAAGCGGTGTTCGGGATTGCGGCCCATCAGGCGGTCGACAAGGTCCTTCACAGCGGCGCGGCCCTCGTACTCGGGGGGCAGGGTGATGCGGAGCAATGAGCGGGTTTCGGGGCTCATCGTCGTCTCGCGCAGCTGACCGGGATTCATCTCGCCCAGGCCCTTGAAGCGCCCAACTTCGACTTTCTTGCCCTTGAACTTGGTCTTTTCCAGCTCGGCGCGGTGGGCGTCGTCGCGGGCGTAAGCGCTGGTCGCGCCGCTGACGAGGCGGTAGAGCGGCGGTTGCGCGAGGTAGAGGTGCCCCTTGCGCACGATCTCGGGCATCTCCTGGAAGAAGAACGTCATCAGCAGCGTCGCGATATGGGCGCCGTCGACATCGGCGTCGGTCATGATGACGATGCGGTCGTAGCGCAGGTTGTCCGGGTTGCAGTCCTTGCGGATGCCGCAGCCAAGCGCGAGCTGAAGGTCGGCGATTTCCTGGTTGCCGCGGATCTTGTCGGCGCTGGCGCTGGCGACGTTGAGGATCTTGCCGCGGATCGGCAGGATCGCCTGGGTCTTGCGGTCGCGCGCCTGCTTGGCCGAGCCGCCGGCGCTGTCGCCCTCGACGATGAACAGTTCGGTCTCGCCCTTGCCTTCGCCCGAACAGTCGGTGAGCTTGCCCGGCAGGCGCAGCTTGCGCGCGCTGGTGGCGGTCTTGCGCTTGATCTCGCGCTCAGCCTTGCGGCGCAGGCGGTCGTCCATGCGCTCCAGGATGGTGCCGAGCAGCGCCTTGCCGCGCTCCATGTTGTCGGTGAGGAAGTGGTCGAAGTGATCGCGCACTGCATTCTCGACCAGGCGAACGGCGTCGGGGGAGGTCAGGCGATCCTTGGTCTGGCTCTGGAATTGGGGATCGCGGATGAAGACCGATAGCATCACCTCGCTGCCGGTCACCACGTCGTCGGGCGTGATGTCCTTGACCTTCTTGCCCTGGCCGACCAGCTCGGCAAAGGCGCGGATGCCCTTGGTCAGCGCCCCGCGCAGGCCCTGCTCGTGCGTGCCGCCGTCGGGTGTGGGAATGGTGTTGCAGTAGTACGAATATGCCCCGTCGGAGTAGAGCGGCCAGGCGATCGCCCACTCGACCCGGCCTTGCTCGGACCCATGTTCCTTCGGGAAGTCCTGGCTGCCGGAGAAGAACTGGCTGGTGACGCACTCGCGCCCGGCGATCTGTTCGGCGAGGTGATCGGCGAGACCGCCGGGGAACTGGAACACTGCCTCGGCGGGCACATCCTCGGTCGCCAGCGAGGGCGCGCACTTCCAGCGGATCTCGACGCCGGCGAAGAGGTAGGCCTTGGAGCGCACCAGCTTGAACAGGCGGGCCGGCTTGAACTGCTGGTCGCCAAAGATCTCGGTATCGGGCGTGAACGCCACGGACGTACCTCGGCGGTTGGGCGCGGCGCCGATCTTCTGTAGCTTGCCCAGCGTCGCCCCGCGCGCGAACTCCTGCGCATAGAGCTCCTTGTTGAGCGCCACTTCCACGCGGGTGTGGCTGGACAACGCGTTGACCACCGAGATGCCGACGCCGTGCAGGCCGCCCGAAGTGGCGTAGGCCTTGCCCGAGAACTTGCCGCCCGAATGCAGGGTGGAGAGGATCACCTCCAGCGCGGACTTGCCGGGGAACTTGGGATGCTCGCCCACCGGGATGCCGCGGCCGTTGTCGGTGATGGTCAGGCGGTTGCCTTCCTCCAGCATCACCTCAATGCGATTGGCGTGACCGGCGACGGCCTCGTCCATGGCATTGTCGAGGACCTCTGCGGCGAGGTGATGCAGCGCCCGCTCGTCGGTGCCGCCGATGTACATGCCCGGGCGACGCCGAACCGGCTCCAGGCCTTCAAGGACTTCGATAGCGGACGCGTCGTACGCCTCGCCGGAGGATGTGGGCAGCTTGTCGAAGAGATCGTCGGACATGTTCGCGTTATGGCCTCACCCCCGGCCAGGCGCAAGCTGGGCGCTCGGCTTATCGTCGGCGCCGGCCCTGCCTCAACCGCCGAACTTGGTCGCGGCCGGGCTCACGACCTTGACCGCGCCGCCGCTGATCTCACGCACTTCCAGCGCGCGGTCGATCACGCCGTTCCTGTCGAAACGGAACGCCCCATCCAGCCCGAGGAAGCCATCGCTGGACGTCAGCGCCGAAGTTGGGAAGGCCCGGCCGGGCTTCCACTCGCGTGCCACGCGCAACGTCAGCAAGACCGCGTCATATCCCAGCGTGGCAATGCGATAGGGCGCCGCACCGAAGCGCGTGCGATAACTCTGCACGAACTTCGGAAAGCGCGCGTCGGACACCGCCGCGAACCATGCGCCATTCAGCGCCGGCGCGGTCGTGATTGCCTTCTCACCGCTCCACAGCTCGGTGCCGAGCAGCCGCGGGGTGGCGTTGCCACGCGCCTTGAGCAAGCCCGCCGCACGCGCTGAGAGCGCGCCGCTGTCGGCGATCAGGATCGCATCGAAGTTACCGCGCACGCGCAGCTTGCTGGCTGCAGCGGTGATCGAGGCGGCGCTGCGATCGTAGCTCTCCATCGCCATGATCGTGCCACCGGCCGCGCGTGCTTCGGCGATCAGCGATTGCGAGGCGCGTTCGCCATAATCGCCCTTGGGTACCAGTGCGGCGAAGCTGGTGACGCCATGCTCGCGCGCATAGCGCACGGTCCGGCGTACCGAGGATCCGGGCAGGCTGCCCATGACGTAAACGTCCTTGGCGGCGGCGCTTTGGTCGTTCGAGAACGAGATCAGCGGCACCTTGGCGCCGCGAGCGGCCGCGGCGACGGCCGGAATGTCGTCAGCCAGCAAGGGCCCGAGGATCAGCTGGTTCCCATCGGCAATCGCGCGCGACGCGGCCACGCCGGCACCGGTCGACGTGTCGTAGTTGGTGATCCGCAGGTTCTTGGCGTTGGTGTCCATCAGCGCCATCGTCGCGGCATTGGCGATCGACTGGCCGACCGCGCCGTTGGCGCCGCTCATCGGCACCAGCAGCGCGATGCGGTGGTGCTGCGTATCCGTCGGAAGTTCGCTGGTGCTCGGCGCGGGCGTGGGCCGGGGCGGAGGCGGTGCGACCGGGCCCTTGGGCACGACGGCGCAAGCCGCCAGGGTCGCCATCGCTGCCGCGGCGAGCAGGTTGCGTCGGGGCAGTCTGGTCTGGATCAGGCGCCGTTCGAACATCACTTGCCGTTCCCCTCCGGAATGGGCCATGGGTCGCGACATGGAACAGCCGCTTGCCCCCAAGCTTCCTGCAGGCCTCTACATAGTCGCCACCCCGATTGGCAACCTCGGCGACATCACCTTGCGAGCCGTCGAGGTGCTGGGCGCGGTTTCGCTGGTAGCGTGCGAGGATACGCGCGTCACGGGAAAGCTGCTGAATCGCTTGGGTTTGAAGAAGCGCATGGTGCGCTACGACGATCACGCCGATGCCGGCGCGCGCGATCGCCTGCTGGCCGCCATGCGCGAGGAGCCGGTGGCGCTGGTGAGCGATGCGGGGACGCCGCTGATCTCCGATCCCGGCTATCGCCTGGTGCGGGCTGCGCGCGAGGAGGGGATCGCGGTCACCAGCCTGCCGGGGCCCAGCGCGGCGGTGGTAGCGCTGACGCTGTCGGGCCTGCCGAACGACCGCTTCCTCTTCGCCGGGTTCCTGCCCAACAAGGTCAAGGCGCGCGAGGACGTGCTGCGCGAGCTGGCGGCGGTGCCGGCCACGCTGATGTTCTACGAAACCGCGCCGAGGCTGCTCGATGCGCTGGCAGCAATCGGCTTGGTGCTGCCGGGCCGCGAGGTGGCGGTGGCGCGCGAGCTGACCAAGCGCTTCGAGGAGTGTCGCCATGGTTCGCCCGACGAGATCGCCGCTCACTACGCCGCGCATCCGCCCAAGGGTGAAATCGTCCTGCTGGTCGCGCCACCGTCCGACGAGGCGGTCGACGAGGCGGATGCCGATGCCCTGTTGCGTGAGGCACTGCTGACCGAGAAGCCGTCGCAGGCCGCTGCGCAAGTGGCGAAGGCGACCGGGCTCGATCGCAAGACGCTCTATGCTCGCGCGCTCGAACTCAAGTGAGCGGGCGGCGCGAGAAGGCGGAGCAGCGCGGACGCCGCGGTGAGGCGCTGGCCGCGTGGTACTTGCGGCTGACCGGCTGGCGCATTCTGGGCAAGCGGGTGAAGACGGCGCGCGGCGAGATCGACCTCGTGGCCAGGCGCGGTCGGACCGTCTGCTTCGTAGAGGTGAAATGGCGGGGCAGCGTGCGTGAGCTCGGCCTCGCCATCGACACACATCGGCTACGCAGGGTCGCGGCGGCGGCCGAGGCCGTGGCACCGCGCTATGCCGGACGGGGTGAGGACGTGCGGATCGATGTGCTGCTGCTCGCGCCAGGGTGCTGGCCGCGCCGGATCGCCAACGCTTGGCAACCCGGCGCTTGAGGGGCAGGGGAGCCCACTCACGTCACGACCGGTCACATGGGGCGGACCCGTCGTGCGGCCAGCATGATGGAAACTACTCGCGAGGCCTGCGTTTTCGGCTAATGCGGCACACAGGAACGGCCCTTAGACGAGAAACAGCATGGCTTTACGCGTCGCAGTCCAGATGGACCCGCTCGAGACGATCAACATCGCGGGCGACAGCTCCTTCGCGCTGATGCTGGCGGCGCAGGCGCGCGGGCACTCGCTGTTACACTACGACGTGCGATCGCTGGCCTACGACACGTCGGAAGGCGCAGGCGGGCGCCTGACGTCATGGGCTTCGCCGATCACGGTGCAGCGCGTGCAGGGCGATCACTACACCCGCGACGAGCCGCGGCTGATCGATCTGGCAACGGACGTCGACGTGGTGCTGATGCGCCAGGATCCGCCGTTCGACCTGGGCTACATCACCGGCACCCACTTGCTGGAGCGACTGGCGGGCACGACGCTGGTGGTCAACGATCCCGTCTCGGTCCGCAATGCGCCCGAGAAGGTCATGGTGCTGGACTATGCGCGGTTCATGCCGCCGACGTTCATCGCGCGCCGAGTGGAGGACGTGCGCCGCTTCCATGCCGCGCATCCGGGCGACCTCGTCGTCAAGCCGCTCCACGGCAATGGCGGCAAGGCGGTGTTCCGCGTGCCCGCCGACGGCTCTAACCTGGGCGCGCTCGCCGAGCTGTTCGGGCAGGTCTGGCCCGAGCCTTTCATGGTCCAGCCGTTTCTCCCGTCGGTGAGCAAAGGCGACAAGCGCATCGTCCTGGTAGACGGCGAGATCGCCGGCGCCATCAACCGTCGTCCGGGCGAAGGCGAGTTCCGCTCCAACCTCGCGGTCGGCGGCTCGGCGGAAGCGACTCAGCTCACCGCGCGCGAGGAAGAGATCTGCGCGGCGATGGGGCCGGAACTGAAGCGCCTCGGGCTGGTTTTCGTCGGGATCGATGTGATCGGCGGACAATGGCTTACCGAAATCAATGTGACCTCGCCGACAGGCATCGTGGCGATCGACCGCTTCAACGGCAGCGACACCGGCGCGCTGATCTGGGACGCCATCGAGCGCCGCCACGCGGCGATGACGCGCTCCTGATCGTAAACTCCAGCCGTCGTCTCCGCGAAGGCGGGGACCCCGCTTGTTCTTTGACGATCGCGGAAGCGCAGAGGGAAGCGGGGCCCACGCCTGCGCGGGAGCGACGGGTGGATGTGGACGCAATCCCTGGAGTTCCAGCCTCATGAACACCTGGATAATCCAGCTCATCCAGGGCGGCGGGTACTGGGGCATCGCCTTGCTGATGGCGCTGGAGAACATCTTCCCGCCGATCCCGTCCGAGCTGATCATGGGCGTGGGCGGTCTAGCGGTCGCGCGCGGGAGCATGCAGTTCGTGCCGCTGCTGATCGCCGGCACGATCGGCTCGGCGCTGGGCAACTACGTTCTGTTTCTAGTTGCCGATCGGCTGGGCTACGAACGCCTGCAGCCTTTCGTCGACCGCTGGGGCCGTTGGCTGACGATGGAGTGGGAGGATGTCGAAACGGGCACCCGCTTCTTCCGCAAGCACGGCGGCGCAGTGGTGTTCGTGCTGCGGTTCATGCCGATGTTCCGCTCCGTCGTATCGATCCCGGCGGGCCTCGCGCACATGAAGCATTGGCAGTTCCTCGCCTACACCGCGGCTGGCGCGGCGATCTGGAATGCGTTGCTGATCGTGCTCGGCCGCTGGGCCGGTCGCGCCTTCGCCGAAGCGGAGCAGTGGCTGGGCTGGGCGACCATCGCGGTCGCGGCGCTAACGGCCGTGTACTACATGTATCGCGTCGTGACCTGGAAGCCGCGCGCCAAGCGCTGAACTCTACGTGAGTTCGCGCGGGTGAGCATTCCGGTAGACGTCCAGCAGCGTCGCTGCGTCCACCTGCGTGTAGATCTGCGTCGACCCCAGGCTGGCGTGGCCCAGCAGCTCCTGCAAACTGCGCAAGTCGGCTCCGGCGCCCAGCAGGTGCGTCGCGAAGCTGTGTCGCAGCGCGTGCGGTGTCGCGGTGGGCGGCAGGCCCAAGCCGACCCGCGCGCGTGCCATCGCCCGCTGCACCATGCCTTGCGATAATGGCCCGCCCTTGACGCCGCGGAACAGCGGGTCGGTGCGGCCGCAGGGCCAGGGGGACTTGGCCAGGTAATCGCCGATACCCTCGCGCACGATCGGCAGCAGCGGCACGACGCGCTGCTTGCCGCCCTTGCCGGTGACGAGCAGCGTCTCACCCAGCGGCAGCGCCGCGCCGGTGAGCGACAGCGCCTCGGCGATGCGCATTCCGGCGCCGTATAGCAGCAGCAGCACCGCGCGATCGCGCGCGCCGATCCAGGGCTCGGCGGCGTCCTCCTCGACCGTAACGGCAAGGTTGATCGCCTCGTCGGGGGTGACGGGACGGGGCAGGCCCTTCTTCACCCGCGGGCCGCGAATGCGCGGAAGCGCCATGTCCGCGAGGCCGGCCTGTTCCCGTGCGAAGATCAGGAAGGCCTTGAGCGCGGACAGCTCCCGCGCGGCCGAAGTGTTGGTCAGGCCGTCCTCCCGGCGACCGGCAAGATGGCGGCGCAAGTCGCCAGCCGTGAGCCGGGACAGGTGGCCCCAGTCCGTTTCGTCCTGCCCGATCAACCGCGCGGCCGTCGCGACGTAGGCGCGCACCGTGTGCGGCGAGCGGCGGCGGCTCTTGGCAAGGTATTCGCCCCAGGCCTCGAGGATATCGGCGCGTGTCACGCCTCGACCAGGCTTGCTGGCACCAGTTC
Organism: Novosphingobium chloroacetimidivorans; assembly: GCF_014204535.1. Taxonomy (GTDB): domain Bacteria; phylum Pseudomonadota; class Alphaproteobacteria; order Sphingomonadales; family Sphingomonadaceae; genus Novosphingobium; species Novosphingobium chloroacetimidivorans. The sequence goes on from NZ_JACHLR010000001.1 coordinate 58,857, forward strand.
CGCCAGCAAGGCGTCGAGCAACGGCATGCCCGCATCGCTGACGCCAATGCGCGAACCACGCTGCCAGGCGAGCCCCTGGTCCTGATAGAACGCCAGCTTCCTCGCGTCGCACAGTTCGCTGGTGGGCACCTGAAGCCTTGCGCTCAGTTGAGCGAGGTCCACGCCTTCCGCCAGTCGCAAGCCCATCAGCATGGCCTCGGCCGCTTGCTCCCGGCGGCCGAGGGTGCGGCTCTCGGCAATCCCGTCACCCTGTCGCGCCACGGCGGCGAGCCAGTTCTCCGGCTTGCGGTGGCGCACGGTGGCAACGCCGCCCCTGCGCCCATGCGCGCCGGGGCCGATGCCGCAATAATCCTGGTAGCGCCAATAGGTGAGGTTGTGGCGGCTCTCCTCGCCAGGCCGTGCGTGGTTGCTGATCTCGTAGGCGGGCAAGCCGGCAGCGGCAGTCACCTGGCGCGTAAGCTCGAACATGTCGGCGGCGCCATCCTCGTCCAGTGGCGTGAAGTCGCCCTTGCGCACCATGGTCTCGAACCGGGTGCCGGGTTCGATCGTCAGCTGGTAGAGCGAGAGATGACCGGTGCCGAAGCCGAGCGCACGCGTGAGCTCCGCCTGCCACTGCGCGAGCGTCTGGCCAGGTCGGGCGTAGATGAGGTCGAAGGTCACGCGCCCGAAGTGCTGCTGCGCGACCTCCAGCGCCGCAAGTCCCTCGTCCGCATTGTGCAGCCGGCCGAGAAAACGCAGCGTCTGATTGTCCAGCGCCTGCAATCCGAGCGAGGCCCGATTGATCCCGGCACGCGCCAGCACGGCATAGTTCGCCGCCTCGACCGAGGACGGGTTGCCTTCCAGCGTGATCTCTATGGTGGGATCGAACCCCCAAAGCCGCTCGGCTTCCTCCAGCAAGCGCGCGACCAGCGCGGGAGGCATCAGCGAGGGCGTGCCGCCACCGAAGAAGATCGAGGTCAACGTCTCGCCCGAGGCAAGCTCCGCTTCGCGGCGCATGTCGGCGAGGAGCGCTCGCTCCCAATCCGCATGATCGACGCGGTCGCGCACATGGCTGTTGAAGTCGCAGTAGGGGCATTTCGCCAGGCAGAACGGCCAGTGGATATAGAGGGCGCGGGCCATGAGCGCGTGCCTAGCAGCTTTTCTCGATGTCGTCCCGGACTTGATCCGGAGCAGGCTGCGTCATGTCCGGAGCTGGCTGCGGCGCGCAGCTTACCGTGCTCTCAACGAGAGATCGGGAAGTGTCGGAACCGGACCCGGATAAAGTCCGGGTCGACGGCTCACGCGAACTGGTCTGCGACCAGCTTGGCGAAGGCATCGGCGCGGTGGCTCATGCGGTGCTTCTCTTCAGGCGGCAGTTCGGCGAAGGTCATGTCGAACCCACGCGGCACGAACACCGGATCGTAACCGAAGCCCATCGTTCCGCGCGGAGGCCACGAGTACGTGCCGTCCACCCGACCTTCGTAGACCGCCTCGTCGCCATCCGGCCAGGCGATCGCCAGCACGCACGAGAACCAGCACGAACGATCCGCCTCGGGGCCGATCTGCGCGAGCAGACCCTCGACCTTGCCCATGGCCATGTACCAGTCGCGGCCCGGATCGCCCTCGAACCATTGCCGCTCGGCCCAATCGGCGGTGTAGACGCCCGGCCGGCCGCCGAGTGCCAGGACCGACAGGCCGCTGTCGTCGGCGAGCGCCGGCATCTGCGCGGCCTTCGCTGCGGCATGCGCCTTGAGTAGTGCGTTCTCGACGAAGGTGGTGCCGGTCTCATCCGGCTCGGGAAGGCCGAGCGCGCCGGCCGAGACGCACTCGATGCCGTGAGGAGCGAGCAGGGCGCCGATCTCCTTGAGCTTGCCTGCATTGTGCGTGGCGATGACGAGGCGGCTGCCATCGAGTTTGCGGGTCATGCGCGTTCTCCCAATTTCGTCATCCCCGCGAAAAGTTTCGTCATCCCCGCGCATGCGGGGATCCGGCTTTCTTCAATCCAAGGTCAAAGAACAAGCGGGGCCCCCGCCTGCGCGGGGATGACGAGTTTCGGGATTGAGTGTGTTCTTACCGCCCCACGGCCTTGGCCTGCGCGGCGAAGATGTTCTCGCAGCCGATGCGGGCCAGGCGCAGCAGGCGCAGCAGCGCTTCCTCGTCGTAAGCCGCGCCTTCGGCCGTCGCCTGCGCCTCGGCGATGAGGCCGCCCTCGATCAGCACGAAGTTGGCGTCGGAGTGCGCATTGCTGTCCTCGATATAGTCGAGGTCGAGCACCGGCGTGCCCTCGTGAATGCCGCAGGATACCGCGGCGACCTGGGCCGTGATCGGGTCCTCCTTGATCTTGCCTTCGGCCATCAGCTTGTCGACGGCGACGCGCAGCGCCACCCAGGCGCCCGAGATCGAGGCGGTGCGGGTGCCGCCATCGGCCTGGATTACGTCGCAGTCGAGAACGATCTGGCGCTCGCCCAGCTTCTTCATGTCTACCACGGCGCGCAAGGAACGACCGATAAGCCGCTGGATTTCCTGCGTGCGACCCGACTGCTTACCCTTCGCGGCCTCGCGGCTGCCGCGCGTGTGGGTGGCGCGGGGCAGCATCGAGTACTCGGCAGTGACCCAGCCTTCGCCCTTGCCGCGCAGGAACGGCGGAACCTTCTCCTCGACGCTGGCGGTGACCAGCACGCGGGTATCGCCAAACGAGATCAGCGCCGATCCTTCCGCGTGCTTGGTGAAGCCGGTCTGGATGTCGATGGCGCGCATTTCGTCAGGCGCACGGCCGGATGGTCGCATGGGAGGTGTCCTCTGGAAGATATCTGAAAGATCTGCGCGCGCCCTAGGCGCTTTGGGGTTATGGCCGCAAGAGGGGCTTGAGGCGCCAGGGCCGATGGTTAGATAGGATGTCGTGACCACACCGCCGATCATCGAACTGACTGCGCGCGCCAGGGACATCTTCCGCCTGGTGGTGGAAGGCTACCTGGAGACGGGGCAGCCCGTCGGCTCGCGCACGCTGGCGGGCGGGGGCGGGGTGAATCTCTCGCCGGCGTCGATTCGATCGGTGCTGGCGGATCTCGAGACCTTGGGCTTGCTGGCGGCGCCGCATACCAGTGCCGGTCGGATGCCGACGGAGTCGGGCCTGCGCCTGTTCGTGGATGGCATGATGCAAGTCGCGGAACCGACCCGCGAGGAGCGCGCCGCGATCGAGAGCCGCATCGCCGGACCCGGTCCGATCGAGGCCGCGCTGGAGGCAACCAGTGCGATCCTGTCCGATCTTTGCGCCGGCGCCGGCGTCGTCATGGTGCCGCAACGCGAGGCGCGGCTGCGGCAGATCTCGCTGCTGTCCATCGCCGAGCGCCGGGTGCTCGCCGTGCTCGTGGGCGCCGACGGTTCGGTCGAGAACCGCATCATCGAGCTGTCCGCTCCGATCCCGCCGAGCGCGCTTGAGGAAGCTTCCAACTATCTCACCGCGCATCTCGCCGGACGTACGCTGAGCGAAGCGGCGGTGGCGATGAAAGCCGACATCGCCTCGGGTCGCAGCGCGCTCGATGCCGCGAGCCAGGACCTGGTGCAGCGCGGGCTCGCCGTGTGGAGCGAGGATGCGGCGCGCCGGCGCGTGCTGATCGTGCGTGGCCAGGCCAACCTGCTCGACGAAACGGCGCTTTCGGATCTGGAGCGGGTTCGCTCGCTGCTGGACGACCTGGAGAACAAGCAGTCGGTGGCCGACTTGCTCGACATGGCGCGCGATGCCCGATCGGCGCGCATCTTCATCGGATCGGAGAACCGCTTGTTCGCGCTGAGCGGGTCTTCCGTGATCGCCTCGCCCTATCGCGATCGCGAGGGCAGGGTGGTCGGCGTGGTGGGGGTAATCGGCCCCACTCGGTTGAACTATGCGCGCGTCGTCCCCATGGTGGACTTCACCGCTCAGAGCCTGGGCCAGAGCCTGAGCAAACTCATCGGATAGCTGGAACCTACACGACATGATCGATCAGAACACGCAGCCTGAAGACAAGGCCGTGGCCGAAGAACTTAAGGGCGTTCCTGAGGAGCTGCTGGAGAAGAACGCGGAAACCGTCGATCGCGGAGCCGAAGAGCTTGCGCGTCTGCGCGAGGATCTGGAAGTCGCCAAGCAGGACGTGCTCTACGCCAAGGCAGAGACGCAGAACGTGCGCCGCCGCCTGGAAAAGGACATCGCCGACACCCGCGCCTATGCCGCGACCGGCTTTGCGCGCGATATCCTCTCCGTCTCGGACAATCTCACCCGTGCGCTCTCGGCGATCCCTGCCGAACTGCGCGAGGACGAGAAGATGAAGAACCTGGTGGCGGGCATCGAGGCGACCGGGCGCGAGATCGAGAAGGTCTTTGCCTCGCACGGTATCAGCCGCATCGCCGCGGTGGGCCTGCCGCTCGATCCCAACCAGCATCAGGCGATGATCGAGCTGCCTTCCGGCGATGCAGAGCCCGGCACCGTGCTGCAAGAACTGCAGGCCGGCTACATGATCAAGGATCGTCTGCTGCGGCCGGCGATGGTCGCCGTGGCCAAGAAGCCGGATTGATCCACCAAGGACGTTGCAGGGACACGTCGTCCCGGGTTCGACCCGGGACCGTTTTTTGCCAGCGATGAGCCTACCGCCGGGATGCCTTCGGGACGGCTCGCGACGCGAAGGTATCGCTTTCGGATCCGGTCCGGGGCGACAATGACCGGCTGCATTGTTGCGCGTTGGTTGCTCCGCCGCTCAATCACCCGTTACTTGCGACCGTCCGCCTTCAATCCAGGAACAACCCTGCCCGCTCCCCGTTAGCCCAGCACAGAACATTGTTGGGTCACGGAGACAAGTCATGCGTAAGTTCATCCTCCCCGTCATGGCTGCCGGCGCACTGGCGCTTGGCGGTTGCGCTTCGAACTACGGCGGCGAAGGCGCCCTTGCCGGCGGCGCGATCGGCGCGGGCGTAGGCGCTCTTGCCGGCGACGTCGGCGCAGGCGCTGCGATCGGTGCCGCCGCGGGTGCGGTCGCCGGGTCGCAGGTCGAAAAGGACCGCAACGGCGGCTGCTACCGCTACGACCGCGACGGTCGCCGCTACTACGACCGCGATTGCTGAGGCCGACCTAGAATCAGTACGAAGAAGGGCGCGGATGCCGATGCATTCCGCGCCCTTCATGCGTTAGCGATACGGGGCTGCGATCAGCCAGAGGGCTGCGAAGCGACCTCGCGCCTATCGAGCGATGCAGCACGCGCCGGGGTCTGGTCCGGCGATGCCTCGATCGCGGCAGAGGCCTGACGCGCCTGCGGATCTTGCCAACGGAAATTCATGTTCTCGGCCAGATGGGCTTTCACGGTTGAATTCGCGGCGATGTTGCCACTGGTGCCGTGGATCAGGAAGCCAAGCGTCGACACAAGCATGATCGTACCGAAGGATACGACGGTGCCGGAGGTGCCTTCATCGTAGGCGTCACCGGAAAGGCGGACCGGCCCGCTCGGCGTCTGGACTTCGATAAGACGAACGGCGACCTTGCCCTTGCGCCCAAAATGCCCGTTGCGCTGGAGCGAGGCAACCTCACCGACCACCGGCGCGCCTGCGGGGATGACCGTCTGCCCTTGGAACGTGATGGGCTCCGCAACTTCCAGGTAGACCCGATCGCCAAGGTTGGCTTCCCTGGTATTCACTTGCGTGCGGGTGCGCAGCATGATCGGCGTGCCCATTGGCAGGTAATACTTGAACACCCGGCCGTCTGCCGCGGACGGAGGCGCCGACCAGACATAGGTCGACTGTGCTTGAACCGTCCCGGTGCTCACGGATGCAAGCAGCGCGGCGGCTATGAACTTTCGCATGAGTTTGGTTTCCTGTTGCCCAGGAAATAGTACCGCGCCGACCTTTAGAGTTTCCAACAGGAGATGGTTGCTGCAGACTTAAAAATGTAGCCGAACCTTCGCGTGTCGCTCACCGAAACGGCAGCACGCCGCGGTAGCTCTCCAGCGGCGGCGCGCCCGGCACATGCATCCCACGTTCCAGCAGGAACACATGGCGCACGATTTCCGCCTGCTGCTCCAGGCCGTAGCGTTCCAGTCGCCACCCCGGTCGCAAGGTGTAGTCGTAGCGGCAGAGTGGATGGCGCATGAGCGGCAGGTACCAGCGTCCACGATGCTGCGTCTGCCAGACATGGGTCATCTCATGCAGGAATAGCGCCTGCGCCTGCGGTCCGGCGACCGCGAAATCATCGACATAGAGCTGGGATCGCGGGTGGAAGTGGACGTGCCCGCATGGCGCCATCAGCGTGTCCACCGGCTGGAACGGGAACCAGCGCCGGCGCGTCACGCGCACCGGGTCGCAGTCGATCGCCTTGCCGAACATGCCCGCGACCAGCGCACGCTCGCCTTCCGTCAGCGGGCGATCGCCGCCAGGCGGGCAGGCACAGGGCGAAGCGAGCGTGGGCGTCAGTGGCTCATCCCCGCCATGCCGCCCGAGTTTGCGCCCATCGCCTCGACCTTGAGCGGCACCGATATCTTGTCCCCGTCGGAGAAAGTCAGCGTGAGCTCGCTTCGATCTCCGGCCTTCAGGCTTGGCTCGATGTCGAATGCCATGATGTGCAAGCCGCCCGGCACGAAAGCGATGGATGCGCCTGCATCGATCGGCACTTGCTCGACCGGCGTCATCTTGCCGCCGGAGGTGCGGTGCATCTCCGCCTTGCCGGCACCTTGCACGTGTACGCCCGCGAGCGTGATCTTGGCAGACGTATTGTTCGCCACCCGGAAGTAGACGACGCCGGGCCGCCCAGCGATGACCGGCAGCACGAGGCGCGCGGCGCCTGCCGTGACGCCCGGCTTGGCATCGGGACCAAGCGCGTCGACGCTCTCGTTCGCGCCGGTGCTCGTTTCGGGAGCCGGTGCCTCGCCTCCCTTGCACCCCGTTATCGCCGCAGCGAGCAGCAGCGCCGACAGCAGGGCGGTACGATGCATTCTCATGGCCGATGGCTCTCATTCTGGCAGTGCAATTCGCGCCGTCTCATGCCTGCACACCGCTCTTGTGCCAAGCAAAACCCGTCCTATATCGCCCGCCGACGACACGCCCTTCATGGGGACGTCACCGAGCCGCCAAGCCGCCTTGCTCCGCAGGGGGAGGCGATCCGCGCGGTGTCTTCAATTGACGTGAGGAATGGGGATAATGGCTAAAGTAATCGGTATCGACCTTGGCACGACCAACAGCTGCATCGCGGTCATGGACGGCGGCAAGCCCAAGGTCATCGAGAATTCGGAAGGCGCGCGTACCACGCCTTCGATCGTCGCCTTCACCAAGGACGGCGAGCGCCTGATCGGCCAGCCGGCGAAGCGCCAGGCGGTCACGAACGGCGACAACACGATTTTCGCGGTGAAGCGCCTGATCGGCCGCCGCTTCGACGACCCGGTGACCAAGAAGGACACCGAGCTGGTCCCATACACCATCACGCGCGGCAAGAACGGCGACGCCTGGGTCAGCGCTGGGGGCGAGGACTACAGCCCGTCGCAGATCAGCGCCTTCATCCTGCAGAAGATGAAGGAAACCGCCGAGAGCTACCTGGGTGAGACGGTCACGCAGGCGGTGATAACCGTGCCCGCGTACTTCAACGACGCGCAGCGCCAGGCGACCAAGGACGCCGGCCAGATCGCGGGTCTTGAAGTGTTGCGCATCATCAACGAGCCGACCGCGGCCGCGCTGGCCTATGGCCTCGACAAGCAGGACGGCAAGACCATCGCGGTCTACGACCTTGGCGGCGGCACCTTCGACGTCTCGATCCTGGAGATCGGCGACGGCGTGTTCGAGGTGAAGAGCACCAACGGCGACACGTTCCTGGGTGGTGAGGACTTCGACACCAAGCTGGTCGAGTGGCTGGCCGACAAGTTCAAGGCCAAGGAGAACATGGATCTCCGCACCGACAAGCTGGCTCTGCAGCGCCTGAAGGAAGCGGCCGAGAAGGCCAAGATCGAGCTGTCCTCGACGGCGACGACCGAGGTCAACCTGCCCTTCATCACCGCGCGCATGGAAGGCGGCGCCACCACGCCGTTGCACCTGGTCGAAACTGTCACCCGCGCCGACCTCGAGAAGATGGTCGCCGATCTGATCCAGCGCACGCTCGATCCTTGCCGCAAGGCGCTGGCCGATGCCGGCATCTCGGCCAAGGAGATCGACGACGTCGTGCTCGTCGGCGGCATGACCCGCATGCCCAAGGTGCGCGATGCCGTGAAGGACTTCTTCGGCAAGGACCCGCACACCGGCGTGAACCCCGATGAGGTCGTCGCGATGGGTGCCGCGATCCAGGCCGGCGTCCTCCAGGGCGACGTCAAGGACGTGCTGCTGCTCGACGTGACCCCGCTGTCGCTGGGTATCGAGACGCTGGGCGGCATCATGACCAAGATGATCGACCGCAACACGACGATCCCGACCAAGAAGAGCCAGGTCTACTCGACCGCCGAGGACAACCAGCAGGCGGTGACGATCCGCGTGTTCCAGGGCGAGCGCGAGATGGCGGCGGACAACAAGATCCTCGGCCAGTTCGACCTGGTCGGCATTCCGCCGGCGCGTCGCGGCGTGCCGCAAATCGAAGTGACCTTCGACATCGACGCCAACGGCATCGTGAATGTCAGCGCCAAGGACAAGGGCACCGGCAAGGAGCAGCAGATCCGCATCCAGGCCTCGGGCGGTCTCTCGGACAGCGACATCGACCAGATGGTCCGCGATGCCGAGAAGTTCGCCGAAGAAGACAAGAAGCGCCGCGAAGGGGCCGAGGCGAAGAACAACGCCGACAGCCTCGTCCATGCGACCGAGCAGCAGCTGGCCGAGCATGGCGACAAGATCGACGCATCGCTGAAGTCCGAGATCGAGGCCGCGATCGCTGCGACCAAGACCGCGATCGAGAGCGGCGATACCGCCGAGATCACGGCCAAGTCGCAGGCGCTGACCGAAGTGGCGATGAAGCTGGGCCAGGCGATCTACGAGAAGGAGCAGGCCTCTGCTGCCTCGCCGGATGCCGACGCAGCGGCAGCGCGTGCCAGCGGCGACGATGACGTGGTCGACGCCGAGTTCTCGGAAGTCGACGAGAACAAGGGCTGATAACCTGATGAAAACCCTGGCCGCCGCTGGTGCATCGCGCGCCGGCGGCGGTTGGCGTTTCGGTGGGGTGAGCTAGGCAAATGGATCGTCATTGCGAGCGAAGCGAAGCAATCCAGGGCCGCGCCATGCCGCGATGGGTTGCTTCGTCGGCTTCGCCTCCTCGCAATGACGAGTGGAGTGCGGCGGCCTCGAACGGCAGCGGCACGGTTGGGTGAAGCGACGTGTCAGCAACTGAAATCGATTTCTACGAACTGCTCGAATGCGAGCGGACGGCAGACGACAAGACGCTCAAGTCCGCGTACCGGCGGCTCGCCATGAAGTGGCATCCGGACAAGAACCCGGGCGACAAGGAAGCGGAAACCCGCTTCAAGATGATCAGCGTCGCTTACGACTGCCTCAAGGACCCGCAGAAGCGCGCGGCTTACGACCGCTATGGCCATGCCGCGTTCCAGAACGGTGGCCCCGGCGGCGGGCAGGGTGGTGCTGACTTCGGCGACATCGGCGACATTTTCGAATCGATCTTCGGCCAGGCCTTCGGAGGCGGCGGACGCCAGCAGGCGCGTCGCGGCGCCGACTTGCGCTACGACATGGAGATCAGCCTCGAAGAGGCATTCCACGGCAAGAAGACCGAGATCGAGATCGAAGTCTCGGCCGCGTGCGAGCCGTGCCATGGCTCTGGCGCGGAGCCCGGCACCGGCGCGCGCCGGTGCACCATGTGCGGCGGCCACGGCAAGGTCCGCGCGCAGCAGGGCTTCTTCGTGGTCGAGCGCACTTGCCCGACCTGCCATGGCCGCGGCGAAGTGATCGAGAAGCCCTGCCGTGTCTGCCGGGGCGAGGGCCGGGTCGACAAGCCGCAGACGCTGGAAGTCGACATCCCGCCGGGCGTGGATTCCGGCACCCGCATCCGCCTTTCAGGCAAGGGCGAGGCTGGGCCGTTCGGCGCCCCTCCTGGCGACCTTTACATCTTCCTCCACGTCAAGCGGCACGCCGTGTTCGAGCGCGAGGGCACGACGCTGGTCACCCGGGTGCCGATCACCTTCACCACGGCGGCGCTGGGTGGTGATATCGAGATTCCGGGTATCGACGGCGAACGCCTCGCCGTGGATATCCCCGCCGGCATCCAATCGGGCAAGCAGCTGCGCAAGCGCGGCGCCGGCATGCCGGTGCTGCAGGGTCGCGGCCGCGGCGACATGGTGATCGAGATCTCGGTCGAAACACCGACCAAGCTCTCAGCGCGCCAGAAGGAACTCCTGCGCGAACTGCAGGAAACCGAAACCGGCGACGAATGCCCGGGATCGAAGGGCTTCTTCGAACGCATCAAGAGCGTCTGGGCCGGTCTGGCGGAGTAACGCGCCGTCCCGGGCTTGACCCGGGACCGGTTGCGGCAGTGACGAGCGTTAGCGGAGCATATGGGGACGACCCTGGCCGGCAAACTCGTAGTTAAACCCATGCTGTGGGAAACCTGCAGCTCTCCCACTATCCAGCAGGATCAATAGAACATATCAGGAACGATCATCCCCGCAGTTCCGTTGACCTCTCATGCCCGAAGCCCCACTCACCCCGGATCGCCGCCGGATCGACATCGATCCCGATACCGTCGAACCGCCCGAGCCTGCGCCATTCGTGGAACTGGGCATCGCCAGCTGCTTCTCGTTCCTGCGCGGCGCGTCGGATGCGGCGCAACTGGTCGAGCGTGCCTGGCAGCTGGGCTACGATGCCATCGGCATCGCGGACGTCAACTCCATGGCCGGCGTGGTGCGCGTCCATAGCCAGTGCAAGAACGTGAAGCTGCGACCCGTGATCGGCTGTCGGATCGAGACCGTCGAAGGGTTGGTGTTCCTGGCCTACTCACGGGATCGCGCCGCATATGGCCGCCTCTGTCGCTTGATTTCGGCAGGGCGCATGGGCACGCTCTCGGGCGAGTGGCAGGACAAGGGCATATGCGAGATATCGCTGCAGATGCTCGCCGATCATGCCGAAGGCGTGCACCTGATCCTGGTCCCTCCGCGCGATCTGAAATCGGAGTACGAGATCGCCATTCCCAGCAACGTCGTTGCTCTTTCCATCCTTGAAGAGGTTGAAGATAGAACTCTGACCCCGTTCAAGGCTGCCTGGCTGGACCTCGTTCCACACTTGACCGCACAGCTGCCGAGTATGCGCCATGTTGCCGCCTCCTACATTTACAGCGGAGACGATGTGGCCCGGATCGATGCGCTGGATGCGTTGGCCGGCCGAAACGCACTGACCATCCTTGCCACCAACGACGTGCTCTATCACGAGCCTACGCGCCGCCCCCTGCAGGACGTGATGACGGCGATCCGCCACAAGACTACCGTGGCCCAGGCGGGCTGGCTGCTTGAACCCAATGCCGAGCGGCACCTCAAGTCGCCGGAAGAGATGGCGCATCTGTTCGCACGCTGGCCGCATGCCATCGCCGCCGCACGGACGCTGGCGGATGACTGTGAGTTCAGTCTCGAGGATCTGAGATACGAGTATCCTGAAGAGATCTGCCCCACCGGCCTGGATCATCAAGCATACCTGGAACAGCTGACCTGGCTTGGCGCCAAGGACCGTTTTCCCAAGGGCATGCCGCAGCATGTGGAAGAGACGTTGGTCAGGGAACTGGCACTGATCGGCAGCAAGGAGCTGGCAAGGTATTTCCTGACGATCAAGGACATCGTCGATTTCGCCCGCAGCCAGGAGCCGCCGATCTTGTGCCAGGGCAGGGGATCGGCAGCGAACTCCGCGGTGTGCTACTGCCTGGGAATCACGTCGGTGAACCCTGCCGAACACGCCTTGTTGTTCGATCGCTTTATCTCAGAGGAGCGCAGCGAACCGCCTGATATCGACATCGACTTCGAGCATGAACGGCGCGAAGAAGTGATTCAGTACGTTTACAAGCGCTACTCGCGCGAGCGGGCAGGTTTGTGTGCCACGGTAATCCACTACCGCCCCCGCATGGCCATCCGCGAAGTGGGCAAGGCCATGGGCCTGACTCAGGACGTGACGGCAGCTTTGGCCCGGACGGTCTGGGGCGGCTGGGGCACGGAGATCGGCCAGAAGCACGTACAGGAAACGGGAATGGACGCTGGCGATCCGCATCTTAGACGCGTTCTCGCGCTGACCGAACAACTTATTGGAATGCCTCGCCATCTTAGTCAACATGTGGGTGGCTTCATCCTCACCCAGGGTCCTCTGACGGAGACAGTGCCGATCGGCAACGGGGCCATGCCCGAACGTACGTTCATCGAATGGGACAAGGACGATATCGACGAGCTTGGCATCCTCAAGGTCGACGTGCTGGCGCTCGGCATGCTGACCTGCATCCGCAAGTGCCTCGACTTGCTGGAGGACCACCACGACCGCAGCCTGACACTCGCCACGGTGCCGCGCGAGGACCCGGAAGTCTATGCGATGCTGCAGAAGGGAGATTCATTGGGCGTCTTCCAGGTGGAAAGCCGGGCGCAGATGAACATGCTGCCCAGATTGCGCCCGCGTGAGTTCTACGACCTTGTGATCCAGGTGGCTATCGTGCGGCCTGGGCCGATCCAGGGCGACATGGTCCATCCCTACCTGAAACGGCGACGTGGCGGGGAGGTGGTCCAGATTCCCGCACCATCTCCCGAGCATGGACCTCCGGATGAATTGACGTCAATCATCGGGCGCACGCTGGGCGTACCCATCTTCCAGGAACAGGCGATGAAGATCGCCCTGGATGCGGCCAAGTTCTCGAACAAGGAGGCGAACCAGCTCAGGAAGGCGATGGCGACGTTCCGGTCACGCGGCATGGTGGACGTGCTGCAGGAGCGGATGGTCGGCAGGATGATCGAGCGTGGCTACGATCCCGACTTTTCAGAGCGTTGCTTCAACCAGATCAAGGGCTTTGGCGAGTATGGGTTTCCCGAGAGCCATGCCGCCAGCTTCGCGCATCTGGTCTATGTCTCCAGTTGGCTGAAGTGCCACTTTCCGGCGGCCTTCGGGTGCGCGCTGCTGAACTCGCAGCCGATGGGCTTCTATGCGCCGGCGCAGATCGTGCGCGACGTTAAGGAGCATGGGGTCGCGGTGCTGCCGTCGGACGTGAACGGCAGCGATTGGGACTGTACGCTGGAGGATTTCGGTCCTCCCCGGCACGGGGAAGGGGACAATGCGCAGCATGGTGGTGGGAAGTCGCCGCAGTCGCCGTGCCTTGTCGAGAGTCCCCTCCACCACGCCGCTGCGCGTCGCGGTCCCCCTCCCCGTGCCGGGGAGGACAAGGGGCGCCTCGACAAGCACATCGCACTGCGATTGGGGCTGCGCCAGATCGACGGGTTTCCCGAGGCCGCCGCGGCGCGGATCGTCACCGCGCGCGCGGAAGGCGGTCCGTTCCGCGATGTCACCGATTTGCGCGAGCGGGCAGGGGTGTCGCCGGCGCTGATCGAGCGGCTGGCCGCGGCCGATGCATTCGGTTCGCTGGGACTTTCGCGGCGGCAGGCCTTGTGGGAGTCGCGCAGCCTGATCGCGGCGCCCGACCTGCCGCTGTTCGCCGCTGCGGCGGCGCGGGACGAGGGGGCCGAGAAGGCGCTCACCAAACTGCCGCGCATGCCGTTGAGCGAGGAGGTGGTCGCCGATTACCAGACCCAGCGCCTCAGCCTGAAGGCACATCCCATGGCGTTCCTGCGCGCGAACCTGGCCGATCGCGGCTTCGTACGGGCCTGCGATCTGCGCAGCCGCAAGTTCCGCTCGATGGTGCAGGTCGCGGGCGTGGTGCTGATCCGCCAGCGGCCGGGCAGCGCCAAGGGCGTGTGCTTCATCACTCTGGAGGACGAGACCGGCGTGGTGAATCTGGTGGTCTGGCCCGACCTCAAGGAAAAGCAGCGCCGCGTCGTCATGGGTGCGCGGCTGATGGAAGTGCGTGGCCGGGTCGAGTACGACGACGAGGTGATTCACGTCATCGCCGCGCACATGACCGATGCCACGCACGAATTGCACCGCCTGTCCGAGGATCTGCTGCCCGCCACGATCGCGCGCGCCGACCACTGCAACAATCCGCTGCCGAGCAAGTGGGGCCCTCGCGAGGATCTGCGCACGGGCAAGGATGACCCCTTCAAGCCGATCGAATACGACCAGTGGACGCCGCCCGGTCCCGGCAGTCGCGAGTGCGGGTTCCACCAAGGGCACCCGCGCGACGTGCGGGTCATCCCCAAGTCACGCGACTTCCACTGAGCGTGTCGCCCCATCGGCCATTCGCCGCAGCCAAACTCCCCATCGCGGATTGATCGCGCATGCGCTTTGCCCTCGATCGCTGGCTGCTCGCCGGACTGGTGCTGATCGCGGCGGTTGCCGGCGGTCGCGCCTGGCTGCGTGAGCATCCGTCCTATGATCCCTGGGCGCCGTTGCGCCTTGCCGATGCGCCGGGCGGATGGATGACCGACGGCAAGATCGCCAGCCTGCGCAGCGATCCCTCGGAGTGCCGCGCCTTCCTGCGCCGAAGCGGCATCGCCTTCACGCAGCTCGATCCGGTCGGAGAGGGATCGTGCCGCCGGGAGGACCGCCAGGTGCTTGCGGCCACCAATGCCGCACCGGGCGGTGCCACGCCCGGCCTCGCGCTGCGCCCGACGGGCGCACAGGCGACGTGCGCAGTCGACGCCGGGCTCGCGCGCTGGCTCCGCCACGGTGTCCAGCCTGCCGCCGAACGCATCCTGCGCACTCGAGTGGTCGCCCTGGAACACTATGGCACCAGCAACTGCCGTCGCATCGGTGGCGGCAGCAACGGCAACTGGAGCGAGCATGCCACCGGCAACGCGATCGACATCGCCGCTTTCGTGCTGGACGACGGCCGCCGCATCGTCGTGCGGCCGGATTGGGTGGGCGATGATGATGCCGCCGATTTCCTCCACCAGGCACGCGATGCCGCATGCCTTGAGTTCGGCACCGTGCTTTCGCCCGATTACAACGCCGCGCATGCCGATCACCTGCACCTCGACCAGGCGCGAAGGTCGTTCGCCGGCGGGGTCTGCCGCTAAACTCTTGTTAAGAAAGTCACGCCGGGCAATGTTTCGTCACGCCGATGTAGGGTTGCCGACACATCGGCTACGCAGGTTTGGCGCTCCTTACAATGAAGGGGCGGGCTCTTGGGCCGCACGACCCAGCCAATCTGCTTGGAACCTGGGCAGGGTGTGGCTAGAACCCTCCGCAGCGCCAAAGGCTTATTCACACGCGATGACTTCTCCGCAGACCATCCTCCTCGTCGAAGACGACGGCGCCTTGCGAACCCTTACTGCGCGTGCCTTGCGGCAAAGCGGCTTCCACGTCCTCACCGCCGCCACCGGCGCCGAGATGTGGATCACCCTGCGTGAGACCAGCGTCGACCTGATCGTGATGGACATCATGCTGCCGGGTACCAGCGGCCTGGACTTGTTCCGCCGTCTTCGGCGCGAGAGCGATATGCCGATCATCTTCGTCAGCGCGCGCAGCAGCGAGGAGGATCGCGTCCTGGGTCTGGAGCTGGGTGCCGACGACTACCTGGTCAAGCCGTTCAGCACGCGCGAGCTGGCGGCCCGGGTCAGCGCGGTCCTGCGCCGTGGCAACAACTCGCTGGACGGCGGCGCGGGTGAGGGCCTGCAGGAAGGTCGCGCGCCCGACACCATCACGTTCGATGGTTGGCAGGTTTCGCTCGCGCGGCGCGAGCTGCGATCCGCCAGCGGCGCCATCGTCGACCTGACGGGCGCCGAGTTCGACCTGCTGATCACCTTCCTGGGTTATCCGCAGCGGGTGCTCGGCCGCGAACGCCTGATGGAGCTTTCGCGTGCGCGTATCGGGGACAGTTCGGATCGCAGCATCGACGTGCTCGTCAGCCGCCTGCGCCGCAAGCTGCAGGCCGGCGGCTGCGAGCCACCGATCGTCACGGTTCGCGGCGTCGGGTACATGTTCAAGGCGGATGTGAAGCGCGGCTGATGGGGGGCAGGATCGTCGCTTTGATCCGGCGGCTCGGCTTGCCGGAGCGCCTGCTGGCGGTCCTGATCCTGGTCCTCATCGTCGATTTCGCTGCCAGCTCGTTCCTGTTCGAGCGGGTGAACGCCTTCGAACTTCGACGCGACGATGCCGAGCGCATTGCCGAGAACGTCGTCCTGGCGACCCGCACGCTGGAGCGCACGCCCAGGTCCGAACGGGTCCATGTGGCTGGAACGCTCAGCACCGGCCGGTTCCGGATGTCGCTGGTGCCGCCCGAGGCACGTGAACGCGGCTCGCTGGGCCTGGCCAACTTGCGCGCCCAGGTGGTGGAGATCGAGCCGGAGCTGGCACTGGGCGACATCGAACTGCACCTCGAAGGCCTGCCGGGCCGCGGCAACATCGGCGGCTCGATCCGCCTGGCCGACCGCAGTGTCCTGCGTTTCCACACGCACGCCAATGCCGCCTGGAAGCTGACGCTGGGCCGGGTGATCAGCCTCGTGCTGCCGACGCTGCTGCTGATCGCGCTTGGCTGGGTGCTGCTGCGCGCAACGCTCAAGCCCCTGCGCAGCCTGATCGTCGCGACGCGCCAGCTTGGCGCCGGGCCGCCCAATCCCGTGCCCGAGCGCGGTCCGGACGAGTTGCGCAGCCTCATCCGCGCGCTCAACGAAATGCAGGAGCGCATCCACCACTCGCTCGCCGATCGCACCCAGACGATGCTGGCGATCGGCCATGATCTCAAGACGCCACTCTCGCGGATGCGGCTGCGCCTCGATGACGAAAGCATCGATCCCGAGGTGCGGGACGGGCTGAACCACGACATCGACGAGATGCGCATGCTGCTGGAATCGATCCAGGCCTACGTCGAGAGCGACGGTCGATCGATCCAGGCCGAGCGCATCGACCTTGCCGTCATGGCCGAGACGCTGGTCGATGCCGCGTCCGATCATGGCGGCTTGGCACGCTATTCCGGGCTGCCGAGCCTGGAGATCGTCGCCCGACCGGTCGCGATCAGACGGGCACTCTCCAACCTCATCGAGAACGCGCTGCACTATGGCGGCAACGTGCACGTCCAGGTTCGTCGAGGGGGTGACGAAGCCGAGATCGTGATCGAGGACGACGGGCCGGGCATTCCGGAGGACCGCGTGGCAGAGGCGCTGCAGCCCTTCGTTCGGCTCGACACGGCACGAACGCGAGACACCGCCGGCATGGGTCTGGGTCTTGCCATCGTGCGCAAGTCCGTCAGGGCGGAAAACGGAACCCTCGAGCTGCGCAACCGCCCCGAAGGAGGCCTGCGAGCAACGATAAGGCTGCCGCTCCCATCCGCATAGGCCTCGATCGGGTGTGCCGTTCGCGCGCTCGCCGCCGCACCGCAGCAAAACTTCGTCACGTTAGCGCGTGGAGACGGACACCATAGCGCCGTACCTCGTGGTGCATGACGCGATCCATGCGGGTTGCGCGAGAATCCACAAAGAAGGGTATCGCACGTGAACGAGTTGATCGGCCGCGTCTTCAGCTTCGAGAAGACCACTTTCCCCGCCAGCAGCGAACTGTTCAAGAAGCTCACCACCCATGGGCAGGAGCCCAAGGCGCTGATGATTTCCTGCGCGGACTCGCGCATTGTCCCCGAGCAGATCATGCAGGCGGGCCCCGGCGACCTGTTCGTCTGCCGCAACGCCGGCAACATGGTTCCGCCTTATGCCACTCAGAACGGCGGCGTTACGTCGACTGTCGAGTACGCGGTGGTGGCGCTTGGCATCCGCGACATCATCGTCTGCGGTCACTCGGACTGCGGCGCGATGAAGGCGCTCAGCAATCCGGTCGGTCTGGATGCGATGCCCAACGTCGCTGCCTGGCTGAAGCATGGCAGCGCGGCCGAGAACGTGGTGAGCACCTGCCAGCCCAATCTCAAGGAAGGTGAGCGCGTGCGCGCGGTCAGCCTGGAGAACGTAAACGCACAGCTCAATCATCTGCGCACGCACCCTTCGGTCGCGGCTGCGATGGCGCGGGGTGAGCTGGCGCTGCATGGCTGGTTCGTCGACATCCATGCGGGCCAGGTGCTCGCGCTCGATGGCGAGACGGGCGAGTTCGTGCCGCTTCGCGAGGACCGCGAGCTGCCGGTCGCCATCCCGGCACGTGCGCGCTCCGGCTATGTGATGGCTGAGGCCGCGGAATGACACCCGCCCATACCAGCGGCACGGCCGAGGAGCGCACCGGGCCCTTCGCCCACCTGACGCGGGACTTCACGGCCTCGATCGTCGTGTTCCTGGTGGCAATGCCGCTGTGCATGGGCATCGCGATCGCCTCGGGCGTGCCGCCCGAGCGCGGCCTGGTGACGGGCATCATCGGCGGCATCGTCGTCGGTCTGCTTGCTGGGTCTCCGCTTCAGGTCAGCGGCCCGGCCGCCGGCCTTGCCGTCATCGTCTTCGAGTT
Source organism: Novosphingobium chloroacetimidivorans (assembly GCF_014204535.1). Taxonomy (GTDB): domain Bacteria; phylum Pseudomonadota; class Alphaproteobacteria; order Sphingomonadales; family Sphingomonadaceae; genus Novosphingobium; species Novosphingobium chloroacetimidivorans. Next base: position 77,271 of record NZ_JACHLR010000001.1, read on the forward strand.
CGTGCGCGAGCATGGCATCGAAGCGCTGGGCCCCGTGCTGCTGCTCGCCGGTGTGCTGCAGCTCGTGGCGGGATGGCTCAAGATGGGCGGGTTGTTCCGCGCCATCAGCCCGGCGGTGGTCCACGGCATGCTCGCCGGCATCGGCGCGCTGATCGTGATCGGCCAGTTCCACATCCTGTTCGACAAGAAGCCCATGTCTAGCGGCTTGCAGAACATGGCGGCGATGCCCGAGCGCGTGCTCGGGCTCAACTTCGCCGATGTGGCCGCAACCGAACTGGCGCTTGGCCTGGGCGTGCTGACGATCGTGGTCATGCTCGGCTGGGAGAAGCTGCGGCCCAAGTCGCTGTCGCTCGTTCCCGGCGCGCTCCTGGGCGTGCTGGCGGCGACCGCCGTTGCCTGGTCGATGGGGCTGGGCGTGGCGCGGATCGAGGTCCCCGCCTCGCTCGCTGCTGCCTTCGCTTTGCCGACGAGCTCCGCGTGGCTCGCGCCACTCGCCAACCCCGCGCTGCTGGTCGCCGCCGTGGCCATCGCGTTCATCGCCAGTGCCGAGACGCTTCTTTCGGCGGCGGCAGTGGATCGCATGCACGACGGCGTGCGCACCAACTACAACAAGGAACTGCGGGCGCAGGGCATCGGCAACTTCCTGTGCGGTGCCTTCGGTGCCCTGCCGATGACCGGCGTGATCGTCCGCAGCTCGGCCAACGTGCAGGCCGGTGCACGGACCCGACTTTCCGCCGTGCTGCACGGTGTGTGGATCCTCGGCTTCGTCGCGCTGTTGCCCTGGCTCCTGCGGGAAGTCCCGATGGCGGCCCTGGGCGGCGTGCTGGTCGTGACCGGCTGGCGGCTGGTCAGCCTCAAGCACGTGCAGCACCTGTTCAAGGCGCACGGTCCTTTGCCGGCGGTAATCTGGACGGTGACGTTCGTGCTGGTGGTGACCACAGACCTGTTGACCGGCGTGCTGGTCGGCCTCGCTCTTTCGCTGGTCGAAGTCCTGCCGCACATCCGCGACATCCGCTTGAAGGTGCACGAGCACGAAGACAACGGTGCGTACCGTGTCGAACTGGCGGGAGCCGCGACGTTCCTCGGTTTGACCAGGCTCAATGCGGTCCTGGAAAACCAGCCGGCGGATCGCTCCGTCCACCTGGACCTGGACAGGGTCAAGGCCATGGATCACACCACGGCGGAAACCTTGACCGAATGGATCAACCGTCGTCGCCACATTGGCCATAATGACCGGATCACGGGCCCGGCCGATGTCCTTCGACCACTTCCGGTCGCATCTTGAGTAACTTGGCCGGCGTACACCCTCACACCGCGGCTTGAACTCAGGGCGGGTCCACAGCGGCCCGCCTGATATTTTTGCAACACTCTTCGCAGATGCGAAGAACACGAGCCATTTGCCGCGTATTGCAATTGATCTGTGACTTGCGACGCTATAGAAATACTGCACTGCAGCGAAACGAGCCGGCCACGTAGCCATGGCTCGGCGCTGTAGCGCAGGACGGAACGCCGAACGAAACATGAGGGTGTTCCACTATGAAAATGCGTCTTCTGGCCACTGCGGCCGGCTTTGCCGCCGCGATCCTCGCGACCGCCACTCCCGCTTCAGCCCAGGAAGAACCGGCCAAGCCTGTCACGGTAACCGGCAGCGTCGGCATCGTCAGCGAGTACCGCTTCCGCGGCGTTTCGCAGAGCGACAGGGAACTTGCTGTCCAGGGCGGCATCACCGTCAGCCATGAGAGCGGTTTCTACGTCGGCACCTGGGGTTCGAACCTGTCGGGCTGGGGTACCTTCGGCGGCGCCAACATGGAGCTCGACCTGATCGCCGGCTTCAAGGCTCCGATCGGCGAGGGTGCGACGATCGACGTCGGCGCGACCTGGTACATGTATCCGGGCGGCTTCGACAACACCGACTTCATCGAGCCTTACGCCAAGCTGTCGGGCACCACCGGCCCGCTTTCGCTCACCGCTGGCGTTGCCTATGCGCCCAAGCAGGAAGCGCTCGGCGCCTGGTACGCCACCGGCCTCGACGCGGCAAACGGCGTCTACACCGATCCGGGCGACAAGAACTACAACCTCTACCTCTGGGGCGATGCCGCCGCCGGGATCCCCGACACCGGCCTGACCGTGAAGGCGCACATCGGCTACTCGAAGGGCAACAAGGGCCTCGGGCCGTTCGCAACCTCCGTCGCGCCCACCGGCGAGTACTGGGATTGGCTGATCGGCGCCGACTATGTCATCCCCGGCACTCCGCTGACGCTCGGCGTCGCCTACATCGACACCGACATCGGCAAGGGCGAGTCCGCCTATCTGCAGCCCAGCTTCTCGCGCGGCCAGGACGGCACCGGCTCGATCGCCGGATCGACCATCATCGGATCGCTCACCGCCGCGTTCTGATCAAATGGGGGGCCGGCATTCGCTGCCGGCCCCGCCTTTTTCGGGTCCGCCCGGAGCCAATCGGGAAGCATCTACGAAATTGTCGCGGTGACTAGCGAGGGTCTTCGCTGCCGAAACCGGACCCGGGTCGAGCCCGGATCATCGTCATCCCTTCGGCGCGGCGATGTACTTGGTTTCCAGGAACCGTCCGCGCACCGCCAGCGCATCCAGATCGTTGCGCGAGAGGTCGAGCGACATCGCCTCGATCTCCTTGGCGATCACATGCAGACCTTCGGTCACTTGCGCAGCGGGCGTCGAGCCGGCGTGTTCCTGCCCGCGCAGCGAGGACGGAATGCGGGTATAGCTGTTCACCAGACCCGGCAGATGCTCGGTCAGCAGCTTGCGCACCTCGCGCGAGGCAGGCGCCATAGGGTCGAGCGTCTCAAGCTGCGGTGCGAGTTGTTCCAGCCGAACGCCGATCATATCCACGGCATCGAGCGCAGGCGGGGGCAGGGCGTTACGCCGGCTCTCCAGCCACAGCTCGGTCGTGGCGGCCAGTTCGCCGAGGTCGGCTTGCTCCAGGTCCTCCACACGCGGCTTGGGACTGGCCGGATAGATCGCCAGCAGGCAAAACGCCACGAACGCTGTCAGCATCGCCAGCAGGAAGAAGTTGTCGGGTAATCCACCCGGGAGGATCAGCCCCGCCGCGATGGTCGCCACGGCGATCGCCACCACGGCTGCGACGGCCCGCCGCAGGCGCCGCATGCGCCATTGCCACCGCTTCTGGCGCGCGCGGCGCAGCCGAAAGGCACGCTGGCGCCGCGCCTCCTTCAGAAGCGCAAGCGGAACGGGACGGCGGGTTGCAGGCAGGTTGGCGTTTGCCATCGTCGCTTAGTCCAGCGCCTCCAGCAGTCCCTTTTCGCCCGTGCCGCTGCGAACGTGCGGCGCGCCATCGGCCTGTCCTTGTGCACGGGCGATGTAGGCTTTGGACTTGCCCACCTCGCCTTCCAGCGCAGTCACCGTCTGCTTCATGCTGTCGAGCGCCTTCACCTTGAAGGTGTCGATCGAATCCATCGTATCGTAGATGTTCTGGAACGCGCGGCTGAGCGTCTCCAGCGGGATCGTAGCGCCCGCCGCCTGCTCGTGGATGCGCGCGGTGTTGTCCTTCAGCATCTGGCCGGTGGCATCGATGATGTTGGCCGTCGTCGTGTTCAGCGCGGTGATCTGATCGAGGACCAGCTTCTGGCTGGTCATTGCCTGCGCTACCGTCACCGCCGTCCGCAACGCGCCCACGGTCGTGGTGGAGGCGCGATCGACGCCCTTGATCAGTTCGACGTTGTTCTTTTTGACCAGGTCGAGCGCCAGGTAGCCTTGCACCGAGACGGCCATCTGCGTCAGCAGGTCCTGGGTGCGCTGGCGCACGTAGAACAGCGCCGTCTCGCGGATCGCCTTGGCCTTGGCCGGGTCGCTGTGGTCGAGGTCGGCGGCGCGCTGCTCCAGTTCCGCGTCGAGCGCCTTGGACATGAAGATCATCTGCTCCAGCTTGCCGAGCGCCTTCCACAGGTTCTGCCGCTCCACGTCGATGGCGGCATTGTCCATCAGCAGTTCGTCCTTGCCGCCCTGCAGGCGCGCCAGGATCGCGCTGATGTGGCTCTGCGCGCTCTGGTAGCTGTCGAAGTAGGTCTTCAGCTTGGACCCGAACGGGATCACGCCGAACAGCTTGCGTGGGGCGAGCAGGTTGCCCTTGCGCGAGGGATCGAGATCTTCGACCGTGCGGCGCAGTTCGGCAAGGTCCGCACCGACGCCGCTGGTGCCGTCCATCGCGCGCACCGGCCGGTCCAGGAAGCGATTGGACTGCCCCGCAGCCGCCGCGATCTCGCGGCGGCCCATGTTGGTGATCTCGTCCACGCGCTGGCCGAATTCGGGCGAGTTCGCATCCTGCGCCACCAGCGCATCGACATAGTCGGTGACGCGAAGCTGCAGCTTGGTCTTCTGCTCCTCGCCCACCGGCACGAGACCGGCCGCCCGCTCGGGCGTGACTGCGGGCACCGGGTCGGGCGGCGTGAGCTTCAGTTCGTCCGCCACTGCCGTTTCAGTTGCCATGGTCTGCCTGCACTCCGATCAGACGTTGTGTGTCGGTGCGAATCTAGAGCCGGTGCGGCAAATCACAAGCGGCGCCGACGGCACTCGCGCGTCGCGGATCGAAGCAGAAGCGACGTTTGTCGAGGCGCGCGTTTCTCAGGCAACTATCCCGCTCGTCGCGAGTTGCGACAGACCGGGCAGGACGCCCTTGTATTCTGTTGATCCGACGGGAATTTTGTGGCTTTGTTTCGCCGTATGAGAACCGGGCGACGTGAACCCAAGTTTGTCAAGGATCGTGCCGTGCAGGCGGCTGCACTCGGTGCGCTCCTGCTCATGGCCGGCTTTGTCGTCGCCGGGCCGAGCGGCTTCCTCGCCTGGAGCGAGAACGAGCATCTTCTCACACAACAACAGAAGAAGATCGAGCAGCTCACGGCACAGCGCGATCACATGCGCAACCGCGTGAAACTCCTCGATCCGCGCCACGCCGATCCCGACCTTGCCGGCGAGTTGCTGCGCAGCAATCTCAACGTCGCGCATCCCGACGAGATGGTCATGCTGCTGCCCAAGCAGCCCTGACGAGCACCCATTGCATCAGACATAATGTTGCACAGTGGCGCAATTGCGTTTGGCCGGGTTTCTCTATCGCCCACACGATCCTATATGAGCGACCAGACTCGCAGCCACTCAGGATAGATCATTGCCGAACGCTGAGCCGTCGCCGCCCAACGATATGACAGAGCAGGACGAGGATTTCGCGCTGCGCAGCCTGGCCGAGGCGCATGCCGCCGATCGCCGGTACAAGGCGAGCAAGGAAGAACTGCTGCACTTTTATGAGCAGATGCTGCTGATCCGCCGCTTCGAGGAGAAGGCGGGCCAGCTCTACGGGCTCGGCCTGATCGGTGGGTTCTGCCACCTCTACATCGGCCAGGAAGCGGTTGCCGTCGGCCTGCAATCGGCGCTGAAGGGCGGACTGGACTCGGTCATCACCGGCTATCGCGACCATGGGCACATGCTGGCCTACGGCATCGATCCCAAGGTCATCATGGCCGAGCTGACGGGGCGCCACTCCGGCATCTCGAAGGGCAAGGGTGGCTCGATGCACATGTTCAGCGTCGAGCACCGCTTCTACGGCGGCCACGGCATCGTCGGTGCGCAAGTGCCGCTGGGCTCCGGCCTCGCATTCGCGCACAAGTACCGCGAGGATGGCGGCGTCTGCCTCGCCTATTTCGGAGACGGCGCGGCCAACCAGGGGCAGGTCTACGAAAGCTTCAACATGGCCTCGCTGTGGAAGCTGCCGATCATCTTCGTGATCGAGAACAACCAGTACGCGATGGGCACCGCGGTGCAGCGCTCCTCGGCCGAGACGCATTTCTATCGCCGCGGCACGGCGTTCCGCATTCCCGGCATGCAGGTCGACGGCATGGATGTGCTCGAGGTGCGCAAGGCCGCCGAGATCGCGATCGAGCACGTGCGGGGCGGCAACGGTCCGGTGCTGATGGAGCTCAACACCTACCGCTATCGCGGGCACTCTATGTCCGATCCCGCCAAGTACCGCACGCGCGAGGAAGTGCAGGGCGTGCGCGAGAAGCGAGACCCGATCGAGCATGCGAAAACCGAATTGATGGAAATGGGTGTGTCCGAAGCCAGTCTGAAGGAAATCGACAAGCGCGTGCGTACGGCGGTGGGCCAGGCGGCTGACTTCGCGGAAAGCTCGCCCGAGCCCGAGGCGTCCGAGCTCTACACCGACGTGCTGGTGGAGACGTACTGATGGGCGTCGAGATCAAGATGCCCGCGCTCTCCCCCACGATGGAAGAGGGCAAACTCGCCAAGTGGCTGGTCAAGGAAGGCGACGAAGTCTCCTCTGGCGACATCCTTGCAGAGATCGAGACCGACAAGGCGACCATGGAGTTCGAGGCGGTCGACGAGGGCACGGTCGGCAAGATCATGGTGCCCGAGGGCACCGAAGGCGTGAAGGTCGGCACCGTGATCGCGGTGATGGCGGGCGAGGGCGACGAGGCAGAGGCCGCTTCCGCGCCGGCTGCCGAAGGTCCGGACGAACAGCCCGCTCCGGCTGCGAAGACGAAGGATAAGGCACCGAAGGTCGAGAAGCCCGAGCAGCAGTTGAAGGCCGACGAGTCGGACGCCGGCGCCCCCGCCGAAAAGGGCGGCGACAGCAAGCTGGAAACCGGGACGACCCAACTCGCCAGCGAAGTGAAGCCGGCCACCTCCGCCGAGATCCCGCACGGCACCAACATGAAGTCGGCCACCGTCCGCGAGGCGCTGCGCGATGCCATGGCCGAGGAGATGCGCCGCGACGAGCGCGTCTTCGTCATGGGCGAGGAAGTCGCCGAATACCAGGGCGCCTACAAGGTCACGCAAGGTCTGCTGGACGAGTTCGGGCCCAAGCGCGTGATCGACACGCCGATCACCGAGTACGGCTTTGCCGGCATCGGCACCGGCGCGGCGATGGGCGGCCTGCGCCCGATCGTCGAGTTCATGACCTTCAACTTCGCCATGCAGGCGATCGACCACATCATCAACTCGGCCGCCAAGACCAACTACATGTCGGGCGGGCAGATGCGGTGTCCGGTCGTGTTCCGTGGCCCCAACGGCGCTGCCGCTCGCGTCGGCGCGCAGCATTCTCAGAACTACGGACCGTGGTACGCATCGGTGCCGGGCCTCGTCGTCATCGCGCCGTACGACGCGTCGGACGCCAAGGGCCTGCTGAAGGCGGCGATCCGTTCGGAAGACCCGGTGGTGTTCCTGGAAAACGAGCTGGTCTACGGTCGCTCCTTCGAACTGCCCGAGATGGACGATCACGTCCTGCCGATCGGCAAGGCGCGCGTCGTGCGCGAGGGCAAGGACGTCACCATCGTGACCTATTCGATCGGTGTCGGCGTTTCGCTGGAGGCGGCAGAGCAGCTGGCGGCCGAAGGGATCGAGGCCGAAGTGATCGATCTTCGCACGCTGCGTCCGCTGGACAAGGAGGCGGTGCTCGCCAGCCTGAAGAAGACCAACCGCCTCGTCGTCGCCGAAGAGGGCTTCCCGGTCTGCTCCATCGCATCGGAAATCATCGCCATCTGCATGGAGGACGGCTTCGACGACCTCGACGCCCCGGTGCTGCGCGTGAACAACGAGGACGTGCCGCTACCCTATGCCGCCAACCTGGAAAAGGCCGCGCTGATCGACGTTCCGCGCGTGGTCGAGGCGGTGAAGAAAGTCTGCTACCGCTGAGGCTTGGCACGGCCGGCTCGCTTTGCCGGCCGGCGCGCGCCCGCCAACCATGATGGACCAGGACGATCCTCTTGTCGCCACGCTGCCGGCCGTGGCCAGGCTCGCGCTGGTCTACGCGCCCGCCGGTGCGCGCGAACAGACGCTTGCGCTGCTGGCGCTGGACGCACGCCTGGCGACGCTGATCCGGCGGTCCAGCGAGCCCATGCTGGCGCAGTTGCGGCTCGCCTGGTGGCGGGAATCGATCGGCCACGATCCCGCAAGTTGGCCGCAAGGCGAGCCGATCCTGGCCACCTTGCGCAGCTGGGGACCAACTCATGCCGAGGCGACCGGACTGGTGGATGCCTGGGAGGCGCTGACCGCACCGTCGCCGTTGGGTGCAGATGCCATGCGCGCCTTTGCCGAGGGACGAGGCGCTGCGGCGGCGGCGCTGGCGCGCGTGCTCGGACGGATCGGGGATGCGGACGCAGCCGCGCAGCTCGGGCGCATCTGGGGGATCGAGGACCTGGCCATGCGCCTGGGGCGTGAGGAAGAGCGCACCATCGCTATCCAGCTCGCCGCGGAGATGCCGGGCAAGCTGCCGCGCGTCGGCCGCTCTTTACGGCCTTTGCGGGTGCTCGCAGGCCTGACGCGTCGGCGTCGGCTGACGGGCTCGGAGGACGGCGCTGCCTCGCCTGCCGCCATGCTGGAGGCGCTCAAGCTGGGATTGCTGGGGCTCTGACGGCCTGCTACTTGCCGGAAACAGGGGGGCAAGTCATTGAATCGCATCGTTCTGGGCGCGGTCGCCGCGCTGCTGTTCGTCGCTGCCGGATTGTTCTGGCTGCAGGGCCGCGCCGAAGTCGAGCGCGGAGCGCCGCCACCCATACCGGCGGCTCCGGGCAAGGATGCGCCGGACGCTCTGCCCAGTGCCGAGGTCGCGGGCTTGCGCGGGCCTGCTCCGCCCGAGTCGATCGAGCTGACGAACGAGCAGCGGCGCTTCTCGCGCTATGATCGCAACAGCGACGGCCGCGTCACGCGTACGGAGCTCCTGTCGACGCGCACGGCGGCGTTCCGCAAGCTCGACAAGGACGGCAACAACCTGCTGACGTTCGAGGAATGGGCCGCAGCCACCGTCGACAAGTTCAGTCAGGCCGATGCCGACCGCGACCTTGCGCTGACGCCGCAGGAATTCCGCACCACGGCGCCTCCGGTGCGCCCGAAGCCGAAGTGCGGGTGCTGAGCGGCACGCCGATGACCGTAGTTGACCCGGTTCAAGCCCGGGTCGATGCCATCCATTCGCCCAAGTCGGCCTTTGCGCGAGCCGTGTAGGCCTCCTTGCGCTGCTTCTTCTTGACCTCGTGCAGCGGCGGGAACAGGCCGAAGTTGACGTTCATCGGCTGGTAGCTCTCCGCCTCGGCATCGCCGGTAATGTGCGCGTGCAGAGCGCCCAGAGCGGTCGTGCGCGGGGGGGAGGACCAGGTCTGTGCAGTGATCTCGGCAGCGGTCATCAGCCCGGCGAGCAGACCCACGGCCGCGCTCTCGACATAGCCTTCGCAGCCGGTGATCTGCCCGGCGAAGCGAACATGCGGCGCGGTCTTGAGCCGGAACTCACGGTCCAGCAGCACGGGCGAGTTGAGGAAGGTGTTGCGATGTAGCCCGCCAAGGCGCGCGAATTCGGCATTCTCCAAGCCCGGGATAGTCCGGAACAATCGGACTTGCTCGGCATGCTTCAGCTTGGTCTGGAAGCCGACCATGTTCCAGATCGTGCCGAGCTTGTTGTCCTGCCGCAGCTGGACGACGGCGTAGGGCCAGCGACCGGTGCGCGGATTGTCCAGGCCGACCGGCTTCATGGGACCGAACCGCAAGGTTTCGACGCCGCGCTCGGCCATCACCTCGATCGGCATGCAACCGTTGAAGTAGGGCGTGTCCGCCTCCCACTCCTTGAACGCCGTCTTCTCGCCCGCGAGCAGGCCGGCATGGAAGGCCAGGTACTGCTCCTTGTCCATCGGGCAGTTGATGTAGTCCTTGGTTTCGCCCTTATCCCAGCGCGACGCCATCCAGCACACGTCCATGTCGATGCTGTCGTGGTAGACGATCGGCGCGATGGCGTCGAAAAAGGCGAGGCTGTCGGCGCCGGTCGCCGCGCCGATGCTCTCGGCAAGCGATGCTGCGGTGAGTGGGCCGGTGGCGACGATGGTGAGGCCGGTTTGCGGCAGAGTGTCGATCCGCTCGCGCACGATCTCCAGCGTGGGTTGGGCGGCAAGAGCGGCCTCGACTTCGGCGGAGAAGACATCGCGATCGACGGCCAGCGCGGATCCGGCCGGCACTTGCGCCTTTGCCGCAGCGGTCATGATCAGCGAATCCAGCTGGCGCATCTCGTGGTGCAGCAAGCCGACGGCGTTCTTCTCGTCATCGTCGGAGCGGAAGGAATTGGAGCACACCAGCTCGGCGAGGGCATCGGTCTGGTGTGCCGGCGAACGCTCGCCGGTTCCACGCATTTCCGAGAGGCGGACGTGGACGCCCCGGCGGGCGAGTTGCCAGGCAGCTTCGCTGCCGGCCAGGCCGCCGCCGACGATGTGAACTTGATGGGTCATACACCGCGCCTAGATGTTTTCGCCAAGGTAGGACAGTGGCGTCTCACGTCGTCCCGGGTTCGACCCGGGACCGGTTTCGCCATGACGCCCGTTCGCGTGTAAGCGCTTCACCGACAGCGCGCGATCTGACGAAACCGGTCCCGGATCAAGTCCGGGAAGACGCTGGCCGGATCAGCCCGTGACCGGTAATCGCACCTTGCCATCGTCGCCCCGCTCCAGCGCGCCGTACGCGACCACGGCGGACAGCGGCAGCGCGGCGTAGATGTGCGGGAACAGGGCGCCACCGCGTGATGGCTCCCACTTCACCGCATCGCCCAGTGGCTCCAGATCGACCGCAGCCAGGTGCAAGTCCGACTGGCCGGCAAAGTGCTTGTCCACGGTCTCGTCGAGCTGGTCGGCGGTCGACAGGTGGATATAGCCGTCCGCCAGATCGACCGGAGCGCCCGCGAACGTGCCCTCGGCCTCCAGTTGCGCCATCTGCTCGGCCGTCAGCACCTTGTAGGCGACGAGCGCGCTCACGCCTCGCTCCCATCGGCATCGTCGTCGTTGGGATCGAGATCGTCGCGGTCGACTTCGGTCGGGATATCGACCTCGTTGGCGTTGCGCGCGACCATTTCCTCGACGATCGCCTCTTCGGCCTCGTTCTCGGGTTCCGGGTTGTCGTCGATGCGCACGGCACTGACGACGTGCTCGCCCGAACCGACATCGAACAGCTTCACACCCGCGCTGTTGCGGCCGATCACGCGCAGCGAGGCGAGCCCGATGCGGATGAGCTTGGCCTGGTCGGTCACCAGCATCAGCTGGTCGGCCTTGGTCGCAGCGAAGCTCGCAACCACCGGACCATTACGCGCGATGTTGTCGATATTGGTGATGCCCTGGCCGCCGCGGCCCGTCCGCCGGTACTCATACGCGGACGAGAGCTTGCCGTAGCCATTGGCGCACACGGTGAGGATGAACTGCTCGCCCAGCGAGAGCTCGGCGAAGCGGTCGGCAGGCAGGTCGGGCTCGCCTTCGCGTTCCGCCTTCCACGGGGCGAAGCGCAAGTAGCTCTCGCGCTCATCGGCCGTGGTTCCCATCCGGTGCAGGATCGAGAGCGATACGATCTCATCGTCGGCCTTCAGGGTCATGCCGCGCACGCCGGTCGAAGTACGGCTCTGGAATTCGCGAACGTCGTCACCGGCAAAGCGGATCGCCTTGCCCTGGCGGGTGGCGAGGAGCACGTCGTCGTCGGCCGTCAGCAGCGCCACGCCGATCAGGCGGTCGTTGCTGTCGTCTTCGAACCGCATGGCGAACTTGCCGTTGCTCGGGATATTGGCGAATGCGTCCATCGCGTTGCGGCGCACGTTGCCCTTGGCGGTGGCAAACACGACATGGAGCGCGCCCCAGGTGCCTTCGTCTTCAGGCAGCGGCAGGACGGTGGCGATCGTCTCGTCCTTGTCGAGCGCCGGCAGCAGGTTGACGATCGGGCGACCGCGCGTGGTCGGCCCGCCTTCCGGCAGCTTCCAGACCTTGAGGCGATAGACCTTGCCGCTGGTCGAGAAGAACAGCACCGGATTGTGCGTCGAGGTGACGAACATCTCGGAGACGACGTCCTCGTCCTTGGTCGCCATGCCGGCACGGCCCTTGCCGCCGCGGTTCTGCGCGCGGAAGGTCGAGAGCGGGGTGCGCTTGATGTAGCCGTCCATGGTGACGGTGACGACCATGTCGTCGCGCTCGATGAGGTCCTCGTCGTCGATCCCGTCGGCGGCGGCGACGATCTCGGACAGGCGCGGAGTCGCGAACGGGCGTACCGCTTCCAGCTCCTCGCGCATGACCGCATAGAGTTTCACCCGGTCGGCCAGGATCGCCAGGTACTCGGCGATCTTGACGGCGAGTTCCTTGAGCTCGTCACCAATCTCGTCGCGGCCGAGCGCCGTCAGGCGGTGCAGGCGCAAGTCAAGGATGGCGCGGACCTGGACTTCGGACAGGCGATACGTGCCGCCGCTTTCCTCGGCGCTCGGCTCGATCGCCTCGACCAGACGAATGTAGGGCGCGATGTCGCCGATCGGCCACTCGCGCGCCATCAACTTGGCGCGCGCCTCGGCCGGGTTGGGCGACCCGCGAATGATCCGTACCACCTCGTCGAGGTTCGAAACCGCGACCACCAGGCCGAGCAAGATGTGCGCCCGGTCTCGCGCCTTGTTCAGCTCGAACTTGGTGCGGCGGGTGATGACCTCTTCGCGAAACTGGATGAAGGCCTGGATGATGTCGCGTAGGCTGAGCGTCTCGGGCCGGCCGCCGCGGATCGCCAGCATGTTGGCCGGGAAGCTCGATTGCGCCGGTGTGTGGCGCCACAACTGATTGAGCACCACTTCGGGCGTCGCATCGCGCTTGAGGTCGATGACCACGCGCACGCCAAGCCGATTGGATTCATCGCGAATGTCGGCGATGCCCTCGATCCGCTTTTCCTTGGCGGCGTCGGCGATCTTCTCCACCAGGCCCGACTTGCCGACCTGGAAGGGGATCGAGGTCAGCACGATCGAGCGGGCACCACGGCTGGCGCCGCGACCGTCCTCGATCTCGTAGCGGCAGCGCATGATGATCGAGCCGCGTCCGGTGAGATAGGCGGCTCGGGCCCCGGCCTTGCCCAGGATCAACGGCGCGGTCGGAAAGTCCGGGCCGGGGATGATCTCGAGCAGTTCCTCCGCGCTGATCGCCGGGTTCTCGATATAGGCGAGACAGCCGTCGAGCACTTCGCCCAGGTTGTGCGGCGGAATGTTGGTCGCCATGCCGACCGCGATGCCGCCGGCCCCGTTGACCAGCAGGTTCGGGAACCGGGCAGGAAGGACCTGCGGTTCGCGCCGCGAGCCGTCGTAGTTGTCCTGAAAGTTGACCGTGTCCTTGTCGAGGTCGTCCAGCAGGAAGTTGGCGACGCGGGCCAGACGCGCCTCGGTATACCGCATCGAGGCCGGCGGATCGGGGTCCATCGAGCCGAAGTTGCCCTGGCCGTCGACCAGCGGCACGCGCATGGACCAGTCCTGCGTCATGCGCGCCAGCGCGTCGTAGATCGAGCTGTCGCCGTGGGGGTGATAGTTGCCCATCACGTCGCCGACGATCTTGGCGGACTTGCGATAAGGCCGCCCGGCGACGAAGCCGCCTTCCTGGCTGGCGAACAGGATGCGCCGGTGCACCGGCTTCAGGCCGTCGCGCACATCGGGCAGGGCGCGTGCCACGATCACGCTCATGGCGTAATCGAGGTAGCTGTTCTTCATTTCGTCGACGATGTCGACGCGGGTGTATTCGCCCGAAGGGCCCTGCGGGTCCAAAATCTCGGTGTCGTCGCTCACGCGCTACTTATCGTTTCACTGTTGGCGGGGATGTGCGAACTCTCGCCCTAGGACAAGCTGAGGGGGAATGCCAGCCGTGGGGCGGCTTGCCGCTCGCGTCTGCGGCTATTTTCCACACTTCGTGCATGCCATTGTCGCAGCGTCATCTTGCAACAAATCGCATTCAATCCGCGTTCACCGGCCGTGCCCCAGGTGGGGCGAACGGTTGCCAAGGCGTTTATTCGCCGTCATGACCGCATGGTTTTTCTGGCGCTGGCTCGTGACCGAACCCTCGGCGCGGCTTGCGGATCTTGAGAGGAGTTGGCCTGAATGGCTCGCAAGTTTCTGATTTCTCGTGTTGCCCTTGCCGTCGCGCTGTCCAGCGGGGTCGCTGCGTCGTTTGCTCCGGCACCGGCGTTCGCCGCCAAGAAGGAAAAGGCGGCTGGCGGATCGTTCTCGAAGGAGTTCAGCGCTGCGGCTGCCGAGCTCGACAAGGCTGTCGGCGCAGCCAACACGACGCCCGCAGTCAAGGCCGCCAGCGACAAGGCCGCTGCCGCCAAGGATCCGGCGGCCAAGACCGCGGCGGCTGCCGAAGTCGATGCCGCCCTGGGTGGTGCCGATGCGAAGCTCGCCGCCGCCGCCGCCGTCGCCTCGACGCCGCTGGACAAGATCAAGCTGGGTGAGCTGACCCGCAACATCGGCGTGCTGAAGAGCGATCCCGCCATGCAGCACAAGGGCCTGGTCGCCATGATCAACAGCGGTGCCGCGCAGCCCGACAGTGTGGGCCAGCTGCAGTACCTGGCCGGCGTCACCGCGTACCAGACCGGAGACTATGCCGGCGCGATCCAGTATCTCAAGCCCTCGTACGACGGCGGGTACCGCGACCAGCAGGGCATGATCGACAAGATCCTGGCCGATGCCTACAAGCGCACCAACAACTCGGGCGCCGCGCTGCAGCTGGCGCAGGGTGAGATCGCCAAGGCCAAGGCCGCCGGCACCAAGCCCAGCGACGGCGCGATCCGCACCGCGCTGCAGGCGGCTTACGATGCCAAGCAGGCCGGCCCGGCCACCGATCTGTCGGCGCAGCTCGTCGAGTACTACCCGACGCCGGAAAGCTGGAAGTCGGCCTTTCAGGTGACCCGGGCTGTCAACCGCCTGGGCGCGCAGGAAAATCTCGATCTGATGCGCCTGATGGCACGCACCAATTCGCTGAGCTCCAAGGGCGATTACCTGTCCTATGTTCAGGACGCCGATCCCCGCCGCCTGCCTGGCGAGACGCTGAAGATCATCGATCGCGGCGTGTCCTCGGGCGTCCTGACTGCTGGTGACGTGGCCGAGTATCGCACTACCGCGCAGGGTCGCGTCACGGCCGATCGCAACTCGCTCGCCTCGTACGAGAAGGATGCCCGTGCCTCCGGGACCTTCGCGTCGACCAACGGTGCCGCCGACGCCTATCTCAGCTACGACCAGCCCGCCAAGGCCGAAGAGCTGTACAAGCTGGCATTGTCCAAGGCTCCCGCTACCGAGAAGGAGCGCGTGCTGACCCGCCTCGGCATCGCGCAGGCGGACCAGGGCAAGTACGCCGAGGCTCAGAGCACGTTCGCTCAGGTGACCAGCCCCACACGTGCCCCGGTCGCGAAACTGTGGACCGCCTACGTCAAGGGCAAGGCTAACCCGGCAGCTCCGACGGCGGCGGCGCCCGGCGCCTGACCGGGCAGATCAGCCGATGACATGAGAGGGCGCCGGGTGACCGGCGCCCTTTTCTTTGGCTCAAACCGCCGGAGCGAACTCGCCGGTGCTCTCGTCGAGAACGTGGAGCAGGCCGTCCGAAATCGCGAAGAAGGCCCCGCGCAGCTTGAGGCTGCCGTTCGCCACCTTGCTGCGCACGCAGGGGAAGGTCATCAGGTTATCCAGGCTGACGCGCACTGCCGCCAGTTCCATGGCACGCTCGGCGTCGCGTCCCTCGGTCCCGTGCTCGTGCGCCACGGTCTCTCGCGCATCGTCGAGCAGCGAGATCCAGTCGGCGATGAATCCGCCGTGGCCAGGCTCGGTACCGCGCAGCGACTGCGTGAGCGAGGCCTTGCAGCCGCCGCACAGGCCATGGCCCATCACGACGACTTCCTTCACCTTCAGCACCTGCACCGCGAATTCGAGCGCAGCGGAGACACCGTGATGACCGGGACTGGTCTCGAACGGCGGCACCAGGGCGGCGACGTTGCGCACCACGAAGATATCTCCGGGATCGACATCGAAGATCTGCGAGGGATCGACCCGGCTGTCCGAGCAGGCGATGACCATGACCTCGGGCTGTTGGCCTTCGTTCAGCGTCGCCCAGCGCTCTCTGTTCGGCGCCCAGCCTGTCGTGCGGAAGCGGCGGTAGCCATCGATGAGACGGTCGAGCGGGGCGGGCGAGTCTGGGTGCGTGTCGGTCATGCTGCACTCATGACTCTGGACATTGCCACTGGCAAGGGCCGTCGCATGCGACTATCTGGGCGGTCATGAACGACCTTTCCTCGACGCCGGTGCCGCCTTCCGACAGCCTTCCACGCGCGCGCAAGCCCGACTGGATCCGCGTCAAAGCGCCGACGTCGAAAGGTTATGGGGAGACGCGCCAGTTGATGCGCGATCTCAAGCTGAACACGGTGTGCGAGGAAGCGGCCTGCCCGAACATCGGGGAGTGCTGGACCAAGAAGCACGCGACCGTGATGATCCTGGGCGACACCTGCACGCGCGCCTGCGCTTTCTGCAACGTCAAGACCGGCATGCCCGGCCGCGTCGATGCCGACGAGCCGGCACACGTGGCCGAGGCTGCGGCCAAGCTCGGCCTGGAGCACATCGTGATCACCTCGGTCGACCGCGACGACTTGCCGGACGGCGGCGCCTCGCAGTTCGTGAAGGTCATCCAGCAACTGCGCGCCAACACACCGCAGACCACCATCGAGATCCTGACGCCGGACTTCCGCGGCAAGATGCGGCGCGCGGTAGAGGCGATCGTCGCCGCCCGCCCAGACGTCTACAACCACAACCTGGAGACGGTGCCCCGGCTCTACCCGACCATCCGACCCGGCGCGCGCTACTACGCGTCGTTGCGGTTGCTGGAGGAAGTGAAGCGCCACGATCCGTCCATCTTCACCAAGTCCGGCGTCATGCTGGGCCTGGGCGAACAACGGCTCGAAGTGCATCAGGTCATGGACGACATGCGCTGCGCGGACATCGATTTCCTGACCATGGGCCAGTATCTGCGTCCCACCCCGAAGCACACCGAAGTGATGGAGTTCGTCACCCCGCAGGCCTTCGCGGCTTACGGCGCCATCGCCCGGGCCAAGGGCTTCCTGCAGGTCGCATCCTCGCCGCTGACGCGCTCGAGCTATCATGCCGGCAAGGACTTCGCCGAAATGCGCGCCGCGCGTGAGGCTCAGCTGGCCAAGGCAGCTGCGGCGGGCGCTCGCTGATGCCGGGCATTCGCGAGACCCGGGGCATGCCCTACACGGCCGAGCAGATGTTCGACCTGGTGGCCGATGTCGACCGATATCCCGAGTTCCTGCCCTGGGTCATCGCCACGCGCATCCGCTCGGACAGCGAGACGGAGATGGTCGCGGACATGCTGGTCGGCTTCAAGGCATTGAAGGAGAAGTTCACCTCCCGCGTCGAGAAGCATCGCCCGGATCAGATCCGCGTGCAGTATGTCGATGGTCCGTTGCGCGATCTCGACAACAGCTGGACCTTCCGCAATGTCGAGGGCGGATGCGAGATCGACTTCGCGGTGGACTTCGCCTTCCGCAATCCGCTGTTCGAGAAGATCGCCGGCCAGTACTTCGACCGGGCGTTCCGCAAGATGGTTTCGGCTTTCGAGGAACGCGCCGCGGCGCTCTACGGCAGCAGCAATTCCAGCGCCACCAGCGTCGCCTGAAGCCGGATCTCGGCGCGGTCCTTGCCATCGAGCAGTTTCTGCTCGGCGTTGATGCTTTCCTCCGGCTGGTCTCGGTGCGCGCAGGCGAACACGACCGTGCCCACCGGCTTCATCTCGCTCCCGCCGCCAGGCCCGGCAATGCCGCTGATCGCCACCGCCACATCGGCTTCGCTGTTGCGCAGCGCGCCTTGCGCCATCGCCCAGGCGGTCGCGGGGGAAACCGCGCCGAAGGCATCCAGGATATCGTCCGAAACACCCAGCAGCTGCTGCTTGGCCTCGTTGGAGTAAGTCACGAAGCCACGATCCAGCACGGCTGACGAGCCGGCGATCTCGGTGATCGCCGCGCAGACGAGCCCGCCGGTGCAGCTTTCCGCGATGGCGACCTTGCGCTTGGCCGCGATGTTCTCAGCCACGACGCGCTCGGCCAGCGCAAGCACCGCGTCCGACAGGATGGCAGAGCTCATGCGTCAGGCCTTGCAGATCGCGAACTTGTCGGACTTCGCCTTGCCCGACTTGCCGGCGAGGCCAACGACCACCGCGATCAGGTCTGCCGTGTTCTGCGCCGGCAACGGCGCGAGCAGACCGACGATCCGGTCGATCTCGCCGCATTTCTCGGTCGGGATCTCCTGCGCGACCATGCCCTCGATGATGGCATCGAGCATCTGCTGGAGAGACGGATCGGGCAACTGCTTGAGCAAGTCGCTGCTCTGGTCCTTGCTGCCGCCACCGATCTTGAAGAACGCCGCCTTGGCCAAAGGCCAGTTCTGGGCCTTGCGCGCGGCATAGCGGCCGGCCAGCTCGGCGCCGCCCTTGCGCAGGAAGGCGCCGGGCGCCAGCGTCGGCGTGCAGCGCTTGGTCGTGCCGGTGATCGCGGCGGGCAGGGCGTAGGCGGCGAGCGAGGATGCTTCGGCTGGCGTCAGGCACGGCGCTGCCGCGTGGGCCATGCCGGGCAGGGCCGCCAGTGCAGCAGCACCGAAAATCGCGAGATTACGCATGGTTATGACTTTCAGTTCCTGACGAGGCTCACCACGGCCTGTGCCGCTATACCCTCGCCGCGCCCGGTGAAGCCGAGCTTCTCGGTGGTGGTTGCCTTGACGCTCACGCCGCGCTTGTCAACGCCGAGGATCTCCGCCAGCCGCTCGCGCATGGCATCGCGATGCGGTCCGATCTTCGGCGCCTCGCAGATGATCGTGACGTCCGCGTTGCCGAGGCGATAGCCCGCTTGCGCGACGAGGTTGGTGGCGTGCGCCAGGAACCGGTCGGATGATGCCCCCCGCCACTGCGGATCGGACGGTGGAAAGTGCTGGCCGATGTCGCCTTCGCCCAGCGCGCCGAGCAGCGCATCGACCAGCGCATGGATAGCCACGTCGGCATCGCTGTGCCCGGCAAGCCCCTGGTGGTGGTCGATGCGCACGCCGCACAGCCATAGCTCCTCGCCGTCTTCCAACCGATGGACATCGTAGCCGGAGCCGACCCGCACAGGCGGCGCATCCGCCTCGAAGTCGGTTGCGAAAGTCAGCTTGTGCAAGGCTTCGTCCCCTTCGACGAGTGCGATCGACAGACCGGCCGCCTGAGCGACCTGCGCGTCGTCGCCAGCAACGGTGTCGCCGTCCCGGTTGCGATGCGCGGCGAGGATTTCGGCATAGCGGAAGGCTTGTGGCGTCTGGACCCGGCGCAGTGCCTCACGCCGGGCAGGTGCCCCCATCAGCACACCTTCCGCATGCGCTAGGCTGTCGACCACCGGCAGCACGGGTATCGCCCCTGGATGGTCGGCAAGCGCCGCGCGCAGGCGCTCGATGATCCTGCTCGACAATCCGGGGCGAGCCGCATCATGGATCAGGACGGTTGCCGGGCCATCGGCCTCCAACGATTCCAGCCCAGCGCGGACAGAGTCCTGGCGGTGAACACCGCCGGCAATCACGCGCACGTCGCCCACGATGCCCTCGAGAGCTCTGCCGGCCAGCGCTTCGCCGCCTGGGGGGATCACCACGATCACGGGGCTCACGCCAGCGGCCAGCAACGCATCGACCGAATGGCGCACGACCGGCTTGCCGCGCCAGATTGCGAACTGCTTGGGGACCGGCTGCCCGGCGCGAAGCCCCTGGCCGGCGGCGACGACGATCGCCGCAGCGGTCGGGAGAGGGCTGTCCAAAGGCATGGCGAGTGCCGGTAATCACTTGCCGGTCCTGGGGCAATCCACTATGCGCTGCCTGTTTTTTAGGCAGCATTGCACAATGACCGAGCTACCCGTCCCTCCCGCCCTCAAGCCGATCCACGTCGGACCGGTCGAGATCGCATGCCCGGTGGTCCTGGCGCCGATGACGGGGGTCACCGACCTGCCGTTCCGCAAGCTCGTGCGGCGCTTCGGCTCGGGCCTGAACGTAACCGAGATGATCGCCAGCCCCGCCGCCATCCGCGAGACCCGCCAGTCGGTGCAGAAGGCCGCGTGGGACTTGTCGGAAGAACCGGTTTCGATGCAGCTCGTCGGATGCGAGCCGGCGCAGATGGCGGAGGCGGCCAAGCTCTCTGCCGATCGTGGTGCCGCGATCATCGACATCAACATGGGTTGCCCGGTCCGCAAGGTCACGAGCGGCGATGCAGGCTCGGCGCTGATGCGAGACCTCAAGCTCGCGGCCGCACTGATCGAGGCCTGCGTGAAGGCGGTTGACGTGCCGGTCACCGTCAAGATGCGGATGGGCTGGTGCCGCGACAGCCTGAATGCGCCCGAACTCGCGCGCATCGCCGAGGATCTCGGCGCGAAGATGATCACGGTCCACGGCCGCACGCGCAACCAGATGTACAAGGGGCAGGCCGACTGGGCATTTGTGCGGCGCGTGAAGGACGCGGTTACGCTTCCGGTGCTCGTCAACGGGGACATCCTCGGGATCGAGGATGCGGCGACTGCGCTGTCCCAATCGGGTGCCGACGGCGTGATGATCGGGCGCGGAGCCTACGGCAAGCCGTGGGTGCTGGGACAAGTCATGCACTGGTGGCGCACCGGCGGGCAGATGGCGAGCCCGAGCGTGGGTGCGCAGTTCGAGCTTATCTGCGAACATTACCGCGACATGCTCTCGCTCTATGGCACCGACACCGGGGTCAAGATGGCGCGCAAGCACTTGGGTTGGTACACCAAGGGCCTGCCCGGCTCGGCCGAGATGCGCAACCGGATCAACTTCATCGACGATCCCGAAGTGGTTCTGCAGACCCTCGCCGAGTTCTACGCGCCCTGGCGCGAGCGCAAGGCCGCGTGAGATCCGGAGCATGAGCCAAGGCACACGCGCGGCTCTGCCGGAAGCGCATCGCCAGCTGGCGAGCCTGCCGCATGCGGTTCTGCTGCTTGAACCGGGACAGACGATCGCCTCGGCCAATCCGGCGGCCGAACAGTTCCTAGGCCAAAGCCTGCGCCGGCTCGCGGGGCGCCGGCTCGATACCATCCTCACCCTGGCCGACCCGCGACTGCTGGAGCGTATCGACGATGTCGAGACGCCGGTCTCGGCGCGCGAGATCGTCATCGCCATCAAGGATCGCGGCACCCGGCGCATAGACATCAATGCCGCCCCGGTGCTCGACTGGCCCGGCTGGCAGCTGCTGACGATCCACGACAACACGCCGACCGACGCCTTCGGTGCGGACTCGGGCGGGCCTGACAACGCGGCGCTACGCGGGCCCGAGATCATGGCGCACGAGATCAAGAACCCGCTTGCCGGCATCCGCGGCGCCGCACAGCTGCTCGCCCGGAACGTCGACGAGCGCGGGCGCGCGCTGACCGAGCTGATCACGTCCGAGGTCGATCGCATCGCGACGCTGATCGATCGCATGCAGCGCCTCAGCCGCAAGACCGCTCCGGAGGTGGAGCCGTGCAACTTGCACGAAGCCGCCCGCCGGGCGATCGACGTGCTGCTGGCGGGTAGCCTCGCCGACAAGGGCCCGCGCATCGAAGAGGAATTCGACCCCTCGTTGCCGGCCGTCCTGGGCAGCCCCGATGCGCTCGTCCAGGTCATGATCAACCTGCTTTCGAACGCCCGAGAGGCTTGCGCCGGCAACGAAGCCCGAGTGGTCATCCGGACGCGCTTCGCCAGCGGCTTGCAGCTTCACGCGACCGATTCCGGCAGATCGGTGCGCTTGCCGATTGAATTGCGGGTCAGCGACAACGGGCCCGGCGTGCCGCCCTCCATGCGCGAGCACATCTTCGAGCCATTCGTCACGACCAAGAAGTCGGGGCAGGGGCTTGGCTTGCCGCTGGTCCGCAAGCTGGTGCGCGACATGAACGGCCGCATCAGTCACGAACGCGATGAGAGCACGGGCTGGACTCACTTCCGCGTCCACCTGCCGCTCGCCCGTGAGATCAAGGTGCGCAGCACGCAGCGCAAGAAGGTCGGCGCATGAGCGTCCTGCTGGTCGAGGACGATGCGTCGATCGCGCTGGTCATCACAGCGGCGCTCGAAGCGGAAGGCTTCGGCGTCACGCATTGCGAAACCATCGCCGAACGTGACCGGCTGCTGTCGGAGCGAAGCTTCGCTGCCCTGGTGACGGATGTCATGCTGCCGGACGGGGATGGCATCGACACCTTGGCCACGGTTCACAGCCGCTTCGCCAAGATGCCGATCGTCATCCTCTCGGCGCAGAACACGCTAGATACCGCGGTGCGTGCGACCGACACCGGCGCTTTCGAGTATTTCCCCAAGCCGTTCGACATCGACGAGCTTGCCCGGACCGTGCGCCAGGCCGTCGGCGCGAATGCGTCCGCTGCGGAGGCGGAGGAGCCTGCGGGCGAGGGGCTGCCGCTGGTGGGCCGCAGCGCGGCGATGCAGTCCGTCTATCGGATGATCACGCGGGTGCTGCGCAACGACCTGACCGTCCTCATCCTGGGCGAGTCGGGCACCGGCAAGGAGCTTGTGGCCGAGGCCATCCACCAGTTGGGTCATCGCCGCACGGGGCCGTTCGTCGCGGTCAACACCGCGGCGATCCCGGCCGAGCTGATCGAAAGCGAGCTGTTCGGGCACGAGAAGGGCGCGTTCACGGGCGCCGTCGCGCGCAACATCGGCAAGTTCGAGCAAGCTGCGGGCGGCACTCTGTTCCTGGACGAGATCGGCGACATGCCGATGCAGGCGCAGACGCGGCTGCTGCGCGCGCTGCAATCTGGCACGATCCGGCGGGTCGGTGGTCGCGACGAGGTGCGGCTGGACACGCGCATCGTAGCCGCCACCAACAAGGACCTGGAGCCGCTGATCGCCGCAGGGCTGTTCCGCGAGGACCTGTACTACCGGCTCAACGTCGTCCCCATCAACATGCCGCCCTTGCGCGAGCGGCGGGACGACATCGAGGCGCTCGCCCGGCACTTCCTGCAACTGGCGGCCGCCGAGGGCCTGCCGCGCCGGCAGCTGACGGCGCAAGCCGGTGCCTTGCTGAGCCGGCAATCGTGGCGTGGCAACGTGCGTGAGTTGAAGAACTTCATCTTCCGACTCGCGCTGCTGGCGCGCGAGGAGATGATCGATGCCGATGCGCTCGCACCACTGTTGCCGATCGACCAGCCAGGCGATGCGGCGGCTGGAGAGCAGGGCGCCGATCTGGATGCGGCGGTGCGCCACTGGCTCGCAGCAGCGCAACCGGCCTCCGGCGCCATCTACGAGACCGCCCTGGCCGCGTTCGAGCGCCCCCTGTTTGCCACCATCCTGAGGGAAACCGGAGGGAATCAGCTGCGCGCTGCGCAGGCGTTGGGCATCAACCGGAACACCTTGCGCAAGCGGCTGGGCGATCTCGGCCTCGACCCGGAACACTTCGCTCGTAGGATCTGATCAACCGTTCGTGGAAATTGCCTTGCGCAAATGCCACAGGGCTGTTGTGGTAATGCAACGATGAGCGACGCCCACCAACCCAGACGCACGTGGCCACGATGGTGGCGGCGGATGCAGCTTGCGGCGCGCAAGGCCAACTTCTTCGGGATCGTCACGGTGGTGTCGGTTGTGGCCTTCCTGATCATGACGTCCGTGACGTTCGTGGCGCTGTTCCGCAATGCCAACAACGGCGAGTTCCTGTCGTCCAACATGACCGCGACTCTGCTGGTCGGCACGCTCGTACCGGCCCTGGCGATCCTGGTCCTGCTCGGCCGCTGGATGGCGCTGCGGCGCGCGGCGCAGACGATCGGCGGCAACGGGCGCATGCACGTGCGGCTGGTGTTCATCTTCTCGGTCATCGCCGCGGTGCCGACGCTGCTGGTCGTGATTTTCGCGTCGTATCTGTTCCAATCGGGCGTCGAGTTCTGGTTTTCCGACAATTCGCGCGGTCTGTTGGAGAACGCGAACAAGCTGGCGCGCGGCTACTACGAGCAAGCGCAACGCGACGTCAGCCAGGAGTCGCTGGCCATGGCGAGCGATTTGCGCGGCTATCTCAGCCAGGAATCGATCGGATCGGCGGAGTTTCCCGAGTTCCTGGCCTTCCAGGTCCGCAACCGTCGCCTCGACGAGTCCGCGATCCTGCAGAAAGGCCCGAACGGTCAACTGCTTACGCCCGCAATCGTCAATCCGACCGGAGACAACGAGACGGCGGTCGTAAAGCCCGGGATGATCCGCCGGATCGATGCCGGTGAACCGTTCGTGGTCGAGGCCAACGCCAACCGCATCGTCGCGCTGACCCCCATCGACCGCGCCTCGGGCGTCTACCTCTACACGTCGCGCAGTTCGGACTTGCTGGCCTTCAGTCAGGGGCAGCGTGCCGAGAACATCGTGCGCGGCTACGAAATGCTGACGAGCCGGGCGCGGCTTTACCAGCTGCGGTTCAACATCGCCCTGTTCATCGCCGCCTTGGCGCTCGTCGGGCTTTCGGTATGGCTCGCCCTTCGGTTCGCGGATCGGCAGGTCAAGCCCCTGTACGAGCTTGTCGACGCCGCGCGCCGGGTCGGCAGCGGCAACTTCGCGCTTCGGGTGGAGGGACGGACCGGCGCGGACGAGATGGGCCTGCTCAATCGCGCCTTCAATCGCATGACCGCGCAGATCGAGAAGCAGACGCAGGCCCTGCTCGGCGCCAACATGCAGCTGCAGGAGCGCCGCGCCTTCATCGAGGCCGTGCTGGAATCTGTCACGTCCGGCATCATCTCCGTCGATGCCCAGGGGGCCGTGCTGCTGATGAACAGCACCGCGCAAAAGCTCCTGCTCGACCGTGCGGTCCCAGGCCCGCTTGGCGTGCCCCTGTCCGAGATCGCTCCGCAGATGGCCGCGCTCGTCTCAAGCGGCAAGCCGGGGGGTGTGGTGCAGTACAACAAGGGCAGCGAGCTCCTGACCCTTGCGGTGAAGATCGCGCGCGATGCGACCGGCTACGTGATCACGTTCGAGGACATCACGCGCCAGCTGCTCGACCAGCGTCAGGCCGCTTGGTCGGACGTTGCCCGGCGGATTGCCCACGAGATCAAGAACCCGCTGACCCCGATCCAGCTCGCCACCGAGCGCCTCAGCCGCCGCTATCGCAAGCAGATCAGCGAGGATCCCGAGCTGTTCGAGGACCTGACACGCACGATCATCCGGCAGGTGGGCGATCTGCGCAAGATGGTGGACGAATTCTCGTCCTTCGCACGCCTTCCCAAGCCGATCTTCCGCCCGGAGGATCCTGCCGCGCTCACCCGCCAGGCACTGTTCCTGCAGGAGGTCGCGCGCACCGACATCGCCTTCGACTACGAGTCTGTGGGCGATGTGCCGATGATCGATTGCGACCGTCACCAGTTCGGCCAGGCGATGACCAACGTCCTCAAGAACGCGGTCGAAGCGATCGATGCCAAGGCGAAGGACGTCGCCGCCAGTCACGAGGCGGCCAGCTATGAAGGGCGCATCGATGTGCGCCTGGAGGTGCTCAATGGCGCCATCCTGGTGCGAATAACCGATAACGGCATCGGCCTGCCGCAAGACCGCGACCGGATCATCGAACCTTATGTCACCACGCGCGAAAAGGGCACGGGCCTTGGCTTGGCGATCGTCAACAAGATCGTCGAGGAGCATGGTGGCGAGATGACGTTCACGCCCGCGCAAGGCGGAGGAACCACAGTAACGATGCGGTTCGCCGTCGATCCGCTCGCGCCGGGCTCAATCGAGCAGGGCCGCAATCCCGAAGCGGCCGAATGAACAGCAGGATGATGTGAACGCGATGCCTATCGAGATCCTGATTGTAGACGACGAACGCGACATCCGCGAGCTGGTGGCAGGCGTCCTCAGCGACGAGGGTTTCGAATGCCGCACCGCGGGTGACAGCGAGAGCGCGCTGTCTGCGCTCGACACGCGCCGCCCGTCGCTGGTGCTGCTCGACGTCTGGCTTCACGGCAGCGCCATGGACGGGCTGGAGGTGCTCGACGCCATCAAGGCACGCGAGCCGGAATTGCCGGTGATCATCTTTTCCGGCCACGGCAACATCGACACTGCCGTTGCGGCGATCAGCCGCGGCGCGGTCGACTTCATCGAAAAGCCGTTCGAGGCCGAGAAGCTCATCCACCTGGTCACGCGCGCAACCGAAACCGAGCGCCTGCGCCGCGAGAATGCGCAACTGCGCCATGACTTTTCCAACGCGGAAGAGTTCACCGGCAACAGCAGCGCGATCAACCAGGTTCGTGCGACCCTCAAGCGCGTGGCGAACACCGGCAGTCGCTTGCTGATCACCGGTCCCGCCGGCGTCGGCAAGGAAGTCGCGGCGCGTCTGCTCCACTCGTGGAGCCCACGCGCCGGCAGCGCCTTCGTCTGCGTGAACTCCGCCCGCATCACGCCTGAGCGGTTCGAGCAGGAATTGTTCGGCGAGGAGCTGGACGGCAGCCTGCTGCGGCCGGGCCTGCTGGAAATGGCGGACGGCGGCACGCTCTACTTCGACGAGATCGCCGACATGCCGCTCTCGACCCAGGCCCGCATCCTGCGCGTCCTGACCGACCAGGCCTTCGTCCGCGTCGGCGGCACCCGGCAGATCCGCGTTGACGTCCGCGTGGTCTCGTCCAGTTCGCGCGACCTGGAGAAAGAAATCGCCGAGCGTCGCTTCCGCGAGGATTTGTTCTATCGCCTGAACGTGGTCCCCGTGATCGTACCGGCCCTGCGCGACCGCCGCGAGGACATACCGCCGCTGGTCGACCACTTCTTCACCCGCTTCGCGAGCGACCAGGGCGTGGAAGCCCCCGAAGTCGGCGTCGATGCCATGGCGGCGCTGCAGGCCTACGAGTGGCCGGGGAACGTCCGCCAGCTGCGCAACGTGGTCGAACGCACTGTCATCATGACCCCGCGTGACCGGCTCGGGCGGATCGAGGCCGACATGCTCCCGCCCGAGATCTTCAACAGCCGTGGGGAAGGGGACTCGCGCGTGTCGGTGATGATGAGCGCTCCTTTGCGCGAGGCGCGCGAGAGCTTCGAGCGCGAATACCTGCGCGTTCAGATCCGCCGCTTCTCCGGCAATATCTCGCGCACGGCGTCCTTCATCGGCATGGAAAGATCGGCGCTGCACCGCAAGCTGAAGCTCCTCGGCATGTCGGAGCGGCGCGACGGCGAGCTGGATGGCGAGGAGGGCTGAGCGGCAGGCGCTCCATTTTTGGCGTTTACTGCGGTGCAGCAAAACACTAAACTGAGTCTCGAATATCGGCCCTCCAAGGGGCCAGATTGCGGCTCGCTTCGGCGGTCGCCAACAACAGGAGACTCAACATGAGCGGTCGTACTCTCTCGGCTCGTCCCAAGCCTGCCGTCGAGGTGGCACCGGAACCCGCACCCGCGCCGGCGGGCGCCAAGGGCCAGAACCTGCAGGATCAGTTCCTCAATCTGCTGCGCAAGAACAAGACGCCGGTGACGATGTTCCTCGTCAAGGGTGTAAAGCTGCAGGGTATCGTCACCTGGTTCGACAACTTTTCGATCCTGCTGCGCCGCGATGGCCAGTCGCAGCTCGTCTACAAGCACGCGATCTCGACCATAATGCCCAGCATGCCGGTCGACGCGCGCCAGTTCGGCGGCTCGGCGGACGGCAGCAAGAAGGTGCGCCTGCTTCAGGACGTGTTCCTGTCGAGCGTGCGCAGCGCGGGCGTGCAGGTAACGATGTTCCTGGTGAACGGCGTAATGCTCCAGGGCCGCATCGCTGCGTATGATCTTTTCTGCATGCTCCTGGAACGCGAAGGCTATGTGCAGCTTGCTTACAAGCACGCGGTTTCCACGATCCAACCGGTGACGCCGGTCGATCTCCAGTCACACGAAGAGGACGAGGACTGATCGCGAGGGGCACAAGGCCCCTCGCATCCCACTCGCAAGAACATTTGAACGAAGAAGAACTCAAGGGAGAGGTGACGCGCGGCGCGCGGGCCTTGGTCGTCTACCCGCAGATGCGGGCCAACCGCGACCAGGACGCCGACGCGCGTCTGGAAGAGGGCAAGGGCCTCGCACTCGCCATCGGGCTGGAGATCGCCGATGCGTTCACCATCCCGATCCGCGAACCGCGCGCCGCGACGCTGTTTGGTGAAGGGCAGATCCAGAACATCGGCACCGCATGCGAGCAATCGGAAGCGGAGCTGGTGATCGTCGATGGCTCGCTGACGGCCATCCAGCAGCGCAACCTGGAAGAGAAGCTCAAGCGCAAGGTCATCGATCGGACCGGGCTGATCCTCGAGATATTCGGCGAACGTGCGGCAACTGCCGAGGGTCGGCTACAGGTAGAGCTCGCACACCTCGACTATCAGGCGGGCCGACTGGTCCGCAGCTGGACTCACCTCGAACGCCAGCGTGGCGGCTTCGGCTTCCTCGGAGGTCCCGGCGAAACCCAGATCGAGGCGGACCGCCGGCTGATCCGCGATCGCATGGCCCGCATTCGGCGCGAGTTGGAGCAAGTGCGCCGCACGCGCGGTCTGCATCGCGATCGGCGGGAGAAGGCGCCCTGGCCGGTGGTGGCACTGGTCGGCTATACCAACGCGGGCAAGTCGACGCTGTTCAACCGGCTCACCGGTGCAGGCGTCATTGCCGAGGACTTGCTGTTCGCCACTCTCGATCCGACCATGCGGGCGATCCGCCTGCCGGCCGTTGAAAAGGCGATCCTGTCCGACACCGTGGGCTTCATTTCCGATCTGCCGACCCAGCTTATCGCCGCGTTCCGTGCGACGCTGGAGGAAGTTACGGCGGCCGACGTCATTCTCCACGTGCGCGATATCGCCAATGCCGAAACCGAAGCGCAGAAGCGCCAGGTCCTCGATGTCCTGAGCGACCTTGGCGTGGTCGCGGAGGAGGGGGAGGATGCGCCCATCCCGATCCTGGAGGTCTGGAACAAGTGGGACCTGCTTTCGCCCGACAACGCACAGGAGCTGCGGCAGTTTGTCGACGAGCGCGGTGACGAGGACGTCATCCCGATCTCGGCGCTGACGGGCGACGGGTGCGAGGAGCTGTTGGCGATCGTCGGGCACCGACTGACAGCCGATGCAAAGCTCTACACCTTCGTCGTGCCCGCCGAGGACGGCGAACGGCTGGCCTTCCTCCATGCACGTGGCGAAGTCGTCTCCGAGGCCGTGGATGATGGCGGCGAGGAGGGGCCGCGGCTGCGAGTGCAAGTGCGGCTCAGCGAGCGAGAGCTAGGGCGTTTCACCGCGCTCTGAGGCCTTGACGGCCTGCCAGTAACGCTCCTGCTCGTCGAGGGTGAGCGCTGCGAAATCGTGGCCGTCACCTTGCGAGAGGGTCTCCATGGAACGGAACCTGCGCTCGAACTTGGCATTCGCGGCGCGCAAGGCGTCCTCGGGCGGGATGCCTTGCGCACGCAGATAATTCACGACCGAGAACAACAAGTCGCCGGCTTCGATGACCCGCTCGTGCTCTGTCTCTGCGTCGGCGAGTTCGTCCAGTTCTTCCAGGATCTTGGCTTTCGGACCTTCCTCGTTGGGCCAGTCGAAGCCAGTCCGTGCGGCGCGCTTCTGCAGCTTCTCCGCGCGCATCAACGACGGCAGGGCAAGCGCCACACCATCGAGTGCACTGGTCGCGCCTTTGGCACTGCGCTCGGCTTGCTTGAGCGCCTCCCAACGCTGAGACTGCGACGTGGCTGAGGCGTCGGTTCCGAAGATGTGCGGGTGGCGTGTCTCGAGCTTGTCGCTGATCGAGGACGCGACATCGGCAAAGTCGAAGTGACCGGCTTCCTCGGCGATCCTTGCATGAAACACCACCTGGAGGAGCAAATCGCCGAGCTCCTCGCGCAAGTCGCCAAGGTCCGATCGCGCGATCGCGTCGGCGACCTCGTAGGCCTCTTCGATCGTGTACGGCGCGATGGTCTCGTACGTCTGCTCACGATCCCATTCGCAACCATGATCGCGATCGCGCAGCCGCGCCATGATCGAGAGGAGACGGTCGATCGATCTCATCGTCACCTAATTGCACCCGGATTGATAATATGTATTATGTTAAATTTGATGCTTTGGTCTTGCTGGTTGTGGTCGATCATCGACCGACCTCCAAGCCAAGCCACTGAATGACGAGCACCAGCACAACGATGATCGCCAGCCATGCCAGCGCCATCTTCCAGATCTGTGCTCGCGGCATCGCGCGTGCCGACAATCCGCGCCATGCGAGAACCAACGCCATGCCGATCGCGACCAGACTGGCGATCGTCCCGCCGCTCATGCAACGACTTCCAGGCCATCATAGCCCACCTGTACATGCTGCGGCATCTCGGCACTGAGCGTCACGTAGTCCATGCTCTTGTCCAGATGGGTCAGCACCGCGCGCGCGACCTTCGCGGCATCGACCAGTTCCATGGCCATGCCGAGATGCGCATGCGTCGGGTGCGGCTCACGGCGCAGGCAATCGACCACGAGCACGTCACAGCCATACAATAGATCGATCATTTCGCCCGTTATTTCGCTGAAATCAGTTGCATAGCCGATCGACTTGCCATCGCAGTCGAAACGATAGGCTGTCGATTGCGCCGGACCATGCGGCATCTGGCATGTCGTTACACGAAAGCCCTCGCAGATGCGCAACGACTGCAGGTCATCGAGCGACACGATAGTCGGATAGCCGAACTGGCCGGCGAAGACATACCCGAACCGCTGGCGCAGCCGCCGCACGGTTTCGGATGCCGCGTAGCCTGGGATCGGGCCGCCACGTCCGTAGCGGAGCGGCCGCAGGTCATCGATGCCATGGCAGTGATCGGCATGGTCGTGCGTCCAGAATATGGCATCCAGGCGCGTGATGTTTTGCGCGATCAACTGGCTGCGCAAGTCCGGCGAGGTGTCGACGAGCAATCGTTTGCCCGCCTCGCTCTCCACTACGATCGAGACTCGCGAGCGCCTGTTGCGCGGCTCGGCGGGATCGCACAGGCCCCAATCGATCCCTTCGTCCCCGCCCAGGCGCGGAACGCCGGTCGAAGTGCCGCTGCCGAGAAGCGTGACCTTCACGCGGCGGCCTTGGTGAACAGCTTGAAGAAGTTGCGCGTCGTCGTCGCGGACAGGCTCTCGACATCGACGCCGCGCAGCTGCGCCACGACCCGGGCGGTGTCGGCAGTGAACGCCGGCTCGCAGGTGCGGCCCCGATGAGGAACCGGTGCCAGGAACGGCGCATCGGTTTCTACCAGCATACGATCTTCAGGAAGCTCGGCAGCAACCGCCTGCAAGTCCTTGGCATTCTTGAAGGTCACGATCCCGGACAAGGAGATGGTCAGCCCTTGAGCGAGCATTCGCCGGCCGAACTCGGCCGACGCGGTGAAGCAGTGGATCAGCGCCGGAAATGCGCCCTGCTCCATCTCGTCCTCTATGATGCGGGCGGTGTCCTCCTCCGCATCGCGTGTATGGATGATGATCGGAAGACCCGTCTGTCGCGCCACGCGAATATGCGTGCGAAACAGCGCCTGCTGAACCTGACGGTCCGACTTGTCGTAGTAGTAATCGAGCCCCGTCTCGCCGATCCCGATTACCTTGGGATGCTCCGCAGCGGCGAGCAAGGCCGCTTCGCCCAGGTCAGCATGCGCGTCGGACTCGTGCGGATGGATCCCGACGCTGGCCCAGACATCGGGCTCTCGCGCGGCTGTATCGACCACGGCTTGCCACTCGCTCTGGCGGGTCGAGATGTTGAGAAAACCTCCGACCCCGGCCGCCCGCGCTCGGGCAAGGACGCCCTCACGATCCTCGACCAGACCCTTGTACTCAAGGTGGCAGTGGCTATCGATCAGCATCAGGCGTTCACCGCCTCGCTCACCTCTGGCAGGTCGAGCCGCGGGAACACGCCGACCGGCTGCGCGATGCGAAAGCCCTTCTGCACCAGACCGTCGAGCCAGGTGCTATCGGACGAGGCGCCATAGTCGCGCGCGTCGGGCGCCACGCCCATCTGGTCGAGGAGCGTATCGATAGCTTGCGGCACGACAGGCCGCACCGCGATCGCCAGGCTGCGCACGCAGCGCAGCAAGGTCATCAGCACTGCCTCCATCCGTGCGGGATCGGTCTTGCGCAAGGTCCAGGGTGCCTGCTCGTCGACGTACTGGTTGCATGCGAAAACCGCGCGCATCCAGACCTCCAGCCCGTCGCTGAAATCCAGATCGAGGAAGGCGCGGCGCAGCCCGGCAACGCCCAGCGCCACCGCATCGCCCAGCGCCACATCGGCGTCCGTAAGTTCGTGACCGGCACGCAGTTCGCCGCCCATGTTCTTGAAGATCATGGACAACGTGCGCTGTGCGAGATTGCCGAAGCTGTTTGCCAGTTCGGCATTCGCGCGCGTGACGATCGCCTCGGGCGAATAACTGCCGTCCTGGCCGAATGCCACTTCGCGCAGCAGGAAGTAGCGTAGCGTATCGACGCCGAACTGCTCCGCCAACGCCAATGGATCGGTTACGTTGCCGAGCGACTTGCTTTCCTTCTGCCCGCGATTGAGCAGGAAGCCGTGACCGAAGACCTGCTTGGGCAAGGGCAAGCCAGCGCTCATGAGGAAGGCGGGCCAATAGACCGTGTGGAAACGGACGATGTCCTTGCCGATGAGGTGCAGGTCGGCTGGCCACCATTTGGCGACATCCCCGCCCTCTTCCGGGAAACCCAGTCCGGTCAGGTAGTTGGTCAGCGCATCGACCCAGACGTACATGACGTGCCCGTCGCTGCCCGGCACCGGCACGCCCCAGTCGAAGCTGGTGCGCGACACCGACAAGTCTCGCAGCCCGCCCTCGACGAAGCGCATGACTTCATTGTGGCGGCTTTCGGGGCGGATGAACTCGCTGGTGCGATAGAGCTCCAGCAACGGCTCCTGGTAGCGCGAGAGCCGGAAGAACCAGCTTTCCTCTACCGTCCATTCGACGGGAGTTCCTTGAGGCGACAGCTTTTCACCACCCTCGCCCGCGACCAGCTCGCTCTCGTCGTAATAGGCTTCGTCGCGAACCGAGTACCAGCCTTCGTAGCGATCGAGGTAGAGGTCGCCGGACGCCTCCATGCGGCGCCACAATTCCTGCGTGGCGGCATGGTGGCGCGGTTCGGTGGTGCGGATGAACACATCATAGTCGATGTTCAAGGCATCGCACATGTCCTTGAAGTATCCGGACATCTCGGTTGCGAGATCGGCTGGTGTCGTACCCAGCTCGCGTGCCTTTTGCGCCATCTTCAGGCCGTGCTCGTCGGTTCCGGTCTGGAACCGCACGTCGAAGCCCTCCGCCTTGCGATGGCGGGCGATAACGTCGGCGGCGATCGCCTCGTAGGCATGGCCGATGTGCGGCCGCCCGTTGGGATAGCTGATGGCGGTGGTGATGTAATAAGGCTCGGCCATGCGGCGTCGCGGCTTTCTCTGGCGTGTCAGTTCGGGCGAGCCGCATCTCTAGGCATCGCAGCCGAGGCCAGCAACCCGCCAATCTCCAATATGAGCAACCCGGCATCGAAATTGTAGGTCGGGGCTTGTGCCGCAAGCCGGGTCAGCGAGACGTGCGCCTCGATCAGGGCCGCCTGCCGCGCGGAAGGGGCTTGCGGAAGCTCTGCCGCGAGCGCGGCGCGGGCGAGTTCCAGGATGGCGAACTGCCGATCGCGCGGTGGGCGTGCGCCGAGCGCCTCGGCAAGAGCGCCGCGCAAGCGGAACTCGGGATCGCCGTTCGCCAGGATGTTGCGCATCAAGGCATGGACCTCGGTCAGGCCATGCTCGGCGAAGCTGAGTGCCACGCCCGGTGAGCCATGGGCGGCGCCGATCGCCGCATCGCGCAAGGCGGCATCGGCATCCGGCACGTCACGGCGGATCACCGCATCGAGGTCCTTGGCCGATAGCGATGCGAAACGCAGGACGCGACAGCGCGAACGGATGGTCGGCAGCAGGCGCCCGGGCTGGTGCGTGACCAGGAGGAAATACGTGCCAGCGGGCGGCTCCTCCAGCACCTTGAGCAGCGCGTTGACGGCACCCTTCTCCATGTCGTCGGCCGGATCGATGACGACGGCCCGGCGGCTCCCCATCGTCGGCTTGGTCGACAAGCGGCGGATCATGCCGCGGATCTGGTCCACGGTGATGTTGCGCTTGGTCTGGTACGGCTTGCCTTCCGCCTTCTTCTTGGCTTCATCGTCGTTGGCGGGCAGATGGGTGAGCACGTGGATGTCGGGGTGCGTGGCAGGATCCGGCAAGGCGGCGCCTTGCTCGCGCACGAGTTCGGCCGCGGCGGCAAGAGCGAACTTGCCTTTGCCCAGCCCCTTGGCCCCGGCGAGGAGCCAGCCATGATGCATCCGCTCCGAAGCGACGGCATCCATCCACTCGCGCCAGGCGGCTTCCTGGCCGATGAAGGCCTGCGCGCTCACAACAGCGGCTCGATCGCGTCCAGAACCCGCTTGTGGACGGCATGTGCGTCACCGTCGCCGTCGATCACCGCAAAGCGCTCGGGCTCCTGCGCTGCGAAGCGTACGAAGGCATCGGCGACGCGCATATGGTAGGCGGTCGGGCGTGAGCCGATCGCATCGCTGCGTCCTTGATCGCGCAAGCGCAGACGCTGCTCGGCAGCTGCGGGAGAGACGGTGACGAGCACCGTGAGATCGGGCAACAGCCCTCCGCTCCCGATGTCATGGAGCGTGCGGATTGCAGCCTCGTCCAGTCCTCCGCCTCCGCCCTGGTAGGCTCGGCTCGAGTCGACAAAGCGGTCGCAGATCACCCACTTACCGGCGGCAAGGGCAGGCCGGATCAGGCGTTCCACGTGGTCGGAACGGGCCGCTGCGAACAGCAGGGCCTCGGCACGCGGGTTCCAGCCCTGGCCATCGTGGGCAACGCCGGCATCAAGCAGCAGGGCGCGGATCGCTTCGGCGCCGGGCGTGCCGCCGGGCTCACGGGTCAGCACCGCCTCCACTCCGCGCTGCGAGAGCGCGTCCGCGAGCAGCCGGGCCTGGGTCGACTTGCCCGCCCCTTCTCCGCCCTCGAACGCGATGAACCGGCCGGTGATCATGCGAGCAAGTTCATCAGGCCATTGCGCATGCGCGCGAGCACACCCGCTACCGGGACTTCCTGCGCCGCATAAAGCGGGATGCGTGAGGCTTCGACGCCATCCACCTGCACCTCCAGGTCCGCCACTTGGGCACCCTTGGCAATGGGTGCCACCAACGGCCCGCGGTAGTGCAGCTTCACGCGCACGTGCGACGGCGAAGCTACGGGCACCGTGGCATAGAGCGCGCGATTGGCGACCAGCGGAACGGAAGTCGAGGAACCATCCTGCACCCGCGCATGCGCCACCGTCGCGCCTTGCGGGAACAAGGGGAAGGCCCGCCACTGCCGGAAGCCCCACTCCAGCAGCGCCTTGGCCGCCTTGTCCCGGTCGAAATGCGTGCGTGCGCCGGCAAGCACCATCACCAGGCGGCGGCCATTGCGCACTGCCGAGCCGAGGAAGTTGTAGCCGGCCTCGCGCGTGTAACCTGTCTTGATGCCGTCGGCGCCGGGGATCACGCCCACCGTCGGGTCATGGCTGCGCATCGACACGTCCTGGTAGCGGTACGTCTTCTGCCCGGAGAAATGCCTGTAGAGCCGCGGGTAACGCATCGTCATCGCGTCGGCCAGTCGGACCAGATCCCGCGCGCTGACGAAAGTCTGACCATCGTCCATCCAGCCGTTGGGCGTGTTGTAGTGGCTGTGCGTCATGCCCAATCGCCGCGCGGCATCGTTCATCATCAGCGACCAGGTGTCGACCGTGCCCGCATAGCCGTGCGCCAGCACCATCGCCGCATCGTTCGCCGAAGCCGTCATGATGCCATGCAGCAGTCCGTCCGTGCTGACGACCTGGTTGGGCTTGAGGTACATCGTCGTGCCCTTGGCGAACCAGTCGCGCGAGATTTCCGGGGGAACGACGAACTGGCGTTCGAGGGAGAGGCGGCCCGCACCGATCTCCTCGAACGCGACATAGGCGGACATCACCTTGGTCACGGAAGCGGGCAGGAAGCTGACGTCCGCGCGGCGGGACACCAGAACCTCGCCGGAGCCGAGGTCGACCAGCATGCTGACGGGCACGGCAGCGACTTCGGGCGGCACGGGCGGATTGGCGGCGGAAGCGCCGGCCGGAACGGCCAACGCGAGAAGGAACGTCAATACCCGCTTCAAGACCCGCGAACTCCTGGTCACCGCTCCATTTGCGGTGCGTCCAGCGCGACGCGGCTCAGGCGACCTCAGTCCGCGCGCTGGATTCGTGCATCCCTATAGCCCGCGGCTCTGGCCTTCTCCAGCGCTGGCGCGGCTTCTCCACTGCCTGAAAATGGTCCGAGGCGGACGCGCCAGAGGCGGCCGGACGCGCTGACCTCCCCGCCCAGCTGGCCTGCAACCTTGCGGGCGCGCTCTTTGGTAGAGAATGCCGCCACTTGGACGACGTGAGATCCCCGCGTGGCTGCCTTCGTCGGGGCTGGCGCTGGCGTCTCGGGCCTCGATGCCGCCTTCGGTGAAGGCATGGCCGACTGGGCCAGAACGGTAGAGGCTGCCGGGCTCGGCGATGCCTTGGGTGCAGGAGCGGACTTTAGTGCAGGAGCGGACTTTGGTGCAGGAGTGGACTTGGGCGAAGGAGTGGACTTCGCCGGCTCGGCAACGGCCAAGCTCGTCGGCATCTTGGGCGGAACGGAGGGAGGCGGCGCCAGCGGCGACTGCTCCGCAAGTTTGCGCCGCAAGACTTTCAGCAGCGAATCCGGTGTCTCCATGCGAAGAGGAGCGGTGCCGCCCGTCCGCAGCGCGGCGCGCTCCACTTCGGGCGGGTTGACGCGGCGCACACGAACGGCGCTGCGTCCGCCAGCCGGCAGGCCAAGCTGCGTGGCGGCCGCTGGAGAGAGCGACAACAGCACGTCGTTGACCATCGGGCCACGCGCCACCAGGCGAACGAGGATCGTCCGCCCGCTGTCGAGCGAGGTCACCTCGGCATAGCTGGGAAGAGGCAGCGTCTTGTGCGCGCCGGAAATGCCCGCCAGGCCCTCGCCGCCGACCGTAGCGACCCCGACGGCATCGTAGTTGAGCTGATCGGTCGGCGTCCAGGTGGTGCTGCCGATGGTGAAGGGTTCGCCGACTATGACCGGGTAGTCCGCAGCGGGACCGCTCGGTGTGGCGGGCTGGGCGCACACACCCTCTGTCCCGCCGAAAAACAGCAGCGCCGCGAGCGGAATGGCGTGGTTAACGGGCAATCTCATCGGCTAGCAATCCCACGGACAATGCGTAGTAGTTCGAGCAATTGTACTGCAGGATCACACGATAATTACCGGTTAACAGGTAAGCAGGCGTTCCCGGGCCATCAGGCTGGAAGAACGTGGCCAGCACATCCTCTCCGATCGAGCGCTGCGGCGTGACGCCAAGCCGCCGCCACTCCGCCACGGTCAGCCAGCGCGAGTGCCGGGCGTGGACCCGGTCGCAACTCGGCGCCGCGAGGCGCGCGGTCGATCCGCTTGCCGAGAAACCGGGCGAGACGCTTGCGCGCACGCCCCAGGGCTGGCCGGGGCGCCAGCCGGCATCGCGGAAGTAGTTGGCGATCGAGGCAAGCGTATCCGCATCGCTGCTCCAGATGTCGGCATCGCCGTCGCCGTCGCCGTCCGCGGCCAGCCTGAGGTAGACGCTGGGGAGAAACTGCGGGTTGCCGAAAGCCCCCGCCCAGCTTCCCTTCAAACGGTACGGCGGCACCCCACGATCGACCATCTTGAGCACGGCGATCAGCTCGCCTTCGAACAAAGCGCGCCGGCGCCCTTCCCACGCTAGCGTGGCCAGCGAGCGCGCAAGATCGAAGTCGCCGGTGTAGCTGCCGTAGTTCGTCTCGTGCCCCCAGATCGCCAGCATGATGGAGGCGGGAACGCCATAGCGCCGCTCGATCGCCGGCAGCATGCCCGCGTCGCGGGCGTAGCGCTCGCGACCTCGCCCGATGCGCGCCGCATCGACGTGGGTGGCGATATAGGGCGCTGTCGCCGGTGGCGTGCTGCTGCGCGAGGGTTGGCCACCATCGAGCTGGATGACACGCGGATTGGGCGTGAGGCCGGACAGCATGCGCCCGATCGTCGCCTGGCTCACCCCTTCGCGCGCCGCTCGAGAGCGGACGGAGTCGAGATAGCCCTCGAAGCTTGCGGAACCGCTGTAGCCTGAGTTGGAATACGGCGCACCGGTGTACTGGGCCTCTACGGCCGGCAAGGGGATTGCGGCCAGCAGCGAGCACGTCAGGCCCTGGCGCAACAGGCGAAGCGGGAAGCGTCGTCTCATCATCCAGCGATCTCGCACAATCGCGTAGTCTTGGGAATGGCCGCGATGCTCGTGCCGTCGCTTCGCCTGCACTCGTCCCCGCTTGGGCCCGACACAGCCGACTTGCACGCCGCGATCATTCGGCTATGCGGCTGCGTGCGGGACAGGTGGCAGAGTGGTCGATTGCTCCGGTCTTGAAAACCGGCGTGGGTGCAAGCTCACCGTGGGTTCGAATCCCACCCTGTCCGCCACCCCTGCCCCTTGGCGATTGCACGGAGCGGTTCACATCTGCGCGACGGGCTGTTGCATTTGCCCGAATGCTTCGCTCTGTTGGTGTGCTCGGTGGCGTTGCTCGGCAACTTCTGCGGCGTTGCCGAATTTAGACCCGAAATACGGCTTCTACAGAAACGATTTCAAAGCAGAGGAACGCCACATGACGACACGTGAAGAGCGAGGCGAAAAGGAAACCAAGGCCGCCGCGGCCAAGGTCAAGAAGACGGGCAAGCCGGCCGGCGGTGCCCGCGGCGGCATCACCGCGCCTGTGCAACCCTCGCCCGAACTCGCCGAGATCGTCGGTTCCGACAAGCTGCCGCGCAGCGAAGTCGTGAAGAAGGTCTGGGATTACATCAAGAAGAACGATCTGCAGAACCCGAAGGACAAGCGCGAGATCCTGGCGGACGACAAGCTGGAGAAGATCTTCGGCGGCAAGAAGGCCACCATGTTCGAGATGAACAAGCACCTTGCCAAGCATCTGAAGGCCTGACCCTGCTCTCCCGCATCGCCGCTCGCGCGGTGGATGCGGGAGTTCGCCTCAGCTGCTTCTCGCCTGCGCGGGCCAGTGCCCCGCAGCAAGGACCGGCAAGGCCTCGAACGCGTCGCGATCGATCCGCAATGACATTTGATCGCAGTTGAAATCGAGCTGCCGACGCGGAACGGCGCGCAGTTGCTCGTCGACACCGGCAACACCACCAGAGGCCACCACCACATAGCTCACGGCGCTGGTCGCGCATTCGATCAACGCTTCCACGGCATGACCGATCTGCTTGCCCGCCTCATCCACCACGCTCATGCCGTTGATGCCCGTAGCCGTGAATAGCGTCGATGACGATGAATTCCGGCTCTCTTCCTGCGCCGCTTTCGCGCCGTCCTCATAGACGGCCTGCTTGCCCAGCCAGCGCCAGATGCCGACCAGATTGACGAGTGTCAGGAAGGCGTTCGATGCCACGAGGTTGGTCTGCCCGGAGGTGAATCCTACCGTCGTCCAGGCGATCGAGCCGGCGGTAAAGACCACGAAGCCCCACCCGGTCAGCCGTGCGCCAAGGTTTGCGGCCGTCATCATCGCGGCGATCATGGTGGCTACCGGGGCAACCCAACCGGCGATTTCTTCCACGGACGGCTCCTTAGTTTCGAGACATGGCGGTCAGTCCTGCGTGAAGCTGGACTTGGGAATGTGGGTAATGCGGCAGGCCAGGTCGGCCTCGCCGGACGCGACGATGTAGTGGTCGCCGCCGTCGGCGATGCCGGTGGTGAAGACGACGTCGCGCACATACATCTGGTGATCGATGGGGGCGGTAAGATCGGGATTGGCTTCCAGCAGCGGCGCGTGTTCGGTGCGCACCACGACGCTGGGGTCGTCGCGGTCGAGGATCGACCAGTAGGTACGATAGATGCCGACGATCTCGTGCGGCTCGACCCCGTGCCAAAGCGTCAGCCAGCCCTCGCCGGTCAGGATGGGCGGCGCGCCACCACCCATGCGCGCGGTGGCGACAGTGCCTGCGTGCGGCCGGATGCCGGGCTTGTCACAGGGCTTCCAGAACCGTGCATCCGGTGAGTAGGCCAGATTGATCGAAGGCCCAGGCCGCCATTCGCTGCCGGGCGGGTAGGCGAAGTACAGGTCGCCTAACGGCCGGGTCTGCGCCCAGTAGTGCCCATCGATCAGGCCTTCGAAGATCAGCATGTCCTTGTTCTGGTGATCGAGCACGATTCCCTCGAACGTCCAGTTCAACGCATCGTCCGAGCTGTAGAGCGTCGTCGAATGCCGCTCCGGGCTGACCGAACACGTGGTCATGAGGTAGGCATCGCCCACCCGGCTGATGCGCGCATCCTCGATACCGTAGCACTGCAGGCTGCCGGTGGGCGCGATCGCCTTGTCATAGTGCTTGGCGACGACATCGAGCCCGTCTGGCGAGAGCTCGACCGGCAGCAGCCATGACAAGGAGGTCAGGGCCATGATCTTCCACCCCCCGCCGCGCAGCATGAACTTGCGGGGATCGGCGGTGTCGGCAAAGTCGAGCGGCCAGCCATCGAGGACATAGCGGCCGCCCTCGGCTTCGTCCCAGCGGATCGCGTGGACGTGGTTGTCGAACACCGGCTTGCGCAAGGCTTCGGCGACGCGAACCATCATCAGCAGGTTGCCATTGGGCAGTCGCGTCAGGCCCGGGTTGAAGGCGCCCAAGACGTAAGTCTCGGCGTCCAGATGTCCGGCGAGCGGCGACCTTGAAAGGTCGATGTCGTCGGGTACGAGAACGAGTTTGTCGACGTCATGGCGCATGGTCACGAGGTCCTTGGCTGAAGATGGGGCCGCAACCGGGCACGGCATGGTTAGAACCGGTGGGCCGATTGGACGTTCCGCGCCGCGATGATGCCTGCCTCGTCAAGCCGTGTCCCCCGCGTCGGGGTTGCGGTTCGCCTTCGTATCGGTGCCGCTCGCGACATGATCGGCCGACCAGGCGCCGCGCTCGCCGAGCGGAAGCTCCGGTCCGCCGGTCGTGTCGCGGCGCGTCTGGTGCTCCAGCTCCGAATTCAGTTCCGCGCCGAACACCAACAGGTAGCTCGACAGGTAGAGCCAGGTGAGCAGGATCACCACGGTCGCCAGCGATCCATAAGTGGCGCTGTAGTTGCCAAAGTTCGCCACGTAAGCACCGAAGCCGACCGTCAGCCCCACCCAGGCAAGGGCGAACACCAGCGATCCGGCGGACAGCCACGTCCATCGCGCCCGCTCACGCGAGGGGCCGAAGCGGTAGAGCAACGCCGCAGCGCCGGCTGCCACCGCCACCAGCACGATGTACGACACCACTTGCAAGGCGAACGACACCAGAGGCGATGTCGGCAGCAAGGTCTCGACGCGGGTCATCAACGCGACGGCAAACAGCGCGAGCACGGCGACCACCACCGCCGCGGCCGTGATCGCCAGCGCCAGCAGGTTGACCTTGATGAAGCCCCGCGCCTCTTCTTCCTCGTACGCGATGTTCAGCGCCGTAACGATCGCCGAGGCGCCGTTGCGGGCACTGAACAGGGCCAGGGCAAGCGCGATCACCACGCCCAACCCCTTCTTGCTGCCGGACGTCTGCACGACGTACATCAATTGCTCGCCCACCAGCTGTGCGATCTCGCGTGGCATGACCTTGGTCATGGCTGTCATGTTATCCAGCACGGTCTGCGGGTCGGCGAGGATGCCGTAACTGAGGACGATCGCGCCCAGCAGCGGCAACAGCGCCAGGAAGCCGTAGAACGAGACACCGGCAGCGACCAAGCCGACGTTGTCAGACGATGTCTCCTTGGCTGTCCGGACAAGCACATCTTTCCATCCGGCCAGCGACATCGACCAGGGCGCCGCCGCAGCATGGCGCGCGTCTTCGCGGCCATCGAGCAGCGCGGATGCAATCATGCTGTGGCTCCTTGTTCCGGAAGGCTCAGGCAAGGGAGGACAGGATTTCTTCGGCGCGCGCCAGACGGGCTTGGGGATCCGTGAAGTCGTCCTTGCACAGGTAGCGCTCATCGGACCGGATCAGTCCGGCCTCCTTGAACCTCGGCTTGTGCCCCCTGCGTGGCGTCAGTGCGATGGCTGCGGGGCCGGCATCCAGGCGCTCGATCCCGACGGAGCGGGCGAGTACCCGCAGACGGGCGATGGCCATCAAAGCCGCTGCCTCGGCCGGCAGTTCGCCGAAACGATCGACCAGTTCCTGTTCGAACTGCTCCAGCCCCGACACGTCGCCAATGCGCGACAGGCGAGCGTGAAGCGTGATCCGCAAGTCGAGGTCGGGTATCCAGCTCTCAGGCAAGGTCCCGCTCAGCCCAACGTTCAGGACCGGCGACCAGTCGTCGACCGCATCGCCGTGCGCCCGTGCGATCGCCAGCTCCAGAAGGTGCTGGTAGAGTTCTACGCCGATCAGCTTGGCATGGCCGGCCTGCTCCTCGCCGAGTAGATCGCCGGCACCGCGCATGTCCAGATCGCGGGCGCTGATGGCGAATCCGGCGCCCAGGCGGTCGAAGGCGGACAGTGTGTTGAGCCGCGCCAGCGTGCGCGGCGGGATCTGCGCCTGTGGGTCGGTAAGCAGCAGGATGTGCCCGCGGCGGCTGCCCCGCCCTACCCGCCCGCGCAGCTGGTGTAGCTGCGACAGGCCGAACCGGTCGGCGCGCCAGACGATCATGGTGTTGGCGCGGGGCACGTCGAGGCCGGCTTCGATGATGTTGGTGGCCAGCAGCACGTCACCATCGCCTGCGGCGAAGCGCACCATGGTTTCGTCGAGGTCTGCCGCCGGCAGCTTGCCGTGCGCCTGCAGCACCGTCATCTCGGGCACGAGCCGGGCCAGGCGCTCGGCGAGGCCGGCGAGATCCTCTATCCGCGGCACCACCACGAAGCTCTGCCCGCCTCGACTACGCTCGCGCAGAAGCGCAAGCCGCACTTGCGCATCGTCGAAGGACGCGACCGTCGAGCGGATCGGTTGGCGGCGCGCCGGCGGCGTCGCGATGATCGATAGCTGTTGCAGGCCGACCAGCGCACTTTGCAGTGTGCGTGGGATCGGCGTCGCGCTCAGCGTCAGGATTTGGTCCGCGCCGAGCCCCGCCAGCTTCGCCTTGTCGGCGGCGCCAAAGCGCTGCTCCTCGTCCACGATCACCAGCCCGAGATCGGCATAGGCGACGCCCTTGCCGGCAATGGCGCCGGTGCCGATCACGATCGAGACACTGCCATCGGCCAGGCCCTGCTTGACTGCCTTCTTCTCGGCGGCGCTGGAAAGGCGCGAGAGCCCGGCGACCTTGATACCCATGCCCTTGAAGCGCTTGGTGAAGCTTTCGAGATGCTGGCGCGCCAGAACTGTCGTCGGAACCGCGAGCGCCACCTGCTTGCCAGCAAGCACCACGATGGCAGCCGCGCGCAGGGCGACTTCGGTCTTGCCATAGCCGACGTCGCCGACGACCAGCCGGTCCATCGGCCGCCCGGATGCCAGATCGTCGCGCACCGCGTTGATGGCTCGGGCCTGGTCGGCAGTCTCGGTGAAGGGGAATCCGTCGACGAACCGCTCGTAGCGCGCCGGATCAGGCTCCAGCACGGCAGCCTCTCGCTCGCGACGCTCGGCGGCCAGCTTGGCGAGTTCGCGCGCGGTCTCCTCCAGAGCGATCTCCACTTCACCCCGGCGCTTCTCCCAGCTGGAGCCGTCAAGCTTGTCGAGCGTCACGGCATCCTCGTCGCTGCCATAGCGCCAGATGCGGTTCGCTTCGCTCGCCGGCACCAGGCGCCGCGCTTCCCCGGCAAAACGCAGGACAAGCGCATCGCCGCCATCGGGTGCGGCTTCGAGTCCCTCCACCACGCTGAGGCCATGGTCCTGGTGGACGACGACGTCGCCACGGCGCAATTCGCCCAGCTGGAACGGATCGAGCTCGGCATGAAGACCCTCGCTCTCCTCACGTTGCGCGCGGCTGCCCAGCAGATCCGCGGCCGCGACGGCCATGATGTCGCCCAGCCGAAATCCGCGGGGCACGGGCATCGCCAGGACGAGCAGCGATCCCACGGCCGCCGCGTCGACCTCTGCCCAGGATTGCACCTCGCGTGCCTTGGACTTCAGGGTGCGGGCGACACGAGGCACCAGGAACCGCAGATCCCGTCGTGTCCCGAGCAGCACGATCTTGCTGTCGGACAGCGCTGCCTTGGCCTCTCGCGAGAAAGCCTGCAAAGGGTTGCCCGCTTCGGCATAGCGTGCAGGCGGCTCGCCGAATTCGGCTCCAAGTGACTTCACCGAGCGGCTCGCCACGCTCTTGTCCCAGCGCTCCGGCATGCACAC
Organism: Novosphingobium chloroacetimidivorans; assembly: GCF_014204535.1. Lineage (GTDB taxonomy): Bacteria > Pseudomonadota > Alphaproteobacteria > Sphingomonadales > Sphingomonadaceae > Novosphingobium > Novosphingobium chloroacetimidivorans. The sequence goes on from NZ_JACHLR010000001.1 coordinate 121,386, forward strand.
GCCGCGCAGCGACGATCGGTCGCCACGTTCGGCGGCATCGGCGGCAAGATCCAGGAACGTCACTCGTCGCTTGTCGGCGCCGTGCTCGACCAGAAGCGGCGCTCCCGGCAAGTGATCGAGCAGAGCCACTCCGCCCTCGATATCGGGTTCGCGGGCACGACCGATCTCCAGGCTCTCGCAGCTGTCCAGAGTCAGCTGCGTGATCGCATCGTACGCCCGGATCGATACGATCGCGCCATCCGCGACCTCGATGCGGCAGGGACCGCCGGCATCTGCCGGGTAGATATCGATGACGTTGCCGCGAACGGCGAACTCGCCCGGCTCGTCGACGCGCTCGTCGGCAAAATATCCGATGCCCTCGAGCATGGCGCCAAGCTCGGTGAAGTTCAGCTCGTCGCCGCAGGTCAGGACGGGAGGTGCGGTGTCGTAGGCGGACGGCGGCGGATAGAGGCGTGCGCAACTCTCGCCCGTGGTGATGAGCGCGACATGCACCTCGCCCTCAGCGGCAAGTCGCAAGCTGCGCAAGGCGCTGGTCCGCTGCCCGGCGTTCGCGGGAGTGGGTGGAGACTTGTCACCCGGCAGTGCATCGCTGCCCGGACAGAACACCACCCGGTGGTCGCCCGCACCTGCTTGCAGCGCCTGCGCCACATGACGAGCGCGCGGCTCGTCGCGGGCCATGAAGATGCAAGACCCCGAGGCCAGCTTCTCGAACAGGAAGGCGACGATCTCTCCGACGCCTTCCGCCTCGCGTTGTGAGTCGTTGCTGTCGGCGGGCGCCAGGCGCGTCATTTGGTTCATGGCAGCCGAACCCCGGACGGCGGCTGCTTGTTCCATGAAATCAAACGGATGTGGCTAGAAACTCAGTGGCGATATTCTGGGGTGGCTGAAGGAGTCCGGCGTCCTGTTCGATGCCGAATCCTCGAACTACGCGGGCAGTCGCCGCCTTTCGGGCCGCTCCTTGCGAGGGAGGCTCTCGAACGCCGGCTCGAAACCGAGGATCACGTACATCTCGCGGTCAAGGTAAGGCGCAGCGTCGCCCGCGCGCATGTCGACGCGCGCGCACTCGCCAATGCCGGGTACCTCGGTCCGGAACAGTCCTTTGCGTACCGATCGGTTCATGCGTTGCCTCGTTCGCGTTCGCGCCGCCCCTGCCGAGGGCCAACGGCCGGGGCAAGGCGGCTCGATTCATTGTCATATTCCGGCCATGTCACGGAGACAATCAACACCCGAGTTTGCACCGCCGTCGGTGCGCGGACAAGGCCAAAGCGAACGGCTGATAACCGCTTCGTAAAGCCTTCGGGCGCAAGGTCCCGGGATGAGTCACACGCAATGAAGCACGAACCGATCGATCAACCTGGCGCGCTGGCCGGCCGTTCGGCACCGCGCGCGGGAGTGACCCTGATCTGCGAGGTTCGCCAGGGCTCACGGCCCTGGACACGCGCGCGGCTGGAGGACCTTTCGCCAGGGGGCTTCCGGATCGCGCGCCTGCCCGGCGCACGAGCCGAACTGCCGTTGCGCATCCGCATTCCCGGCATGCAAATGCTGAGCGCGGACATCCGCTGGATGCGCGAGGGCGCGGTCGGCTGCGAGTTCGCCGAGCCGCTGCATGTCGCAGTGTTCGAGCACATCGTGCGCAACGCCGACTGAACCATCGTCAGCGTGAGGACCGATGGTCGCACGAAGCAATCCAGGTCCGCCCTGGATTGCTTCGCTATGTTCGCGATGACGAAGTGAAGTCGGCCGCCGCGTTCACGGCGGGCCGCGATCACATGTGAATGACGCGGCCGTAGGCGGCGAGCACAGACTCGTGCATCATCTCCGACAAGGTCGGATGCGGGAACACCGTCCCGATCAGCTCGGCCTCGGTGGTCTCCAGCGTCTTGCCCACGACATAGCCCTGGATCAGCTCGGTGACTTCCGCGCCGATCATGTGCGCGCCCAGCAGTTCGCCGGTCTTGGCGTCGAAGACCGTCTTGATGAAGCCTTCCGCTTCGCCCAGCGCGATCGCCTTGCCGTTGCCGATGAACGGGAAGCTGCCGACCTTCAGCTCGTAGCCGGCTTCCTTAGCCTTGGCCTCGGTCAGGCCGACCGACGCGATCTGCGGGTGGCAGTAGGTGCAGCCCGGGATATTGCTGCGGTCGAGCGGATGCGGGTGAACCTCGGTGTTGCCCAGCTCCTGCGCGATCGCCTCGGCTGCGGTGACGCCCTCGTGGCTCGCCTTGTGCGCCAGCCAAGGACCTTCGACGCAGTCGCCGATGGCCCATACGCCCTTGACGTTGGTACGGCCGAGCGGATCGACCTTGATGTGGAAGCGCTTGTCCGGCTCGATGTTCAGGTCCTCTAGGCCGATGTTCTCCAGGTTCGGTACGATGCCGACGGCGACGATGACGTGGCTGAACTCGGTCGTCTCTTCCTTGCCGGCCTTGTCCTTGATCGCGACCTTGACGCTCTCCGCGCCCTTGTCGATCGCGCCGACGCTGGCCTTGCTCAGGATCTTGATGCCCTGCTTGGTCAGTTGCTTCTCGAGGAAGGTCGAAACGTCCGCGTCCTCGACGGGAACGATGCGATCGGCCATCTCGACGACCGTCACTTCGCTGCCCATGTCGTTGTAGAAGCTGGCGAACTCGATGCCGATCGCACCCGAGCCGATCACGAGCAGCTTGGTCGGCAGCTCCTTGGGCGTCATGGCGTGGCGATAGGTCCAGATCCGCTCACCGTCGGACTTGGCCTTGGGCAGTTCGCGGGCACGAGCGCCGGTCGCGATCACGATGTGCTTGGCTTCGAGCGTCTCGGTGCCCTTGTCACCGGTCACTTCGAGCTTACCGGGCGCGACCAGCTTGCCGGTGCCCATGTGCACGGTGATCTTGTTCTTCTTCATCAGCCCGGTCACGCCCTTGTTGAGCTGATCGGCCACGCCGCGCGAACGCTTCACCACGGCATCGAGGTCGGCGGTGATGTTCTCGGCGGCCAGACCATAGGCCTTGGCGTTCTTCATCTGGTGGAACACCTCGGCCGAGCGCAGCAGGGCCTTGGTCGGGATGCAGCCCCAATTGAGGCAGATGCCGCCCAGCTTCTCGCGCTCGACGATCGCGGTCTTGAGGCCCAGCTGCGCCGCGCGGATCGCTGCGACATAGCCGCCGGGGCCGGAGCCGAGAACGATGACGTCGTAGGTGTCTGCCACTGAAATCTACTCCTGCTCGGATTCTTGATCTATCGGGCGAGGACGGCCCGCATCGTCGATGGCGACGAAGGTGAACGTCGCTTCGGTTACCTTGACTTCCTCGTCCTCGGTGCGGTGCCGCCGCCAGGCTTCGATGCCGATGCTCATCGAACTGCGGCCGACGCGCTTCATCTCGGCATAGACCGAGACTTCGTCACCTACCTTAACGGGGAGGTGGAACTTCATGCCGTCCAGCGCGATCGTCACTGCCCGCCCCCGCGAGTGGCGCGCCGCCAGCAGCCCGGCACCTGAGTCCATCAGACTGAGCAGCCAGCCGCCGAAGATATCGCCATAAGCGTTGGTGTCGGCCGGCATGGCGGTCACGCGGATGACGGGATCGCGCTTGACCGCTGCCATCCTCAGGCAACCATGCCCAGCGGGTTCTCGACGTACTCGCGGAACGCCGTCATCAGCTGCGCACCGCTGGCGCCGTCCACCGCGCGGTGGTCGAAGCTGCCGGTGGCGGTCATGATCGTGGCGACACCGAGCTGGCCGTCGGGCATGACCCAGGGGCGCTTCTCGCCCGCGCCGATCGCCAGGATGGTCGACTGCGGCGGGTTGATCACGGCGGTGAAGTGCTTGATGCCCATCATGCCCATGTTGGAGATCGAGGCGGTGCCGCCCTGGTACTCCTCCGGCTTCAGCTTGCCTTCCTGAGCCCGCTTGCCGAGGTCCTTCATGGCCCTGGAGATCTCGGAGAACGAACGGCCATTGGCATCCGAGACGATCGGCGTGATGAGGCCGCCGGGGATCGAGACGGCCACCGACACGTCGGCGCGCGAATACTTGATCATCTCGTTGCCGGCGAAGGTCACGTTGCACTCGGGCACGTCGATCAGTGCCTTGCCGAGCGCCTTGATCAGCATGTCGTTGACCGAAACCTTGACGCCCTGCTTTTCCAACGCTGCGTTCAACTCCGCGCGCATCGCCATCAGCTTGTCGAGGCGGACGTCGACGGTGAGATAGATGTGCGGCGCTTGCTGCATCGACTGAGCGAGCCGGCGAGCGATGGTCTTGCGCATGCCCGAGAGCTTCTCGACCGTGTGCGGGATGCGCGCGTCGAGCAGGGCCCGCGTGTCGTCCGCCATCTCGACGGATGCAGGCGCCGGTGCGGCAGTGTCGTTCGCCGCAGCCGGCGCGGCTACCGGAGCCGCCGCCTTGGGCTGGGCCGAGCCTGGCTGCGCGGCCTCTACATCGGCCTTGATCACGCGGCCGTGCGGGCCCGAACCGGTCAGAGCCTCGATGTCGACACCCTTATCGGCAGCGAGCCGGCGGGCGAGCGGGGAAGCGGCGATACGTCCCTCCTTGGATGGCGATGATGCGGTGGGAGCAGGCTTGGGCGCCGGCGCCGGAGCAGGAGACGAAGCGACTGCGGCAGCGGGCTCGGCCGGCTTGGCAGGGGCCGCCTCTGCCTTCGGCGCTTCGGCTTCGGCCTCTGCCTTCGGCGTCTCGGCTTCGGGAGCGGCTTGCGACGCGTCCTCGTCGTCGTCCTCACCTGAGAGGGTGGCGATAACGGTGCCGACCTTCACGCCTTCGCTGCCTTCGGGGATCAGGATCTTGCCGATCGTACCCTCGTCGACCGCCTCGAACTCCATGGTCGCCTTGTCGGTCTCGATCTCGGCCATGATGTCGCCCGAGGCGACCGTGTCGCCTTCCTTGACGAGCCACTTGGCCAGCTTGCCCTCCTCCATCGTGGGCGACAGGGCGGGCATCTTGATCTCGATCGGCATGGGCGCGGGAGCTTCCTCTTGGCGACGCATTCTGGCTGTGCCGTCCTTGGACAAAATGGCGCCGAGGGGCAAGCCGCCTTTAGCCCGTGAGGCCCGAAACGGCTCGCTTGCGCACCGTGCGAAACAATACGATACGCATGGTCAACAAGGGAGGAGAGTTGGATGCGCGTCTACCTCGTCATCGTCGACGAGTCAGAGGAGGCCCTGGTCGCCTTGCGCTATGCCGCCCGGCGCGCCGCGCAGACCGACGGCGCCGTCCACCTGCTCGCGCTGGTGCCGCCCCAGCCCTTCAACGCCTTCGCCGGCGTGCAGGCCACTATCGAGGAAGAGGCCCGCTCGCGCGCCGAGACCTTGGTGACCGCGGCGGCCGGAAACCTGCTCTCGCAAGGGGGCAAGATGCCCGCCATCGCCGTGCGCATGGGTGAGGACACCAAGGTCGTGCGCGAGTACCTGGCGGAGCATCCGGAGGTGTCTGCGCTGGTGCTGGCGACGGCGAAGGACGGCGGACCGGGGCCGCTGGTCTCGCACTTCACCAGCCTGGGCACGCGCATGCCCTGCCCCGTCTTCGTCATTCCGGGGCACCTGGACGAAGGCGAAATCGATAGACTGAGCTAGCCGCTCCCCTTCGACCCGGGCTTGATCCGGGTCGACGCGACGCATTACCGCTTCTTCTTGCCTTGATGGCGGATGTTCGAAGGCCGACCACGCTTGCCGACGAGATGTTTGCCGCGCGGTGGCTTGGACGGCAGCGGCCTGCCGCGAGGCTCGACTCCATTGGAGCCGCCCTCCACCAGTTCGAACTTCAGCGCACCGGTCAGCGGGTTGGCCTCCGCGAGCTTGAGCGGCAGGCGATCGCCGCTGGCGTACTTGGTGCCGCTGTGCTCGCCGACCAGAACTTGCGCGCGCTCGTCGTAATGGAAGCGCTCGTCGCCAAGGGTCGAGACAGGGACCAGGCCGTCTCCGCCAAGGCCGATGATCGTCGCGAAGAAGCCGAACTTCTGCACGCCGGTGATCCGCGTCGGGAAGGTCTCGCCCACCCGGCTCGAAAGCCAGGCGGCGACGTAGCGGTCGATCGTCTCGCGTTCGGCTTCCATCGCGCGGCGTTCGGACTTGCTGATGGCGTCGCTGACGCGGCTGAGATCGTCCCGGTCGCGCTCCGACAGCCCCGACGTCTTCGGCAAGCCGTTGCTCGGCGCCGGCTGCTCCAGTTGATACGCATCGACCAGGGCGCGGTGCACCAGCAAGTCGGCATAGCGGCGAATCGGCGAGGTAAAGTGCGCGTACGATCCAAGCGACAAGCCGAAGTGCCCGGCATTGCGCGGACCATAGTAGGCCTGCGTCTGGCTGCGCAGTACCGCCTCCATCACCAGCGCCTTTTCGCTCTCGTCCGCCACGTCCTTGAGCATGCGGTTGAACAGCCCCGGCGTGATCACCTGGCCGAGCGCCAGCTTGCGATCGAAGGTGGCGAGGTAGTCCTTGAGCGCGATCAGCTTCTCGCGGCTGGGCGCCTCGTGGACGCGGTAGACCACGGGCGCGACCTTTGCCTCCAGCGCCTTGGCGGCCGCGACGTTGGCGGCGATCATGAAGTCCTCGACCACGCGATGCGCGTCGAGCCGTTCGCGCACGGCAATCTCGGCAATGCGGCCCTGCTGGTCGAGCATGACGCGGCGCTCGGGCAATTCGAGCTCGAGCGGATCGCGATCGGCCCGCGCGGTGGCGAGCGCCTTCCACGCGGACCAGAGGTTCTGGAGGACCTCCAACGACACTTGCTCTGGCCGATCTCCGTTCGTGTCGAGCGAAGTCGAGACACGCTGATCCGGCGCTGACGTGTCTCGACTACGCTCGACACGAACGGGATCTTGGACATCATCGGACAGAGTAGCAGCATCGATCCGCCGCTGCGCTTCCTCATAGGCGATCACCTCGGCAATCCGTACAAGGGCGCGGGTGAACCGCCACTCGGTCACCCTGCCACGGCCGTCGATGCGCATGTGGCAAGCCATCGCCGCGCGGTCCTCACCAGAGCGGAGCGAGCACACGTCGGCGCTCAGCACCTCGGGGAGCATCGGCACGACCCGGTCAGGAAAGTAGACCGAGTTGCCGCGCTTCCTTGCCTCGCGATCGGTTTCGCTGCCCGGTCGCACGTAGAACGACACGTCGGCGATCGCGACCAGCGCGTGGAAGCCGCCTTCGCCGTCCGGCTCGGCCCAGATCGCATCGTCGTGATCGCGCGCGTCGCTGGGATCGATGGCGACGATCGGCAGGTGCCGCAGGTCTTCGCGGTGATCGGGGCTGAGCGGCAGCTTCGCGGCGCGCTCGGCCTCGTCCAGCATCTCTTGCGAGAACACGTTGGGAATGCCGTGCTTGTGGATCGCGATCAGACTGAAGGCTCGCGGTGCCAGCGGCTCGCCCAGGACTTGCGTGACCTTCAGCCCCGAACGCGGCGAGCGGCCGGCCGGCTCGGCGAGGACGAGTTCGCCCTTCTCCGCGCCGCCCAAATCCGAGATCGGCATCGCATTGCGGATCCGCTTGTCGACCGGCGCCAGCCAGCCCTTGCCGGCCGCGTCGATCTCCACGACGCCGAGCACCTGCTCCTCGCGCGTCGCGATCTTCTTCATGGGATAGCCGCGCAAGTGACCGTTGCTCTCCTCGGTCCGCGCGAGCACGCGATCGCCCTTCTTGAGCGCGGGTGGGCGCTGCCCGCCCCTGGCGCCACCGGCCCCCTTCTCGATCAGGCGGATACGCGGCGGAGGCGTCGCATCGTCGGGCTGCCAGCTGTCGGGTACGGCAACCGCTTCGCCATCGTCGATATCGATGACGCGCAGGACGGTGACCTTGGGTACGCCGCCCATGCGGTGATAGGCAGTCCGCTTGCCGTCGATCAGGCCCTCTTCGGCCATGTCCTTGAGCAGTGCCTTGAGCTGGATCTTCTCCTGCCCCTGCAACCCGAAGGCGCGGCTGATCTCGCGCTTGCCCGCGGGTTCACTCGACTCCTGGATGAACTCGAGGATCTGCTGACGGGACGGAAGGCCGGGGGCGCGCTTTGCTGGCATCCCCAGCATCTAGGCGGCGCGAGGGCCCGCGGCAATGGCGGCGCCATTATTGCGCAAGCGGCACGAAGGCGCCGCCCGGCACCGCTGCCGCGATCGGGCTCTGCGCGCCGTTCTCACCCACGGAGCTGACGCCGAACAACCAGTCGTCCCCACGCACACCGGTCAGGCTGACCTTGGTGTCGGACACGTTCGCGCGCACCGGCTTGGCCTCCCACTCGGTCGCATCGGTGCGCCGCTGCCAGACGTTGTAGCTGCGCGCGCCGGGCACCGCCTGCCACGTTATGTCCGAGCTGGTGGAGAGCGCGGCCGCCACTTGCGGCGCAGGCGGCATCGGCGCGGAAGCGATCGCCGCCAAAGCCGTGATATTGAGGCGCGTCACTTTCGCGAGGTAGGGGAAGTCCATCTCGTCGATAGTGTCGCCAAACTTGGTGCCGTTCTCTGTCCGCAAGTCCTGGTGCTGGTGATCGTAGTCCTCGATCGCCACCGAGAAGCGGATCGCCGGATAGCCCTTCTCCAGGTACGGCAAGTGGTCTCCGCCCCGGCCCATGCGGTCCGAACGCCAGACCTGCCGCACCTCCAGGCCCGGCTGCGCCAGTCCCGCGACAAAGCGCGACAGATTACGGCTCGGGCTGTCGTTCTCACCCCCGAAGCGCCGTGCTTCGGCGCGGGTCTTGTCCGTCGCATCGGCGCGCGGGCCTTCGGAGAACACGCGCACGTGGCTATCGTCGACCAGCCCATCCGAGCCGTGGGTGCCGCCGACGATGTCGTTGTTGAGCACCGCCTTGACCTTCCAGCCCTGCTTGGCGGCATAGTCGGCGAGCAGCTTGCCGCCGTAGAGCCCCTGCTCCTCGCCCGAAAGCACGGCGTAGACGATGGTCGTCGGGAACTTGCGCTGGGAGAGCACCCGCGCCGCCTCCAGCACCAGCGCGGTACCCGAAGCATTGTCGTTGGCGCCGGGCGCATCGTTGGTGGCGTCCATGACGTCGCTGACGCGGCTGTCGATGTGGCCTTGCACGATCACCACCTCGTCTGGCCGGTCGGAGCCGCGCTGAATGGCGATCACGTCGACCAGCCGCACCGGCGTGGGAATGCGTGTGCCGCTGACCATGGTTTCGGGCCGCGCGATTGTGAGGCAGCCACCGCACGCCTTGGCCGAGCGGCGGAACTCGCCTTCCGCCCAGTTCAGCGCTGCGCCGATGCCGCGCTTGGGGTCGGTCTGGGATGAGAGCGTGTGGCGCGTGCCGAAGCCGACCAGCTTCTCGATGTCGGCGCGTTGGCGGGCTTGGGAGACCGGCGCTTCCTGCGCGATCGCCGGGGTGGTGAGGATTGCAGTAGTTGCGAAAGGAATCAGGAGCTTGTGCATGCCTGCAGGTTTGCGCCGGGCGCAGGCTATTACAAGACGATAAAGCTTATGTCGTTCGATACGAAACAGAAGCCCGCGTCCCACACAGTGGACCCACCCCCGTCATCCCGGACTTGATCCGGGATCCCGCTTCCTTCCTGGCCTCGCTCGATAGTACGAAGAACAAGCGGGGCCCCGGATCAAGTCCGGGGCGACGATGCCATATAGCGGGATCTTAGTACGAGCGCGCCACGTAGATCCGCTCAACCGCCGGCGCACCGGTGAACACGCACACCCCGCTCACCGGCTCGCCGCCCAGCGGTGTGTTGCGGATCGTCAGCTTGAGCGCCTTCAGCCGCTGCACGACGCTCTCCAGCTCCGCGCCGGTCGGCCGCGACCAGACCACCTCGGCCCAGCCCGGGTAGCGCTTGTCCTCGGAGAAGAACGCCGCCAGCGCATCGAAGCTGTCGACTTGCGCGATCTGCGCGTCACGGCGGTCCTTGGCTTCGGCGAAGAGTGCAGTCTGCACCGCCTCGAGATCGGCCACCGCACGCGACACAAACTCGTCCTTGGACAGCGCCTGGAAGTTGGCCTTGGCCGCCTCGTTCCACAGGCGGTCGCGGCGCAGCACCGAGACCTGGCCGTTGGCGGCGTCGCGCCCGCCGATTTCCAGCACCAGCGGCACGCCCTTCTTGACCCAGGCCCAGCGCTTCTGCGTGGCCTTACCCGGCCGCTTGTCGAGCAGGACGCGCACCGGCTCGCCGAATGCGGACAGGCCGGTGAGCGACTTGGTCAACTCCGCGCAATAAGCGAGGAGCGCCTCGTCCTCGGCATTGTCGCGGAGCATGGGCAGGACCACGATCTGGTGCGGCGCGACAATCGGCGGCACGCGCAGACCGTCATCGTCGCCATGGGTCATGATCAGCCCGCCGATCATGCGCGTGGAGGTGCCCCAGCTGGTCGTGTGGGCGTACTGCTGGGCACCTTCCTTGTCCTGGTACTGGATGCCCGCAGCCTGCGCGAAGCCGGTGCCGAGATAGTGCGAGGTGCCAGCCTGCAGCGCCTTGCCATCCTGCATCATCGCCTCGATCGAATACGTCGCGACGGCGCCGGGAAAGCGCTCGTTCTCCGGCTTCTCGCCCGCGACCACCGGCATCGCCAGCTCGGTCTCGGCGAAATCGCGATACATCTCGAGCGCGCGGAGCGTCTCTTCCATGGCATCGTCGCGGTCCGCGTGAGCGGTGTGGCCCTCCTGCCAGAGGAACTCGCTGGTGCGCAGGAACATCCGCGTGCGCATTTCCCAGCGCACCACGTTGGCCCACTGGTTGGTCATCAGCGGCAAGTCGCGCCAGGACTGCACCCAGCGCGCCATGGCGGCGCCGATCACCGTCTCGGAGGTTGGCCGCACGATCAGCGGCTCTTCCAACTTGGCGGTGGGATCGGGCACCAGCCCGCCGTTCTCGCCGGCGATGAGGCGATGGTGCGTGACCACCGCCATCTCCTTGGCGAAACCTTCGACGTGGTCGGCTTCCTTGGCGAAGTAGGAGAGCGGGATGAACAGAGGGAAGTAGCAGTTCTGCACGCCCGCTGCCTTGATGCGGTCGTCCATGCGGCGCTGGATGCGCTCCCAGATGCCGTAGCCCCACGGTTTGATCACCATGCACCCGCGCACGCCGGACTCCTCGGCCATCTCGGCTTCGGAGATCACCTCCTGGTACCACTGGGCAAAGTCGTCCTGGCGCTTGGTCGACAGGGCGTGACGGATCTGAGCGGGCTGATTCATGCGCGCGCTGTTAGCCGGTGTTGCGGGTGCGGCAAAGTCCGGTGTGTCCGGATCGTGGCTTGCCGGCACTCACCGGCGGCACGTCAATGCGCTTGCGCCGTCTTCCGGGCTTTGCCTTGAGCGACAAGCGCGTCCCAGGTTGCCCAGTCGATCGACCGGCCGGGGTATGCTACCTTGGCGAAGGGCCAGTCCTGGCGCACCCAAGCGACCACCCACTTGTAGAGCTCGGCGTCGAAGCCGCGGTCGAACTCGTCCTTGGTCACCCACAACCTCACCATGGCATCGTAGCCTGGTACGGGGCTGGGCGAGACGTAGACGCTTCCACGCTCGCGCTTGGCGTCGGGCGTGAGCACGCCATAGGCGAAGGACGTGCGGCTGCGGAACCTGCCTGCCTCGCCCTGCATGTCCTTCATCGCATCTGCCGACGTGATGCCTGCGGTCGGCCAATTAGTGCTGCGCGAAAAGGTCTTCTGCAGATGCTCGATCGACGACATGTAGGCGTCGTAGTCCACCTGGACCAGGTCGGGACCCAGCGGAACGAGCTTGAACCCTGGCCCCCTGGCAAGAACCGGCACCTTGAAGTCAGGCGCGACCAGCGGCGAACGATGGCGGGCAGTATCGCCGGTCGCGGGCGCCGACGTCTGTGGTGTTCTCGTGGTCGCAGGCGCCTGCGCGTGTGCCGTGGGAGCCGAGATCATGAGCATGGCGGATGACAGCCACGTGCCTGCAAGTCGTCGAGTCATGACCGGGTCCTTCATCTGAATCGAGGTGAATATGCAGGCGCTCTCATCCGAGCAGGTCCGGCAGATCCTCCGGGTACCAGGGCTCGTCCAGCGCCTCCAGTTCAGCGCGATCGAACCACCTCCAGCTGCGCATGACACGCCGCTCGAGCTCAGTATGGCCGCCGGTATCGATCACCACGCCCCGCGGCAGGACAACGCGGAAATAGCGTTCGTCCGCGATCACGGGCACGCCTTCCAGCGTCAGAAACTCGGCCGACTTGCGCGCGACTTGCTCACCCGGCTCGGCGATGAGCCCGGTCTCTTCGCGCAACTCGCGCCGCGCAGCATCCTCGAAGCTCTCGCCGGGTTCCAGTGCACCACCCGGCGTGCACCAGAACGGCGGACGGTCGGCCGGATCGAAGCGGAACAGGAGCACCCGGCCACGATCGTCCAGCAGCACGATCCGTGCCGCCGGGCGGGCAACGCGGGTCACTTCGGCCGCAGGTGCCCCGCCTTGCACCAGTTACTTGCCCAACGAGTCGAGGCGCTTCTGGATCTCGGCCATCTGGTCGCGCAAGGCGGCAAGATCGTCGGCACCCGCAGCCGGTGCGGCTGGTGGTGGTTCCGGCTTTTCGGCGCCTGGCATGAAGGCCGCAGCGGCTGCCTTGAACATGGCCATGTTCTGCTCGGCCAGCTTGGCCAGCGGGTTGTTGCCCAGGCTGTCCTCGAACGCCTTGTGCAGCTTGGCCTGATTGGCCCGGAAGTTGTCCATCGACGCTTCGAGATAATGCGGGATCAGCGACTGCATCGAATTGCCGTACATGCCGATCAGTTCGCGCAGGAAGTTCACCGGCAGCATCTGCTCGCCGTTGGATTCCTCTTCCATGATGATCTGGGTGAGGATCGTATGCGTGATGTCGTTCCCGGACTTCGCATCCAGCACTTTGTAGTTGATGCCTTCCCGCGTCATGGTCGCGAGGTGATCGAGCGTGATGTAGCTCGACGAGCGAGTGTTATAGAGCCGCCGGTTGGCGTACTTCTTGATGATTACGGTATCGTCGTCGCTCGCCGTGTCAGCCATCACACTACCCCGTTTTTTCTCTGTCGTGCGAAGCTACCACCGAAACGCTGCAGCGCAACAACTTTGCTGCGCAGCACGCGTGCAAAAAGCGGAGAAATCAGCGGCCGAAGCGTCGTCCCAGCAGTGTCAGCAACTCATATTGGGATAGTCCCGACGCAACTGCAGCGTCGGGTAAGTGATACTGCGCAGTGACCCAATCCCCCTCGCCCAGCTCCGGCGCCGCGGTGAGATCGATGACGGTCATGTCCATGCTCACGCGGCCGAGCACGGGCATTTGCCGGCCCCCGCCCTCCATCACGCCCGTGCCGGACCAGCAGCGCAGATACCCGTCCGCATAGCCCAGCGCGATCGTGCCCACCCGCATCGCGTGTCGCGCGGTGAAGGTCGCGTTGTAGCCGACGCTGTCGCCCGCCGCGATCGTGCGCACTTGCATGATCGCCGCTTGTGGCTGGACCACGGGCCGGATCGCCCCCGCCAGGGATTCGCAGGGAATGCCCCCGTACAAGGCGAGCCCCGGGCGTGTGAGCGCGCCATGGTAATCGGGGCCGAGTGCGATGCCGGCGCTGTTGGCAAGGCTGGCGCGCGCGTGCGGAACTTGCGCGCAAGCCTCTTGCCAACGCGCCAACTGAAGCGCGTTCAGCGGCGAGGCTTCCTCCGCCGAGGCGAGGTGCGACAGCAGGACATCGATCTTGAGCGCTCGCACGGCCTCGTCGCCGAGCTCCGCCACGGGCAGGCCGAGCCGGTTGATGCCGGTGTCGACCATCAGATCGCAGCGGCCACCGCCTGCCGCGATCCAGCGGCGTGCCTGGGCGAGCGAGTTGATCACCGGCTTGACGCCGAGCGTGCGAAGCCAGGCGGCATCCTCATCGCGCAACGGACCATGCAGCACGCTGACACATGCTGGATCGACCAATGCGGCAATTTCGCCGGCCTCACCCGGATGGGCCACGAAGAAGTCGCGGCAGCCCGCGGCGAGCAGTTCGGGAACGGCAACGGCCGCACCCACGCCGTAGGCATCGGCCTTCACTGCCGCGCCGGCGCGCGCGACGCCGGAAAGCCGATCGAGCGCCTGCCAATTGCCACGCAGCGCCGCGCAGTCGATCGCCAGGCGCAGCGCCGCAGGGGGCGCCGCCAAGGAAGTGTCAGGCATCGTCTTCGAATTCTCGCGGCGGTCCACCCTTGAGGCCCCACCAGCCCACGACCAGAGCCACCAGCACGACGGCCCAGGTGTACCACAGGCCCGAGTAAGCGTCGCCGGTCTTGGCGATGATGTAGCTGGCGATCAGCGGCAGGAAGCCGCCGAGATAGCCCGCGCCGATGTGGTAGGGGATCGACATCGAGCTGTAGCGAATGCGCGGCGGGAACATCTCGGTCAGCAGCGCGGCCACCGAGGCGTACGTCAGCCCCGACAAGGCACCGAGCGCCAGCAGCAGTCCACCGATCATCAGCAAGCTGCCGAGCGGCGGGTTCTGCTTGGCGAAGTCGTAGCCGGCGCCTTCCAGCCAGGCCTTCAACGTAGCCGTGCGCGCAGCCTTGTCGGTCCACGAAAGCGCGTCCGCCGCATCCGGCTTGTAGGTGCGCGGACCTATGGCGAGTTGCAGGTCGTTGCCGGACTTGAGCTTATAGCTGACGCCGAGCGTGGTGAGTTCGGACAGCAGCTTGCCGCAGTTCGTCGGTTGCTCCGAGGCGAAGGGATCGTAGGCGCAGTCGCGGCCCGATACGGTCACGGGCGCGCGGCGAGCAGCTTCGGCCAGGCCGGGATTGGCATAGTGGCCCAGGCCCCAGAACAGCGGGAACAGCAGCAGCAAGGTGAGGATGTCGCCCCAGATGATCGGCTTCTTGCGCCCGATCCGGTCGGACAGCTTCCCGAACAGCACGAAGAACCCCATCGAGATCAGGCCGGCGATGCCGACCACGATCTCGGCGGTGGTCTCGTCCACCCGCATCGGGCCTTTCAGGAACGAGAGGCTGGAGAAGAACGCGGTGTACCAGATCGTCGTGAGGCCGCCAGTGACGCCGAACAGCGCGACGACGATGCGCTTCTTGTTGCCGGGATAGGTGAAGCTTTCGACGAAGGGATTGCCGGCGATTTCCCCGGCTGCGCTCATCGCCTTGAACACCGGGCTCTCGTTGAGCTTCAGGCGCATGTAGAGCGAGACCGCGAGCAGCGCGAGGCTGAGGATGAACGGCAGGCGCCAGCCCCAGTCGGCGAAGACGTCCGGCGGAATCAGGAAGCGGCAGGCGAGCACGACGATGACGCTCAGCACGAAACCGCCGACGACGCTCGCCTGGATGTAGCCGGTGTAGTAGCCACGCTTGTCGGGCGGCGCATGCTCGGCGACGTAGATCGCCGCACCACCGTATTCGCCCCCGAGCGCCAGCCCCTGCAGGATGCGCAGGAAGATGATGATCAGCGGAGCCGCCATGCCGATGCTGGCGGCCGACGGGATCAATCCGACGCCGGCCGTGGCGATGCCCATCAGGGTGACGGTGACCAGGAAGGTGTACTTGCGCCCCAGCTTGTCGCCCCAATAGCCGAACAGGATGGCGCCGAGGGGCCGGAAGCCGAAGCCGACGGCGAAGCCTGCCCAGACGAGCAGCAGCTGCAGCGTCTCGTTATCCGCCGGGAAGAACGCCTTGCCGATGATCGAGGCCAGGGTTCCGTAGATGAAGAAGTCGTACCACTCGAAGATCGTGCCCGCCGACGAGGCGGCGATCACCAGGCGGATGTCGGAGGCGCTGGGATCGCCATGCGCTCGCGTCTCCGCGCCGGCTGCGGCTGCATCGACCATCGTGTTCACGTCCCCCGCATGTTGCCTTTGCGTAAGGCCTTAGCTTGCGTCCCCGGCCGAGGGAAGCAGTTGCAGGACAGCCGTCCACGGCAGCATCAGGGCACCATGTCGGCCGGGATAATCACGTGCGACGGCGATGGTGGCGAGGCCGGGCCAATCGGGCATGGCCTCTTCCCCGGCGATCCAGCGCGACATCGCATCGGCTGTCCGGGTGAGTTCGCGCGTGCTGCGACCCTGTGCGGCTTGGGCGAAGATGGCCGCCGAGGCCTGGCCGATCGCGCATGCCTGGCTGCGCAGGCCCACGCGAGCGACGTTGCCGTCCGCGTCGAGCGCCAGTCCGAGCGTCAAGGCACTGCCGCAGCTGCGCGAGCGCGCCTCGGTGCGCAGGACGAGCGCGTCGTCCAGGCGATAGGCGGCAAGACCGGTCGCCAGTGCGAGCACCTCGGGGGAGTAAAGAACAGCGGCGGAGGCCATGAATCTACTCGCTGTCGCTGTCGACTGACGGGGTCGAAGTCGGTGTGGCGGCAGCGGCGGCCGCGCGGCGACGCTCGCCGATGATCTCCACCAGCGACTTGCTCGCCGCGTCGATGAAGGGATAGGTCCGCGCCTGGGTGATCCACGTCGGACGGCCGCCCACGCCCCAGACGGTGTCGTAGCCAAGCACCAGCACGGAGAAGCCCAGCACGACGATAATCACGCCCTTGACGCCGCCGAACCCGAAGCCGAGCACACGGTCGATCGGCCCCAGCACCGAGCCGCGGCTCTTCTGGCCGGCCCATTTCGCGATCATCTTCATCACGGCATAGGGCACGATGAGCAGCAAGCCGAAGGCAAGGACAGCGGCGCCGGAGGACGTGCCGATGTGCGGGGTCAGCCATGCGCTGAGCGGCGTGTGCAGCAGCCGGATCGCGAAGACCGCGGCGATCCAGGCGGCCAGCGCGAGGATCTCATGCACGAACCCGCGCAGGAAGCCGGTGACGGCGCCCAAGCCCACGATCAGCAGGACTGCGATATCGAAACCGGTCATCCCCGGCATCTAGGAAGCGGACAGAACTCGGTCAACGAGGTTCGGCAGCAGCGTCAATCCATCGTAGCGCAGCCCCTTCTCCGTACTGGTAGCCGCGCTCGCCGGACCAAAGCCGCGTCCGAAGCCGAGCTTGGCCGCCTCGCGCTGGCGAATGCCGGCATGGGCGACCGGGCGGATCTCGCCGGCCAGGGAGACTTCGCCGAACCAGACCGCATCCTTGGGCAATGGCTTGTCGCCCAGAGCAGAGACGAGTGCCGCAGCGACCGCAAGATCGGCGGCGGGATCGGCAAGCCGGTAGCCTCCGGCAACGTTGAGGTAGACTTCGGCGCTGGAGAAGTTGAGCCCGCAGCGCGCCTCCAGCACGGCGAGCAGCATGGCGAGGCGGCCGGAATCCCAACCCACCACGGCGCGGCGTGGGGTCGCTCCGCTCTGCAGGCGGACGATCAGCGCCTGGATCTCGACCAGCACGGGCCGCGTGCCTTCCATCGCCGGGAACACCGCGCTGCCGGCCATCGGCTCCTCGCGGCCGGAGAGGAACAGCAGCGAGGGGTTGCCCACTTCGGCCAGCCCGGCCCCTTCCATGGCAAAGACGCCGATCTCGTCGACGGGTCCGAAGCGGTTCTTGATGGAGCGCAGGATGCGGTACTGGTGGCTGCGCTCACCCTCGAAGCTCATTACCACGTCGACCATGTGCTCCAGCACGCGCGGGCCGGCGATCGAGCCATCCTTGGTGACATGGCCCACGAGGACCAGCGTGACACCGTTCTCCTTGGCATAGCGGATCAGCTCGAACGCGCAGCCGCGCACCTGGCTGACGGTGCCTGGCGCACCCTCGATCTGGTCGGAGTGCATGGTCTGGATCGAATCGATCACCAGCAGCGCGGGCGGGTCCATGGTGCCCAGCGTTGTCAGGATGTCCCGCACCGACGTCGCCGCCGCGAGGTTGAGCGGGGCGTTGGAAAGCCCGAGCCGCTCGGCCCGCAGCCGCACCTGGCCGGCCGCCTCCTCGCCGCTGACATAGACCGCGAGCGCGCCCGAGTTGGCGACGTTGGCCGCAGCCTGGAGCAGCAGGGTCGACTTGCCGATCCCGGGATCGCCGCCCATCAGTATGGCCGAGCCGGGAACCAGTCCTCCGCCGAGCGCGCGGTCGAATTCGCCGAGGCCGCTGGTGCGGCGCACCAGCTTCTCACCGGGCGCGTCCAATGGTTCGAAGCGGATCTGCCGCCCGCCCGAGGACAAGTCGTGCTTGGCCGAGAACACCGTCTGCGGCGCCTCCTCCGCCAGCGTGTTCCACTCGCCGCAGTCGGCGCACTGCCCCTGCCAGCGGTTGGTGACGCTGCCGCAGGCCTGGCAGACATATTTACGTTTGGGCTTGGCCATGGGGCCGGCTTAGCGGGAACGTTTGCAGAACGCAATTCGCCGAATGGCTGCCTACCCCCACATACCCTGCAGGAACCATTCGGGCATGCCGCCGCGCCCATCGCCGGCAAGGCCGTTGCGATAGACCCAGTAGCGCCGGCCCTCCTGATCCTCGATACGGTAGTAATCTCGCAGGCGCGTGGTCGAGCGTTCGCGCCACCACTCGGGGGCAATGCGCTCGGGCCCTTCCACCCGCACCACTTCGTGCGAGGCGTCGCGCCAGCGGAACGTGCGCGGCAGGCCATCGGGCGTCTGGTAGATCACGCCGATCGGCTCGGGCCGGTCGAGCAGCTTGAGCGGGCGGGCATGGAACTCGAACTCGGTCTGCGCCGTCTTTTCGGGTCCGAGCGGCTCTTCCCAGGTCTGCGCGCGTTCGGGGAGGTGGCTGGCGCGCGGGACCGGACGGCGCACCGCATCGGCACCCAGGCGGACCGTCAGGCGATCGATGCAGGCGGCAAGGCTGGTGCCGTGGTTCTCGGCGGCGGCCTCGAAGTCGCGCTGCGCGAGCGCCAGCGGCTCGGTCCAGGAGGCGCGCAGGCGGACCAGTTCGATCCCGAAGCCGGCGTCGACATCCTCCAGCTTGCGGCCGAACAGGCCGGCGATATGGGCGGCATCGCGAGTGGGCGCGGCGACCTCCAGCCGGCGCCCGACGACTTCGCCATCGACCTTCCACATGCCCAGTTCCAGCCGCCGGGCGCCCAGCGACTTCGCTTCGAGAAGGCGCACCATGTCGGCGGCGAGATCGGCGACGACGCGCTCCAGCAGCTCGCGGTGGCGGATCGGCTCCATCAGCCGGCGCTGGACCAGCGGCGCCTCGATCGCGAGCACCGGCAGCATCGGCTCGGGCACGCGGCCGAGCAACTGGTCCATGCGGATCAGCGGGTTGGCGGCGGCAGAGCGACGATTGCGGAAGCGACGCACCAGCGCATCGCGATGGATGCCGTGCAAGTCGCCGAGGCGCTTGAGGCCCAGGCGCCTGAGCAGGGTGATGGTGTCGTCATCCAGCCGCAGCGCGGCGATCGGAAGCTCGGCCAGGCGTTGCGCCGGATCGTCCTCGGGGTGCAGCAGGGCACGAGGCGGACCATGATGCGCCAGCGCCCAGGCTGCACCGGCAGTGGGTGCGATGGCGAGCCGCACCGACAGGCGCCGCCTTGCGAAGATCGCCTGCGCATCGGCGAGCAGGTGCGCCTCGCCGCCGAACAAGTGCGCCACGCCGGTCACGTCGACGATCACGCCGTCCGGCCGGTCGATGGCGCTCCACGGGCCCCAGCGTTGCGCCCACACGGCGAGCGCCTCGATGAAGGCGAGATCGCCGGCAGGGTCGGCAGGTGCGACCGCCAGTTGCGGACACAGGGTCCGCGCGTCCGCCAGCATCATCCCCGCCTGTGCGCCGGCCGCAAGGCCGGCTGCGTTGGCGGCGGTGATGCGGGGGCCATGCGCGGTTTCGCTGATCAGCGCCAGCGGTGCGGCATCGGCGCCCTCGCCCTCTGCCAAACCGTGTGCGAGGCGCCAGCGATCGATGGAGAGCCGGGCGCACCAGATCGCCAGCACGCGGCGGGAGGAGGGCGGTGTGGGCATGAAGCTCAAACCAGCAAGCCTCCTCGATCCTCCCCTGCAAGGGGAAGTGGCAGTCCGCAGGACTGACGGAGGGGTGTCTCCGCTGGCGTAGCGCTCGACGGCAAAGGATTACACCCCTCCACCACTCGCTGCGCGAGCGGTCCCCCTCCCCTTAGAGGGGAGGATCGAGTCAGCATGGCAGGGTGTGCTGCAAGTCAAGCGTGTCCAAGCTCACTCCCCGCTCCGCCGCCAGCGCGCCGTCGTCGCGCAGCGTCCAGCGGCCGGGCGGGTGGCGGCGGGCGCGAAAGAGCTCGGCTTGCCAGCTCGGCACTCCCGGCGCCTCGGGGTTCCAGCGCGGAGGCGGCGAAGGGGCGGCGCGTACGTCCCAACGCTGGCGCGCGGAGGACAAGTCCCGCCTGAAATCGAGGCGGACCAGCCAGAACGGCACGCCATGCCGCTCGGCCGCGAGGCCCAGGCGGCGCGAGGCGGTCATGTCGAGCGCGCGCGGATTGCCGGTGATCTCGCCGATGACGAAGGCGAGTTCCCGACAGCGCAGCCCCTCCTCCAGCGCGAACAGCGCATCTTCGGTGGTGCGCGCCGCGACATGGACGAGCCGGTGACGGAGCCGGCGCGGCAATCCCGCACGATAAGGCCGCCCGGTGCGCCGCAATGCCTCGCGGTCCTGTACCCACAGCCACGGCCGCTCATCGGGCGTGTCCGCCAAAGGATCGGGAGTGGCCGCTTGCAAATGATCCATGGCAAAGGCGAGCGAAACCGCAGCGCCCGCGGCATCGTCGGCTCGCGCAAAGATCTCGGTATGGATCGGCCCGATCGCAGAGACACCAGGCTGCCACTCGTTGGCACGCGAGGGGCTGAGGACGTCGGCTCCGGAGATCAGTTCGGGCCGATCCGCGACATTGGTGATGGGCATCGATTCGTTTCCGGTGTGTAGATGTGTTCTCTTTATGTTCTTATCATGAGGCGAGTGCAAGGGCACCCTGTGGACAGGTCGGGGGAAAGGCTGAGGATCTTAAAGGTATAAGAACCGGTGCAAGCCGCTCTTCTCCGGGCCGATCCACGCAGCCTGGCGCAACATACCGGCCGCAGATCGCCAAAGACGTTGCAGCACTCCCAAGTGGACCGCACGGAACACATGGCTTTCGCGCGCTCGTGCAAACGCGGCCAATCGGTATGTTTGGTGGTCGCGCCGAAGACGTTACGGCGCAGCCTCCGTGGAGGCCCTCACATCCGCAAGGGCCTCCAGGATGGTCAGGTCGTGCCAGGAGCCGGCGGGATGTCGGCATCACTCTCGTGCACTTCCATCAGCCCGCGACCGACATGGCTGCGGTTGCGGCTGTAAAGGTAGTACACCACCAGCCCGATCAAGGCCCAGCCGAAGAACAGCTGGATCGTGACCGCCGAAAGGCTGAAGAACAAGTAAACGCAACCTGCGATCGACAGCGGCGCGGTGATCATGATCGCCGGGGTGCGGAACGGCCGGTGGCGGCCCGCGTCCGTCTTGCGCAGCACCATGACCGCGATCGACACTGCGGCGAATGCGAAGAGCGTGCCGGAGTTGGAGACGTCCGCCAGCAGGCCGACCGGGAAGAAAGCGGCGAACAGCGTCACGAACAAGCCGGTGATCAGCGTGATGATGTGCGGCGTGTGGAACCTGGGATGCACCTTCGAGAAGAACTCGGGCAGCAGGCCGTCACGGCTCATGACGAAGAAGATGCGGGTCTGTCCGAACATCATCATGAGGATCACGGACGGCAAGGCGATGATCGCTGCCGCGCCCACCAGCCAGCCGACGAACGGATAGCCGATCTGCTTGAGCGTCCAGGCCAGCGCCTCCTTGGAGCAGACGACGGCGTTCTCCTGGATCGCGGTGCAGGCCTGCGACAGCGCCGGAGTTCCCGGCGACAGCGCCTCGCCACCCGGTCCGTAGATCGGCTGCGCACCCACCGTGCCGATCACGCCCGCTGCGACCAGCATGTAGAAGATCGTGCAGATCGCGAGGCTGCCGATCAGGCCGATCGGCATGTTGCGCTGCGGGTTCTTGGTTTCCTCCGCAGCGGTCGAGACCGCATCGAAGCCGACATAGGCGAAGAAGATCGAAGCCGCTGCGCCGGAAATGCCGGCAAAGCCGAGCGGTGCGAACGGCGTGAACTGGCCCGACTTGATGACGGGGATCGCCAGTATGACGAACAGCGTCAGCGCCAGGATCTTCACGCCGACCAGCACGGCGTTGACGGTGGCGCTCTCCTTGGTGCCCTTGATCAGCAACGCCGTCACGGCGGCCGCGATCAGCATGGCCGGCAGGTTGATGACCCCGCCGTCGAAGGGACCGCGCACCAGTGTGTAGGGCACGTTGAGGTCGAAACTCGAGTTCAGCCAGCCGATGAAATAGCCCGACCAGCCGACCGAAACCGCGCCCGCCGCGATCGCATATTCCAGGATCAGCGCCCAGCCCACCATCCAGGCGACTAGTTCGCCCATCACCGCGTAGCTGTAGGTGTAAGCCGAGCCGGATACCGGCACCATCGCCGCCATCTCGGCGTAGCACAGTGCCGCTACCGCGCAGACGAAGCCGGCGATCACGAACGAGAGCATCATACCGGGTCCGGCTTTCTGCGCGGCCTCGGCCGTCAGCACGAAGATGCCGGTGCCGATCACCGCGCCGATACCCAGCATGGTGAGCTGGAAAGCGCCCAGCGAGCGATGGAGAGATTTCTTTTCAGCCGTCGCCAGAATGGCATCTAACGACTTTACGCGACCGAACATGCGGTAACCCCCGGAAAATAAGCGCATGGATATGGCAAACGCTAGCGGCAAGCGGTCGCTTGGCAAGGGCAATCGCGCGTGCGTCCCCGGCTTTGCGTCATTTCGGTGACCGCGCTAGAAGGCGGGCCATGTCCACCACCTTTCAACTCGACACCGCGACCAGTCGCGCGAACCCCACTCCTGCGCCGATGAAGCGGCTGACGGTGCCCGCGATCCAGCGGCGCAAGAAGGATGGTGTCACGGCCGAACCGCTGGTGATGCTGACGGCCTACACCGCGCGCCAGGCGCAGTTGCTGGACCCGCATTGCGACCTCCTGCTGGTGGGGGACTCGCTTGGCCAGGTGATCTACGGCCTGCCCTCCACCCTGCCCGTCACGCTCGATATGATGATCGCACACGGCGCCGCGGTGGTGCGCGGAAGCTACCATTCGGTGGTGATCGTCGACATGCCCTTCGGCTCCTACGAGGCAAGCCCGCAAGCGGCGTTCGCATCCGCGAGCCGGATCATGGCGGAGACGGGGGCGGCCGGGGTGAAGCTCGAGGGCGGGCAGGCGATGGCGGAAACGATCGCCTTCCTCACCCAGCGCGGCATCCCGGTGATGGCGCATATCGGCCTCACCCCGCAGGCAGTGAACGCGCTGGGCGGATATGCCGCGCGCGGTCGCAGCGAAGCCGAGCATGCCAAGATCGTCGCGGACGGTGAGGCCGTGGCGCAGGCGGGCGCCTTCGCGGTGGTGATCGAAGGCGTGATCGAACCGATCGCGATCGCGCTGACCGAGGCGCTGGCGATCCCGACCATCGGCATCGGCGCTTCGGCAAAGTGCGATGGACAGGTGCTAGTCACCGAGGACATGCTCGGCATGTTCGAGCGGGTGCCGCGGTTCGTGAAGCGCTACGCGGACATCGCCGGCATGATCGACGACACGGCGGCGAAGTACGCCGAGGAAGTACGCGCGCGCAGCTTTCCGGGAGCGGAGCAGACTTACCAACCGAAGTGACACGCGCAGGGATCAGCCCTGGCGATTCAACCTTCCGCGCGCTTGGGCCAGCAGCGGGTTGTCGCCGAGCATGTGCCGGGCCTTGTCCAAAAGAGCCATCGCCTGAGCACGGCGGATCGAGAGCGTGGCGTAGCTCAAGGCCAATGCCTGCGCCGCGACCGGGCTGGCACGCTGCAGGCGATAGGCCTGGCTAGCGGCATCGGCGGCAGCATCGGACGCGCCGCCAGCCAACTGGACGAGGCTCAGATCGGTGAGCAACTGCACGTCCTGTCCCGACCCCGTGCGTCGCAAGTAGTCGAGTATGTCCGCAGCTCTCCCGGCATCACCGCCGCGTGCGGCAAGGCCTGCCTGCAGCCGCAAGGCGGCGCGGCTGCCGGGGTTCTGGAGCAGGTAGCCGTGGACCATCTCGGCCGCGCCGCGCACGTCGTTCGCGGCGGCATAGGCCTCGAACCGGCGAAGCAGCAGGTTCTCGGGCAGGCGGACTTGCGACGCGGCGGCGTAATGCTGCTGGGCGGCGGCGGCATTGCCCAGCGCCAGCTGCACGTCGCCGGCCTGCGACTGGTTGTCGTACGAACCCGGCCTTGCGCCCAGCGCGCGCTCGGCAGCGGTGGCGGCATCCTGCGAGCGGCCTTGCGCCATCAGCGCGCCGATGGCGCTCCCCTGGCCGACCACGCGCACGCCTGCCCGCTCCGGCATCGCGGCCCGGTCGAGCAATGCGCCGGCGGTGTCGCGCTCGCCGAGGATCTCATGGCTGCGCGCGGCCAGGGTCAGCACGTAAGGCGAGGCATCCTCGCGCCCGATCTCGTCGCGAAAGCGGATCGTAAGGTAGCGGTACTGCCCGCCCTCGAAAAGCGCGCGTGCGAGCAAGGGCCCTGCGCGCTGGTTCTGCGGCTGACGCTCCAGCACTTGCTCGCACAGCTCCGAGGCGGTCTGTTCGTTGCCCGCCGCCAGTTCCAGCACGGCTTCGAGCAACAGCGTCGAGGGCTGGCCATCGAGCTTGCCTCGGGTGCGCGCCAGCAATCCGCGCGCCAGCTCATAGCGTCCCGCCCGCGCGGCGAGCACCGCTTGCAGGTAATAGGCCCGCGGGTTGCCGGCATTGACCTGCAGCATGCGCCGGGTGACGGCCAGCATCTCGCTGCCACGACCCAGTTCACCCAGGCTCGCCGCGTACTCACCCAGCACCGACAGGTCCTTCGGAGCCTGTGCCAGTGCCGCTTCGAACCACGGAAGCCCGGCAAGCAGGCCGTAGCGATCCCGCACCAACTGGCCACGGAACTCAAGCGCACGCACGTTGCGCGAGTTCAGCGCGATCGCGTGGTCCGCGGCCTGGATCGCCGCGATGTGCTCACCGGCGCGGTATCGCAGGCGGCCGATCTCGACCCACAAGTCGGCATCGCGCGGCGTCACGTCCAGCGCCCGATCGTAGGCCCTGTCTGCCGCGGCGAGGTTATTCTCCGCAATCTCCAGCTGTGCGAGCACCCGGAAGCCCTCGCTGGCGGTTTCGCGCGAGAATACGCCCGGCGCCAACCACTTGCGCGCTCTCGCGCGGTCGCCCTGGCGGAAGTAGGCATTCCCCAGGTACGCCGCGACCTGCTCACGCGAGGCGCCGCGAGCCAATGCGCGCCGCAGTTTCATCTCGGCGTCGATGGCATCGTTGCGCACCAGTGCCTGCCGAGCTGCCGAGATCAGCGCCGCGCGCGGCTCCCCCTCGGCGTGGCTGGCAAGCGGCATCAGCCAGAGCCCGACCGCTGCGATGCACGCGACCAGCCAGCGGCTCCTGCGGACCCGGTGGCGCGGCCTAGCCGTGGAGATCGTACTGCTTGAGCAGATCATAAAGCGTCGGACGGCTGATCCCGAGCATCTTCGCGGTGCTGGAGATATTGCCCTCGCTGCGCGCCAGGGCATGGCGGATCACCTTGCGGTCGGCCGCCTCGCGTGCCGTCTTGAGGTTCAAGGCGTTGAGCGCCTGCTCGTCCGGCTGCGCCAGGTCGAGGTCGGCGGCATGGACCAGCTTGCCGTCGGCCATGATGACGGCGCGCTTCACGCGGTTTTCCAGCTCGCGCACGTTGCCCGGCCATGCCCACCCATCGATCGCCGCCAACGCGTCGGCGGCAAAGCCGCGCACGCTGGGGTTCATCTCCTTGGCGAAGCGCGTGAGGAAGGTCTTGGCCAGCAGCGTCGCATCGCCGGGCCGCTCGGCCAGTGTGGGAATGCGCACGACGATCTCGGCGAGGCGATAGTATAGATCCTCACGGAAGCGGCCTTGCGCGATCATCGCCTCCAGGTCCTGGTGCGTGGCGCAGACCACCCGCGTGTCCACCGCTATCGAGGTCCGCGAGCCGACCCGCTCGATCACCCGCTCCTGCAGGAAGCGCAGCAGCTTGACCTGCAGCTGGAACGGGATGTCACCCACTTCGTCCAGGAACAGCGTGCCGCCCGCGGCTTGCTCGATCTTGCCCTGGGTGGTCTTGATCGCGCCGGTGAAGGCACCCTTCTCGTGACCGAATAGCTCGCTTTCGAGGAGGTTCTCGGGGATCGCGGCGCAGTTGATGGCGACGAACGTGCCGCCAGCCCGATCGCTCGCCTCGTGCAACCCGCGCGCCAGAAGTTCCTTGCCGGTGCCGCTCGCCCCCAGCAGCATGACCGATACCTTGGTGTTGGCTACCCGCTCGATGGTGCGAGCCACCTTCAGCATTTCGGGCGCGGCCGTGATCATGCGGCCGAGCACCTTGTCGCCCTTCTCCACCCTGGCGGCAAGGCGGCGGTTCTCGTCCTCCAGGCGGTGAAGCTGCAAGGCGCGGCGCACGATGAGACCCAGCGCATCGATGTCGACGGGCTTCTGATAGAAGTCGTAGGCCCCGCGCGCGATCGCCTGCAGCGCACTCTCTCGCGCGCCGTGTCCGGACGCGACGATGACCTTGGTGTCGGGCTTGAGCGCCATGATCTCGTCGAGCACGGCAAAGCCCTCGGTCACCCCATCGGGATCGGGCGGCAGGCCAAGGTCGAGCGTGACCACGTCGGGAGCTTCGGAACGCAGCAATGCCAGAGCCGAAGCACGATCGCCCGCGATCAAAACCTCGAAGTCCTCGTAAGACCATTTGAGCTGCGCCTGCAGCCCGGCGTCGTCCTCGACGATCAGCAGCTTGGGCAGCGATGAAGTCTTGTCGTTGCTCATGCCACCTCCGAGGCCCGTGTCGCGTCCGCGCTGCTGACCTTCAGCGGCAGACGCACGATGAAGCGCGAGCCGATGCCCTCGCGCGAGTCAACGTCCAGCCGGCCGCGCATCGCGCGCACCAGTTCGCGCGCCTCGAAGGCGCCGATGCCGAAGCCGCCACTCTTGGTCGAGACGAAAGGCTTGAACAGGCGGTTGCGGACGAACTCGGGCGACATGCCGGAACCTGAATCGACCACCTCGATCCGCGCCTGACCGTCCTGTGCCACCAGCGACAGGAACACCGGGCTCCTGGGCGGACTGGCGTCTAGCGCGTTCTGCAGCAGATGGGTCAGGACCTGCTCGAGCGAGTGGCGGCTCGCCAACGCATGCAGCCGCTCACATTCGGCGAGGCGCACTTGCGGGTTGCCGGCGAAACGCGCCATCACGGTCCTGGCGACCTCGTCGAGGGCGATCTCCTCGATCCGGTCGATGCCACCGGTGCCATAGCGCGAGAGGCGCGCGATGAGCGCGTTCAACTTCTCGGACGAGCTGCGCAGCGTCACCAGCATGTCGTCGCGAAAGGCCTTCTTCTCGGCATGAAGCTCGGCGTTGCGGGCAAGCAGGCTGAACTGGCTCGCCAGGTTCTTGATGTCATGCATGACGAAGGCGATGCGGCGGTTGAAGTCGTCGAAGCGGCCCGCCTCGGCCAGCGCCTCCTGGCTCGCGTTCTCGGCCAGGTAGCTGGCGAGCTGCTGGCCGATGACGCGCAGCAGGTCGAAGTCCTCCCAATCGAGCTTACGCTTGAGCAGCGGCCGCGCGAGCACCACGACGGCCACCAGCCGATCGTAGTGGATCAGCGGCACCAGCGCCCAGGCACGCGGATCGTCGAGCAGCCAGGCCGGAGCCCGGGGCACCTCAGCTCGCACCCCACGCTGCTGGCGCATGTCGTCGAGCTCGGCGATGAAGTTCTCGCGTTCCAGAAAGCCGGCGAAGTCGGGGGCGAGAGCCGCGGGCCCGTCGATCCCTTGCCAGTTCCAGCGAGCGGCGAGCGAGGGTTCGCCATTGTCGTCGCTGACCAGCAGCAGCCCGGCAGGACTGCCCGTCACGTCCGCCAAGGCCTTCACCACGCGCTCGCCCAAGGGCGCCGCATCAGGGCCGGTTGTGCCGATGGTGCGGGTAAAGCGCAGCCACTCTTCGCGATAGTCGTAGCGATGCTGGAACAAGTGCTTGGTCATCACGACCTTGAGCCAGCTGCGCATCCGGCGCGACGGCAGCGCCAGCAGTGCGACCGCACTCGCGACGGTGAGGAAGCAAAGCTCGATCAGCCGCGCGAAGTCGCCGCCGACATAGGACAGCCACTGCGCAATCAACACCATGCCGACCAGGTAGACCCCGATCAGCAGCAGCGAGAAGGTCTGGAACGTCACCGCGCGCGAAGGCCGCAGCCGCAGCGCCTCGCGGCCGTGGGTGGCGGCGATCGCGAGCAGGCTGACCAGGCCCATCGTCGCCAACCCCCGCAACGCCGCCATCTCACGCGGCCAGCCCTGCGCGAGATAGGCGACGGTGTAGAGGTTCAGCTCGAACACCCAGAGCACCGCCAAAGCCGCCGCAGGCCAGCGCAAGGACAGTCGCGCCTCGCGGGCGGCGCCGCCGTAGAGATTGTGGACCAGCACCAGCGCGCCGACGGTGACCAGCAGGTGAAGCATGACGCCCAGCCCGTGCGCGATGGCGGCGACCTCTGCATCGATCCGCACCTCACCCACCAGCACGTCGATACTCAGCAATGCCAGCTCGACGAAGACGAGCGCCAGGAGCACCGGGCGGATCGGCGCGAGGCTGCTGTGCCGACCGTCATCGGCAAACAGGCGATAGATCACCAGCAACCACGCAAGGTCGCGCGCCACCTGCAACACGGTGATCGGCAGCGTGCCGCGCAGTTCCAGCCCCTCGGCGAGCGACCACAGCGCCGTCGCCAGCAGTGCCGCAACCGTCGCCTGCCCGGCCGTGCCGAGCCGCGCCGCACGCGGGCGCAGCCAGATGGCCAGGGTCGCCGCTGCGATCGCCGCAGTCCCGTGCAGCACGAGCGCGACCACGCTCCAGATGTCGGCCGGTCCGCCCGGACTGAGCTCAAACATCAGCGCGCGCCTTCGCTCCACAGCACCACGCGCAGCGTCTGCAGCAGGATCAGCAGGTCGAGGAAGGGGGTATAGTTCTTGGCGTAATAGAGATCGTATTCGAGCTTGTTGCGCGAATCCTCGATCGAGGCGCCGTAGGGATAGTTGATCTGCGCCCAGCCGGTGATCCCCGGCTTCACCATGTGACGCTCGGCATAGTACGGCAGGTGCTCTTCCAGATCGGCGACGAACTCGGGGCGCTCGGGGCGTGGGCCGACGAAGCTCATCTCGCCCTTCAGGACGGTCCAGGTCTGAGGCAGTTCGTCGATGCGAACCTTGCGGATGAAGTTGCCGATGCGGGTGACGCGCGGATCATCCTTGCTGGCCCACTGCGCACCGGCGGCTTCGGCATCGGTGCGCATCGAGCGCAGCTTGATGACGTCGAAGCTCTGCCCGAACAGGCCGACCCGCTTCTGGCGGTAGAAGGCAGGCCCCTTGCTGTCGAGCTTGACCAGGATGGCGAAGACCAGGATCACCGGCGCGGTGATCACCAGCAGCAACGCGCTGGCGCCGATATCGAACACGCGCTTGGCTGCGCTGGAAATCATGCGGCCCGACGAGAAGCCATCGGAGAAGATCAGCCAGCTCGGGTTGACGGTGCCGAGGTCTACGCGACCCGTCTCACGTTCCAGGAAGCTGGAGAACTCGTTGACGTGCACGCCCGCGGTCTTGATCCGCAGCAGGTCCTTCAGCGGCAGCGCGTTGCGGCGCTCCTCCAGCGCCAGCACCACTTCGCTGACGCCGAGGTTCTCCACGTATCGCGTCAGATTGTGAATCGCGGCGCGCGGGATTGCCTCTTCGATCACAGGGGCCGCCTCGCTCATGCCGACGTAGCCGACGATGGCGAAGCCACTCTCAGGACGGTCGCCCAGCTGCCGCAAGCGCTGCGCGCGATTGCCGGCGCCGAGCACCAGCACGCGGCGACGAAAGGCCGAAGTTCCCAGGAACCCACCCAGGATCAGTCGGTCGGCGATCAGGAGGCAGAAGGCAATAGCCATCGAGTAGGCGAGCGTGGAGCGCCAGAAGGTCTGCCCGCCGATGAGGAAGTCTAGAAACGAGAGCGCGATGACCCCCAGCGAAATGGCCACCAGCAGCCGCGCGGCGGCAAACCGCATGGAGCGCAGCGCGTCCGCGCCGTAGACGCCCACTGCGATCATTGCCGTGACCACCATGGCCGCGAAGCCGAAGTGCGCCCAGGCCCGATCCGTCATCGAGCCGATCTCGATCCCGATCTGCCCGGCGCGCAGGCGCCACGACATCTCGTTCGCCGCCACGAGCATCGTCAGGTCGACCAGCCACAGCAGGATCACCGCATGCGGGATGTAGTGTTTGAACAGACGGATCATCGGTACGCGTCGATCTTCCCGGTCCGGGATAGGACAGGACGCTTACTTAAGTGAAAGGCGTAAAATG
Source organism: Novosphingobium chloroacetimidivorans (assembly GCF_014204535.1). Lineage (GTDB taxonomy): Bacteria > Pseudomonadota > Alphaproteobacteria > Sphingomonadales > Sphingomonadaceae > Novosphingobium > Novosphingobium chloroacetimidivorans. Next base: position 151,635 of record NZ_JACHLR010000001.1, read on the forward strand.
TCGGTTACGCTGACAACGATTTCGCGCGCGAAGCTGCGATTTACGTGAGAGTGTCAGAAAGAGCTTACAGAACCCGGTCGTCCCGGACTTGATCCGGGACCGGTTTTCGCATGCGAGCGAGCTATCACAGAGCGCCATTGCGGACCGTGTCATCACTGGCGCAACCGGTCCCGGATCAGGTCCGGGACGACGTGCGCCTTGGCCATCGCGCCTCGCCCTCGCCGGTGTGGTGCCCCTGGCCCGACTCGAACGGGCACGTCTTGCGACAATCGATTTTGAGTCGATCGCGTCTACCATTCCGCCACAGGGGCAAGCCTATCGCGACCCGTCGCTTAGCGGGGAGCGTGCGCGGGTTCAAGCGTGCTTAGAAGTTCCAGCCCACACGGACGTGCGCAAGCTTGGGCGTGCCCTTGCGACCGCCACCCAAGGCGCCGACCTCCACTGCGGGGCCACCCTCGACCGGGCTGTAGACCCAGTGTGGCTTGATCTTCTCGTCGCGAAAGCGCGGCGTGCGATCCGATTGGCCCAGGCGAAAGCGCCGCTGGTCCGGATGGCTGCGCAGCGTCTGCGCCAGGTCGAACCTGCTGACCGCACCCATGCGAGGGTCGGGACGGGCAAAGGCAGATTGAGCCGCGACAAGCAGCACTGCACTGCACAACAAGCTGAAGATCAGGAAGGAACGGGACATCATGCCCCTGCCGAACGACGCAAGGGCGCTGAGGTTTCAGTCCGTTCCGGAGTTTATGCCATCGAGTGAGAGAGTTCAGTCCTTCAGCGCACCGGCCAGCAGCTTGTGCAGGCGCGAATGCAGCACATCGTTGCCGGCGAGCACTTCCACGTCGCAGATGGGAGCCGAGCGACCCCGGAAATCGGACACGAAGCCGCCAGCTTCGCGCACCAGCAGGCAGCCCGCAGCGCTGTCCCAAGGCTTGAGGCCCTGCTCCCAAAACCCTTCGTAGCGTCCGGCGGCAACCCAGGCGAGATCGAGCGCGGCCGAGCCGAAGCGGCGGATACCCGCAACTTGCGGACCGATCGCGGCGTAGATCTTCATCCACTGCTGCGTGTCGCCATGCCCGGCGAAGGGAATACCCGTGGCGATCAGCGCTTCATCCAGGTGACGGCGTGCCGAAACGCGCAGACGGCGATCGTGCAACCACGCGCCGCGCGCCTTCTCGGCCCAGAATGTCTCGTCGGTGATCGGCTGATAGACGACGCCGGCAGTCACCTCACCCCAACCCGATCCGTCGAGCTTGGGCTCTTGCGCGGCGATGGACACGGCGAAATGCGGGATGCCGTGCAGGAAGTTGCTGGTGCCGTCGAGCGGATCGACTATGAAGCGCGGCTTGTCGGGATCGCCCTCGATCACCCCGCCTTCCTCCATCACGAAGCCCCAGTCGGGACGCGCCGCACGCAGTTCGTCCCAGATCGTGCGCTCGGCCGCGAGGTCCGCTTTGGACACGAAATCGGCCGGGCCCTTCCGCGAGGCCTGCAGATGCTCGACTTCGCCGAAGTCGCGACGCAAGCGCTGACCGGCCTTGCGGGCCGCCTTTTCCATGACGCGGATGAGACCGGAGAGGGCCATGTTATTCCTTATTCTATCGCCGCGGCTTGCGAGCCGCTGGCCTTATCTGCCGCTGGGGGCTGTGCTTGGTTTTGGAGCGGGGGCGCCGGGAGCGGGTGTCCCGGCAGCGGCCGCGTTGCCCGACCCGGTGTAGCCGCAGACGGCCAGGATGGCGCTGAGCACCTGGCTGGGGTTGTCGCGGCTGACCTTGTCGGTGTTTTCGGCGATCAGCTTGTCGACCGACTCGGTAATCTTGCCGAGCGAGGCGTTGTAGATGCAGCCGACCAGCGCCGACTTTGCCGGAGCGTCGACCTTGTCGGATTGCAGGCCGCTGATCAGCACCTTGAGATAGAGCACCGCATGCTGCTGCACCTCGGCCTGCTGGCCCGAAGCCGCGGCCGCCGGCTTGGCCGGAGCCTTGGCCGCAGGAGCCGCTATCGCCGGAACTGCGGTCAAAGCAGTGGCGGCAGCGATGATCGTGGGAATGCGCATTAGTCAGCCTTTCGAACGTAGGCCTTCTCGTACACGTCGACCACGATCCGCGTACCGCTCTCGATATGAGGGGGCACCATCACGCGCACGCCATTGTCGAGAACGGCCGGCTTGTAGCTCGACGAAGCGGTCTGCCCTTTGACCACGGCGTCGGCCTCGACGATGGTGGCCTCGACCTGCTCGGGCAATTGGACCGAGATGGGACGTTCCTCCCACAGTTCGAGCAGAACCTGCATGCCGTCCTGCAGGAACGCCGCGGCGTCGCCCAGAAGGTCGGCGGGGAGATTGATCTGGTCGTAGTTCTCCGTGTCCATGAACACCAGGTCCTCGCCCTCGGCATAGAGGAACTGGAAGTCCTTGGTATCGAGACGCACCTTCTCCACTGTGTCGGCGCTGCGGAAGCGGACGTTGGTCTTGCGGCCGTCGATGAGGTTCTTCATCTCAACCTGCATGAAGGCGCCGCCCTTGCCGGGCTGGGTGTGCTGGGTCTTGGCGACCTTCCAGATACCCTTCTCGTACTCGAGGATGTTGCCGGGGCGAATGTCGACGCCGCTGATCTTCATGGGATGAGCCTTACGGTGGAAAGAGCGATGCTGTTCGGTGGAGAACGGGGCCCTTAGCGCTTGCGCGCGGCTGTGGCAATTCCCTCGCGCGGGTGCTAGCGATAGCAGCCATGCGACGCGCCCTTCCCGCTGCCCGCCGTTCCGCGGCCTTTGTTTCCGTACTGTGCGTGGCGGCGCTCGGGATAACCCTGGCTTCGCCTGTGCTGGCCGCCAGGAAGGTGCCGCCCGTCCCAGGGGGCCTCATCGGCACACTCGATCCGGGTAAGTATTCGTGCGAGCTTCCTGGCGATGCCAGCGGTCCCACGCGCATACAGGCCACCGAGTTCGACTTCACGGTCGTGCGCGGATCGAGCTACCGGGCCGCCGGCAGACGCGGCAGCTATCTGCTCACCGGCGATGTCGTGCAGATGACCGGCGGCAAGCTGAAGGGGCTGAAATTGCATCGCGTGTCCGACGGCTTCCTGCGCCGCATCGAACCGAACGGCCAGGATGGCGAACTGCGCTGCATCCTGGGCACGCCCGGCAACAGCTGAGCCGCCCGGAGGCGATGATCGCTCCGGCGGATTGCAGCACGGGCAATTGGTCCTAAGCTTCCGGGCAGGAGATGCGCTCGCGATGCAGTTGGGATCGAATGGCAAAGCTGCGGTGATCACCGGGGCGACGGCGAACATCGGCCTCGTCAACGAAGATGGCCTTACGCGTCGCCAACGCCCGACGTTCGTGAGCAAGCCAATCGCCGCCTCCAAGGAGCCGTCCGGGCGGCTGCCGGGCGCCTCGCCGCGAGCAAGCTTCATCGCCGGGCAGATCGACCCCTTCGACGACGCGGCGCTGCTTTAGATCCGCCATGAGCGGGCATGTTACGGGGGAGTAGAGACGATGAGCACGGGAATGGATGCAAGCGCTCTGCAGACGCTGCTCGACAAGGATGCTATCCGCGAACTCGTGCTGCTCTATTCGCGCGCGGTCGACCGGCAGGACGTGGCGCTGTTGCGCGACCTCTACACGGCGGACGCGACCGACACGCACGGCGACAGCTTCGATGGGCCGGCCGACGCTTATTGCAACTTCATCGAGAAGTCGCTGCCCTACATGCCCTACAGCGGGCATCACGTATGCAACCACCTCGTCAGCGTGGACGGGGATAGCGGCAACGGGGAAGTCTACGCGCTTGCCTATCACGTGATCCCCGGAAGCGACGGCACCCGCCAGGAGGACTTCATGGCGGTGCGATACATCGACAACTATCGACGGTGCGAAGACGGTCGCTGGCGCTTTGCCAAGCGTGTGGTCACGTACGATCTCAAGATCCGGCGGCCCTTCGAAGGCGCGGGATTGTTGGGGCTGGGGTCGGCGGATCCAAGCTATGCGGAGCTTGATCAGCCTTTGTTCGCGCGGGGGGAGCGCTCGGCTTAACATATATTGATGTAGTGCCCGAAGGTCTGTGCAGCTTTCGCGGCAGTCGATCATTTCCAAGCCCGGCGGCAGCGATGATGCGGGTGGCCTGCCCTGGAGATCCGAATGCCGTCAGCGGTTCGCGTGGGTGTGGTCAACGACATGGCGGATCTCGGTCCCGGGCCGGGCGACCTGACCGATTGGCTCGAACGCGAGGTCGAGCGCTTGCATGCGAGCGGCCGCATAGCTGCATCGGTCGAGTTCGTGCACGCTTATGGCCTCGGGCTGCCATCCGGCACGGCCGAAGCGATCGAAACGGCGTTCCAGGAACTGGTCGAGCAGGACGTGGTGCTGATCGTCGGCCCGGCGATCGGCGACAACGCGCTGGTCGCCGCCCCCTTGGCCGAGCGCGCGCGGGTGCCGACCATCAACTGGGCCGGGGCCGAGCGCGCGCGCAGCCGCTACATGTTCCAGCTGCAGGTCGGCAGCCACGAGGACGAATCGCTAGTGATTGCGCGGCACTTGGCCGAAAGTGGAGCGCGACGGTTAGCGGTCGTCTACGACAGCTCGCCGATCGGCACGCGGCACCTGAAATACCTGGAGGACGAAGCGGCCATCCTCGATCTCGAGCTGGTAGCACGCGTAGAGATCTCGCCGTTGGCGAACACCGCCGACGATCAGGTCGCACGCGCGCTGGGGGGCGAGCCCGATACCTTCGTCTACCTTGGCCTCGGAGTTTCGGCACCGCCGGTCGCCTCGGCGCTTACCCGGGCGGGTTGGACGGGAACCCGGATCATGAACACCGCCGGGCTGCGTGGCTATCATGGCGACTTCGCGCAAGTGTGCGACGGGTGGACCTATGTCGACATGCACTCCGACGCCAACAGGACCTTGCAGGCGCTGCTGAAGGAGCAGGCATTGCCGCCGCACCAGGCGCTTGCCGCTGCCCGGGGCCACGACCTCGGCCGCCTCGTCGCGGAAGGGATCGCCCGCGCGCGAGACTTCAGCCGGGAGGGCCTGCGTGTCGGCCTCGAACAGGTAAAATGGTTGCCCGCGGCGGAGGGTGAAGAAGGAACCTTGCTGGGATTCGGCATCCAGGATCGTGGCGCCCTGCACGGCCGCTATCTGGTCCTGCGGCAATGGCTTGGCGGCAAGAGCGTGGAGGTTGCCCGCTAAAGTGCAATCGGTTGGCTGGACGTCGGCCTTTGTCGGCCGAACCGAACCTTCACCGGTCCGTACGAGCGATCTCCCAAGACGGCGCAGCGAGGTTTGCGTCCTCGACTTCGCTCCACATGGACTGGAGGGATCGCTTCGCTCGGGATGCTTAGACGCGCAGCTCGAAGCTTGCCCTGCTGGCCCATCGTCGGGACGGTCACACGCTCGCAGGCGCCTTCCACCATGCGATCACCCGAGGTGCGGTGCAGCACCTTTCGTACCAACGATGACTCGCTGCAGAATCCGAGTGCCCACCTGCGCCAGGTTGCCGCGCATGTGCTGGAGCGCGATGTTGTCCCAAATGATCAGGTCGCCATTACGCCAGCGATGCTCGAACTGGTGCCTGGGCTCGTAAAGCACGTCGAAAACCTCGTGCAGGACCGATCGCCCGCCGGCCACGCCGGCAGCGCACAATCGTGCCGTCTGGAGTTCGCTCACCCACAGGCATGCACGGCCGTTATGCGGGTTGGTGACAACGGTCGGGCGCAGGCTGCGTTTCAGTGCTTCGGTGTTGTCGCGGTCGCAGGCGCGGCCCGACAGTTGCGAGTAGTGCGGTGAAACCATCTCCTGCTCGCCCGCGCGAAGGCTGTCCTGCAAGCGTGATGGAAGCCGCAGCCAGCCTTGCTCGGCGCTGACGAAAAGCGTCGAGGATGCCTTGTCCACCACGTCGATAGCGTGGAGCGAAAGCGCGTCGAACGGGTGCTCGGTGTAGGCGGCGTCGGCATGCCAGGCGAGTTCCACGGCGCTCGGCCCACCGGCCAGGTTCGATAGCGTCCCGGTCTCCCCTTCCCGCTCGAGGATCGGCCCGAGAAGTCTGCAGAGCTCGCGTTGCCGCCCCATCGAGAGGACCTGCCCACGCGCCAGGATCAAGCCGTGTTCGCGGAAGAGCTCGACAAGGTGCCCCGCTTCGCAAGCATCGAGCGGCTGCGACAAGTCGCGCTCGATCTCAACACCGAACGGCTGCAGCAGCCGGTGAGGCAGGGTCGCGGCCATCGCTCTCTCCCGTGTTTATTCGGAGAGGCTAAACAGCGGCGAAGGGCGCGGCAATCGAATCCGGAAGGCATCGGCACGACGATGGGGCAGCCTCCCGTGCCGCGTGCGTCAAGCTCTTGCCGGGACCTCCGCGCTTTTGCGCCGATAAAGCCGATTGTGCCGCACGCGCGAAGCGAGCCCATGTCGCAGCTCGCGCGCGAAGCGGCACCATAGGGCTGGCTCGCGCAGGACGCGGGTGATCAGCTCGGCCTTGCCGCAGTGCGCGGTTTCGCGGCGGAAGGCGGAGTACCGCATCGCCATCCCGGTGGAGCGCCGCCGTTGCAGCAGCAGCCTGCGCTCGACCGGAGCCAGGGCGCTGTCCCGCTCCAGCAACTCGTCCACCGCATCGATAACCGACTGCCGATCAGCCACCGTGCGCGAATGGGGCGAGTTGCGCCGCGAGATCGATCCCAATGGCTCTGTGTAGAGATACATCGCCCGATCCAGCAACCCGAGGCGAGCACCGCAGCGCAGCAGGTCGTAGTAGAACAGGAAGTCCTCGCAGTATCGATACCGCGCCGAGTAGGTCAGCCCTGTGCTGCGCAAAAACGCCGTGCGCATGACGAGCTTGAGCAGCGAGATCGGTCGGTCCTCGCGCCACAACGCCTCCGCCATGCCGACACGATAGGTCGTGGTGCGCAGATACTCCGCCAGCGAGATCCGATGGACGCCGCTGGCGCGCACGTAGCCACCTTCCCCCACTTCCATCCCGGCCACGTCGTCGAACAGCACGATATCGTCGCCGATCGCATCGAGATCGTGCTGCGTGGCCAGCGTGCACAATGTGGCGAGCCGCTCGGGACGAAAGGCATCGTCGGCATCGAGCAGCGCGGTCCAGGTTCCGGTTGCCGCCGCCAACCCGGCATTGCGCGCGGCGGAGGGGCCGCCGTTTCGCTCCAGCTCCAGCAGCCGGATACGGCCGTCCGCCGCGGCAAGCCGGCGCACGACGGCACGGGTTTCATCCTGCGAGGCATCGTCGACCACGACGATCTCGAAGCTCTGCAACGTTTGCGCCTGCACCGAGTGGATCGCGCGCGCCACGCAATGCGCCGCATTGTACGCCGGGATCACCACCGAGACGGTCGGAGGCGCGCTCATGCCCGACGCCCGGCCCCAGCCGCGCCCTTATGCGAAAGCGACCGTCTTGTCCGCAATGCCCACGCCTCCACCAAGCCGGTTGCCTGCCGCCCTGATACAGACGTCCGACCGCAGCGGGGGCGCAGATGCTTCGGAAACGGTGGTGTCCGGGCGACGCTACATCGAGGGCGCGTAGCCGCCGTTCAGCGGATAAGTCTGCCCCGTGATCCACTCGGATGCCTGCGAGCACAGGAACGTGACCAGCGCCGCCACATCGGCCGACTTGCCATAGCGCCGGATCGTGTATCGCGACAGCTGCGCCTTGGCGTGATCGCTGGCCATGACTTCGGCCAACTTCTCCTCGGGCATGTCCGGCATCAGCGAGGATAGCGAAATCGCGTTGCAGGTGACGTTGTAGCGCCCGAGCTCCTTGGCGATCGAGCGCACGAAGCCTTGCGCGCCTGCCTTGGCCGAGGCGTAGACCGCCAGCTTCGGCTCGCCAGTGCGCCCCGAATCCGAGACGATGGTGACGATGCGCCCGCGACGTGCCTCGACCATATTGGGGATGAATGCGTAACAGCAGTTGTACACGCCGTAGAGATTGGTGCGCAGGTACCGCTCCCAGTTGGAAGGATCCTCCTCCCAGAAGTTCAGCGACGGCCGCAGCGATCCGCCAGGTCCCGCCATGCCGGCATTGTTGACCAGGATCGTGGCCGGCCCGAGCTTTGCCTTGATCGCGGCGTCGGCCGCCTTGATCGCGTCAAGATCGCCGACGTCGAAGGGCACGGCGATCGCGGGCACGCCCATCGCCTCGATTTCGGCGGCAACGGCTTCCGCGCGCTCGGCCACGAAGTCGTTCACCGCCACGCCGCCCGCATTGTGCCGCGCCAGTTCCAGCGCCGTCGCCCGCCCGGCGTTCTGGCCGGCCCCGGTGACGAGTGCCACCTGGCCACCCAGGTCGAGAAGGTCACCGCTGCTCCGTTGGCCACCCGTCGAGGCCTGCTCCGCTCCGCTCATGTCTTGCTCTCCCATTATGGCTGTGCTGTTTAGATAGTGGATACTGTCTAATCAGAACGGGTCCTGCTAGCCGTCAGGCGAACAAGAGGACACCCGCAATGAGCGCCCGCAGCGATCCGCCTGCCATCCAGCCACTGCCCGTCTATCTGTATAACCTTGAAGAGGCTGTCGCAGGCTTTGCCAACACCTGGCGGTCGGACTCGCCCGAATATCGTGGCGACGTTTACCGGCATATCCGAGCACCAACGGCCACGTCGCCAGGATCAGTCCAGACGGCAAATTCCGCGCGGTGCTCGCGCTGGAAGATCCAGGCACGTCATGTCGGCTGGACATCGCCGGCTGCACTGGTGGCACGATCGACGGCGGGAGGTACGGCTGCGACTGCTGTCCACATCCAGGTCGAGGCGCCTCCTGTTTGCCGAACGGGCCCCCCCTTTATGCCGACGTGTCGGTGGTGTCGCCTGAGCAGCGTGCGGAGGAGCTTCGCCGGCGCGTGCAGAGGCGCGAATTTCGAAGGAGATGCTGATGCTGGAAGGTTTCGATCTGAGCGGGCGCGTGGCCCTGGTCACCGGGGGTGGAACCGGGATCGGCAAGGCGATCGCCACGTTGCTGGCCCAGCGCGGCGCGGACATCGCGATCGCTTCAAGACGAGCGGACCGGCTCGAAGCCGCGGCACACGAGATGGCCGCGGCGACAGCGCGCAGAGTGCTCGCCTTCCCGGTCGACGTGACCGATGCAGAGGCCGCTCGCAAGATGGTGGACGCCGTGGTCGGGGCCTTCGGCCGGCTCGATATCCTGATCAACAACGCCGGCAAGTCGAGCTATGGCGGCTACTCCAGCCTGCCGCCGGCCACGTGGGACAAGGACGTGGCGCTGAACCTCAACGCGGCCTTCTACTGTTCGCAAGCGGCGATCCCGCACCTCAAGGCGAGCGGCCATGGTGCGATCGTCAACATTTCCTCGCAGGCCGGCATCACCGGCACGGCGGGGTGCGGCGCCTATTCGGCCGCGAAGGCGGGCTTGCAGATGTTCACGCGCGTGGCTGCGATGGAGTGGGGCGGCGCGAACGTGCGGGTCAACGCCGTCGCTCCAGGCATGACCGCCACCGAACTCGCGCAAGCCAGCTGGGCCAAGACCGGCTTCGACGCGCTGGGTGCGGCGGCAACCGCCTTCGCCCTCAAGCGACCGGGCACGGCAGAGGAAGTGGCGCAAGCCGTGGTGTTCCTCGCCAGCGATGCGGCCAGCTATATCACCGGGGAGACGCTCGCCGTCAGCGGCGGCCCCGGACAGAAGGGCATGATCGACGTCGAATGAACCTTGTCCGATCACGGCAGGACGGCTTGCGCGGCCAGCCCCCTGCCCGCGCGCGCGCTGGCGGAAAGGATCGGCTAGGCCGCCAGTGCCGAGCGGCCCACGCGCTCGTTCCACCAGTCCGGAGAGCCGCATAGCTGCAGGTTCAGCATCGCACGCTTCATGAACAAGTGCACCTGGTGCTCCTCGGTCAGCCCGATGCCGCCGTGGAATTGGATCGCCTCTTCCGTGACCCATTGATAAGCCTCGGCGGCGTAAGTCTTGACCCCGCCCATCTGCGCCGGGGTCACCGCTGCAGGCTCGGCCGCAGCGCGGCTCCAGAGCAGCGCCTCGGCCGGTACGATGCGGATATTGCAGTCGGCCGCGCGGTGCTTCAGCGCCTGGAACATCGCGATCGGACGGTCGAACTGCTTGCGCATCTTCATGTACTCGACGCTCATGTCGAGCGCGGCGTTGGCGCCTCCCAGGCAATCGGCCGCGACGGCAAGGTGCGCCTCGGGCGAGATGGCGTCGTGGATCGCGCGCGATCCCACAGTGTCCGCCAGCACCAGCGACGGATCGGGCCGGAAACCATCGAGCATGAGGTCGAACACGCGCCGGCTTTTGTCCCAGATCGGGCGTTCGACCAGGCTCACACCAGGCGCGTCGGCCGGCACCAGGGTGTAGCCCCCCGGAAGGTAGGCGATCACCGCCGCGGCCATATCCCCCTCAAACACGCCGGACACGGTGCCGGAGATCGCACCGTCCGCTGCCGTCTCCAGCTTGGTCGGCAGCATGTGCAGCGGCACGTACTCGCCCCCGGAGATCCGCTCCAGCCAATCCTCGCGGTCCGCGAGCCCCTCGGCTTCGAGGATCGCGTGCAGGCCCAGCTGAGCGGGAATCAAGGGGGCGGACGAAAGCACCCGGCCCATCTCGAAGTGGATGGTCGTCGACGCTTCGCGGCCGAGCCCGAGGCCACCCAGTTCCTCCGGAAGGCGGATCATCAGCCATCCCATCTCGGCCGCGAGCGCCCAGGCGGCGTCACGGTCGGGGATCAGCTTGTCGGCCGGGAACGCCTTGGTGGCGGCGTCCTGCAATTCACTAAGTTCAATCACAGCTTCCACCCCTTGGGCTCGCGCGGCATGTCGAGCATGCGCTCGGCGATGATGTTGCGCTGCACTTCCTCGCTGCCGCCGGCGATCGTCCAGGCGTAGGAGTTCATGAAGTCGGCCATCCAGTTGCCGGTGTTGAGATCGCCGAAGGTGATCGGCTTGACGTATTGCTCGGCCATGCCGCCCAGCCGCACACCCAGCAGCGAGTAGGCTCGCAATGCCCGGCTGTAGCTGTTCTTGACGATCGAGGCGTCGCCGGCCTGCTCGACTCCTTTGATGCGGTTGTCGAGGAAGCGGTCGGCAATGGCGCAGGTGGCGTCCACCTGCGTGACCAGCGACCCGAAGTCGCGCAGCACGCCGGCGTCGTTCTCCAGCCCATTGTCGCGGATCAGCTCGATCACGCGTGAGAGCGCGCCGCGCATGCGGTAGGCCAGTTCCATCAGCGTCAGGCCGCGCTCGGACGAGAGCGTCGCCTGGGCATAGGCCCAACCATTGCCTTCCTCACCCACGCGCTGCTCGACCGGGATCACCACATTGTCGAGGAAGATCTCGGCGAACTCTTCGTCGCCCTGGATCTGGTGGATCGGGCTGACGGTGACGCCGGGCGTCTTCATGTCCATCAGCAGGTAGGTGATGCCGGCCTGCTTGGCGCCCTCGCTGGAGGTGCGCACCAGCAGCAGGCACATGTCGGCAAACTGCGCCATCGTCGACCAGACCTTCTGGCCGTTGACGACGTAGACCTCCTTGCCGTCGCGGGTCTCGCGCACCGCCTTGCATTTGAGCGCGGCCAGGTCCGAGCCGGCGCCTGGCTCGGAAAAGCCCTGGCACCAGGTCTCGCCCTCCAGGATGCGGGGCATGTACTTCGCCTTCTGCTCGGGCGAGGCGCATTCGTGCAGGGTGGCGAAGGCGTGGTAGGTCGACACGAACGAAAGCAGCAGCCGAGGCGCGTCGACGCGGGCCAGTTCCTCGTAGATGACCTTCTGCTCGGCCAGGGTGCGGCCGCCGCCCGGGTACTCGGCGGGCCAGTGCGGGATGGCGTAGCCGCCTTCGACCAGCTTGGCGAACCAGTCGCGCTGGGTGCGCACGAAGTCTTCCTGGGTCTGGCTCGCCTCGCGCCAGTTGCGCGGAGCGTTCGCTTCCATCCAGGCGCGGACTTGCGCGCGCAAGGCTTCGAGATGGCCGTCTGGCGAGGCTGGGTCAGTCATGCGCGGCTTCTTGCACAGCCGCTGAACACTCGTCCAGACCTGCGCGGGTGCAGTTGCATCGCACGGGCGTGAAGTTGGGCTGGTCTGCGAGAATTCAAGCCTTCCCAGCTACCGCCAACCCGCCCCCTTACCGCCAACCCACCCGTCATCCCCGCGAAGGCAGGGATCCCGCTTGTTCTTCAGGCTGGCGTGCCACGGAAGGAAGCGGGGCCCCCGCCTACGCGGGGGCGACGGAGCGTAGTCAAAGCCCGCTCAAACCGCCACCTCGATGGTATCACCGACCACCCGCACCTCGAAGGTGTCGATCGGCATCGAGGCGGGCGGGTTCATCGGCATGCCCGTCTCCAGATCGAAGCGCGCACCATGGACCGGGCAGGAAATCCAGCCGTTGCGCATGCGCCCGCAATCCAGCGCCTCATAGGCGTGGCTGCACAAGTTGCGGACCGCGAACATCCGATCGGCGGTGTTGCACAGCAATATCTGGTTGCCGCCCGCTTCGACCACCTTCTTGGTGCCGGCCGGCACGTCGTCGAGCTTGGCAACGGCAACGAATGTCTTCTCGGTCATCGTCTGTTCTTGTCTCTCTTCTACCCTGCTCATGGCGCAATCGTCCGGTCTAGACCAGTGCTCCCGGCTCCGCGTGCCTGCGCGACGCACGCGCGATGCCTTCTCAGGCAAGCCTCGACGCCGGCATTGCGGCCCCCTGGGCGCTTGTCCAGCAGGGTTAGTCTGGCTAACGCATCGGGTGAGCTGTTCAACACAGCTGTTCACTAGCGGGGACGGAAATGAACTTCGAATGGTCCGAGGAGCAGGATGCCTTCCGGCAGACCTTGCGCGATTTCCTCGCCGCCAACCTGCCCGACGACTGGGAGAAGTTCTCCGAGCATGGCCCCGCCTCGCCGGCGCTGACGGCCTTCGCGCGCGATTTCTGCAAGAAGCTTGCCGACGTGGGCCTGCTGTTCCCGCACTGGCCGGTGGAGATGGGCGGTGAAGGGCTTGGCCCCTGGGAGCAGCAGATCCTGGCCGAAGAAATGTGGATCGCCGGCGAACCGCGCGGCGGCCAGTACATGAACGTCAACTGGATCGGTCCGACGCTGGTCAAGTACGGTACGCAGGAACAGCAGGCCCGCTACCTCCAGCCGATCACCGAAGGCAAGTCGCTGTGGTGCCAGGGCTTCTCCGAGCCTGACGCCGGATCGGACCTTGCCTCGCTGCGCACCCGCGCGACACTGACGGACGGCAACTACGTCATCAATGGTCAGAAGATCTGGACGTCCTACGCCGGACTTGCCGACACCTGCTTCCTGCTCACCCGCACCAGCGACGATCGCAAGAAGGGCATCACCATCCTGCTGGTGCCGATGGACACGCCGGGCATCACCGTCAGGCAGATCCCCTCGCTGATCGGCGAGGGCGACATCCACGAGGTGTTCTTCGACGACGTCACCGTGCCCGAAGGCGCGCGCTTCGGTGATGAGGGCCAGGCCTGGGAGATCATCGCTTATTCGCTGCGCAACGAGCGTCTGGGCATCCCGCGCTTCACGCTGGCCCGCGCCGCGCTCGACAGGGCGGTTGCGATGCTGAAGGACGCCGGGGACTTCGCGCGTGAGTACGTCCGGATCGAGGCCGCCCGTTGCGCCACGCTGTGCGAGGCGGCGGCGACCGCGAACTACGCCATCGTCCAGAAGCGCGTGGATGGGCTCGGCGTCGGGCCGGAGTCGAGCTCGGCCCGGTTCGCGACCGTGATGTGCGAGCGGGCCGTGTGCGAGTTCGTGGTCGAATTCGTGCCCGAGGCCCTGGCCGGCGCCTCGCCATACCTCAAGATGCACCACCAGCGCGGGATTGTCGCCGGCATCGCTTCGGGCGCGGCCGAGATCCAGCTCAACATCATTGCGAGCGACGTGCTCGAATTGCCCAGGGAGCCGCGCTGATGCAACTGTCGCTCAGCGAAGACCAGAGCCAGATCCTCGGGTTTCTGGACGGTCTGACCAAGCCTTACGCCTCGGTGCCGATGCACGACCACTCGCTGGCGCTGACCAGCGGCGAGTTGGACGCGGCACTGGTCGAGAACGGCTTCCTCGACGTCATGGCCGAGGAGGAACTTGGACCCGCGACCGCGGCGCTGGTGGTCGAGAAGCTCGCCCGCCTGCCCTTCGCGGTGGAGGCGGCCGCTTCGGCGCTTGTGCGCCGTTTGATCGATCCCGAACTGCCCCGCCCCTTGTGTCTGGTGGAGGAAGGCCAGCTTCGCAAGCCGGTGCGCTTCCTTGCAGATGGTGCGACGGTGGTGGTCGTTGGCCCCTCGGGCGTGCGCAGCTTCACGGTCAGCGCGGACCTGATCGGCGCGCCGCAAGAGGATACGCTCTACGCCTATCCCGTCGCTTTCCTTACGGGACTGCCCGACACCCTGACCACGCATGACGTCGATCCTGCCGAGATCACCCGCGCATGGCGCGTCGCGCTCGCCGCAGAGGCTGCCGGCCTGCTCGGCGCAGCGCTGCAGAGCGTGGTCACCTATGTCTCGGAGCGCAAGCAGTTCGGTCGACACCTGGCCACGTTCCAGGCGATACGGCACCGCTTGGCCGAGGATCAGGTGGTCACCAACGGCGTCTACTGGCTGGCCATCCGAGCCGCCGCGAGCGGAAGCCAGGCCGATGCGGCGATGGCAGCGCTCCACGCGCAGGAAGCTGCCAAGCGGGTGACCTACGACTATCACCAGTTTCTGGGCGGCATGGGGATGACGCTCGAGCACCCGCTGCACTTGTGGACGTATCGCCTCAAGCTGCTGACGGCGGAGCTTGGTGGACGTGGCGCCAATGCACTCGCGGCGGCGGATGCGCTTTGGGGGTAAGCTGGGAGGAGGGCTAGCCCTTGGGTGCGTTGCAGCCGACTCCAAAGGTCAGTTCAGCAACAACCCTTCATCGTCATTCCCGCGAAGTCGGGAATCCATCTCCAGATGGTCCCTTTGACGCGATCTCACGAGAAGGATTCCCCCGTTCGCGGCGATGACGGAGTGAGTCAGGTGCTGACGTCTCCCCCCCGCAGCCGCACGTCGCTGGGCCGGACAAAGCAAAGGGGAACCGCTTTCGCGGCCCCCCTGCTCTTACCAGCCTAGGACCTCAGCCCATCGCCACCAGGCGCTGCGCCTCGGCGACGATCTCGGGCGGCTGCACCAGGAACGCGTCTTCCAGCTTCTTGGCGAACGGCACCGAGCAGTACGGTGCGCCGAGGCGACCAACGGGAGCCTTGAGCTTGCCGAACAGGCGCTCCTGAACGGTCGCGGCGATCTCCGCGCCCGGGCCGAAGTTGCGGCCGGCCTCGTGGACCACCAGCAGACGCCCGGTCTTCTCGGTCGAGGCCAGGACGGCTTCCTTGTCCCACGGCGAAATCGTGCGCAAGTCGACGACTTCGACGGAGACGCCAGCCTTGCCGAGTTCCTCGACGGCCTGCATCACCGTGAACATCATCTGCCCGTAGGAGACGATGGTCAGGTCGGTACCGGGCATGACCACGTTGGCCTTGCCGATCGGGATCGGCCCCTGGTTCACCGGCGTATCCATCGGCACGAAGAGGGTCTTGCCGCTCTCGACGATGATCACCGGATCGGGGTCCTGGATCGCGGAGAGGTAGAGGCCCTTGAAGTCCGCCGGAGTCCAGGGGATCACCACCTTGATGCCGGCGGTGTGGCAGAACCATGCCTCGTAGAAGTCGGCATGCTGGCCGGCGGTCTGGTTGCCTGCGCCGGTCAGGGTGCGGATCACCAGCGGCACCTGGCTCTGGCCGCCCGACATGAAGCGCAGTTTCGCGGCGTGGTTCACGATCATGTCCATGGCCACGGTCGTGAAGTTCATCAGCATGATCTCGGCCACCGGCTTGTAGCCGGCCATCGCCGCACCGATCGCCGCACCCATGATCGCCTGCTCGGCAATCGGGGTGGAGCGCACGCGCAAATCGCCGAACTTGGTCGACAGCCCACGGGTCACGCCGACGACGCCGCCACCCTCGCGGTCGGCGATGTCCTCGCCGAGCACCAGGACCTTGGGATCGGCTTCCATCGCCTCCATCAGCGCGGCGTTGATCGCCTGCAGGCCGTTCATCTTCACCGTTTCCACGGCGGGTGCTTCCAGAGTGTCGGTGCTCATGCCGGAATCTCCTCGGCGAAGACGTCGCGACGCAGTTCGTCGTCGGACGGGTACTCACAGGCCATCGCGAACTCGATGGCGTCGGCGACCTCGGCCTCGGCCTCGGCGGTCAGGGCATCGAGCTGCTCCGCGGTAGCGATGCCATCGTCGATCAGCTTCTGGCGGTAGCGCGGCAGCGGATCGACCGCGATGGCGGCCTCCTTCTCTTCCTTGGTCATGTAGCCGTCGGCGTCGCCGAAGACATGGCCCATGAAGCGAAAGGTCTTGCACTCCAGCAGAGTCGGGCCCTCGCCGGCGCGCGCGCGCTCGATCGCGGCATGGGCATGGGCGTAGACGTCGAGCGGGTCGTTGCCGTCGACGGTGTAGCCCGGCATGCCATAACCGATCGCGCGCTTCGAGATCTGGTCGACCGACGTCGCGTTCTCATACCGGGTGTGCTCGGCGAAGCCGTTATTCTGGCACACGAAGATGACCGGCAGCTTCCACACGGAGGCGAGGTTCAGCGCCTCGTGGAACGCACCGATGTTGCTGGCGCCGTCGCCGAAATAGGCGACCGTCACCTGCTTGGTGCCGTCCAGCAGCGCCGCCCAACCAAAGCCGTTGGCGATCGGCATCGACGAACCGACGATACCCGTGGTCACCATCACGCCCGTTTCGGGATGGGTGAGGTGCATCGGGCCGCCCTTGCCCTTGCAGGTGCCGTCCACGCGCCCGCAGATCTCGGCCCAGAGGGGGCGCAGCGGCATGTTCTTTGCGACCATGTCGTGGATGCCGCGATAGATCGTGCAGATCTTGTCGTCATCGTTCAACAAGGTCGAGATGGCGGAGGGGATGCACTCCTGCCCGCGTGCCGAGTAGTACGGCGCGGTGATCCGGCCGCGGCGGATCTGGGTCCGCGTGGCATCGTCGTTGCGCTCGATCCGGATCATGCGCCGGTAGATGTCGAGCTGCGTGGCGGCATCGGGCGATGCCCTGTTGGTCAGCGTCTGGCTCATGGTCCCTCTCGATGGCCTCCGTCACTTGATCGGTGGTGAACAGATGTGTTCATTAGCCTTAGCGGATGATGCAGCAAGGGCAAGCACAGCCGCCGCCAAGCCATCGCCGGTGCGGTTGTCGGCAATCGCGAGCAGCACGAGACGATAATGCGGTCCGTGGTCACGCGCCGCGGCAGGATCGGCGTGAAGCTGCTCTGACCCTTGCAAACGAGAACGCCGCACCTGCCCGAGGCAGATGCGGCGCGCTGTCCTGATCGAGGCGCGAGCGAGTGCCCGCACCTGCGCTCACGTGAAGGTGATCAGTTGACCGAGTCCTTCAGGCCCTTGCCGGCCTTGAACTTGGGCTGGCTGGAAGCCTTGATCTCCATCGCTTCGCCGGTGCGCGGGTTGCGACCGGTCGACGCCTTGCGCTTGGCGACCGAGAACGTGCCGAAACCGACCAGGCGCACTTCGTCGCCCTTCTTGAGCGCGTCCGAGATCGCGTCGAAGACGCCTTCGACGGCCTTGACCGCGTCGTTGCGCGACAGGCCGCTGCTGGTGGCGACAGCGCTGATGAGATCGTTCTTGTTCATAGTGGGAACCCCCTAGCCTTTCAGTGGAAACCGCTCGTGGTGGTGAGAAACGTGGATTCGTCTTGCGAATGGGTCGGGAATTGAGCGTCTTTCCGGACCGGTGTCAAAGGCAAATGGCTCGCCGTTATAGCGGTTTGGCGCGTTTTGCCGGACCGTTTCGCAATAGACGACGATTGTGCATTGCAGCGACAGGCCATCGCGACACGGGAACGCCCCGCGCCGACCTGGCAACATCGCTGGATATTGGAACCTGGACTGCGACTCAATCGAAAGGGGCCGGCACGCGAGTACCCGCCCCTTCCCTTGTCAGTCCAAACACGCCGACTTGAGGGTGCCTCAGGCTTCCTCGTTCCGAACGTCGCGACGCTCGGCGATGCGAGCGCGCTTGCCGGTGCGGCCGCGCAGGTAGTACAGCTTGGCACGACGCACCACGCCCTTGCGGACGACGGTGATCGCATCGATGTTCGGCGAGTAGAGCGGGAAAACGCGCTCCACGCCTTCGCCGAAGCTCATCTTGCGGACGGTGAAGTTCGAACCCATGCCGCGGTTCGAACGCGCGATGCACACGCCTTCGAAGTTCTGGACACGAGTACGGGTGCCTTCGACGACCTTCACGCCGACCTTGACGGTGTCGCCAGGACGGAATGTCGGGATTTCCTTGGCGGCCTTGGCAATTTCCTCGGCCTCGATCTGCTGAATCAGGTTCACTTGCCTGGTCCTTCGTCTGTTCGCTGCGCGCCAGAGGCAGACTGGACCCGAACGCCGGTGTGACGCTCCCAAAGATCCGGCCTGCGTGACCGTGTGTCGATCTCGGCCTGTTGCTTTCGCCAGGCCGCGATCTTCGCATGATCCCCCGATCGCAGCACTTGCGGGATCGTGCGCCCCTCCCATTCGACCGGTCGGGTGTAATGCGGGTATTCGAGCAAGCCGTCCTCGAACGACTCCTCGGCCCCGCTGGAAGGCGCGCCCATTACGCCGGGAAGCAGCCGAATGCAAGCATCCAGCACCATCAGCGCCGCCGGTTCGCCGCCCGACAGGATGATGTCGCCGACCGAGATCTCCTCGACCTGGCGGCCAGCGAAGATGCGCTCGTCGAAGCCCTCGAAGCGGCCGCACAGCACGGTGACGCCAGGGCCTAGCGCCAGTTCGCGAACGCGCGCTTGCGTGATCGGTGCCCCCCGCGGCGTCATCGCGATGACCGGCGCATCAGGACTGAGCAAACGTGCATGATCGATCGCAGCGGCCAAGACATCGGCCTTGAGCACCATGCCGGAGCCGCCACCGGCCGGCGTATCGTCCACGGTGCGATGCTTGTCGGTCGCGAACTCGCGGATATGCACCGGCGTACACGACCACTTTCCCTCGGCCAATGCCTTGCCCGCCAGCGACACGCCGAGCGGCCCCGGAAACATCTCGGGATAGAGGGTGAGGACAGTGGCGGCAAAGGTCATGCTGTCCAATTCTCGACTGCCAACCCGGGAACGTCCGCAAAGTCGGCTTCGTTGTTGGTCACAACGGTAGCGCCGATGCTGAGAGCATGCGCCGCCAGGAGCCTGTCGAAACGAGCCCTCTTGAAGGGCAGGCGTGCATACTCTCGCGCGGCAGCTTCATCGAATGGAACGAGCGGTATCTGCTGCACGAATGCCTCTAAGACCTCATCCGGCGGCGGTTTGCCGCCGTACGTGCCGTAAGCCACCTCCGCATAGCTGATGGCCGAGATCGCCAATTCGCCCGCGTCGCACTCGGCCATGCGCCCGACAAGACGGTCATTGCCGACGTCCATGGCATAGACGGCAGAGTTCGCATCGATGAGGTAGCGGATCACTCCAGGTCTGCTGCCTCGTGCGCTGCAATGGTGCTTGGCCGCCCCTCGAAGTCCTCGCGCGGTGCGAGCCTGATCCCGGGAGCCTTCCCGGCGAATCCGCTGACGTCGATTTTGGGCTTCGGCTTATCCTTGGCTTTCAGATGTAGATCGCCATCTACCCATTCGGCCGACCACTCACGATCAGGCTCGACACCGAGGCCCGCCGGGATGCGGATCGCGACAGAATTTCCCGACTTGAAGCTTTTCGCCGTGAATTCCTGACCCATGAACGCCTCCGTATATACGCCTGGTATATACTAGTCGGCGTATGCAGCGTCAATTACGAGCCCGGTGAGATCGCTCCATTCCAATACCGCTTGCGCATTCATCGGCACCATGAAACGCTTGCCATCGGGGCGCTCGATCTCAAGCACATCGCCCGCGCCGTAGTTCTCGACCGCTACGCATGTGCCTAAGGCATCACCCGAGGAGGATACAGCCGGCAGCCCGATCAGGTCGGCGTGGTAGTATTCGCCCTCGTCCAGCGCCGCCATAGCCGAGCGTGGCACGGTAAGCGCCGTGCCACGCAGCTTCTCGGCCGCGGTGCGGTCAGCCACTTCGGCGAAGCGGGCGATGGCACCGCCTTTGCCGTCGTCCTTGACCTTGGAGAGTGTCAGCGCGCCGCCGTTGAAGGCGCGGTAGCGCTTGAGCGCATCCACGCCTTCTCCGAACAGCTTGAGACGCACCTCGCCCGTCACGCCGTGCGCGCCGGAGACGGCAGCGAGGGTGACGGGACGGTCAGGCGGCAGAGCCAAGGATCAACCCTCGGCCGGGGTCTCGGCACTCTCGACCTGCGGCTCTTCGGTGCCGGGGTTCTCGGCGCCTTCAGCCGGAGCTTCAGCGGACGGAGCCTGCGCGGCAGCGGCGGCGGCAGCCTTGGCTTCCTCGGCTTCGGCGAGCTTGGCCGCCTTGTCCTCGGCGCGCTCCTTGGCCTTCTTGCCGGGCTCGGCCTTGTTCGGGTTGGTCGTGGCCGCACGCTCCTTGATGCCGGCCTTGTCGAGCAGGCGGGCGACGCGGTCGGTCGGCTGCGCGCCGACGCCAAGCCAGTAGCGCACACGGTCCTCGACCAGGGTCACGCGCTTCTCGTCGTCCTTGGCGAGCACCGGGTTGTAGGTACCCAGCTGCTCCAGGTACTTACCATCGCGAGGCGAGCGCGAGTTCGTGACGACGATGCGGTAATAGGGACGCTTCTTGGCGCCACCGCGCGAGAGACGGATTGCTACGGACATTGCTTCAACCTTCCTTCTGGATTCTAATGCTTACTTCTTGAATTTGCTCATGTCGGGCAGGCTGCCGACGCCGCCGCCCATTCCGCCCAAGGCGTTGCCGAGGCCCGGCATGGCGCCTTCGAGTCCACCCTTGCCGAACATCGCGGCCAAGCCCTTGAGCCCGCCCATCTTCTTGATCTGCTTCATCGCCTTGCCCATTTCCTGGTGCATCTTGAGCAGCTTGTTCACGTCCTGGACTTGCGTGCCAGAGCCCTTGGCGACGCGGATCTTGCGCTTGGCATTGAGCAGCGCCGGGTTGACCCGTTCCTTGACCGTCATCGAGCCGATGATCGCGTCCATGCGCAGCAGCACGCGCTCGTCCATGCCCGAGGCCGCCATTGCCGCCTTGGCCTTCTTCATGCCCGGCATCATGCCGGCGAGCGCGCCCAGGCCGCCCATCGACTGCATCTGCTTCAGCTGCATGCGCAGGTCGTTCATGTCGAACTTACCCTGCTCCATGCGCTTGGCGAGCGCCTCGGCGTCCTCCAGCTTGACCGTCTCGGCCGCTTTCTCGACCAGGCTGACGATGTCGCCCATGCCCAGGATGCGGTTGGCGACGCGCGCCGGCTGGAACACCTCGATGGCGTCGAGCTTCTCGCCGGTGCCGGCGAACTTGATCGGCTTGCCGGTGACCGCGCGCATCGACAACGCCGCACCGCCGCGCGCATCGCCGTCCATGCGGGTGAGCACGACGCCAGTGAGATCGACCTGTCCTGCGAACGATTGCGCGACGTTGACCGCGTCCTGACCGGTCAGCGAGTCGACCACCAGCAGCACTTCGCGCGGGGTCGAGATGGCGGAAACCGCCTTCATCTCGTCCATCAGCTGCTGGTCGACGTGGAGGCGGCCGGCAGTATCGAGCAGCAGCACGTCGACCGCCTGCAGCTTGGCCGACTGCAGCGCACGGGTGGCGATCTCGGTTGGCTGCTGGCCGGCGATGATCGGCAGGGTGGCGACGCCGACCTGTTCGCCGAGCACCTTCAGCTGCTCCTGCGCCGCCGGACGGTTGACGTCGAGCGAGGCCATCATCGCCTTCTTGCCGTGCTTCTCCTTGAGCAGCTTGGCGATCTTGGCGGTGCTGGTAGTCTTGCCCGAGCCTTGGAGGCCGACCATCATGATGACGATCGGCGGGGTCGCGTTGAGGTCGAGCTCGGGCGTGGTATCACCGCCCAGCGTCTCGATCAGCGCATCGTTGACGATCTTGATGACCTGCTGGCCCGGCGTGACCGAGCGCAGCACGTCCTGGCCGACGGCCTTCTCGGTGACCTGATCGACGAAGCGGCGCACCACGGGCAGCGCGACATCCGCCTCGAGCAGCGCGATGCGCACCTCGCGCATGGCATCGCGAACGTCCTGCTCCTTGAGCGCACCGCGCCCGCGCAGCTTGTCGAACACACCACCGAGGCGATCCGAAAGACTGTCGAACATGTCTGTCCACTCCAGTTGCCGTGAGCCGAAACCCAGCAAAACGCCAAAAACGCCGGCGGACGAAACCTCGTCAGCCAGCGTCTAAATAGTCACCCCTCCACAGCCCGAAAGAGCCGCAAAGGTATGGTGAGATTTGGTTCAGGCCGGAGCGAGAATGGTGGCGTCCGAGAACCGGAGCGGAGCGACCTTCATGGTCGTGAGCACCGGAAGCGCAGGAGGCTACCGTTCGCAGCCCGGCATGGACCAAATATCGCCATACCGAAGAATGGTGGAGCCGAGGGGGATCGAACCCCTGACCTCTACAATGCCATTGTAGCGCTCTCCCAGCTGAGCTACGGCCCCGTTCCATTCGCCTGGACCAGCCCTGGGAGGCCGATCCGCCCCGAGTGCCAGCCTCGGGAGGCCGCCCCTCTAAGGGCGCCTCCAAAGGTTGGCAAGGGGAAAAATCAGGGGTGGTCAACTTCCGCGGACACCCCCGAGATCCTCACGTGTCGTGCTCGTCCTCACTCTCGGCGCCGCCGATGCCGAGATCGTCGTCGCCGCCCAGGTCGACGTCGTTGTCCGGCGAATCGCCATCCTCGTCGATGTCGAGATCCTCGTCGGCCAGATCGGAATCCGCCTCCTCGACGACTTCCTTCTTCTGGATCTCCTCGAACTGCACCGGCTGCTTGGACTTGAGCACGGGCTCAGGATTCCACTGGTTGCCGCATTCGATGCAGGTGACCGGATCGTCCTTGCCAAGGTCGTAGAACCGCGTGCCGCACTTCGGGCAGCCGTGCTTGGCGCCCCATTCCGGGTTGACCATGAATATTCCTCGTCTGGCGCGTGCCTGAACGACCCACGCTGAAAATCTTGACCTTGATGGGTTGGCCCCGCTGCGAAATCAAGCAGCGCTGACCGCATCAGGGCGCGCGCCTTGCCATAGCCGGTGCCCCCTGTCAAAAGCCCGCGCGCTTACCCGGCCTCCCAGACCCGCCAAGACCTGCCATGAAAGAGCGACACGTGACCGCCCATTCCGCCGATGCCATGCGCCCGCGCCGCTTCCTGCCGAACGGCCCCTTGCGCGGGCGTGTGCGGGTGCCGGGCGACAAGTCGATCAGCCACCGGGCGATCATGCTGACCTCGCTGGCGGTGGGCGAGAGCCGCATCAGCGGCCTGCTCGAAGGCGAGGACGTGCTGGCGACGGCTGCCGCGATGAGGGCGATGGGCGCGCAGGTCGAGCGCACCGGAAGCGGCGAGTGGCTGGTCCATGGCGTCGGCGTGGGCGCGCTGCTGCAACCCGGGCAGGCGCTCGACATGGGCAATTCCGGCACATCGACGCGGCTGCTGATGGGCCTGATCGCCAGCCACCCGATCCAGGCGACTTTCGTAGGCGACGGCAGCCTGTCCAGGCGGCCGATGGGCCGGGTGATCGAACCGCTCTCGCTCATGGGTGCGGACGTGACCGCGACCGTGGGCGGTCGCCTGCCGCTGATCCTGCGGGGCGCCTCGCCTGCCGTGCCGATCCGCTACCGCCTGCCGGTCGCCTCGGCGCAAGTAAAGAGCGCGGTGCTGCTCGCAGGCCTCAACACGCCGGGCGAGACCACCGTGGTCGAGCCGGTGCCGACCCGCGACCACTCCGAGCGGATGCTGCGCGGCTTCGGCGCCGAGCTGAACGTCGAGCTTGAACCGGACGGCACCCGCGTCATCACCGTACGCGGCGAGGCCGAACTTCGCCCCCAGGTCATCGAAGTGCCCGGCGATCCTTCGTCGGCCGCGTTCTTCGTCGTCGCCGCGCTGCTCGTGGAGGGCTCCGACCTGACGATCGAGAACGTCGGCCTCAATCCCACCCGCGCCGCGCTCTTCGATGTGCTGCGCCAGATGGGCGGCAGCATCGAGGAAGTCGCGCGCCGCGACGTCGGCGGCGAGCCGGTCGCCGATCTGCGCGTGCGCCACTCGCCCTTGCGCGGCATCGAAGTCGACCCAGGCGTGGCACCCAGCATGATCGACGAGTTCCCGATCCTGTTCGTCGCCGCCGCGATGGCCGAGGGCCGCACCACGACCAGCGGCCTCGACGAATTGCGTGTGAAGGAATCCGATCGCCTGGCGGTGATGGCCACCGCGCTGGCCGCTTCGGGCGCCCGCGTCGAGGAGCGCGAGGACGGACTGGTGATCGACGGAACCGGTGGCGAGCGCCTGCGTGGCGGGGCGAACCATCCCATAACCACCCACCTCGACCATCGCATCGCCATGAGCATGGCCGTTGCCGGCCTCGTCAGCCGGAGCGGCATCGAGATCGACGACACTCGCCCGATCGCGACCAGTTTCCCGACATTCGAGGCCCTGCTCGACGGCGCCGCCGCCGAAGGGACCTCCGCATGATCATCGCCGTCGACGGACCGACCGCCTCGGGCAAGGGCACGATCGCCAAGGCCCTGTCGGCGCACTTCGGCCTGCCGCATCTCGACACCGGCCTGCTCTACCGCGCCGTGGGCCGCCAATGCTTCCTGGACGGCGGCAACCCCGACGATGGTGGCGACGCGCTAGCCGCGACCAGCTTTCCAGACACGTTGCTGAGCGACCCCGAGCTGCGCTCGGAAGCGAGCGGCGGATTGGCGAGCCGCGTCTCGATCCATCCGGCGGTGCGGCAGGCCCTGTTCGAGCGCCAGCGCAGCTTCGCCTTGCAACCCGCGGGCGCCGTGCTCGACGGGCGTGACATCGGCACCGTCATCGCACCCGACGCCGACGTGAAGCTGTTCGTCACCGCCAGCGTCGCGGCGCGCGCGCGCCGGCGGTTCCTCGAAATGCAGGGGCAAGGACGCGAGGTGTCGCTGGACGAGATCGCCGCCGACCTGGCCGCGCGCGATGCAAGGGACACGCAGCGCAAGGATGCGCCGCTGGTAGCGGCAGCCGATGCGCGGGTGCTGGATACCTCGGAGCTCGGCAGGGAAGAGGCCATAGCGGCCGCGATCAGTCTGGCGTCGACCCGGGCTTGACCCGGGTCCGGTTTCGCGAGTGACGAACCTCGCGATGCTGTGCCTCAAGGATAGTTCGCGAGCTGACGCAACCGGACCCGGGCCTGACCCGGGTCGAAGCTGACCGGCCACGCCTCCTGCCCCCGCCCTCCCCCATTCTCCTTGCTTTTGGCACCCCACAGGCATAAGGGCCGCCGGTCTAGCAGGGCGACAAACCTTGCCAGGCGCCGCGACCGGTATCCGGCCGCCGCGGCAGTTCGGCCCTTTTTGGCCCGCTTCCCGCAATGGTGCGAGGGCGGAGGAAAGACCGGCGGAAACAACCGCCTGGCCGGAATACCAAACTCGAGAGAGACAACGCACTTATGGCCACTATGGCAAATCCCACTCGCGATGATTTCGCGAAAATGCTCGACGAGCAGCTCGGCGGCGCCGGCGAAGAAGGCTTCGAAGGCCGCGTCGTCAAGGGCACCATCACCGCGATCGAGAACGACAAGGCCGTCATCGACGTCGGTCTCAAGAGCGAAGGCCGCGTGCCGCTGCGCGAGTTCGCGCGCGGTGAAGGCAGCGAGCACGGCCTGAAGGTCGGCGACGAAGTCGAAGTCTACGTGGACCGCGTCGAGAATGCCGACGGCGAAGCGATGCTGTCGCGCGATCGCGCCCGCCGCGAAGCCGCCTGGGACAAGCTCGAGAGCGAGTTCGGCGAAGGCAAGCGCGTCGACGGCGTGATCTTCGGCCGCGTCAAGGGCGGCTTCACCGTCGACCTCGACGGCGCCGTGGCGTTCCTGCCCGGCTCGCAAGTCGACATCCGCCCGGTGCGTGACGTCGGTCCGCTCATGGACATCCCGCAGCCGTTCCAGATCCTCAAGATGGATCGCCGCCGTGGCAACATCGTCGTGTCGCGCCGCGCCGTCCTCGAAGAGACCCGCGCCGAGCAGCGCAGCGAGCTGATCGACAAGCTGACCGAGGGTCAGGTGATCGAAGGCGTGGTCAAGAACATCACCGACTACGGCGCGTTCGTCGACCTCGGCGGTATCGACGGCCTGCTCCATGTCACCGACATGAGCTACAAGCGCGTCAACCACCCGAGCGAAGTCATCAACATCGGTGACACCGTGAAGGTGCAAATCATCCGCATCAACTCGGAAACCCAGCGCATCAGCCTCGGCATGAAGCAGCTGGAAAGCGATCCGTGGGAAGGCGCGACCGTCAAGTACCCGGTCGGCGCAAAGCTGCGCGGCGTGGTCACCAACATCACCGAATACGGCGCCTTCGTGGAGCTGGAAGCCGGGATCGAGGGCCTGGTCCACGTTTCGGAAATGTCCTGGACCAAGAAGAACGTCCACCCCGGCAAGATCGTCTCGACCTCGCAGGAAGTCGACGTGGTCGTGCTCGAGGTCGATTCCGAGAAGCGCCGCATCAGCCTCGGCCTCAAGCAGGCCATCGGCAATCCGTGGGAAGACTTCGCGGCCAACCACCCGGTCGGCTCGACCGTCGAGGGTGAAGTCAAGAACGCCACCGAGTTCGGCCTGTTCATCGGCCTGGACGGCGACGTCGACGGCATGGTCCACATGTCCGACATCGCGTGGGGCATCTCGGGCGAGGACGCGCTGGCTCTGCACCGCAAGGGCGAGCAGGTTTCGGCCGTCGTTCTGGATGTCGATATCGAGAAGGAGCGCATCAGCCTTGGCATGAAGCAGCTCGAGCGTGGCGCTCCGGCAGCAGGCGGCGGTGCAGCCGCAGCCGGCGGCGGTGCCGTGGGCGGTCTGCGTCGCGGCGAAGTCACCACCGTGACCGTGCTCGAAGTCCGCGATGGCGGCCTCGAAGTGCAGGCCGGCGAAGATGGCGCCACCGGCTTCATCAAGCGCTCGGACCTGGGCCGCGACCGCGACGAGCAGCGTCCGGATCGCTTCCAGGTCGGCCAGAAGCTCGATGCCATGGTCATCGGCTTCGATCGTTCGAAGAAGCCCAACTTCTCGGTCAAGGCGCGCCAGCTCGCCGAAGAGAAGGAAGCGGTCGAGCAGTACGGTTCGTCCGACTCGGGTGCGTCGCTCGGCGACATCCTGGGCGAAGCGCTCAAGGGTCGCTCCTGAGCCCAGCAGCCTAGGCGACGTTCGCGCAGCGGACGGTAGCCTGGGCGCCACTGGGGCGAAGGCTGGCGGGTCGAAGAACCTGTCCGATCCCCGCGCCTGCGCGGGGACAGGCTACTGGGGTGAGAACCCTAAACAGCATACCCGAAGACCAAGACAACAAGCCCGCCCGGTTCACGCCGCGGCGGGCTTTTTGCATCGGCCCTCCCTCGCTACATAGGCTGGCGAGGAGAGACCCCATGCTCGAAGTCCACCAGTTCCCCTGCCTGTCCGACAACTATGGCTTCCTGCTGCACGACAGCGCGAGCCAGGAGACCGCCTGCATCGACACGCCCGATGCCGAAGCCTACTTGCGCGAGGCGGCGAGCCGGGGCTGGCAGATCACGCAGATCTGGAACACGCATTGGCATCCCGACCATGCCGGCGGGAACGCCGCGATCAAGGCGGCCACCGGCTGCACCGTCGTCGCTCCGGAAATCGACGCGCCCAGGATCGAGGCGATCGACCGTACGGTGACGCAAGACGACACGGTACGCCTGGGCGACTTCACCGCGCACGTGATCGACGTGGGGGGGCACACCCATGGGCACATCGCCTATCACGTGCCCGAGGCGAGCCTCGCCTTTGTCGGCGACGCGCTGTTCGCGCTGGGCTGCGGGCGCATGTTCGAGGGCACTGCGCCGCAGTTCTGGGCCAGTCTCTCGCGCCTGAAGGCCCTGCCGCCCGAGACGCTGCTCTACTGCGCGCACGAATACACCGCCTCGAATGCCCGCTTTGCCCTCCACGCCGATCCGGACAACCGCGAACTCGCTGTGTATGCGGACGAGATCGCCGCCCGCCGCGACAAGGACCAGCCCACCGTGCCGACCAAGCTGGAGCGTGAGCTCGCGACCAACCCCTTCCTGCGCGCCGATGATCCCGCGCTCCAGGCGCGCTGGGGCGGCGGCGACACGATCACGACCTTTGCCGCGCTGAGGAGTGCGAAGGACAGCTTCTGACGTTCATCGCCATGAGCCGGCAGCATGGAGCGTATCGAGGCTGTCCTCCCCGGCCCGGGGAGGGGGACCACGCGAAGCGTGGTGGAGGGGAGTCTCGGCATGGCGCGAGGCTGCCGGCGGGTTCCTGCAGAGTTTGCGCGAGGACGCGAGTCCCACCACCCCTCGCTGCGCGAGCGGCCCCCCTCCCCTTGCAGGGGAGTACAGATCCTCCCCTGCAAGGGGAGGTGGCGCGCCTGAAAGGCGTGACGGAGGGGTGTCTCCGCTGGTGGAGTGCTCGACCGAGAGGGTTACACCCCTCCACCACTCACTGCGTGAGCGGTCCCCCTCCCCTTGCAGGGGAGGATCTGCTCCCCCTCCTCCTCAGAGAAGGAGTTAGGCACAACTCGACCTCCGCCGGCGAACGCGGACTTACGCCAAGAAGGAAAACCTCACGACGGACGTGCGGCCGGCGCGGCCTGGCGCGACAGGCTTGGCTCGGGTTCCGGTTTGCGAACGGCTGGCGGAGGAACACGCAAGCGTGCCGCCAACTCGGCCTTGTTCGTGCGAAGCGCCGGCGGGCAAGGCTCGCGGGAACTGTGCCGGCTCCGGGCTGGAAGAGCTGTGTATCGCCTCCAGGCGGGATATTGCTTCGCATCTGGGGTGCAGGCGCCCGTCTCTAGGCGCCGGCCGCATGGTGCGGGGTTGGTCGAACGAGGCCTCGCTCACCCGCACCCGCCGTGTACCGGAGCCGAGCTTTCAGCTGGCTCCAGTGCTGCAACGCATAACCTAATGGGTTATCTCTGTCAAGGAACTTGTGAGCATGATCGGCTGGGCAACCTCACTCCTCCTCAGCAAAGCGTTGCGCACACGGACAGCGCGCAAACGAAAACCCCCGCACGATGGCGGGGGTCCGTTTAGTCAGCCGTGTGCCGATGCGATCAGATCGCGCCGATCGACTGGTCCACCAAAGCACGGTCGGCGTCGGCAGAGTAGTTGCTGCGGATCAGCCCCTTCGCCGCCTCGGCCGCCGCGAGGGCCGCCTTGCTGCGCAGGTCCGCCACGGCCGACCGCTCGGCGGCACCGATCTTGTCCTGCGCCATCTTCTCGCGACGGGCGATCACCTCGGTGGTGTCCGCCTCGGCCTTGGCGATGATCGCCTCGGCTTCATGGCGCGCATGCTCGATAACCGATGCCGCGTCCTTCTCGGCGTTGGCGATCTTGTCGGCATACTCCTTGCGGAGCGCCTCAGCCTCGGCACGCAGCGACTTGGCTTGTTCGAGCTGGCTCTTGATATCGGCGATCTTGGCGTCGAGGCCGGACGTGACCAGCTTGGGCACGCCCTTCCACAAGGCAATCAGGATCAGGACGATCATGGAAGCGCTGACCACCGCGACGGGTGGAGCCACGCCGAGAAGCAAGGGCTCGGCATGCTCGGTGCCGGCATGGGTCTGCGCGTGAGCGCCGGTTTCGGGAGCGTCGCCGGGCAGGCCGGAAACGTCCTGAGCTTCGGAGAGCGGTGCCTCAGCCATGAGCGAGCTTCTCCTTCACGGCCACGCGGGCCGCGCCGTCGTCCACGGCGATGCCGGCGACCCGCGCCACGACGTCGCGCGCGGCGTCGGTGGCAACGTTCTCGATCTCTGCGCTGGCCGCGGCGAGTGCCTCGGCGATGCGGGCCTCGGCAGCGGCGATCTTGGCGTCGAGACCGCGCTGGGTCTCTGCCAGGCGCCCTTCGGTGGCGAGCGCCGCCTTCGAGCGCGCCTCGGCGATCACGCCTTGCGCTTCGGCACGGCGGGCGTTTTCACGCGCACGCCAGGCCTCTTCCTGGACGTCGGCTTCGCGGCGAGCCTGTTCGGCAGCGGCGAAATCGTCCGAGATCTGTTTGTCGCGATGCGCGACGGTGTCCATCACCTTGGGCACCATGCCGCGCCCGACGATGAAAAAGGCAAGGCCGAAGAACACGACCAGCCAGAAGATCTGACTGGCGTAGAACTCGCCCAGCTGTGCGATCTGTGGCATTCGTCAGCCCTGTTCCCTGATCTGCGTCTTGTGGTGTCGCAAGAACCGTGATGGCCGGAAGCGCCGCAGGGACGCTCCGACCTCAACGGTGGCGTGCGATCAGGCGAAGATCAGCAGCGCGGCAACGACGAACGAGAGCAGGCCCAGAAGCTCGGCACCGGCGAAGCCGATGAAGAGGCGGCCCTGCTGCGCGTCGGCAGCACCGGGGTTGCGCAGCGCGCCTTCGAGGAACTTGGCGAAGACCGAGCCCACGCCGATCGAGGCGAGACCGCAACCGATTGCAGCGAGACCGGCTCCGAGCAGCTTTGCAGCATCTGCGTCCATTTTGAAAACTCCCTTGGTAAATCAGTGGTCGAAGAAAAAACTCAGTGCAGGTTCTCGGCGTCGTTCAGGTAGACGCAGGTGAGAAGCGCGAAGACGTAGGCCTGGATGCCGGCGACGAGCAGCTCGAGCGCGCAGATGCCGACCATCAGGACGAAGCTGGGCAGGCCGGCGATGGCGAACAGGCCGATGTTGGCGTTGCCGGTGCTGATCACGAAGCTGGAGAGCACCTCCAGCAGCACGTGGCCGGCCATCATGGCGACGAACAGTCGCAGGCCAAGGCTGAACGGGCGCACCAGGAACGAGATCAGCTCCACGCAGAAGATCAGCGGGATCATGACCAGCGGAGTACCGTGGGGCACGAACAGCGAGAAGAAGTGGAAGCCGTGCTTGGCGAAACCTACGATGATGACGATCGCGAAGGTCACGACCGCGAGCACGCCGGTGGCCGAGAAGTGGCTGGTGAAGGTGAAGGCGTGGAGGCCGACGACACCGAGCGGCAGCAGGCCCAAGAAGTTCGCGAACAGGATGAACATGAACAGCGTGAACATGTAGGGCACGTACTTCTTGCCGGCGGGACCGACGTTGGCTGCGAGCAGCCCGTCGATGAAGCCGGTGAAGCTTTCCACCGCCATCTGCCAGCGGCCGGGTACGAGCTGGCGCTTCATGCCGCCGGCGACGAACACCAGCATCAGCAGCGACGCCAGCGCCATCCACAGCGCGGAGTTGGTGAAAGGAATGTGGTAACCCGCCAGCTGCCAACCCTCGGTGCCGAACAACGGCTCGATGGTGAACTGGTGCATCGGATCGACTTTGCCCGCCTCGGCTGCCACGTCTGCCCTCTTTACCTGTCTCTACATGCGCGACCAGCGCCCCTTCATGGTCCCCAAGGCGTGAAGCCGCAGGATCAGTCAGGGCGCCGGTTGGACATCCGGATGATGTTCCTGAAGGCGACGAAGATTCCGAGGAACAACATCACCAACAGACCCCAGGGGCGCGTGGCGGGAAAGAATTGCTGGACAACCCACCCCAGAAACGCGCCGCCCACGATACCCCCCAGCAAGTCGGCAAGGACGCGGTTGCCGGCGCGATAGTTCGCATCCGCTTCCCCGCCCGCCACCGGCTTGGTGCGCTGCTCTTCCTGCTCGCGTGCGGCGCGGAGCCGCTCGTCGAGCGCGTCGAGACGCGCATCCTCGCCCAAAGGGTCTCGTGCGTCAGGTTCGTCGTTCATGTCCGCCCCCATTTTCAAGCAGGAACTTGCGACATATCCGACGGCCTGCCCGCCGTAGGCACCGGCGCCTTAGGGTGGGGGTAATTTCGTGTCAACCGGTGTGGTTGTGTTGCGCGGGCTTATGCCCACCGCCGGTGTTTCATCGTCAGGGCGCTTGTTGGCGGCTGCTTCGGCCGATCGCCGAAGCGCCCGCCGGCCTTGGCTCAGGGACAGCGCGGATCGCGCTGCGGAGCACCGGCGCCGCGAGTCTGCCAGCTGCCGTCGGGCGCCTGGTACTTCTCGCCGGGTGCCGTGCGCTGGATCAGCATGCAACCCTGGGTGAAAGCGTATTCCTCGACCGTGGCGTTCTGCGAGGCGGCGCGCTCGGTGTAGTTGGCGCGGCGCTGGATGTTGATCTTGTCCGCCAGGGCCCGCACGTCGCCGCCGCCGCCGATCACGCCGAGGTAACCGTCGGTCTTCTCACCGACCTGGCCCGATGACCGCGCCGCTGCATAGGCGGGGTCGCGGTCAGCCCACGCCGGAACGGACAAGCCGGCAAGCGCCAGTGCGGCGGCAGGCGCGGCCAGAGACCAGGAGCGGATCAGGATGCGTGCAGTCTTGGTCATCAGAAAATGTCCGGGTTGGCTTCGATGTTCTGCTTAACGTCTTCGGCGAGGCGATAGATCACCTCCTGCTTGATGTTGATGTTCAGCTCGATCACGATCGGCTTGTCGGGTGCATTTACCGAGATGCACCCGCAAAGCCCGGTCGCTGCTGCCATCGCCATCGCCAGCGCGGTGAGTGCCCGCCGGCCCGAGTACACCGCTGCTTCGCTCGCCTGCTCATCGAAGCTTGTCGCAGGCGGGACAAAGGCGGTCAATCGTGAGGACGTCATGGCATGGTCTCGCTTGCGGAAGGCTGAACGGTGTTTTTTGCGGGATCAACTGATTTGACGGTCGGCAGCACCGGGCTCGTGATCGGCTTGCCACTGGCATCGATCAACCCGAGCGTGCGGGGGTCCCGGACGAAAGCGGGATCGTAGAGCGACTTGAACGACGTCACGAGCTGGAAGAACGGCGCGCGCAGGTTCACGTTGAACTGGATCGGCAGCTTGGCGATGCGCCGCGTGAGGAAGTTCTTCGACGCGCCCTCCCCTTGCGACACGCCGGAAAAGCTGAGCCGCGTCAGGATCTCGCCTTCCAGCGCACCGTTCATGCCGACGCTCATCTGCCGATAGTTCAGCGAGCGCAGCGTATCGAAGGCGAAGTTCGCCATGGTCGAGAGGTCCTTGTAAGTCAGCTCGCCGACATACGACACGTTGCCGCCCGGCGGTCGCGACTTCAGCAAGCCGCCTTCGATGCGCCCTCCGTTCTGGTCAAACACCAGCGGCAAAGTGCCGTCGAAGATGCCGGTGGCGTTGAGGTTGGCGAGTTCGAGCCGTTGCACGAACAAGGCGGCGTCGGCGCCGGTCACCTGCAGCGTGTAGTTCTGCACGGCGTCGGTGCCGATCGCCATGCGCGTCGGCAGCAGGCGCAAGGTGCCGCCGACGAAGGGCCAGGTGCCGCCGTTCACCGCGATGACCATGCCGGGCTGCAGGGCATAAGTGATCGCCCCGTCGTTAACCTCGATCCCGGGGTTGATCGAGGCGACGCGCAGCTGCTGGTCGGGCGCGGTGACGAGGCCGAGCAGGTCGGTGAAGCGGATCGTCCCGGCGACGCCCTGCACCGGGCCGAATGCAGCGGCGAAGTCGAGCTTGTCGGTGGTGAAGCTGCCGGTGCTGGTGACGCCGGCTTCGTTCCAGTCGATCCGGCCGTTTCCGCGCACGGTGCCGCGCGTGTTGGCGATGACGCCGAGCGCGAGGCGGGTCAGCGTCTCGGGCTGCAGCTTGTCGTCGAAAGTGATGTCTTGCACCGCAAGGTCGGCATGGCCGCTGCCGCGCGAGAGATCGTGGCGGATGGTGGCGAGCACCACGGCGCGATCTGTCGCCGGTTCGCGCATCAGGGCGACGGCATCGATCACGTTGTCGCGCAGCGTCAGTGTGGCGTCGCGCGCGACGACCGGCTGGAAGCGGTCGACCGGCTCGCGGTCCTCCAGGCGGAACGATCCCTGGCCCAGCGACAGCACGCCGCCGGCATAGCGCCAGGTTCCGCGCACCTCATGCAAGTCGAGCGGGACGGCGTAGAGCGAGACATCGGAGCCGTCGAACGAGCCGGCAAGATCGCGGCCGGCGCGCGCGCTCAGGTTGGCGATGCGGAACCTGGAGGCTGTCGCCGGCGGGCCGAGCAGCACGTCGACGCCGCGCGCGGTGATGATGCCGGGGTAGGCGAAGCCGACGGGCCCGCTGGCGAGACGGATCGGCGTCGATCCGAGTCGGCCGGCAAGGTCGAGCTGCGCAAGGCCGCCGGCAACGCTCAGCCTGCCGCCGGCAAAGCGCAGGAGCGGACGGCTCCTTGGGGGGCATACGGTCAGGCGGCGGCGGTCGAGCGTGAGCGAGGCGACCGCGAGCTCGTCGAAGCGTATCTCGGTGCAGGCAAGCCACAGCTCTATCGTGCCGTCATCCCAGCGGCCATCGACGGGCAGAAGCATATTGCGCGCGCGGCCGCCCGGCAGCCCGCCGCTTGCAAGCAGTTCACCGGTGAAGCCGATCGCGCCCGAGCGCGCCTGCACCACGGCCATGCGCGGCATGGCAAGGCTGGCGTCGCCCGCGCGGTACTCGGGCATCTGGGCGCGCAGGACCAGGCTGCCGTCGTTCGCACGCTCCATGCGTCCACCGATTCGCGGCACGCCCGCTCCGCCGGTGACGAAGTTGCCGCTGATCATGGGCAGGCCCTGTGCACGCGCGAGCACCTGCACGCGCGAGACCGCCAGCAACGACTGGCCGCTACTTCCATGCAGGGCGGCACGCGGCACGACGACCGAGATGCCCTCCGGACCGCGACGCGCCATGAAGGCCCCGTCCAGCGTGCTGGACCGGCTCTCGCGCGCAAACGCGCTTCGCATCTGGCCAAGCAGCGGTGCGATCAGCGTGCCCTCGCCGCTCGCCTGCGCTTGTGCGAGCGCACGATCCAGCGCCGGACCACCAGCCAGCCCGTTGCCTTCTGCATCGGCCTCTACCTGGACGTTCGCGAACCCTTGTGCCGAGCGAAGCCGGCCGCTCACCGCCAGACGCTCGGCTCGGGCATGGGCCGCGGCGAGGCGGCGGACCTCGACATCGAATCGGGCGTTGAGCGCGCGGGCTCTGTAGCTGAACGTGGCCGTCCCGCCGAGTGCGTCGAGCGTGCCCTGCGGCATGGCTCCGCTGCCGGTGGCGAGACGCAGCTTGCCATCGCCGCCATCCAGCCGACGGTCGAACGTCACATCGGCAGCAAGCGCCGCCTGCTTCAGCATGGCGCCTTGCGCCGCGCACGAAACCTCCGCCAGCCGGACCGGTCCGACGAAGCGCGGCCGCTCGGACGCGACGGTCAGCCGCCCATAGATACTCGCGTCCGCAAGCCGGCACCCCTGCACGTCCAGCCGGGGCGCGATGGCGGCCACTTCGCCGTCGAAGCCGCCGCGCAGCTTGCCCTTGCCCGCGACCTTGATCCCGACCGCGCCGAAGTCGCTGCGGATCAGCGCGCGGCCGTCCTTGATGCCGATGTCGAGGTCGGGAAGGCGAAACGGCTCCTTGCTGCCGGTGAACAGCACTTTGTCGAGGCTGCCGAAGCTCGGCTTGCCGCCATGCACCGCGCCGTACAGCCTTGGGCGCACGAGCGTGATCCGGCCGATGCCGGGAAATCCGAATCGCAGCCGCGTGCGGACGCGCACTTCGGCCACGGTGAGATCGGGTCGATCCCTGGGTCCGACGACCAGATTGCGGATCACCTGCTCGTCCGGGCCGATGGCGGCGACCTCGTATGTGGCGGGCAGGTCCATCCGCTTAAGTTCGGCGGCGATGTAGTTGTCCGCGATCGACTTGCGCGTGACCCACACGTAGGCGAGGGCAAGCACGAGGACGACGGTCAGCGCGATCGCCGCGATGCGCCAGCCGCGACGGGCCGGGCGCGTGGCGCTATCGTCTACGGGCTGTTCGTCATGCTGCACCATCGGTAGCATCACTTGCGCTGGCGAACCTTGAAAGGCAATGAATTCCCCCGACGATGGCCGACGATCCCAGCCTGTTCGGCGCCGACGCGGCGCCCGCCACCAAGCCCGGGCTCAAGGCGGGCGATGACCCATCCGGCCATCGCAGCCGCCTGCGCCAGCGCCTGCTCGCGGGCGACGACGAGGCGCTGGGCGATCACGAAGTCATCGAACTGCTGCTGATGCAGGCCGTGCCGCGCCGCGACATG
Source organism: Novosphingobium chloroacetimidivorans (assembly GCF_014204535.1). Taxonomy (GTDB): domain Bacteria; phylum Pseudomonadota; class Alphaproteobacteria; order Sphingomonadales; family Sphingomonadaceae; genus Novosphingobium; species Novosphingobium chloroacetimidivorans. The sequence goes on from NZ_JACHLR010000001.1 coordinate 187,750, forward strand.
AAGCCGCTCGCGCGCACGCTGATCGATCGCTTCGGTTCGCTCGCCGCCGTGCTGACGACGGACGCGCGCACCCTCGCCGCGCATCCGGGCATGGGCGAGGCGACTGCGGCCGCGCTCAAGATCGTGGTGCTCGCCGCGCGCCGGCTCGCCCGTCAGAAGGTGCGCGAGGCGCCGGTCATCGGATCGTGGCAGACACTGATCGACTACCTGACGATCGATATGGCCCACCTCACCCGCGAGCGGGTGCGCGTGCTCTATCTCAATGCGCGCAACATGCTGATCCTGGACGAGCACGTGGGCGATGGCTCGATCGACGAGGCGGCGATCCACCCGCGCGAGGTGATCCGCCGCGCGCTGGACCTGGGCGCCACCGCGCTGATCCTGGTCCACAACCATCCCAGCGGCAACGCCCAGCCCAGCCGCGCCGACATCGAGATCACCAACCGCATCGCCGAGGCCGGGCGCCTGCTCGGCGTGACTGTCCACGATCACGTCGTGATCGGTCGCGAGGGGCATGTCTCGCTCAAGGCCAAGGGGCTGATCTGATGTGCGTCGCCGCCGTCGCATGGAACGCGCATCCGCGCTGGCGGCTGGTCGTCGCCGGCAATCGCGACGAGTTCCACGCCCGGCCTGCCGCGCCGCTGGCGCGCTGGGGTGACGGTATCATCGCCGGCAAGGACCTCACCGGCGGCGGGACCTGGCTCGGCGTGCACGAGGCGGGGCGCTTTGCGCTCGTCACCAACTTCCGCCAGCCTGAGGGACCGCAGCCGAACCGCCCCTCGCGCGGTCAGATGGTCGTCGACCTGCTGCAAGGCCGCACGCCCGAGCAGCTGGCGCAGATGAACACCTTCAACGTGATCCACTCGGATGGCGACCAGGCCGGGTTCCTGACGAACTACCCCGAAGTGCGCTTCGTGCCGCTCGCGCCGGGGATCCACGGCTTGTCCAACGGCGGCTTTCACGACCGCTGGCCCAAGACGCTGCAACTCGAAGCAGCACTGGCCGATTGGCTGCAAGCCGATATCGGCGATTGCGAACCGCTGCTGGATGCGCTGCGTGCCGAGACGCCAGACCCAGCCCTCGCACGGGCCAGCGAAGGCCCGGAGCCCCGCTTCGCGCCCGTGTTCATCCGCGACGAGACTTACGGCACGCGCTGTTCCACCGTCATCGCCGTGGATGTCGCAGGCGCCGGCACGATCGTCGAGCGGCGGTTCGACGCGCAGGGCCAAGCCTCTGGCGAAACGCGCCTGGAGTTCCGCTGGCCGGGATAGCGGATGCGACCGAGATCGGATCAGGGCGCGGCTAAAACTGGCAGCAATCCGGCTTCGAAAACGCGCGGCGCTTCCACTTGCGGCGAGTGGCCGTAATCGGGAAAGGTTACGAGCGTCGCATCGGGCATCTTCGCCGCCGCTTGCCGAGCGACTTGCGGCACGGTGCGCAGCTTCGCCTTGACCGATTCGGGTGCCTGCTCCCTCCCGAAGGACGTCGTGTCGCGCATGCCGATCATCAGCGTCACCGGCAACGTCAGCCGGGCAAGATGCTGCGACACCGGCTGGGTCAGGATCATCTCGGAGGTCTTCGCCTGCGCGATTTCGACCGCGTCTGCGTCGTCGGTGGCGTACTGGCCGGCGAGCATCGTGATCCACCGGTCGTACTCGGGACGCCATGTGCCGTGGTAGTAGGTCTTGAGTTGATAGGCCTTCATCTGCGCGAAGCCCTTGCCCCGCTCGGCGGCGATCAGCTTGTCCAGCGGCGTATACGGCACGCCCTCTGCCATCTGGTCGTTCAGCCCCAGCGGGTTGACCAGCACCAGCCGGTCGGCCGCCTCAGGAAACATGAGCGCGAAGTGCATCGCCAGCATGCCGCCGGTCGAGTGCCCGACGATCGTCGCGCGCTCCACGCCCTCGCGCTGCATCACCGCGCGCGTGAACTGCGCCATCATCGCGAAGCTGTATTGCGCGGATCGCGGCTTGGAGGATTTGCAGAAGCCCAGCTGGTCCGGAACCAGCACCCGGTATCCGCCGTCGGCGAGCGCGCGCGTGGTCGATTCCCACGTGGCGCCGCAGAAATTTTTGCCGTGCAGCAACAGCACCGTGCGGCCGTTCGCGTGGCCGGTCGGCGCGACGTCCATGTAGGCCATGCTCCCCTGCTCCGCGCCGACGGTGACCGGCATGCGCTCGACCGGCCAGGGATAAGCGAAAGCCTCCAGGTCCGTGCCCAGCGGTTTGACGGCTTGCGCGCCCGCGAGATGGATCGGGAGGCAGAGGGCAGCGGCAATCAGCGGCAGGCGGTACACGGCACGGCTCCTGTTCATCGGCCTTTCGCCTAGCGTGCAACGGCGCAAAAGGCTCCCCGCGTGCTTGCCATTGTGCCGCCCTCCCCCTAGCGGGCCAGCGTCGACTGCCACAGGAGTTCGCCATGGTTCCCCGTTACGCCCGCCCCGCAATGACTGCGATCTGGGAGCCCGAGGCGCGCTACCGCATCTGGTTCGAGATCGAGGCGCATGCCGCAGTCAAGATGGGTGAGCTTGGCGTGGTGCCGGCCAGCGCGGGCCAGGCCCTGTGGGACTGGTGGGCGACCAAACCCAAGATCGACGTCGCCGCGATCGACGCCATCGAGGCGGTCACCAAGCATGACGTCATCGCCTTCCTGGACTGGGTGGCGCAGCAGGTCGGGCCCGAAGCGCGGTTCATGCATCAGGGCATGACCAGCTCGGACGTGCTCGACACCACGCTCAACGTGCAGCTGGCGCGCGCCAGCGACATCCTGCTCGACGACCTCGACCAGCTGCTCGCCGCGATCAAGCGCCGGGCCGAAGAGCACAAGTACACGCCGACGATCGGCCGCAGCCACGGCATCCACGCCGAGCCGGTCACCTTCGGCCTCAAGCTGGCGCAGGCCTATGCCGAGTTCGCCCGCTGCCGCAAGCGCCTGGTCGCCGCGCGCGAAGAGATCGCGACCTGCGCCATCTCGGGCGCGGTCGGCACCTTCGCCAACGTCGACCCGTCGGTAGAGGAATATGTCGCCGACAAGATGGGTCTGGCGATCGAGCCGATCTCCACCCAGGTCATTCCGCGTGACCGCCACGCTATGTTCTTCGCCGTGCTCGCGGTGATCGCCAGCTCGATCGAGCGCCTCGCCATCGAGGTCCGCCACCTGCAGCGCACCGAAGTGCTGGAGGCGGAGGAGTACTTCTCGCCCGGCCAGAAGGGCTCGAGCGCCATGCCGCACAAGCGCAACCCGGTGCTGACCGAGAACCTCACCGGCCAGGCGCGCATGATCCGCTCCTATGCCCTCCCCGCCATGGAGAACGTCGCGCTGTGGCACGAGCGGGACATCTCGCACTCCTCGGTCGAGCGGTTCATCGGCCCAGACGCGACGATCACGCTGGACTTCGCGCTGGCGCGGCTCACCGGCGTGATTGACAAGCTGCTGATCTATCCCGAGCGGATGCAGAAGAACCTCGATCGCATGGGCGGCCTCGTCCATTCGCAGCGGGTGCTGCTGGCGCTGACGCAAGCCGGCCTCAGCCGAGACGAGAGCTATCGCCTGGTTCAGCGCAACGCGATGAAGGTGTGGGAATCGGACGGCCAGCTCTCGCTGCTGGAGCTGCTCAAGGCCGATCCGGAAGTTGCCACCGCGCTGCCCGCCGCGACGATCGAGGACAAGTTCAACCTCGACTATCACTTCAAGGAAGTGGACCGCATCTTCGCCCGCGTGTTCGACACCAAGTAAGCACCTACCAAGGGGCAAGGATCAATACGCAGGCTCAGGCTTTCCTCCCGCACCAATACGTCCTAGCATCACCGCCACGCGCGGGAGGGGAGCCAACGCATGCAGATCATCCGCACGATATTCTGGGTCGTCCTGACCGCCGTCCTGGTGGCGTTCATCGCCATGAACTGGACGCGGGTGCCGGTGAACATCTGGCCGGTCGAAGGCGGCAACTACCTTCACTTCGAATGGCCGGTCGGCATTATCGCGCTGGTGTTCTTCCTGGCCGGCGCGCTGCCGATGTGGCTGGTGCACCGCGCTGGACGCTGGCGCCTGCAACGCCGCATCCACGCGCTGGAAAACACGGCAGCGACGAACGCGACTCCGGTGAGCACCGCCCCTGCGGTCACCCATGAGCCCGTCCCCGCAATCGTCGACGAACCGCTGCCCCACACCGATCCTCTCGCGCCACGTCCCTGAGCCTGCCGAAAGACCTCGATGAACCACAATCCCGTCTATCTCGCCCTCGACCTTCCGCGCCTCGATGCTGCAGAGGCGCTTGCTCGCAAGGTCGCGGGGCACATCGGCGGGATCAAGCTGGGGCTCGAGTTCTTCTGCGCGCACGGCCATCACGGCGTGCTGGAGATGCACAAGGTCGGCTTGCCGATCTTCCTGGATCTCAAGCTGCATGACATCCCCAACACGGTCGCCTCGGCGATGCAGGCGATCCACGTGCTGGAGCCCGCGATCGTCACGGTCCACGCCGCGGGCGGACGCGCGATGATGGAGGATGCCAAGGCCGCGGCGGGTGAGCGCTGCAAGGTGGTAGCGGTGACAGTGCTGACCAGCCTCGACGAGAGCGACCTGGCCGCGACCGGTGTCGGCGGCAACCCGCACGACCAGGCGCTGCGCCTGGCGGACCTCGCCCACTCGGCGGGGCTCGACGGGATCGTCTGCTCGGGCCACGAGGTCGCCGGCGTGCGCAAGCAGTGGAAGGACGGCTTCTTCGTCGTGCCCGGCCTGCGGCCCTCGAACGGCAAGGCCAGCGGCGACCAGAAGCGCACCGTCACACCGCGAGAGGCACGCGATGCCGGCGCGTCGGTGCTGGTCGTCGGCCGCCCGATCAGCCGGGCGGAAGACCCGCTGGCGGCCGCCATCGCGATCGAAGCTACGCTTTGACGAACGGCCTGGACGCGCGACCACCGACAAGTCTTAGTCTGCGACCCACCTGACCATCGGCATTCCCGCGTAGGCTTAAAACGTCATTCCCGCGAAGGCGGGAATCCATCTCCCGCTGGTTTCTGTTACGAAACCTCAGGAGATGGATCCCCGCCTTCGCGGGGATGACGAGAGTGGGGGCGTTGTGGTCCGCTTCCATCATGCGTGATTGCGCTGCTCGCTCCCACCGACATCAACCCACCTCATCCTTGTTACTCAGTTCATCCCTGCGCAACCTCGCTTCATCCAGATCGTTCGGCATGCCGAGAGGATGAAGGACACCTTCGATGAAGCAGTTCACGTACGCCGCCGCAGCCGCACTGGCGGTATTCGCGACGCCCGCGCTGGCGCAAGTCGCCGTGGCGCCTACCCTGGCGCCGGGCCACACGCTCCTGACCGTCAGCGCCGAAGGGACTTCGACGCAAGAGCCCGACCTGGCGCTGTTCAACGCAGGCGTGACCACGCAAGGCGACACGGCGAGCGCCGCGCTGGCGGAGAACTCGCGCAAGATGACACAGGTCATCGCCTCGCTGAAGCGCGCGGGCGTCGCCGAGCGGGATATCCAGACCAGCAATCTCAGCCTCAACCCGGTCTACGCACCGCCACGCCGCCTGCCCGACGGCAGCGTCGAGGACCAGGGACAGAAGATCATCGGCTACCAGGTCAGCAACCAGGTATCGGTCAAGCAGCGCAAGCTGGATGACTATGGCAAGGTGATCGACGCGCTTGTCGCCTCGGGCGCGAACCAGGTGAATGGCCCCAACTTCATGCTCGCCAAACCGCAAGGCGCGCTCGACCAGGCGCGCAACGCCGCGATCAAGACCGCGCGCGAGCGGGCGCAGCTCTACGCACAGGCAGCAGGCTTGCGCGTCGTCGGTATCCTCTCGATCAGCGAAAGCGGCGGTTATGCGCCCCAGCCGGTGATGTTCCGCCGCTCGGCGATGATGGATGTACAGGCCGCTCCCCCGCCGCCCCCTGCGCCGATCATGGCCGGCGAGCTGGAGAGCAACGTCAACGTGACGGTGCAGTTCGAACTCGCACAATAAGCAGGCGTGCTCAGTCGAGCATCATGTCCTGAGACTGGATGTCGTAGCCGGCCAGCCGGGGGCGCTGGCCTGCGTGCTTGGCAAAGACGAACTCTTCGGTGCCTGTGCCCCGTTCGAAGGTGGTTTGCGCGGTCACGGTCAGGAACGTGCCCGAGGTGCTCGCATTGGCATTCCAGCCAACCTGCTTGCTCGCCTTGACCTTGCCGAGCTTGGTGCGGATCGCCGCGACCAGGCGATCGAACTGCGCGCGCGGGGTCGCCTTGCGAAACTGAGGATCGGCCTCGTCCCACAGGCGCTGGACGTCCCCGCGGTCGAGCGCCTGGTGAAAGCGGGCGACGTCGGCCGAGGCATCTTCGAAGCCCTGCTTCACCCCGCAGCCGGCAAGCATTGCCACGCCAGCCACGGGCACTAGATAGCGCGCAATCCGGTTCATCGCAGGTCCTCTCTCGCAGGGCCGATCCATGACGGCGATTTCAAAAAGGATGAGGCGCGTGTTTGAACATGGCTAGTGCAGCGATCAAGATCTGCGGCATCAGCACCCCCGCCACGCTCGACGCGGCCATGCGCGCGCGCGCCGATCACGTCGGGTTCGTGTTCTTCGCGCGCAGCCCGCGCTCCGTCGCGCCGGCCGATGCCGCTCTGCTCGGTGCGCGGGCGGAAGGGCGCATCGGCAAGGTCGGCCTGTTCGTCGATGCCGACGATGCCCTGCTCGGAGAGGCAGTCGATGCCGCCGGCCTGACGGCTCTGCAGCTTCACGGTTCCGAGTCTCCGCAGCGCGCCGCGCAACTGCGCGCTCGCTTCGGCCTGCCCGTATGGAAGGCGCTTTCGGTTACTACGGCCGAGGATGTCGCGCGGGCGGCCTGCTATGCCGGTGCCGTCGACCTCGTGCTGTTCGACGCCAAGACTCCGGCCGGAACCCTGCCCGGCGGCATGGGGCTGAGCTTCGATTGGTCGTTGGTCGCCGGCTGGAAGGGACCGCTCGCCTGGGGTCTCGCCGGCGGGTTGACCCCAACCAACGTTGCCGAGGCGATCCGGCTCACCGGCACGCCGCTGGTCGACACCTCCTCAGGCGTCGAGAGCGCGCCAGGGGTCAAGGACGAGCAGTTGATCGCCGCCTTCTGCTCAGCGGTACACGCCGTCCGCTAATCATGCTCCCCGGCGCGCACTTGAGGGCCGTGGACAGCCATCGCGCATTGGCTTAGGCGCTATGCTGCCATGACCGTACAAACTCCCATCGCGAACAGCTTCCGCAACCAGCCCGACGAGCAGGGCCACTTCGGCAAGTTCGGCGGACGCTATGTCGCCGAAACGCTGATGCCGCTGATCCTCGACCTGGAGAAGGAATACCGCGCGGCCAAGGCCGACCCGGCGTTCCGGGCCGAATTCGATGATCTGCTGGAGCATTTCGTCGGCCGGCCCAGCCCGCTCTATTATGCCCCGCGCATCACCGAGCACTACCGTGCCCTGGCTCCCGAGGGGAAGGGGCCGAAGATCTACTTCAAGCGCGAGGAGCTGAACCACACCGGCGCGCATAAGATCAACAATTGCGTCGGCCAGATCCTGCTGGCCATGCGCATGGGCAAGACCCGCATCATAGCCGAAACCGGCGCGGGCCAGCATGGGGTCGCCACCGCCACGGTCGCCGCACGCTTCGGCCTGCCCTGCACCATCTTCATGGGCGCCAAGGACGTCGAGCGGCAGAAGCCCAACGTGTTCCGCATGAAGCTGCTCGGCGCCGAAGTCCGCCCGGTCACCAGTGGCGCCGAGACGCTGAAGGACGCGATGAACGACGCGCTGCGCGACTGGGTCGCCAACGTGCACGATACCTTCTACATCATCGGCACCGCTGCCGGCCCGCACCCCTATCCCGAGCTGGTGCGCGACTTTCAGAGCGTGATCGGCACCGAGACGCGGGCCCAGATGCTCAAGGCCGAGGGGCGCCTGCCTGACATGCTGCTGGCGGCCGTCGGCGGCGGATCGAACGCGATCGGCATGTTCCACCCGTTCCTCGACGATCCGGACGTGGGCATGATCGGGATCGAGGCGGCCGGCCATGGCATCGACAGCGGCCAGCACGCCGCCAGCCTGAGCGGTGGCAAGCCCGGCATCCTCCACGGCAACCGCACTTACCTGCTGCAGGACGAGGACGGCCAGATCACCGAGGCCCACTCGATCAGCGCCGGCCTCGACTATCCCGGCCTCGGCCCCGAGCACTCCTGGCTGCACGAGAGCGGCCGGGTGAAGTACGTGCCGATCACCGACACGCAGGCGCTGGAGGCGTTTCAGCTGTGCTGCAAGCTGGAGGGCATCATCCCGGCTCTCGAAAGCGCCCACGCCCTGGCCGCCCTGCCAAACGTGACCGCAACGATGAGCGAAGATCAACTCCTCGTGGTCAACGTCTCGGGGCGTGGCGACAAGGACATCTTCACCGTCGCGGAGCATCTGGGGTTCGAGATGTAGGTAGCCCTCTCCCCTTCAGGGGAGAGGGTTGGGAGAGGGGAATGCGCGATCACCGTCTCACCGGCTACGCGCAAGACATGCGCAGACGCCAGACCGAGCCGGAACTGCGCATGTGGCTCCAGCTTCGCGCCGAACGTTTTCGCGGTATAAAGTTCCGCCGGCAGAAAGTGATCGGCACTTACATCGCCGATTTCGCCGCGAACGATCCGGCGCTAGTGGTGGAGATCGATGGGGACACACACGACGCCGACGATGCGCGCGATGCCGCGAGGACGAGTTTCTTGAACGAACGGGGCTACCGCGTGGTCCGGTTCACCAACCTGGATGTCATGACGAACATGGATGGTGTCTTGATCCAACTGTCGAACGTAATCGACGAGATGGCGCGTTCCCCTCTCCCAACCCTCTCCCCTGAAGGGGAGAGGGCTTCGGCATGCTCCCTCTCCCCTTCAGGGGAGAGGGTTGGGGCGAGGGGGATGCGCGCATGACCCGCTTCGCCGCTGCCTTCGCCAAGGGCCCTGCCCTCGTCTGCTTCATCACCGGGGGCGATGGCGACACCGCCGCCAACCTCGACGCACTGGTCGCCGGTGGGGCGGACGTGATCGAATTGGGCATGCCGTTCACCGATCCCATGGCGGACGGGCCGGCGATCCAGCAGGCCAACATCCGCAGCCTCGCGGCGGGCACGCGCACGGCCGATATCTTTCGCCTGGCCACCGAGTTCCGCGCGCGCCATCCGCACGTTCCCCTCGTGCTGATGGGCTACTCCAACCCGATGACGATCCGCGGCCCCGAGTGGTTCGCGGCGGAGTGCGGCAAGGCCGGCGTCGATGGCGTGATCTGCGTCGACATCCCGCCCGAGGAGGACGCCGATCTGGGGCCTGCGCTGCGCGACCAGGGCGTGTCGCTGATCCGGCTGGCAACCCCGACCACCGACACCGCACGCCTGCCGGCCGTGCTCGATGGCTCCTCGGGCTTCCTCTACTACGTCTCCGTCGCCGGGATCACCGGCACGCAGGCGGCAGCGCAGGCCTCGATCGACGAGGCGGTCGCCCGCATCAAGGCGGCGAGCAGCATCCCGGTGGCAGTGGGCTTCGGCGTGCGCACGCCCGAGCAGGCGCGCCAGATCGCGCGCGTGGCCGATGGCGTGGTCGTCGGCTCGGCGCTGGTCGATCTCGTCAAGCAGCACGGTCCCGATGCGCCGGAGGTGATCCGCCGCTACACCGCATCGCTTGCCGAAGCCGTCCACAAGGCTCGCGAGATCGCCTGAGCGCTGCGTGCGGGACTTCGCCTCTTCCGATTCGCCTGAGGTGCAGGAGCAACTGGATCGCCTTGCCGCGCTGTCGTTGCCCCAAGGGCGCTTCGGGCTGGAGACGATCACCACCCTGCTCGACCGGCTGGACGATCCGCAGACGCGCATCCCGCCTGCCTTCCATGTTGCCGGCACCAACGGCAAGGGATCGACCTGCGCCTACCTGCGCGCGATGCTGGAAGCCGAGGGACTGCGCGTCCACACCGCGACCAAGCCCCACCTAGTGCGCTACAACGAACGCATTCGGCTCGGTGGTGAGCTGATCTCCGACGAATTGCTGGCGCAACTGCTGTGCGAGGTGCTCGACACGGCCGAAGACCTGGGGCCGAGCTTCTTCGAGGTCACCACCGCAGCCATGTTCCTCGCCTTCGCGCGCGAGCCGGCGGATGCCTGCGTGATCGAGACGGGCCTGGGCGGGCGCTTCGATGCCACCAACGTCCTGCCGCATCCCGCCGCAGTGGGCATCGCGACGCTGGGCATCGACCACGAGGCGTTCCTGCTGCGTCCCGAGGAAGGCACGCCCCACCACCCGCTGGCGCGCATCGCATTCGAAAAGGCGGGCATCATCCGACCTGGCTCGCCCACATGCACGCTTGCCTATCCCGAAGGTCCGACGCTGGAGATCGAGCGCGCGGCGCTCGCCGCCGGTGCCCCGCTCCACATGCGCGGGCAGGACTGGGACATTACGTTCGTCGACGTCATCGAGTACAGCGATCGGCACGGTGCCCTCACCCTCCCCGCACCGCGTCTAGAGGGTGCGCACCAGGCGGACAACGCCGCGCTCGCCGTCGCCATGTTGCGCCATCAGGATCGCGTGAGGGTTTCGCCCGAGGCGATGGCGCGCGGGATCGATGCAGCGGAGTGGCCGGCGCGACTGCAGCTCCTGGCAAGAGGCCCTCTCACCGCGCAAGGTCCTGTGCGCGAGGTCTGGCTGGACGGCGGACACAACGTGGATGCCGGCCTTGCCATCGGCCGACACTTCGCCGGCCACCGCCTGCACCTGATCGTCGGCATGCTCGCCAACAAGAACCCGGAGGCGATTGTGGCGCCCCTCACGCCCTGGCTGGCAAGCATCCAGGCGGTCGCGGTGCCGGGCCAGGATTGCCACCCTGCCCCAGCCTTCGCGCCCGGCGCACGGGACGCAGCGAGCGTAGGCGAGGCCCTGGCAGCGCTACCGGACGACGGTTTGCCGGCGCTGATCGCCGGCTCGCTTTACCTCGCAGGCGACGTGCTGCGCGCGAACGAACAGGCACCCGGCTGAGAACCTTTCCTAGCGCCTGAGGCGTGCTCAACTGCGCGCATCGCCCTCGCCGACTTCACCAGCCGTGCCCATCGCCGCGTCCACCAGGCCGGTGCGCATCATCCACCAGAACAGGACGATGCCCGGAACCGCCACGATCGTGGTGAGCAGGTAGAAGTTCACGTAGCCGAACGCCTCGATCAGCGATCCTGCGGTGGTCCCGGTCAGAAAGCGTCCAACGATGCTCGCTCCCGCCGAGATCAAGGCATACTGCGAGGCGGTGAACCGCAAGTCGCACAGCGCCGAGAAGTACGCGACGACGACGACGCCGCCATAGCCGCTGGCCACGTTCTCGAACCCGATCGCACCGGCCATTCCGAGGTTGGAGTGCCCGGCAGCAGCCAAGGCCGCGAAGCTCAGGTTCGATACCGCCATGAGGACCAGCGCGATCAGGACCGACCGCTTCAAGCCCAGCTTGGTATAGGCGATGCCACCGATGAAAACGCCGATCAGATAGGCCCAGAATCCGAGCCCGACATCGTAGATAGCTATCTCGTCATTGCTGAAGCCGAGATCATCGAACAACAGGCGGAAGGTCAGGTTCGCCAGGGTGTCGCCGATCTTGTGGACCAGAATGAAGGCCAGCACCAACATCGCACCGGACCGGTTGAAGAATTCCACGAACGGTCCGACGATCGACGCCCATACTTCTCGTAAGCCCCGTCGCTCCAGCACGACTTCGCGGCGTTTCGGCTCGCCGAGCAGGAGCGCGGTGGCTATCGCCGGCATGGCGAAGGTGGCGCAGGCCATGTAGGCCGTGCTCCAGCCGTGGCGATCCGCCAGCACCAGCGCGAGCGCGCCTGCCCCTGCCGAGCCGACGCGCCAGCCATACTGGCTCATCCCCGAACCGGTTCCGAGCTGATAGGGCTTCAGCGTCTCAATCCGATAGGCGTCGATCACGATGTCGAAGCTGGCGCCCGCAGCGCCCACGAGAACGGCGGCGAGTACGACCCCCGCCAGGTCCGATGCGGGATCGGCAAGCGCGAGGTTGATCGTCGCCGCAATTACCAGCAGCCCCGTCACGAGCATCCAGGACACGCGCTGCCCGAGACCGCCGATCACCGGCAGGCGAACCCCGTCGATGATCCAGGCCCAGAGGAATTTAAGATTGTACACGAGGAACGCCAGCGTGAAGGCCGTTATGGTGGACTTCTGGATATTGTCTTGCGCCAGGCGCGTTGTCAGCGTCGCGCCGATCATCGCGAAGGGGAAACCTGAGGAAACGCCGAGCGCGAAGGCCGCTAGCGACTCCTTCTCGAAGTAGGGCGCAATCGAGCCTCGCTTTCGTGCCGGTATAGCGGTCTCCACTTCAATCGCATCGGCCACGCCGCTCGCCCCTCGCCAAAGCACGTATGAATAGCGGGCGGACAGCCGATGGGAAGGCTGGATGATCGCACGATCAACAGCTATGCGCGAGACATGTCCCTACCTCCCAGAAAGTCCGGTGGTCGTCCCGGCGACCGACGCGGCCCTCCTCGTGGCGAGGCACCCGCCTCGCGCGGGCCGTTCGCTCGCCCGCCCGCGCCCAAGTTCAAGCGGCCGTCGGCTGCCAACCCCAATGTCGCGCCCAAGCCATCCAACCCGCTGCGGCAGGACGGGCAGGAAGGCGAGCGCATCGCCAAGCTGCTCGCCCGCGCGGGTGTCGCCAGCCGGCGTGAGGTGGAGCGCATGATCGTCGAGGGCCGGGTGAAGATCGGCGACGAAGTCGTCACCACGCCCGCGGTCCTGCTCAAGAACCTTCGCGGCGTCAGCGTCGACGGCAATCCGGTCAAGGCGGCCGAGCCGACACGGCTCTTCGCGTTCCACAAGCCCGCCGGACTGATCACGGCGGAGAGCGATCCGGCCGGGCGCCCGACGATCTACACCGCCTTGCGCAATGCGCTGCCGGCTGGGTCGGGACGGCTGATGCCGGTCGGTCGGCTCGACTTCAACACCGAGGGCCTGCTGCTGCTCACCAACGATGGCGAGTTCAAGCGCCTGCTGGAGCTGCCCGCGACGAAGATCCCGCGCACCTATCGCGCGCGCGCCTTCGGCGTCGTCACCCAGGCGCAGCTGGAGGAACTGATCGAAGGCATCGAGATCGAAGGCATGCGCTATGGCCGCATCGACGCCAACATGGAGCGCAGCGCCGGGCGCAACCAGTGGATCCAGATGTCCATTACCGAAGGCAAGAACCGCGAGATCCGACGCGTGCTCGAACACCTGGGACTGGAAGTCAGCCGGCTGATCCGCGTCGGCTACGGCCCGTTCGCGCTCGATGACCTGCCCAAGGGCGCGGCGGTCGAGATCCCGGCCAAGCAGGTCGAGAACTTCCGAAAGTCGCTCGGCGCTCGTCAGCCGGCTCAGGCCAGTTAGGGCGGCACCTGATGCGCATCATCGCCGGAGAATGGCGTGGCCGCCCGCTTGTCGCGCCCGAGGGTGAGGCCACGCGGCCGACATCGGATCGTACGCGCGAAACCCTGTTCTCGATGCTGACGAGTAGGCTGGGCTCGTTCGAGGACCTTCGGGTCGCGGACCTGTTTGCCGGTTCGGGCGCGCTCGGGCTGGAAGCGCTGTCGCGCGGCGCGGCGCACTGCATGTTCGTCGAGCAGGACCCCGGAGCCATCCGCGCGCTGAGGCGCAACATCACGAACTTGCGGGCGCAGGAACAATGCGACGTGCGCGCGACTTCGGTCATGGCGATGGGCCCGCTGCGGCGCGAGCCTCTCGATCTTGTGCTGCTAGATCCGCCTTACGAAACCGGAGCAGGTCAGGTCGCAGTCGACAAACTGACGCGGCTCGGTTGGATCGCGCCGTCGGCGTGGATCAGCCTAGAGACGAGCCGCAAGGAGGACGTGAGCCTCAAGGGCTACGAGGTCGACGCGACGCGAGACGTTGGAAAGGCGCGCCTGCACTTGCTGCGGCCGGCCGCGTAGGCTTGGTGCCGGCGGGACCTCCTCCCCGCTCCCCGATAGAGCAGGGAGGAGGCATCTGTCCGTAAGGCCGATTACTTGCCGCCGCGGTTGCGGCAGCCGTCGGTGACCGTTCGGCTGCAGACCGGATAGCTCTTGCTCATCGCATCGGCCGGCGGCGGCGTCAGAGCGCCCTTGTAAGGGCCGCCTTGATAGCCTTGGTCCGCGGGCATCGCCGGCTGCGCGGCCTGATTGGCGCTCTGCGGGTTCGGGACGCCGGCGGTCGGAATGCCCTGTCCCGGAGGGTTGGCCTGGCCCGCAGGCGTGCTCGGCGTCTGGCCGGCCATCTGCTCCTGGATCGACTTCCACGCAGTGGCGCGCTGCTCGGGCGTCATCTTGTAGATCTGCCCGCGCTGGTCGTTGGTCAGGGCCCAATAGCCTTCCTGTTGCTCGGGCGTCAGCGTCCAGTAGTAGGTCTGGTAGTCGACCGGCCAGGCCTGATAGTCGCTCTGGCGCTGCGCCGGCCAGGTGGCGTAAGTCGTCTTCTGCTGGACGGTCATGGCCTGCATGGTCTGCGGCTTGCCCTTCTGCGAGACGTCCGGGCTGCCCACGGGTGCTGACTTGGTCTCGGTCGTCGTGACAGTTGTCGTGCCATCGGGGACCGGCGCGGGCGTCGTGGTGTCGGACATGGGCGCTGCCGGTTCGGGCGAGGTGCTGTCCGCGGGCGGCTGCACGCTCGTGGTGCTGGCATCCTGGGCGAACGATACGGATGGGGCTGCGGTCAGCGCGAGCGCGGCGGCGCCGGCCAGAAGGATCTTGCGCATGGAACTCTCCTAACATCGGTTATGTCCCAAGCGACGCATGGCCACGCCGAATGTTCCCCACCCGCGTCGAAGCAGCCTTGCGCCGAGGCAGTCCGTTCCCTAGCTGTTCACGGGTGACCGGCCCTTCCACTCCTCTCGCCCAAGCTCCTCAGGACCCGCTGATAGACGGCCTCAATCCGCCGCAGCGCGAAGCGGTGCTGACCACGGAGGGACCGGTGCTGATGCTCGCAGGCGCCGGCACGGGGAAGACCGCCGCGCTGACGGCACGCCTGGCCCACCTCATCCGGGCGCGGCTCGCCTGGCCGTCCGAGATCCTGTGCGTCACCTTCACCAACAAGGCCGCGCGCGAGATGCGTGAGCGGGTCGGGCACCTGATCGGCCCGGCGGTGGAGGGCATGCCCTGGCTCGGCACCTTTCATTCGATCGCCGCCAAGATGCTGCGCCGCCACGCCGAGCTGGTGGGGCTGCAATCGAACTACACGATCATCGATACCGACGATCAGCTGCGGCTTCTGAAGCAGCTGATCCAATCGGAAGGCGTGGACGAGAAGCGGTTTCCCGCACGGCAACTCGCCGGGTGCCTCGATCGCTGGAAGAACCGCGGCCTCAACCCCGACCAGATCGATGCGGGCGAGAGCGAGGCATACGCCAACGGCAAGGGCCAGCACTTCTATCGCCTCTACCAGGACCGCCTCAAGGCGCTGAATGCCTGCGATTTCGGTGACTTGCTGTTGCACATGGTCAACATCCTGCGTGACCATCGCGAGGTGCTCGACCAGTATCGCCAGCGCTTCAAGTACGTCATGGTGGACGAGTATCAGGACACCAACCAGGTCCAGTACCTGTGGCTGCGCCTGATCGCGCAAGGGCGGCAGAACATCTGCGTGGTGGGTGACGACGACCAGTCGATCTACTCATGGCGCGGCGCCGAAGTGGCCAACATCCTGCGCTTCGAGAAGGATTTCGCCGGCGCCAAGGTGATCCGCCTGGAGCAGAACTATCGCTCCACACCGCAGATCCTGGCCGCTGCGTCTGGCCTCATCAACGAGAACAGCCAGCGCTTGGGCAAGACGCTGTGGACCGAGCGTCATCCCGGCGATCCGGTGCGCGTCATCGGCGTCTGGGACGGCCCCGAGGAAGCGCGCCGCGTGGGCGAGGAGATCGAGCGACTGGAGCGTGAGGGGCTCAGCCTTGCGCAAGTGGCGATCCTGGTGCGCGCGCAGTACCAGACCCGCGAGTTCGAAGACCGCTTCATCCAGATCGGCCTCAACTACCGCATCGTCGGTGGCTTTCGTTTCTACGAGCGCGCCGAGATCCGGGACGCGCTCGCCTATCTGCGGGTGATCGCCCAGCCGGCCGACGACCTGGCGTTCGAGCGTATCTACAACGCTCCAAAGCGCGGGCTCGGTGCCAAGGCACTGGAGAAGCTGCATGTGCTGGCGCGCCGACGCGGGATCCCGCTCGCGGCAGCGGCGCTCGAGATCGCCGACAGCGACGAACTGCCCGCGCGCGCGCGCAACACCTTCGTGGCGCTGATGCGCGATTTCGGCCGCTGGCGGGACATGGCGGGCAGCGACAACCCCGCCGACTTGCTGCGTACCGTCATGGACGAAAGCGGCTACACCGACGCGCTCCAGGCCGAGAAGACCGCCGAGGCCGCCGGACGGCTGGAGAACCTGGCCGAACTCGCCCGCGCGATGGAGGAGTACGACACGCTCGGCGACTTCCTCGAGCACGTCAGCCTCGTCATGGACAATGAGGCCGCCGACGAGAACGAGAAGGTCACCATCATGACCATGCACGGCGCCAAGGGGCTGGAGTTCGACCACGTGTTCCTCCCCGGCTGGGAAGAGGGCGTGTTCCCGTCGCAGCGCTCGCTCGACGAAGGTGGGCTGGCCAGCCTGGAGGAAGAACGCCGCCTCGCCTATGTCGCGATCACCCGCGCGCGGCGGCGCTGCACGATCCTGCATGCGGCCAACCGGCGGATCTATGGCCAGTGGTCGAGCTCGATCCCCTCCCGCTTCATCGGCGAGCTTCCGGCCGAGCACGTGTCGCAGGAAACCACCATGAGCGGCGGCGCTTCGCTGTGGCGGGCGCAGTGGTCGGAGCATTCCGATCCCTTCGCGCACGTGGCGCAGACGCAGCCCTCGCGCACGGCGACGCGCGGTCCCGGCTGGCAGCGTGCAGCGCAGCAGCAGTTCGAGACGACGCCGCGCCGCGTGGCCGAAAGTACCCGCTCGGCCGCCAGCTTCGCCGCCAAGCCGCGGACCGACCTGACGATCGGCGCGCGCGTGTTCCATGACAAGTTCGGCTATGGCACCATCGCGGCACAGGAAGGCAACAAGCTGGAGATCGACTTCGAGCAAGCCGGCCGCAAGCGCGTGATCGACAGCTTCGTCAAACCGGCGGAGAGTGTTTGAGAGCATTTGATGCCCTCTCCCCGCACGGGGAGAGGATACGGTGGCTTACCAGCTTGCTGGTTAGCCTAAGTTGGAGAGGGGTTTGTGCGAGCCGCCCCCTCTCCCAGCTTCGCCAACCGCCTTCGCGGTAAGCTGCGCGACCTCTCCCCGACCGGGGAGGGAAATGAAGGCCTGCCCGCAGCTTACGGACTTCCCTTGCCACCGTGCGCGCCGACCGAGGTGCCCGTGCTGAAGCTCGCGTCGTCGGACGCCAGCATGACATAGAGCGATGCGAGTTCCGCGGGCTGCCCAGCCCGGCCCAGCGGCGTGTCCTGGCCGAACTCACCCATCTGGCCCGGCAACTGACCGCCGGCGACCTGCAGCGGCGTCCAGATCGGCCCGGGCGCCACCATGTTGACGCGAATGCCCTTCTTGGCGAGCTGCTTGGCCAGCCCCTTCGTGAAGATCAGGATCGCGCCCTTGGTGCTGGCGTAGTCGAGCAGCTCCTCTCCCGGATCGTACGAGTTCACCGAACCGGTGTTGATGATCACCGATCCGGCCGGCATCAGCGGGATCGCCGCCTTGCTGATGCGGAACATGGCGAAGATGTTGGTCTCGAACGTGCGGACCATCTGCTCGTCGGAGATCTCGCTGATATCCGCCTTGCTCTGCTGATAGGCCGCATTGTTGACGAGGATGTCGAGACCGCCCAGCCCTTCCGCGGCTTGCGCGACGAGCTTCCTGCACGCCGCTTCGGTGCGGATGTCGGCCGGGATCGCAACCGCCTTGCGCCCGGCCTGGCGGATCAGGTCGACCACTTCCTTGGCGTCCGGCTCCTCGGTCGGATAGTAGTTGATCGCCACGTCCGCACCCTCGCGCGCAAAGGCGATCGCGGCGGCGCGGCCGATGCCGCTGTCCGCGCCGGTCAGCAACGCCTTGCGGCCTGCCAGCCGGCCCGAGCCGCGATAGCTGCTCTCGCCGTGATCCGGGCGGGGCGTCATCTTGCTCGCCAGAGCCGGCCAAGGCTGGCGCTGCTCGGGGAAAGGCTGCTTCGTGTACTTGGTGCGCGGGTCCTTCAAACCCGCCGGCGGGCCAGCCGCGCCACCTTGCTGCTGGCCCGCCACGGGCGCCGCCACCATCGCCAGTCCCATTGCGCCTGCGCCGCCCAGAACCATGCGCCGGGATGTACCTTCATCCGCCATCGTGTCGCTCCACCTGTTTCAAAACCATGCGTGAAGGCAACGAAGACGGCGCGGCTGGGTCGCTTGCCCAATGGTGAAGCGCGGCCGCGATCACGCCAGGACGGACGCGAAAGGAGGCGAAACGAAGCGATGCCCCGCCGACCCAGCGCCTCAAGTGATTGGAGAGTCAGGCAACTGCGCGCGCCATGGCGGCAACGCGGATCGTTGCAGATACGCTCAGGCCAGTGCCGAGACGCTCAGGAAGCCTGGCACCGGGCCGTTCCAGCCCTCGTCCGGGCCGTCCTGCTCGCTGCGATGCTGACTGCGCTCGCGGCGGGGCTCTTCGGCCCGGACTTCGCGACGAGGGGCTCGCTCGGCGCGAGGCTCGGCGTGCCTGGTCTCGACCTTTTTTGACTCGGCCTTGGGCTTCTCTTCGGCCACGCGCTCTTCGCGGGACGGACGTTCGGCACGCCCGCCGCGCTCGCGCTTCTCGCGCGGCGGCTTGGCTTCGGCGACGGCAACATCCTCGCCCACTTGCGCGTCGTAGACGGGGATCTCGCCGCCGGTCAGCTTCTCGACGTTCTGGATCGCCTCGGCATCCTCGGGCGCCACGAAGGTGAAGGCACGCCCCAGCGCTCCCGCGCGTCCGGTGCGACCGATGCGGTGCACGTAGTCATCGGGATGCCATGGCGTGTCGAAGTTGAACACGTGGCTCACGCCCTTCACGTCGAGCCCGCGGGCGGCGACATCGGAGGCGACCAGGATGTTGATCTTGCCGTCCTTGAAGCGCTGCAGTTCGGCGATGCGGGCGGACTGGTCCATGTCGCCATGGATCTCGCCGCTGGAAAAGCCGTAGCTGTTCAGGCTCTTGTTGATTTCGCGAACCGTCGTCTTGCGGTTGCAGAAGATGATGCCGGTCTGCACGTCCTCGGACTTGAGCAGCTGGCGCAGCACGTCGCGCTTCTTGCGCGCCGGCACCGCGACCTTGAACTGCGCGATGTTGACGTTGGCCGAGGCAGGCCGTGCCACTTCGATGTACTTGGGATTGGTCAGGAAGCGGTCGGCCAGCTTCTTGATCGGCGGCGGCATCGTTGCCGAGAACAGCAGCGTCTGGCGCGCCGTCGGCAGCTTGGTGCAGATGTTCTCGATATCGGGAATGAACCCCATGTCGAGCATGCGGTCCGCCTCGTCAATCACCAGCATCGAGCAGCCGGTCAGCAGGATCTTGCCGCGCTCGAACAAGTCCATCAGGCGGCCGGGCGTGGCGATCAGCACGTCGACGCCTTCGGTCAGCGCCTTGACCTGGTCGCCCATCTGGACGCCGCCGATCAGCAGCGCCATCTTCAGGTTGTGGTTCTTGCCGTACTTCTCGAAGTTCTCCGCCACCTGCGCGGCGAGTTCGCGGGTCGGTTCCAGGATCAGCGAGCGCGGCATCAGCGCGCGGCGCCGGCCGTTGGCGAGAATGTCGATCATCGGCAGCACGAAGCTGGCGGTCTTGCCGGTGCCGGTCTGGGCGATGGCGATGATATCGCGCATCATGTGGACCTGCGGGATCGCCTGCTCCTGGATCGGAGTCGGCGTGGTGTAGCCGGAGTCCACGACCGCTTTCAGCAATTCGTCTGACAGGCCGAGATCGGCAAAGTTCATAGGCTTAATGGTGTCCGGAAAAAAGATCGGGTGCGCGCGAGCCAGTGGGGTCGATGGTGACCGTCCCCATGCAAGATCGGGCGCAGGCTTGACGCGCCCTATGCGCGATGCCGCGCAAAAGTCAAGTTTTCCCATGCGTCAACCCGCAGAAATCAGCCTCAATCGTCATCCTCGACGAGCTCGCGGATACGCGACAGCTTGCAGGCAGAGCCGCTGCGCGACAGCAGCGTGTCCCGATCGACGCAGACCATCCCGTCGGGGCTGCGCGAGAGGTAGAAGCCGGAGTAGAACGCGCGCGACAGGCAGCTGCGTTCCAGCTGCGCGTTGATCAGCCTCCGATCGCGCATGAACAGGATCACGCTGTCGGGCCCATTGGGCTCTACGCCTGCGATCCCGGCGATCGGCAGGCACTTGCCGATCTTGCGTTCGGACAAGCGCTGGCGCTGAACCCGTCTGGGCAGGGCAGCGGCAGGGTCGCGTGGCTGTGGCAGATTGGCGCGCGGGGAGACGCGGATCGTCATGCGCTGCTCGATATGGACCTGCCACGCGCTGTCGGGGACGAACGAGCGGATGACGCCGATCGGCCACTCGGGCGCGGCCCGCGGCAACTCCGGCTCAGGGAATACATGGGCGGTCTGATCCGACGCGGCATCGCCCTGCTCCTCGTCACCACTCACGGCCGAGATCAGCAGCAGCAGTGGCGCAAGCAAGGCGGCGGTCGGATTCATCAGTTCGGTCGGTCCCCTAAGCTCTTGAAAGCAGGTCCATCGCTTGAGGGCAAGAGCTTGAACCCGTGCTTAACTCGAGCATTTCGCAAGCTGGACCGATCCGCCCCGTACGCGCCGAATAGGCATGGCGGCGCAAGGTGTGCCATAGATGGACTCATGAGCGAACAACAAGCATTCCTGGAGGCGGCGCAATCCAGCCTCGGAGCTCGCGGCCTGACGCAGGATCTCGACCTGATCGAGCCTTGGCTGACCGACTGGCGCGGGCGTTTCCAAGGCAAGGCGCTGGCCATGGCGAGCCCGGCGACGACGCGGGAACTGGCGGACCTGGTGCGGCTTTGCGCGCAGCATCGGGTTCCGATCGTCCCACAGGGCGGCAACAGCGGCATGGCGGGCGGCGCCACTCCGGACGAAAGCGGGCAGGCCGTGCTGCTCTCGCTGCGGCGCATGAACACGATCGGCGCGATCGATGTGAACGGGCGCAAAGTGACGTGCGGCGCCGGGGTCATCCTCCAGACCTTGCACGAAGCAGCGGAGGCGGAAGGCCTGCGCTTCCCGCTGACGTTGGGCGGCAAGGGTTCGGCGACGGTCGGCGGCCTGATCTCGACCAATGCGGGCGGCACGCAGGTGTTGCGCCATGGTTCCATGCGCGCGCTTGTCATGGGGCTGGAAGCGGTGCTGGCGGACGGGCAGGTCTTCTCCATGCTGACTCCGCTCAAGAAGGACAATCGCGGCTTCGACCTGAAACAGCTGCTGATCGGATCGGAAGGCACGCTGGGGATCGTCACAGCCGCGACGCTCAAGCTGGTGGCGGCCGTGGCCGAGCGGGTGGTGATCTGGGCCGGCGTGTCGAGCGTGCAAGCCGCACGCACCTTGCTCCTTCATTGCGAGGACGCTGCCGGCGACGCGCTGGAGGGCTTCGAGATCTTGCCGCAGGCCTCGCTCGAGGCGGTGATCGACCATATGCCTTCGGTCCGTCCGCCCCTGGCTGGTGCTCATCCTTGGCACGTGCTGATCGAAGTCGTCGCGGATCGCTCGGGGGCCGAGCGGCTGCGCGATCTTTGCGAGAACATGCTGGAGCAGGCCTTCGAGCGGGACCTTCTCGACGACGCGGTGATCGCCGCGAACGAGAGCCAGGCCGAGGCGTTCTGGCTGATTCGCGATTCGATCGCTCCGGCCGAGCGCGCACGGGGGCCGGCGGTGCAGCACGACATCTCGGTCCCGGTCGACAAGATGCCGGACTTCATCGACGCCGCCGTGCCGCACCTGGAAGCGCAGTGGCCCGGCACCGAGGCGATCGCCTTCGGACACCTGGGCGATGGAAACGTGCACTTCCACGTCATCGCGCCGCAGGGCAGCGACGGCGCGACATGGCAACAGGGTGACGGCAAGGCGATCAGCCGACAGGTCTACGATCTCGTCGGCGAATGGGGCGGGTCGATCTCGGCCGAGCACGGCATCGGCCAGCTCAAGCGCGACGACCTGGCGCGGCTGGGCGATCCCGTCGCGCTGGACATGATGCGCAGGGTCAAGCAGGCACTCGACCCGCTCGGCATCCTGAACCCCGGCAAGTTGCTTTAGGGCCACGACTCCGGCGCAGATCGCCTGCATCCACAAAGCCGTGCCTGGACGCGCGCTGCCCCTGGCTTGCGCGCCATCGGGGCAGTCCGTAAAGGAGCCGGCACTTTATACGAAGGCGCGCCGCCCACGCACGCCGCATGCGGAGAACCACCATGGCCAGCGCGCCGCAAAGTGTTGCCCTACCCTTGTTCTACAACGATCTCGTCCTGCTCAGCTCGCAGGAGCACGCCAGCTGGAAGAGCCGCGCGACCGACAAGGCGACGTGGCTCAAGGACGTGAACACCGTGCCGCTCACGGTGGAGGAGTTCCCCCTTGCACAGCGCAACTTCCCGATCGTGTTCTCGGCCGGCGAAGGTTCGTTCCCCATCGCCCTGATGGGCATGAACGAGGGCGTGAACGCCTTCGTGGACGAGGACGGCTCGGTCAACACGCCGATCTACATGCCCGCCTACGTGCGCCGCTACCCCTTCCTGCTCGCGCGCGTGCAGCCCGATTCGGAAGAACTCTCGCTCTGCGTCGACCCGACCAGCGACCTGGTCGGTGAGTTCGAGGGCGAGGAAGGCCAGCCGCTGTTCGACGGCAACCAGCCCAGCGAAGCATGCAAGAACACGCTGCAGTTCTGCGAGCAGTTCGAGATCGCCGGACAGAAGACCGCCAGCTTCATGGCCGAGCTCGAGAAGCACAACCTCCTTATGGACGGCGAGCTGAACATCGACGTCGGCGGGGGCCAGCCCTTCAACTATCGCGGCTTCCGCATGGTGGATGAGAACAAGCTGCGCGAGTTGCGCGGCGACATCCTGCGCACCTGGAACCAGAACGGCCTGCTCGGTCTGATCTACGCGCACCTGTTCTCGCTCGACCTGGTTCGTGACATCTTCAGCCGCCAGGTCGCGCAGGGCAAGGGTCCGCCGCTGCCCCAGGCAGCCTGATCGGCGAAAGTCAGGCAAAACCTTATCGAATCAGCATGATCCGCATCAGTGCGCGCACGGGGTTGCAACCGGCGGCACTGCGGACTATGTTGCAAGTGCTTCGCCAACGCTGCCCTCATGGCTTGGCGAAGTTGGTGCACTTTGTGCACCTCCTCCCTGAACCTTGGCCACCTCGCGCATCTGCGCGGGGTGGTTTTTTATGTGCCGTCTGAAAGCTTCTATTCGGCGGCGAGCGGCCAGCTCTGCTCGCCCGAAGCTGCCGCCAGTTCGAGAACGCTCTGCGCCAGACGCCGGACCATACCGGTCAGAACCTTCGCCACGTCATCGAAGCCGGCCCCCGGCTCGGCCATGCGCGTATCGAGGTAGGCGCTTCGGTCGACCTCTACCTGCATCGCGTGGATACCCGATCGCACGTCGGCATGACGCTCCAGCACATAGCCGCCCGCATAGGGCCGGTTATGCGCCGCCGGACGATCGGCTTGCGCCAGATGCGAGAAGGCCGCGCCGACAAGGCTACCGTGACACGTCGTGCCGAACCGGTCGCCGATCACGAACTCGGCTGCGGGCTGCCCCACACGTGCCACGAGCGGGGGCATGGAGTGCAAGTCCAGCAGCAGCACCGCACCCCAGCGTTCCTGGTGCGTCTTCAGCATCGCCGAGAGCCGCGCATGGTAGGGTGCGTGAATCTGCGTGATACGCTCGGCAAGTTCGGCCTCCTCATGACGCCGCCGCCAGAGCTCGCCGATACCGGGCAGGCGCCGCGGGATCAGACCGAGCCCGGTCCGCGCTCGGCGATTCGCAGGATCAGGGCGAGGTTCCGAACGGGCCGCGCGGCCGAACATTTCCCAATCGACATCCTCGGGCGCGCGGTTGAGGTCGATCATAGCCCGCGGCGCCTGCGCGATCAGCAGCGCCGCGCCGGTATCCTGCGCCACGACCCGCGCCAGACGATCGACATACCGATCCTCCAGCTTGAGCGCGGACGATTCAGGGTGGCGCATGTCGCGCAGCAGCGCGCGCGGGTAGGCGCGTCCGGCGTGGGGAACGGAAATGACGACCGGCAGCGAGGAAGGCTCATCGCCCCAGGTCCGAAACGCGGCGATGCCGGGTGCTCCAGGGATCCGACCGCCAATAGCCAGCTGCGACTCGTTCTCGGCTTCGTCACCCATGCCCGTCATTGCTGTCCTGTTCGGCCTCGCGTGTCAAAGCGCTGCGTGGGTAAACTGCTGAATGCAACGGTCGTGGCAAAGCGGATCACGTATTTGGTCTGACAAGAATTTTAACCCCTGCGCGCCTATATGCGAAGGCGCGGCCGATGGCGGTTGCAGCTTGTTTTTACCGGGACCCCGCGATGATCCGCATCCTGCTTGCCGAAGACGATCAAGCCATGCGCACCTACCTGGCGCGCGCATTGCAGAATGCCGGATACGACGTGGTATCGGTCGACCGCGGCACCGAGGCGCTGGTCCTGCTCGAAAGCGAGGTGTTCGACCTTCTCCTCTCCGACATCGTCATGCCCGAGATGGACGGGATCGAGCTGGCGCAGCGCTGCAACGAGGTCTCGCCGCAGACCAAGGTCATGTTCATCACCGGTTTCGCCGCCGTCACCCTGCGCGCCAGCCGCGAGGCTCCGCAAGCGCGCGTCCTGTCCAAGCCGTTCCACTTGCGCGACCTGGTGCTGGAGGTGCAGCGCGTCTTCGGCCTTGCCGAACATGCGCGAATTTGAACGACCAAGGGGGCTTGCATCGCATCGGACCCGCGGTTAAAGGGCCCTCCTCCGGCGGGATCAGAGCGATCCGGGCCGCCGGAACGCAGATGGTGTTCGGGCGTATAGCTCAGTGGTAGAGCACTATGTTGACATCGTAGGGGTCGCAAGTTCAATCCTTGCTACGCCCACCATCTGAAGAGCCCGCTAGCCTCTTGGCTTAGCGGGCTTTTTCATGCTTGCCGCTGCGCACGGGCTTCTGAGCGTCTCGATTGCTTCACGCGGGTCGCGGTGACGAGGCAGGTAAATCCTCTCTTCGCCCTTGCCGCTGAGCCTTGCGCCCATCGACCTGTCGCGTCCCGCGCATGGGATCGATTGACCGACCGCTCAAGCATGCCCTCCGACCAAGTGGATCGTGACGTCTCGGTGCGTCACCGGCTTTCCTCGCGATCGCTTACGGCGCCGCAATGAAACGCGCACCGGCCCGGTCACGCCGATACTTGCCTTGCTATGCGGGTTTACGCTGCCTAAGAAACCGCGAAATTGCCACCCCAGGAGCGTTTTCGAATGCAAAAGATCAAGGTCAAGAACCCAGTCGTCGAGATGGACGGCGACGAGATGACGCGCATCATTTGGCAGTGGATCCGCGAGCGCCTTATCCTTCCCTATCTCGACATCGACCTGAAGTACTATGACCTGTCGATCGAGAACCGCGACGCCACCGACGACCAGGTGACGATCGATTGCGCCAACGCCACCAAGCAGTATGGCGTCGCCGTCAAGTGCGCGACTATCACCCCCGACGAACAGCGCGTCGAGGAATTCAGCCTCAAGAAGATGTGGAAGTCGCCCAACGGCACGATCCGCAACATCCTGGGCGGCGTCGTCTTCCGCGAGCCGATCGTGATCTCCAACGTGCCCCGCCTGGTGCCCGGCTGGACTGACCCGATTGTCGTCGGCCGTCACGCTTTCGGCGACCAGTACCGCGCCACCGACACCCTGATCCCCGGCCCGGGCAAGCTGCGCCTGGTGTTCGAAGGCGACGACGGCCAGAACATCGACCTGGAAGTGTTCAAGTTCCCCGGCGCCGGCGTCGCCATGGCGATGTACAACCTGGACGATTCGATCCGCGACTTCGCGCGTGCTTCGTTCAACTACGGCCTCAACCTGGGCTGGCCGGTGTACCTGTCCACCAAGAACACGATCCTCAAGGCCTACGACGGTCGCTTCAAGGACCTGTTCCAGGAAGTGTTCGACGCCGAAGGCTTCGCCGAGCAGTTCAAGGCCAAGGGCATCATCTACGAGCACCGCCTGATCGACGACATGGTCGCCTCCGCGCTCAAGTGGTCGGGCAAGTTCGTGTGGGCCTGCAAGAACTACGACGGCGACGTGCAGTCCGACACCGTGGCGCAGGGCTTCGGCTCGCTGGGCCTGATGACCTCGGTCCTCCTCTCGCCCGACGGCAAGACGGTCGAGGCTGAGGCGGCTCACGGCACCGTGACGCGCCACTACCGCCAGCACCAGCAGGGCAAGGCGACCTCCACCAACCCGATCGCTTCGATCTTCGCGTGGACGCAAGGCCTCAGCTATCGCGGCAAGTTCGACGACACTCCGCAGGTGGTCAAGTTCGCCGAGACGATCGAGCGCATCTGCATCGAGACGGTCGAGAGCGGCAAGATGACCAAGGACCTCGCGCTGCTGATCGGCCCCGATCAGAGCTGGATGACGACCGAGCAGTTCTTCGAGGAGATCGTGAAGAACCTCGAAACCGAGATGTCCACCTGGGCGTGATCGCCTGATGTAACCGGCACGGCCGCGCGATGGCGTGCGGCCGTGCCGGAGCCTGGCCTGACCTTTGTTAGAAAAGCTGCGGCCTCGCAAGGACGTCGCACACCGCATGCGGCGCCGCGCCATCGCACCGACCATGCCGATGTTGAACGACAGCATGGCCCATGTTCCAAGCGTCGGACCACACATCAGCGACCTGCACGCCGTGCCCCTGCCATCCACTATCGAGCGATCGGCTGCTTTCCAGTGCCGTGGCTAGAGAAAAGCTCGGGCGCAACCGTGACATCGGCGGTCATGCCGCCCATAGTGCTCCGATGGCTGCCAATGGTGAACTCTACTCCCCGCTCGTCTCCGATGCCCTCGTAATCCTCGGCGCCGCCGGTGCCGTCATCCCTATCTTTGCCCGGTTCCGCATCACGCCGGTGATCGGCTTCATCCTCGTTGGCCTGCTCGTCGGACCGACCGGCCTCGGCCGCCTGGTGCCGAGCCATCCCTGGCTCTATCACTTCACCATATCCGACCCCGAGGGCCTCGACCTTTTCGCCGAGTTCGGGATCATCCTGCTGCTGTTCTCGATCGGGCTCGAGCTCTCGTTCGGCCGCTTGTGGCAGATGCGCCGGCAGGTCTTCGGCCTCGGCTCGCTCGAACTGCTGGGGATCGGCGCTGCGATTACCGCCGTACTCGCCCTCGTTGGCCACAGCCTGGGCGGTGCCCTTGCGCTTGGCCTGGCGCTGACTTTGTCCTCCACTGCGCTGGTGCTCAAGATCACCAGCACGGCCACCCCGGTCGGGCGCGCGGCTTTGGCCATGCTCCTGTTCGAGGACATTGCCCTGGTCCCGATCATCTTCCTGCTCGGTGCCATCGGCCCGAACGCCGAATCCGGCTTCGGTGCGATCGCGGGCACGATCGCCCTGGGCATTGCAGTGGTGGCCGCGCTGCTCATCGGCGGCCGCTTCATGCTGCCGCCGCTGTTCGCGCAGGCCGCCCGCACGAAGAGCCCGGAACTGTTCCTGGCCGCCTCGCTGCTGGTGGTGATCCTCGCCTCGCTCGCGACTGCGGCGGCGGGCCTGTCACCAATCGTGGGCGCCCTCATCGCCGGCCTGCTGATTGCCGAGACCGAGTACCATGTCGAGGTCGAGCACATTACCGAACCGTTCAAGGGTCTCGCGCTCGGCGTGTTCCTGATCACCGTGGGCATGAGCATCGACTTCGCGGTGGTAGCCCAAAACCTGGTCGCCATCCTTGTCGCCACGGTTGGCGTAATCGCGCTGAAGGCGCTCGTCACCGGCCTGCTGCTGCGCGTCATGGGCGCTCGGCGAGGAACCGCCATGGAAACCGGCATCCTGATGTCGAGCCCATCGGAAACCACGCTGATCGTGCTCACGGCCGCCACCGCGGCGCAGCTGATCACCCCCGCGACAGAGCAATTCTGGCAGATCGTCACGGCGTTGGGCCTGACGATCACGCCGCTCCTGGCGCTGTTCGGCCGATCGATGGGGCGGCAGCTCGACGGTGCCCTGCCCGCCACCAGCCTTCCCGACGAGCAGGAGCCACGGGCAATCATCGTCGGGTTCGGCCGTGTCGGGCGCCTTGTCGCCGACATGCTCAAGGCGCACGACAAGCCCTACGTCGCGGTCGACAGCGACACCGATCTGGTAACCGAAGGCAAGCATCAGGGCTATGTGGTCACGTTCGGCGATGCCGCCCGCGGCAGCGCGCTGGACCGGCTTGGCGCGAACAACGCAACGGCGGTGATCCTTACCATGGACGAGCCCGTCTCCACTCAACGCCTCGTACGCAAGCTGCGCGGCGAGTACCCCGACCTGCCGATCATCGTCCGCGCGCGCGACACCACCCATGCCGCGGAGCTCTACCGCGCCGGTGCCAGCCAGGCGGTGCCCGAAACGCTGGAAAGCTCGCTCCAGTTGTCCGAGGCCGTGCTCGTCGACCTTGGCGTGCCGATGGGACCGGTCATCGCCTCGATCCACGAAAAGCGCGACGAACTGCGCATCAAGCTCATGGAAGAAGGTGGCCTCACCGAAAAGCCGAGCTTGCGTAGCTCCAGTCTACGAGAACGACCCGCCTGAGATCGGAACATTGCAGCGATCGCGAGTAGCTGCTCGGCGGCGCGACTCTCGGCATCCGCGATGCAAGCGGCGTATCCGCAGCCCGACAGCCGCAGCACGCTGCCGAACCGATCGACCGACGCGCCGCTGCGGTGAGTGGGGGTACGTTCCTGGGTGTCAACTCGTTGATACCAGGAAGGAGAATGCAGATGAGTCACCCCAGCAATACACCCGACAAGAGCCCGCTGACCCAGGATGATCAGCCGGACGAAGGCGCGATCAAGGGCGACAAGAACAGCGGAAACGATGGACGCGAGCGCAACCTCTCACAAGGATCCGAACCGGAGACGCGGGGCACAAGCCGAGGCCGGTAGGGACGAGGACGCGACCCTCTGCTGGGTCAGCCCGCAACATAGCTGACGGCTTACAATCAAGACGCTGCCAAGCAGCGCCCCGCCGGGATGCAAGCGACCGCGTCCCGTCGCCCCTCTTTGCCTGAGCCTCACTGCGCGCCGCTGGTCCGTGAGGCTGTGGCCGTCGGCCTCAAGGTCGATCGAACCTAGCCCGCAATGACCTTGCGTACGGCGGCGAGCGCCTCTTGGCCCTTGCTGCCGTCCGGTCCACCACCTTGCGCCATGTCGGGACGCCCCCCGCCACCCTTTCCACCAAGTGCCTCGACACCGGCGCGAACCAATGCGACGGCGCTGATGCGTTCTACAAGGTCGTCGGTGACGGCCGCAGCGATACTGGCCTTGCCTTCGTTCACGGCGACGATCGCGGCGATGCCCGAGCCGAGGCGCTGCTTGGCCTGGTCCAGCAAGCCCCGCAACTCCTTTGGATCGAGGCCTTCCAGCACTTGTCCGTAGAACTTGACGCCGCCCAAGTCCTCGTCGGCCGGTGCCGAAGATGCAGGGCCGCTGCCGGCCAGCGCGATCGCCCGCTTGGCTTCGGCGAGTTCGCGCTCCAACTTGCGGCGCTCTTCCAACAGCGCCGCGACGCGAGCTTCGACGTCCTCGGGCGTGGTGCGCAGCAAGGCCGCCGCGTTCTTCAGCGCGTCCTCTCGACCCACCAGCCAGCGTCGCGCGCCCTCTCCGGTGAGCGCCTCGATGCGCCGCACGCCGGATGAGACGGCGCTCTCCGACACGATGCGGAACACGCCGATGTCACCCGTGGCGTCGACGTGGGTGCCACCACACAGCTCCACCGAGTAGTTGCGGCTGCCGCTGAGGCGGCCCATCGAAAGTACGCGAACCTCGTCGCCATACTTCTCGCCGAAGAGTGCCATCGCGCCCGCCTCGATCGCCTCGTCCGGGCTCATCAAGCGGGTGGTTACCGGCTCGTTGTGACGGATCTCCGCGTTCACCTCGGCCTCGATCGCCGCGATGTCCTCAGCGCTGAGCGGCTTGGGATGCGAGAAGTCGAAGCGCAGGCGATCCTGCGCTACCAGCGACCCCTTTTGCGTCACATGATCGCCAAGGCGCCCCCGCAAGGCGGCGTGAAGCAAGTGCGTGGCGGAGTGATTGGCCCGAATCGCTTCGCGCCGCTCGACGTCGACCGTCTGGAGAACGGTGTCGCCGACCGTAACCGTTCCCGCCTCGACGCGCCCGTGCATGGCATGCAGGCGGCCGAGCGGCTTCGCGGTGTCTTCGACAGCGATGCGCAGCTCGCCCGATGAACTGCCGGGGGCGCCGGTGATCAGCCCCGCGTCCCCAACCTGACCGCCGCTTTCGCCATAGAACGGCGTCTGGTTGGTCAGGACGATGACTGCGTCGCCAGCCTCGGCGAAGCGGACCTCCTTGCCGTCGCGCACCAGCGCCACGACGCGCCCTTCGGCGCTTTCGGCATTGTAGCCGGTAAATTCCGTCGCGCCTTCGCGCTCGGCGAAGTCGAACCACACGTCGCTGTCCGCCGCCTGGCCCGAGCCTTTCCAAGCCGCTCGCGCAGCGGCCTTCTGGCGCGCCATCGCTTCGTCGAAGCCAGCGCGGTCCACGGTAATAGCGCGGGACCGCAGCGCATCTTCGGTCAAGTCGTAAGGAAACCCATACGTGTCGTAGAGGCGGAATGCGGTCTCGCCGGGGAGTTCGCCGCCATCGGCGATTTCAGCGGTCGCTTCGTCGAGCAGGCGCAGACCGTTCGACAGCGTGCGGCGGAACTGGATCTCCTCGCGCTGCAACGTTTCCTCGATGAGCGGCTGCGCGCGGCCGAGCTCGGGATAGGCCTGGCCCATCTCGGCGACGAGCGCCGGCACGAGGCGATGCATCAGCGGGTCCGTGGCGCCGAGCAGGTGCGCATGGCGCATGGCGCGCCGCATGATCCGCCGCAACACATAGCCGCGGCCCTCGTTCGATGGCAGCACGCCATCGGCCAGCAGGAAGCCGGTGGAACGCAAGTGATCGGCGATCACGCGATGGCTGGCGCGCTGCGCACCTTCAGCCGGCACGCTGGTCAAGCTTTCCGACGCGGCGATCAGCGCCTTGAAGGTGTCGGTATCGTAGTTGTCGTGCACGCCCTGGAGCACGGCGGACACGCGCTCCAGGCCCATGCCGGTGTCGATCGAAGGACGCGGCAGGTTGCCGACGATCTCGCCCCCGACCTGCTCGAACTGCATGAACACCAGGTTCCAGATCTCGATGAAGCGATCGCCGTCTTCGTCGGGTGAGCCGGGAGGCCCTCCGGGGATGTGCGCGCCATGGTCGTAGAAGATCTCGGAGCATGGCCCGCATGGGCCATCGTCGCCCATCGCCCAGAAGTTGTCCTTCGTGGCGATGCGGATGATACGGTCCTCGGGCAGACCGGCGATCTTCTTCCACAGCTCGAACGCCTCGTCATCGGTATGATAGACGGTGGCCAGGAGCTTCTCAGGCGGTAGTCCCCACACCTTGGTCAGCAAGGTCCAGGCATGGGTGATCGCCTGCTCCTTGAAGTAATCGCCGAACGAGAAGTTGCCCAGCATCTCGAAGAACGTGTGGTGGCGCGCGGTGTAGCCGACGTTGTCGAGGTCGTTGTGCTTGCCACCCGCACGTACGCACTTCTGCGAGGAGGTCGCGCGGGGTGTATCGCGGCTCTCAAGCCCGGTGAAGACGTTCTTGAACGGCACCATCCCGGCGTTGACGAACATCAGCGTCGGGTCGTTGTACGGCACCAGGGGCGCGGACTGCACCACATCGTGGCCTTGCGAGCCGAAGTATTCGAGGAAAGACCGGCGGATTTCGTTCGTGGAGCGCATGGGTTCGCCGATAAACTGCACCTCGGGGTGCGGCAAGCGGGAAGGCGCGATCAAAGTGATCGTTAGCAGGTG
Source organism: Novosphingobium chloroacetimidivorans (assembly GCF_014204535.1). GTDB lineage: Bacteria > Pseudomonadota > Alphaproteobacteria > Sphingomonadales > Sphingomonadaceae > Novosphingobium > Novosphingobium chloroacetimidivorans. The sequence continues at coordinate 219,834 of NZ_JACHLR010000001.1, forward strand.
GACCGGGGGGTACGCGGAGGGGCGTAAAATCGCAGGCTGGAACAGCATGAAGAATTTTCTCGCGCGGAGCCGCGGAGGCGCGGAAAGAAAGAAGGGAGGACCTTGCTCTTGGCCGCCAAGCCCTCCTCACCCATCTATCCAGCTTGCGGCGAACGACGAGCACACGGCGGCTTCGCCGCAAGAGTTGCCTCCTCATTTGCTCACTGCGCCTCTGCGCCTCTGCCTAAGAATCCTGTTCCTTGTTCTTCATTGCGTCCGCGCACGAACCTGACAGAACGAGGAGGCGCTTCATGACGCAACCGCTCCCGGGTCAAGCCCGGGACGACGGAGCCTTAGACGTCGTCCTCTTCCGAAGGGCCGGCCATCATCACTTCGGACAGACCTGCGGTATGATCGCGAATGGCCTTTTCCAGCTTGTCGCAAACCTCAGGATTGGAGCGAAGGTAGTTCTTCGAGTTTTCACGCCCCTGACCGATGCGGATCGAATCATAGCTGAACCAGGCACCCGACTTCTCGACCAGGCCGGCCTTGACGCCAAGGTCGAGGATCTCGCCGATCTTTGAAATGCCCTCACCGTACATGATGTCGAATTCAACCTGCTTGAACGGCGGGGCGACCTTGTTCTTGACCACCTTCACGCGGGTGGCGTTGCCGGTCACCTCGTCACGGTCCTTGATCGCGCCGGTGCGACGGATGTCCAGGCGGACCGAAGCGTAGAACTTGAGCGCGTTGCCGCCGGTGGTGGTTTCCGGGTTGCCGTACATGACGCCGATCTTCATGCGCAGCTGGTTGATGAAGATCACCATGCAGCGCGAGCGGCTGATCGATCCCGTCAGCTTGCGCAGCGACTGGCTCATCAGGCGAGCCTGAAGGCCAACGTGGCTGTCGCCCATCTCACCCTCGATCTCGGCCCGCGGGACCAGCGCGGCCACCGAATCGATCACCAGCACGTCGATGGCATTGGAGCGCACCAGCGTGTCGACGATCTCCAGCGCCTGTTCACCGGTATCCGGCTGCGAGACGATCAGTTCGTCGATGTTGACGCCCAGCTTCTTGGCATAGACCGGATCGAGCGCGTGTTCGGCGTCGATGAAGGCGGCAGTGCCACCGGTCTTCTGCGCCTCGGCAATGCAGTGCAGCGCCAAGGTGGTCTTGCCGGAGCTTTCCGGCCCGTAGATCTCGATCACGCGGCCGCGCGGCAAGCCGCCGACGCCCAGCGCGATATCGAGCCCGAGCGAGCCGGTGGAGATCGCCTCCACCTGCATCGCCTCCTTCGAGCCGAGCTTCATCGCGCTGCCCTTGCCGAATGCGCGATCGATTTGCGCCATTGCGGCTTCGAGGGCCTTTTGACGGTCCATTGCGTCCTTTTCCTTGCCTTCCTGGATCAGCTTGAGCTGAGCAGCCATGTCTCTTTCCCTTCGCTACCGGGCTGACCGGAAAGGTCAACGTCACGCGCCGCAATGTATGCGGTTTGTTCTACGTGAACAAGAGGGGAACACACATGCGGCGGAATTTTTAGGTGGAGGCGCAGCCTTGCAGCCAGACATCGCTGCCTGCCGTGCGCGCGCATGTCCCGGCGAGCAGGCGCTCGATCCGCGCGACACGCTCGTCCAGCGCGGGATCGGGCGCATCGAGAGTGAACCTGGTCGGCGCGATGACGACCGCGACGAGGCGCAGAAACTGCCTGTCCGTGAGCTTGGCTGGTGGACGATCGTAGATCACCCGGCTCGCCATGAAGAAGCCCTTCATCCAGCCATCGCGTGCTCGGCCCATTTCCACAGTTTCGAGCCAGAGGGCGAGAATTTGCCGCTTCGACAGGCGCTCTTCCAAGCCCCGAGCGTAAGCGCGGTGGCGGATCCATGCGACTCCCGGATGGAACCCATCGAAGTCGAGGCGCTTGGCCAGTGCGTACGTGATCGAGGTCATGCCACCGCCTGGCGTGTCCATGTCGGCACCCTGATGCGCGGCGAAGCCCGGGTCCACCACCCCAAGCAGCATGGCCTGACGATCGGGACCGAGTCCATCGCCCGACTGGTCGCGCGCGATCAGCCTGTCGGCCAGGCGGATCAGATGAGGCGAATCGTCGATGGCGTCGGCGTGACCCAGGCCATAGTATGCAAGCAAGCCGGCGGAGACGCCGATCAGCGCCAGCACGGCCACGAAGACCGTGTTCCTGAGCACGTTTGACTTCACGCGGTGGCGGGCGCCGCGGACGGCCGCGCGGTCTGCGCCAGCACATCGCCGACCTTCTCGGAAAGCTGCTGCACCGAGAACGGCTTGGGCATGAACCAGGCATTGGCGATGCCGATCTCCTTGCGCAGCTGCTCCTCGGCATAGCCCGACATGAACAGGACCGGCAACTGGGGCGCAATCTCGCGGATGTGACGGGCCATCGCGGGGCCATCCATCGTCGGCATCACCACATCGCTGACGACGAGATCGAAGCGCCCCCCTTGTTGCACCAGCTCCAGACCCTCTTCGCCGTCGCGCGCCGATGTGACTTCGTAGCCCTGCCGGGTGAGCGCGCGTTCGGCGACCACGCGCACGGGATCCTCGTCCTCGACCAGAAGAATGCGGCCGCCGCCTGCCCATTGCTTGGGCGCATCGCTCGGCTTGGGAAGCGTGCGGGCACTGCCGGGGCTCGCATGGTCGACCGGCAGGTAAACGGTGAAGCGGGTGCCACGGCCCACCTCACTGTCAGCGAAGATGAATCCACCGGACTGCTTGACGATGCCGTAGACGGTGGAAAGGCCAAGACCGGTGCCCTTGCCTTGCTCCTTCGTAGTGAAGAACGGCTCGAAAATCTTGCCCAGGTGCTCGGGCGGGATGCCGCTGCCGGTGTCCTCGACGACGAGCGCGGTGTACTCGCCGACGGGGATGATCTCGCTGCGCATCGCGCGCACGTCTGCGGCGGTGACGCGTCGCGTCGCGAGCGTGAGGCGGCCCGAGCCATCGCGGTTGCCGGACGCCGATTGCATCGCGTCGCGCGCATTGACGGCCAAGTTGACGATCACCTGCTCGAGCTGTGTCGGGTCGGCGCGCACCGGGCCCAGATCGCGATCGTGAGTGACGACGAACTGGATCTTCTCGCCGATCAGCCGACGCAGCATCTGCGAAATGTCGGCGACGACATCGGGCAACTGGAGCACTTCGGGGCGTAGCGTCTGCTGGCGCGAGAAGGCGAGCAGCTGGCGGGTAAGCGATGCGGCGCGGTTGGAATTGGCGCGGATCTGCTGGATGTCGTCATAGTCGGAATCGCCGGGCGTATGGCGCATCAGCATGAGGTCGCAGGTGCCCAGGATCGCCGTCAGCACGTTGTTGAAATCGTGCGCGACACCGCCCGCGAGCTGGCCCACGGCCTGCATCTTGGTGGCCTGCGCGACCTGGCGCTTGAGGCGGGTCTCTTCGGAGGAATCGGTGAGGCCCAGCAGCACTGCAGCGTCGCCCAGCCCGCGCACGCCGGCAAGGCTCAGCGAAACCGGATCGTCCGGCTGCGTCGTCAGGCGCACGGCGATGTCGCCGGCGGCGGCCGGCCCTTGCGCGAAGCGGCGGATGGCTTCGGACAGCGCGCGCTTGTCTTCCTTCACGACGATGTCGGTGGGGTAGGTCGGCGGCGTCTGCGCCTCGCGTCCGGCGGCGCGCATGAAGGCAGCGTTGGCGAAGAGCAGCCGGCCATCGCGGTCGGCCATGGCAAGGCCGAGCGGCAGCTGTCCCAGCAGCGCCTCCAGGTGCGGCACGGCCGCGCCACCGCCCTCGCTCGCACCGATTCCCAGCCCGGCGTCCACGACGAGCATCAGCGAGGGCGTCGTCAGAGGATCGGGCTGGCCAGGCAAGTCGGGGTCGACGACGGGTACGTGGTAGAGCGTGATCGGGCTGGACTGCTGCGTGTCGCGCGCCCAGGCGATGCGCGCCCCCTCCTCCTCGCGCAGCAGGAGAACGAAGTCCTGCCCGATGACCTCGGCAGTCGCGTCACCCGTGGCACGCTCGGCGAAGCCGGCGCTGACAGCGCGGATCTGTCCATCGGGATCGACGAGTGCCGCGACGATGCCGGCCCCGGCAAGCGCGCGCCCGAACTTGCCGTCGAGATGGCCGACCAGTTCCGAAACCGGGTCGCCCTGGATTTGCGGCGTGAATCGCCAGACGATGAAGTCTTCGCCGCGACCCGCCCGATGGGCCTGCGCCTGCCAACGTCGTGCACCGATCGCCGCCCCGCTCAACCCTTCGCTGGCAAGCGCGAGCTGCGCCTCGCCATCGCGCCACGCGAGCCGGACGGCTTCGGCGAGGGCTTCGCGCGAAGCATCGTCGAGCGGCAGATCCGGCGGAGCGCTGCCCGCACCGAACCAGGCTTCGAAGCGCGAGTTGGCGCAGACCAGCCGGCCGGCACGATCCGTGACGGCGATGGCGGCATCGGCGCGCTCGATCGCGGCGACCGTGACCGACCAGTCGGGGCTGGCGAACTCCTGCTCGACTTCGGCCGGACGACGGCGGACCAGCGCCAAGGCGACAGCGCCTAGCGCAAGCACGCCTGCGGCGTAGACACCCACCGCGATGGCGTCCCCGGTCGCAAACCAGACAATGCCGACGCTGGCGACCAGCGCGAGAGCGACGATGAGGAGTTCACCAGGCCCGCGCGCCGGGGCCCCGGCTTCGCTCATACCCCGGCCTCGGTGCGGACCGGCGCGGCTATTGCCGTCCGGCTCGGCCGCAGTTGCCGCGCACGATGCTTGCGGCCGATCCAGGCGCGCCAGAACCAGATCGACGCGACGTAGCCGATCACCGCGCCGACGACCGAGATCACGAACAATCCGATCACGAGCGAAGGCGCCGCATCCGACAAGAGCCAGTAGAGCCACGACTTGATCCCCGCCCCGCTCTCGTAAAGCGAGTAGAAGGTCGACAGGTCGGCGTGAAATCCCAGGTGGTTGCCGATCCAGATCGAGGCGGCGAGGATGAACGGCGTCGTCGCCGGGTTCGACAGGAAGGTCATCGCTGCGGCGAGCGGAATGTTGCCGCGCACGGGCACGCACATCAGTGCCGCGCCGATGATCTGGAGGCCCGGGATCATCGCGAAGATGCCGACGAAGATCCCCGCAGCAACTCCGCGCGGCACCGACCTGCGGGTGAAGCGAAACAGTTCCTGCCGACGCGCGAAGTGAGCAGTGTAGCGGTTGGCCGCCAGCTGCTCATGCGTGGGCATCTGGCCGTGAAACCACTTCGCGAGACGGGAAAACAGCGTGCTCATCCGTGGTCTCGCATGATCCTGCTCTGCTCGCGCTTCCAGTCGCGCTCCTTGATCGTATTGCGTTTGTCGGCCGCATTCTTGCCGCGCGCAAGCGCGAGTTCCACCTTTGCGCGGCCTCTACCGTTGAAATAGATCGACAATGGAACAAGCGTCATGCCCTTGCGCTCGACCGCGCCGTGCAGCTTTGCGATCTCGCGCTCCTTCAGCAGCAGCTTGCGGGGCCGCTTGGGAACATGGTTAAAGCGGTTGCCGTGGCTGAACTCGGGCACGTTGGAGTTCACCAGCCAGACCTCTCCCTTGGCGACCTCGGCATAGGCCTCCGCGATCGACCCCTCACCGAAGCGCAGCGATTTGACCTCGGTGCCGGTAAGCATGATGCCGGCCTCGTAGACGTCGTCGATGAAGTACTCGAAGCGGGCGCGGCGGTTCTCCGCCACGATCTTCGTCTTTTCGAATTCTTTGTGCTGAGGGCGGGCCATGAGGGGGCATGTAGGTGCACGCCGCGGCAAAATAAATCATGAACGGTCGCGGCGCGAAAATAGACTTCGGGGTGAAGCGTGGCCTGCCGGGCTCAAGCCGACCAGGCATGACCCAGGGTCGGCTTCGTCTTGTCGCAGGTGATTGGCGAGGCACGGCGCCTTTGGCGGCCAGATGCAGCGTCGGCGAAATCGGTCCCGGGTCGAGCCCGGGACGACGTTACCTTACAGCAGCCCGGCATGCTCCAGCGCTGCATCGACTGCGGCGCGGGCCTTGTCGCTGCACGGGACCAGCGGCAGGCGCAGCTCGTTCTCGATCCAGTCGTGCACTTGCGCCAGCGCGTACTTGCACGGGCCCGGCGAGCTGTCCTCGAACATGGCGTAGTGGAGCGGGTAGAGCTTGTCGTTAAGGTCGCGCGCGCGCTCCAGGTCGTTGGCGGCGCAGGCGGCCTGGAAATCGGCGCAGAGCCTGGGCGCGACATTGGCAGTGACGGAGATGCATCCGACCCCGCCCGCGGCATTGAATGGCAAGGCCAGCTCATCGTCGCCCGACAGCTGGGCGAACTGCTTGCCGATGCCCATGCGATGGTCGGTCACGCGGCTGAGGTCGCCGCTGGCATCCTTGATGCCGACGAAGGTGTTGGGGAATCGACGCGCCAGTTCGCAGACCGTCTCGGGCTGCAGGTCGGTCACCGTGCGGCCGGGCACGTTGTAGAGCACGATCGGCAGGTCGTTGTGCTCTGCAAGGTAGGAGAAGTGAGCGAGCAGCCCCTCCTGGCTCGGCCGGTTATAATAGGGTGCGACGACCAGAGCGGCGGCGGCGCCGGACTTCTTCGAGAAATTCATGTGGAGAAGTGCGTTGCTGGTATCGTTGCTGCCGCACCCCGCGATCACCGGCACCCGGCCGGCGGCCTGCTCCACGCAAACTTCGATCACGCGGTGGTGCTCGGCGTTGGAGAGCGTGGAGTTCTCGCCCGTCGTGCCGCACGGCACCAGCGCCGACGATCCGTTCTCGATCTGCCATTCGACCAGCTTGCGGAACGCACCCTCATCGAACGCGCCATCGCGAAATGGGGTGACGAGTGCCGGAATCGAACCCGAGAACATGGACTTCGCCTTTGCTGTTGGTCATCAGGGGGGCGCACACGCCTGCCAGCAACAGCAGGCGGCCACCATGAGACTTGATCATTCAGGGCCTGATAAGGAGCCTTTCCCGAAAATGTCCAGCATGCTGCGCGCCTCCGCCTGTCTACTGCTGACATCGGCCTTCTGCTTCGCAAACCCTGTCTCGGCTCAGAACACGAGCATGGGCACAGGAACCGGAGGAGCCGAGTGGGACCGCGCGCGGGCCGCGCAGATGCAGGTCCACGACATGGCGACGCATCAATCGATCGATCGCTGGAAGTTGCTGACCTCCAGCGATCGGATGGGTTTCGACGCCTATTCCTCGTTCCTGATGACCTATCCCGGCTATCCGCAGGAGGAGAAGCTGCGGGGTTATGCCGAAAAGGCGCTGGCCAACGAATCGCCCGATTCTTCGCGGCTGATCGCGTTCTTCGACCGCTTTCCACCGCTGAGCAGCCAGGCGGCCGGTCGCTATGCGACGGCGCTGACGTACGCCCGCCGCGCGGATGCCAGCCAGCGTGCGTCGATCGCCTGGCGTGCGGGCTCGCTGAACGCGAACGACGAAGCGACGCTGCTCTCGTTCTACCGCGATCGCTTCACCACCGACGACCACGACGCGCGCATGAATGCGCTGCTCTGGCAGAGTGAGACGTCGCAGGCAGAGCGGCAGGTCTCGTTCGTCTCGGCCGCGCGGCGCGGTGCCTACATGGAGCGCCTCTCGCTGCTGCAAGGCGCGGCCCCAGGCTCGCTCGGGATGCCGATCGGCGCCGAGCTGCTGCGCGATCCGGGCTATATCTACAATCGGTCGGTACAGGCCCGCAATAGTGGCAACCTGCCCGCCGCGATCAGCCTGCTGGCCACTCGCGCGCCGCTTGCCCAACCGGTGCCTGAGCCCGAGAAGTGGGTGCGTGAGCTGCTGACCGCCGCCAAGGGCGCGGGTGCCGATCCGGCGGTGCGCATCGCGTCGTCGATCGACGATGCCTTCGCGCCCGGCACGGATATCTCCAAGCTCTCGTTCCGGGTGCGTGACGATTACACGACGCTTGTCTGGCTGGGCGGCACCAAGGCACTGTGGGAGCTGCGCGACCCCCGCCGCGCCGCGCCGCTGTTCTACCGCTATGGTGCGGCCGCGCAAACGCCGGGCACGCGTTCCAAGGGCTTCTATTGGGCGGGCCGCGCCCTGGCGCAAGGCGGCGACACGGCCGGAGCCAATCGCTACTTCGAAATGGCGGCGCGCTACCCGGAGGCGTTTTACGGGCAGCTTTCGCTCGAGCGGCTCGGCCGTCCGATGCCCAACCTCGACGTCATGCCGCAGGCCCGCCCGACCAGCGCCGAACGCGCGACGTTCCAGGCCAAGCCAATCACCCGCGCGGTCCGCGACGTCGCTCGCGATGGCGACTGGCGCACCGGCGTGCAGTTCTACCGCGAAATCTCGGACCAGGCGCAGTCCGAGGCCGACCACGTGCTCGTCGCCGATCTCGCGCGCGAAATCGGCCGGCGCGACCTGGGCGTGATCCTCGGCCAATCGGCACATGCGGACGGCTACACCAGCTTCGGACGGATTTCGTTTCCCGAAATGCCGGTTCCGCCCGGCGGCAACTGGGTCATGGCGCATGCCCTCACCCGGCAGGAAAGCCAGTTCGCGCAGAACGCCGTCAGCCACGCGGGCGCTCGCGGGCTGATGCAGCTGATGCCGGGAACCGCGCGCGAGCAGGCGGGCAAGATGGGACTGGGTTACAGCGTCGAGTCGCTGATCTCCGACCCAACCTACAACGTCCGACTCGGCGACGGCTATTTCGGACGGATGATGGACTATTTCGGCGGGGCGACGCCGCTGGCGGTGGGCGCCTACAACGCCGGAGCCGGAAACGTGAACAAATGGCTGCGTGCCAATGGCGACCCGCGCACCGGCAGCGTCGACTGGATCGACTGGATCGAGCGCATTCCGATCTACGAGACCAAGAACTACATCCAGCGCGTGCTGGAGAATGCCGTGGTCTACCAGAGCATGCACCCGGAGCGCGGCTATTACCGCGGCAGTACGCCGCTGAGCAATCTGCTGGGCAAGCGAACTCCGGGCTAGCCCCGGCCCGGTACGGACCTCCCCTCTCCTATTGTGCCGAGCGAAGTCGATACGCGGAGAGCCCGGGGCAAGCGCGTCTCGGCCTTTGCTCGACACGAACGGAGCACCATCGCTGATCAGGTATCATGCAGAATAACGGCCCACCCATTTCGCCCGCAGGCATGGCCGCCTTGCGCGCCCGCTACGATCACCTGCTTGGCAAGGAGCGACCCGAGATCGTCGAGATCGTCAGCTGGGCGGCAGGCAACGGCGATCGATCCGAGAACGGCGACTATCTCTACGGTCGCAAGCGCATGCGCGAGATCGACCGGGAACTCGCTTATCTCGCACGGCGAATGAAGGCCTTGCGCGTGGTCGATCCGGCGCGCCAGGACGAGCGTGGCAAGGTCTTCTTCGGTGCCACGGTCGTGCTCGCCGACGAGGACGACGTGCACCTTACCATGACGATCGTGGGCGACGACGAGCAGGATGCCGCCGCCGGCCTGATCGGCTGGAGCGCACCGCTCGCAAGGGCTTTGCGGGGCGCTCAGGTGGGTGACTTGCGAACCGTGCGCCTGCCCGCCGGAGAGAAGGAGTGGGAAGTGCTGAAGATCAATTATCCTGATCTCTGAACCAAGGAGCACTTGGCTCCGACCTCTTCCAAGCCTATGATGCGTGTCGGGTACGCGGGGAAAAGATACATGACCGACAAGACAGAGCAGGATCTGCGCCATTCGCTCGGCAACGCGCGGGCGGAAACCGAAGCGCTCAAGAGCATGCTGGGCAAGGCTGCCGAACGCCTGGAGGAAATCGTCGAGGCCGACTGCTCCGACGATGAACAGGCCAAGGCCCTGGCCACCGCGCAGCGCCTGCGCAAGGTGATCGAGCGAACCGAGAACAAGGACACCGCCGCCTGAGATTTCCGCTCCTCGTTGCAGGAGCGGTTCTCGAAAGCGTGCGCTAATCGCCCGCTCAGAATCAACTTGGCGGACGAACCGCGCTCAAGCATATTCCGGAGGCACGCCAACATAACCGCACTTCGGCCACGCAGGCCGAGGATGCGCCGGCATCGGGAGAGCGCATTCATGTCAGACATCACCATCCGCAACTTGCGTGACGACCTCAGCTTCGGTGCCCTCGTCACGGGCCTGGACTGGTCCAACATTGAGGACGAGACAACGCGCCAGTCCTTGCGCGACACTTTCGCCGAGCGGGGCTTGATCGTGTTCAAGGACATGGAGCCCTCTGCCCGCATGCAGGTGGCGGTGAGCAAGGTGTTCGGCCCGCTCAAGGATCACCCGACCAAGACCACGCCGCGCGACAAGGAGACCGGCGAGGAAGCCCAAGGCGTGATCGACATGCACTACAGGCCCGATCCGGAGAACCCGGAGGCGGGCGAAGGTCTGGTCGAGTACAAGGGCGAAGTCCTGGCGCGGTACTCGCCCTGGCACTTCGACCACTGCTACAACGACGAGCTGAATTATGCCGGCGTCCTTCGCGCGCCGATCAACGCGCCGACCGGCGGCCGCACCGGCTTCATGGACGGCGTCGAGCTCTACCGCCAGTTCCCCCAGGCCCTGCGCGACAAGCTGGAGGGCAAGAACGTGATCTACACGCTCGACACCCGCCTTTCGAAGATGAAGTACGGCGTCAACTTCAAGCCCCTGACGGAAAACAGCGGCAATATCGCCCTGCTCAAGGAAGTCGCGATCTTCCCGCGCGCCATGCACCCGGCGGTCTGGGAGCGTGAGACCGGCGAGAAGGTGCTCCACTTCGGCCCGTGGATGGCTGTGGCACTGGCGCACCATGAAGATGCCGAAGGCGACGCGCTGCTGAACGAAGTCGCGCACGAGATGAACCGCCTAGGCGAAGGCACCACCGCCTACTGGCACGACTGGTTGCCAACCGACATGGTGATCTGGGACAACCATCGCATGCTCCACGCGGTGGAAGGCTGCAGCGCCCGCTACGAGCGCCAGACGCTGCGCACCACGATCAAGGGCGACTATGGCCTGGGCTACTTCGAGGACGGCAAGAAGATCGGCGAAGTCTACCGCGAGGTCGCCTGATCGCCGCGGAGCGAGGATGGGGCTTGCCGGCGATCATCGCCTTCTGCGAGTGAGCACCGCATGCCCCACCGTTCGACCGCCCTGCCCCGCCTGATCGTCACGCTGCTGGTCGTGACTGCCGGCGCGACTCCCCTCGCTGCACGTGACAGCCTGGGACTCTACGCAAGCTGGGGTGCCTTCCGCGATCCCGTCTCGCCGCGATGCTATGCGATCGCCATGGCAGAGCCCAGCGCCATGCGGCGCGACTATCAGCCTTATGCCGCCATCGGCACCTGGCCGCGTCGCGGTGTGCGCAACCAGGTCCACTTCCGCGTTTCGCGCAGGCTCGCTCCGGGTCGACCGATCGTGCTGACGGTAGGCGACCGGCGCTTCCAACTGATTGGCGGCGGCGGGGATGCCTGGGCGGTGAACAATGGCGACAATGCCGCGATCGTGGCTGCCATGCGCTCGGCATCGACGATGCGGGTAAGTGCGCGCGACGCTCAAGGACGCAGCTTCGGGAACAGCTGGGCGCTTGCGGGCGCGGCATCGGCCATGGATGCAGCCTCGATTGGCTGCGCTCGGCTGGATTGAGGCGCGGTCGAACCGGAACTCGGTCACGCTGGTTCTGCAACAGAAAGGGCGGAGCCTCGGCCCCGCCCTCCCTTGTTCGCCAGAGTCAGCTCAGAAGCGGTAGCCGACGGCGGCCACGACCTGGTGTCGGTCGAGGTCGACGTTGAAGCGATCGCTGTCCGGCACGTCGTCGCGGAAATCGGCTTCGGCCTTCGAGTAGTTCGAATAGCGGTACTCGAGCTTGGCGAAGGTGTTGGTTCCGAACTTCTGCTCCACGCCCGCACCCAGGCGCCAGCCGTCCGCGTCGAGGTTGATGCGCGACGAGTTGGTGCCGTCAGTGCCAAGAACACCGAAGCGGGCATTGGTGTAGCCGCCCTTGACATAAAGCAGCGTGCTCGGCGCAGCCTTGAAGCCGGCGCGGGCACCGACGTAGAGGTCCCGCTTGGCGTTCACGTTGCCGAGGCCGAAGTTCTCCGGATCGCCGTTGTCGAAGCGGGTCTTGGCCGTGCTGTCGGTGAACTCGCCCTGCGCGCCCAGCACCACCTTGCCGAAGTCGTAGTCGTAGCCCGCGCCCACGCCGTACAGGAAACCGTCGGCCTTATCGCGCGCCGTGGCGCTCACCCGGTCGTCGATGCTGCTGCCGGCCTTGTTGATGTCATAGCCGGCAATCGCCTCGACATAGGGTCCGGTGAAGGAGGTGTCCGTGCTCTGCGCCATGGCAGGAGCGGAGACGCCAAGGGCGAGCGATGCGCTGGCGGTCGCCAGGCTGACGAGTACTTTTTTCATAATCAACTCCATAGTCCGTTCGGTTTGTTGCCGCCGGACCTGGAGAATGCACTGCGCTGCAGCGGAGTTTCATGAACCTAAGACAACGAAAAGGCTGATGTTTTTGCGCAACACACCATAGACGAAGCGAGTTGATGCTGCGATTGCGGGCGGCAACCGGATCGCGCATCGCAGGTTCCGCAGGCGCGCATCGGCGCGCGACTTTCAACTCGGGGCCCGATGCCCTATATGGCGCTCAACCATGGCCGATACTCAACTCATGACAATCCCGGGTCACATCGATCCGGTCCCGCTGCCGCGTCCCGATCTGGTCGAGGGCGTCACGCCGCGCGCGGATGGGCGTACCGACCTGATCGGCTTGCCCAAGAAGCGGATTGCCGAGTTGTTCGCCACGGCTGGCCTGGATGCCAAGCAGGCGAAGCTGCGTGCCAAGCAGGTCTTCCATTGGCTCTACCATCGCGGCGTGACCGACTTTGCCGAGATGACCGATATCGCCAAGACCATGCGCCCCTGGCTGGCCGAGCGGTTCGTGATCGGCCGGCCGGAGATCGTCGAGGCTCAGCACTCGACCGACGGCACCCGCAAATGGTTGCTGCGCACCCCCGATGGCCACGACTTCGAGATGGTGTTCATCCCCGACGCGGACCGCGGCACGCTGTGCGTTTCGAGCCAGGTCGGCTGCACTCTGAACTGCCGCTTCTGTCATACCGGCACGATGCGGCTGGTGCGCAATCTGACGGTGGGCGAGATCGTCGGCCAGGTCATGCTTGCGCGCGACTCGCTGGGCGAGTGGCCGAAGGGTGGCGATGCGGCGGCGCTCGGCACAAGGACCGGTCTCGACGACGACGAGGACGAAGGCTCTTACACCTCCGACGGGCGGCTGCTCACCAATATCGTGATGATGGGCATGGGCGAGCCGCTCTACAATTTCGACAACGTTCGCGATGCGCTCAAGCTGGTGATGGACGGCGACGGGCTTGCCTTGTCCAAGCGCCGGATCACGCTTTCGACTTCGGGCGTGGTGCCGAAGATGGCGCAATGCGGCGAGGAAATCGGCGTCAACCTGGCGGTTTCGCTTCATGCCGTGACCAAGGATGTGCGCGACGAGATCGTGCCGATCAACCGCAAGTACGGCATCGAGGAACTGCTGCAGGCCTGCGCCGATTACCCCGGCGCCAGCAATGCACGGCGGATCACTTTCGAATACGTGATGCTGAAGGACAAGAATGACAGCGACGATGACGCGCGCGAACTGGTCCGCCTGATCAAGCACTACAAGCTGCCGGCCAAGGTCAATCTCATCCCGTTCAATCCATGGCCCGGCGCTCCGTACGAATGCTCCACGCCTGAGCGCATCCGCCGCTTTTCCGACATCGTGTTCGAAGCGGGAATCTCGGCGCCCGTGCGCACGCCGCGCGGTCGCGACATCGACGCGGCCTGCGGCCAGCTGAAGACGGCGGCGGAGAAGAAGAGCCGAGCCGAACTCGATCGTCTCTATGAGGAAAAGCAGGCCGCGCTGGCGGATTGATCGTCGGGTATCTCAGCTCACCGCGTGAAAGGCTCGCTTGAACGCGCAAGGGCCGGGGTGCGGGGTCGTTCATCTGACGTTGTGGATCAATGAACGAAGTATGGCGTTACCCCATCACCAAGCGCAATTACTGAGGGCAACCACCATGCGTAAACTCGTTCTCACCGCTCTTCTCGCGGCTGTCACCGTTCCGGTCATGACCAGCGAACCCGCCGAAGCACGCCGCCGTGACGACCGCCGTTACTATCAGACCGACAACGGCGTGCGCTACTGGCGCGGCAATGACGGTCGTTACCGCTGCCGCAAGTCGAACGGCACCACCGGCCTGCTGATCGGCGGCGTTGGTGGCGCCCTCCTGGGCCGCACCATCGACGGTGGTCGCGACAAGACGTTGGGCACCGTCCTCGGCGCTGGCGCCGGCGCCTTGCTCGGCCGCGAAGTGGACCGCAACAACTCGCGTCCGCGCTGCCGCTAAGCCGACCTGAGTTCCCCTGCAAAGGCGCGTCGTTCTCGAACGGCGCGCCTTTCGCATGTGCGATGGTTCGCAACGTCGCTTTCCTCCTGTGCGTCCCTGTGCTCGAACCCTGATCAGCGCGGTAGAGGTGAACGTATGCAAGGCATTCGATGTCGATAGTCGAACGTCCCGCTGTCCTGATCACCGGCGGTGCGCGCCGCATCGGAGCGGCCATTGCAACTGCCTTTGGTGCGGCGGGCTGGCATGTGGTGATCCACTACGGCACCTCCCGCGCAGAAGCGGAGGCGCTCGCCGCCACCCTCGACTCGGCTGAAATCGTCGGCGCCGACTTGCGCGACCTCACCGCGGCAACGTCCATGATCGCTCACCTCGCCACGCGTCTCGCCGATTGGCGCGTGCTGGTGAACTGCGCGAGCGTCTTCGAACTGGACGATGTCGACGCGCTTCAGCCTACGGTGTTCGGCCATGCCATGCAGGTCAATGCGGCGACGCCGGCCCTGTTGGCACAGGCCTTCCTCCGAGATGCCAGGGCGCGTGCCGGTCGACGGGTGATTGCGGTCACCGACCAGAAGATCGAGAATCCCAATCCGGACTTCTTCTCCTACACGATGAGCAAGCATGCGCTCGCCGCGACGATCCCGATGCTGTCGATGGCGCGCACTGACTCGCGCGATCGGATCTACGGCCTGGCCCCCGGCGCCATCCTCGCCAGTCACGACCAGCACGAATCGGAGATCGAACGCTCGCACCGCATGAACCTGCTTGAGCGCAAGACCGGCGCCGACGAGATCGCGCAAGCCGCGTTATTCCTGTCCGAAGGCTGGCTCGCCAGCGGCGAGACGCTCTTCATCGATTCGGGTCAGCACCTGCTCGCCCAACCCCGCGACGTGCTGTTCCTGGCGCGCGAGGCAGAGGCCGCTTCCGGCGCGAGTGCAGCATAGCCCCTTGTCTCGTCGGGTGGTGAAGCTAGGTATGCGCTCCATGGCTTCCTCCCCCGATATAGTCCGTCCCCCCTGCCGTACGATCCGCATGGCTGGAGCGAAGTAGGATCTTGGCCAAACGGTTGCTTGATCGCTTTCTCGGCCGCGTGGTGCGCAAGGGCACGCTCGAAGTGCTGCGTCCTGACGGATCGACCACTCGCTTTGGCACGCCGCAGCCTGGCTTTCCCGATGTCGCGATCCGCTTCACCGAGGCGGCGGGTGAACGGCGTATCCTGCTCGATCCGCGGCTTGGCGCGGCAGAGGCGTTCATGGACGGCCAGCTGCTGGTCGAGCGCGGCGACATCATGGACCTTCTCGCGCTGATCCGCGGCAATGGGCCCTGGGATCGCGGCGGCAGTCTGCGCCCGCCGAAACTTGCGCGCCGAATCCGCAACCGCCTGGCCCACCACTTGGAAAGCTTCAACAAGGCGAGGCGGTCCAAGGCCAATGTCGCGCACCACTACGATGTCGGCAACGCGCTGTACCGCCTGTTCCTCGATACCGATCACATGCAGTACTCGTGCGCCTATTGGCCGAGCGAGGACATGACGCTGGAGCAGGCGCAGGAAGCCAAGCTGGCGCACATTGCCGCCAAGCTGGCACTGGCACCGGGTCAGCGCGTGCTCGACATCGGCTGCGGCTGGGGCGGCATGGCGATCTATCTTGCCAGCCATGCCGAGGTGCGCGTCCACGGCATCACCCTGAGCGAGGAGCAACTCGCGCTTGCCCGCGAGCGCGCGGAAGCGGCCGGAGTCGCCGAGCGCATCACCTTCGAGCTGGTCGATTATCGCGACCTCGCCAAGCGTGGGGAGCGCTACGATCGGATCGTCTCGGTCGGCATGTTCGAGCATGTCGGCCAGCCGCAGTTTGAAACCTACTTCCGCGCCTGCGCCAACATGCTCGCGGACGATGGGGTAATGCTGCTGCACACGATCGGGCGCATGGGCTCGCCCGGCTCCACCGATGCCTTCACGCGCAAGTACATCTTCCCTGGCGGCTACATCCCGGCGCTCAGCGAGACCGTGGCGGCCAGCGAGAAGGTGCGCCTGATCGCGACCGACATAGAGACGCTGCGCCTGCACTACGCCCGCACCTTGCGCGCGTGGTACGCACGCTGCGTCGCGAACCGCGAGGCGATCGTCACCATGTACGACGAGCGGTTCTATCGCATGTGGATCTTCTATCTCGCGGGCGCGACGGCGGCGTTCGAGAGCGGCGGCATGTGCAACTACCAGATCCAGTATGTCCGCTCGCGCCACGCCTTACCCTTGACCAGGGACTACCTGGCAGACGCGGAACGCGGCCTGCTCGGCTCGCGCCAGTGAGGCTGCTGGCCGCCCTGCTCGCGGCTTTCGCGGCACTGGCCGCCGGCAGCGCGCAGGCCCGCGTGATCGTCTCATTCTACAGCGTGCCGGGCTCGGTGCTGACCGGGCGCTCCGTCCATGCCTTCGTGACGCTCAAGGGCACGCTCGATGCGGACGGGCGAGCGGTGGACGAGAACTATGGCTTCTCCGCCCTGACCTGGAACCCGGCCGGGTTCTTCCGCCCGGTCCCCCAGACCATGCTGATCGAAAAGCCGGACTACATCCGCCGCGCCCATTATCACTTCCGCGTTCCGGTCACGGATGCCGCCTACCATCGGATCGTCCAGGAAGTGCAGCTGTGGTGGCATGATCCCGGGCATCTGTGGGACATCGACGAGCGCAATTGCGTCACGTTCGTCGGCGTCGTGGCGCAGATGAGCGGGTTGCAGGCGGACTTCCCGCCCAAGATCATGCGCAAGCCTCGCGCCTATCTCGATCACCTCGCCACGCTGAACCCGCAGGTCGATCGCAGCGCCAAGTAGTGCGTCGTTGCGTGCGGGGACGAGCGCTGATACCGGCGCTCGCGTATTTCCCTGTGCGGAGCAGTTCCCTAAGATGTCCGAGATCCAGAAGGTCGTCCCCAAGAAGGTCGTGCTGGCCTATTCCGGGGGGCTCGACACCAGCGTCATCCTCAAGTGGCTGCAGGTGACTTATGGCTGCGAGGTGGTGACCTTCACCGCGGATCTCGGCCAGGGCGAGGAACTGGAGCCGGCGCGCGCGAAGGCCAAGCTGCTCGGCATCCCGGACGAGAACGTCTTCATCGACGATCTGCGCGAGGAATTCGTGCGAGATTTCGTTTTCCCGATGATGCGCGCCAATGCCCGCTACGAGGGCGACTATCTGCTCGGCACATCGATCGCGCGCCCGCTCATCTCCAAGCGCCTGATCGAGATCGCACACGAAACCGGCGCCGATGCCATCGCCCATGGCGCCACCGGCAAGGGCAACGACCAGGTCCGGTTCGAGCTGTCGGCCTACGCGCTCGATCCCAGCATCAAGGTCATCGCACCCTGGCGCGAATGGGACCTGACGAGCCGCACGGCGCTGATCGCCTGGGCCGAACAGCACCAGGTGCCCGTTCCCAAGGACAAGCGTGGCGAAAGCCCGTTCTCGACCGACGCGAACCTGCTGCACACCTCCTCGGAGGGCAAGGTGCTGGAGGATCCGTGGGAGGAAACGCCGGACTACGTCTACTCGCGCACCGTCGATCCCGAGCAGGCACCGGATACGCCCGAATACATCACCATCGACTTCGAGCGCGGCGACGGCGTGGCGCTCAACGGCGAGGCGATGAGCCCGGCGTCACTCCTCACGGCGCTGAACGAACTCGGCCGCAAGCATGGCATCGGCCGCCTCGACCTAGTCGAGAACCGCTTCGTGGGCATGAAGAGCCGCGGCATGTACGAGACGCCGGGCGGCGAGATCTATGCGCGCGCGCATCGCGGCATCGAACAGATCACGCTCGATCGCGGCGCCGCGCACCTCAAGGACGAGCTCATGCCCAAGTATGCCGAGCTCATCTACAACGGCTTCTGGTTCGCGCCCGAGCGCGAGATGCTGCAGGCGGCGATCGACCACTCGCAATCGCGGGTGAACGGCACGGTGCGGCTGAAGCTGTACAAGGGCATGGCTTCTGTGGTCGGCCGCAAGTCGCCCGACAGCCTCTATTCCGAGCGTCACGTCACCTTCGAGGACGATGCCGGCGCCTACGACCAGAAGGACGCGGCAGGCTTCATCAAGCTCAACGCGCTGCGCCTGCGTCTGCTTGCCCAGCGCGACCGAGGCTGAGGTGAGTTGCTAACAGGAACTTACCCAAGCGGGACAAGCCGTTCACAGTACGGGGTGACCCGACCCTGAGGGGGTGCCCTTCTCAAGATTGTGCCTGTACCCACCGTCTCGCATCTGCGGGATGGAGTGGGAGGACCAATGACAGCCAACAGGAAGCCGCTTTCGGCGCGTGCGAAGCTTGCGCCCAAGGCGGCTCTCAACGCCGCACTGGCATTGCCATTCGTCGGCATAATGTTGGCCGCAGGGGCGGCCGCGCCGGCGCTAGCGGATCAACCCGCCGGGCTGATCGCTCCGGCTGCTGTGCCCTTCGCCGCAATCGCGGCGCCTGGAACTTTGGTGGATCAGCCTCCGCTTACTGCGGCGCAACCGGCCGCGGAGCCGACCTACCAGAAGCTCGCCTCTGGCATGGCCAGCTATTACGGACGCGAACTTGCTGGAAATCGCACCGCAAGCGGCGAGCGTTTCAACCCGGCGGACCTGACCGCCGCACATCGCACCCTGCCCCTTGGCAGCAAGGTGCGCGTTACGAATTCTCGCACCGGCGATTCGGTGATCGTGCGCATCAACGATCGCGGCCCATTTCATGGCAATCGCCTGATCGACTTGTCGGAAGCCGCAGCTCGCCAGATCGGTATACGCGCCGCCGGCCGTGGCTTGGTGGACCTTGCCGTAGCCAACTAACTCGCGTCAGCCGCAGCGCGCCAAGGCCGCCCTGAGGGAAGGCCGACGCAGCGGGTGGGGGTGGGGGATACCGCGCCGGCCTTCACATCACCAACGTGGCCGCGTGAAGACCGTTCCAGAGCTGCGATAAACGGTGCATTCTTGTCGGTAGAATGAGTGCGCGATTCCGCGTTGTTCTGGCCGATTGCGAGCCCCAAAAAACTTTCCTACACGAACCACTTAGGTTAGTCGGTCGAGAGCAAGCCGATCGAAGGACCCGCTTATGTCTTGTATGCAACACCTGCTGCACCGCGATCCGGCACAAGGCCTCGCCGGGTCCACTCCCGCCGATTCTGCGGACAACGATCGGCGGCAACCGCCATGGCAAGAATCTGGCCGCCCGTCGTCGATCTACACTGCACGAGCCCGCCCGACGTTTCTCTACGTCATGTACGCCATGATCCTCTGCTCCATCCCCATCGGCATCGTTGCCGGCATCAGCCCGGCCACGGCCCGTCAGATCGCGGACGGCATGACGCGCTACCTCGCTGCTCTGCCGGAGCCGCTCTACGCGCTCTTCGGGACCGGATACCTCGGCTATGCGACGCTACGACAATGGGGCAAGACCAAGGGCTTGGATCGCTGACGCTGCGTCGATCCGTGCCACCGGCGCGCGAAACTTGAGGACCGGCGCACTGCGCAGGCCTGGCATCTGACCCGGAGTCCCCTCCTTGCCCTCCCTTGCACAGTCGCCCCTGTCGGCTATGCACGGCGCAATCGTTCGGAGAGGTCGTTGCATGTCGCAAAAGCTGGTTCTGGTCCTTAACGGACCCAACCTCAATCTGCTCGGCCAACGGGAGCCGGGGATCTACGGCTCGGCGACGCTGGACGACATCGGCGCGGCCCTGACCGAGCGGGGCGAGGCACTTGGCGTCACGGTCGAAAGCCGCCAGTCCAATCACGAAGGTGCCCTGGTCGATTGGCTGCACGAGGCGCAATCGCGGGGCGCCCAAGCGGTGATCCTCAATGCCGGCGCCTATACGCACACTTCGGTGGCGCTGCTCGACGCAATCCGCGCGATCGACGTGCCGGTCATCGAAGTGCACTTGTCCAACCCGCACGCACGCGAGGCCTTTCGCCACACCTCGTGGATCGCACCGGCTGCCAAGGGCACGATCGCCGGCTTCGGCGCCGATAGCTACCTGCTCGCTCTGGAAGCGGCAGCGCGGCTCTAGTCGCCTCTAGAATATACCGACCGCGCCCTGCGCCCACACGAGCAGCACGATGAAGCCCACCACCATCGCCACGCCGATGCGATGCGTGCGATGCACGATCCGGCTCGCCGCAAGCTCATAGATCAGCCCGGCGCCACCCAGCAGGATCGCTGCAGCCGCGAAATCGGATGCAGTCCAGTTAACCTCGCGCGTGAACCGCATGGCAAGAGCAGGCAGGATCAAGAGGAGCGCGATGGCAGACCACATCACCCATCGCCGCAGCCCCGGCCCGCTTGCACGGCTCATCACATTCATGTCACGTACTCCGTCACTCGAGAACACGCCGAGTGTGCGCGGTTCGCATCCGACCTGCAAGGCCGCGCGCTACTCCAATGGCACGCCCGGCAGGCTCTTGGCCGTGCGGATGGTCAGTGAAGTCTTGACGCTGTCCACGTTAGGCGCCGGCGTCAGCTTCGATGTCAGGAATTCCTGGAAACTCTGCAGGTCGCGGCTGACGATCTTGATGATGAAATCGATCTCGCCGTTGAGCATGTGGCACTCGCGCACTTCGGGCAAATCGCGCATATGGTCTTCGAACGCGCGCAACGCTTCCTCGGCCTGGCTCTTCAAGCTGACGAGCGCGAAGACCGTGATCGTGAACCCTAGCTTGGAGGCGTCGAGGTCGGCGTGATACCCTTGGATGACGCCCGCCTCCTCAAGGCTGCGCACGCGGCGCAAGCACGGCGGCGCCGTCAGACCGACGCGGTGTGCGAGCTCGACATTGGTGATCCGGCCCTCATCCTGGAGCTCGGCGAGGAGGCGGCGGTCGATGTCGTCGAGATTGATCATGGGCATGCTTGGCGTGCCTCGTTAGCAACGAAGAGGATCAGCAGGCAACAATCCGAAGACGTGCCAAGCGCTGACGAAATATTATTGTTCCCTAGCGCAATTGTCCCGCTTTGCAACGCTCCAGCCGCGGCGCTTTCCGCCGAGCCGGGGTTTGCTAGTGAGAGGCCCCCTACGGGTTCTTCCGTGAAGCGCCGCCGCGCGCGCATCGGATCCCGTGAGCGCCGCAAGGACTTGATGCACTTCGACGATCGCCTGGCTACCGTGCTGCAGATGCCCGTTCAGGGGCCGGCGATGGCGCGCATCCAGTGGCGCCAATTGCTCGACCTGCTCGCGCGCGACGAGCAGCGCATGGAGCACAGCGAGGCGCTCGACGCCGCGTTCGTGCGCCTCGACCAGCTTTCCGGGCGGATCCCCGAAGACGAGCGCGTCGCGATCCTGCGCGAGCCGATGATGCGTATCGCCAATCCGGAACTCGTCGAGCACCTGGCATCAGCGAAACCAGCCGTCGCCATCGCCGCCATCGCTGCTGCCGACTTATCCGATGCCGATTGGTTGGAACTCATCCCCGCGCTGCCGGTGCAGGCGAGAGGCATCCTGCGGCACCGGCAGGGCTTCAGCCCTGCAATCACCGCACTCCTCGACAGGTTGGGCATCGGCGACCGCGGCTTGCCCGGTGCGCGCGGCTCGGCCGTGCCCGAGCGAAGCGGACGCCCCGAACTGGTGGTGCTGGAAGGCGGAGGTGGGCTGGCGCGCGCGCCTGTGCAAGAGGCAGCCGGAGGAGCAGGGATCGGCGCGATCGTTCGCCGCATCGAGGAATTCCGCAAGGCGCGCGCCGGGTCCGAGGTTACGAGCGACTTCGATGAGACGTCGTCCGAAGGCCTCGGCCTCGCTCGGGCGACTGTTCGAGCCGTGGACTTCGCAACCGATCCGGCGGGACGGATAGACTGGGCGGAAGGCGTCCTTGGGTCTTCGCTCGTCGGGACCCTGCTGGCGGGCCTCGGCGCTGACCCCGCCGCGCTAGGCCAGGCGCTGCGGCTGCGCCAGCCCTTGCGCAAGTTTGTCGTCGCCCTGCCCGGGGCCCCCGATCTTGCCGGTGAATGGCGCATCGATGCCTTGCCGCAGTTCGCACCGGCGGACGGCCGGTTCATCGGCTATGCGGGGCGCCTGCGCCGATTCCCAGCGCCCTCGCAGCCGACGCCGCAGGACACCGAGGGCGACAGCATGCGCCAGGTGCTGCACGAACTGCGCACACCGGCGAACGCCATCCAGATCGCGGCCGAGATCATCCAGCAGCAACTCTATGGTCCCGCGCCGCACGAGTATCGCGCGCTCGCGGCATCGATCGCCGGCGATACTGCGCAGATCCTCGCAGGCTTCGACGAACTCGACCGGCTGGTGAAGCTGGAGAACGGCAGCCAGGTTCCCGCCAGCGGCAACTGCGACCTCGCCGTGATCGTCGAAGAGACCGTGGCCAGGCTGCAGGCCTGGACCGGCCCACGCGGCGGCGGCTTCGTCCTGCCCGAGAGCGCGCCATCGCTGCCGGTCGGGATCGATGGCGAGGAAGTCGCGCGCCTGGTCTGGCGACTGCTCGCCGGGCTCGTCGGCCTGACCGCTCCTGGCGAAGCGCTCAGCCTCGATCTCACCTATGTTGGTGCTCAAGCGGTGCTGACGGTCCACATGCCGCCAGCCATGGTCGAGCGCATGGACGTGGCAGCCGCCAGTGGGCAGCCTCTCGATGCCAATCGGTCACTGTCCTCGGGCATGTTCGGAATCGGCTTCACCCTGCGGCTGGCTGCGGCCGAGGCGGCCGCGGCAGGCGGTGCATTACGACGTGTTGCTCGCACTTTGCAGCTCGCCCTTCCCTGCTTGACCCCCGCTGCATCACGCCATACCCACGCTTGACGATCGCTCGCGCCGGTCAGGGGGGCTCGGCGGCTTGGATGCGATCGCACGTGGGGGATACCCGTTGCCGGGTCCGAACATTCTCGACCGACCTGTACACCCTGATTTCGTCCGTTTCGGCGATGATTTCGGACAGCGCTTCCTCGTCACGGTGGACACGGAGGAGGAGTTCGACTGGGACCAGCCGATCCAGCGTGAGCGCCACACGCTCGACACGATTCCGGCCTTGCGGACATTCCAGGACTTTTGCGAAAGTCATGGTGTCGTTCCCGTCTACCTGATCGACTATCCCATTGCGAACTCGCCGCTCGCGGTGGAAGCGATCGGCGAGGCCGTGGCCGCCGGACGCGCCGAGGTCGGGGTGCAGCTCCACCCCTGGGTCAGTCCTCCGCTCGACGAGGACGTGACCGAGTTCAACAGCTATGCCGGCAACCTCCCGTTCGAACTGGAGCGCGAGAAGTTCCGCATCCTGCGCGACACGATCGAAAGCAACTTCGGCAAGGCACCCCTGATCTACCGGGCCGGCCGCTATGGCCTGGGTCCACGCAGCGCCGAGATCCTGGCCGAGAACGGGCTGACGATCGATACCTCGGTGCGCGCCCGGTTTGACTACAGTGGGACCGGCGGCCCCAACTATCGCGACCATCCGCTGCGTCCTTATTGGATCGATCGCAGCGCACGATTGATGGAATTGCCGCTGACGACGGTTTTCTGGGGGCCGCTGCGCCAGCTGGGCGGCACGATCTACCCGCAGATGTGGCGCGCGCCATCCGCGCGGGGCATGCTGTCGAAAGCCGGACTGCTGGAGCGCATCCCCCTCACGCCCGAAGGTGTCACCTCCGAAGAGGCGATCCGCGGCATCGACGTGGCGGTCGACGATGGCCTGCCGGTGCTGGTGCTCTCGTTCCACAGCCCCTCGCTCGCCCCGGGCTACACGCCCTACGTCCGCAACGCCGCCGATCTTGAGTCACTCTACGCCTGGTGGCGCGATGTGTTCGCCCATCTGGCCAAGCGCGCCATCAAGCCGACCAGCGTGGCCGACATCATGTCGCGCGTGGAGCTTGCCTAGACGCCCAGGGCAGTCTAACGGGCCTCGTCCGGCAGGTCGAAAGGCCCGCCGGATCCGGTCGGATCGTCGGCGGCGGCCGGGCCTGTAGCTCAGCGGTTAGAGCTGGCCGCTCATAACGGCTAGGTCGCGGGTTCGAATCCTGCCGGGCCCACCATCGTACGCTCGTTCGCAGCGTCGGTGCACGATTACATCCGCGTCGGGGAGTGGCGCAGTCTGGTAGCGCGCCTGCTTTGGGAGCAGGATGTCGCAGGTTCGAATCCTGTCTCCCCGACCATTTTCTGCAACCACTGGAACCAAACTCCGAGAATTGAGTTCCGGTCGCGTTGAGGTGGGTCGCGCGAACGGGAGGTGCGGTCCTTTGTTCCGTGCCCTTCCCCAAGAGATGCTCGATGCCGGCCCAGCAAGGCTACGATAAGCGCTACATACTGTATTACCTGCTCCCGGCGCTGCTGGCGCTGTCCTTAATCGGCGATGTCAATTCGCCGTTGGGCCGGGCGATCTGGGTCACGTATCTGATCCCGACAGTGCTGGCGTTCCTGGCCGTGCACCGCATTACCCCGCTCGCTGTCGCACTCGCGGGCATCGTGCTGTCGATCGTCGGATTGACTTATGCTCCTGCAGGCGTCGACCCCACCCTCTCGATGTTCAACCGCGCCGTCGCCGCGATCGCCAACCTGACGATCGCAGGCATCGGCATGGTCTTCATCACGTATCGGATCGCCAACCGCCGGCTGGCCTCGCTGCGCGAGGCCGAAGTCGCTCTTGCCAAGGCCACCGCAGGCGATCTTACGCTGCCGCAGGTGGGCCAGGCGACGCTCGCCTGCCTGGCAGAGCGGTTCGGAGCTTCGGTCGGAGCGATCTATGTGCGCGATAGCGGGATCTTCCGCCGTGCGGCCACCTACGGCGTGCCCGAGGGCGCTGCGATCCCCGCTGAGCTGAGCGAGAACGACGGGCTGCTCGGAGAAGCGATCCGCACCGGCAAGGGCCGCGTGGTCGAGGATGTTCCCACAGGCTACCTCGCTTTCGGCACGGCGCTCGGCAGCGCTTCCCCTCGCACGCTGGTGATCGGAACCACGGCGAACGACGAGGTGGTCAACTCGGTGATCGAGCTGGGCTTCCTGCATAAGCAATCCCGTGCCGACGAGGCGGTCGAGTTCCTGAAGCTGACGTCCTCCGCTCTCGCGGTGACCTTGCGCTCGGCCAAGTACCGCGCGCGGCTTCAGGCACTGCTTGCCGAGACGCAGCAGCAGGCCGAGGAGCTGCAGACACAAAGCGAGGAACTGCAGGCCACCAACGACGAACTGGAAGCGCAGAGCAAGCTCCTGCTGGCGTCGCAGGCGCAGCTGGAAGACCAGCAGGCCGAGCTAGAGCAGAACAACGCGCAGCTGGAGGAACAGACCATCTCGCTGGAGGCGCAGCGCGACGAGCTGACGCGGGCGCAGGCCTCGCTCAAGGCACAAGCGAGCGAGCTGGAGCAGGCGAGCCGCTACAAGTCGGAGTTCCTGGCGAACATGAGCCACGAGCTGCGCACCCCGCTCAATTCGCTGCTGATCATGGCGCGCCTGCTCGCGGACAATCGCCCTGGCACGCTCAACGAGGAGCAGATCCGGTTCGCCGAGACGATCGAGACCTCCGGCAACGATCTGCTGACCCTGATCAACGACGTGCTCGATATTTCCAAGATCGAAGCCGGTCGCCTGGAACTGGAACCTCGGGCGGTGACGATCGATTCGATCACGCGCAAGTTGCAGGCGGACTTCGCGCCTTTCGCGGAAAAGAAAGGCCTGACCCTCCGCATCGCCAAGGCCGCCGACGTTCCCGTCGAGTTCGAGACCGACTCGCTGCGGCTGGAGCAGGTGCTCCGCAACTTCCTCTCGAACGCGATCAAGTTCACCGAACGCGGCGAAGTTGCGGTCGAGGTAGCTTCTGCAGCTAGCGACCGCATCCGCTTCACGGTGCGCGACAGTGGCCCAGGCATCGACCCCGAGCAACACGGCGCGATTTTCGAGGCGTTCCGCCAGGCGGACGGAGGCATCGCGCGAAAGTTCGGTGGCACCGGCCTTGGCCTCTCGATCGCGCGCGAACTGGCGCAGCTTCTTGGCGGCGAAATCCGTCTGGACAGCGAGCCCGGCAAGGGCAGCGCCTTCAGTGTCGAACTGCCGCTCAGGTTTCAGCCAGGGCACACCGCCACCCCCGGCGGCCTTGAAGCCGCGATCCGGCGCACGGCACCTTCGCCGACCCCCTCGCCTGCACCGGCGCGCCAGCGTCCGGCGGCCGCGGTGCCTGACGATCGTGAGACGCTGACGGGCGATTCACGCCTGATCCTGGTGGTCGAGGACGATCCCGCATTCGCGCGCATCCTCTACGATCTCGCACACGAGCTCGGCTTCAAGTGCCTGATCGCCGGCACTGCCGACGAGGGCGCGCTGCTTGCGCGCCAGTACGTGCCGCATGCCGTGATCCTCGACATGCACTTGCCCGACCACACCGGCCTGTCGGTTCTCGATCGGATCAAGCGTGACACCCGTACGCGGCACATCCCCGTACACGTCGTCTCGGCGGACGAAGACAATCGCGCCGCGCTCGAGAGCGGCGCGGTCGGCTACCTGTTCAAGCCAGTGAGCCGCGACTCGCTGATGGACATGCTCGAAGGTCTCGAGACGCGGATGGACCAGCGCCTGCGCCGCGTGCTGGTGATCGAGGACGATCCCAAGCAGGCCGAGAGCATCCACCACCTGCTTGCCTCGCGCGATGTCGAGACGGTCGAGGTGCATACCGGTGCCGAGTGCCTGAGCAAGCTGAGCAGCGAAACCTTCGACTGCATGGTGCTCGACCTCAACCTGCCCGACATGCCGGGGCTCGACCTGCTGGAGCGGCTGTCCGGTGACGAGAGCCTCGGCTTCCCGCCGGTCATCGTCTACACCGGTCGCGATCTCTCCTCCGAGGAGGAGATGCGCCTGCGCCGCTATTCCAAGTCGATCATCGTCAAGGGCGCGAAGAGCCCCGAACGCCTGCTCGACGAGGTCACGCTGTTCCTGCACCAGGTCGTGTCCGAGTTGCCGGCGGAGCAGCAGAAGCTGCTGGCCAAGTCGCTCGGGCGCGATGCCGCGCTCGAAGGCCGGCAGGTGCTGGTGGTCGAGGACGACATCCGCAACGTCTACGCGCTCACCAGCGTGCTGGAGCCGCATGGAGTGCAGGTGCGGATCGCGCGCAACGGCTTGGAGGCTCTGTCGGAACTGGCGCGCGCGGCCGATGGCGACGGTCGGCCGGTCGACCTCGTGCTGATGGATGTGATGATGCCGGAAATGGATGGCCTCACCTGCATGCGCGAGATCCGCAAGGATCAGCAATGGTCCGCGCTGCCGATCATCGCGCTCACCGCCAAGGCCATGGAACGCGATCACCAGGAATGTCTGGAAGCCGGCGCCAACGATTACCTGGCCAAGCCGCTGGACGTCGACAAGCTGCTGAGCCTCGTGCGCGTGTGGATGCCCCGGTGACGTCATGAGCGTGAGGTCATGAGCGGGGTGCGAGTGCCGGAGGCGGTAGAGGACATCGAACTCGATCTTCTGGTCGAGGCGATCTGGCGCCGGTATCAATACGACTTCCGCGACTATTCGCGCGGATCGCTGCATCGCCGGCTGGAGCGGGCGCAGGGCGAATTTGGCTGCACCAGCTTTTCCGAACTCCAGCATCGCGTGCTGCGGGACCCGGCGAGCCTCAATGCCCTGCTCGGCTACCTGACCATCCAGGTGAGCGACCTGTTCCGCGATCCCGAGTATTTTCGCATGATCCGAGAGCAGGTTGTGCCGCATCTGCGCACCTGGCCCTCGATCAAGGTCTGGATCGCGGGCTGCGCGAACGGCGAGGAGTTCTACTCGCTCGCCATCCTGTTCCGCGAAGAGGGGCTCGGCGACCGCACACTGTTCTACTGCACCGACATCAACACCGCCGCGCTCGAGAAGGCCGAAGCGGGCATATTCGAGATCGACCGACTGCCCGGCTTTTCCCGCAACTATCGTGAGGCGGGCGGACGCGGTTCGCTGTCCGACTACTACACCGCCGCGTTCGGAGCGGCGCGGTTCGATCCGGCGTTGCGCAAGCGGGCGGTCTTCGCCGATCACAACCTGGCGAGCGACGCGGTTTTCTCCGAGGTTCAGCTGGTGTCCAGCCGCAATGTGTTGATCTACTTCGATCGCCCATTGCAGGACCGCGCCCTGGGGCTGTTCGCGCAGTCACTCACCCAGGGCGGGTTCCTCGGCCTGGGCTCGAAGGAAACGATTCACTTTTCGCGCCATGCCGAACTTTTCTCAGACTTTGCCGCCCGCGAAAAGATCTACCGCCGCAACGCCGTCCCTTCGCGGGAGCCAGCTCTTGCCGAGTGACGCCATCAAGATCCTGGCAGTCGACGATGTGAAGGAGAACCTCGTCGCGCTGGAGGCCGCTCTCGACCAGCCTGGCGTGCAGCTGGTGACCGTCGGCAGCGGTTTCGAGGCGCTCGAGCTGCTGCTGCGCGACGATTTCGCGCTGGCCCTGCTCGACGTGCAGATGCCCGAGATGGACGGCTTCGAGCTGGCCGAACTCATGCGCGGTACCGAGCGAACGCGGGCGGTGCCGATCATCTTCCTCACCGCGGTCGCCACCGACGAGCGTCGCAAGTTCCGCGGGTTCGAAGCGGGCGCGGTAGACTATCTGCTCAAGCCGCTCGACATCCATATCCTCAATTCCAAGGTCGCGGTGTTCGTCGAGCTTGCGCGGCAGCGTCGCGAGATTGCCCGCCAGCGTGATGAGCTTGCCTCCGCGCTCGGTCGACTGCGCGCGCACGACGACAACTCTCCGCTCGCGGTGGTGGAGCTCGACGCCGATCTGCGGATCGTGACCTGGGCTGCCGGGGCCGAGCGCCTGTTCGGCTTCGGCGCGGCGCAGATGCTAGGCCAGCGGCTGGAGAATGCGCCTTTTCTGCCCACCGACGATCGCGACGGCATTCTTACCGCCATGCGCGCGCTCTTCGCAGGCGAGAATCGGCGCGAGATGCAGGAGCATCGCTTCATCCGTGCCGACGGCACGTTGCGTGAGGCGGAATGGTACTGCTCGTCCCTGGCCGGCAGCGCGGCTCGCCAGCGCAGCGCGATGATCCAGGTCCTCGACATCACCGCCCGTCACCGCGCCGAGGAGACGCAGCGGCTTCTTATCGGCGAGCTCAACCACCGCGTGAAGAACACGTTGGCCACTGTCCAGGCGATCGCCGCGCAAGGGTTTCGCCACGCGCGCAATCACGACGAGTTCCGCGACGCCTTCACCGGCCGCATCCAGGCGCTCGCTCGCGCGCACTCGCTGCTGAGCGCGACCACCTGGGAGCATGCCAGCCTGCGTGGGTTGATCGCCGACCAGGTGGCGATCGGCGCGGTGTCGATCGACCGGCTGCGGCTGGAGGGCCCCCGGGTCGACCTGCCGCCCGAACTGTCGCTCCGCTTTGCGCTGGTGCTGCACGAGCTCACGACCAACGCGCACAAATACGGCGCGCTTTCCAACGAGAACGGACACGTCGCCATCACCTGGTCGATGGACAACGGCCTGCTCAGCTTCGCCTGGAGCGAGCACGGCGGCCCCGCCGTCACGGAGCCCGCGCGCAAGGGTTTCGGAACCACGTTGGTCATGAGCAGCCTGGCGGGCGAGGATGCCGAGATCGCGGTCGACTACGCGCCGGAAGGTGTGCGCTGGCGCATGGCGCTGCCACTCGACCCCGTCATGCGAGCGCCGGCGAAGACGCCACCGCAACCTGCACCAGCAGCAGTCTCCGCTCCGCTCATGCCGGGCGCCTGTCTCCCACCCGGACTCACCATTCTGGTGGTGGAGGATGAGCCTCTTTTGGCGATGGAGCTGATGACGGAGCTGGAGGAGGCGGGCGCTTTACCGCTTGGCCCCGCCTCTTCGTGCGCGCAGGCTCTGGAGATGATCCGAGAGGAAGCGCCCGACCTGGCTTTGCTCGACGGCAATCTCAATGGCGAGCGGATCGACGCGGTTGCCGACGATCTCGCGGCTCGGGGCATCCCGTTCGCATTCGTCAGCGGCTATGGGCGAGAGCATCTGCCGGCCGGACATCAGCACCGACCGGTCATCACCAAACCATTCGTCGCCGCGGAGATCTGCGACCTCGCCGCGCAACTCGCCGCGCAAGTCAACCCCGACCAGCGCCTGCATGTGATTGGCTGACGAACACCTCCGAAACCGATGTTCTGCGTACTAATCCGGGAACCAAGCTCGCTTCACCGCATTGATCTTTCAGGTCGCCGGACGGGAAAATCGAGTAACCAGAACATGATCTCTTCGCGCTATCGCTCAAGCCGACCTTACACGACGGCCACTCCGCGTCCTCAGATGGACGCGCATGCGCGATACCGCGTCTACGGCCCCGTGCAGCCGATGGATGAGCCCAGCTTCCTGAAGCGTTTGTTCGGTCGGCGCTGAAGCACTGCTGATGCATAGGGACTAGCTAGTCCATCTGCGTGGCTGCTTGCCGACGAGCCAAGCCGATTCAGTGTCTCCGTTGACGCGCAAAATCCGTGTTTCGTTCCCCCGCCCGGGCACCGTTGTCCCCCAACCGCGTTCTGGCTGACGCAGCGTGCAGGCGGCAGACCCGGCGTTCGCTAACAGGGGAGATCACAAGATGTTGAAGAAGGTCCTGCTTGCAGCCGCAGCGCTCACGCCGCTCGCGCCTGCGCTAGCCGACGCGCCAAAGCCTGCCGCGCTCGTGGCCGATGGCATTCCGCCCGTCCCCGATGACATCCCGGCCAGCATGCGTGCTTATGGCGAAAGCCGCAGCGCGGTGGCGCAAGGCTGGAACGCCAAGACCGGCGCGCTGATCGTCTCGACCCGCTTCGGCAACACGGCGCAGCTGCACACCGTCTCCGGCCCGCTGATGTCGCGCCGGCAGATCACCTTCGAGGCGGAGCCGGTGCAGGGCCTGCCCTCCCCGACCGGCGACACACTGCTCGTTCAGAAGGACGTGGGCGGCAACGAGTTCTTCCAGCTCTACCGCTTCGACCAGGGCCGGCTGCAGCTGCTGACGGACGGCAAGAGCCGCAACGAGTTCGGCGCCTGGAGCCAGGACGGCAAGCTGGTGGGTTACAGCTCCACCCGCCGCAACGGCACCGACAGCGACCTCTACGTGATGAACCCGCTCGATCCCAAGACCGATCGCATGGTCGCGCAGGTCAAGGGCGGAGGCTGGGCCATCAATGGCTTCTCGCCCGACAACCGTACGGCGCTGGTGCAGCAGTATGTCTCCGTCCAAAAGTCGAACCTGTGGCTGCTCGACGTGCGCACGGGCAAGATGACTGCGCTTGGCGATCACGGCCAGAGCATCGCCTATGGCAATGCAACCTATGCACCCGACGGCACGATCTGGGCCACCAGTGATGAAGGCTCGGACTTCCAGCGCCTCGGCACCCTCGACCCGCGGAGCGGCCGCTTCACGCCCAAGAGCCCCGAACCCAAGTGGGACGTCGACAGCTTCGAGATCGCGCGTGATGGGTCCTATGTGGCCTATGTCGTGAACGAGAAGGGCAGCTCCAAGCTGCGCCTGCTCGATCCCAAGACCGGCGCCGTGCGCCAGGCGCGCAACCTTCCGCTCGGCGTGATCGGCGGCCTTCATGCCGCACCGGACGGGCGCCTTGCCTTTACCATGACGTCGGCCAGGTTCCCTGCCGACAGCTTTACGCTGGGCCCCGTGTCGCTGGAGGCGACTCGTTGGACCGAGAGCGAGACGGGCGGGCTCGATCCCAAACTCAATCCCGAAGCCGAACTGGTCGAGGTCAAGAGCTTCGACGGCGAGACGGTGTCGGGCTTCCTCTACCGGCCGAATCCGAAGAAGTTTCCCGGCAAGCGCCCGCTGATCTTCGACATCCACGGTGGCCCGGAAGGCCAGTACACGCCCGGCTACCGCGGGGCCGGCAACTACCTGACCAACGAGCTGGGCGTCGCCGTGTTCGCGCCCAATGTGCGCGGCTCCACCGGCTTCGGCAAACGCTTCGTCAGCCTCGACAATGGCCCTAACAAGCGCGAGGACTCGGTCAAGGACATCGGCGCCTTCCTCGACACGCTGCAGAAGGATCCGCGCATCGATCGCAGCCGCATGGCGGTGACCGGCGGCTCTTATGGCGGGTACATGTGCTATGCCTCGGCGATCCGCTATGGCGACCGCTTCAAGGCGGCCGACTGCATCGTCGCCATCAGCAACTTCGTGACGTTCCTGGAAAATACCCAGAGCTATCGTCGCGACTTGCGGCGCGTCGAGTATGGCGACGAGCGTGATCCGGCTCAGCGCGCCAAGCTGACCGAGATCTCGCCGCTCACCAGCGTCAACCGGCTGAAGATCCCGCTGCTGGTCGTCACCGGCGCCAACGATCCTCGCGTGCCCGAAAGCGAGGCCAACCAGATCGTCGCGGCCGTACGCAGCAACGGCGGCACCGCCTGGCACCTGGTGGGCAAGAACGAAGGCCATGGCTTTCGCAAGAAGGAGAACCGGGACTACGAGTCCTGGGTCGAGACGATGTTCTGGAAGAAGTACCTGCTCGCGGAGTGATAGCGCAGGGGCCCGCTGCCTTTCCAATTGAGCTTCGCTGACCTATATGCCATCGGCGTCGCCCCGGCCGAGCAGTTCGCATCCGCGCGCTGCGCGCGCCGGGGTCCGCATTTTACGCAGTCAGGTTGCAAGGATTAGCCCATGTCCCGCAGGCGCCAGATCTACGAAGGCAAGGCCAAGATCCTGTATGAAGGCCCAGAGCCCGGCACCCTGATCCAGTATTTTAAGGACGATGCTACTGCGTTCAACGCGCAGAAGAAGGGCACCATCCAGGGCAAGGGCGTGATCAACAACCGCATCAGCGAGTATGTGTTCACCCGCCTCAACCACATCGGCGTGCCCAACCACTTCATCCGCCGCCTCAACATGCGCGAGCAGTTGGTCCGCCAGGTCGAGATCATCCCGATCGAGGTCGTGGTGCGCAACGTCGCCGCCGGCTCGATTTCCAAGCGCCTTGGCATTCCCGAGGGTGAGCCGCTGCCGCACACGCTGCTGGAATACTACTACAAGGACGACGCGCTGGGCGATCCGATGATCGCGGAGGAGCACATCGCCTGCTTCGGCTGGGCCACCAACGAGGAGATGCAGGACATCTCGGCGCTGGCGATCCGGGTCAACGATTTCCTCTGCGGCATGTTCGCGGCGATCAACATTCGCCTGATCGACTTCAAGCTCGAGTTCGGCCGCATCTGGGACGGCGACTACAGCCGCGTGATCCTGGCCGACGAGATCAGCCCCGATGGCTGCCGCCTGTGGGACATGATCAGCGGCGAGAAGCTCGACAAGGATCGCTTCCGCCAGGATCTGGGCGGCGAGGAAGAGGCCTACCAGGAAGTCGCGCGGCGCTTGGGCGTGCTGCAGGACGATCCGGGCCCGAGCGAAGTGTTCGACCTGACGGCGCACCGCGGCAAGCTGCGCGGGGGCAAGTCGACTTCGAAGTAAGCGGCGGGGTCCGCGCGGGCCCAAGGTGCAGTGGCAGTTCGACAAGGCCAGCCACCCCGTCGTCCTCGCGAAAGCGGGGCCCCCGCTAGCTTGGATGCCTTTGCTGTGCTGCGTAGAATAGCATAAAAGCGGGGCCCCCGCCTTCGCGGGGGCGACGGAAGTTCCTTCGATTGTCTCTTGGTTCGTGGCTGGCGTGCAATCTTGCCGGACGACCAAGACTGGCATCTACAGCCACCTTCTCCCACTCGCTTATCCCTAACAGGTGCTTGTTTTCCCGAACTCACTCGGGCAGGTCACGCCAGATGCGTGCCTGCCTTGCCGTCCTCCTCGCCACTTCCGCCCTGCTCTCCCCCCCCGCTCTGGCGAAAGACGCCGACAAGCTTGCGCGCGAGACGCAGTGGGCGTTCGAGCGCAGCGACATCCGCCCGGACCCCGCCTTCCGCTTCGGCCGGCTGCCCAACGGCCTGCGCTTCGTAATCCGCCGCAATGCCAATCCGGCGGGCACGGCGCTGGTGCGTATGGATGTGGCCGTGGGTTCGCTCGACGAGAGCAAGAAGGAGCGCGGCTACGCCCATTTCGTCGAGCACATGGCGTTCAATGGCAGCACGCACGTCGCCGAGGGAGAGATGGTGCGCCTGCTCGAGCGCCATGGTCTCGCATTCGGTGCGGACACCAACGCCTCGACCAGCTTCGACCGTACGCTCTACAAGCTCGACCTGCCCACCAACGACGACGCCCTGCTCGACACCGCGCTCATGCTCATGCGCGAGACGGCGAGCGAGCTGACGATCGCGCCGGACGCCGTGGCGCGCGAACGTGGCGTGATCCTGGCCGAGATGCGCGATCGCAACACCTGGCAGTTGCGCGATACCATCGCGAGCACGCAATTCCTCTACCCCCGCTCGCGCTTTGCGGAACGGTTTCCGATCGGCACCGCAAAGACGCTGGATGCCGCGACGGCAGAGCAGCTGCGCGCGTTCTACCGCCGCGAGTACATTCCGCAGAAGGTGACGCTCGTCGTCGTCGGCGACTTCGATCCCACCCTGGTCGAGCGCACGATCCGCTCGCACTTCGCGGATTGGCAGCCCGGCAAGGCGCAGCTGCAACCGGTGGCCGGCCCGGTGCGTACCAAGGACCATGGTCGCACCACCATCTATATCGACCCGGCCGTCTCCGAGCGAGTGACGATGGTGCGCAGCGGTCCGTGGCTGGACGAGCCGGACACGGTCGCGCAGCGCCGCGAGAGCTTGCTGCGGCAAATCGGCTACGACATCGTCAATCGCCGTTTCCTGCGGCTCTCGCGCCAGGAGGATCCGCCGTTTCGGGGCGCCGGTTTCGGCGCCGGCAACGTGTTCGAGGCGGGCCGTTCGACAAGGCTGATCGTCGACACCGTCGATCGCAAGTGGCGCCGCGGACTGATCGCCGCCGCGCGCGAATATCGCCGCGCGCTCATCTACGGCTTCAGCAAGGCCGAGGTCGCCGAGCAAGTGGCCAATATCCGCACCGCGCTGGAGGATGCCGCCGCCTCGTCCGACACGCGCACCAACGCCGCGCTGACCGGCGTCGCGCTCGCGCTGGTGACCGATCGCGTGGTGCCCTCGCTCCCTGCCGACGCCCTCGCCCGCTTCCGCACGCTGGTGCCGCAGATCACCCCCGAAGCGGTCCTGGCGGCCATGCAGCGCGAGGCCGTCGAGATCGAGGATCCGCTGATCCGCTTCCGCAGCCGTTACGAGCCCGCTGGCGGCGCAAAGGCGATCCGCGCCGCGTGGGAAGAGGCGATGAAAGCCGAAGTCGCGCAGGAGAGCTCGACCGACCTCGCCGGGTTCGGCTACACCGACTTCGGCCCGGCCGGTCTGGTGGTGTCCGATGTTCGCGAACCGACGCTCGGCGTCCGCGAAGTGCGTTTCGCGAACGGCGTCATGCTGAACCTGAAGCGCACCGCCATCGAGAAGGACCGCGTGCGCGCGAGCCTGTCCGTCGATGGCGGCGACAGGCTCGACACCAAGGCGAACCCGCTGGCGACCGAGATGATGCCGTTCCTCGACGAGGGCGGCCTCGGCAAGCACAGCGCCGACGATCTCCAGACGATCCTGGCCGGGCGCAGCGTAGCGGACTCGTTCGGAACGGGCGAAAACAGCTTCGATGCCGATGCCCTGACCACGCCGCGCGATCTGGAACTGCAGCTGCAGCTGTGGAGCGCCTTCCTCACCGATCCGGGCTACCGCGGCGAAGGCGAGGTCCAGTACCGCCACAACATGAACAACTACTTCGAACAGTTGCGGGCGACTCCCAACTCGGCGCTGCGCGCGGAACTCGGCGGCATTCTCTCCGACAGCGACCCGCGCTTCACCTTGCAGGACGTGAAGGCCTACCGCGCGCTGACCTTCGCCAAGCTGAAGCGCGACGTCGGCGAGCGCCTGGCGCACGGGGCGATCGAGGTCGGGGTGGTCGGCGACATCGACGAAGACCAGACGATCGCGCTTGTCGCCTCGACGCTCGGCGCCCTGCCCGTGCGCGAGCCGGCCTTCCACGATGGACGGGACCGCCCCGCCCGCACCTTCACCGCCGATCGCCGTCCGCGTATCGTCCGCCACTCGGGTCCCGCCGACCAGGCCTTGCTGCGGCTGACCTGGCCCACGCGCGACGATGCCGATCCGGTGGAAGCGTTGAAGCTCGAACTGCTCGAGCGTGTGGTGCGGATCGAACTGACCGACACCTTGCGCGAAGCGCTGGGCCGCGCCTACTCGCCAAGCGCGGCCAGCTCGCTGTCACGCACCTGGAGCGGCTATGGCACCTTCGGCATCGCCGCCTCGATCGACGTGCGTGACATCGCCGCGACCCGGGCGGCAATCCGCAAGACGCTGGTGGCGCTGCGGGAAACACCGGTGGATGCCGATGTCCTGCAGCGGGCGCGCCAGCCGTTGCTGGAGGGGTTCCAGAACGGCCTCAAGTCCAACGATGGCTGGCTCTCCCTCGTCGATCGCGCACAGAGCCAGCCCGACCGGCTCGACCGCTATGCGCGCGCGAAGGAACGGCTCTCGGGCATCACCGTCAAGGACGTGCAAGCCATGGCCGCTCGCTACCTCGATCCGGCGGTGGGTCTGGAAGTGCTGGTCCTGCCCAACGGAGTGACCGAACCGCCTGCCTGATCAGCGCGCGTGGTTGGGGCGGGTCTCGCGGCCGGTCTTCTCGGCCCAGTCGACGATCAGGTCATCGTAGAAGTGCTGGTCGATCAACTCGTACTTCTCCGAGAAGTTGGCAAAGGCTTCTCCCGCGCTGGCGACCGAGCCGGTTTCCATCAGCTCGCGCGCCATCTTCAGGTGGTTGACCGCCGCGACGACCCAGCCACCCGTCGCCATGTTGAAGGCCGTGCCTGGCACTGTGAAGCCCATGGTCGCGATCGGAACCGTGGAGCCGAAGGCCTTGACCAGCTCCGCCACCGGCGCCGGGCTCGGGGGATAGAACAGCACGTCCGCGCCAGCTTCGACGTAGGCGTGCCCACGGCGGATCGCCTCTTCCATGCTGCCGGTCCCACCGCCACCGGCCTCGCTGGGATAGAGCTCGTCGCACCGGGCGATGATCACCAGGTCCTGGCCGCTGTCGCGCCGAGCCCTCACGCCCGCATCGATGCGCGCCTGCTGGTCCTCGATCGACCACAGCCCGTTGACCAGTCGACCGTGCTTGGGATTGCGCTCGTCCTCGACGTGATAGCCGGCAATGCCCTGCTGGATATAGCGGCGGGTGTAGTGATAGGCGTCGGCAACCGTTTCGCCCAGCGTGTCGGCATCGGCGATAAGGGGGATGCTGATGGTGTTGGCGATGCGGCTCGCCTGTTCGATCTGCTCGACCTGGCTGTACACGCCGTTGTCGGGCACAGCGTAGTGGAAGGCGCTGCAGGCGTGCCCACCCAGGTAAGCCGCGGGAAATCCGACATGCTCGACGATCCGGCCGGTCAGCGCGGAGAACGTGTCGCCCGCGACGAAGTGCTCGCCCTTCTCGATCAGCGCGCGCAGCTTCTCACCTTGTCCAGGCATCGTCCCATCTCCCAAGTATCGTTCCGGCAGACGCTCGCACGAGGCGGCACGAGGCGCAATCGCCTCGGCGTTTCTTGCCGTGCTCAGAGGCGTTCAAGCGCGGGAACCAGCTGATCGAAGTGGTCGATGACGGCGGCCGCGCCCAGCTGGTCGGCAGGCAGGTCGTTGAAGCCGAAGCGCACGGCCACGCAGGGAATCCCGGCCGCCTGAGCCGCCCGCGTGTCGTATGTCGTGTCGCCGACGTAGGCTGCGCGGCCACCCTGGCCCCGCGTCACCATCTCGAGCAGCAGATCCGGCCGGGGCTTGGCGCGGCCATCACCGAGGGTGTCGCCGCCGATGATGGTATAGAACCGGTCGGTGAGGCCAAGCTGCGCCAGCAGTTTCACCGCGAGCCGCACGAGCTTGTTGGTCACCAGGGCCAGCCTCACTCCACGGGACGCCAGTGCGTCGAGCATCTCCGCCCCGCCGGGATAGAGCTGCGTGTGCACCGCGATGTTGTCGGCATAGAAATCGAGCAGCGCGGCCGAGAGTTCCTCGAAGCGAGCCTCGGCCACCGCGCCGCCGGTCTCCTCAAGCGCGCGGGCCAGCATCTTGCGCGATCCACCACCGACCAGACCGCGCACCTGCTCAACCGGAATGTCGGTCCGGCCCTCCAGCGCGAGAGCATGGTTCACTGCCGCGGCGAGGTCACCCAAGGTGTCGAGCAGAGTGCCGTCGAGGTCGAAGCCGACGATGTCGAAAGGGAAGTCTGTCATCGATCCGGCAAGTGGCTGCTTGTGGTGGAATCGGCAAGCATTTGCTGGCAAGTGCGGCACATGACTTCAGCCGCACCCTCCCCGCCCGCGATGCCGACCCCGCTCGCCATCGTCATCCTTGCCGCGGGCAAGGGTACGCGCATGAAGAGCGACCTGCACAAGGTGCTCCACCCGATCGCCGGACGGCCGATGCTGGAGCACTTGCTGGAGAACGCCGCGCAGCTCGCGCCCGAACGCCAGGTGGTGGTCGCCGGCCACGGGCGCGAGCAGCTGGAGCGTGAACTTGGCGGCCGCGCCACGATCGCGCTGCAGGAGCCGCAACTGGGCACAGGTCACGCCGTGGCGCAGGCCAAGACTGCGCTGGAGGGGTTCTCCGGCGACGTGTTGATCCTCTACGGCGACGTTCCCTTCGTGCGCGCGCAGACGATGCGGACCATGCTCGATCGGCTTCACGGCGGCGACCAGCCGCCGGTGGTCGTGCTCGGCTTCGAGCCGGAGGACGCGCTGCAATACGGACGCATAATCGCGCAGGGCGACCGCATCGAGCGCATGGTCGAGCACAAGGACGCGACACCTGAGCAGCGCGCCACCCGGCTCTGCAATTCCGGGCTGATGGCAGTGCGCTCGCAGGATCTGTTCGCGCTGCTCGATCGCGTCGGCAACGACAACGCGCAGGGCGAATACTACCTGACCGACATCGTCAACGTCGCGAACGAGGATGGCCGCACCTGCGCCGTGGCTGTCACCGACGATTCCGACGAAGTCGCCGGCATCAACTCGCGCGGCGAACTCGCGCAGGCGGAGGCGCGCTGGCAGCACAAGCGCCGCGCCCAAGCCATGGCGGACGGCGCCACGCTGATCGCGCCGGAGACGGTGTGGTTCTCATGGGACACGCAGCTCGGTCGCGACGTCACGGTCGAACCCAACGTGGTGTTCGGCCCGGGGGTGCGCGTGGCCGACGATGTTGTCATCCACGCATTCTCGCACCTGGAAGGCGCGACGCTGGAGAGCGGCGTTTCGATCGGACCCTATGCACGGCTGCGCCCCGGCGCCGTCCTCAAGAAGGGCTCGCGGGTCGGCAACTTCGTCGAGATGAAGCAGGCGGTGCTGGGCGAAGGCGCCAAGGCCAACCACCTCACCTACCTGGGCGATGCCGAAGTGGGTGCCGGCGCCAACATCGGCGCGGGCACGATCACCTGCAACTATGACGGCTATTTCAAGCACAAGACCGTGATCGGCGAACGCGCCTTCATCGGCTCCAACAGCGCGCTGATCGCTCCGGTCAGGATCGGCGCGGACGCGATCGTCGGCGCCGGCAGCGCCGTCAGCCGCGATGTGGGCGATGGCGAGCTGCGCCTGGTACGCGCGGAGCAGCTGGTGAAGCCCGGCTGGGCCGACAGCTTCCACGACGCGATGAAGAAGAAAAAGGCCGAGAAGTCCGGTAAGTAGCAAGGAGCAAGACCATGCCGAACAGCCCATGGCAGCACAGCCGCAACAGCGCCGTCAGCGACGACGTCGACTTCGAGATCAAGGGTCAGGAACTGCAGTTCGTCGAGATCGAGCTCGATCCGGGCGAGAGCGCGGTTGCAGAGGCCGGCGCGATGGTCTGGAAGGACTCCAGCATCGACATGACCACCGTCTTCGGTGACGGGTCGGCCGATCAGGGTGGCGGCGGCTTCATGGGCAAGCTGCTCGGCGCCGGCAAGCGACTGGTCACGGGTGAGAGCCTGTTCACCACCGTCTTCACGCACCAGGGCAGCGGCAAGGCCCGGGTCGCGTTCGCCTCTCCGATCCCCGGCTCGATCGTCCCGCTGCGGCTCGACAGCGTCGGCGGCCGACTGATCTGCCAGAAGGATGCGTTCCTGTGCGCCGCGCGCGGCGTTTCGATCGGCATCCACTTCCAGCAGAAGATCATGACCGGCCTGTTCGGCGGCGAAGGCTTCATCATGCAGCGCCTCGACGGAGACGGCTGGGTCTTCGTGCAGATGGGCGGCACCGTGATCGAGCGCGAGCTGGCGCCGGGCGAGGAACTGCACGTCGACACCGGTTGCGTCGCGGCCTTCACCGCCGACGTCGACTTCGACGTGATCCGCGCCGGCTCGATCAAGTCTATGTTCTTCGGCGGCGAAGGCGTGTTCTTCGCGCGGCTGCGCGGACCGGGTAAGGTGTGGATCCAGTCGCTCCCGTTCTCGCGCCTGGCAGGCCGGATGATGGCCGCTGCCATGCCGATGGGTGGGCAGAACCGCGGCGAAACCTCGCTGCTGGGTCTCGGCGCTTTGGGCGGGATCGGCGCGATCATCGGTGGCGACGACTGAGGCGATTGTGTGTGATATCATGTTATGATATCACTGCCCCATGACTCGCATTCTGGCCGACTTGCCCGACGAGGATATCCGCTGGCTCGATGCCCGCGCGTCCGAGCAGGGCAAGTCGCGCGCGTCCGTTCTGCGTGAGGCGGTGGCGACCTACAAGGCGCAGGCGGAGCCTTCCGATGACAACGACTGGATCAGAAAAGGTGCCGGCGCTTGGAAGCATCGGACCGATATCGGCGATGCGGTGGAGTGGCAGAGACGCGAAAGCGCAGCAACCACACGTCCTTGGGATTACGCTTACGAGGAAATAAGAGCCGAATACCCGGACTTGTTCGACGAGCAGGATGACCGCGAGCACGAGCACTATCGCAAAGTCATGGGCGAAGCAGCCTTCGGACCGCGCGTCCCCCGGCCCAAGCCATCGTGACTTCCTTTGCATTTGACGCCAACATCATCATCGATGCCCTTCTCGATCGCGAGCCGGCGATAGTTGAGCTGGAGCGTGCCACCGCCGGTGGCGCGCGAGCCTGGGTTAGCCGCATGGCCTGGATCGAGGTTTTGTCGAAGGGAGACGGCCCTGCCGTCCATGCAGCGCAGGACTATCTAGCCAACTTCCAGATAGACGAACTCGACGCCGAGATCGCCGCGCGCGCCGCCACCTTGCGCCGCGAGCGGCCGCGCCTACGTACGCCCGACGCCGTGATCCTCGCCAGCGCGCAAGTGCGTGGACGCATCCTCGTTACACGAAATACCAAGGATTTCCCGGCAGAGATGCCAGGCATCCGCGTACCTTATACTCTCTAGCGAAAGCAGCTCACCATGTGCGGAATCATCGGCATCGTCGGCAAGGAGGACGTGGCGGACCGGTTGGTCGATGGCCTGCGCCGCATGGAGTACCGCGGGTACGACAGCGCCGGCGTCTGCACGCTGCATGACGGCGATCTCGTGCGCAGACGCGCGCAGGGCAAGCTGCTCAACCTCGTCAAGGAGCTGGTCGTCGACCCGGCCCCCGGGACGACCGGCATCGCGCATACCCGCTGGGCCACCCACGGCGCCCCGACTGCGGCCAATGCACACCCGCATGCCACGGGCGAACTGGCGCTGGTGCACAACGGCATTATCGAGAACTTCAAGCAGCTGCGAGACAGCCTGGAAGCGCGCGGTCGCCGGTTCGAGAGCCAGACCGACACCGAAGTGGTCGCCCACCTCATCTCCGAACTGGTCGAAGGCGGGCTTTCGCCTCAACAAGCCGTGCGCGAGGCTTTGCCGGAACTCCGCGGCGCCTTCGCCCTGGCGATCGCCTTCCGACGCTTTCCTGACATGCTGATCGGCGCCCGCCTCGGCTCGCCGCTGGTCGTGGGCTACGGCGACGGCGAAACCTACCTCGGCTCCGACGCCCTGGCGCTGGCGCCGCTGACCCAGCGCATCAGCTACCTGGAGGAAGGCGACTGGGTGGTAATCACCCGAGATGGCGCGCAAGTCTACGATGCATCGAACCATGCCGTGGAGCGCGAGATCGTGTCGTCGGGCGCTTCCGCCGTGGCGATCGAGAAGGGCAACTACCGCCACTTCATGCAGAAGGAGATCTTCGAACAGCCCACGGTCGTGGCGCAGACGCTCAACAGCTACGTCCGCCAGGCCGACCAGTCGGTGGCGCTGCCGCAGATCGACTACGATCTCTCCACGATCAACCGCGTGACCATCGTCGCGTGCGGCACCAGCTACTACGCCGGCATGGTCGCCAAATACTGGTTCGAGCAGTTCGCGCGGCTGCCGGTCGACATCGATGTCGCCTCCGAGTTCCGCTACCGGGACCCGGTGCTGGAGCCGGGCGGTCTGGCGCTGTTCATCTCCCAGTCCGGCGAGACGGCCGACACGCTGGCGGCGCTGCGCCACTGCAAGGCAGCGGGACAGACGATCGCCGTGGTCGTCAACGTGCCGACCAGCTCGATGGCTCGCGAGGCCGACCTGTTGCTGCCCACGCATGCCGGGCCGGAGATCGGTGTGGCCTCCACCAAGGCGTTCACCTGCCAGCTTGCCGTGCTGGCCGCGCTTGCCGCGCACCTCGCGGTGCTGCGCGGGCGCATCGATCGCGCAGAGGAGATCGAGGTGGTCCGCCATCTGGTCGAGGTTCCCTCCTGCCTTAACGCCGCGCTCAACCATGACGAAGAGATCGCGGCCATGGCGCACCTCATCGCACCGGCGCGCGACGTGCTCTACCTCGGGCGGGGACCGGATTATCCGCTCGCGCTCGAGGGCGCGTTGAAGTTGAAGGAAATCAGCTACATCCACGCCGAAGGTTATGCATCGGGCGAGATGAAGCATGGCCCCATCGCCCTCATCGACGAAGCGGTTCCGGTCATCGTCCTGGCGCCTTCGGGGCCGCTGTTCGAGAAGACCGTCAGCAACATGCAGGAAGTGCGCGCGCGTGGCGGCAAGGTGGTGCTGATCTCGGACGCGGACGGCATCGCCGAAGCGGGGGAAGGCTGCATAGCGACGATCGAGATGCCCAAGGTCCACCCGCTGATCGCGCCGCTGGTCTATGCCGTGCCGGTGCAGCTGCTGGCGTACCACGTGGCCTGCGTGAAGGGCACGGACGTCGATCAGCCAAGGAACCTGGCGAAGAGCGTGACGGTGGAGTGAGGCGGGCGCCTGGTGCCCACAGGCCACGCTGAGGACTTAGCTTCGCACCATCTTCTACGTCATTCCCGCGAAAGCGGGAATCCATCTCCCGAGCCGTCGGTGCGAGCAATGACTTGTCGACAGGAGGCACTTGCGGGAAAACC
The DNA here is from genome assembly GCF_014204535.1 of Novosphingobium chloroacetimidivorans. Taxonomy (GTDB): domain Bacteria; phylum Pseudomonadota; class Alphaproteobacteria; order Sphingomonadales; family Sphingomonadaceae; genus Novosphingobium; species Novosphingobium chloroacetimidivorans. Next base: position 263,388 of record NZ_JACHLR010000001.1, read on the forward strand.
GCGACGCACTCGCCGAGCGTTTGCGGACGGGTCTGGAGATGAATTCCCGCTTTCGCGGGAATGACGACAAAAGGAACCCGTCAGGCCCCGACCAAACCCTTGATCGCGCTTTCGAACAAGGCGCGGCCATCGCTGCCGCCATGCGCCGATTCGATGGCGCGTTCGGGATGCGGCATCATGCCCAGCACATTGCCGGCCTGGTTCAGGATGCCCGCGATAGACCGAGCCGAGCCGTTCACGTCCTCGGCATAGCGGAACGCGACGCGGCCCTCGCCTTCCAGGCGATCGAGCGTCTCGTCGTCGGCGTAGAAGTTGCCATCGTGATGCGCGACGGGCAGGCGAACCGTCTGACCGGCTTCGTACCCGGCGGTAAACAGCGTCTGCGTGTTCTCGACCACCAGCGGCACTTCGCGACAGACGAAGCGGATGCCGGAGTTGCGCAGCAGCGCGCCCGGCAGCAAGCCGCTCTCGGTCAACACCTGAAAGCCATTGCACACGCCCAGCACCGGCACGCCGCGATCCGCCGCCTCGATCACCGCACGCATCACCGGCGATCGCGAGGCGATGGCACCGCAGCGCAGATAATCACCGTACGAGAAGCCGCCCGGCACACCGATGAAGTCGAGGTGCTCCGGCAATTCGGCATCGCCGTGCCAGACGCGCAGCGATGCGGCTCCCGAGACTTTCTCCAACGCATCGGCCATGTCCCGGTCGCAGTTGGAGCCGGGAAACGTGATCACCGCGCCGCGAAAGCTGCTCATGCGGCGACCTTCTCGATACGGTAGTTCTCGATCACCATGTTGGCGAGAAGCTTGCGGCACATGTCGTCGAGCGCGTCGTCGGACATGCCTTCGTCCACATCCAGCTCGATCAAACGACCGGCGCGCACGTCGTTGACGCCCGAGAAGCCGAGTCCCTCCAGCGAGTGGTGGATCGCCCGCCCCTGCGGATCGAGCACACCGGGCTTCAGGCTGACATGGACACGCACTTTCATCGCCGGGCCTTTCGCATTGGCGCAAGATTGCGCCCGCCTATGCCCCCGGCTGCGATTCGGGGCAAGGCGTGCGCCCGCTTTGCGCCCACGCGCTTTGCAATTGAACCGCACACCCTTGCATGCCATCCCGGGCGGACATGGACATTCGCTTCGACGATCAGGTCGCCATCGTGACGGGCGCAGGCAATGGCCTCGGCCGTGCCTATGCGCTGGAACTGGCACGGCGCGGCGCCAGGGTCATGGTGAACGACCTGGGTGCAGCGCGCGATGGTACCGGGCGATCCGATGCGGCCGAGTCCGTCGCGAACGAAATTCGTGAGCTTGGCGGCGAGGCTCTCGCGGATGGCAGCGACGTTTCCGACTTCGCGCAGATGGAAGCGCTCGCCGCCCGCGTCATGGAGGCCTGGGGCGGCATCCACGTCCTGATCAACAACGCCGGCATCCTGCGCGATCGCACCTTCGCCAAGATGGAGCCGAACGACTTCGAAGCCGTGATCCGCGTCCATCTGCTCGGCAGCGCGTTCGCCACCAAGGCGGTGTGGAACGTGATGCGCGAGCAGCGCTACGGCCGGGTGCTGATGACGACCTCCGCCTCGGGCATGGGCGGCAACTTCGGCCAGGCCAACTATGGCGCGGCCAAGCTGGGCGTGGTGGGCCTTGCCAACACGCTGCGGCTGGAAGGCGCCAAGTACGGCATCCGGGTCAACAGCATCGCGCCCGCGGCGGGCACGCGCATGACCGAGGACATCTTTCCCAATAGCGCCTTCGATGCTTTCAGTGTCGAGCACGTCGTCCCGGCGGCGTTGTTCCTGGTCAGCAAGGACGCGCCCAACGGCGAGATCGTCAGCGCCGGCGCCGGCGTGGTGCAAGGCGGCTGGGTGACGATGGGTGATGGCGTGCTTCTGCGGCCGGAAGAGCGCTCGGTCGAAGGCGTCGCGGCAGCGTGGGAGCGGATTGCCGCACAGGGGCCCGGCCAACCGGTGCACAACGGGCTGGAGCAGGCCCACCACATGCTCGCGCTGCTGGGTCGAGCGCGCGAGAGCTAGGGCCTCAATCCTCGACCACCTTGAGCAGACGACGCTCCAAGGGGACCAGTACGCCGGCAAGTTCATGACCGCGCTTCAGGACCTGGCCTGCCTCGCCGAACAGCGTCCACATGCCCTGCTTGCCACGCAACGCCGGGCGCTTCTCGATGCGCGCCTGAGGACGCTCGGCCGCGCGGCGAAAGGCAGAAAAGTTGGCGGCATCGCGGCCAAAATCCATGGCGTAGTCGCGCCACTGCCCTGCCGCGACCATGCGGCCGTAGAGGTCGAGGATACGCTGCAGCTCGGCGCGATCGAAGCCGACCTGCTCGGCCCGGCTGCCTGGAAAGGCGATGACGTTGGCGCCCGGTGGTCCGGCTGCAGGTGAAGCCATCGCGCGATCAGGTACCCGTCATGTTCGTGGAAGCCTGCTCCTGCGCCGAGGCATGCTCCAGCAGCAAGCCCACCTGTTCACGCAAGCGTGCCACCTCGGCCTCGAGCAGCTCGACGCGCTGCACGCCCGAGGGCTCGCACGGCTCCTTGCACGGGGTGCCGTAGGGCATAAATTCCTTGGCCCAGGTTTCGGCGGCGACCAGAGTGGAGCGTGCCTTCACGCCGATCATCGTCGCGCCTTCGGGCACGTCTTCCGTCACGACGGCGCTGGCGCCGATCCGCGCACGGCGACCGACGGTGATCGGCCCGAGGATCTGCGCACCCGAGCCGAGGATCACGTTGTCCTCAAGGGTTGGGTGGCGCTTGCCGGCCTTGCCGTTGGTGGGATTGGTGCCGCCCAGAGTCACGCCCTGGTAGATCGTCACGTTGTCGCCGATCACCGCGGTTTCGCCGATGACCGAAAAGCCGTGGTCGATGAAGAAGTTGCGGCCGATAGTGGCGCCTGGATGGATGTCGATCGCGGTGAACATGCGCGACATGTGGTTGATCGCGCGCGCCAGGAAGAACAGCCGCGCCTTGAACAGGCGGTGCGCGACCTTGTGCCAGAACAGCGCCCAGACGCCAGGGTACAGCAGCACCTCCCAACGCGAACGCGGTGCGGGATCGCGCGCGACGATGGAGTCGAGGTAGCGGATCAGATCCTTCAGCATCGCCCCGTTTCTCCTACCAAACGCATTGCGGCGCAACCTGCACGGGTCAGGTTGCGTTACGGGCGGCCCCTGTAGTCTCGTTCACCGCATCGCGCCAGATCGATAACGTCGGTGCGTGCTTGCGTTCCAGACTGAGCCGGTCGATCGCTTCGACCAGCCGCTCGGCGCCCAGATGGCTACGCTCGGCCCTGGGTACAAGGTAGCCGATCGCCGCGGGATCGAGCACCAGCCCGCGCATCTCGGCGTGGATCGCGAGCAGCTCGGCCATCATCGCCTCGTCCGGCGCGGCGATGCGCAGCGGCAGGGCAGCGCCCATACGCGAGGCGAGGTCGGGCAAGGCGATCCGCCATTCGCCCGGCGGCGCAGCGGTGACCACCAGCAGCGGCCGGCCGCTTTCCTGCGCACGGTTCCAGCGGTGGAAGACCTCGGCCTCGGCCATACGGTCCGCATCGTCGAGTACGTCCCCGCCGCCGCTCTCGCCGAACCATCGGGCAAGGAGCGACTTGCCCGAGCGTGGCTCGCCCGAGAGCACGGCGGTGCGGAAGGGCCAGCGCGAGGGATCGCGCAAGGCCTCCACGACTGACGCGTTGGCGTTGCCGACCACGATGCGCGGTGCGCCGCTTCCGGTGAGCGTCAATGGCAGAGCGATCTGGCGCATGGCCGGACGCGCCTTAGCGGCTGATCCTGAGCACGCTGCCGCTCGCCGCGACCTTCCAGCCGCGCGCCTGCAGCGCCGAAACCAGCGCACCCTGCCCGCCGGAGACTGCAACGCGCATCACCGAAATGCCGCCGATCGCCAGACTAGTGGTCGCGGCATTCTGCACACCGGGCGCGCCGCGCACGGCTGAGAGCGCTGCGTCCACCGCCGCGGCATCTGGAGACGCGAACTGCACCGTCACCGTCTGCACTCCGGCCTGCGCGACGGGTTCCGGCGTGATCGTAGGAGCGGCCGAGGGCGCGGTCGGCGCAGGGCGCGGTGCCTTGTCGACATCGCGCTCCATCAACCGCGTCCGCAACTCGGCCAGCGCATTGTCGAAGGCGATGCGGCCGCTGAGAAGCGTCGGATCGGGCATGAGCTCGCCTCGGATCAGCGCATCGCGGTAGATGCCGTCGATCCGCTCCACCGCTTTTGCCAGCATCTGCGGCACCGCCTCGTCGTTGCGGACGCTCATGGTGAAGGTCTGCAAAACCTTGCTGTCGGGCCCATAGCGCGCGGTGAAGGTGCCGCGCACGGGTCCGCCGGGCCACTGCCGCTCCAGCCTGGCAACAGGCACGACCACGTCGGCCGCGTTGAACTGGTCGAGGATGTTGCGCCACCACAGGCGGCTGCGTCGGCCAGGCTGCCCAGCGGTGAGGATCAGCGATTCGCCGCCCGAGCCCGCAGGCCGCACGTAGTCGACCGGGCTGGCGGAGGCCTGGAACTCGGCCCAGGCCTTCTGCCAGGCGCCGCGCACCTCGAAGACCTGGCGCACACCGCCGGAGTAGAGCACCGGGATTACCAGCATGGGTGCCGAGTGGACCCCGCCACCCTCACCGCCGCCGACGTACTGGCCGGCTTTGGTGCGATCGAAGATGACGCCGAGCCGGGCCACGTAGCGATGCGGGCCGATCTGCTCGCGTTCGATCACCACGGAGGAAACCATCGCGTCGATCGCCTCGATCGGCATGGCCGGGCCGTTGAGCTTTTCCCACGCCTTCTTCTCGGCCTGCTTCCAGCCCTCGACCCGCGCTTCCGCTCCGGTCTTGCCGGTGACGTCGACGACGATGCCGTTGACCTGGATGTCGACCGAGTTGGCCACCGGCAGGATGCCGCGGTCACCCTCCACCTGGGCGATCAGTCGCGAGGCGCCGAACGCCACGACGCCCAGCAGCGCCGCCGCACCGATCGCCAGCCCTGCCCGGCCCCGTGGCCCGGCCTGGAGAATGCGCGCACGCAGGTTTGTGGGGGAAAGTGCGGTGGTCATTGTGGAAGCCGCGCGCCTTTTGCCCAAACGCCGATGGAAATCCAAGCGGTAAAGCGTTAGGCGCGCTCCCCATGTCCGACGAACCCGCGCAGAGCAGCCCCGAAACCCGCTACAGCTACGCCCAGGCAGGCGTTTCGATCGCCGCCGGCAACGCGCTGGTGAAAGCGATCGCGCCGTTGGCCAAGGCGACCGCCCGCCCCGGCGCGGACGCCGAACTTGGCGGTTTCGGCGGCTTCTTCGACTTGCGTGCGGCCGGCTATTCCGATCCGCTGCTGGTCGCCGCCAACGACGGTGTGGGCACGAAAGTCAAGTTGGCGATCGACCATGATCGGCATGACCAGATCGGCATCGACTTGGTCGCCATGTGCGTCAACGACCTGATCGTTCAGGGCGCCGAGCCGCTGTTCTTCCTGGACTATTTCGCCACAGGCAAGCTGGAGAACGGCATTGCCGAGCGCGTGGTCGCCGGTATTGCCGAAGGCTGCCGCATCGCCGGGTGCGCGCTCATCGGCGGCGAGACGGCGGAGATGCCGGGCATGTACGCGGCAGGCGACTACGACCTTGCCGGCTTCTGCGTCGGCGCGGTGGAGCGCGGGCAGCAGCTGACCGGCGACAAGGTGGCCGAGGGCGATGTGCTGCTGGGTCTCGCCTCGTCGGGCGTGCACTCGAACGGCTACTCGCTCGTCCGGCGCCTCGCCGCGGACAAGGGCTGGAAGCTGGACCGTCCGGCGCTGTTCGATAGCGATGTCCTGCTGATCGAGGCGCTGATCGCGCCCACGCGCATCTATGTGAAGAGCCTGCTGCCGCTGGTCCGCTCCGGCAAGATCCACGCGCTGGCGCACATTACCGGCGGTGGCCTGCTGGAGAACATTCCGCGCGTGCTGCCCGAGGGGCTGCGCGCGCATGTCGATGCCGATGCCTGGGAGCAGCCGCGGCTGATGGCGTTCCTGCAAGCGCAAGGTCATATCGAGCCCGCCGAGATGGCGCGCACCTTCAACTGCGGCGTGGGCATGGTTCTGTCGGTCGCGCCCGAACACGTCTCCGGTGTGACCGCCGATCTGGAGCAGGCCGGCGAGACGGTGTTCAGGATCGGCGAGATCCGGGCCGGTCAGCGCGGGTGCACGGTCAGTGGGAGCGCGGAAACCTGGTCCGCCCGCGAGCCCTGGAGCGCCGGGCACGACGCCTGACGTTCAATCCCGTGGAACTCCGTCGATGTCCTCGCCTAGCGTGTCCCGCAGGTAGAACTCGCGCACGCCGACGAAGGCGATGACCAGCAGCGCACCGGCGAAGAACACGCCATAGACCCCGAAGACCGCACCCACGCCCAGGATGGTGAAGAGAGTCAGCGCCGGCGGGATGCTGACGACGGAGCGGTTGATGAACGGTGTCAGCAGCCAGCCTTCGATAACCCGCACGGCGAGGAATGCCACCACCGTGTGCCAGACGACGTCGCCGCCTTCCGAAGCAGCGAGGCCGATGGCGGGCAGCATCGCCACCGCCGGACCGACATAGGGTACGAACTCGCTCAAGCCGCCGAGCAGGCCCAGCGACGCCCATGATTCGAGGCCGGCCATCCACAGCGATCCGCCGATCACCACGGCCATGATCGTCATCGTGATCAGCTTGGCCTTCAGCCACAGCCGCAGCGCCAGCGACATCTCGTCGAGCGCACGCTGCATCGTCGCACGGGCGGGTGGCGGCGTCATCAAGACGACGGCATTGCGATAGGGCCTGGGGTTGCCGGCGATGAACATGGCGCCGACCATGACGATGACGAAGTTCAGCAGGATCTCGCCCGCGCCACGGACCAGGTCGCTCAGGCTGTCGGCAATCTTGCTGCCGCCGGCTGCGGCTTCTCCCGCCTGGACGACCGCGCGTCCGACCTTGGTGGTGGATAGGCCCCGCTCGATGGACTCGAGCGTGCCCGGCAGATTGCTCAGCATCGCGCCCAACTCGGTGCCGAACTGCACGGTCAGCAGGTAACCGATGGCGCCGAACGCCGCGAGCACCAGCAGGGTGCCAAGCCCCATCGCGACGCTCCAGTTACGCACGCCGATGCGCTGCATCAATCGCGCAGCGCTGCGGAACATCACTGCGCCCAGCAAAGAGCCGAATGCCAGCAGCAGCAGGTCCGACGCGCGCCAGGCCATCATCAGGATGGCGGCGATCAGCACCGTCCACCCCAGTCGGCGCAAGTAGGTCAGGTCTTCAGGCGACGGTTTGAAGGGCGCCTGCATCACCGGGTTGCCCGGCTGGCGGCAAAAGCATAGGGGCAGCGCGATGCAGCCGGGACGTGCGCCAGGAAACGGGGAGAGCCAGCCATGACGCGCGAAACGTACGGAACTACCAAGCTGTTCCGCCAGGTGGCGCATCGATGAGCGCGCCGCGTGAAAAAGTGGCGGTGCTGATCTCGGGCAGCGGGACCAACATGGCCGCCCTGCTTTATGCCAGCCGCGCGGCAGACTGCCCCTTCGAACTCGTGCTCGTCGCCAGCAACAAGCCCGACGCGGGCGGCCTGCGCCTTGCCGAGGCGGAAGGCGTGCCGACATTCGCGCTCTCGCACAGGGGCATGGCGCGCGAGGATCACGACGCCGCGATGGATGCGGCGATCCGAGCGAGCGGCGCGCGGTGGGTGGCGCTCGCGGGCTACATGCGCATCCTGACGCCGGGCTTCGTGGCGGGCTGGGAAGGCCGGATGGTCAACATCCACCCTTCGCTCCTGCCCAAGTACACCGGGCTTCACACGCACGAACGGGCGATCGCAGCGGGCGACAGCCATGGCGGGGTCACCGTTCACCTGGTGACGGCGGAGCTCGATTGCGGGCCGATCCTGGGCCAGACGCCCGTCGCGATCATGCCCGGTGACACGCCAGAGACGCTCGCCGGCCGCGTCCTCATCGCCGAGCACCAGCTCTACGCCCGCTGCCTCGCCGACCTCGTCACGCGCGAGAGTTCGCCCGAGTGGCTTCTGTCTCAAGTGCGCGAAGGGGCGATGGCCCTGCCGCAAGCCGAGGAGACGGTGAGCCATGGCCTGGCCTGCTTCGGCGTGATCAAGGGCAAGAAGTTCGCCTACGTCTCGGTCGACCACCATGGCGATGGCCGCACCGCCCTGCTGGTCAAGATCAGCGGCGTGGACGAGCAGGCGCAGCTGATCGACCAGGATGGGGAGCGATACTTTCGCCCTGCCTACTTCGGCGATGGCTGGCTGGGTATTCGGCTCGACCTGGGTGACAACGACTGGGACTCGATCGGCGAGTGGCTCGCCCGATCGTGGCGTTCGGTCGCGCCGCGCAAGCTGACGCCCTTGCTGGATGCGGCGGACGAGTTCTAGCCCCTCGCTAATCGGCCGGCCACACCAGGATCTGACCTGCATGGCGCGAAGGTTCGGCCCGGAACGGCCGACCGTCCAGCACCCACTCCGTAATCGACGACGGCGCCCCCTGGCGCACGATGCGATCGACCGCGCCGGCGGCGACAGCGAGGGACTCGGCACCCGCTCGCACGGTCACCTCCTGGCCGGCGAAGTGGCGCAGCCCGCGGCTGACGACGATCCCCTCGCCCAGTTGCGTCAGCGCCGTCAGCCCCAGCGCGGGAAAGGCGCCGCCAGCCAGCCAGGCGAGGACGGAGCGCGAGAAGCGCTGCGGCTCGATCGCGGCGTCCGCTGGATGCCACACGACCGCGCGCACCGGCAGGGCGACCGCCAGTTCGGCCGAGAGCGCCAGCAAGGCTCGAGTCACCGGAGCCAGCGTCAGCCCGCCGGATAGATGTGCGCCAGGATGAAGCTGCACCGCTTCCAGACCGTCGAACGATGGCTCGGGCGAGAACCCATATGTCGCACTTGGCGAGCCGACAGGGTTTGCCTCGCACGGCGCGAGGCCTTGGCACTCGAACGCCAGACCATTCGCCACGATCTCAAGCGCTCCGGGTTCCTCCCGCGTGATCTGCGCCTGCGCCTGGCAGCTGGTCAGTGCAGAGCGCAGCACGGCAGCATCCGGCCGCTGCCCTGCCTCGAACAGGAACGACAGCCCCGCGCCCGCATGCTGTACCTTGTCGATCATGTCCGCCCCATCCACCACGCGCCGCAGCATGCCCGTACAACCCGCGCGCGTCGAGCCTAGAAGATGCCGAGCCGCAAGCCCTCGGCCATCGCCTCGCCCAGTTCGCGGCAGGCGGTCAAGGCGTCTTGCGGCACCTCCTTGCGGGCGAGGATCGCCTCGGGTGTCTGCGCCGCGAAGTTCACGATGATCGGGTCGGCCACGCGGCGCAGGCGCCAACCGGTGACGATCCGATCGATTTGCGCCTGCGCCCCGTGCCCGTCAGATCCCGCGGCGATCACGGTGGCATAGGCGCGACCTTCGACACGTCCGAGCAGCGGGTAATAGCAGCGGTCGAACATCTCCTTCATCGCACCCGACAGCGATCCCAGGTTCTCCGGCGCGACGAAGACGTAGCCTCCCGCGCCGCGCAGGAGTTCCGGCGTCGCATCGTCGGCGGCGATCAGCCGCGCTTCGCGGCCGCCACCCTCGGCAACCGCCTGCGCCATGGCCGCAGCACCGCCGGTGCGGCTGTGCCACACGATCGTCAGCATGGCTTCGTGCGCGAGATCATGTGGGACAAGTGCCTCGCGCAGACGGCACAGGGCAAGACTTTCCGCTGCCGAGCCACTAAGACAGGCGGCACACATGACCTCCCTCTCCCATCCTGTTTTCGGCGTCGACCGCTCGCTTTCGGGCAAGACCTGGCGCTGGCGCGGCGGCAACATGGACCTCAGCGCCGGCAATGCCGGGCTCGACGACATCGTCACGCAACTGCTGCTTTCGCGCGGAGTGGAGCGCGATGATCTGGCGCGTCACCGCACGCCTTCCTTGCGCGCCTTCCTGCCCGACCCTTCCGAGTTCCGCGACATGGATGCCGCCGCCGAGCGACTGGCGCAGGCGGTGATGTCCGGCGAGACGGTGACCGTCTACGGCGACTACGACGTCGACGGCGCCACCAGCGCGGCGCTGCTGATCCTGCTGTTGCGCGGCCTCGGCCATGATGCGCGCTACTACATCCCCGACCGGCTGCTCGAAGGCTACGGCCCCTCGGGCGAGGCGCTGGTGCGCATCGCCGGCGAAGGCTCCAGCCTGATCGTCACCGTCGACTGCGGGGCGATGGCGCACGAGGCCCTGGCGATGGCGCATGATGCCGGCGTGGACGTGATCGTCGTCGACCACCACAAGTGCTCGGCCGAACTGCCCCGCGCCGCCGCGCTGGTGAACCCCAACCGCCTCGACGAAGGCGTGATCGCCGCCGGGCATGGCCACCTGGCGGCCGTCGGCGTCGCCTTCCTGCTGGCCGTCGCCACCGTGCGGGCGCTGCGCCGCCGCGGCTGGTTCGAGGTTCGCCGCGAGCCGGACCTGTTCTCGCTGCTCGACCTTGTCGCGCTCGGCACCGTGGCGGATGTCGCGGCGCTCCACGGGCTCAACCGCGCGCTGGTGGCGCAAGGCCTCAAGGTCATGGCCAAGCGCGAGAACATCGGCATGTCGGCGTTGATCGACGCCAGCCGGCTGTCGCGCGCGCCGACCTGCAGCGACCTGGGCTTCGCCCTCGGCCCACGCATCAACGCAGGCGGGCGGGTCGGCGAATCGACGCTAGGCGTACGCCTGCTGACCACGCAGGATCCGGACGAAGCGCGCGACATTGCCGCGCAGCTCTCACGCCTCAACGACGAGCGCCGCGCCATCGAACAGGCGGTGCAGGAAGAGGCCGAGGCGCAGATCGCCAGCCAGCACAACCGCGCCGTGCTCGTGCTCTCCGGACATGGCTGGCACCCGGGCGTGATCGGCATCGTCGCGGGGCGGGTGAAGGAGAAGACCGGCAAGCCCGCGCTCGTCATCGCGCTCGACGAGGATGCCGGATACGGCAAGGGCTCGGGCCGCTCGATCAGCGGCGTCGACCTTGGCGCAGCGATCATCGCCGCGCGCGAGGAAGGCCTGCTGGTCGCCGGCGGCGGTCATGCCATGGCGGCGGGGCTGACGATCGCCCCGGACAAGCTCACAGCCTTGGCCGACTGGCTCGACGCGCGGCTCGGCCGGGATGTCGCCGCGGCGGGCGAGAATCGCTCCGTCCTGCTCGACCTCGCGCTCGCTCCGGGCGGGCTCACGCCGGAGCTGGTCGGGACGCTCGATCATGCGGGACCGTTCGGCATGGGCTGGCCCGGCCCCAAGGTCGCGGTCGGCCCCGTGCGGCTCGTCAAGGTGGACGTGGTGGGCAACGATCACGTGCGTGTCATCGCCAGCGGCCCGGATGGCGGTCGGATCAAGGCGATCGCCTTCCGCGCGGCCGAGAGCGACATGGGACAAGCCTTGCTGCACGCCTCGCAAGGGCGGCGGTTGTGGCTCGCCGGTCGGGCCAAGATCGACGATTGGGGCGCCAGGCCGCAAGCCGAGCTGTTGCTGGATGATGCGGCCTGGGCGGACTAGGTCGGGCGCTTCGCCTCGTCGCTTGGCGGGTTGCGGTGTCGCCACGAGATTGCCCCTCAGGCACATAATCGCCGCACCCTCGAGAAACCTGCTTGACCCCCCTGCGAGCCTTGCCTAAAGGCGCGGGCCTGCAAACGGCGCAGCACGGGAATGGCCCCTTCGTCTAGCGGTTAGGACGCGGCCCTTTCACGGCTGAAACACGGGTTCGATTCCCGTAGGGGTCACCATCTCGTGCGCCGGTTGCGGGAACAGATACATGGCTTCATGGCCCCTTCGTCTAGCGGTTAGGACGCGGCCCTCTCACGGCTGAAACACGAGTTCGATTCTCGTAGGGGTCACCATGGCATCGACAACAAGGTTGTTGATGCGACGCTATTCTCCTCATCAGCACACCCGCTCGGCCGCCGTGCAGGACACGCGATCACCGACGACGTGCGTTCGCCACATCACCGTAACAATCGACCGGCACATGCAGCGCCACCGCAAGCGCTTCGAGTGATCACGGTGATGCCACTGCTGAGCGCCCGGAACCCGGGCACCGAAACATCCAGGACCGGCGCTTGAGCCCGGTTCTCCGCCGGGTCGGTGTCAACGCAGGGTGGCTGATGGCCGGGCGCGGGTTCCAGGCCGTGCTCAGCATCGCCTACCTCGCCATCGCCACGCGCACCCTTGGGCTGGTCGACTTCGGCAAGTTCACGTTGGTGGTCGCCGTCGGCCAGGCGATTTCGGCGCTGGTCGGGTTCCAGACCTGGCAGTTCGTGGTGCGCTATGGATCGCAGGCCCTGGCGGCGCAGGACGAGCGCGCGCTGGCCCGAGTGGTCGGTGTCGCCGCCGTGCTCGACTTTGCCGCCGCGGCCCTGGGCTGCCTCATCGCGCTGGGTGTGATCGTGCTGGCCACGCGGTGGGTAGGACTGCCAGACGATTTGCGATTGCCCGCCTTCGGCTTTTGCGCGGCGATGCTGATCGCGGTTCGCTCCACTCCCACGGGGGTGCTGCGGCTCGACCAGCGCTTCCGCGACGCCGCCGTGGCCGATGCTGCCCTGCCCGCGGTGCGCACGCTCGGCGCGCTGGCCGCTGCCTTGTGGCTGCCGAGTGTTGCCGGCCTCCTGTGGGCCTGGGCCGCGGCCGAGCTCGTCACGGCAGCGGTCACCTGGCGCACCGCGATGAAGCATCGCCGGCTGAGCCTCGCCCCCGCGGACCTCAAGCGGTTCGTGCGCGAGGAGCCGGGCTTCTGGCGCTTCGTGCTGATGACCAACTTGTCCTCGACGCTGACGATGACGGCCAAGCAATTCACGCTGATCCTGATCGGCGCCTTCAGCGGCCCTGCCGCAGCCGGCCTCTTCCGGGTCGCGGCACAGTTGGCCCAGGCGCTGGCCAAAGCCACCCAGACCTTCTCGCGCGCGGCGTACTCGGAACTGGTCGAGGCCAGCAGCACAGGCTCCGATCGCGCGCTGCTGCGGCAACTGACGCTGGTCGCCGGCATCGCGGCAGCGGCGATGGTCGGGATCGCGGCGCTGTTGGGTGAGCCCTTGCTGCATCTGATCGCCACGCGCCAGTTCTCGGGCGCTTACTGGCCGGTGGTGATCCTCGTCGGGGCAGCGGGGCTGGACCTCGTGGGCTTCGCCTTCGAACCGGCGATGACGGCGCGAGGGCAGACCAGCGCCGCGTTCTGGCTGCGCCTCGTCTCGACGGGAGCGCTGGTCGCATTGCTCGTGCTGCTGCTGCCGCGCTTCGGTGTCGTCGGCGGCGCGTGGGCAACTTTCGGCGGGAGCCTCGCAGCGCTCCTGCTCACCGGCTGGGGCGTGTTCCGGCAGCCGAGCGCGTCGGCTCGCGCGCACCCTTCGCCCTCGCAAGCGCCTGTATGAGCACGTCATGATAGGCACGCACCATCAGCGGCAGGTCATAGTCACGCACGCGAGCACCGGGACGCACGGGATCGTCGATCTGGCGCAGCAGCGCCGCGGCGAACGCCTCGGCATCCTCCGGATCGACAAGGACGCCATGGCGACCGTGCTCCAGGACTTGGGCGGCATCGCCGGCCGTCACGCTGGCGACCACCGGCGTATTCGCCGCCATGGCCTCGAGCAGCGCGATCGACGATCCTTCCCAGCGCGAGGCAAGCGCGAACACGTGCGCGGCCCTAAGCCACGGGTAGACGTCGTCCGTCGTGCCCGCGAACAGCACATGCTCGCGCACGCCCAAGGCCTCGGCATGCGCGAGGAGCGCTTCCCGATAGCTGGTCGAGCCCGTGCCCAGCACCACAAGGCGGACGGGGCGCTGGCGCCGCACCGTGGCGATGGCTGCGATCAGGCTCTCGAAGCCTTTCTGCGGCTGCAACCGACCGATGGAGAGCACCACCGGCTCGGCCCCTCGCATCGGCTCGGGCGCTGCGCCCGTCGGCTGCGGAACGGCGCTCAGGTCGATACCGTTGGGCACGAACGCCGCACGCCCACTCGCCACATGACTTGCGAAGACCTTGCTGCGAACAAGATTGGCTCCGACCAGGATGGCTCCTCCCGCGCCGCGAACCAGCAAGCTGCTCCAGAAGCGCCGCCAGCGGGTGCGCCAGGGTTGCCCCTGTCGCTCCATCGCATTGCTGAAGACGTAGACCACCGGCAGACGCAGCCCCAGGGTGGCCGCCCAGATGCTGAAGTGGCCGAAGTTGCCTCCCGAAAGGACCACGTCCGGGTTCAACTCGCGCAGGGCCAGGCGCAAGTCCGGCACCACCGTCAGGCGGGGCAGTCTGCCTTGCGCCTCCGCACGCGCGGCCACGAAGCGCGCAGGGACGACATCGGCCGCACCGAACAGCCCGCTCGCGTGGCCCGCCAGCAGCACGACCTCGTCCGTGGCCGCGAGGCGTTGCGCGAGCGCGATCATCGTGCGCACCACGCCGCTCGCGCGCATGTCCTGCACGTAGATGGCAATCTTCATGGGCATGGCCCTTCGCCCGCCAGCATGTCGCAATGATGTCACCGACCGAACTGTGGTACCGGACCAAGAAGGCCTATGCGCTGTATCCGGGCGTCCTGGCGCCCCGCTCGGGCGCGTTCCTGGCGAAGCACTATGCGCAGCGCCGGCGAGACCGCGGCGTCGCCCGTGCCGTGCTCGACGCGGTCGTAGGCGCCGCCTTCCTCGCTTGGGTACCGGCCAGGGCGCGCAGCGTTCAGCGCAAGTTCGGGCTCGACGACGAGTGGCGGCAACGCGCCGTTACCATCGCCCGCCGCCACTTCGCCGATCCCAACGACCTTGCGCTGTTCCGGATCGAGCACGGCGACGCGCTCGACAGCTATATCCGCCGGTTCGAAGACGCCGCGCTCAACAAGATCGTCAACCCGCAAGCGTGGCGTGCGGAGTGCGCGCTGGCGGACAAGATCCGCTTCTATGCCCGCTGCGCCAAGCACGGCCTCCCGCATCCACGCGTGCTGGCCAGGCTCGAACACGGGCGCGTCCACGTCATCGATGACTGGACCGGCCAGCCGCTCCTGATCAAGCCGGCGCGCGGGGAAGGCGGGCGTGGCGTCGCCTTCGTCACCCCATCCGATCCTCGCGACCCGCATTGGGCACGCAAGCTACTCGATGGCCGGCGCGGCGCCTGGCTGGTGCAGGAGCGGATCGCCACCCACGAGGCTTTGCGCGATCTCGCGCTCAACGCTCTGCCGACAGCGCGCATGACCACGATCCTCAACGAGCGCGGCGCCCCCGAGGTCGTGAACGCCGTGCTGCGGATGCCGTCCGATCCGGCGGCCCAGGTCGACAACATGAAGGCCGGCGGCCTGCTCGGCTCGATTGACCTGGAGAGCGGAGCGCTGGGCCTCGCCTGCGCCGGATACGGTGGCGGCGACTACATGGCCCATCCGGTGACCGGCGCCGCGATCGTCGGTCGCATCGTGCCCGACTGGGCGTCTGCCAAGGCGCTGGTCGCCAGCGCTCATGCACGTGCGTTCCGCGACTACGCCCTGGTCGGCTGGGACGTGGGGTTCGCACCCGGCGGTCCGGTGCTGATCGAGGGCAACGGCAAGCCCGGCGTGCTGATGCCCCAGCGCGCAGGCCGCGCCGGGCTTGGCGGACAGCGCTACGGCGAACTGCTGAAGCTGCAACTGGCGAGAAAGCAGATTGCAAGAAAAGCGCCTTTGTCTCGCAACAAAAGAGTCGCGGGCGGCGAGTAAACCAGTGGCATGCATGCAAGCTTCGCCGCCGCGGCGCACTCGCCCTCGATCCCCGCTCCTTTGGAGGTGCCCGAATGGGCCAAGGAGCAGCTGCGGCTGCTCTATGTCGCCAAGCATGCCTGTTCGAACGGGCGGGCGCACGGCGAAGACGGCACGCACGCGGTGTATCACGCCGAGATCCGCGAGGTGCTGCACGACATCGGATTCCAGCCCATGGTGGCCGACGACTATCGCGTGCTGTTCGACCGGCCCAAGGTCGACTTCGTCTTCCCCCTGCTGAACCGCGGCGGCTTTCTCAATTCCGAGATGATGCTTCCGCTGTTGTGCAATCGCCTGGGCCTGCCTTACCTCGGTGCCGGCCCCATCATCCGCGGCGTCTCCGACGACAAGCACCTGACCAAGATGCTCGCCCGCGCACGTGGCATCGCCACTGCCGACTGGGCGATCTACCGCCGTGGTGTCGAGCCCGATCCGGCCCGTTGCCCACGCGCCGGGCGTTACGTGATCAAGCCCAATGCCTCGTCCGCCAGCTGGGGCGTCCGCTCGGCCGAAACCTGGGCCGGCGTGCGCGATGCGGTCGAGGCCATCCACCAGGAAGGGCACGACGCGATCGTCGAGCGGTTCATTACCGGCCACGACATCGAAGTGTCGATCGTCACGGTGAACGGTCGTCCCGTAATCCTGCCGATCATGATCGTGGAGCAGCAGGACCCGTCCGGCCTGCGCACGTATGGCGAGAAGCGCGATCTTGTTACCGGTCCCAAGTCGTTCGCGATCCGCCCGTTCGAGGACGCCCGGCACGTTCCCGAGATCGCCGCCGCCGCGCTCAACCTGATGGATGAGTTCATGCCATTCGACTATGGCCGCTTCGAGTGCCGCCTCGATCTGGAGACCGGGCGCTTCCAGTTTCTCGAGGTCAATCTCAACTGCAACCTGTGGTCGCGCAAGACCATTGGCATGGCCGCCCGGCTTGCCGGCTGGAGCCACGAGCAGCTGATCGAGACGATCCTGTGCGAGAGTCTGGCGCGTAATAACCTGCTTCACCGCGCACCAATGACACATGTCAGCTTCGCCTCCAGGCCAAGCGCCGGCGAGCTGGCGGCAGCGCTATGACGAGCCGCACTAAAAGCGCGCTGGCGGTCACCGCTCTGGTCCTGGCTGGACGTCGCGACGGCGAGATCGATGCCCTCGCAGCGGCGGCCGGCGTCGAGGACAAGTGCATCGTGCCCGTCGCCGGTCGCGCGATGATCCTGCACGTCCTCGCCGCGCTCGATGCGTCACCGCAAGTGGCGCGCATCGTCGTGTCCATCAACGATGCGCGCGTCCTCGATGGCTTACCCGAGGTCGCAGCGATGCAGGCGAGCGGCAAGCTGGTGCTGGCCACTGCGCAGACCAACCTGGTCGACAGCGTCTTCGCAGCAGCCGAGACAGCGCGCTTCCCCGTGCTGGTGACGACGGCGGACAACGTGCTGCTCACGCCGCAAGCCGCAAGCCAGTTCATCGCCGGCGCTGCGGATGCCGACGTGGCGGTCGCCTTCACGCGCCGCGACGCAGTCCTGGCGGCGCATCCCGAAGGGCAGCGCCGATTCTACAAGTTCTCGGACGACAGCTATTCCAACTGCAACACGTATTGGCTGCAATCGGCTGCGTCGCTGGAGATCGCCGAGGTTTTCCGCAGCGGCGGCCAGTTCGCCAAGCACCCGTTGCGCATCGTGGCCGCGTTCGGATTCCTCAACCTCGTGCGCTTCCACTACGGCATTGGCACGCTCGACGCCGCATTCCGCCGCTTTTCCCGGCGTTTCCGCCAGGAGATCAAGGCCGTGCTGCTCGAAGATGGCGCAGTAGCGATCGACGTCGACAACGCCCGCACGCTCGGCGTGGCCGAAGAGATCCTGAGCAGACGAGCGCAAACCGGATCGATGGCCCCTGCTGAACCGCCCGCGACAACGGCGAAACCCGCTTTGGCCCTGGTCGCCGCTCGCTAAGGCCTCCTGCCCCGCCGCTTCCGTCGTTCGCCCCCTTCTTCGCGTCACGTGACAACTCAAGGCCGCTTCGGCCGTTCTCCTTCCGATAACCAGGAGACGATCATGGCAGACCCCCACCCAGACGCCGACCAGGAGCGCGCCAAGTCCGACGAGACCACTCGCCCCGCCAAGCCCGGCGACACCGACACCACCCGGTTCGGCATGGAGGACGGCGACAACACCGATGTCCCCGCCACCGGCCTGGACCCCGAGCAGCAGAGCCCCTCGCAAGACGCCACGACATCGAAGTGATCCGCCGCCGATCCGCCCGCCCGCAGCGCCGAATGACCGCGAGGGCAGGCATCCTATATCAAGTTCGCACGTTTGGCTGAACGACCCTCAAGACGCAGGAGAATAGCAATGGCCGACCTCTCTCAGATCACCGAGCACATGGAAGTCATCGGCGCCGACGGCGTGCATGTCGGCACTGTCGACAAGGTGGACGGCAACCGCATCAAGCTGACGAAGTCGGACAGCGGCGCCGGCGCGCACAGCGGCCACCATCACTACATCTCCGAAGGTCTGGTCGCCGGCATCGAGGGCGACAAGGTCCGCCTCTCGGCCAATGCCGATGTCGCGATCACCTTCGAAGAGGAAGAAGGCGGCAGCTCGACCGCGGACGGCCAGTAAGCGACGAGGCCGGACGGACGATCATGCTCGAACACGTACCTCACTGGCTCGGCGCTATGCTCACCAACGTGCGCGCCGGACACGCCAAGCTCGCCATCGTCCAGGACGGGGTGGCAAGCGGGGTGGAGCGCATCGACTTGTCCAGCCCGGCCTTTGCCGATGGCGCTCGGCTGCCCGAGCGCTTCACGGCAGACGGTATCGGCATCTCGCCCCCACTGGTCTGGGGCGAGGTGCCGGCCGGCACCACCAGCCTGGCCTTGCTCGTCGAGGATCCGGACGCACCCGCGCCCAATCCCCTCGTTCATGCGCTGGTGTGGAACCTGCCGTCGGACGAACGCCGCCTCGAAGAAGGCGAGATCGCTCAGGATGGCGACGGTGAGCTGGACGGCCGCGATGTCGGTCGCAACAGCTACCTTGCCGAGGGCTGGTTGCCGCCCGATCCGCCGACCGGGCATGGCAACCACGATTACGTATTCCAGCTCTTCGCGCTGCGCTCCACACCGGACCTCGGCAGCAACCCAGGCCGTTCGCGTGTGGCCGAGGCACTGCAAGGCAACGTACTTGCCGCCGGGCTTCTGGTGGGCACCTACTCGCGTGGCGAAACGTCGCCGTTGCAGGACGGAACGGACGCGTTCGGCACCGGGCCGGCGCTCGCCTGACTCGAAGCGTCTGGCGTGGAAGACCTGACCGGACGCGTCCGGTCGTAGCGGTGCGTCTGTAAACACCGCCCAAATCGACGAACGCCAAGCCTGAACCGACCGGCGCATTCGACACTGCGGCGATCTGCGTCGATTTACGATCCATGGCAGGCCTGTACTTCCCGGTCATGATCGAAGCCGCTGCTCCGAGGCAGCGCGGTGAGTGTCGTGCGACCCTGTGGTCGATCGCGGGCTTCTGGAGCCTGCGCCTGCTGGTTCTCGCCGCGATCTCGGTTGCCAGCTCCGCCACTTCGCCGGGAGTTCTTACGCGTCGCATGGGCCTTGTCGTGATAGCCGCGACCCTGTGCTACGCCATCCACTTGGTGCTGCGGCCGGTCCGCCCGCGCCCCTTCTGGCAGAGCGCGATCATCGCCGCGATCAAGTGCGGCGACGCCCGCTCATCCAGCACCACGCACTTGCGCAGCGCGGCGCAGCATCGCCCCGATGCACCGCTGCTGTGCGTCAAGGACGATGCACACCCCAGGTCCAGGGAGGTCACGGTCGGCACCGGCCCCAGCACCGGTCCCACCACCGATCTTCGCCTCCTTAACGTCCGCCAGCGCCTCGCCACCCGGTTCGCAGAGCGCTGGTCCCTCAACGCCGGACCGGGAGGGTCACGCGGTTCCCGCGTCGACCTCGGCATTCCCTTGAGGTACGCATGAAGACCTTACGTGTCCTGATCGTCGACGACGAACCCCTCGCCCGCCGCCGCAATTCGACCATGCTTCGCCACATCCAAGGCGTCGAAATCGCCGGCGAGGCAACAGATGGCGACGAGGCCATCCGCATGATCCGCGAACTCGTGCCCGACGTCTTGCTGCTGGACATCGAGATGCCGGGCATGAGCGGATTCGAATGCCTGACACAGCTCGATCCCCAAACCTTGCCGATCGTCCTGTTCGTGACTGCGTTCGACCACTACGCCGTGAAGGCCTTCGATGTCTCGGCGGTGGACTACCTGCTCAAGCCCGTGTCTTTCGACCGCATGCATTCGGCCATCGCGCGGGCGCGCAATGCGCTTGCCACCCGCGATGCCGACAGTCGCATGGCCGAGGTGACCAACGTCATCGCCGCCCTACGCCCCGAGCCGGAACAACAGCCTGCCGCACCGCGCTACGAAACGGAGTTCTGGGTGCCCCGCCGCGGCGAGTTCGTCCGCGTTCCCGCATCGCAGATCGAGTGGGTCGAGGCCGAGCGCGACTACGTGCGCCTGCATACCCGCACCACCAGCCTGCTGCTGCGCGAGACCATGGCGAGCATGGAGGCCCGGCTCGATCCCATGCAGTTCCTGCGCGTCCACCGCTCGGCCATCGTGCGCCAGTCGCTGATCGGCGCAATCCGCCAGGGCGGCTACGGCACGATCAAGCTGGGGCTCACCACCGGTGTGGAAGTACCGATCGGCCGCACTTACACCGCCAGCGTGCGCCAGTTGCTGTCGCGGCGCGATCTGGCGGCTTGAGGCGCGAAATCTACTACGACTCTCGTCATCCCCGCGAAAGCGGGGATCCATCTCCTGACCTCGCGTAAAAGAGCCCACCTGGAGATGGATTCCCACCTGCGCGGGAATGACGAAGTGAGGGGACGGTACGTCGCGCCTGCTCACGATTGCCAACGCGCGCGCCTCGCCGTAAGACGCCTCCTGCGTGCGCCCGTAGCTCAGCAGGATAGAGCACTAGATTCCTAATCTAGGGGCCACAGGTTCGAATCCTGTCGGGCGCACCACAAGCACTTTTTCAGCTAGCATTTACAACACCTTCGGCATCGCTAGCCAAATCGGGCTTCCCGTCGCTAGCCATAATGCGGCCTGCGATCTCGGCCATCTTCCGCTGATCTGCGCCGGCTGTGTAGCGGCTTACTTCACTGTCAGTTTTGTGACCGGTGATCGACTTTATCAGCTGATTGGAGAGACCCATCTCGGCCATTCGGCGTGATGCTGCCTTACGCAGGCCGTGCATCGAAAATCCGTCCAGCGAGGCGGCGCGGCACTGGCGCATGAACCACATGCCGAAGCTGTCATAGGTGAAGGGCGCTCCCTTCGCGCTAACAAGGTAGGCCAGGTGCCCGACTTGAGTGGCGGCGATGCTCTTCGCAAGCTCCGGGTGAATCGGGATCTCGACCGTCGTATCAGTCTTGAGCTGCTTGACCTTGATCCAGCCATCCTTGACGTGCTGCGGCCCCATCAAACGCACGTCCGACTTGCGCTGTGCCGTATAGAGCGCGAGGTCAAAGGCGAGGCGAGGCATCGTTCCCAGCGCGTGATGACGCTCAAACATGCCGATCTGCTCTTCCTGCCATGTAGGGAAGCCGCCCTTGCGCGTCTTCAGCGCCTTGACCGCCCGCGCCGGGTTATCTGTCCGCATGCCCTGGCGCTGCGCGAAGTCGAACAGCTGCCCAAGCCGCTTGCGTAGATTATTGGCCGCGCTCGGGGTCTTTTTCATCTGGCCGATCAGCGTGTCTATATGCTTGGCCGTCATGGTCGCCGCCGTCCGATCGCCGTACTTGGCGCGGAACCGCTCTAGCTCGCCGCGATAGGTCTCTTGCGTAGACGCTTTCAGATCCGACCATTCGGTACTGCGATAGAAGCGCGTGATCAGGTCATCGAAGCTGCCGGGACGCACCTTCGGCTCGCCAACCTTGATCTGGCCATTTTTCTCCCACTGCTTGTATGCCTCGGTAAACTCCGGCGTGCCAACGCTAGCGGTGACATAAATCGTCTGCCACCCGGTTCGGCGCAAGCGCACGCGCTCCTTCCCGCGATTGTCAATAAACGCGCTGGCGTACTTGGGCAGCACTCGGTTCACTCTAGGTCTGCCCACTCGTTCGAATCAGCCTTCTTTTCCGGGGTGCCGGGGAAGATCACGATTTTGCCGGTGGGGTCTATCTCGATCTTCTGCACAGGGACGCCAGCCCGAGCCATGCCGGCCGCGGCCCTGGTCACGTCCGCCTGCCTGAAGCGTGCGCGCGCCGTCATCGCGCTCCCTCCAGCATAGGGGGTGTGGCCTCGACCCACGCCTCCCGCTCGACTTCTTCAGTCCAGCGCTTCAAGGTCTGGGTATGGTCCCCGCACCAAAGGCAATCGCGGCGGTCGCCATCAACCTGCCAGCGCGTGTCCTCACCGATAAAGTAGGAGGCGTGGGCTGTATCGATGGCGCATCGACCAATCTCGGCATACCGCTTCCAGAAGCCATCGAGTGGCGAGAGGTCGGACACAGGGAATGTCCAACATCCAATCTCAGCCCTTCGTCCGCGCCCGAGCACCTGGGCAAGCCTTGTGCCGATGAACCATGTCTCTTCGTCGATCCAGCCTATCCACCTGCAGGCGTCCTTGTCGGTATAGACGGTGGGCAGAGCGCCGCCGAACCTAGCCTGGACGAGCCACTTGCGCAGATTGGGGCTGTACTTGTCGCCGGTGAGCGCCAGGAGTTCCTGCAAGGTCACAACACCGCCTCCGCGCACAACCCGGCCACCAACGCCTCCAGATCGGCCACAGTCTGGCAGCGCTCGAAGGCTTGCTGTGTGGTGTCGCCGTACTCTTCCTCGATGGCCTGGCGAACGTCCATGGGGCAGCAACCGTCTGTGTAGAGATCGGTTAGCTCTGTCTCAGGAGGGAGGTCGGGGAGATCGCGGCGTAGGGCGCGGGAGAGGGTTTGGGGGAGGTTCATGCGGTCAGCTCGGCATAGCGGGCGAGGAAGAACTCGCGAGCTTCGATCGGCGGCATCGGCGTGATGTCGATGTCCGCTGGCGTGCGTCCACGAGTGTACTGCCAATCGTCGCGATTTTGCATGAGCGCGACTTGTTCGGTCGCAAGCATCACGATGTCAGCTTCCTTGACGGACGGATCGAGGGGTAAGCTTAAGCCATAGCGTTTCAGCAGCACCGTTTCGATCGCATGCTCTATCTCCCGATATTGCGGGAGCAGGTCTTTGAGCGGCTTGGCGACATCACCCACGAACGCCTCCGCAGCATCATGCATCAGGCCTGCAAAAGCATGCTCGGGCGGCACAATCTGGCTGACGTAGACACTGTGCTGTGCAACCGAATAGAACTGCTTGCAGTGGCCAGCAAAGCGGCAGATGTGCGATAGGCCGTGCGCGATGTCGCTGATTGCGAACGTAGCGCTAGTCGGATCTAGGAAGTCAAAATACTCCCCGCTGGCTAGCAAAATTGTTGGTCCGACGATGCGCCGGACGGTCGGAGAATGTTCGATCTGTGTACTCATCACCCGAACACTCCAACAACAACCACCATCACCACCGCCATTGCGATAGGAACGATGTGATAGGACCGGGGGCGGGCAAGCTTGGCGCTTACCAGTTCAGGGCATGCTTGGGACATGGTGAGGCCGGTGTGCTTAAGCATCGGGCGCATCCTGACGGACCGGGCTGTTGCCTTCGGTCGAGCCGGTACCCGTCTCGCCGCTCCGCGCTGCCATCCCTTGCGCACGAGAGGACACGTCATTTCGCACCGCCCCACGCGGGTGCATGATCCAGTTATAATCCAGATCAAAATTGTGAGCGTTGCCGATCATGTCGTAGCGATCACTTGAGATCGAAACGCGAGCGAAGGTCCGATAGCCCGCCTTTGGGTTGACGGGGCATCTGTGAACATGGCGTGCGTCAAGCCGGATGAGGTCAATCGGCTCGTACTGGACGATGTTCTCGGGTCGCGCCTGCTCCTCCATCTGCCGCATTGAAATCTCGTGATTGTCGGACAGAGTGAATGGCTGGACACAGAACTCAGTCGGGTCCGCATCAGCCCAGATGTAGCTTACATCGTCAGTGCCGAAGCCATCAGTGTGCCAGCCCAGGCGACCACCCAAGCAACCCGGCTCAACCCATAGCCGCTTGACGGTGAGGTAGACGAACTTGCCGTCAGCGTTAGCGCCTTCGTAATCAAGCGCGGCCTCAACCAAGGGTGCATATCCATCGACATAACGGGGGATCGTGACCGCCGTCTGCCCGGCCAACCGCACCGGCATGTAGAGGGTAAACATCAATTCGCAGTCGGGAATGCAGATGCTGTCCACGACGGTGGGTGCCTCTCCATATTTCATGGCAGCACCTCGAAGATATAAAGGCCAAGCTCCATCTGCACGAACACGGCACAGAAGCCGACATAGGCAAGATTGGTGTCGCGCGGCATGGCAGCGCCGGTCTTGAACGCCATGAACTGACGGCTCTCAAGTGGAGCGTCGGTATCGACTACCGCCCACAACCAGAACATGCCGCCCTGGTCCTGCACGCGGATGATGTCGGCACCCGTGGGAAGCTCCATCGTGAAGCTCTCCAGCACCGGCATCTGGTACTTGAAGATTACCTTGCCGGTCGCGTCGGACATACGAGGGCCACGCAAGCTCTCATCCCAAGCCGCGCTAGGGATAGCCACCGCCTCAGCGGCAGAGACCGCCTGCGGGCTCTGTTCATGGGTAGCCCGGTCCGACTTGTCGGAAGCGCTCATAGTGTTTCTCCCATCCCATAAACCACGCCATTGAGCGGCACGTACCAGTCGTGTCCCCTCTCTTGCTCAGCCTCGATGGCCCGCTGCGTCTCTTGGCGGTCAATCTCCTCCGCGATCCCTTCCGTGTCGTAGGGATCGAAGGGGTAGCAGTGCCGGCCTTCGCGGAGGTCGCCCGAAGCGTGATGTCCGGTCATGTAAAAAGCCCTCCGATCCAGTGGGCGAGGCCGATCATCAGGCCCCATGCAACGCCCAGCACTGCGCCGAGCAAGACGATCAATCCGAGGCAGCTAAGACAGCCGATCTCGGCGGCTACTGTGCGTTCACCGCTCATGGGTGGGAGCCTAGGATGGCGGCAGGGCTGAGTTCCGGCACTTCCTTGCCGAGGACATAAGTCGTACCCTGCTTGATTGGCCGCTTACGTAGATTGCCGACCACCTGCTGAAGCTCATGGTCGTTCTCGGACACATGAAATTCCCAGTCGAGCACTGCGTCAGGCTTGCGCCACAACGTGATGTACCGGCGCTTCTCCCCCGCCTCATCGCTCGCAGCGTTCGCCGGTTCGTTGGATGGGGTGGTGAGTTCGATGAGCATGTTCGCCGCGCGGATCATATCCTCGCCGTGCCGGTCGTTGCCGATCTGTGCCACACGGAGTACTGCGGCGAGCCTCGTAGCCTCCCGCGCCTTGTCGCCGTCCATCTGCGGGGCGAACTCGGGTGCGGAAGGGGTTAGGGCGGCGATGGCGGTTCTCAAGTCCTGCCACTCATCGTCCGGTATGATCCAGCCCATCTCGTTGTTCCGATAGCGATGGGATTGCGATGACACGACATCGAGCGCGGACATTGCCTTCGCCACCGCTTCCACGTTCGCCACGGATGGGGGAAGTGGGGCGACTGGCGGGTGGGGAGACGTCCAAGATACCGGGCCGACTTCGTTGTGCTCACGGTCAATCGGTGTGCCGCACCGCTCGCAAGTCGGCATAAGCTGGTTGTTCTGAAACCAATGGCGATGGCTCAGCTTATCGCCCGCCGTGCGGAACAGGCCGTGACAGGGGTGCTCGCTGATCGGGCGCTCCCCCGCCCCGCCTTGCGCGTCGGTGGCTTGATCTCGGGCGCTCATGATTGCGGCTCGCGGGCGGTGAGAACTTCGCGAACATTCGGCGCCGGGATGTTTTGGCCGGTGGCCTGCAGGAAGCACGCTTCAGCCAGAGCAACGAACTGGATGGCATCCTTGGCGTTATTGACCGTATCGATCCATTCGCTCGGCTCGCTGATGATCGCTTCGATCGCTTCGGCAAGCTTGAGCCACATCGCGCAGACGCGGCGCTCGCACTCGTTGCCGTCCAAAGGCAGGGCGACTGCCAAGACGATCTCTTCGTTGTTCTCAACCATGATACTCTCCTCCCGCTGGCTCGCTGGAGCTGGTGGTGATGTTGCGCAGGTGTTCAGCAGCCCTCTTCGCCTCCAGGGCGCAGGCGTAGCTATCGAGGGTCTGTTCCCGAGCGTGGAAGTGGTGATTGCGGATCGCCCAGGCGTTGACCTCAGGCTTCCCGGCTTGGAAGGAGCGGGGGTCTGGTGTCACAGGGCACCGCCAGTCGAACGCAAGCGCAGGGCCATAGCGACCTTCTCGGCACCGCTCAGATGGCCGGCCGCTTGGTTGCATTGAGCATGCGCGAGCAAGAGATTGCTGATGTGGTTGGGACCGCCATGCGCTACTGCGACAAGGTGCTCGACGGTCACGTCACCTTCCAGCGCAGAGCCGCAAAAGAAGCAGTTCGACCCATCGCGGGTGATCAACGCTTCTACCGTCGCACGATCTTTGCGCCGTCCTTTAACCGCCACCGGAGCGAGCGAACCTTTCTGGGCCTCCAGATGCTCGCGAGCCGACAACGCCTCTGCATTCCACGTCTCCCCACGCTTGCCTCGGTAGATCACGCCCACGCCATAGCGGGTGCGAAACCGGGCAATCTCGTAAGGGTTGGTAGGCGCAAGCACTTCGCCCCCAGCTTCGCAAAGCCGGGAAGTGAAGGCCGTAACCGCGCATGGCTTCGACTTGCTCACGCCGCCTGCCTCCGCTCATGCCGCTCAATCCGCAGCTCAGCCAGCTTGACGCGGCCCCACTCACGATAGGCATCGCGCATGTTGGCCTCGCGGTTAGCCGCCCAAGCCTTGTCGAAGGCGATGTCGCCGGTCGCATGTACGCCGACGCTGTTGGCAACGCCGATGATCGGGCGACGATCGTATCGAAACTGCCGGTGGATCATCTCCAGCTCCAGATCGATGCTGGCGCTCGGGTCCGTGCGATACCGCAGGCACATGGCCTCTACTTCGTGGAGACGGGCGATGTCGGCGGTGGTGAGGGTGAACTTAGGCATCGGGTACCTCCGTCCGCGCCGGAGCCTCGACCAACTTCCTGAGACGCCAGGCTTCCGCAGAGATCGAGGAATAGCGCCCTTGCAGGGTGGCTATCTCTGAGAGCCGGGCTTCCTGTCCGCCATTCGGGCAGCGCAGTGCTAAATCGACCGCATAGAGTTGCGCCCGCATCTCGCGGTTCTCGCGCTCCAACATCTGTAGATGCGAGCTTACGTTGAACTCCACGTTCTCGCGCAAGTAGTCCTCGCACGAGTGCATGATCCGCTCGTAGAAGTCCTCGGATGCACGCTTGATGATCGGCTCAAACGCGGCGGGGTCTAGCTGAGCAACAAGCGCTTGCAGTTCGAGCGCGTTCTTGTCGGAAGCGCCCCTCACGTGAAGCTCTCCATCGCCGGCTGAAGGAACCAAGCCATCGCGATCCCGCCTGATATGAAGCTGGCAACGCAGAAGAACGCGATGTCAGCCCAGGTCCAGGGGTGGTCCTGCTGTTGAGGCTCAGAAAGCCATGCAGGGGCTTGGCGGAGGTCGCCTTTGTCGAAGCGGGTCATGCTGCCAACTCCGCGATCAGCGCTGCGATCTGCTCGGTGCAGTTGCGGTTGGAAGGACGCTGTACGAAGCGCGCGAGGACTTCCGGATCCTTGCGGTCCTTGCCCCAGGCGCCGGCGTAGAACTCGATATTGATCGCCTCGAGGCCGGACCTCTCATCAACCAGCGCGTCGATGAACAGATCGACCTCTTCGCGGATCTCGATGAAGGTTGCCGCCGTCAGCGTCGTCTCGAAGTCGGTGCTGGTGGCAGTCCAGGCCATGATGGCTGGCAGCTGCGGGTCGTGCTCGATCGACCAGCCTTTGTAGGGGTGGGCGTTCTGTCGTGTTGCGGTGATCTGCACTGCGGTTCTCCAGGTGCCGGGTGGCTCTGGCCGAGTGGGCTTGGGGCCCACTGGGCTGCTGGAGAACACAATACGGTTATCGTATGCGAGCTGTCAATACGCTTTTCGTATTTCTTTTCGATCAAGCGCGCCGACCCGATTCGGGCTTGATCCGACGTTCTTCATATGTTCCAATTATTAGGTCACAACGAGTCGAGCGGAAGCAATGCGATACGGTTTTAGAGTGGAGCTGTTTGGTCGTCCTCTGGCGCCGATCCGAGACAACATAGACGAGGCGCAGCAAGACGCGGTGCGCCTGAAAATGGGCGACTTCGACGAGGACGGGCGGTTCTATTTGGACGTCGGGGTAGAGCTTCAGCCTAGACCCATCCGCACCGCGAAAGCGGCTTAGGCATCCATCCTGCGTAGATGCTCCGCGCCGATCAGCACGGAGACAACGCGCCCGACGATGTTGATTGGCTCGGATCCTAGAGCGATGCCCTTATGGCTAGGGTCCGTAGAAAGTGGCACGAGACGGGCCGGGTCTTGGACAAAACGCTTGAACGTGAATTCGCCCGCCTCGTTACCGAGGACGTAAAGATCGCCTGCAAACAGATTCTTATCGTTCGGGTCGACGATGACATCGCACCCAAACGGCGCAATCTTGTTCATGCTCTCCCCGTCGACCTCGAGAGCAAACACCCCCTTCGGCAGATTGGCGGGCACCTCAAGGCTTCCTGAGGTTGCGGCCAGGGCTTCACGTAGAGAGCTAGCCGGGACCATGCCGATCCGCGCGATGCGCCTTACAGAAGGGTCTGGCCCTTCGTCCATCCCGAAGTACCGTACTAAGATCGGCATCTCGCGCTGCTGAACCTTGCGTTCCCCCTTGAGCATCTCGCTCACGCGGGCCGGCGCAATGCCCAACTCTTCGGCGATTTCCTTCTGGCGGACTTTGCCCGAAGTGACCCAACGCCTTAGCTCTACGAGGATGTCGTCATGAGTGATCATCGGGCGACAGTGCGAACTTCGTAGTGCGCGGTCGATAACGAACGTCGTATTTTCACTTGCACCTGAGATACGGATATCGTATTTCTCAGGAATGGACACAGTCTCAGACATCCTTGAAGCGCTCGGCGGCGTGACCGTCGTATCGAGCGAGACGGGCATCCCGCTCACCACCGTTCATAGCTGGAAGCGTGCGGGCTACGTGCCGCAGTGGCGCGTTCCGACGCTGCTTCAATTGGCTGAGCGCCGTGGCAAGCCGCTCACGGAAGGAAACTTCCCCAAGCGGCACGCAGCGGCATGAGCGCGCTCCCCCATCACCATGAAGGAACTCGAGTATGCACGGAACTGGTCTGTTCGACTTCTCGCCGCTTGAAACCCGCGTCACGACCTCGTCGGCAAGGATGCGCGCGGACATGTTCCGCCAGCGTCTCGCCGTTGCTTCCGAAAGCGCCAACATTCGCAAGGTACTTGGAGAACCGGTTAGCCCAGTCCTCCAAGCCTATGAACGCCTGTTGCGCGCTCAGGTCGACTTCGCTGAGGCCCAGCTTAAGGTTGGCGAAAAATCTCCTCAACATGATGCAGGGTCCGCTGAACACGTCGATCCAGTGCCGCATCCGTAACCATACCCGCAGAGTAACTGCTCTCCACATTTTGACAGATGTGATCACGCATCTGCTTCCGAATAGCCGGCGAGTAACTGGCTTGAAGGATAGTTTGCAGGATAAGCGTGCAGGCGTCGTTGTGCGCTTCAAGCCGCAAGACGCGTTCTTCCAAGTCCATTCTTCTCTCCGTGCTGGTCTCGACAACCGCACAGTGACCGAAGCTGGCGGGGCTAACAACCCTGCCAGCGGAGGTGTCGCCTGATGCGCACCCCCGAACCCGCAACAGACGGCCAACTCATCGCCCGCCGCTACTTCATCAACCTCCGCAAGCCGGTTCCCCCTGCTCAGCATGGCCATGGCTCGTCGGAGAAGGGGGTGTGAGCGTCCTTGCTACGCTCCTCACCCTCTGGACCCTCGCGTCCATTCCTGCCGGCATCCTGCTCGGCAAGTTCATTCGGTTCGCCAACCCCGGTGAACCCTCGGTGCAGGACGGGCTCAACACCCCCCGCGGCTCGTCCTGCACTCTTCCCGATCCCTTCGCTCATGCAGCGTTTTCTACATCGCAGGTGCAGCAAGATCATGACTGACAGCAACAAAGCGCAACATAATTTGGCCGAGCGCTTGGCCGAAGTCGTCCGCAAGCTCGAGCGCGCCGGTGAGCTGCAAGAGATCGCTCGCAGGGTCGATCAAGAGGTCCGCGATCTGCGCCGGTGGGCCAGTGGCACAACGCTTCCCGGCCACGTTCTGGTGGCGCTGCTGGACGAGCTGCCGCGTCATCACGCCGACTACCTTATCGGCAACACTCGCCTTCGCCTCACCTGCAAGGACACGAGCGAAACGGCCACGGCGTTCCGTGCTGCTGCCGCCACGTCGTCCTTCGTCGCCGAAGTCGCTGAGCGCATGTCCGATGGTGAATGGTGCCATCGCGATGAGGCGGTCGCGAAGGAAAAGGCACGCGAGACGATCACCGAACTCCAGCACTTCGTGGGAGAGTGATCATGAACAAGCCCGGCATCATCACTCGCGGTGTTCGTCTGCGCATGGACGCCCTCGCTGAACTGGTCGCGGACGGCGCTTCACTGGGCGCAGCCGGTGAGGCGCTGAACCTGACCAAGGGCGAGGTCGCCAACGCCTGGCGCAACGTCAAGGCTCAGCTCGGAGCGCAGGCGATATGATCGACGTCCACCACAACAGCGAAGCCATGGCGCGTGTGCTGGTCCAGTATATCGCAGACCCGTTCAAGGTGCGCAGGCTCGTCAAGGCCGAATTCCAGCGCGCTCCGAACATCGACACGATCAAGGCTCTGCGTGCCCGCTTCGAGCGCCCCGCACCCGCGCCGATCAATCACACCTGGGAAATTGATCTGCACTCGGAGCGCATGAAGGCCGCGAACGCCGCCTTTCTGAACGCAATCGAGCGTGCCGGTCGGCAGGTGGTGCGACCATGACGTCTATTCACATAACCGTCCCGGGAACGCCGCAAGGCAAGGGACGCGCTCGTTTCGGCAATGGCCGCACGTACACGCCAGCCAAGACGGTCGCCTACGAAGGTTTGATCGCTCTCGCTGCGGAGCAGGCAATGGGTGCGTGCGAGAAGCTGGAAGGGCCAGTGTTCCTCACGATCACGGCTACTTTCGACATCCCGAAGTCGCGCGCCAAGAAGGTCGCGAAGACCATGGTGAACGGCATTGCTTGGCACACCGCGAAGCCTGACGGGGACAACATCCTCAAGGCAGTGGGCGATGGCTTGAACGGCATCGTTTGGAAGGACGACAGCCAGGTCGCCTTTTCCAAGTGCATGAAGATGTACGGTGAAAAGCCTGGCCTCGATATTCTTGTCGAGGTGCTGCCATGAACGCGTTCGAGCGCCACGGCATCACGCACCTGAGTGCGTCCAGCGTGAACCTGTTCATCGCGCAGCCCGCGCTGTGGGCGTGCTCCTACTTGATAAAGAAGCGCACGGCAGTCGGGCCCGCTGCGCACCGCGGCACCGCAATCGAAGCTGGCGTTGAAGCTGGCTTGTTCGATCCTGAGATGCCGGTCGCCGAGTGCCAGAAGGTCGCCAGTGCCAAGTTCCACTCGCTCACCCGTCTGTCGGCGGATGCGAGGATCGAGAAGGAGCGCGAGACGATCGAGCCATCGGTTGCCGTCGCTCTTGCCGAACTGCGCCAATACGGTGTACCCGAGAAGTCGGCGGACGGTCGCCAACATAAGCTCGAGATCACCATCCCCGGCGTGCCAGTGCCGATCTGGGGCTACCTTGACTTCAACTGGCCTCAGCACGGCATCATCGTCGACCTGAAGACAACAGCTCGCATTCCGAGCGAGATCAGCGACGCGCACGCACGTCAGGGCGCGCTCTACCTGAACCACGGTTCAAACTTGCAGATGCGCTTCGCCTACGTCTCGGCGAAGAAGATCGCGGTCTATGTCCTGGATGATGCGGCTCGCCATCAGGCTGAGTTCGTGCAGGCCGCCCAGGCTATCGAGCGCTTGCTTTCCCTGTCCGACGATAGCGAGGCGCTGACCCGCTGCTTCGCGCCAGATCTGTCCAGCTTTTACTGGGGCGACGCTAGCGCGCGCCGCCTCGCTCACGAGATCTGGGGAGCCTCCCCCGATAGCGCGCCGCTCGCTCTCCAAGCGGCATCCTAAGCAGAGAATGAGGAACTAGATTATGGCTTTCATGAGCAACCCCAACAGCGGCGGCGAAGGCAACTTCAAGGTCTACGTCAAGTACAACGCCAAGGCGGGCCGCTGGTACACGAAGAAGGACGAGAAGGACGCGCCCGAGTTCGAGGTCACCAACATGACCGCGATCTTCGACATGGAGAACATCCGCACCGGGTGGTTCCTGTTCGCGGCGGGCGTTGCTCCAGCGAAGACCTATGACCCTTCGCTCTCGCAGGCTGCGGCCAAGCCTGGCGACGGTTTCAAGCGCGGCTTCGAGCTCGACGTGTTCAGCGAGAAGAACCTGCTGGGCGTGCGCGAGTTCTCGTCGACTGCCGGCGTGGTGATTGAGGCGATGAACGCGCTTCACGATCACTGGGAAGCCGAGAAGGGCGCCAACCCGGGCAAGCTGCCGGTCGTGAAGTGCGCCGGTGTCGCTCCGATCGTCGGCTCGCATGGCACCAACTACCAGCCTCAGCTGGAGATCGTTGGGTGGGCTGACCGTCCGGCTGATCTGAACGGTTCGGCACCAGCTGCCACGCCTGCTGCTGCTCCGGCACCGGCCCCCGCTGCAAAGGCTGAACACGCTCCACCGCCTGCCGCTCGTGCCCCTGAGCCGGCCACCGCAGACGACGTAGAGTTCTGATCGGACGGGAGCCGGCGTTCCTAGGCACCGGCTCCCTCCACCGCAGCACAAGTGAATGAGGACTGACGTGGCCACAGTGGTGCAGTCGATGATAGAACCGGACGCAGAAGCGATCAAAGCGCATCTGTGCGTCCTGTTCGAGCCCTGCTCGGAGCACTATCCGCAGGGCCTCATCGAGTTGCGCTATGGGCAGGACAAGCCCAATCAATCGACCTACTTCGCCAGCAACGAGAACGGCATTGCAGATGCCGTCTCGTTTGCTGCGAACCGCAGCCGCGAAGGCTGCAACGTCTACGTCGGCGTCAACCCCCGCAAGCCCACCACCAGGGGTTCGGCGGAGGACACCGATGTAGCTGTTGCGTTCTGGCAGTTCGCCGATCTCGATAGCGTCGAAGCCGTCGATCAGGCCGGTCGCCGCATGAAGGCGCTACCGCCGACCATGACGGTCACGACCGGCACGGAACCGCATCGTCGTCCGCACCTGTACTGGAAGCTGGAAGAGCCGGTCGGCAACATGCCGGCCTGGACCGAGCGCCAGCGTGGCATCGCGCAATCGTTCGATGGCGATGCGGTGATCAACCCTTCGCGCATCATGCGCCTTGCAGGCACCGTGAACTATCCGCCTCGGCATAAGCTCGAACGCGGTTATCGCATGGAGCTCACAAGCCTGCGCACGCAGTTCAGCGATGAGCGCGAGCCCGTC
This sequence comes from Novosphingobium chloroacetimidivorans, assembly GCF_014204535.1. Taxonomy (GTDB): domain Bacteria; phylum Pseudomonadota; class Alphaproteobacteria; order Sphingomonadales; family Sphingomonadaceae; genus Novosphingobium; species Novosphingobium chloroacetimidivorans. Next base: position 296,769 of record NZ_JACHLR010000001.1, read on the forward strand.
TCTCCTGAGCAGATCAGCACTGCCTATCCGATGCGTGAAAAAGCGGGGGATCCCCACCTTTTACAGCAAGACGGGCAGAGCACCCTGCAGGCCATGCGCCGCACTCAGGTGCAAGACCTAATTGATGCCTGTCTCCGTGGCGATGCCTGGCACAACCACATGATCCGGCTCGTTGCGCACCTTGCGTACAATGGCAGGACTTCAGCGGAGATCCTTGCCCTCGCTGATCACATCACCCTTCCGGGCTATAGCGTCGATCAGACGCGACGGGAGATGAACACGGCACTGGAAGGTGCCCGGGCTAAGTGGGCACTGCCAGAGCCAGAAGACAGCGTAGAGGTCAGCGAGGCCAAGCGCGAGGCTGAGACTAGCCTCGACGTTATAGACGCATTCGATTTCGAAGAGTCCGCCATCCCGGTTCGCCCTTGGATCATTCCGGGCGTCATGTTGGCGGGCTACACACACATGTTGGTGGCGCCGGGCGGCTCGGGCAAATCGCTGTTCACGCTGCAGCTTGGCATCACGCTGGCCACCGGAGCGGAATGGGGAGGATGGGCGCCGCGCAAGCGTGTGCGTACTCTCATCGTGAATGTCGAGGATGACATCGACGAACAACGCCGCAGATTGTCGGCTGCGCGTAACGTGATGAAGCCCGATGAGGCTCTTCTGCCCGGCATGATGCACCTGATCCGCAACGCGGAGAGCATTGTGGTCGCCAAGAGTGACCCAACCCGCAAGGCTGTCGTCTCAACGCCCATCGTCGAAACCCTGAAGCGCTACATCATTGAGAATGAAATCGGTGCTTTGATTGTCGACCCGTTCGCGGAAACGTTCGAGGGCGACGAAAACAGCAACAGCGAAGTCAAGTGGGCTATGCGGATTTGGCGCGACGAGATTGCTCGTCCGACTGGCTGCGCCGTCTATCTCGTCCATCACACGACGAAGTACGCCAACGCTGGCGCAGGCGATGCCAATGTCGTTCGCGGCGCAGGCGCGATCGTCAACAGCACCCGTATCTCCGCCACATTAATGCCGATGACTCAGGATGAGGCAAAGCTGCTTGGGATCGATCCCGAGAAGCGCAACCGGTACGTTCGTTACGATGATGCGAAGGCAAATCAGAGCCTTCTCTCTGGCAAGGCCCACTGGTTCGAGAAGATCAGCGTCGAGATCGCAAACGGTACTGGCCTGACCCAGGCTGATGAGGTCGGCGCTCTCGCGCCATGGACGCCGCCAGACGCCTTCAATGACATCAGTACGCACCACATCAAGATCGCACTGGAGCGCATCAGCAGGGGCATGGAGGGAGAGGACGGGGCGCCTACGGGTGAACGCTTCTCGCTCCATAAGGCTGGCAGCACGGGCAAACGCTGGGCTGGGAATGTGCTGATCGAATGCTTTGGTGTGGAAGCGCCAGTCGCCACCAAGATGCTCAAAACTTGGGTGGAGAATGGGGTCATCAGTGAGCTTGAATATGATGATCCAGTCCAGCGGAAGAAGCGCAACGGCGTCACCGTAGACATGCGGGCCGTCAATCAGATGGGGTTCGGAGCGTGAGCGTCGCGGGCCAGCTAGACCTGTTTGCGCCATTGCCAAAATCCAATGGCGCACCAATGGCGCAGATGGCGCAAAATAATTCTGAGGAAGGGGGATTGCGCCATTGCGCCATTTGGGGTAGCGCTCAAGGCGCTAACCCGGCAAAGGCGCTCAATGGCGCGGCCACCCACCCTTCCGAAGGGGATGGCGCAAACCCTGCTCCTGGGTTCCTGCATACACCAGCCACGATCCAGGAATCGCTCATCGCTTTGAGCGAGATACGCGCCCGCCTGCAGCCATCAATCGACGCATACACAAGCACGATGCGGGGCATCCGTGAGCGGTTGCAGATGCACCATGAGCAGCACGGAATGAGCTGCGGCGAAATCGAACGCCGCAAGCGGCTCAACATGCACGATGAGATCATCACGTGCTGCGAGAAGCACGGGAAGAACGTGATCGCATACCGTGAGAACAAGAAGGCAATCGATGCCTTGGTTCGCGCTCTGGAAAATCAGCAAACAGAAAAGAGGAAGCGCTAATGGCTACTCACGCACCAGCCTTACCGCCAGCGACGACGCACAGCCTGTCACTCTTGCTGCGGGATATAGCCTCATCGGTGGATGAGCGGGCCCGGGGCTGCAATCGGCGTTGGGGCTACAACCGGCTTCCGCACCTGGTGCCGATCGAGTGGCTGGAGAAGTTCCGCCGTCAGAAGCTCAAGTGGCAACAGGCCTGTTACGACGCCACGCCGTTCCCGACGCAGGAGTTGATCGACGTCGCGCGCACCCAGGCCAACGCCATGTTGCGAGCCTACGACAAGCTCGAGGCCCTGGCCGAGGAAGCGGGACACACGTCGCTGCCGGCGTACCAGTGGGAGTTCGAGCTATCGGACGGCACGCCGGTGATACTGGTGCGGGAGCGGGCAGAACTGTGCCGCGTGGATGCTGGTGGACGTCAGTGCCAGGTGTGGGCGCTCGAGGAAGTCGCCGACATCATCGAGAAGTTTCCGATCCTGGTGAAGGCCAAGGACTGCTTCCCGGGCGCCGAGATCATTCCGATGAAGACCGACAAGCTGGTCATCGGCGCGCTCGACGATGCGCTCACGGATCTGCCGTTCTGATGACCGCCAAAGACGCCACCCATCAAGCAGGGATGAGAGGAGAGGGAGCATGAAGCGCTACCGGACGCCTGCCGCGAAGCCCGGCGAGGTAAAGATCGTCTACGGCAAGGCAGATCGCTACGACGCGCCCGACCTGTGCGCGGTCTGGGGCGGCCAGGGTGCCGACAAGTGCGATGCGCGCATGGTGATGACCGCCATGACCGAGAAGCGCCGTGGTTACTCTCTAACGAAGATGGCGGCTGAAGAACGCCCGTCGTTGGTCGAGGAACTTGAGGCGCGCGGCTACGACATCACCACGCTGAAGTTCTCCATCCAGCGCAAGCCCACCCCCAACGAAAGCAGCCCACACCATGGCTGAGCAGAGCGAGATCGAACCTGATGCCGAAGTCATGGCTCTGGTTCATGCCATTGAAGACGCTGGCCGGGGCTACAACATCAGCCTGACCAAGCTTGTCGATGGTATGACCGAGTACACGATGGTCTACCGCGGCAACACCACCGTGCACGACGACATCGACGACGCCCACGAACTTCGCCAGCGCCTGGCCGAGCAGGAGAAGGCCGAAGCGGCGGCTCGCATCCTTGAACAGGTCCGCATCGCTGCCCGCGAGAGAGCGATAGAGGAATGCGCGAAGGTGGCTGATGGTTCATTCGCAGCCAACAAGCAGGCAGAGCAACGCTATCTGGCATCGGCGAGCAACGCTGACAGCACCTCTGGCCGCGATGTTGATCTGGAGTATGCCGTCTCGTCTGGTCGTCGGGCAAACGGAGACAAGGCTATCGCCACCGCCATCCGCTCCCTCAACACCCCACCCAAGCTGAAGGAGGCGTAGATGGCTAGAGGACAAGGAGAACGTTCAATGCTACAAGCACAGCATGCAAGCGAAGTGGTGGCTCCAGGCGTTGGTCGGTGGAACATGGAACCGCATCTACGGCCGGCATCTGCGCTGGCAGCGGCCCAAGCGTCCGGTGAACGAGAATGAGCGTCGGGAGGCCTAGCAGCTACCTGCCTGAGTACTGCGAGAAGGTGCGCGAACTTGGCCGCGAGGGATGTTCCGTGGTCGAGATGGCGGCTGAGATCGGTGTGTCGCGTGCCACGTTGGAGGCGAACTGGCCCGCTGCTCATCCGGAGTTTCTAGAAGCCTTGGAAGAAGCTCGCGATCTCAGCCAGGCATGGTGGGAGAAACAGGGGCGCATGAACCTAACCGCGGACAAGTTCCAGGCTTCGCTGTACAGCCGCTCGATGGCGGCTCGCTTCCCTGCGGATTGGCGCGAGAGCAAGCAGATCGAGCACAAGGGCGGTGTGACCGTAACCGCCGGCGAGCATGACACAGACCTTTAAGCTCACCCCTAAGCAGCTGGAGGCGCAGGCGATATGCGCCGGGCCTGCTAAGCACGTAATGCTGTTCGGCGGCTCACGCTCGGGCAAGACGTTCCTGCATGTGCGCAACGTCATCATGCGTGCGTTGAAGGCGGCGAACAGCCGTCATGCGATCTTCCGGTTCAGGTTCAACGCGATCAAAGCGTCAATCGTGCTCGATACCTTCCCCAAGGTCATGCGCCTTGCTTTCCCTGGAGTGCCGTACAAGCTCGACAAGACCGATTGGTATGCGACGCTGCCGAATGGGGCAGAGATTTGGTTCGCAGGCCTGGACGACGCCGAGAGAGCCGAGAAGGTGCTCGGCATGGAGTTCGCCACGATCTACTTCAACGAGTGCTCGCAGATCCCCTACGTGTCGCTGCAAACAGCTCTCACGCGTCTTGCGCAGCAAGTGGAGCAGGAGATCAGTGGCGCACGCAAGCCACTGCGCCCGCGAGTGTTCTACGACGAGAACCCCCCTTCGAAGGCTCATTGGTCGTTCCGGCAGTTCATCCAGAAGATAGACCCCGAGACGAAGCAGGAGTTGGTCAATCCCGGCGACTATGCGTCGTTCAAGATCAACCCGAACGACAACCGCGAGAACGTGGCAGACGACTACCTGCAGACGCTCTCCACCATGTCAGCCCGCATGCGTCGCCGATTCCTCGATGGTGAGTTCGGCGAAGCTGTTGCTGGCGCGCTGTTCACGGACGAGATGATCGAGACATGGCGCGTTACAGATGGCCGGGTGCCTGACATGGTGCGCATCGTGGTGGGCGTTGACCCGTCCGGCGCCGGCGACGAAGAAAACGCGGACAATGACGCGATCGGCATCGTCGCTGCCGGCCTCGGTGTAGACGGTAACTGCTACGTGCTCGAAGATGCGACGGTGAAAGCGGGGCCAATGACGTGGGGGCGTGTGGCTACATCGCTGTTCGATCGCCACCAGGCTGATGCTGTGGTTGGCGAGACGAACTATGGTGGCGCCATGGTCAATCACGTGATCCAGACCGCCAGGCCGCGCACCAGCTTTCGGCAGGTCACCGCGACGCGCGGCAAGGTGGTTCGTGCTGAGCCGTTCTCAGCGTTGTACGAGCAAGGCAAGGTTCGGCATGTCGGCCGGTTCAACGAACTTGAGGACGAGCTGACCGCGTTCACGACGTATGGCTATGTCGGAGGCGACAGCCCGAACCGCGCCGATGCGCTTATCTGGTGCCTTGCTGAGCTATTCCCCAGCGTGGTCAAGCCGCGGAAGGAGCCGCCGAAGCCTGTAGCGGTCCCCACGATGGCGTCGGCATTTGCGAGGAGGTAATGATGGATGACGAAACAGTGGCGGCTTGGAGCGCGCTGACCAGAGAAAAGCCTTGCTGTGCGCCGACTGACGAAGCGCAGAGCTTGGCCCAAGTGATGCGCCAGGCTGCTGACGAATGGCTTTCAGAGATCGGAACCATTGAGAGGTCAGCTGACGGGAAGCGCGACGCATATGTCGTTATGGCCGAAGCGGCTCTTGTCTGGATGGCAGAGTAACGGTATCTAAATACCGTTCCGGACCGCACCTCCGGGCATAACAGCCGAGGTGCGCCTAGTGAATACCAGCGATCAAGCCCTGCTCGACAAGGCCCTGCGCCAGTTCGACGAGAACACCAGCGAGACGCTGGCCGAACGCGCGCTTGCCCTGCAGGATCGCCGCTTCGTGTTCATCGAAGGCGCGCAGTGGGAAGGCGAGATGGGCGAGCAGTTCGAGAACTCGCCTCGGCTGCAGATCAACAAGACCCAGCGCGGTCACGACAAGATCATCAACGACTATCGCGCCAACCGCTTCACGGTGAACTTCCGCCCGGTCGGTGACGAGGGCGATGACGATACGGCCGAACTGCTGAATGGCCTGCTGCATGCCGACATCTACCGCAGCAAGGGCCAGCTCGCGTTCGACAATGCTTTCAGCGAGGGTGCGGCCGGCGGCATGGGTGCTTGGCGCTTGTGCAACGAGTACGAAGACGAGAGCGACGACAAGAACGACCGCCAGCGCATCCGCATCGAGATGATTGCGGACGCCGACCAGTGCGTGTTCTTCGACCGTGCCGCCAAGCTCTACGACAAGTCCGACGCGCGCCATGCCTACGTGCTGAACGCGATGACGCCAGACGCCTTCAAGGAGGAATACGGCGACGATCGGCTCGTCTCGTGGCCGGAGAACATGAAGCTTCCGAGCTTCGACTGGTTCCGCGGCGATGTGGTCTGGGTCGCGGAATACTACGAGGTCGAGCACGTCTCGCGTGAGCTGCGCATCTACACGCGCGATGCGACCGGCGAGGAGTTCCGCTACTGGACCGAGGACATGGCGGAGGGCCAGGACGACGACCTGAAGACCCGCGGTTTCACGCGCCGCACCCGCAAGATCAAGCGCAAGCGGGTCCACAAATGGATACTGAGCGGGGCTGAGGTTCTGGAGGACTGCGGGTTCATCGCTGGCGAGCGCATCCCCATTGTGCCGTTCTACGGCAAGCGCGTGGTCATCGACAACGTGGAGCGCTTCAAGGGTCACGTGCGCGACGCGAAGGACCCGGCGAAGGCGTACAATGCCCAGGTCAGCAAGCTGATCGAGACGGCCAGCCTTGCGCCGCGTGAGGTGCCGATCTTTGCGCCCGAGCAGATGGAGGGCCTGCAAAGCCATTGGGCCAACATGAACATCGAGCGCCATCCGTACGGACTGGCGCACCCGATCACCGATCCTGTAACCGGCGGCATCGTCCAGACCGGGCCTGTCGCCTACGTGAAGCCGCCAGACGTGCCTCCCGCCATGGCTGCGCTTATCCAGATCATGGGCAACGACATCGCCGAGATCACGAACGGCGACGATGGCAGCATGGAGATCAAGTCCAACGTCTCGGGTGAGGCGATGGACATCGCGGCATCTCGCGTCGATGCAAAGTCGTTCATCTACATGGACAACTTCAAGCTCTCCATGCAGGCGTTCGGCGAGATCTACTACTCGCAGGCGAAAGAGGTCTACGTCGAGGAAGGCCGCAAGGTCGAGACGATGGACGAGGATGGCGAGACTGCCGTTGCGACGCTCGGTGAGACCGTGGCCGATCAGAAGACCGGGATTGTCTCGCGCCGCTATGACCTGTCGGTCGGGCGCTTCAACGTCATCGCCGATGTGACCGAGGCAACCGCGACCAGGCGCGACAAGACGGTGCGTACCATGATGACGCTCGCTCAGGCGGCTACCAGCGTGCAGTCGCTCGAGCTGGGCCAAGCCGCTCTGCTAACCGCTGTCAGCAATATGGACGGCGAGGGCATGGGCAAGCTGCAGGACTATGCGCACAAGCTCTCCGTGCAGCTCGGCCTCGACGAGATGACCGCCGAGGAACAGCAAGCCGCTCAAGCCGCCCAGCAGAACGCGCAGCCCGATCCACAGGCCCAGGCGCTTGCTGCTCAGGCTCAGGCTTTGCAGGCGCAGGCGGGCAAGCTCACGGCCGATACGCAGCTGTCGCAGGCCAAGACGGTGCAGACGTTGGCAAGCGCGCAAAAGACCGCCGCCGAATCAGAGCAGATCGCCAACACCCCGGCGCAATTGCCCGATGTCAACACTTTGTTGAGCCAAGCCGCTTGAAGCGCGCATCCCCAAATGGTAACAAGCCGGCGCGCGGGGGCGTAGGAGTGGCCGTATGAGCGCAGAAGACGAACCCCTCGACTTGTCCGAAGAATTGGTGATCGGCGACGCACCTCAGTTCGAGGGCGACGATCCCGCCCCTGAGCAGGATGAGCAGCCCGAAGATGTCGTGATCGCGTTCGCCGATGACGAGGACGACGAGAGCGAGCCCACCCCGCTGGTGAAGCGGCTTCGTGAGCAGATCCGTGAGCGCGACCGCAAGCTGAGCCAGATGCGCCGCTCGCCAGCGCCAGCCAACGATGCCGACCCTGAGCCGCAGGTTCCTGACCGCCCGCGCTCAGTGGCTGATTACGACTACGACGAAGACCAGTTCAACGCCGCGATCGATGCGCACCTCGCCGCCAAGGATGAGCACGCAGCCTGGAAGCAGCGCGAAGAGAAGCGCAAGAGCGCGCGTGGCGAGCAAGAGGCAGAACAGGCCCGCCAGATCGAACAGCAGCGCAAGGCGCTTGGTGTCGGCGATTACGAGGTGAAGGCCGCCGCTGTGCGTGACCGTCTCTCCGACGCGCAGATGGCGATCCTGATCAACGGTGCCGACAACCCGGCCCAGATGATTTACGCGCTCGGCCGCTCCGAAAGCCGGCTCGACATGCTGTGCGGCGAAGAGAACCTGGCCAAGTTCGCCGTGATGCTCGGCAAGATGGAAAAGGACATCAAGGTGACGAAGAAGACGGCACCGACGCCTGAGAGCCGTGTCCGCGGTGCTTCTGGACCCATGAACATCGGCGGCGATAAGCAGCTTGAGAAGCTGGAGAAGGAAGCGGCGCGCACTGGCGACCGCACCAAGCTCATCCAGTACCGCCAGACCCTCAAGACCCGCGCAGCGTAAGGAACACAGACCATGCCACTCGACCGTGAACTTTCGCCCGCTGAGATCGTGCACGCCAAGATGGCAGGCATTCCGGCGGATCGTCCTGGCTTGCTCAGTGACTACCCCAAGATGCTCTACCGCAAGGGCAAGCCGGAGATCGGCCAGCACAGCCTTGTATCGGATAGCATCGGTGGGCTCTCGTCGCTGCCAATCGCCGGCCATGACGGCGTGACCACGCTGGTCGTCGACGGCCCGGATGATGAGCTGGCTGCGCTGGAAGATGGCTGGCACGCGTCTCTCACCGCAGCCACGGCACCGCCGGCGAAGAAGATCGCAGCATGACCACCAAGCGCCAACTCATCGAGCAGATGTTCGTCGAGTGCGGCGTAAACGGTTGGGAGTACGACATCCAACCGGAGGAGAAGCAGAAGGCGCTCACCCGGTTGGATGCGCTCATGGCTGAACTGGCGGGCCGTGGCATGGCACTGGGCTATAACGCGCCCGACGAGATCGGCGGCGGCGACCTGGACGATGAACTCGGTGTGCCCGATCAGGCGTTCTATGGTTTGGCTGTGCTCGGTGCTGAACGCCTGTCGCCTACGATGGGCAAGACGCAGAGCGTTGCGACCCGCCAGGCGCTCACCGCAGCGATGAAGGCAGTGCGCTCGGCCGCGCTTGTGCTCGTGCCCGATCAGGCAGTCGGCAACATGCGTGTGGGCTCTGGTAATCGCTGGTGGTTCGGACGCTGACATGCGTATCCCCATCGTCTCAGGCATTAAGACCAACGAGCACGGCGACTTCTTGAACAGCTATCCGGTGAACCGTGAGCCTGTGTTGAAGGACACCGGCGTTTCGGACGGCTATCTGGCGTGCCCTCCCGGAATTACCCAGGTCGGCACTGGCCCCGGCCCTGATCGCGGCGGCATCGCATGGAACAACAGGTGCTTCCGTGTGATGGGCACGAAGCTCGTCATGATCACGTCCGAGTGGGTTGTGCGGGTGCTTGGTGATGTTGGCGCCGGCGACATTTGCTCCTTGAGCTACAGCTTCGACAACCTGATCGTGAACAGCGGCGATCGCCTCTACTACTGGAACGATGCCTATGGCCTTCGTCAGGTAGATGACCCTGACCTTGGCGCGGTGATCGATGCGCAGTGGATCGACGGCTACACGATGACCACGGACGGCGCCTACGTCGTGGTGACTGACCTGAACGACCCGATGAGCGTCAACCCGCTGCGGTACGGCTCCAGCGAGGAATCGCCCGACCCTGTAACGGGCCTCGGTCATCAGCATGGCGAGGGCTACGTCTTCAACCGCTATACCATCCAGGTGATCCAGAACGTCGGCGGGCTCGGCTTCCCGTTCCAGACCGTGAAGACAGCCACCATTCCGTATGGGTGCGTCGGCCCCCAGGCTAAGTGCAAGTTCCTGGGCACCTATGCCTTCTGCGGGGGTGATGAGGGCTCTGCGCCAGGGATCTACCTCATGGGCGCTGGTGACGCGAGCAAGATCAGCTCGGGCGAGGTGGATGCCGACTTGGCCGCGCTCAGCCCGGGTGATCTCACCAAGGTCTGGCTCGAGCCGCGATCGGTGGCGGACGAGCAGCGCTTGATCGTGCACCTCCCGACGCGCTCGTGGGGCTTCGCCTCGCAAGTCGCTCGCAGATCATCGGTCAAGACGTGGAGCGTCTATGTGTCGGGGACGACCGATGCTGCACCGTATCAGGGCCGCGGCGCCGTCTACTGCTACGGCAAGTGGATCGTCGGTTCGCAGGATGGCAAGATCGGCGTTCTGGACACTGCGACGGCCCAGCATTTCGGACAGGACGTGATGTGGCGCTTCGATACCACGCTGCTGTACAATGAAAGCAACGGCGGGCTCGTTCACGAGCTGGAACTGATCGGCACGCCGGGGCGCGGGAACGCCGACAGCCGAGTGCTATTCAGCTACACCAAGGACGGCGAAACCTGGTCGGTGGAGCGTCCTACATCATCGGGCAAGCTGGGCGAACGCCGCAAGCGCGTGACCTGGCGTCCTGGCATTCGCTTCGAGCAGTACATGGGCCTGCGCTTCCGTGGCGCTGATGGCTCGCTGATGGGAGTGGCACGTCTCGAAGCGCAGATCGAAGGGCTCGCTTGATGGATGCCATGAAGACGCGCCAGCTGCCGCGCTCGGACATCGGTGCCTTCATCGGATCACCCCGCGGCGTGCGCGCGTTCGAGGATCTCCAGGGCGATACGGCGCAGATCTACAAGGCGGTGAACGAAACGAGCTTTTTGACGATCGAGGACTCGCCGTCCACCGGTTCCGAGCGCAAGTTCACGCCAGTGGCCGGCGATCTGGTAGGTGAGGATGGCGGCGCGAACACCACGTACAGCCTGTCCTTGGCAGAAGTGGGGATCACCGCCGGCGGTTACGGAGATGAGGCCAGCACGATCAAGGTCACAGTCGATGCGAAGGGTCGCGTGACCAATGTGGATGTGTTCGACCTCAACACCGACAACGTGACCGAGGGTCTGACGAACCTGTTCTACACGAACGCGCGTGCTCGGGCGGCGCTGAGCGATGGAGTGGGGATCGACTACGACGCTGACACCGGCGAGATCTCGCTCGACACCGACGATGATCGCAACGTTGATCACTCCTCGGTCAGCATTATTGCGGGCGCGGGCCTTACCGGCGGCGGGACGATTGAAGAGAGCCGAACGATCGACCTGGAGGCCATCGGCGCACCCGGCACTTATGCCAATCCGACCTCGATTACGATCGATCAGTATGGGCGCGTGACCGCCATAGCTTGACCGGGAAGCGGTACAATGATACCGCTCTAGCCTACGGGCAGTCAAAGAGCGGCGCCGGCTCATCCTGAACGAAGGTTCGGACCCTGAGCGCGCTCCTGTCTCTCTCACGCGATGCAACGGCAATCAATGCGGTGGTCAACCATCCATCGGTGCGCCCGTTTGCCGGTCTTCCCGACGCTGGTGATCTCGACTTCGCGCCGCTGATCTCCTGTCCCGAGCACGTCGCGCTCATCGGAGAACATGGCGGGTTCCTGCTCATCTGGAGCGCCCCGGGCGTCCGCGAGATCCATGTCTTCCTGCTTCCGGAAGGGCGCGGCAAGTGGGGGTTTGCGGCACAGGCAGAGGTGATCGCCTACGCGCAGGAACATGGCGTTCGGCAGCTATGGGCGCGTATTTCGCCGCAACTGCGCCACCTGGCCCTGTTCGCCCGACGTGGCGGAATGAAGCCGACAGGTGAGGTGATCGAAGCCTTCGGCGTGCCGTACCGCATCTATGCCATGGAGGTTCCGTCATGCCGCCAGCAGTAGCCGTGGCAGGCATTACCGCTGCCGCTTCGATCGGTGGCTCGGTGATGGCCGGAAGCGCACAGAAGAGTGCTGCGAAGAAAGCCGCTGCCGCGCAGACCGCGGCTGATCAGGCGGCGATCGCGCAACAGCAACAGCAATACCAGCAGACGCGCACAGACCTGGCGCCTTGGATGCAGGCGGGTCAGTCTGCTCTTGGTGGCCAAGGCGACCTGCTCGGCCTGAACGGGGCCGGCCCACAGCAATCGTCCATCGATGCGCTCAAGGCGTCGCCGCTGTATGCCAGCTTGTTCGGGAACGGCCAGGAAGCCTTGCTCGCCAATGCGTCCGCGACCGGCGGCCTGCGAGGCGGCAATTTGCAGGGCGCGTCCATGAACTTCGGACGCGATACCTTGTCGGCGGTCATCCAGAACCAGCTCGCCAACCTTGGCGGTGTGTCGCAGCAGGGCCAGAATGCGGCGGCCCAGGTCGGCAACTTCGGCGCCAACGCAGCTAACAACATCTCAGGCGCGCTACAGAGCACAGGTCAGGCGCAGGCAGGCGCTGCTCTTGCCACTGGCGCCGCGAATGCCGGCATGATCACGGGCGCGGCGTCGGCAATCGGCTCATTGGCGGGGAATACGAACGTTCAGCAGTGGGCGGGGAAGCTGTTCTGATGCCGCAGCCTTTCGACTACCTCGGGTTGATGGGTGGCGTGCCGAACGTCCCGGCTGCAGTGCAGAACGCTGTGCTTGGCGAGCAGCAGCGCCAACAGAACGCGAACTTGCTGGATCAGCAGGCCTTCCAGCTTGAGCAGGCTCAGAAGCAGGCCGCTTTGGCCGAACAGCGCCGCCAAGCCATGGGCCAGGACTTCGGCACCCTGATGGCGCAGCCCAATGCGGCCAGCGTCGGCCGTTTCATGATGACCTATCCGGAGGCTGCGGAAGGGCTGAAGAAGGGATGGGACACGCTCTCAGGAGCGCAGCGCGATGCCGGGGTAAAGACCAGCGCAGACGTGCATGGCTATCTTACTGCCGGCAATCCTCAAGGCGCGATCGACATCCTGCAGCGCCACATGGACGCCTCCAAGCAGACTGGCGAGGACGTGTCGGCCTATCCGCAGATCATCGAGATGATTCGCCAGGACCCGCAGCACGCCTTGGCATGGTCTGCGATCAACCTGGCGTCCGCGATGGGGGCAGAGAAGTTCGCCGACAACTACGGCAAGCTGGGCGAAGAGCGACGCGCCGAGGAAGTGCAGCCCTACAAGGTGCAACAGGAAGCGGCAGAGGCGTCGATCAAGGGCACAGAGGCGCAGTACAAGCCGGCCACCATCCAGAGTGACCTTGAGACGCAGGCGGCCTCACGAGAGCGTTGGGCGGCGCAGACGGCGAACGAAGTCGCGACGCTCGCTCTCAACCGCGACAAGCTCGAACTCGACCGCGACACACTCGCATCAAACATCCAGATCAAGATGGAGGAGCTGGACCGCAGTGGCACGCAGCTGGATGCAGGCGGGCGCCAGGCGGTCAACGCAGCAGTAGGTGAGTCCGTATCCGCGTCTGCGCTGGCTGACCGCATGAATGATCTGGCTGATCGCATGAAGGCGACGAACATGTCGTCGGGGTGGGTTGCCAGCTTCCGCGAAGGCGCGAAGGGTGCGTTCGGTAGCCAGGACCCTGTGTCTGGTCTGCGCGGTGAGTACGCGACGCTGGTCAATGCTCAGGCGGTCAAGAACCTGCCGCCGGGTCCAGCGTCCGACAAGGACATCCAGCTGGCCAAGCAGGGCTTCCCGCCCTCCAACGCCAGCCCTGAGTACCTGCAATCGTTCCTGCGCGGCATGGCCAAGATGCAGCAGGCCGTGGCCGCTGGTGCGGATCGCCGAGCGAACTGGCTCTCGGTGAACGGCAGTCTCGCACCCGCGCGTCGCGACATCGATGTGGGCGGCGTCATGGTACCGGCGGGCACAACCTATGCCGAGTTCAACGGCAATGCCGTGAAGCGCAGCAAGCAGGGCCAAGTGCCTGCTGGCTTGCAAGGCATTTTGAAGAAGTACGGCGCTCGATGAGCCTGGACCCGGCCATCGTCCGCTTCTTCGAGAAGAAGGGTTACACGCGCGAACAGGCGAAGGGTATCGCTGCGGGCATCTATGCCGAGACGGCCAACAACCACACGGCGTTCAACAGCGCCGGCGGCGGCCAAGGTGCGTTCGGCCTCGGCCAGTGGCGCGGGCCGCGGCTGCGGGCTTTGCGAGAGCAATACGGCAAGAACCCGAGCAAGACCCAGCAGCTAGAGTTCCTGCACACCGAGCTGCAAGGCGGGGATCCCGGCGGCCCTCTGGTCACAGCGCAGAAGAACGCTCGATCGACCTTCGAGGCGTACATCCACAAGTTCATGCGTCCTGGCAGTGGGGCGGCAGGCGACCTCCAGCGCGGCTACAAGGCGCTTGGTGTGAAAGGAGGTGATCGAGCATCTGCCGGTGGCGGGTCAACCTTTGACCAGGTGCAGGCCCGCCGTCGCGCCCAACAGGGGCTGTCGATGCAGTCGGTCTTTCAGGCCTACCGCAACACTGGGAAGGCTGGCGGCATGACACCCCAGGACGCTGCTCAGTTCGAGCGTGCGGTGCTGGATGGCCATGTGATGCTGCCGCGTGGGACTGCGTTGCGAGTAAAGCCGGCGGCGCCGGTGCTGCCCAAGTCGGTGGTCGAAGCCTACAATTCCCACCGCATGGACGATGACCCGGAGGCGCGTGCCGAGATCGATCGTGCCGTCGCGGCGGGCGAAGTCTCGTTGCCGCGGGGATTGCAGCTGAAGGCGCCCGCGCCGCGTGGTGCTGGCGAACTGCTCGGCATGGGCACTCGCAGCCTCTTGGAAGGCGCTGGTGGCTTGCTGGATATTGTCGGCGCGCCGGTCAACACGACGATCAACGCGGTCGCGGGCACCAAGCTTTCAACGACGCCCTTCAAGGATTTGGGCGCTGGTGCCGCAGATCGCCTCGGTTTTGCCAAGCCGGAAAGCGCGAGCGAGCTTACCGATGCAGCCATTCAGCAGGGCGGCACGCAAGGCCTTCTGACCGCCGGTGCAGGCTTCGCCGCTGCTGGCGCAAAGGGTGCTGCCGGGGCCGCAGGGCGCATGCTCTCGGGAAGTCCCGTTCTGGACACAGTTTCTGGTGCCGTCGCAGGCGGCGCGCAGGAGACAGCTCGGCAGGCCGGTGCGGGACCTGTCGGGCAGATCGCGGCGGGGTTGCTCGGGGGCGCTGCTCCTGTCGGCCTCGCCGCGGCTGCTTCGCGTATTCGTCCCCGTGGATTGCCCGACGCGGTCGCCGAGACGCCCCGTGCCGCCGTGATCGACGAAGCGGGCGACCTGACGCCCGATGGTGTGGAGCTTGCCGCGCGGCATGATGTGTCGCCCGAGCAGCTTCGACAGGCCTACGACACGCCGCCAGAGGTTCAGCGCGGCACCGCCAACGACGATGCGATAGCGCCCACGGCTCGGGAAGCGACGACCGATCAGCCGGTGGCCGATGAGCCTCCGGCGCCTCAGCAGCCGCGCGATGCCGACATGCCGCCTCAGCCCAATCCGCCAGGCACACCCGACCAGCAGGACTTCAGCCCGCTGCCTACCACCGCGCTTGCCCGCGTGACGGACGCGGCCGAGTTCGGTGTGGACATGACGCGCGGGCAAGCCACCAAGTCGTTCGACATCCAGGACGCCGAGACGCAGCTGCGCAATCGCAACGGCCCTGAAGGCGAGGCGATGCGCCAGTTCGTCGCCAAGCAGGCCGATCAGGTCAAGGTGGCGTCCACACAGTTCCGTGAGGCATTCGGCGACACCGACCTATCGCCTGAAAGCCGCGGCGCAATCGTCCAGGAAGCTGTGCGGGATCTCCGCGACGCGGGCCAAGCGGGCGTGTCCGCTCTATACCGCCAGGCTCGTGAGCTTGGCGAACCGCTTGATCTCGATACCTCTGGCGTGAAAGCGGCTTACGATCGCGTCATGGTCGAGGCGAACGTGCCCGACGCTGCCAAGGCGGAGATCACGCAGGAGGCCGCGCGCTACGGGCTCATCGGCAAGGTCGAAGGAACGAACGAAGCGGGCATCACGACGGTGAAGCTCGACGATGGCACAAACGTGCGGTTCTACGGTCAGCCCGAGCCGTTGCGCCTCGACAACGCCGAGCAGTTCCGCAAGGTCGTGTCGGACCTCTACCAGAGCGACGGCAAGCGCAAGCTGACGCAGACGCTCAAGCGCGCGATCGACGATGCGGTCGAGGAAGCGGCTGTGAAGGTGGCGGACGGCACCGGCGGCAACATGTCCGAGGCGATGGCCACGGCCCGCAAGGCTCACGTCCAGCAGAAGCAGACGTTCGAGGGCGGCGATATCGTTCAGAAGATCGCTGACTGGAAGAAGGGTCAGGATGACGTGACGGGTGCGCTCAGCCCCGAACAGGTCATGGGACAAGCCCTTGCCAAGACCTCCGACCTGCGCCGCGTCAAGGCGGTGCTGCTGAGTAAGCCAACCGAGAAGAGCCGAGCGGCGTGGCGAGCGATCCAGGCTCACGGGCTCGCAACCGTTTTCGAGAAGGCTACCCAGCGCAATGCGAACATCGGCGGCGAGATCACCGACGCGATCTCAGGTGCCAAGCTGCGCACCAGCATCGAAGGCTTCGGCGTCGATAAGCTCAAGGTCTTGCTCGATGGCGACGAGTTCAACCAGCTCATGAAGCTGCGCCGAGTGATCGAGGACGTGACGATCCCGATCAGTGGCACGGTGAACCACTCCAACAGCGGTAACCTCATCATGCGGCTGATGAGCGACGTGGACAACCGGGTGACCGCGGCGTTCGGCGCTGCGGGGGCAGTTGTGGGCGGCCCCGCCGGAGCCGCGGTTGGCGGCACGATCGGTCGCACGATCTCGCCCGCGATCAAGGCCGTGAAGGAAACCAAGGCAGCGGCCGAAACGCTCAAGGGCGCCACTCAGTACACGCCGGATGCCGCAGCAGTGGAGGCCGGGCCGAAGCCGTCCACGGCGTCGCGTGCTGCCAGCAAGGCGCATGAGGCCGGCGCCAGGACAATCCAGGGATTCATCGAGACCTACAGCAGCCCGCGCATCATTGCGCCGCTGCTGGTGAGCACCAACGGGGTGGAAGAATGATCGTCTATCAGCAGAGCTATTTCGGCGACCTTGGCGGCGACGCCCTGGACAATGGCAAGCTGTTCATCGGCGTGGCGAACCAGGATCCCGAGACGCACCCGCTGCCGTGCTACTTCGACGCCGGACTGACCATCCCGGCGGCACAACCGCTTGCGATCAGCGGCGGCTACGTCATCAACAATGGGGCTCGCGCCACCGTCTACACCGCCGCACGCATCTACAGCCTCCGCGTGCGCGACAAGAACGACGTGCAGATCGACTATGTGGCGGCCAACGACAACGCGGACCCGCTCACGGATCTTGCAGGCCCGACCGGCGCAGCGCTGATCGGGTTCGGTACGCGCACCGTCAACGACCGCCTGCGGGACTGGCCGAGCGTGTTGGACTGGGGTGCCAAGGGCGACAACGCGACCGATAACACGTCCGCTTTCCAACAGGCGTTTGCGGAGGCCGAAGGGCGGCTGATGGTGCCGATTGGCGACTATCTCGTGCAGCCAGGGTTGAACTTCCCGCCCGGCTTTCACCTCATGGGGCAGTCGCGGGGTGGGGCTACGGGCCCTGGTTCGGTCGGAAACTATCCGGCGTCGCGCATTATCTTTGGCGGCAATGGGGCCGCCGGTCTGAAGCAGGCCAATACCGGCCAAGGACTGTTCCACGGCTCCATGACTGGGCTTATCTTCGATACAGAGCCGAATGCCGAAATCGACTGGATCATGGACTTCCATGGGTTGTTGAACTTCGACCTGGCGGACCTTGGTATGGAAAACCGCTGGATGGGTGGTGGCTGCTTCCGCACCCGCAAGATTGGCGATGAGCCTACGTGGCTCAATTCGTTTCAGCGTGTGCAAACCCGAAGTCCCGATAATGGCACAGCGTACAACTTTGACATCGACTGCACGGATAGCGGAAGCGTTCTAAGCTCCTACACCGGCGGGCGTGGGGCCATCTACCGCGGGCACGGCAACTTCCACTCGTTCGGCGACATGTGGCAGCGCGGCGGTGATGCTTCGCTGATCCTGTCCAAGGAAACCCTGTTCCAGGGCCTTATCAATCTCACTGGCAGCTCGTTCGACGCAAGCTTCGGCCCAGGCATCCTGATCGACCTGAGCGTGTCGCCTGGTGGGCTGACCTATTTCCCGGTGATCGTTGGCAACAGCTTCCGCAACCCTGGCGAGCAGTACGACATCGTGGTTCAGCCGCACGCTACCGATGTGATCCAGGGCGGGATCATCGTCGGCAACGCCTTCTCAGTGGGATCAAGCAAGCCGTGGCTGATCGACACAACGAAGTTCACAGTCGAGTTCGGCCTGAACTCCTTCATGGGCGCCGCCAATCAGCGGGACTATCGCGTGATGGGAACCGGCACCATGAACATCGCGCCTCGCTTGGTTGCGGATCTGCCCACAGCCGAAGGAACGATTGCCTACGTCATCAATGCGACAAGTTCGACACCGAACGATCTGGTGGTGGCTGGCGGTAGCAACCACGTGTTCGTGAAGAACTGCGGCGGCGTCTGGAAGGTGATGTGACCTTATGCGCCCGGGGCATCTGTCCAGCACGGCTTGCCGAAGGCGAGCACGTCGTGGTTGTTGCTCCAGCCCTTCTCGGCGAAGTGGAAGACGCGAACGCCGGGGATTTTCTGGACCATCTGCATGAGGTGGTCCGGCCTGACTGCCGAGATACCGTAGCTGCCTGCCACGAAGTCGTGACCCCGCCCCGGCGCGTAATCGACGTAGCCATAGCCCCAGCGGTTGAATCCGCGCTCGACGGCACTCCATCGCTCTGCATCGGTGTACGGCATCAAGGTCTGCATGCGCTCAGCCCAGCGGCCATGGAAGGTGGCAACGATGATGCCGGTGGGGGTCAGTTGCTTGGCCAGATGCTCAAGGTAGCGCTGTGTGGTCGCCTCGGGCAGATGGGTGAACAAGCTGCCGATCCAGATCAGGTCGTATTGCGCAGGAAAGGAAGTCTCGGTCAGATCCAAGTGGGCAGTGATGATACCAGCGCCGAACTGATCAGCGCAGAACGCTACCCCTTCAGCGTCCAGATCGCACACGTCGAATTTAGCAGCAGGAAACAGCTTGACCAAGTGGCGCAGGACGCGCCCATGTCCGCACGGAATGTCGAGCACGCGCCCGATCCGCTCCAAACGGCTCGCCATAATTGCGGTGATGATCGCCTCGACGGCGCTTGCGCCAACATCCAAGTAATTATCCCCCAGCATCGTTTCGCCTGGAGATATGGTGCCGTCGATGCTGGCCATTCTATAATCGAAGATCATTTGGCCGATAAAGCTAAGGCGGTGCGCAGGCGCACTTATCAGTGTTGCGGCGGGCTGTAGGGCGAGCATGCCTGAACAATCTCCTAAGTTGGCCGGAACAGCAAGAGTAAGTAGCATGAGCCGCTTTGAGGCTTTGTTGGCTTGTCGGCCGCAGATGAGTGAGAGGCAATGGCAAGGGCATCTCGCTGACGATCTGGTCTTCGCAGCGTATGTCCGCCAACGCTTGACGCATCAGCCCCGACAAGGTATCTGAATACCGCTCGCAATATCGGCTCCACCGGCCGCAACAGGTGAGAGCGAGCGTCTGACCCCGAGTGCGCCTCGGAGAAAATCGGTCCAACCCATTTTCTCATGAGGTGCCCCTGTGGCTTCGAGCTTCACCAAAGAAGAACTGACCGTCTTTGACGAGATGGTCCCTGAGTTCGACGATCTGCTTTCCTACGGCGCGCTGGCTCGCAAGTATGAGCCACTGAGCCCCGAGCAGATGGTCCACACCCGCGATCGTTTCTGGGTCGAAGGCCCGATGATCGGTTCCAGCTACGACGGCTTCGACCAGACCAGCAATTTTGACGGCCTGACCGAGATGTCGGTCCCGGTCTCGGTTGGCTTCCACAAGTCGAGCCCGAAGACCCTTTCGGCGAAGAACCTGCGCAACCTGTCGGCGATGCGCAACTACGCCGACGCCGCCAAGCTCAAGCTCGCCTCGGACGTGAACAGCGCCCTCCGCCAGCGCGTCGCTCTGGAAGGCTCGCAGTTCGTAAAGCGCACCGTTGCGGCCACCGGCTTCGACGACCTCGCGCTCGCCATGGCCGTGATGACCGAGCAGGGCATCCCCTCGGCCAACCGCGTCGCCATGGTCGGCGTGCGCTCGGGCATTGGCATGGTCTCGAACCTGGCCGGCCGCTCGGAAGCAACCTCGCGCTCGGCAGACGCCTACCGCACCGGCCTGGTCGCACCCGGTATCGCCAACTTCGACATGTACTCGGACGACGCCCCGATCCGTCTCACCGCGGCGACCGGCGGCGCCACCACCGTGAACGGCGCGAACCAGTACTTCGAGCCGAGCGCAGTCTACACCGAGGCCGATGGCGAACAGGTCAACCTCGACAACCGCCGTCAGAACCTGACCGTGACCGCTGGCACCTATGCCAACATCAAGGTCGGCGATGCCTTCACGATTGCAGGCGTCAATTCGGTGCACATGATCAACAAGCAGGACACCGGCCAGCTGCAGACGTTCCGCGTCGTCGGCAAGCCGTCTGCTGGCGTGATCCAGATCAGCCCGGCGATCATCTCCAACGGCGGCAACACCATTGCCGGCAAGGAGTACCAGAACGTCACCGCCACCCCGGCGAACGGCGCGGCCCTGACCTGGCTGAACACCACCACGAACGAGATCAACCCGTTCTTCGTGCGCGACAGCCTGCTGCTGATCCCTGGCAGCTTCACGGTCGATCCGGACGATGGCTGGCAGGTCATGCGCGCCGTCACTCCCAAGTACGGCATCGCGATCACCTACACTCGCCAGGGCGACATCAACACCCTGAACGTCAAGGCTCGCTGGGACATCGATTTCGGCACCTCGCTGCTGAATCCGCAGTTCGCCGGCGGCATCATGTTCAGCCAGGCTTGATCAGCCCAACCGGAGTGAAGTGACATGACCACGAAGAACGACAAGCCCGCGGCCGAACTGGTTTCGGAGCAGAAGCCCAAGGTGAAGGTTGAGGCCGCCAAGGAAGTCGCGAAGGAGATCGTCAAGGACGAGATCGCGCTTTCGACCGGTACCGAAAGCGACGCCGAGCCCAAGCGCCAGTTCCATGGCTGGGAGGAAACGAACCTCTACGCCGACCTGCTGGATCTGGGGCTGGAGCAGTTCAAGGAGGCGATCGATCCCAAGTCGGAGCGCGCCGTTCCGGAAGAGAAGGTCTACGGCCTGCTCGCCCTGGAGCGCAATGGCCGCAACCGGACTGAGTTCGTCCGGCTGATGGCCAAGCAGCTCAAGCTCAAGCCCGAGGAGTTCCCCGGCGGCGGCCCGAGCTACACGAACGACATCACCAATCTGACCGAGCTCTGATCGGCAAGGGGCGGCTCTCGGGTCGCCCCACTCTTATTCAGGAGGTTAGGGTGCGCTCCAGCATCGGCGATTCCGCCAGCGATCCGCTATTCGTTAAAGCCGTGTCCGGCTCAGGCACGTCGGCCTCTACGCAAGGTACGTCTACCAATCCGATGATCGAGCGCGCGATTGGTTCGGACGCCTTGGTAACGGGCCAGAACCCGTCATCCGCGAACAGCGGCGCGGCACTGCAAGTAGTGCCTGCGCGCGCTGGGCGCCGGTCGGTAACCATCACGAACATCACGGGCACGCAGGTCCTGTATGTGGGCAACGCGGGTGTGACGGCGGCAAATGGCTTTCCACTGGCTGCAGTGGCTGGTGCGTCAGTCTCCCTTCCCTTCACAGGCCCCGTCTTTGCGCTGTCCGCCGGCGCCGCGCAGACGATCGGCTTTGCGGAGACGTTCTGACGATGGATGTCTCGTACCCTCCGGTAACGGCCGCAAGCCTAAGCATCCCGCAGCCAGCGAATATGGCGCCGATGGCTGAGAAGACTGGCGCCGCAGTCGGAACAGCAACCTCGCGCTACGCTCTGGAAGACCATCAGCACCCGCGTCTAACCAGCACCACCGTCACCACGATCGCGAGCGGCAATACGGTTGCGGTCGAATTTACGCGCCCGTTCCTCAACGAGCCCGGTATTGTTTACGAGGAGCTGCCGCCCACGGCCAGCACCACCACGCCTGCCGCTGGCGATACAGCGGCATCGGCTCAACCTACGCAGTCCAAGGTCATCGCGTGGACCAAAGGGCCTACCACGCTGCTGCCGAATGCTTTGGCTACTGACTTCACCGGCTGCACCCTCCGTGTGTGGAAGGCTCAAACCGTTCCCCAAAACTTAGTGACGCTCCTGCTCGGCAGCGTCTTCAACCTCTTCGCTGCGTCCGTAGTCGGCACGCGCTTCTCTATCATCGCAGTCGCCAGGAGTGACGTATGACCGTTCGCCTACTCAAGCCGCACAACGGGCAGAACGCCGGTACGCTCTACTTCGGCGCGGATGAAAGCGCGCTGCGGGCGGTCGGGATCGCCGACGACTACATTGAATCGGCAGCCAACTACGTGCCGTCTGGTGCGCAGGCGTTCCGAGCGCTGGCGGCCACGTTCAGCACCAGCGCGCCCGCCGGCTCCTTCGTCACTGCGTTGAGCAACCCGTTCGCAGGACAAGGTCGCGGCTTCACGACTTACGCCACGCAGGGCGTCGTGCCCGCTCAGCTTGCATTGTCGGCTAGTGGGCGGTCGCTGGTCATTGGCGCCAATGCAGGCGTAAATGGCACCATCTATCCGATTACCTTGGTCGCCACGTCTGGCGATGGCCTGCTGACTTCGCAGCCGGTCACGCTGAATCTCAAGGCTGTGGATCGGCTGACTGTGCCTCAGCCTGGCGTTCCCGGCGTAACCCCCACCCCAAGCCCAACGCCTACGCCTGGAGACACCACCGCCCCAACGCTCTCCAACGCCACCGGCACGCAGACGGGCCAGACCACGGCTACGGTCGGCGTTACCACGAACGAGGGCAACGGTAGCCTCTACTGGTACTTGTCCACGTCCAACACGCCGCCAACGGTCGCAAACCTCAAGAACGGGTCTGGCTCGGTGCTCAGCGGCATTCAGTCGGTCTCGGCCACTGGCGCGCAGACCGTCAACATCACCGGCCTAACCGCCGCCACTCAGTATTACACGCACTGGCTGCATAGGGACGCGGCGCTGAACGATAGTGCGATTCTGACGGGGCCGGGGTTTGTGACGGCGGCGGCCTCAGGCTCTGCGATGCGCACCATCACGGCCAACATGATCGGGCAAGCGGCTGACAGCGGCGATAGCGTGACTGGTGAGGCTCACGCGTTCCGCTGGGGGTATCCTATCGGGTCCGGCGATGTCAGTGAGACCAACATCAACCTTCATGGCTGGTACTCGAACAACGGCGCTCAGACGAACGTACCTGAGCTGACCATCCCGATCCTGTACGCGATCTATAACGGCGTTGCCGTGCGATGCACGCAGAACGGCAGCAACACCATCGTGGTGCCTTCCGGGGCCAACTTCCTCTATATCGACAAGCTGCTGCCTTCGCAGTTTGGCGCGACAAAGTTCACGCTCGAAACTCTCATCCTCCTGAAGGGCTGGGTCAAGTCGCCTGATGGGACCGCGAACGGTACGCGAGTGCCTACGTCGCAGACCGTTCAGGTGGCGAACGACACCACCAACAATGAGGCGTTCTGGTTCAACCCAACCAGTCCACTAGGCCTCCCGACAAACTTCGACAGCGCGGGCGTGTTCACATTCACGAAGTACACCCCTGTCAGTCTAACCTCATCGGGTACTGTGGCTACGGTCCAGGTGAACGGTACTGATCCGCTTCCGGTAGTCGGCCAGCTTGTCACAATCTCGGGCGCTTCGCCCAATGCCTACAACCTCACGAAGCGGGTTACGGCGGTAGACGGGACAGCTCGGACATTCACCTATGCGCTGAACGCGGCGACGACCTCTCCGGCCACGACCGCAGGGACCTACGAGAACGGCAAGTTTGCCCGCGCCTCTGGCTATCGTCCGAACATCTTCGGCAAGTTCGTCAGCGGCGATCCCGAGACGTGGATCATCGGCGGCGATAGCATCGACCAGGGCATCAACGGCAGCACTTCCACTGCTGGGCCTTGGGGTATCGGCCGCAACGCCATGTCCCTGCGTGATGCCAGCGGGAATACCGGCTACAAGGCCTATATGTCACTTGCCGTTGGCGGCAGTAGCGTGGAGCAATTCACCGGCTCCAATACGCTGACGCACCCCTACATGGCGCTCGGCAGGTACGCGATGGGCGCGCATCTCACAAACAGCTTCGGCATCCCTGGTACGGGAAGGACTGGGGCAGCCATGCTTTCGGAGATGCAGCCGTGGTGGGCCAAGCTCAAGGAGATGGGCGTGGAGAAGATCCTGGCTCTTGGCGCTCAGACCCGGGGCACATCGCCTAACAACTGGACTACGGAACCGGAGCAGACAATCAACCCAGGCTGGCAGGCGGGCGGCAATGTCGAGCAATACTATGCCCTGCTGCCAGCAGAGATCAGTGCTGGACGGATTACCGCGTTCCTCAACTTCCAATCATGGCGCGGCACCGATCCGAACAAGTGGAAAGTCACAGGGGCGAACAACTACGCCACCTCTGATAGCACGCACCCGAGCAACGCCATCCACGTTCTTGAAGCCGCCGAGATCCGCACGGCTAAGGCGGCGATGGGTATATGATCGAGGTTATGGAGTACGTCTTATGATTGCACTTACTTTGATCATTAGCGCATTCAAGATTGTATTGCTGCTGTTGGCTGGTGGACTGGCGCTTGGCGTAGCGTCAATCTTCTTAGTGATCCTGCCTGCAATTATTATTGAGCACGTTCTGCATCGGCTCGGCGGACTTGCTCGCAAACTGAAAAGCCGGGTCAGAACATCACTCGCCAAGGTCCGCGCAGGGAACCTCGCGGCGTGACTGCCGGGTTAGATCCTACTGACGCCCTCTGGGATGCCATGATCAAAGTCATGGAGGACTGGCCTCGAGGTTTCGATCCGGAGACGGATAAGAAGCCGCAGACCATGGAGGAGTGGGCGTCGTTCCGGGGCGACTGGGTCGCGCGAGCCGCTGTTCTCGCAATTCGTAGAGCCGGCCTTCTCACTTAAGCGAAATTACACCCGCCCACGTTGGGCAAACCACGGAGAAGTACCATGAAGAAGCGAGGCCGCACGGAAACACGCGACTTCGCTATCACGTACTACGAAGGCGATGAGTTGCGCGGCCTCCTGCATTGGGAGGACAGGCCGCGCCTCTCCATCGACTTTCTCCTGGTCCAAGCCCCTGCCGGTCTCGCGCCTATGCTGACTGCGTTCCGGCGCAAGTACCCAGATACGCTCGTCCACTTCGAGGTAGCCGAAGATAACGAGCGGATGCGCCGCTTTGTCTCACTGACAGGCGCGCAGAAAACCCCTGATGGCTACCAACTCAATACCGGGCCGCGTGCCCTAGGAGAACCAACATGAAGCCAGGTGTAGCAGCGAAGATCAAGACCCTCAGCACTGCAGGCCACGATGCCTACATCAAGGATTGCGAGGCAGAGAGCCCGACCGGTGCGGGCGGCTATCCCAAGACCCAGGCCAAGCTGATGGCCGGCCACTACGATCGTCTGTGACCATCCCCGCGCGCCACCGGGCAATGTGGCGCACCTATTCACGAGACGGGTTGCGGCGAGAGATAACGGCATGATCGAGGACGCACTGAGGGTATTCGCACTGGTGGTCTGGTCGGCGGTGTTCGTGGCCTTCTGCCCCGGTGCGGCTCGTGCGCTGAAAGGCGGCGCACATAGCAATATCGATCTGCTCTGCCTGCCGACATGCTTTTCGGCGTTCAACCGGCTGCTGTTCGCCGCCACCGCGCTTCTCGCACCGTCTCTAGTGCCTCTGGCTCAAGTCACCGGCGTGGCCTCAGGAATCTGGCTCGCCATCGTAGGGTATAAGGTGGTGAGGCATGGCGACTGAACCTGTGGTCCCGGTTGCAATTCAGGGGTGGACGACCTCGACTTACCTGCTGGTCGTGCTCAACGGCCTGTTCGCTGGCGGCTTACTGGCAGCGATCGTCAAGGTGTGGCCGCGTCTGAAAGAGATTGCCGCCAATGCTCGCCGGGACGATCTCGACGACCTGCGAGAGCGGATTGTCGTGCTGGAGGGCAAGGTGACCACCGCTGACGCTGCGGCGCACCGGGCTGAACTGAAGCTCGTCTACGCGGTCAACGCGATCCAGCTGCTGGCCGGCGACATCCGCGCCAAGGATCCGAACAACCCGATCCTCAAGCAGGCAAACGACATGCTGAAGCTCGCCACCACGGGCGACCTGGGCATCTGGGAATATGAGCTTGCCGCCGTCTCTAAGGCGAAGGCGACTATGAAGGACGAGGAATGACCCGAGCCGCCATCTTTGATGCCGTGCGTGATGCCGCCCGCCCTGGCTTGTTCAGCGATCCCGGCAACGTCCTCGCGCTTGATAATCTGCTTGACGCTTTTGGCGTGCCTGTGGATGGCAAAGCCGATACCTTCGACCGCTGCTTGGCCGTGATCCTAAAGCACGAAGGCGGCTATGTTGATCACCCAAAGGACCCTGGCGGTGCAACCAACCTTGGTGTCACCAAGGCCACGTGGGAAGGGTACGTGAGACGCGCCGTCAGCAAGGCTGACATTCGCGCGCTGACGATAGAGAAGGTCAAGCCTCTCTATCGCAAGAACTACTGGGATGCGGTGTCCGGCGATAACCTGCCTGCGGGCCTTGCCCTGTGCGTGTTCGACTTCGCGGTGAACGCCGGACCAGCTCGGGCCAACCGCTATCTTCAGGCGCTTGTGGGCAGCGCGCAGGACGGCAAGACCGGCCCTGCGACCGTCAGCGCTGCGCAGGCCTTCGTGGCCGCTCAAGGCGAGCGGACCGCAGTGCAGGCCTATCAGGCAGCGCGGCGGGGTTATTATCGCTCACTGGGCACCTTCTCGACTTTCGGGCGGGGTTGGCTGCGCAGGGTCGATGAGACCGAGGCGGAAGCGCTGGAGATGGTGCAATGAATTTTTGGGAGTTCCTGGACCGTGCGGGGGAGCGCGCCGCAAACCGTCCGCCCAAGCCCTCGCGCGACATCCGCCAGTTCATCGGGTTCGCCTTCTTAGCTGGCTACTACGTCATGGTCTGGCGCTTCGCGAGCGGCGCAGTGCCTGATGGCAACCTTGACCTGATCCGCGATGCAATGCTCACGCTTGGTCCGCCTGTCGGCCTGATCGTCGGTGCCATGTTCCGGTCCGACGCTCGCGAGGAACAGGTGGCGGTCAATACGGGCGAGGCCTTCCGGGCGGTGCGTGCGGCAGCGCAGGCGGGCACTACGGGTGATGGCGCCTTGCGCGATGGCGAGACCGTCACCTTGGAGAAGCAGCCATGATCCGCAAACTGTTGCGCGGCGTCCTGAAGCCCATCCTCGGCAAGCGCAAGGCTGCTGCCGCTGCTGCCGAGGTCGTGGATCATGTGGCGAAGAAGGTGATCGACCGGAAGACCGGTGGCGCTGCGACGAAGCTGGATGATGTGATTTAGTGGCGGGGTAATCTATACCGGCTCCCGCTTCCAAGGCCTGGAGAGGCGTGCTCAGATCAAGTCCTCGCTGTTGCGCATCGCGGCCTGCCTCCGCACCACTTTGCCGGTCGCGATCCAGCTAGGCAGGTGCCGCCTCAAGCCCGATGCCGAAGCAGAGCGGGAACCTAAACTGGCGGCCATCGCGGGTGCGGTCTTACACCGCTGGCATACCTTACGCCCCATGGCCAACTGATCCAGCGCTAGATCAGCACCGTCTTTCCGGCTGTCATCTGCGGTTTATCCGGAGTTTCACCGGCCCGGAGTCTCAGTCGCCTCGTCCGTTCTTCTCGGGTCACCGCAGCATGCGCAGAATCTCACATCACGATTCCGCGCGCAAGCTCGATCAGCATCACCGCCACCAGCAGCACACCAAGAAACCGCAGGTAGGCGCGGGGCAGTCTCACTCGGACAAGGCGGCGTCGATCATGGCAGGCCATACGTCACCGGGGTGCTCGAGCGTGACCTCATCGGCGGTTTCTTCCAGCACCCGAGCCACAAGGTGACCTTGATTATGCTGCCAGGGGAACTCGCTCATGTTGATGGTTCATTCTGTTCGCTGGCGAGGGTGGAGAGGCGGGCGGTCATGCGACGAACGCCGGTGCGTCAGGTTTCGCCTTCCATGAGAGGCCTACCCAACCTTTTGCAGGCCGGTGGGTCACGCCATCCGCGTCAATCACCCGGTGGCTCCCATCCTCAGTGCCGTCGCTTGGCATGACAAACAGCTTCACTGGGTTTCGGATCGTATAGGTGCCGAAAGGCGCATAGGTGTATGTGCGGTATTCCTCGGTGCTGATGTCAATCTCGCTCATGCGGCGGTCCTTTCGAATAGAAGCTTGGGCTCGATGGGGTGCTTGTCGGCACGGGCGCGAGAGGGAACCGACCACGACTTACCCGGCGTCTCAGCGATCATCTTCCATCCAGCGGCCACCAGCGACGTGCCAGGCTCGCGCTTGAGGATGTATGTGCCGATGCGACGGTACCCGAGGGCGAAGGTTGCCCGTGCAGCTGCGCCGTAGAGAAACGAGCACGCGTTCGGGTGTCCGGTGGTGCACAGGCGGGTGACTTCTAAAGTCGCGCCATCGTCACGTCGGCGGGCGACAGGACGGCCCACGATCACAACGCCGACCATCTCTTCGCCTGCGTAAGCTGCAATGCTGAACTTGTGCCCTTGCGGCGGCGTGTGATGGCGATGATGCTCGCGGACGAACGCGGCTGCTTCGTCGAAGGGCAGGGGCTCTATCGTGAGCTTCCGAGGTGTGCCGGATCTGGTGCCATCGCCATGTGTGGAACAGTGCGTGAACAGCGCGTCCTGCGCATGCTGTGAGCCGCAGAACTCTGCGGTTTCGGGCGTCATGCCGCAGCCTCCTCAAGGCTATCGGCGCCTGGATCGTCCACGTCATCCAGCAGAGTGCGCGTGTACCAGTAGCTCAGATCGACTTCGGCGGGCGTGACCTGATCGTAGCGGTGCAGGAACAGCTTGGTCCCCCACAGAGCGTTGTCGAGATCGAACCAGATCCATCCCATGCAGCACAGGCACCTCTCTGTCGGCGCATGCGTGACCACAGCTTCGTGTATCTCGACAGTCTTGCTCTCCCGATCCACCTTGAAGGCGTCGGGGTTGAACGGGTACTTCTGAAACTCAAGGTCGAGTTCTTCGTACAGCGTCCGCATGGCAGGCCAGAAGCCCGCCTTCTGCACTCCAGGGAAGGATGCGACGGTCTGGTCGATTAGGAGCTTGTGCCGATCCTCTCGGGCACGGTATTTCAGGTCATCCATGGCGCGGTCCTTTCGCGTTCGTGGCCAGGACCGGAGCGAGGTTGCACCCTCTCTTCGGTCCGTTTTTGCTAGCCAAAAAACGCTGGGACTGACGGATTCCCGTTGAGCTAAACAGGTCCGCTAGACAAACCAACGCATTGACTGCACTGGCATATTGCACCCCTGTCGGGCGCACCACGTCGATCGGCGATCGTTAGTTCAGTTCGCCTGCTCGGGCGGCACGACCGGAAACGGCAGCGGCGCCACCGCGATGCCCTCATCCAGCAGCTCCTTGGCTTCCGCGATCGTCGCCTGGCCATGGATCGTCTCGGCCTCGCGCTCGCCATAGTGCATGGCCCGGGCATCCTCGGCGAAGCTATTGCCAACGAAACGAGAGGACTTGAGCGCCTCGGCCTGCATGTTCGCCAGCTTGTGCATCAGTGCCATGGCTTCGGGTGGCAGCGGCGCGGACACAACCGGCGCCGGCGCGGGAACCTCATTCTCGGGCGACATCCGCCGCGGCTTGATCCCGCGTATCGGCTCGGGAAGCTGGTTGCCCTTGCGCGCGACCCTCGGCGCCATCAGCGCCTTGCCGACGTCGGCCGAGCCACAGTGCGGACAGGTGACCAGCCCGCGCTCCTGTTGGCGTGAGAAGTCGTCGGACGAGCCGAACCAGCCCTCGAACTTGTGCGCCCCCACGCGGCATTCCAGATCGTAGACAATCATCGCGCGCGGCTAATTGGCGATCGCGCGGCGGTTGGCAAGGCTAGGCAGCTGTGACCGCACCTCGGCGATCCGCGCAGGCTCGATCTCGGCGAAACCGATGCCGGGCGCCTCACCGCCCATGTCTAGCAGCACTTCGCCCCAGGGATCGATCGCCAGGCTGTGGCCGTAGGTGGCGCGCCCGTCCTCGTGCCGGCCCACTTGCGCGGCGGCCAGCACATAGGCGCTCGCCTCCACGGCCCTTGCGCGCTGGAGCAAGTGCCAGTGCGCAGCGCCGGTTGGCACGGTAAAGGCGGCCGGGATCGCAATCAGGTCGCATAGAGCCTGGCCCAGCGCCTCGAACAGCGCTGGGAAACGGATGTCGTAACAGATCGCCAGGCCCAGCCGGCCCAGCGGCGTCTCCACCGTCGCGACACTTTCGCCGGCGGCATAGGCGTTCGATTCGCGCCAGAACTCGCCCGTCGCAAGGTCGACATCGAACATGTGCATCTTGTCGTAACGTGCGGCGATCGCGCCGGTGTCATCGATGACGAAGGCGCGATTGGCCCATCGCCCATCCTCACGCGCCACGGCCAGCGAGCCCAGCGCAACCCACACGCCCTCGCGCGCCGCGCCCTCACGCACGGCGAGGAGGACGCGATCGTCCTCCTCGCGCACGATCGATCCGGCAGCGCGCTTGCGGTCGCGATCGAGCAGACCGGACATCTCGGGCGTGAACAGCATGGCCGCGCCGCCTGCCTTCGCCTGCGCGATCGCGTCGACGATCGCTGCCGCATTCGCCACCGGATCGATGCCGGTCGTCATCTGGAACAGCGCGGCGCGCGGCATTGTATCGGTTAAATCCCCAACAAGCTGTCGAGCTCGCCGCGACCATCGAGCGCGCTGATGTCATCGAAGCCGCCGAGCGCCTTGTCGCCGACCAGGATTTGCGGAACGGTGCGCGCGCCCGGCACGCGCTCCAGCATTTCCGCTTTCTTCGGGCCGCCCATGGTCACGTCATACTCCTCGTAGGACACGCCCTTCTTGTCCAGTAGCGACTTGGCGGCGACGCAATACGGGCAGCCCCACTTGGTGTAGATCTCGACCTTCTCAGCCATCTGACTCACTGTCCTTTTTTGCTTGTGCAGACCCACTTGAAACGCGTGACGCCTGCCATATCTTGGCGTTCGAGTGTTCGCCCGCAAGGGGATAGCTCGCCAGTGAGGCGCCGGGTTCCCGGGCCTCACATGAACAACGAAGATTGCTCATTGGAGGATTTTTGTCATGAACCGTATCGACTTTTCGCCTTACCGCCGCACCATGGTCGGCTTCGACCGCCTGTTCGACATGATCGAGAACCAGGCCCGGGTGCAAGGCGGGGATAAGTACCCCCCCTTCAACATCGAGCGCCGCGGCAGCGACGCCTATCGCATCACTCTCGCAGTCGCCGGGTTCAAGCCCGCCGACATCGATATCACCGCACAGGCCAACCTGCTGGTGGTGAAGGGCCAGAAGCCCGACGAGAGCGCGGAAGGCGAGTTCCTGCACGTGGGGATCGCCCAGCGCGGGTTCGAGCGTCGCTTCGAGCTGGCGGATTATGTCCGCGTAGCGAACGCCGACCTTGCCGATGGCCTGCTCGTCATCGACCTCGTGCGTGAAGTGCCCGAGGCGATGAAGCCCAAGAAGATCGCGATCGGCGGCAACACGCTGACCGTCGTCGATGGGCAGAAGGACAGCGCCGAGGCTGCCGCCGCCTAAGCGCAGCAGCATCGGCGAATTGATCGGGGCGGTCCAGGCCATCCGGGCCGCCCTTTTGATTCGCGGCGCTTTGTTGCGCCTTGATCGTGCGGCATTACCGGCTACCTTGACGGCGACCTGAAGGGGCTCGGGGGGCAGATGCGTTTCACGGTTCTAGGGGCTTTGGCCTCGCTCGTACTCTCGTGCGCGCCGGCGCAGGCTGCCTGGCATGAGGCGTCCAGCGACCACTTCGTCATCTACGCCGACGATACCGAGCGCGACATCACGACCTTCGCGCGGCAGCTGGAGCAATACCACGCGGGGCTCGCGTTGGTTACGAACACGACGCTGCCCGTCCCCAGCCCCTCCAACCGCGTCACCGTCTACGTCGTGCGTAACGAGCGAGAGGTGCGCACGCTTTACGGCAATGCCAAGAGCAGCGTCGCCGGCTTCTACGTGCCCCGCGCAGGCGCATCCATGGCGATCGTGCCCGCCGTTCAGGCGGTGAACGGACGGCTCACCTGGTCGATGCTGGTGCTCCTTCACGAATACGCGCACCACTTCATGATCTCGTCCGAAGGCGGCGCCCTGCCTCGCTGGATGAACGAAGGCCGTGCCGAGTTCTTCGCCTCCGCGCAGTTCGATCGCGACGGGTCCATGTGGCTCGGACGACCGGCCAACCACCGTGCCGCCGGGCTCTTCTACTTCAACGGCGTCAAGGTGTCGGAGGTCCTCGATCCCGCCGGCACCGGCAGGCGGACCGCGATGGTCGAGGATGCCTTCTACGGGAAGTCCTGGCTGCTCTATCATTACCTGACCTTCGAGCCGAGCCGCAAAGGCCAGTTCACGCACTATGCGGAGCTGCTGGCAGCCGGCAAGAGCCCGCGCGACGCCGCTACCGGCGCGTTCGGCGACCTCGACGTTCTGGAAAAGGAACTCGACCGCTACCAAAGCCGCGGCCGGATGTCGGCGCTGAAGCTTGCCCCCGCGCAGCTCAAGACCGGCGCCGTGCATGTTCGTGCGCTCTCGCCCGGCGAAGCGGCGATCATGCCTGTGCACATCCGTTCGCAAAAGGGTGTCGCTCCGGAAGAGGCGAAGCAGCTGCTGGCGCAAGCGAGAGAGATCGCCGGCCGCTATCCGGCGGATGCCGCGGTGCAGACGGCACTTGCCGAGTGCGAGCACGATGCCGGGAACGACAAGGAAGCGATCATCGCGGCCGATGCCGCGATCAAGCTCGATCCGCGGCAGACGAACGCCTACGTGCAGAAGGGCCTGTCCTTGTTCCGCCAGGCGGCCGATGCGAAGGACGCGGCCGCTGCCTACTCAGCGGCGCGTCGACCTTTTGTCGCGCTCAACAAGATCGAGAACGATCATCCGCTGCCGCTGATCTACTATCACCGCAGCTATGCCGAGCAGGGTGAGAAGCCCTCGACCCTCGCCGTCAACGGGCTGATCCGGGCAGTGGAACTGGCTCCGTTCGACCTGGGGCTGCGGATGAACCTGGGCATGGTGCTGCTGCACGAAGGACGGGGCCAGGATGCCGCGATCATCCTGAAGCCCGTCGCCTACAATCCGCACGGCGGCCCCATGGCCGAAGCGGCGCGCAAGGTCATCGAACGTGTCGCGAAGGAGCCCAAGTGGAAGGGCGAAGGCATGGAAGCGCCGTCCGAAGATCCGCCGGGCAAGGGCGACAGCTGACATCCCCCGGCTTGCCCGGGCCGCACTACGACCAAGGCTGTCCGCCCGACGCGATCAGACCAGTCGCGCCTGCTGCACCGCCGCTTTGATGAACCCGGCGAACAGCGGGTGCGGATCGAAGGGCTTGCTCTTAAGCTCGGGATGGAACTGCACGCCGATGAACCAGGGGTGGTCCGGCCGCTCGACGATCTCGGGCAGCAGGCCGTCGGGCGACATGCCGGAGAAGATCAGGCCGTTGCCCTCCAGCGCCTCGCGATAGGTGCCGTTGACTTCGTAGCGGTGGCGATGGCGCTCGGAGATCTGCGTAGCGCCATAGATCGAGGCGACACGGCTGTTGCCGGTCAGCTGCGCGGGATAGGCGCCGACGCGCATCGTGCCGCCAAGGTCGCCACCGGCGGCGCGCTGCTGCAGGCCGTCCTTGCTCATCCATTCGGTGATGATACCGACCACCGGCTCGTCGGTTTCGCCGAACTCGGTGGACGAGGCATCGGCGATACCCGCCGCGCGCGCGCCTTCGATGCAGGCCATCTGCATGCCCAGGCAAATGCCGAAGAACGGCACCTGCCGCTCGCGCGCAAAGCGGACGCTGGCGATCTTGCCTTCGGTTCCGCGCTCGCCGAAGCCGCCGGGCACCAGGATGCCGTGCATCGGCTCGAGCAGCGCGGCGATCTCGGACTTGTCATCGCGCTCGAAGATCTCGGCGTCGATCCAGTTGATGTGGACCTTCACCTTGTTGGCGATGCCGCCGTGGACCAGTGCTTCGTTCAGCGACTTGTAGGCGTCCGGCAGGCCGACATACTTGCCGACCACGCCGATCGTCACTTCGCCCTCGGGGTTCTGGTAGCGGTCGACGATCTCGGTCCAGCGGGCCAGCGGAGGCGCGGGCGCGGTGAGACCGAAGTGGTGCAGCACTTCGGCGTCGAGCCCCTCGGCATGGTACTGCAACGGCACCGAATAGATGTTGGGCGCGTCGAGCGCGGGGATCACCGCCTCGCGCCGCACGTTGCAGAACAGCGCGATCTTGGCGCGCTCGTTCTCGGGCAGCGGGCGCTCGCAGCGGCACAGCAGGATATCGGGCTGGATGCCAAGGCCAGTCAGCTCGCGCACGGAGTGCTGGGTCGGCTTGGTCTTCAACTCACCGGCGGCCGCGATGTATGGCACCAGCGTCACATGCACGAAGCAGGTCTGCTCGCGGCCGAGCTCGTTGCGCAGCTGGCGCAGGGCTTCGATGAAGGGCAAGCTCTCGATATCGCCGACGGTGCCGCCGATCTCGCACAGCACGAAGTCGAGGTCCTCGGTGTCGGCCTGCGCGAACTGCTTGATCGCGTCGGTGACGTGCGGGATCACCTGGACCGTTGCGCCCAGGTAGTCGCCGCGCCGCTCCTTGGCGATGATGTCGCGGTAGATGCGGCCCGAAGTGATGTTGTCGCCCTGGTGGGCCGAAACACCGGTGAACCGCTCGTAGTGGCCAAGATCCAGGTCGGTTTCGGCGCCGTCATCGGTGACGTAGACTTCGCCGTGCTGGTACGGGCTCATGGTGCCCGGATCGACGTTCAGGTAGGGGTCGAACTTGCGGATGCGGACCTTGAATCCGCGGGCCTGCAACAGCGCCGCCAGGCTCGCCGCCATGAGGCCCTTGCCCAGCGAGGAAACCACGCCGCCGGTGATGAAAATGTGCCGCGCCATGGGAGATGGGCCTTAAAACGCAAGGAGGCACCTGGGCAAGCGCCCGGAACCTGTGTCCACAACAAATGAAGCTCAAACGAGGGCCCGGCGCGCCGAGCCCCACGATCGGTTTCGCCGGCTTATTTCGCCGCCGATCCTGCCAGCGGGTCGTTCGCGGGAGCCGGGGTGGCCGGCTGCGCAGGCGCCGCGGCGGGCGCCGCGCCCGGGTTGGTCGTGCCGGCCAGCGGATCGACGGGAGCCTGCACCGGCGCATTGCGCTGCAACGAGGTGTCGAGCTGGCGCCCGGTCGTCACGTCCACCGCCAGCGCTGCCAGGATGATGCTGAGCACGACGAACAAGGTCGCGAGCACGGCGGTCGCGCGGGTCAGGAAGTTCGCCGCGCCACGCGCCGACATCAGGCCCGAAGGATTGCCGCCACCAGTGCCCAGGCCGCCGCCTTCCGACTGCTGCATGAGGATGACCCCCACCAAGGCAGCGGCGACCAGCGCCTGGACAACGGTCAGGAACGTAAACAGCATGCAGTCTTCCAAACAAGTCGCGAGCCGTCTCGGCCGCTCGCCATTACGCCGGCGCAGATAGGCTTTTGGCGGCCGTGGCGCAAGCCATGCGACGCTGCCCCGCCCGCTTCATCCCGGACTCGATCCGGGACCGGTTCCGGCACGTCGCGAGCATGCGTCAGGATGCCTCTCGCGAAAGGTTCGTCACTGGCGAAAACGGTCCCGGGTCAAGCTCGGGACGACGGTGCCCTTAAGCCTCGTCCAGCGCCGCGGCCGCGCCGACGATCGCCAGGAAGCTCTCGGCCGTAAGGCTCGCCCCGCCCACCAGCGCGCCGCCCACGTCCGGGATCGACAGCAGTTCGCCGGCGTTGTCCGCCTTGACCGAGCCTCCGTAAAGGATGCGCACGGCGGCGCCGGCATCGCCATAGATCGCGACCAGCTTGGCACGGATCGCCTTGTGCATGGCGGCGACATCGTCGACCGACGGCACGCGCCCGGTCCCGATCGCCCAGACCGGCTCGTAGGCCACGGTCAGCTTGTCCGAGGCGCCATCGGCCTGCGGGCACGAGCCTTCGAGCTGCGAACCAACGACGGCTTCGGCATTGCCCGCGTCGCGCTCTGCCTCGGTCTCGCCGACGCAGAGGATCACCGCGAGCCCGGCGGCAAGCGCCGCCTCGGCCTTGGCGCGCACCACCTCGTCGCTCTCGCCGTGAAGCGTGCGGCGCTCCGAATGACCGACGATGGTGAAGTCCGCCCCCGCATCCTTCAGCATGGCCGCGGAGATGTCGCCGGTGAAGGCGCCGCTTTCCTTGACGTGGCAGTCCTG
The DNA here is from genome assembly GCF_014204535.1 of Novosphingobium chloroacetimidivorans. GTDB lineage: Bacteria > Pseudomonadota > Alphaproteobacteria > Sphingomonadales > Sphingomonadaceae > Novosphingobium > Novosphingobium chloroacetimidivorans. The sequence continues at coordinate 333,164 of NZ_JACHLR010000001.1, forward strand.
CCCGCCAACGCCGATCAGCTCCACCGCCTCGCGCGTGCGGTGCAGCAGCGTGGCCGGCGGTGCGATCGCGACCTGCACCTTGGGCAGGCGCGCCGCGCCGCGATCGATCGCCCGCGCCTCGCTGAGGATCGCGCGCGTGCCGTTCATTTTCCAATTGCCGACGATGTAAGGCAGACTTGCCATCTTGAACCCTTGTTTACGAGCCGACTCGTCACAGCGGCTCCCCCTGTTATCGGGCAGCTAGGACAGGGCCGCCCGGCTTGTCAAAGCGACTGGGCCGCTTTGCCACTACGGGCCGCTCCAGCCCGGCCCGGCGCGCTGGGACAGACGGGGCTACACGTGCACAAGTTTGCCGCGCGCCATTGCAGGACACGGGTTTGGCACCTAAAGCGTCGCCGCTTGGGCGCGGGCCTTGCGGCGGCGCTCACCCGATACGTATCACTTGCTGAACGGCTTCTCGCGCATGCTCCATTTCTTCCGCACCCTCATCAAGTCGAAGGTCGGCGCCATCGTCGCGATCGTCATTCTCGGCGTCATCGCGCTGTCGTTCGTCGCCGGCGACATCGGCGGCAGCCGTAATCTGGGCGGCGCGGGCAGCGGCACGATCGCCGAAGTCGGCGGCGAGGACATCACCTCTGCCGACCTCAATCGCGAGGCGAACGAGGCGTTGCAGCGCGTGCGCCAGCAGGACCCGACCCTGTCAATGAGCGGCCTGATCGCGCGCGGCGGCCTCGAGATCCTGCTGGGTGACCTGATCGACCTCAATGCGCTGTATGCCTTCGGCAAGGAGCACGGCGTGATCGCCGGCGACCGCCTGATCGATAGCGAGCTACAGCGCGCCGGAGCGCTCCAGCCCAATGCGATCCCGCGCGAGTCCGTGGCGAACCGCCTCGTTGCACGCCAGGTCCTCTCGCCCGCCGAATACGGCGCGGTGATGCCGCGCGAGCTCGCCTGGCGTTATGGGCAGCTGTTGGGCGAGCGCCGGACCGGCTCTATCGCCGTGTTGCCGGCGCTGGCTTTCGCGCCCGAGAAGGCCCCGGGTAACGCGGAGCTTCAGGCCTACTACAAGGCGCACACCAGCACCTTCATCCGCCCCGAGCGCCGGGTGATTCGCTTCGCGACCTTCGGGTCCGACGTGGTCAAGAACGTGCCCGCGCCCGCCGATGCCGAGATCGCGAAGCGCTACGAGGCCAACCGGGCCGTATACGCCGCCATCGAGCGTCGCTCCTTGACCCAGCTCGTCGTACCCACCGAAGCCGCGGCCAAGGCGATCGTCGCCGAAGTCGCCGGGGGCAAGACGCTGGATGCCTCCGCCGCCGAGAAGGGCCTGGCCGCTGCCAAGGTCGGGCCGCTGAGCAAGCAGGACCTGACCGCCCAGTCCAGCGCCGCCGTCGCCAATGCCGTGTTCGCCGCGCCCAAGGGTCAGCTGGTCACGGCGCGCAGCCCGCTTGGCTGGTACGTCGTGCGGATCGAGGCCATCGATCAGCAGGCCGGGCGCTCGCTCGACCAGGTCAAGGGCGAGATCGCGACGGCCCTCACCGCCGACAAGCGCCGCGCCGCGATCAGCGACTTCGTCGCCAAGATCGAGGAGCAGTTCGAGAACGGCTCCAACTTGCCGGAAGTCGCCAAGAACCTGGGCCTGCAGGTCCAGTCGACGCCGTCGCTGACCGCCGATGGCGCCGTCTACGAGCGTCCCGGCGAAGCTGTCGAGCCTTCGCTCAAGCCGGTGCTCAAGACGGCGTTCACGATGCAGGAGAACGAGCCCCAGGTCGCCGAGACGCAGCCCGGCGCCGCTTTCGTGATCTACGACGTCACGGCCGTCGCTCCGTCCGCGCCGGCGCCGTTCAACGAGATCGTCAACGACGTGAAGGTCGCCTACGCGCTCGACCGGGGTGCGGCGACTGCCAAGGCGCAGGCGCAGGCGATTCAGGCCGCGGTGCGGAAGGGCGAGAAGCTGGACGCAGCCGTCGCCAAGCTCGGCAAGCGCCTGCCGGCGATCGAGCGCGTCGGCATGACCCGCCCGGAACTCGCGCAGATCCAGCGCTCGGGACGTCAGGTGCCGCCGCCAGTGCGCTTGCTGTTCGCGATGGCGCGCGGCACGGTGAAGGTGCAGGAAGCGCCCCAGAAGCGCGGCTGGTTCGTGGTCGTGCTGGACTCGGTCGAGCCCGGCAAGCTCGACCGCAACGATGCCTCGCTTGCCGGTGCTCAACGCGAGCTCGGGAAAGTCGCGGGCGGCGAATATGCCGAGACACTGCGCAAGGCGATCACCAAGAGCGTCGGCGTCAAGCGCAACCCGGCAGCGCTTTCGGCCCTGCGCGACGAACTCTCCGGCAAGAGCCCCGAGTGAGCGCCGGCCAGATGGCCGCGGCGATCGGCGGCAAGACGCTTCAGCGCGAGGCGGCCCTGGCCGCGTTGAACGCAGGCAAGCCGTCGCTGGTGTGGAAGCGCCTGGTCGCCGACACCGAGACGCCGGTCGGCGCCGCGCTCAAGCTGTTCGAGCCAGAGCGTGGCGACTTCCTGCTCGAATCCGTGGAAGGTGGGGAGACGCGCGGACGCTACAGCCTGGTTGGCCTCGATCCGGATCTGGTGTTCCGCGCCGACCGCGAAGGCTGCGCGATCAACCGTTCGTGGCAGACCGACCAGGAGGCCTTCTCGCCGCTCGCGCGCGACAGCCTGGTCGAACTGCGGGCGCTGGTGGAAGCCTGCCGGATCGACGTGCCCGCCGAGCTGCCCAAGACGCTGGCGTGCCTGGTAGGCTACTTCGGATACGAGACGATCGGCCTCGTCGAGACGCTGCCGCGGGCCCCGCAAAGCGCGCTCGAACTGCCGGACATGCTGTTCGTGCGCCCCTCGCTGATCCTCGTGTTCGATCGGCTGGGCGACGAGCTGTTCTGCGTCGCGCCGATCTGGCCGCAGAACCCGGCGAGCGGCGCCGACCACGCGATCGTCGCCGCCGAGGAGCGCATCGACGAAGCCCTGCGCCGCCTCGGCCAGCCGGTGCCCGCTCTCCCTTCGATCGCGAATGAAGCCGAGCCGGAGCGCAGCGCCGTCATCGCGCCCGAAGACTACAAGGCCATGGTCCTGCGCGCCAAGGAATACATCGCGGCGGGCGACATCTTCCAGGTCGTGCTTGCCCAGCGCTTCACCTGCCCCTTCCCGCTGCCACCGATCGCGCTCTATCGCGCGCTGCGCCGGGTGAACCCCTCGCCCTTCCTGTATTTCCTCGACTTGCCCGGCTTTGCGCTGATCGGGTCCAGTCCCGAGATCCTGGTGCGCGTGCGCGATGGCGAAGTCACCATTCGCCCGATCGCCGGCACCCGCCCACGCGGCGCGACGCCGGCCGAGGATCGCGCCAACGAGGCCAGCCTCCTCGCCGATCCCAAGGAGCGCGCCGAGCACCTGATGCTCCTCGACCTGGGCCGCAACGATGTGGGGCGCGTGGCTTCGGCAGGCAGCGTCGAGGTCACCGACAGCTACATGGTCGAGCACTACAGCCACGTCATGCACATCGTCTCGAACGTGACGGGACGGCTCGACACCGCGAAGCACGACGCCATCGACGCGGTCTTCGCCGGCTTCCCCGCCGGCACCGTCTCGGGAGCGCCGAAGGTGCGCGCCTGCGAGGTGATCGCCGAACTCGAGCCCGAGACTCGCGGCGCCTACGCCGGCGGTGTCGGCTACTTCGCGCCCGACGGCTCGGTCGACTCGTGCATCGTCCTGCGTACCGGCGTGCTCAAGGATGGCGTGCTCCACGTCCAGGCCGGCGCGGGCATCGTCGCCGACAGCGATCCCGCCTCGGAACAGCGCGAGTGCGAGGCCAAGTCCGGCGCCCTGTTCGCCGCCGCCCGCGAAGCGCTCCGCGTCGCGGGGGAGCCCGGGTTCGGGCAGTAGTTCGCTGGTCGGCCCTACGCCCTCTTCTTCGTCATTCCCGCGCAGGCGGGAATCCATCTCCGATGCGATCCGGAAGCGTGGGGTTGCGGGTCAAGGTGGCGCAAGCGGCCATGTCCCTTCGCGTCCACGCCGCTGCTCCAAACGAATGCTCGGGAGATGGATCCCCGCCTTCGCGGGGATGACGAAAGTCGTGGGGTGCAGTCTCCCCCTGGTCCTCACCGCCTGCAGCGACCCACAGCCCAAAGCCGCCGCCAAGGCCCCTCCACCCCCGCCCTGCTCCGGCGCGACGTTCGAGGGCACGCCGCTGACGCACTGCATCGCCGACCCGGCGCTCCATACCGTCCGCACCGTGCTCGGTCCGGGCGGCAAGCCCTACCGCAGCCTGTCCGAACTCGCCGTCGCTCTCGGGCCCAAGGCGAGCCAGGTCGCCTTCGCGATGAACGGCGGCATGTTCGACGAGGCGGGCATGCCGATCGGCTACTACGTGGAGAACGGCAGGCGCATCCATGCGCTCAATCGCAACGAGGGCTGGGGCAACTTCCACCTCCAGCCCAACGGCGTGTTCTTCGGCACGGGGACGCGCTGGGAGGTGCGAACCGCTGCCGACTTCGCCAGCCACGTCGCTCGTCGCCCTGACTTCGGCACCCAGTCCGGGCCGATGCTGGTCATCGCCGGCAAGCTGCATCCGCGCATCGACCGGGACGGGCCTTCGCAGAAGCTGCGCAACGCCGTGGGCGTCGACCGGCAAGGCCGCGCCCACTTCGTCATCAGCGAGGCGCCGATCTCGTTCGGCAAGCTCGCGCGCTACTTTCGCGACGAACTGCATACGCCCAATGCCCTGTTCCTCGACGGCAGCGTCTCCAGCCTCTGGGACCCGCGCATGGGCCGCGTCGACGGCGGGCCGCCGCTCGGCCCCCTGATCCTCGTTGAGAAAAAGTTGATCGGGGCCGAGAAAAGGACGAAGGCGGAGCCATGATCCTGGTCATCGACAACTACGACAGCTTCACCTGGAACCTGGTCCACTACCTGATGGAATTGGGCGCCGAGGTAGAGGTCGTGCGCAACGATGCGCTGTCGGCGGGTCAGGCGATCACCAGCGGGGCGCAGGGCTTCCTGATCTCGCCCGGGCCCTGCACCCCGAACGAAGCCGGCATCAGCCTGGACCTCGTCGGCGCGGCGGCGGACGCGAAGCTGCCGCTGCTCGGCGTGTGCCTTGGCCATCAGGCGATCGGCCAGCACTTCGGCGGCAGCGTCGTGCGTGGCGGGCTGATGCACGGCAAGACCTCGCCCGTCACCCATGACGACAGTGGCGTGTTCGCCGGCATCCCGACGCCGTTCACCGCCACGCGCTATCACTCGCTGATCGTCGAGGACATTCCGGCGAGCCTGCTGGTCAACGCCCGCTCTGACGACGGCCACGTCATGGGCTTTCGCCATGCCGAGTTGCCGATCCATGGCGTCCAGTTCCACCCCGAAAGTATCGCCACCGAGCACGGCCACGCCATGCTCGCCAACTTCCTGAAGACCTGCGGAATCGACGCGCGCCTGCCCGAACGGCTCAGCGCTTGAGCGTGCTCGTCACGCCCACGGTCGCCGAGACCGAAGCGCTGTTCGGGCGCATGCTCGATGGCGACATGCACGATGCCGAGATCACGGAAGTGCTGCTCGGCCTGTCGGACCGCAAGGAGACGGCGGAGGACATCGCCGGCGCCGTGCTCGCCATGCGTGCGCGCATGATCCCGGTCCAAGCACCGGCGAATGCCATCGACGTGTGCGGCACCGGCGGCGACGGACAGCACAGTCTCAACGTCTCCACCGCCGTGGCGATCGTCGTCGCGGCGTGCGGCGTGCCGGTCGCCAAGCATGGCAATCGCGCCGCCTCCTCGAAAGCAGGCGGCGCCGACACGCTCGAAGCGCTGGGTCTCGATCTCGATCGCGCCAGCGAGCGGGCGGAAGAGACGCTGGCGGACATGGGCCTGGCGTTCCTGTTCGCGCAAAAGCACCACCCCGCGCTCGCGCGCATCGCCCCGATCCGCAAGGCGATCGGCAAGCGCACAATCTTCAATCTCACGGGTCCCCTGGCAAACCCGGCAGGCGTGACCCGCCAGTTGGTGGGCGTCGCCAACCCGGTCTACGTACCAATCTATTGCGATGCGATGGCGATGGTCGGCACGGGCGCCGCCATCGTCGTCGGCGGAGAGGAGGGCCTCGACGAACTCTCGATCGACGGCCCCAGCATCGTCTCGACCCTGAACTGCGCCGACGTGGCAAGCCGCGTCACACCCGAGGATGCCGGCCTCTCCAGCCACCCGCTCGAGGAACTGCGAGGCGGTGATGCCGCCTACAACGCAGCCGCCTTGCGCCGTCTGCTCGACGGCGAGTTGGGTGCCTATCGCGACGCCGTGCTGCTCAACGCTGCGGCCGCGCTGATCCTTGCGGGCGAAGCGAGCGATTGGCGCGACGGCGCCGAGGAAGCGGCCGAGGTCATCGACAAGGGTCTCGCCAAGGCGTTGCTCGACTGCTGGATCCAGACCACCGCCCGATAATCCGCCCCAAAGCGTTTCAGCCGGAAAGCAAGATGCCCGACAAGCTCACCGAGATCTGCGCGACCAAGCGCGAGGAAGTAACGACACGCCAGGGCTATGCCACCATCGGCGACCTCGATGCACGTGCCGCCGAGCAGACACCGCCGCGCGGTTTCCGAAAGGCACTTGAATCCAAGGCGGCAAGCGGCTTCGCGCTAATCGCAGAGATCAAGAAAGCTTCACCCTCCAAGGGTTTGATCCGGGCTGATTTCCGGCCGGCCGAGCACGCGCTGGCCTATCAACATGGCGGAGCAGCCTGCCTCTCGGTTCTCACCGACGAGCCGTACTTCCAAGGTCATGAGGACTTCCTCATGGATGCCCGCGCCGCGTGTGACCTGCCGGTCCTGCGGAAGGATTTCATGATCGATCCCTGGCAAGTTGCCGAGGCGCGAGCGATCGGTGCGGATGCGATCCTGATCATCGTCGCCGCGCTCGATGACGTGCAGATGGCGGAGATCGAGGCCGCGGCGATCGAGCGCGGCATGGACGTCCTCGTCGAAGTTCATAACGAAGATGAGATGAGCCGTGCCAGCCTGTTGAAATCACGCCTGATCGGGGTGAACAACCGCGACCTGAAGCGCTTCGCCACCGATATCGCCACGACCGAGCGGCTAGCTCCGCTCGCCCCCGAAGGCACGCTTCTGGTGAGCGAAAGCGGCATCAACAGCCATGCAGATCTGCAGCGCCTGTCCTCCTGCGGTGCGCGCACCTTCCTCGTCGGCGAGAGCCTGATGCGTCAGCCCGATGTCGAGGCGGCCACACGCACCCTCCTGTTCGGCTGAACGCCAGACGTTCCTGTCCTACAGGCATGACCTCTGGCATGACACCAACATGACTCGCCGCCCCTTCAACGCTCGTCCTGTCGACCCTGCCACCATCGTCGAAAAGCAATGTTGCTGGACACCGGCAATTGCGGCAACTCGCCCATGAGCACGTCGCTGACGCATATCGATGCCGAGGGCACCGCGCGCATGGTCGACGTCGGCGCCAAGGCTGAAACCCAGCGGCTCGCCATCGCCTCGGGGCGCATCCGCATGAGCGCCGAAGCGCTTGCCGCCATACGCGCCGGCGATGCTCCCAAGGGCGATGTCCTGGGCACCGCGCGCATCGCCGGCATCATGGCGGCCAAGCGCACGGGCGATCTCATCCCCATGTGCCACCCCCTTGCGATCGACGCGGTGAACCTGGACTTTGCCTTCGAGGAGAATGCGGTGCGCGCGGTTGCAACCGTCTCGCTCACCGGTCGCACCGGAGTGGAGATGGAGGCCATCACCGCCGTGACGATCGCGCTCGTCACCATCTACGACATGGCCAAGGCGCTCGACAAAGCCATGGTGATCGAAGACGTGCGCCTCATCGAGAAACGCGGCGGCAAGTCCGGCCACTGGCGCGCCGCCACCGCATGACCCGTGAACCGCCTATCTCGCTAGAGGACGCGCAAGCGCGGCTCCTGGCACTCGCCGCGCCACTCCCGCTCGAACGCGTCGACATCGACAGCGCGCTCGGGCGCTACCTCGCCGAACCCCTGAGAGCCCGCCGGACGCAGCCGTTCGCGGCGCTTTCGGCGATGGATGGCTATGCCGTGGGCGAAGGCGATCTCGCAGGCCCGTGGCAGATCGTCGGCGAAAGCGCCGCCGGTCATCCGTTCGCCGGACGCTTCGCGCGTGGACAAGCCATCCGCATCTCGACCGGCGCGGTGGTTCCCGAAGACGCCGCAGCCGTGATCCTGCAGGAGGATGTCGGGCGCGCGGGCGATCGGCTGACCCTGACCGGCGAGCCGCCCTTCCCGGCGCACAAGCACATCCGGCCGCGCGGGATGGACTTCTCCGAAGGCGCCGAGGTCCTGGCTGCCGGCGTGCGGATCGGGCCCGCCCAGCTGGCCCTGGCGATCAGCGCCGGCCACGCCTACATCCCCGTGCGCCGCCGTCCTCGGGTCATGGTCATGGACAGCGGTGACGAGCTCGCAGCCGATCCCGAAGCCTGCGGCGCGCACCAGATCCCGGCGAGCAACGGCGCCATGCTTGCAGCGATGGCGCGCTCGGTCTCTTGCGATGTGCAGCGGATCGGCCCGGTGCCCGACACGATGGACGATCTCGCGGCAGCCTTCGCGCAGGCCGAGCAGGCGGACGTGATCGTTACCAGCGGCGGCGCTTCGGTGGGCGACCACGATCTCGTGCGGCCCGCGCTGGAAACCTGGGGCGCGCGCATCGGCTTCTGGCGCGTGGCGATCAAGCCTGGCAAGCCGATCCTGGTGGCAACGCGGGAGACTGCGGGTCGTCGGCAGATCATCCTGGGCCTGCCCGGCAATCCCGTCTCAAGCCATGTCACCGCCTACCTGTTCATGCTCCCGCTGCTCCGCGCGCTGCTCGGTTCCGGCAATCCGTTGCCAGCGTCGATGCCCATGCGTCTCGACGCTCCACTCCCTGCGAACGGGGGGCGGCGCGCCTTTGTCAGGGCGCTGTGGCAGGACGACGGCGTGACCGCGCAGCCGCAGCAGGACAGCAGCGCCCTTGCCTCGCTGGCGGCCAGCAACGTGCTTCTCGATCGCGCGGCCCATGCGCCAGCAGCAGCAGCGGGCGAGGTCATCCGCGGATATTGGCTGGAGAATGGCGGAACCGCTTGACGGCATGATTTCTGTTGCTTAATTGTTCGCCAATTGTTCACGAGAAGAACGCCTGAGGAGGCGGCGGACATGTTGACACGCAAGCAGCACGAATTGCTCCGGTTCATCCAGGTCCGCCTTGAGGAGACGGGCATCTCCCCCAGTTTCGAGGAGATGAAGGAGGCGTTGGATCTCAAGTCGAAGTCGGGCGTCCATCGCCTGATCTCCGCGCTGGAGGAACGCGGCTTCATCCGCCGCCTGCCGAACCGCGCGAGAGCCCTCGAGGTGCTGAAACAGCCCGAGAACCTTGGCGCACGCGCGCCTGTCCCCCGTGCCGCGGCGAACAGCAACGAGACGGTACGTCCGCGGGCTGCCGTCGTGCCTCCGGCGAACGACGTGATCGAGATCCCCTTGCACGGCCGGATCGCCGCTGGCGTGCCGATCGAAGCGCTGGAAGGGCAAACCACTTTGCCGGTTCCTGCCGCACTGCTGGGTGCCGGAGAGCATTATGCGCTCGAAGTCTCGGGCGACTCCATGATCGAGGCCGGCATCCTCGACGGTGACTTCGCCCTGGTGAAGCGCACCGCCACTGCTCGCGATGGCGAGATCGTGGTGGCGCTCGTCCACGGTGAGGAGGCAACCCTCAAGTACTTGCGCCGCGAAAATGGAATGGTCTGCCTCGATCCGGCGAATGCCGCCTACGAGCCGCAGATCTACCACACGGGCGAGGTCGAGGTGCAGGGCAAGCTCGCTGGGCTTCTGCGCCGCTACAACTAAGCGGCGCTCCGTTTAGCGCGATGGCTGCAGAGCCGGCGACGAAGGTGGGTGTTCCGGCGGGTGGCGGCTCGGCTTTCTTGGCGGAACCTCGGCAACACGCCACCACCCATGCCGACCCTCGCCTTCTGCAACGGTCCGGATGTGCGGGTCGTATAGATCGATCGCCAGACCTCCGGTCTGCCTGAGCAGGTCGCGATCGGCCTTTAGCCACCTGGGCCGGCAGCTGCGCGGAAGCCAGCGGTCGGCAATTACCAGATCGACCCGCTCGCAAGCCGCGGCCAGCGAGCGTTCCGGCAGAGCGCCTCTGCTGCGCGTCAGCAGCAGACGCCAATCGCGCCCACCGCGCGTGACCACCAGAACACAAGTATCGGTGTTGCAGCGCGCGCCCGGCCACGACGAGATGAGCACGGGTTCACCGCTCATGCTGGCAATCTCAATAAGATTGTCACGCACGAACTCGCTCTTCGTCTCCCGCAGCACGTAGAGCACCGCGCCATCGTTCGAGGTTATGCCGACGTGCCGCCCATCTCCGGATACGAGCACATCCGCCGGCCGGGCGGTCAGCAGCAGGGCCACGCCGGCACCTGCGGGCAGCAATCCGAACCAGCGCACCCGTCCGCTCCACAGCCCGATCCAGACCGCGCCGGCGATGAACAGAGCGAGCGCCTCGCCGCCGAAAGCCGGCATTACCGTGACCGAACCCGGCCTGCTCGCCACCCAATGCGCGATCGCGGTCAGCAGGCTCACGGCCTGGCCCGCGACCCACCACACCGGCGCTCCCAAACCGACCAGATCGAGCACGAGCGCGCCAAGGACTGCAGGCATGATCACGAGCGTCGTCAACGGGATAGCGATCATGTTCGCCAAGGCGCCGTAAATTCCCGCGCGATGGAAATGGTACAAGCCGATCGGCATCAGCGCCAGTTCGATGACCACGCCGGTGACCAGCACCATGGCGAGATGGCGAAGCAACCGCACGAGCAAACCCTCTTCCCGTGGGGCGAGAAAAGCACGGGTTGGCGCTGCGCCGGACACGGCGACGATCGCCAGGACGGCTGCAAAGCTCATCTGGAAGCTTGGCCCCATGACCGCTTCGGGCCAGAGCAGCAGAACCAGGAACGCAGCCACCGCCAACATGCGGAGCGACAGTGCCTCCCGGCCCAGCGCGAGCGCGGCAAGCACAAGCAAGGCACCGATACAGGATCGCACCGTCGGCACCTGCGAGCCGCTGACGAGGGTGTAGCTTAAGCCGGCGAGAGCTCCGAATCCGGCGGCGACCACAGGCAGGCGCACGCGCAGCGCGAGCCACGGCCATAGCGCCAAGAGCCGCAGCGCCATGACGTATACCGCGCCGACGACGGAGCTGACGTGCAACCCACTTATGGAAAGCAGATGCGCCAGGCCGGAGTCGCGCATGGCTTCGGTGTCGGCGTCAGAAATCCCGCCCATGTCGCCGGTCACCAGGGCTGCCGCGATGCCCGAGTCTGCCGGGTCAAGCTGCGAGCGGACATGATCGTTCAAAGCTCGCTGCAAGCCGTTCAGCCAGACTCCGCCTCGTCCCGGTTCGAGCTCCTCCGGTACCGACAGAGCCGATCCGGTCGCAGCCAAGCCGCTGAACCACGCCGTACGGGCAAAGTTGTAGCCACCAGGAAGCATCGGGGCAGCCGGCGGAACAAGCCTCGCGCGCATCTTGACCAGTGCACCGGCGCGCCAGGTCCCCGTAGATCCGATGCCATCCGGCAGGTTCAATCGCACGCGAATAGCGCGCCCGCTTCCCGGCTCTCGGGTCGCGAGAACGATGCGCGTGCGCTCTTGCGCCGGTTGCGGCTCCACGGCCAGGATGCGTCCCGTAAGCGTCGCAACCATAGGGCGGGCAATCGGCTCGGCGCCCACCAGATGTGACCGCATCCACACCGATCCACATCCGGCGGCAAGGACCAGCGGCACGACGATGCCACTCAACCTGATGTATGGGTACCTGCCATCGGGTTGTAGGCATGCCGCGCAGGCCACTGCGATCCCGAGAGAAAGCGCGATTAGCGTCAGCCACTCGGCCGGACTGGAAAGCGCGAACCAGAACACGATGCCAGTGCCGAATGCGACCGCGAGCCAAGGCGCACGATCGAAGCCCGCACCGCCAAGAAATTGCTCGGCGGAGTGCAAGGGCCTCGACAAGCGCCGCGCGCTGTTCCATGGCCGATGTTGCAGTGCAGCGCTCTCCGGAGCGGCTTCGGGCGGGATATCTGGGCGCGCGGCTCCTGTGGCCATGACGCGCATAGGACAGGAAGGATGGAGTGATGGCAAGCGGCAGCGTAACGCAGGCCACGCCAGGCGGCAACGCCGGCTCCAGGCCAGTCGTCACGCGCTTCGCCCCCTCGCCTACCGGCTACCTCCACATCGGCGGCGCGCGCACGGCATTGTTCAACTGGCTTTATGCGCGACGCCATGGTGGCAAGTACCTGCTGCGCATCGAGGACACCGATCGCGCACGGTCGACTGAGCCGGCCATCGACGCCATCTTCGACGGACTGAGCTGGCTTGGCCTTGATGGCGACGAGCCTGCGACGTTTCAGTTCGCCCGCTCGGACCGCCATGCGGAGGTGGCCCACAAGCTCATCACGGCCGGTCATGCCTATCGCTGCTACATGACGCAGGACGAGCTCGCCGCCCATCGGGCCAAGGCGCAGGAGGAGCGGCGCCCATTCCGATTGCTCAGCCCCTGGCGCGATGCCGATCCCGCGAACTATCCCGATGCTCCTTACGTCGTGCGCATCAAGGCGCCGCGCGACGGTGAGACGGTGATCGACGATCTGGTCCAAGGCCAGGTAACGGTGCGCAACGAAGAGATCGACGACTTCGTCCTGCTGCGTTCCGACGGAACGCCCACGTACATGCTGGCGGTGGTGGTCGACGATCACGACATGGGCGTCACGCATGTGATTCGCGGGGACGACCATCTCAACAATGCGTTCCGGCAACTTGCCATCATCCATGCAATGGGCGCGATCGAGGGTTGGGAGCGCCCGATTTACGGTCACGTACCGCTGATCCATGGTTCGGACGGCGCGAAGCTGTCCAAGCGTCACGGTGCCATTGGTGTCGACAGCTACCGCGACGATCTCGGCATCCTGCCCGAGGCGCTGTTCAATTACCTGCTTCGGCTGGGCTGGGGCCATGGCGACGACGAGATCATCGCGCGCGAACAGGCGGTCGAATGGTTCGACATGACCGACGTCGGCAAGTCACCGTCGCGGTTCGATCTGGCCAAGCTCCAGAACCTCAACGGGCACTACATGCGCGTGGCTGACGATGACCGCCTCGCCGCTCTGGTCGGCGAGCGCTTGGGCGCTAGCGCCGATCGGGCACTGCTGGCGCGCGCGATGCCAGTCCTGAAGGTTCGCGCCAAGGACCTCAACGAACTCGTTGACGGCGCCGCGTTTTTGTTTGCCAAGCGCCCGCTGGTCTTCAGCGAGAAGGCGGCCTCCTTGCTCACCGATGAAGCACGTGAGCGTCTTGCCACCATCCATGACCGCCTCGCTGCCGAGGCGGACTGGTCGGCCGAGCCGCTGGAAGCGGTTCTCAAGGCTTTGGCCGAGGAGCAGGGGCTCGGCCTCGGCAAGCTGGCGCAGCCCCTGCGGGCAGCGCTGACGGGCCAGACGACCTCGCCAGGAATTTTCGACGTTTTGGTTCTGCTCGGTCGGGACGAGAGCCTTGCGCGGATCGCCGCGCAGGCTACCGCTTCGGCAGGGTCGCAAGTCTAAGGGAGTATAGACACTTGGCTAACCAGGCAAAACTCACCACTGCCGGCAAGGATTTCGAGTACCCGATCCTGCAGGGCAGCGTCGGTCCCGACGTGATCGACATCCGCAAGCTCTACGCGCAGACGGGCCAGTTCACCTTCGATCCGGGCTTCACCTCGACGGCCGCCTGCGAATCCGCGCTGACCTACATTGATGGCGACGAGGGCGTCCTGCTCCACCGCGGCTATCCGATCGGCCAGTTGGCCGAGCAATCCAGCTTCATGGAAGTGTGCTACCTCCTGCTGAACGGCGAGCTACCCAGCGGCGGCGAGCTGGACGAATTCTCAAGCACCATCACGCGCCACACCATGCTGCACGAGCAGCTCGCGACCTTCTATCGTGGCTTCCGCCGTGATGCGCACCCGATGGCGATCATGTGCGGCGTCGTCGGCGCGCTCTCGGCGTTCTACCATGACAGTACCGACATCGCCGATCCCGAGCACCGCAAGATCAGCTCGCATCGCCTGATCGCCAAGATGCCGACGATCGCGGCAATGGCGTACAAGTACTCGGTGGGTCAGCCGTTCCTCTACCCCGACAACAACCTCAGCTACACCGGCAACTTCCTGCGCATGACCTTCGGCGTGCCGGCGGAAGAGTACGAGGTGATCCCCGCGGTCGAGAAGGCGATGGACCGCATCTTCATCCTTCACGCCGATCACGAGCAGAACGCCTCGACCTCGACCGTGCGCCTTGCCGGATCGTCGGGTGCGAACCCGTTCGCTTGCATCGCCGCAGGCATTGCGTGCCTCTGGGGCCCGGCCCATGGTGGCGCCAATGAAGCGGCGCTCAACATGCTCAAGGAGATCGGCACGCCCGACAAGATCCCGCACTATATCGAGCGGGCGAAGGACAAGAACGACCCGTTCCGCCTGATGGGCTTCGGCCACCGCGTCTACAAGAACTACGACCCGCGCGCGACCGTGATGCAGTCGACCGTGCGCGAGGTGTTCGAGGCGCTCAAGGTCGACGACCCGCTGTTCGAGACCGCGCTGCGGCTTGAGGAGCTGGCGCTGAACGATCCGTACTTCATCGAGAAGAAGCTATTCCCGAACGTGGACTTCTACTCAGGCATCATCCTCTCGGCGATCGGTTTCCCGACGACGATGTTCACCGTGCTCTTCGCACTCGCCCGCACCGTGGGCTGGGTCGCGCAGTGGAACGAGATGATCAGCGATCCCGGCCAGAAGATCGGTCGTCCTCGGCAGCTCTACACCGGTCCAACGCAGCGCGACTACGTGCCGCTCGACAAGCGCTGAGCCTCGCTGCGACGAACATGAAGGGGCTTCGGTGCGAACCGGAGCCCCTTTTTCTATGCGCTGATGCGCCCGAACGGCATGAGCAGCTTGGCAAGGCTTGCTGCCGCCATGCCGTCGCCCTTGCGCAGCTGGACCAGCAAAGTCGCCGCCTGCCGCTGCATCAGGCGGTCGAACGGATTGTTCGCAGAGGCAACAACCGCGGTTTCGGCAAGGCGGCGCGCACCGGCGACGTCACTCGGATCGATCTGAATTCGCTGCAGACTGGCCAGCGCCGGCACGGCAGCATGAGTGCCGCCAAGCGCTATGGCGCGGTTGAGCGCCGCATTGCCGGCAGCCAACCGCGCGCCAAGCACCGTACGCGCCATGAAGGGGCCAAGTTCGATCACGGCAGCAAGGTGCCATCCCGCGAGCGCCAGGTGGGTTTCAGGATTGCGCGGATCGGCGACGACCAGGGCCTCGAACTCGCGCCGCGCAGCGATGACGTCCGCACGGCTGCGCGTAAGCTTGCCGCGGTAGCTGATCGCCAGCGCGCGCTGCAGGCGGGCGTTCTCGTCGCGCGGATCACGCTTGAGCGCCGCATCGGCCGAGGCGAGCGCCTGGCCGATCCGGGCAAGGGCGGCACCCTTGTCGCGCGCGCCGAAGGCGGCATTCACCAGGATATCTCGCGCATTCTCCGCGTGGACCGGGGTGCAGACAACTGCGGAACAAAGGCCCATGATCGCGGCGACATGCTTCATCTTGGCCTTCTCCCCGCATCTGCAGCTGCGGTATGCTAAGCCACTGCAGAACCGAAGCAATACCGAAACGCGCGTCGTCGCATGACGATCTTGCACCATCGAGCGGCCGCATGCCGCCGTGATCGGCTCTCTTAGGAGGATCTTAAGTATCCCTTATCAAGATTGAGGCACATACATTGCGTAAGTGAACATCTTGGGCGCATCAACGGAGCGCCAGGCTTTGCTTGGCGATGAGGCATGCTGATCGGCGCACTTCCGCACGCTGTTCCGGTCCAGGAACAGATGCAACGACAATTGCGTACGGCATGCGTGCGCATGCTGCCCCTCGCCGCTGCGTTCTGCACGGCGTGGGTGGCCGTATTCCTGCTCCTTTCCCAACCTGGCCTGGCTGTGCTGCTTGCCTTCGCGGCTCTGGTACTGAGTGGCTGTTGGATTGTCGCCACGCGCATCTGCCTCTCGACCGGCCTCGTGCTTGCGCAAGCGCTATGCTCGGCGATCACCACGGTGTTCTGCCTCTCGGTCGACCTGCCGAGCCAAGCCGTGCCGCGCACGACCCATGGTTACTTTCTCGTCGTCGCGTTGGTGGGCTACATGGATTATCGGCGCGAGCCCCGCTTTACGGCCGTTGCAATGATCCTGGCCGCGATCTGCGGCTTCGTCGCGTTCTCGAGCTTGCCGCTGCAATTCGGCTTCGCACGGCCCCCTTCCGAGCCGATCCAGATGGTGATCGCGTACATCAACCCGCTTGCGACCGTGTTGCTTTTGGCCGCGTGCCTGTTCTTCGTGCAGCGCCACGCGGCAACGAACAGGAGGGTGGCGCGCGACCTCGCCCACGCTGTCGCAAGAGGCGAGCTGGAGTTGCGGCTTAGCCCTCAGGTCGATCGTTCACGCAGGATAATCGGAGCCGAGGCGGTGCTCGTCTGGAACCGGTCGGAGGGACCGCTCGACGCGGACGTTGTCTCGCTCGTGGCAAGAGAAGCCGGTCTTGTCGGAAAGATCGAAGCCTGGATGCTGTCCGAAGCCGTGCTCACGCTCTCGCGCTGGCAGCTGCGTTCGCACACGTACGATCTGGTCCTCACGGTCGGTCTCAGCGTCGAGAACTTGTGCGCACCTGGTGTCGTGGCCGAGCTGTCCGACACCCTGCGCAAGCATGGCGTGCATGGGCGGTACCTGAGAGTCGATCTGGACGGGCGCGATGTGAGCGCCGGCCTGGCTCCCATCCAGCCGCCGCTGGAACAGCTGCGTGCGCTGGGCGTGTCCGCAAGCTTGAAATTCAGTGCGCGGGATAGCTCCCTGGCAGATCTGGAGCGCCTGCCCCTGCAGCACATCGATCTGGATGCCGAGCTCAGCCGCGACGCGTGCGAGCGCACGAGATCGGCCACTCTGGCGCGCAATATCGTGCAGTTAGCTCAGGCGCTGGATCTGCAAGTCTTGGCCCGAGGCATCGATTGCGAGGCGCAGTTCGACTTCATGCGCGGATGCGGCTGCGATACCTTCCAGGGGCAGCTATTCGGCGAACCGATGTCGCCGCAGTCCTTCGACACACACGTTCACGCACGGGTGGACGAGTTGACCTGGATCGAAGAATCGGCCCACTGAACGGCTGCGTCCGCATGGTGGAACCTTCCGAGACGCCCGCCTCGGAAGGTTCACCACATCAACGCAGCGACACGACGTTGTCCGACACCCGTGGGTCCTTGCGCTCGCCCGTGTAGAGACTGGCCATCGGCTCGTCGGTCACGATCACGCTCTCGCCTTGACCAAAGCCGTTGAACGCCGTGCGCATCGCCGCACCGTAGGCGCCAAGCATGCCGATCTCGATGAAATCGCCCGCCTTGATGTCTGCCGGCAGCTGGAAGGGGCCCTCCATGTAGTCGGCATCATCGCAGGTGGGGCCGTAGAACGCGAAGTCCTCCAGCACCTCGGAACGCGCATCGTTGAGGATCCTGACCGGGAACCGCCAAGCGACGTGGGCGGCATCGTAGAGGGCACCATAGGCGCCATCGTTGATGTAGAGCTCCTTGCCGCGACGCTTCTCGACCTTCACGATCAGCGAGTTGTACTCGGCGCACAGCGCACGGCCGGGCTCGCACCACAGCTCGGCGTTGTAGGCGATCGGCAGCGCCTCGAAATGGCGATGGATGATCGCGAAGTAATCCTCCAGCGGCGGCGGCTCCATGCCCGGGTAGACCGAGGGGAAGCCTCCGCCCACATCGATCATGTCGATGACGACGCCCGCGTCGGCGATCGCTGCACGCACGCGCTCGAGCGCCTGGACATAGGCAAACGGGGTCATCGCCTGGCTGCCGACGTGGAAGCACACGCCCAGCCAGTCTGCCACTTGCCGGGTCTCCTGCAGCAGCGGACCGGCATCGGCGAGGTCGATGCCGAACTTCGAGGCGAGGCTCAGCTCCGAGTATTCGGACGAGACGCGCAGACGCACGCAGAGGCGCAAGTCCGCAGCCGGGTTGCCGGCCTCATCGGCCGTGGCGGCTACGATCTTTTCGAGCTCTTCGCGCGTGTCGAGGCTGAAGGTGCGCACGCCGTGGACGAAGTAGGCTTCGCGGATCGCGCTGGCCGTCTTCACCGGATGCATGAAGCACAGCGTCGCGTTCGGCAGGACACCGCGTACCAGGCGAACCTCGGCAATCGACGCGACATCGTAGTGCGTGATCCCGCCGGCCCACAGGATCGGCAGCAGGTCGGGCGACGGGTTCGCCTTCACCGCATAAAGCGACTTGCCCGGGAACTTCGTAGCGAAGAAACGGGCAGCCCGCTCCGCGGCATGCGGACGGTTGAGGATAACGGGTTCGTCGGGCGAAAGGGCGCGCGCTACAGCCGATGCGTCAAGATGATGGTGCAACTCAAGGGACCCCCAAACGGATGTGTTAGCGAAAAGCTGCCTTGCGGTTTGGAAGTCCCCATGGGGCAGCGGAGGGCGGATATAGGGGGGTAGACCTGAATCGCAAGTGAAAAACTTGGCGCGTCATAAAAGCTTCACAATGCGCGGTCTGAGGCCGCCGAGGTGGCAGATAAATGACGGGAAAACGATCGTCTGCCATGCTTCTCTCCGCGCGCACGTTTTCTCAAATGCGGCGAGTGGACAAACGGATGCATGGCCGTTCTGGTTGCTTGGTGGGACCTCGATCAAAGCCGGATCGAGTTGGGCTTGAGCCGGATAGAGCCCGTAATCCGAAGCGTGGGCCAGGACCTGTTTTACCAGATCGCAAGCTCCTGACATGGCAACGCCAAGCCGGCGACGCCGTCAGCTCAAGCGGTCGCGGAAATCCTCGTAGTCGAAGCGTCGCTTGCACTCGAGCGCGTCGCTTTCCGAATCCCATAGCCAGATCGAAGGCAGCGGCACGCCATTGAAGGTCGTGGTCTTCACCATCGAGTAAT
The DNA here is from genome assembly GCF_014204535.1 of Novosphingobium chloroacetimidivorans. Lineage (GTDB taxonomy): Bacteria > Pseudomonadota > Alphaproteobacteria > Sphingomonadales > Sphingomonadaceae > Novosphingobium > Novosphingobium chloroacetimidivorans. Next base: position 352,214 of record NZ_JACHLR010000001.1, read on the forward strand.
GGGCCTGGTCTAGAAAGGCGAACCGTGCCCCCGGCTCGGCGGTGACCGGCAAGGCATAGTCGCCGATGACGTCGCCTGCCAGGCACGACGGGCCACCGAGGCGCACGCGCTCGCCACCGTCGGCGCCGCCGAGTTCATCGTCTGGCGAGGCGCCCTCGCCCAGCATGGCAGGACGGTACGGTGCCTCGATCACGTCGGGCATATGGCACGTTGCCGAGATGTCGGTGATCGCGACGGGCATGCCGTTCCAGCCGGTGTCGAGCACCGTGCCGACCAGGATACCGGCATCGAGCGCGATCGCCTCGCCCGGCTCGATGTAGACCTGCGCGCCGGTGTCCTCGGCAATGTCGGCGAGAAACTCGATCAGTTCCTCGCGCTGGTAGTCAGCCCGAGTGATGTGGTGGCCACCCCCCAAGTTGATCCACTTGAACTGGCCGAAATAAGGCTCGAGAAAGTCGAAGACCTTGTCCCAGGTACGCGCCAGCGGCTCGAAATCCTGCTCGCACAGCGTATGCATGTGGATGCCATCGACCAGATCCATGTGCTCTTCGGTCAACTGGTCGATGGGAAATCCCAGGCGCGAATGCGGTGCGCACGGATCATAGCGCGGCACCTCACCTTCGGCATGCAGGGGATTGATTCGCAAGCCGATGTCGAAGTCCTCACCCGCCGCACGCGCATGCTCGATGATGGGCCACAGCCGTTCGATCTGGCCCGGCGAGTTGAAGATCACGTGATCGGACAAACGCAGGATCTCGGGCAGGTCCTCGGGCTTGTAGGCCGCGCAGTAAGTCGTGATCTCACCGTCGTAGAACTCGGACGCGAGCCGCGCTTCCCACAAGCCCGAGGTGCAGACGCCATCCAGGTACTCGCCCACGATCGGTGCGGTCGACCACATCGAGAAGGCCTTTAGCGCGGCGAGCACCTTGGCACCCGAGCGCTCACCTACGTCCTGCAACACGCGCAAGTTGGCGCGCAACCTGGCAGCGTCCACGACGAAGGCCGGGCTGTCGACCCGGGAGAGGTCGAACTGCGCAAAGGCGCCAGGATCGCCGGCTCTGGTTTCCATCTCAGTATCCCTGACCGAAGGCTGCGGGCTCAATAGCGGTTCACGAGAGCGTCAATCGACGCAGATCGTGTTCACGGCCTTTCCGGACTTGATCTCGGAATAGCAGCCGAACAGGCGATCGTCCGCCTGGCATTGTCCGGCCGTCGCGTCCGTCGCGTTGCCGGTGCTCACGCACTTGCCCTGGCACTGCGAGGTGTCTGTGCACGCCTTGCCCGCATCGGCGAAGGGGCGGACGCAAGCTTCCGCCTGCAGCCGCCCGCGTCGCTCCACGCGACCGCCGGCAGAGGTGCAAGCCGCGCGATCGGTCGCACTCAGCTCACGGGGAAAGAACTGCCCGCCTGCGTCGGGAGCCGGAGCTTGCGTCGGCGTGCAACCCGTCAGGATGAGGCCGCCGAGCGCGGCCATGATCAACCTGTGCATCAGAACGACAGCGGGCCGTCGAGTTCCTCGACCGTCCACGGCAATCCTTGCGTGTTCAGCATGTCCATGAAGGGATCGGGGTCAAGCTGCTCCATGTTGAACACGCCCTCTCCCGACCACTTTCCGGTCAGCAGCATGGCCGCGCCGATCATGGCCGGCACGCCGGTGGTGTAGCTGACCGCCTGGTTGCCCGTCTCGGCGTAAGCCTCCTCGTGATCGCAGATATTCTTGATGTAGAACGTCTTCTCGCCCGAACCGTCCAGCGCTTCTCCGGTGGCGATATCGCCAATGTTCGTCTTGCCCTTGGTGGTCGGGCCAAGCGAGGCGGGTTCGGGCAGCACGGCCTTGAGGAACTGCAGCGGGATGATCTCGACACCGTTGTAGGTGACCGGATCGATCCGCGTCATGCCGACGTTCTGCAGCACGGTGAGGTGCTGGATATAGGCATCGCCGAAGGTCATCCAGAAGCGTGCGCGCTCCAGTTCCGGCAGGAACTTGGCGAGGCTCTCCAGCTCCTCGTGATACATCATGTACATGTTTTTGGGGCCGACGCCCTCGAAGTCGAACTGCTGCTTCACGCCCATCGCCGGCGTTTCGACGAACTGGCCGTTCTCCCAGTGCCGCGCGGGTGCGGTCACCTCGCGGATGTTGATTTCCGGGTTGAAATTGGTCGCGAAGGCCTGGCCGTGATCGCCGCCGTTGCAGTCGAGGATGTCGAGCAGACGGATGGTCTTGAGCTTGTGCTTTTTCAACCACATAGCAAAGACACTTGTTACGCCGGGATCGAAGCCGGAGCCGAGCAGCGCCATCAGGCCCGCGGCTTTGAACTTGTCCTGATAGGCCCATTGCCAATGGTATTCGAACTTGGCCTGGTCGCGCGGCTCGTAGTTCGCGGTGTCGAGGTAATTGGCGCCCGCGGCCAGGCACGCGTCCATGATCGCAAGGTCCTGGTAGGGCAGCGCCAGGTTGACGACGAGCTTGGGGCCGATGCTCTCGATCAGCTTGGTGGTCGCGGCGACATCGTCGGCATCGATCGCGTAAGTCGCGATGGTGACACCCGTGCGCTCCTTGACCGACCGGGCGATGGCTACGCACTTAGACACCGTGCGGCTCGCCAGGTGGATGTCGCTGAAGATATCCGGGTTCATCGCCATCTTGTGGACCGCGACCGAGCCGACGCCACCTGCGCCGATCACCAGAACCTTGCTCACTAGCCAGTCTCCTCCAGCGGTCCAAACCCCGCGAAAGGTGCGCATATAGACCTGCCATGTGACAAGACAACAGCACTGGGCGTAGCTTGCGCGATGGACCTATGACGGCGCCGGCCTTATCGCCGCTCCCATGATGACGAATTCCTCGCGCCAACCCGATCGAGCCGGCGTGCTGCGCGCGGCGGAGAAGATCGCTGCGTTGCTGCCGCCGACCCCGCTCCTGCCGCTGCAGATCGGCGATCGCACCATCTGGTGCAAGGCGGAGAACCTGCAACCGGTCGGCGCCTTCAAGATTCGCGGCGCCTGGCATCGCCTGACCGACCTCGACCAAGCCGAGCGCACTTGCGGCGTGGTCGGCGTGTCCAGCGGCAACCACGCGCAAGGCGTTGCCTGGGCGGCACGTCGGCTCGGCATCGCAGCCACCATCGTCATGCCCGTCGATGCGCCGCGCGTGAAATTGGATGCAACCCGCGCATTGGGAGCTCAGGTCGTGCTGTACGACCGGCCGGGCGGAGAAGATCGCGAGGCTGTCGCGGCGCGCCTGGTGGCCGAGAGCGGCGCCACGCTGGTCCACGCCTTCGCCGATCCGTGGGTGATCGAAGGCCAGGGATCCACCGGCATAGAGATCGCGGCGCAGATGGAGAAGCTCGACGGCGGTGGCCCTGACCTGCTCGTCTGCCCTTGCGGCGGTGGCGGGCTCAGCGCCGGTCTGGCCCTCGCCTGCCCCGACGCGAGCGTCGTGCCCGTGGAGCCCGAAGGATGGGACACCATGAGACGTAGCCTTGCCGCGGGCGAGGTCACGCCGATCGGAGCCGATCCTCCCGCGACTCCGTGCGATTCGCTCCAACCTATGTCGACCAGCGCGATCAATCTGGGCGTGCTGAAGAACCGCGTCAACCTCGTGGCCACGGTCACGCCGGCCGAAGTGCGTGCGGCGCAGCGGCTGGCGTTCTCTCGGCTGCGGCTGGTGGTCGAGCCGGGAGGAGCCGCCGCGCTCGCTGCTGTACTGACTGGAAAGGTCGCGGTGACCGAGCGCACCGCGGTGGTGCTCTCCGGCGGCAACACCGATCCTGCGGCCTTCGCGCAAGTTCTGCTGGGGAGCGACTGATGGACTTCGACGATCAGCTGCGCCGCTACTTCGGCACCGACGACATGAATGCGATCGCACCGGCGGCGCTCGACGCGGGCATCGAGCGCATGGGGGTCGACCTCGGCATGGAGCAGGATCGCGGCCGGCGCTTCGCGCTGTGGACGTTGATGTACCTGCTCGGCGCCGCGCCCGATCTCGACGTGGCGTTCAAGAACGCCGAGGACCGGGACGCCGCCCGCGACTTCATGGACTTGATGGACAAGGCGACGCGCGAGTAGGTCGCGACGCCTCAATCCCGCACGAAAAGGCTCGCCAGCTCCACATGGGTCGACCAGCGAAACTGGCCTACCGGCCGTAGCTCTGCGAGGCGATAGCCGCCGGCGATGAGAAGTCCGGCATCGCGCGCCCAGCTCGACGGATTGCACGAGATGTAGACGACGCGCGCAACGGTGCTCTCGGCGATGCGGCCGACCTGCTCGCGAGCGCCCGCACGGGGCGGATCCAGCAGCACCGCGGCGAAGCGATTCAGCTCGTCGGGCTGGAGCGGATTGCGGAACAAGTCACGATGCAGCGCATGGACCGGCACTTGCGCGCGGCCTGCAGCGAGCTTGCAAGCCAGGTGCGTCTCACGCGCGGCCTCCGCAGCCAGCACCTTGGTGCCTGGACCCGCGAGTGCGAAGGCGAAAGTGCCGAGGCCGGAAAACAAGTCGGCGACCGTCACCGAGCCCGCCAGCCATTCGCGAGCGGCGGCAACCAGCGCTTCCTCGCCGTCGCGAGTTGCTTGCAGGAAGGCGCCCGGCGGCAGTGGCACCGGAACGCCGCCCAAGCGAATGGTGATTGGCTCGGGCTCCCAAACGCCTTCAGGGCCATAGCCTTGGTCGAGCGTGACGCGTGCCAGCGACTGGCGGGCCGCGAAGTCCAGCAGCGCCTCGGTGGGCGCCAGGCCTTCGACCTTCAGCCCCTTGAGGACAAGATCGACGCCCTGCTCGCTCAAGGCCAGATCGACTTCGACCGCCAGCTTGCCCGGCTGTGCGGCCAGCATCCGGCGCAGCGGTGCCACCTGGGCGAAGAGTTCGGGCGCGAGCACATGGCACTCATGCATGTCGACGATGCGGTGCGATCCTGCCTCGCGAAAGCCGAGCGCAATGCGACCGCCGACCCGCTGGGCATGCAGCGAGGCCCGGCGGCGCGTGCGCGGTGGCGAGAGATGCGGCGGGCCGATCAGGTCCGGCTCCAGGCCCTGGCCGGTAGCCGCGTTCGCAACGCGGCTGGCGACGAAATCGGCAAGCGACGGCTCATCGAGTTGCTGGAGCTGGCATCCGCCACAGTTGCCGAAGTGCCGGCATGGCGGGACCGCATGATGGGGGCCCGCCTCCACCGTTCCGTCGACCTGCACACGGTCCCCCGGCGCGGTGAACGCCACGTGGCGGCCCGAGGCGGTGATGCCATCGCCCTTGGCGGCGATGCGGATGATCTCCTCGCCGTCGCTCACAGGCAGGCAGCCATCGCTTGCGGAAGATGGGTCACGAGGTCATCGGCCACGAACGCGGGTCCGGCACGCCGCGCCGCTTCGGCATGAAGCCATACCGCCTGACAGGCCGCTTCGAAGGGATCGCGGGTAACGGCCAGACGCGAGGCGCACAGACCGGCGAGGACATCGCCGGTGCCGGCAGTGGACAGCCAGGTCGATGCGCGCGGCGCGATCCTGGTGGACCCGTCCGGACTTGCGACGATGGTGTCCGGGCCCTTGTAGACAACCACGCTTCCGCTCGTGGCGGCGGCGTGGCGGGCGCGCTCGACCTTGTTGCCCTCGCTCTGCGGAAACATGCGTGCGAACTCACCTTCATGGGGGGTGACGATGGCAGGCGCGGGCTGCCCCGCTCGCCCCTTCTCGCCGATCAGCCAGAGCGCATCGGCATCGGCGACCACCGGAACGCCGCTGCCGAGTGCTGCGCCCAGACTTGACCAGGCCACTTCGTCGCGCCCGAGCCCGGGCCCGATCAACACGGCCCTGGCTTTGGCAAAGTCCGGTTCGCGCGATTGCACGATCGCGTGACTGGCTCGCACCGCCGTGGGCGCAGTGAGCCGCACGTAGCCGCAGCCGCCCCGTGCGCAAGCCTCTGCTGCAAGGCCCGCCGCGCCCGGCATCGCGCCGCCGACAACGACGACGAGCCCGCGCCGGTATTTGTGCGCATCTGCGTCAGGCGCTTGCAATGCCGGTTGGGCGAGGACTCGCGCTGCACCCGGCTGGCAAGTCACGCCGATCTCCACGAGGTGCAACGCGCCCATGCGAACCGTCGAGGGCATGAGAAAGTGCGCATGTTTCCATGCGCCGAGCGCCAATGTCAGGTCGCACGCAGCCAGTCCTTCGTTCAGAAAGGAACCGCTGTCCGCGTCGATGCCACTAGGCACGTCGACAGCGATCGTGCGCCGGTGCGACGCGGCGAGTCGACCGAGCAGCGCGACATGCTCGGGTGCAAGTGGACGCGAGAGGCCGCTGCCGAACAGGCAGTCCACGAAAACATCGCCATGAACATCTGAGTCGCTATCGAGGATCGAACCTGCGAAGAGTTCGCGAGCCTTGCGGGCGGCCTGCGTCCGCGGTTCGCCGGCCGCGACAACCACCGCCTCGCCCCCGCGCTCAAGCAGGCTTTGCGCGATGACATAGCCATCGCCGCCGTTGTTGCCCGGTCCGCACAGCACCGTCACGTGGTGCCGCCCGGCCATGCGCCAGACCCAGTCCGCGGCGCCTCGCCCGGCGAGGTCCATCAGCGCCTCGACGCTGCTGCCCGCGGCGATCAGTTGGTCCTCCGCGGCGCGCATCTGCGCTACCGTGAGGATCTGGTCAGGGCTTGGCATCGGCCGGCTTGGACTTGATCCGGGCGGGGAAGAGGTAGCGATCGTCGGCCACGCTGACGGCCAGCTTGTCGCCCTGGATCGCGGTACGCGCCTGCTCGGAACCATCCGCGACGATAAGGCCGCGGCCGTCGCGCACCACGGCGAAGCGGCGGAATGCGCCATCGGGATGACGCAGGATCAGCGTCAGAGTGCCATCCACATCGGCACGATCGACGGCGCAGCTCTCGCTGAACTCGCTTGCACCAGCAAGCGCGCAGGCGATGCGCTCGCCACCCTCGGCGACCTTCGGCGTCTCTGCCGCCGGGTCCGCCGAGCAGCCGGTCAGCAGCGCGAGTGCGAGGACAGCGACCGCACGCATCAGCCGCGCTTCAGCTGCGACACGTCTCGAACCGCGCCGCGCGCGGCACTGGTCGTCATCGCCGCATAGGCCTGCAGCGCGACCGAGACCTTGCGCGGTCGCGGGTGCAGCGGAGTCCAGGCATGCACGCCCTTGGCTTCCATGGCATCGCGGCGTTGGCGCAGCACCTCGTCCGACACCACGAGGTTGATGGTGCGATTGGGAATGTCGATCTCGATCACGTCGCCGTTCTCGACCAGCCCGATCGCACCGCCTTCCGCCGCCTCGGGCGAAGCGTGACCGATCGATAGTCCCGATGTGCCGCCCGAGAACCGTCCGTCGGTGATCAGCGCGCACGCGGCGCCTAGCCCCTTCGATTTCAGGTAGCTGGTCGGATAGAGCATCTCCTGCATTCCAGGTCCGCCGCGCGGCCCTTCGTAGCGGATCACCACCACGTCGCCGGCCACCACCTGACCGCCGAGAATGCCCGCGACCGCCGCATCCTGGCTTTCGTAGACGCGCGCCGGGCCGGTGAACTTCAGGATCTTCTCGTCGACGCCGGCTGTCTTCACGATACAGCCATCGAGCGCGATGTTGCCCGAAAGCACGGCCAGCCCACCATCCTGGCTGAATGCGTGCTCTGCCGAGCGGATGACCCCACCCTCACGGTCGACGTCCAGGCTCTCCCAGCGGCGCGCCTGGCTGAAGGCGGTCTGGGTCGGCACGCCGCCCGGTGCGGCAGCGTAGAACTCGCGCACGTCGCTCGATGGCTGCAATGCGATATCCCAGCGGGCGATGGCATCGCCGATGGACTTGGAATGCACGGTCGGCAAGTCGCGGTTGATCAGCCCGGCGCGATCGAGCTCGCCCAGGATCGCCATGATTCCGCCGGCGCGGTGAACGTCTTCCATGTGGACGTCGCTCTTGGCGGGTGCGACCTTGGACAGGCACGGCACCTTGCGGCTCAGCCGGTCGATATCGGCCATGGTGAAGTCTATTCCTGCCTCGTGCGCGGCAGCGAGCAGGTGAAGCACGGTGTTGGTCGACCCGCCCATGGCGATGTCGAGGCTCATGGCGTTCTCGAAGGCGCCGAAGCTGGCGACGTTGCGCGGCAGGACGCTTGCATCCTCGCCCTCGTAGTACCGATGGCACAAATCGACGACCACGCGTCCGGCTTCCAGGAACAGCCGCTCGCGATCCGCATGGGTCGCCAGCATCGAGCCGTTGCCCGGCAGCGAGAGGCCCAGCGCCTCGGTCAGGCAGTTCATCGAGTTGGCGGTGAACATGCCCGAGCACGAACCGCACGTCGGGCAGGCCGAGCGCTCGATGGTGGCGACGTCCTCGTCCGAATAGGACTCGTCGGCGGCTGCCACCATGGCGTCCACCAGGTCGAGCGCATGCTCCTTGCCCTTCAGGATGACCTTGCCCGCTTCCATCGGGCCGCCCGAGACGAACACCGCGGGGATGTTCAGCCGCAAGGCCGCCATCAGCATGCCGGGTGTGATCTTGTCGCAGTTGGAGATGCAGACCATGGCGTCGGCACAGTGCGCGTTCACCATGTACTCGACGCTGTCGGCGATCAGGTCGCGGCTGGGCAGCGAATAAAGCATGCCGTCGTGCCCCATGGCGATGCCGTCGTCGACCGCGATGGTGTTGAATTCCTTGGCGACCCCGCCCGCCGCCTCGATCTGGCGCGCGACCAATTGGCCCAGGTCCTTGAGGTGGACGTGGCCCGGCACGAACTGCGTGAAGGAGTTCACCACCGCGATGATGGGCTTGCCGAAATCGGAGTCCTTCATGCCGGTGGCGCGCCAGAGACCCCGAGCGCCCGCCATGTTGCGGCCGTGGGTCGTGGTGCGGGAACGATAGGCAGGCATGGCACGGGCTCCGGGCGTCAGCGCTTATGGGACGAACCCGGCCCTCTACTCCAGCCAGGAGCCCAGTCGAAGCGGAAAATGCCGGGTGCAGCGCAAGCAGGGCGGGGGCGATAGGACGGAATTGCGCAGGACCTCACGCGTTGAGCCCTCAGGTCAGTGCAGTGCAATTGAAAAGCTGGCTCGGCCGTGGCGGCATCGAGGTGAAGCGAGACACGAACCAATGGTATAGATACTATACCGATGGCATTATTGCAGCGAGTAGAAGCGCCACTCGAGAACATTGCTTAACAAGCATTATCCAAACAAGCATTATCCAATTGTGCGGCCGTTGCAATGACACGGCAGGCGGGAGCTAGGACCTAAAGGCAACACGTGAACACCTGTGCTTGGCACATGGTTGTTCTTGTGCGCATGAGGTCCTGCAAAGGAGTTGCTAAAATGGGTTGCTCAAGAAAGACTTACGGCCTGGGCATTGTTGCTCTGGCGCTAGCATTGCCGGTGTCGGCCCAAGCGGGCGGGAACCCCACGCCTTCCGAAAACGCTGCATCCTTCCATTATGACGGACGCGGATCGAACAACGGCCGAGGCAATGCCTATGGATATGGCCATGACAAAGGTCCGAAGCCAGGTAACGGCAACGGTAACGGGCATGATAACGGTCACGGAAATGGCAATGGCAACGGCCACTGCAAGTATGACGAGCGCTGCCACATTAGCCCGGGCTGAGGGTACCGCCCTGTAACTCGTCTCTGAGATCAGACGAGTTGCAGGGTGACGGTTGCGGCGATGGCGGACAGCCGCTCGGCCCAGAGGGCTTCACCTTCGTCCGTGCCGATCTGGTCCTGGCGGATTTCGATGCCGAGATAGGGCCGCCCTAACGCCTCGGCGTGGCGGTTCATCGTCGCGTTGAGGACCTTGCCCGAATAGGGGTGCTGGTCGCCCACGACCAGTCCTTCGGCTTCGAGCAGCGGAATGGCGATGCGCGCCGCCCGGTCGTCCTCGTTGTAGAGCACGCCGACCTGCCACGGCCTTGTCTGCGCGGGATCGCTGGCAAGACGGGGCGTGAAGCTGTGCAAGGACAGGATCAACGCGGGCGGGTTCGCTTCCAGCATTGCGGCCAACGCGGTGTGATAAGGATCGAAGAACCGTTCCAGCCGCGCGGCTCGGGCAGCGGCGGACAATACATTCCCGGGAATGGGGTACCCGTCACTCGTCTCTGGAAAGATGCCTGGTGCATCCGGGTCGCGGTTGAAGTCGCAGACGAGCCGACTGACGTTCGCGAGGAATGCAGCCGTACCCGGCCGCACCATGCGCTCGGCCACGCCGGCAACGCCGATGTCGACGGCGATGTGCTCGCGCAGCAAGTCAGGAGCGATCCCCAACGCGATATCGTCAGGCACGCGGCTGGACGCATGGTCGGCGACCACCAGCACGCCGCCCGCCTGAGGTTCGCCCAACAGCCGGTAAACCTCGGAGAGCCCAGAGTGCTCGGTCAAGGTCAACGCAGTGCGCCTGCCATGAGCCACCAGCCGCCATGATCGCGCGCCAGCTTTGCGGCAGCCTCGTTGCGATCCGAAGCACTCTCGTACAAGGCGAAGCAGGTCGCACCCGAGCCCGACATTCGGGCAAGGATGGGATCCCCTTCTCGCAGCACGTGGAGGATATCCGCGATCTGCGGGCAGAGCGAGATCGCCGGCGCCTCCAGGTCGTTGCGACCATCCAGCGCAACGGTGCGCAATGGCCCGACCGGCATGGCTCCACGGTCGATGCCGTCCCAAGCCTTGAACACCGGCCCGGTCGGCAGGGGCAACCGCGGGTTGACGAGCAGGACGGGCGTGCCTGCCAGATCGTTGTCGACGTCCGTCAGATCGGTGCCGGTGCCGGTGCCGATACACGCTTGCGAGCGGACGCAAGCGGGCACGTCCGCGCCGAGCCTGGAGGCGCGGGCCATCCAGTCTTCCGGGAGGCCATGGGCCTGCTCGACAAGACGGAACACGGCACCCGCGTCCGCCGAGCCGCCGCCAAGGCCCGCGGCCACCGGAAGCTGTTTCTCCAGATCCACGGCCCAGCCTTGCCCATGGGGCAGCGCGGCAAGCGCCTTCGCGACGATGTTGCCGAATGGATCCTCGATGCCGGACGCGAACTCGCCAGTGGTGCTCAGGGTGTCCTGCGAGGCGGAGCGCACGCTCAGCCGATCGCCCTGATCCACGAAAGCGAACAGGGTTTCCAGTTCATGGTACCCATCCTCGCGCCGCCTGCGGACATGCAGCGCGAGGTTGATCTTGGCGTAGGCAGTTTCCGTCAGCACAGGGATTCGACGAGCCGGATCACATGTTCGGGTAGTTGGGCCCGCCGCCGCCCTCGGGAGCGGTCCAGACGATGTTCTGGCCAGGATCCTTGATGTCGCAGGTCTTGCAGTGCACGCAGTTCTGCGAGTTGATCTGGAACTTCACACCTCCGGTCGCCTCGTTGGGCACGTACTCGTAGACGCCTGCCGGACAGTAGCGCGTCGAGGGCCCGCCATACACCGGCAGCTCGGTTTCGAGAGGGTAATCCGGGTCCTTCAGCACGAGGTGGACCGGCTGATCCTCTTCGTGATTGGTGAACGAGTACGACACGCTCGTCAGGCGATCGAAGGTCAGCACGCCATCGGGCTTGGGATAGGCGATCGGGCGGAACAAGTCGGCGCGCTTGGTCGCCGAGGCATCGGTGTGGTGCTTCATCACCGGGAACGCCGGCAGCTTGAGGTAGCGCAGCCACATGTCGATGTCGGCCAAGGCCGAGCCGAACAAATCGCCATGGAACTTGGCGGTGAGCGGCTCGGCATTCTGGACCTGTTTCAGCTCCTTGGCGATCCAGCTGTCGCGCAGCGCCGCGTCGTATTCGTCGAGGCTGTCCTGCTCACGCCCGGCCGCGACCGCGGCGGCGATCGCCTCCGCCGCCAGCATGCCGCTCTTCATCGCGGTGTGCGTGCCCTTGATGCGCGGCACGTTGACGAAGCCCGCCGAACAGCCTGCGAGCACGCCGCCCGGGAACGCCAACTTGGGCACCGACTGCCAGCCGCCCTCATTGATAGCACGCGCACCATAGGCCACGCGCTTGCCGCCTTCGAGCAGTTCACGGATCGCCGGATGCGTCTTCCAGCGCTGGAACTCCTCAAACGGATAGACGTAGGGGTTCTCGTAATCGAGCGCGGTCACCAGCCCCAGCGCGACCTGGTTGTTCGCCTGGTGATAGAGGAACGCGCCGCCCCAGGTATTGCTCTCGGACAGGGGCCAGCCCTGCGTATGGAGCACGCGGCCCGGCACGTGCTTGGCAGGATCGATGTCCCACAGTTCCTTGATGCCCAGGCCGTAGATCTGTGGCTCGCAATCGGCTTCGAGGTTGAACTGCGCCTTCAGCCGCTTGGTCAGGTGACCGCGCGCGCCTTCGCAGAACACGGTGTACTTGCCCAACAGCTCCATGCCCGGCTCGAAGTCCGACTTCTCGCTGCCGTCGCGCGCGATGCCCATCACGCCGGCGACCACGCCCGTGACCGCGCCATGCTCGTCGAACAGCACTTCCGAAGCGGAGAAGCCCGGGAAGATCTCGACCTCGAGCGCCTCGGCCTGCTCGGCCAGCCAGCGGCACAGGTTGCCGAGCGACCCGGTGTAGCAACCCTTGTTGGACATGAACGGCGGCATGAACGCGTGCGGGATCGGCAGCTTGCCGGTCTTTGTCAGGTACCAGTGCCAGTTATCCGTCACGGGCGTGTCGGCCAGGAAGCAGCCGTCCTCGCGCCAGGTCGGCAGCAGCTCGTCCAGCGCACGCGGATCGATCACCGCGCCCGAGAGGATGTGCGCGCCGATCTCCGAGCCTTTTTCCAGAACGCAGACGCTGAGCTCCGGATTGACCTGCTTCAAGTGGATCGCGGTCGACAGGCCGGCAGGGCCGCCGCCCACGATCACCACGTCGAAGGGCATCGATTCACGTGTCGTCATGGACTTTCCGGTTCCCAGAGCGCTTGTTCAATCGCGCGATTAACTGCTCAAACGCCTTGATTGGTGGAGTGCGGCAGGTCAAGACCCGAGGCATGGGGATCGGAACAAATCCGGATTACGCAGGCGCGATCGCCGCAACGCTCGATTGGTGGCGCGATGCGGGCGTGGACATGGCGTTCGAAGACGAGCCACGGTCATGGCTACCGCCTGCCGACGCGGATGCGCGCCACCCGCCCCAGATCGAATCACGCCGCAGGGAACCGCAGCCGCAGGCACCCGCTGCGCCCCCGCCGCTGCCTGACACGCTCGAGACGTTCCAGGCCTGGTGGATGACCGCGCCCGAGCTCGACGGTGGACGCTGCACCGGCCGGGTACCGCCACGGGGCGCGGCTTCACCCGAGCTGATGGTGATCGCCTGCGCGCCCGAGAGCGAGGACCGGGAACTCTTGCTGTCCGGACCCGAGGGTCGGCTGGTCGACGCGTTCATCGGTGCATGCGGCCTGGCAGAAGGTCAGGTCTATCGCGCCAGCACCCTGCCCTGCCATGCACCCGGCACCGACTGGTCCCCGCAGGCCAACCAGATCGTATCACACGCGCTGATCCAGCACGTTTCGCTTGTCAGGCCCAAGCGGCTGCTTGTGCTCGGCTTCGTCATCCTGCCGCTGCTGGGCCACGACTCACCTCAAGCCGCTGCCGTTTCACTCACTTTTAACCATGAGGGAGCGACGGTGCCTCTGCTGGCGGTGCGTAGAGTTCCAGCCGCGTCCTCTCAGGCGCGATGGAAGTCAGCGCTGTGGCAGGCATGGCTCGACTGGACGGCGTGACGATCGACGCCTGGCTGCTCGGGCACTGGATTGATTAGGGATCGGGGTGGAACCTTGAAGATTGCTGCCAGGACCGGGCTGCTCGCCCTCTTGAGCGCCGCTTCGCTCGCCGCAAGCCCGGCTTTCGCGAACAGCGCCGCGGTCGACTACTTTCGCACGCGGGCGGACCGCACGGCCGTCCCTTCGCTGCTCACCATCGACGAGCGCGACTATTATCGTAAGTTGTTCAACGCGATCGAGAGCAAGGATTGGACCACGGTCCAGAACCTGTTCGCGGAGAAGAGCGACGGGCCGTTGCATCAGCAGGCGCGCGCCGAATACTTCCTGGCTTCCGGCTCACCCAAGATCGAGCTGGCCGACCTCCAGGCCTGGCTGTCGCAAGGCACCAAACTCCCCGATGCCGACCAGATCAGCCGTCTGGCGATGAAGCGGGGCGCGGTCAGCCTTCCGCCGATGCCGACCGCACAGCGCTTCGCCGCCCTGCCCTCGCTGCCCAAGCGCGTCAGGCCAAGCGGCATCAACGACGGCACCATGCCGGGCACCATCTCTGCGGGGATCCTGGAGCGCATCAAGGCCGACGACCCGCTGGGTGCGCGCCTGCTGCTTGACGGCATCGACGCCGCGCTCAGCCCCTCGGCACGGGCCGAGTGGCGCCAGCGGGTGGCCTGGAGCTTCTACATCGAGAACCAAGACGCGCAGGCCTATCAGGTGGCGCAATTGGGCGCCCAGGGCCAAGGTCCTTGGGTCGGCGAAGCGTGGTGGACGGCCGGGCTCGCCGCGTGGCGCCTGGGTGACTGCGACGGTGCGGCCGACGCGTTCAGGAACACCGCCGCACGCTCGGAGAACCCGGAGCTGACGTCCGCCGCGTACTATTGGCAAAGCCGCTCGCTGGTACGCTGTCGCAAGCCGGAGCAAGCCGCCGCGATCCTGCGCAAGGCCGCGGCGCGGGACGAGACGCTCTATGGCATGCTCGCCGCAGAACAGCTCGGCCTGCGCCTGCCTCAACAGCATTCCGCGCCGGACTTCACCCAGAACGACTGGCAGAACCTGCGCAACGAAGGCAACATCCGCGTGGCGGTGGCCCTGACCGAGATCGGCAAGGACAGCCTGGCCGATGAGGTCCTGCGTCACCAGGCCCGCATCGGCTCGCCGTCCGAGTTCGAGCCGCTGACCCGCCTCGCCCGCGATCTCGGCCTGCCCAAGACGCAGCTGTGGATGGCCTACAATGCGCCTTATGGCGGCAAGCCGGCGCCTGCGACGCGCTTTCCCACGCCCAAGTGGGATCCAGTGGGCGGATGGCAGGTCGACCCGGCGCTGGTCTACGCGCATGTGCTGCAGGAATCGGTGTTCCAGGCCAGCGCGGTCAGCCCGGCCGGCGCGCGCGGGCTGATGCAGATCGTGCCTGCCGCGGCGCAGGATCATAGCGGCGCGCTGGGCTACAGCGGATCGCCAAGCGACCTGAACAAGCCCGAGGTGAACCTCGCCTTCGGACAGCGCCACTTGCAGATGCTGAAGAATTCCGCCGCGACGCAGGGCCTGCTGCCCAAGGTCATGGCCGCCTACAACGCCGGCCTCGTACCCACCGGCCGGTGGAACAGCGAAGTGCGCGACCAGGGCGACCCGCTGCTGTGGATGGAGTCACTGCCCTATTGGGAGACGCGTGGCTACGTGAACATCGTCATGCGCAACTACTGGATGTACGAGCGGCAGGCCGGCGGTGCATCCGAAAGCCGCGAGGCGCTGGCACAAGGCATGTGGCCTACCTTCCCCGGGCTCGGCAGCGCCAGGGGCGTGCGCATGGCCAGCAATGGAAGCGTGCTGCGTGGCCGTTGATCCGGAACGCACGTTCAAGCCGATCCAGATCGCGCTCCTGACCGTCTCCGACACCCGCGGTCCGGAAAACGACACCTCGGGCGACATCCTTGCCGCGCGGATCACCGGCGCCGGCCACACGCTTTCGGCGCGCACCATCGTGCGCGATGACGTGCCCACCCTGGTGACCCAGCTCGAGGCATGGATCGACGACCGGAACGTCGACGCGGTGATCATTACCGGCGGCACCGGCCTTACCGGCCGGGACGTGACGCCCGAAGCGCTCGACCAGGTCAAGGAAAAGGACATCCCTGGCTTCGGCGAGCTGTTCCGCTGGCTCAGCTACAAGACCATCGGCACGTCGACCGTGCAGTCCCGCGCATGCGCCGTCCTTTCGCGCGGCACCTACATCTTCGCCCTGCCGGGATCGAACGGCGCGGTGAAGGATGGCTGGGACGGCATCCTGGCCGAGCAACTCGACAGCCGCAATCGCCCCTGCAACTTCGTCGAACTGATGCCGCGCCTGCGTGAAGTCTAGGCGAACAGCGGCAGCCGCATTGCGTCGCCGTCGCTAAGCTCGATCCGGAACACCCGGCGCAAGGTTGCCGCATAGTCCGCTGCATCTTCGATGGTCCGCCGCTCGACAGTACCGCCCCGATGCAGCGTCAGTTCGCGGTCGGTCATCGAAGCGAAGCCGTCCGGCAGCGGGATGCTGGCGACATGCAGACTGGTGAAGCGGGTGCCGGCGCGCGTCGAGGTCCAGTGATTGGCTTGCTCGAGATCGTCGGGCGCCACCTCGGACAAGTCGAACGTGTACTGTGCCTGCCATGGCGCGTCCAAGCCCGGGCAAGCAGCCGCGCATCGCTCCAGCCGCCACTCGCCGGTTAGCGAACCGCATGGCCCCAGATGGACCAGCCGGTGCCGCGATCCGTCGGGCAACGCCTGCTCCGCACTGTCCGCGAGTGGCAGGGGCGGCAGGTTGCTCCCACCGAAGCCGGCATCGGCAAGCCACGGCTCGCCTTCGATCGTAGCGAGCAGGCAGACGTGCGTGCGGGGCGGCACGACGTCAGGCGGAACCATCAACCGCACCCGCGCGAGCAAGGGCCGATTGGCGACGCCCAGCACGGCCAGCACGTCGGCGAAGAGGCGGTTATGCTCGAAGCAGTACCCGCCTCGGCATCGCCCGACCAGCTTGTCGAACACGCTGCCGCTGTCGATCGCAATGCGGCGACCAAGCATGACATCGAGGTTTTCGAATCCGATCGCCAGCCGGTGCGCACCTTGCAACTGCGCTACACCCTGGGCCGTCGCCGGAGGCGTGTGGTCGAGGCCGATGCGGGTGAGATAGCGGCACAGGTCCATGAGCTGTGATGTATCGCGCGCCGACCCGTCAGAACAGCCTTGATTATATGTTCATGGTATGTTCTAGTTGAGCCATGCCGCCGCCAGCGCCGATTACAGGCCGAGGAGCCCAGTCTTCCGACACGTCCAGTCGGTTCAACCTGGCGTCCAGACTTGCCGACGACGACTGGCGCGATGTGCATGAACTTGTCGATGGGCCTGTGGACAAGCTGCGGACAACCGTCACGCACGAATTTCCGAAGGCAATCCTGAACTTCAACACCTCGCCGGACGTGCCGTTCGATCGATCGATCAACGCCTATCGCGGCTGCGAACACGGGTGCATCTACTGTTTCGCGCGTCCGACCCATGCGTTTCACGACCTGTCGCCAGGGCTCGACTTCGAGACGAAGCTGTTCGCCAAGCCGGATGCGGCACGCCTGTTGCGCCAGACGCTCGCCAAGCCGAGCTACCGGGCCGCGCCGATTGCCATGGGCACCAATACCGATCCCTACCAGCCGATCGAGGCACGGTACCGGATCACCCGGGCGGTGCTGGAGGTCTGCCTGGAAACACGTCACCCCGTGACGATCACCACCAAGTCCGACCGCGTGCTTCATGATCTCGACGTGATTGCAGAGCTTGCGCGGCTCCGCCTGGTCGAGGTCGGCATCTCGGTGACGAGCCTCGATGCGCGTCTCTCAGGTCTGCTGGAGCCGCGCGCGGCCTCTCCTGCCAAGCGCATCGCGGCGCTGGCACGCCTGGCCGACGCCGGAGTGCCCTGCCACGTGTCCGTCGCTCCGGTCATCCCTTCGATCACGGACCATCATATCGAGGGCATCCTGAAAGAAGCGGCGGCCGCAGGGGTGCAAGCCGCGACCTGGATCATCGTCAGGCTTCCGCATGAGGTCGCGCCGCTGTTTCGCGAATGGCTGGAGACGCACTTTCCAGATCGTGCCGGCAAAGTCATGGCGACGATCCGTTCGATCCGCGGCGGACGGGACAACGATCCGCGCTTTGGCAAGCGCATGAAGCCCGAGGGCGTCTGGGCCGACTTGTTCCGCAGCCGCTTTGCCATCGCCATGCGTCGCCATGGCCTCTCGCGCCCTACCCTCCAGCTGGACTGCTCGCTCTTCCGCAAGCCTTCCGCCGATGGCCAGCTCTCGCTGCTGTGACCTTTCGCAACCGATCGGATGTCGGCGCGTTTCTGCGCTCGATATGCATCAAGAGGAGGACTGAATGGTCGAGGAACGCATTACCACGGTCGAAGGCGGCGCCGGACCGACGACGCACACGACGGTCATCCACGATGGCGAGCCGCGTCGGGGCGGCGGCAGCACCGCATTGCTGGCGATCGTCCTGCTCATCGCCGTGATCGCCGGCATCTACTTCTTCAGCCAGTCGAGCTCCAGCGAAGCGGCAAAGGACAATGCCGTCGCCGAAGCCGCCAGCAGCGTTGGCGATGCCGCAAGCAAGGTCGGCGCTGCAGCCGAGGAAGCTGCGGACAGCGTAACCCAGAAGTAAGGTGACGGGGGCCTCGTGCCCCCGTTTACCCCTTCGACGATTGTCGGACGTGCATTGGGCAGCCCGACCAGGAAGCAACGACAGCCCAGCAAGAGCGCTGATGGCGCTCGCCGGCTGCGCGGTCCTCAGGCGAGCATCTGCTCGTCCTGTCGCAAGGCACGCACAATGCGCGCCTGCTCCATCAGCGCAGCTTTCCGATAGTCATGCCGTGCTGCTTGGCCGCATCCTTGGTCGATTCCTCGGTGCGGTTGAGCGCCTTGGCGATCTCCTTCAACCCCTTGCCCTTGTCCGCCAGGGTGCGAAGCTTCTGCAGCTCCTCCGGCTTCCAGGGCTGCTTGTGCTTGGCGGTCTTGTCGCTCATTCGGCCGCCTCCGCAGCCTTTGCCTTCTTGGCAGGTGCCTTCTTGCCGGGTACCTTTTCGACAGCCGGCTTTTTAGCTGGAGTTTTCTTAGCGGCCGCCTTCTTGGGCGCTGCCTTCTTCTTGCCCTTGGGCGGACCCTTGGCGGCCTTCTCGTCGATGAGGACAACGGCAGCCTCGGCCGTCAGCTCCTCCGGCTTGGCGTCGCGCGGCAGCGTGGCATTGGTGGTGCCGTCGGTAACGTAGGGACCGTAGCGCCCCGCCAACACCTTCATCTCGCCGCCCGATGTCGGATGGGGGCCGAGCACCTTGATCGGCTCGGCCGCGGTCCGGGCACCACGCCCACCCTTGTTGGCAGCAGCTTCCGCCAGCAGGGACACCGCGGCGTTCATCCCGGTTTCGAACACCTCAGCGGTTGAACGCAGCCGCGCGTACTTGCCCGCATGGACCAGATAAGGACCATAGCGCCCGATGCTGGCCTTGATCTCCTCGCCGGTTTCAGGATGCGTGCCGACCGTACGCGGCAGGCTGAGAAGCTTGATGCCCCAGTCGAGCGTCAACTCGTCGATGTCCTTGGGGATCGACGCGCGCTTTGCCTCCTTGCCCTCGCCCAGCTGGATATACGGCCCGAACCGCCCGGCACGGCGGACGATGTCGAGCCCGCTCTCCGGATCCCGGCCCAGGCTTTCGTCCTCGGCTTCCTCACCGTTGCTGCCCGGCTGCGCGAACTTGCGGGTGTATTTACATTCCGGATAGTTCGAGCAGGCGACAAAGGCACCGAACTTGCCGCCGCGCAGCGCCAGTCGGCCCTGCTGGCACTTGGGGCACAGGCGCGGATCGGATCCGTCGTCCTTGGGCGGGAACAGATAGTCGCCCAGGAACTCGTCGAGGCCTTCCATGACCTCCGACGGCTTACGCTCCATCACTTCGTCGGACTTGGGCTTGAAGTCACGCCAGAACGCGGCGAGCACATCCTTCCACTCGGCCCGGCCGCCCGAGACGTCGTCGAGCTCGTCCTCCATGCCGGCGGTGAACTGATAGGCGACATAGCGCTCGAAGAACCGCTCGAGAAACGACGTGAGAAGCCGCCCGCTTTCTTCTGCGAAGAAACGGTTTTTTTCCGTCCGCACATAGTTGCGGTCCTTCAGCACCTGCAGCGTCGCGGCGTAGGTCGAAGGCCGCCCGATGCCCAGCTCCTCCAGCCGCTTCACCAGGCTCGCCTCCGAATAACGGGGCGGCGGCTGGGTGAAGTGCTGCTCGGCGGTGACGTCCTTCTTGGCCGGCATGTCGCCCGACTTCATCGCCGGGAGCAGGCCGCTGTCCTCGTCCTCCTCGCTCTTCTGGTCGCGTCCTTCCTCGTAGACGGCGAGGAAGCCGGCGAACTTCACGACCTGACCGGTCGCGCGAAGCTCGTTGCGTCCGGTGCCATCGCGCAAGGTGACGGTGGTGCGTTCCAGCTGCGCCGAGGCCATCTGGCTCGCCATCGCGCGCTTGAACACGAGATCGTAGAGCCGCGCCTCGTCGCCGGCACCGAAGCGGTCGCGCGTGAACTCGGTCGGACGGATCGCCTCGTGCGCTTCCTGTGCGTTCTTGGCCTTGGTTTCGTAATGGCGCGGCTTTTCGGGCAGGTAGTGCCCGGAGAACTTGTCGGTGATCGCCGCGCGCGCCTCGGAGATGGCCGAGGGATCCATCTGCACGCCGTCGGTCCGCATGTAGGTGATCGCGCCCGCCTCGTAGAGCGTCTGCGCCACGCGCATGGTGTGGCTGGCCGAGAAGCCCAGCTTGCGCGCGGCCTCTTGCTGCAAGGTCGAGGTGGTGAAAGGCGGCTGCGGGTTGCGGCGGTGGGGCTTGGTCTCGACACCCTCGACCTTGAACGCGCCGCTCTCCACGGCGGCCTTGGCGCGCATGGCGGTGCCTTCGTCGCCCAGACTCAGGCGGTCGAGCTTCTGGCCGTCGAAGGTGACCAGCTTGGCCGTGAAATCGGTGCCGTCATGCGCCATCAGCGCCGCAACGGACCAGTATTCCTGTGGCCGGAACGCCTCGATCTCACGCTCGCGATCGACGATCAGGCGCAGCGCCACGGATTGCACGCGGCCAGCCGACTTCGCGCCAGGCAGCTTGCGCCACAGCACCGGCGACAGGGTGAAGCCGAACAGGTAGTCGAGCGCGCGGCGGGCCAGGTAGGCGTCGATCAGATCCTGGTCGAGCTCACGCGGCTGCGTCATCGCCTTGGTCACCGTGTCCTTGGTGATGGCGTTGAAGGTGACCCGCTGCACATCCTTCGGCAGCGCCTTACGCTTGGCGAGCAACTCCTTGACATGCCATGATATCGCCTCGCCCTCGCGATCGGGGTCGGTGGCCAGGATCAGGCGGTCGGCCTGCTTGGCGAGGTCGGTGATGGCCTTCACCTGCTTGGCCTTGTCGCCATAGAGCTCCCAATCCATGGCGAAGCTCTCGTCCGGTCGCACCGAGCCGTCCTTGGGCGGCAGGTCGCGGACGTGCCCATAAGAGGCGAGGACGCGATAGTCCTTGCCCAGGTACTTCTCGATGGTCTTGGCCTTGGCCGGCGATTCTACGATGACGAGTTGCATTGCAGTTCCAATTAAGCGCGCCTACGCGTGCGCGCATACATACACATACAAGTTGGGAGCGATCCGAGCGCGCCGTCAAGTGGCCAGCGAGACACGCGCGCCGGCATGGCGGACCAGGCGACCGGCCAGCTCCAGTTCCAGCAGGGCGAGCTGGACCGCTGCCGTGCTCTCGCCCGTCTGGCGGACGAGCTCGTCGACGCCGATAGGGGCGAGCGTGAGCAGCCCGGCGACATTCGCGGGCTCGGCCGCGGCCTCGACCCAGGACGAGGACGCAGCGCAGTCGCGCAAGTGCGAGCGAGCCGCGCCATCGAAGCCGGAGACCAGCTCCACCACGTCCTCCGGCCGCTGTACCAGGACAGCGCCGTCGCGAATGAGCTGGTTGCAACCGTGCGAGCGCGAATCGAGCGGAGAACCCGGGATCGCCATGACCTCGCGCCCGAACTCACCGGCGAGACGCGCGGTGATGAGCGAGCCGGACTTGGGTGCCGCTTCGACGACAAGGGTGCCGGCAGCCAGCGCTGCGATGATGCGGTTGCGGGTGGGGAAGTGACGGGCGAGCGGCTCGGTCCGTGGCGGTTGCTCGGCCAGCAGCACGCCTTCGTTGGCGACCCGCTCCTGCAAGTCGGCATGTTCGGGAGGGTAGGTGATGTCGATCCCGCTGGCGATCACCCCGACGGTCCGGCCCTCGCCTCCTGCCAGTGCGCCGGAGTGCGCCGCGCCGTCGATCCCGCGCGCCAGGCCCGAGACAATGGTGAAGCCGGCTTCGGCCAATGCATGCGAGAAGTCGCGCGCCAGCTTCACTGCGGCGCCCGAGGCGTTGCGCGCGCCGACGACAGCGATGCAGGGAGCGTGCAGGTGAGCCGGGTCACCGCGCATCGTCAGGATCGGCGGAGCACCCTCGGCCTCGGCAAGCAACGCGGGATAGTCAGGCGAATCGTGGAACAGGTAACGCGCACCCGCCTTGCGAACGGCGGCAACTTCGCCGGCGACACGCGCCTCCGGGACGGGCGCGTAGGGTTTACCCGATCGGCCGACCATGTCCGGAAGCGCTTCGAGCGCCTTTTCAGCCGTGCCGAAGCGGGCGAGCAGCTGCCAATAGCTGATCGGACCGATGTTGGGCGACCGCAGCAGCCGGATACGCGCGAGCGCCTCTTCCTGCGTCAACGCGGCGCCCCGGCTCACGGCTTGGATGCGCCCACCCGCGGCTCGGTCCCATTGCGCAGACGCACGATGTTGGCGCGATGCATCCAGACCACGAGGACCGCCAGCACCACCAGCGCCGGTACGTAGTCCGGATAGCCGAACATCAGCGCCGCGACGGGTGCCCCGACTGCGGCCGTCATCCCGCCCAGTGACGAAATCCGCGCCAGCGCCAGCACGCCCAGCCACAGCACGGCATACGTCAGCCCGATCGGCCAGGCGAGACCGAAGCATACACCCGCAAGCGTCGCTACGCCCTTGCCGCCACGGAAGCGCAGCCAGATCGGGAAGCAATGGCCCACCACCGCGCCGACCGCCGCGTATGCCTCGCTCCCCGGCCAGATGGCGCGGGCGATCAGCACCGCGGCAAGCCCTTTCGCGAGGTCGAGCAGCAGCGTCGCCGCCGCCAGGCCCTTGCGCCCGGTGCGCAGGACATTGGTGGCGCCGATGTTGCCCGACCCTATCGACCGCAAGTCGCCCGCCCCGGTCAGCCGCGTCAACAACAGCCCGAACGGCACGGACCCGAGCAGATAGCCCAGCAGGCCAGCGATCACGGCAGCAAGAATCTCGTTCATCGCCGCGTCTTAACCGCTCCCCCGGCGATTGGCGACGGCCTGTTGCCCCGGTGGCCACGTGCTCGCTAACAGATGCAGCGAATCCCGCGCGAAAGGACCTCCATTTTGGACCGTACACAAGACCCGGCGGCTCCGGTCCTGCTGTTCGACTCGGGCGTTGGCGGACTGACGGTGCTTGCCGAGTTGCGCCGTCTCCTGCCGCAGGCTCCGGTCGTCTACGTCGCGGACACCGCCGGCCTGCCTTATGGTACGAAGACGGAGGCGCAGATCGCCGCGCGCGTCGCTGGTCTGCTGGGTCGACTGACCGAGCGGCTCAAGCCGCGCCTCGTCTGCATCGCCTGCAACACCGCTTCCACCATCGCGCTGGGCATGGTGCGCGAGGTCCTCGAAGTGCCGATCGTCGGCACCGTACCCGCCATCAAGCCGGCAGCGGCCCTGACCCGTAGCGGCGTGATCGGCTTGCTGGGCACCCAGGCGACCATCCGCCAGAGCTATGTCGACCGGCTCGAGCATGAGTTCGCCGCCGGCAAGCGCCTACTCCGCCACGGCGCCCCGGACCTTGTCGAAGCAGCCGAGGCCAAGCTGCGGGGAGAGACGCCCGATCCCCAGGCGATCGCATTCGCCGCGGGCGCCTTGCGGAGCATGCCCGGCGGTCCCGACATCGACACGGTGGTGCTCGCCTGCACCCACTTCCCCCTGCTGGAAGACGAACTGGCCGTCGCCTTCGGCACCGGCGTCAATTTCGTCCACGGTGCTGCGGGAATCGCCCGCCAGATCGCGCGCGTGCTCGAAGGTCAGGAATTCGTTCGCAAACATCCCGACTACGCGCTAACCACAAGGCAGGGCGCATCCTGGGCCGCGTATGCACGAGCACTCGCGGGCTACGGGATTGAGGGGGTCGGGGCCGTTTGACGCGCAAGCTTAATGTCGTCCTTCTCACCCTCCTGGTGCTCATCGCGGTGCCGTTCACCTGGCTCCTGCTGAACGCATCGACGCGTGGTATCGAGATCAAGCCGGTCACGATCGCGCAGTTGCGCAACCTGGCCGCCTCAGTGCCGGGACAAGCGCCCACCCAGGTCCGCTACGAGGTCGTCGGCCATCGCCGGGTGACGAGCGACCTGCTTGCAGCCGGGTCGGGCTTGCGCCCGCTGCCGTTCGTCATCCGCGCCTACGAACTGGTCGGCCCTGACGGAACGCTCGTCACCATCGACCGCGGTTTGAGCGCCGATCTGGCCGAGCAGCGCGGCATCGCGGACTTCGATCCGGTGGCGCACGCCGCCGTATCGCGCGCGCTGGCCGCAGCGCCCGTCCACCTGACGCTCGCCACCGATATGCATCACACCGGCATGCACGAAGCACCACCTGCCTTGGGAACCGGCCGGCCGGGGCGCTACAAGCTTGCCAACGCTCCATACGCGGTCGTACCCGGCGTGGTCGTCATTCCGACGAGCAGCATCGTTCCCGGCCAGCGCATGGTCTACGTGCGCCTTGTTGACGGTCGCGAAGTCCTGTTCACCGGCGATGTCGCCCCGATCAACATTTCGTGGGAAGACGAACGGCCGCCCGCGCGCATCGTCACCGGTTTGTTCGTCGATCACGATCGCGAGGAGATCGGCGCCTGGCTGCGTACGATCGGCGCGCTGCGCAGCGCGGCCCCAAGGCTGCACATCGTGACCGGCCACGATCAACACCTCCCGCGCATGCTCGTCCAAGGCTTTATCGAGCGACCCGTTCAGCGCCATCGTCGCAGCCGATAAGCGACTGGCAATGCAGGTGACAATGCGGTAAGGCGCCGCCGTTGCCCCCGGCCTGAGTGTCGCTGGCTTCCAGTGCGATAGTGCGGCAACCCGCGGAGCGGATCGATTTCGTGAACTACGACCAAATTTTCGACCAGGCGATCGAGCGGCTCCACTCCGAAGGACGCTATCGGGTCTTCATCGACATCCTGCGCAACAAGGGTGCCTTCCCGAACGCGCGCTGCTTCGCAGGGCACAACGGCCCCAAGCCGATCACCGTGTGGTGCTCGAACGACTATCTCGCGATGGGCCAGCATCCGAAGGTCGTCGCCGCGATGGAAGAGGCGCTGCATGACGTCGGCGCAGGGTCTGGCGGCACGCGCAACATCGGCGGCAACACGCACTACCATATCGAGCTTGAGCGCGAGCTGGCGGACCTTCACGGCAAGGAAGCCGCGCTGCTGTTCACCAGCGGCTACGTCTCCAACGATGCGACGCTGTCCACGCTCGCCAAGCTGCTGCCGGGTTGCGTGATCTTCTCCGACGCTCTGAACCACGCCAGCATGATCGCGGGCATCCGCAACTCCGGTTGCGAGAAGAAGGTCTGGCGCCACAACGATGTCGAGCACCTCGAAGCGCTGCTTGCCGAAACCGACCCGAGCGTTCCCAAGCTGATCGCGTTCGAAAGCGTCTACTCGATGGACGGCGACGTCGCCCCGATCCACGCGATCTGCGACCTGGCCGACAAGTACAACGCCATCACCTACATCGACGAAGTCCACGCCGTCGGCATGTACGGCAAGCGCGGCGGCGGCATCTCCGAGCGTGACGAGGCGGCAGACCGCATCCACATCATCGAAGGTACGCTGGGCAAGGCGTTCGGCGTCATGGGCGGCTACATCGCCGCCGACCAGCGCATCATCGACTGCGTGCGCTCCTATGCGCCCGGCTTCATCTTCACCACCTCGCTCTCGCCGGTGCTGGTCGCGGGGGTGCTCGCCTCGGTCAAGCACCTCAAGGCGTCGAGCGAGGAGCGCGAGGGTCAGCAGCGGGCCGCCGCTTCGCTCAAGGCGATGTTCCGCGATGCCGGACTCCCGGTGATGGATTCGGTCACGCACATCGTGCCGCTGATGGTCGGCGACCCGGTCAAGGCCAAGAAGATCAGCGATATCCTGCTCGCCGAGTACGGCGCCTATGTGCAGCCGATCAACTTCCCCACGGTTCCGCGCGGCACCGAGCGTCTGCGCTTCACGCCGGGCCCCGCGCACACCGAAGCGATGATGCGCGAATTGACGCAGGCGCTGGTGGAGATCTGGGATCGCCTGGAGATGCGCCAGGCGGCGTAAGTCGTCTAGCGCTTGCGCACGAGCATGGTTTCGGCCGAGCGGCGCTGCGCGACTGCATAGCCCGCCACGACGGGCACTTCGCGCGTAGGCACGCCCGATACCCAGATCGCGTCGAAATCGTCGGTGCGCATCGCAAGCAACGTCTCCTTCAGAGCCGTCATGTCGATGCGACCCTCCGGACACGAGCGCTGCACCCGCTGCGAATCGCTGCTCCAGCGTTCCTGCAAGTGCGGATCGCGGATGGTGACCAGTCGGGCGTTGTCGACCATGAACAGCGTGTTGGCGAACGCCTGGCGGCGAACGACCGCATAGCTGGCAAGCTTCTCGTCCGGCGTGAGCGCCCAGCCGTCACAATCGGGCCGAACGTAGATGTAGCCCAGGCGCCCGCCCCGCGGCACCGCATCGAGCATGGTCAGCCGCTGCGCAAGCTCCGGACTGCGCTCGGCCCAGATCCACGTCACGCTGCCAAGCCTCGCTGCGAAGAGCGCAAGCCCGGCCAGGCAGAGCAACCGCTCGCGGCCGGGATCGCGCGCCGGAGCAATCGCCAGGACGAACATCAGGATTGCAATCGGCGCGGTGCGTAGATCGGTGCCCCAGGAGTTGAGCAGATACTCGGGCGCCGCCAGCGCTCCTGCAGCCAGGAGCAAGCCGGAGATCGCGAGGCGCGGCTCGACCTGCCGCCGGCCGGCCCAGCGCAGCGCCATGAAGGCGGCCAGCGCCACCAGGGCAAGCACGGCAAAGTCGAGCTTCATCCAGGTGCCACGCAGCGCGCCTGCGAAGACGGCTACCTTGGTGCGCAGGACATCCTCGTAGACCCACGAGAAGTCCGAGCCCTTCGAATGCGCGCGCCACAGCAGCAGCGGAACGACCGGGATCAGCAGCGGAAGGTTGCGTCGCACGGCGGGCCAGACGTCGCGCACCGAGCGCAGCGCAACGAGTTCGTTCCCGGCGGCGAGCAGCAGCAGCGTCGCCCAACTCGCCATGTGCGCGGTCCAGACCACCAGGGCGGCAAGGGCCAGGCCGATGCGCGTCCGCGGTGTGTCAGGCTTGCGCGCGTAGAGCCACGCCGCCGTCAACAGCGCGAGGGCAATGCCCAGGCAGTAATTCAGGAAGCCATACATCCACGCCTGGTTGAGCACGAGCGGCAGGGCCAGGAACGCACTGGCCGAGATGCGCCCATGCGCCGCCCGTGACAGGGCAAAGACACCGGCGATCGTCAGCGGAGCGATCAGCGCGGTGACGAGGCGGGTCGCCAATTCCGCACCCAGCCAGCCGCTCAGCAGCGTGACGGGGATGTCCTCGCCCAGGTTGGCGATCCATTGCCATTGCACGGCGAAGTACCGCGACAACGGACCGGCCGACGAGGACGTCGCCAGAATATAGTGACGTGCGAGATGTGCAGGCGCGTCGGCGAAACCGGCGATCGGCACGAAGAGCACCGGTACCAACGCCAGCAGCGCCGCAAATGCGGCAAGCCAGCCGAGCGGAAGCGCTCGATCTGAGCTAAGTCGCGGCACGCGCGAGCCTTTCCTCGCCAAGAGCTCGCCGGGGGTCTATGCTCCGTGCCGGGCCACCAACGAGAGGACTGGACATGCGCTTCGTGCGGATCGGCGCCTGCATCATCGCGGTGCTGGCGATTGCCCTTGGCCTGCTCTGGCTGGGACAAGGAACGGGAGTGATCGCCTGGCCGGCGGACAGCTTCATGCTGGCCGACCGTACCTGGGCACGCAACGGCTTGTTGCTGGCAACGGCTGGCGGCATCGTGCTCTGGCTCGCCAACCCGCGAGCGCGGTAAAGGCGGGTCACTGCGGGTCCGCGGCTCCATCGGCGGGCACTTCCAGAATGAAGCGTGCGCCCTGCCCCGGCTCGCTCTCCACCCGCAGGTCGCCGCCCATGGCGCGCGCCAGCCGGCGTGAGATGTAGAGGCCGAGCCCCGATCCACCATCGCCACTGCGGCCCAGCCGCTCGAACTTTTCGAACACGATCGCCTGGTCGGCTTCGGCGAGCCCCGGGCCTTCGTCCGAGACGATCACGCACGCCTGTCCGCCATGACGCTCCAACCGCACCTCGACGCGCGAACCTTCGGGCGAATAGCGGATCGCATTGCCGATCAGATTGATGAGGACCTGGAGCACGCGGCGGAACTCGGCCACGGCGCGCAAGGCCGCGACGGGTGCGGCGACGGAGATGCCCTTCTCGCGCGCCCGCACGCCCAGGATGCCGGCGGCCTGGCGCGCCACTTCGCCCAGATCGATGTGGTCGGGCGCGGTGGCAAAGCCGGCCGACTCCACGACCTCGAGATCTCCGAGATCCTCCACCAGCCCCAGCAGCAGCCGGCCGGCGTTGGCGATCTCAGCGGCATAGTTGGCGTAGGCATCGGGCAGCGGTCCGGCGAGCCGGCTGCGGATCGTCTCGGCATTGGCGACGATGCGCGCGATCGGCTGGCGCAGAACGGGCGCGAGATCATGACCGACGAGACCCTGGCTGCCGGGCACCAGCGAGATCTCGCCTTCAGGCTCCTCGGCTGGCGGCGGCTCATCCGAAACCAGCAGCAATTCGAAACCGACCGGATCGTGACCCGGCTTGGCTTGAGGCAGCAGCACGATGCGCCAGTCCCGCTTTGAGCCTGAGACCCGCACCGGCGCACCATCGAGCAGGCGCCAGTGCAGCGCACGCGCGCCGTGGCTTTCGGGCGCGAGGAAGTCGGTGAACGGACGCCCTAGGCCGGCGCTCATGGCCCTTGCCAGTTCCTGCAGATCGGGGCTGTCGCTGGTGACGAAGAGGATGCGCTGTTCGGCGTCGAGGCGGGCCGAAAGCTCACTCACCTCCCGATCAAGCGCGGCGCGCCGGTCGATCGCGAGGCGGGTGTCGTCGGGCGCGATCGGCGCGGACTGCCAGCTACGCAACACGATGTCGCAGCCGTCTTCGTCCTCACCGCGCGGATCGACTTCGACCCAGGCCGTGATGGCTTCCCCGCCATCCTGCGCGCTGATCGAGCGAGCGAGGCGCAAGCGATAGAGACGCGCCTTGCGGACCAGTTCGAGCAGTTCGGGCACAGCGATCAGGCCGGGCAGATCGCCACCGCAGTTGCGCTGAAGCCCGGCCAGCGGCTCCTCGGCATGGACCAATCGGTCCGCGCCGTCGCTGGCGGCCCGCGCCAGGATCGGTTCCTGCACAGCCACGCTCAATGCTCGTCCCCGCCGAGAAGCGCGGCCGCCTGTTCGCAGCTCACACGGGCAAGACCGTCGGGCGCGGCCATGTTCGGGTGGAGGCGAAACAGCTGCTGCTCCGTGGCGGCAGCGCCGAGACCTGCCGCTCGCAGCGACAAGGCGA
Organism: Novosphingobium chloroacetimidivorans; assembly: GCF_014204535.1. GTDB lineage: Bacteria > Pseudomonadota > Alphaproteobacteria > Sphingomonadales > Sphingomonadaceae > Novosphingobium > Novosphingobium chloroacetimidivorans. The sequence continues at coordinate 381,697 of NZ_JACHLR010000001.1, forward strand.
GGCGCGTGGCCTGGCCCTCGTGCAGGCAGAGCGACAAGGCATCGCGCGGCTGCTTCGAGCCATAGGCCAATGCCGTGAGGAACAGGCCGAGTCCGGCGTGGTCGAGATCGAGCAAGGCGACGGCAGCGCTGCCCAGGCTCGTCACCAGCCTTGCCGCAAGGCCCAGCCGGCTCGCGCCCTCGTCATACCCTGCCCGGATCCGCGCTTCGCCTGGAGCGCCATCGGGCGTGACGGTGCGCGCGGCGAGCAGCGCGATCTGCAGCAGTTCGCCAGGCAGTTCCGCGATCGGAAGTTGCATCCGGCGCTGCGCCTGGCACCAGCGCGCCTGTGCGGCGAGGACCTTCATCCCCGCCTCCTTCGTCCCGGCGTCGGGCGAGGCGAGCAGAGCCTGCAGCAGAGGCGGCACCACCGGATCGATCGCGGCGCTCTCTTCCAAGCGCTCGGTCAACTGCCATTCCACTGCCAGTGCATGGAGATGCGCGAGCACCGCCGGATCGTCGAGCAGCGTCCGCGCCAGCGCCTCACCGCGCCCCGCCGAGCTGCCGCCGAGCAGTTGCTCGGCCAGGTGCGCCGCCATGCCGCGCACGCGCGCGAGGATTTCGTCCCCGAAGATCGCCGCATGGTCGCTGCCGAGCAGATGACGCAGGATCGGCTGCACCGTGCCGGCCAGCGCATCGCCTCGCGCCAGCTTCGCGCGCAGGTTCTCCTCGACGGACTCCCCATTCTCGATGCGCACGGCTGTCTCGAACATGCCCTTTTGCATAAGGCCGGCTGGTTAAGGCCGGGTTAGTTGATCCGTCTTGGCGGCAGCACGATGGCTGCCAGCGTCAGCGCCACCGCAAGGATGCGCACCGTCACGTCCAAGTAGCCCAGCGCCGCGGCCACGCCCAGCACCAAGGCCAGCGCCGCCCGATCGCAAGTCCAGGCGGCGAGGCCGTCGTTGAGCAGGCGTGGAGCCAGGTGCAGCATCAATACCAGCATCAGCGGCGCGAACAGCGCATTTCCGATCGGGATCGGCGCCATTCCACTCGTCTCGGTCACACCCAGCAGGCACACCGCGATGAGCGTCAGGTCGGTCACCCAGCCGAGCACGTCGGCGCGCGGGATCGCCGGAGCCATGACGCTATAGGCCTGCCGCTCGGCGCCGCGCAGCAACTCGGTCGCACGCACCAGCACCCAGCCAAGCGCCACCAGCACGAAGGCGGGCACGATCAAGTGCAGGCACCCCAGCGCGATCGCGACGACCAGCGCGGCAAGGGCCCCGACGCTCGATGCGCCGCTGGCATTGCCGCCGTGCAGCAGCGAAGAGCCGAACGAGAGCACGCCGACTCGGGCCAGACGGTCCGAAAGGGTCACGGCACTGCTTCGACCCAGGCGCAGCCGCAGCCACTCGGTCTCGGTCGCCAGCGCTTCGCTCTCGCTGCGGATCATGCGCCAGGCAGGGCCAGTCCGCGCCTCTGCCGGAACCGGGCGCATCTGCGCGCCGGACTGCAGCGCGATCCGGGTCAGCGCGGAGGTAGCGTCGACATCGTGCGGCAAGTCGTGCAGCCGCTCCACCAGCGAGCCGGGGATGCGCATGATGCCGGCGGCCACGTTGTTGATGTCGAGCCGCTCGAACCTGTCCGACACGGCTCCGTCGTCCGGCAGCGCCAACACAACAGGGCGGGTGCCTTCGAGAAGCGATCCGACCTGGGCCGGATCTGCGAACAGGCCTTCCGTCACTACGATCAGTTCGTCGGTCGCGGTCACCAGGGCAGAGAGCTGCTGCGGCCCGGCAACGATATGGAAGCGCAAGCCTGCGCCCTCCGCCGCGTGCTGCAATGCGATGAGCTCAGGCGAAGTACCGCGAGCCAGGCATATCAATCGCTGGCAATCGAGCGCGAGCGCCAGCCCCAGCTGGTGCTGGGCCAGGCTCGCCCCGGCAATGCGCAGGAACGCGCGCGGGAACGGCTGGCCGGATCCCGCGGGTTCGAGCATGGAAAGCAAGGCGATGCGCAGCGTGCTCCCCTTTCGCGCGCCGACGCCCGGCGGCGTCACGAAGCGGCAATCCTAGGCGCTAGCAGACGAGGTGCCAAGCGGGGCTGTGGAAATCGAGCCCGGCGCCGATCGCTCGATCGTGCCTCAGTCCGCCGTGACCTCGCCCACATAGGCCTTGAGCCGTCGTACGATCGTCGGCTCGCCTGGCGCCGCTATGAGCGCTTGCTCAGCCAGGTCCAGCAATTGCTTGGCATGGAAGCTCGCCGCCAGCCCCTTCAGCCGCATCGCCGAAAGCGTCCAGTTGCCGTCACAGCGCGAGCGTTCGAGCAGATCGACCTGCCGCGCGACACTCTCGGCATAAGCCGCACGCAGCTCCGCGAAAAGCGCCGCATCGCCGCCCGCGGCAGCCTGGAGAGTGGCCTCGAGGGCGCCTGCTTCGTAAGCCATCCACAAGCGCTAGGCGCCAATCGGTTAAACCGGGGTTTAACGCACGCCGTCTGTCGTGATAATTTACGACCATGGCAGGGGAAACACGCATCATCGCGTTCGGCGCGAACGGGGCCGAGCAAACCGGCGGCGAAGCTGGGATGCCGGTGCTGGAGAGCAGCTCCGAGTCCGTCGGCGACTCGCCAGAATCATCCGAGGATGTATCGGATTGGGACAGCGAGGAGCCTGCTTCGGCGCCGGCCTGGAAAAGCTATGCCGCTCCGGCCGCAGCGCTCTTTGTGGTGCTAGCGTGGTCAGCGTTCTTCGCTTGGTCGCAATGGGGCACCTTGCCTGCGACGCCAGCCGCGCAAGTGCCCGCGCTTGTCGTGCAATGGGCTGTGCCGGTGCTGCTGGTCGCGGTAATCTGGCTCCTGGTGATGCGCAGCAGCCGGCGCGAGGCGCTTCGCTTCGGCGACGCTGCGGCTCTGCTGTCGCGCGAGAGTGCGCAGCTTGAGCTGCGCCTGAGCACCGTCAACGGCGAGCTCAGCCTGGCGCGCGAATTCGTCGCCGCTCAATCGCGCGACCTCGAGTCGCTGGGCCGGCTCGCGGTCGAGCGGCTGACCCAGAATGCCGACCGCCTGCAAGACCTGATCCGCGAGAACGGCGGCCGGCTCGACACCATTCAGTCGGTCAGCAAGTCGGCGCTCGAAAACATGGACCGTCTGCGCGGTCAGCTGCCGGTGATCGCCAGCTCCGCAAAGGACGTCACCAACCACATCGGCAACGCAGGCCGCACCGCGCACGTCCAGTTGGAAGACCTGATCAGCGGCCTCGGCAGGCTGAACGAGTTCGGTGCCGCCTGCACCGACCAGGTGCGCGCCGTGCGCGAGGCGATGGACGCCGCGGCGGCCAACTTCACCGGCGTCTGCGAGGACCTCGATCGCCTCGCCGCGGCACGCTTCGAGGCTTTGGCCGAGCGCGGCAGCGAGTTCCGCACGCGCATGGAAGCCGACGAGGTGGAAATGCTTGCCGCCATCCGCACGCGCGCATCCGCCTTGGAACAGGAAGTCGAAGGCGTCCGCGGCGCGCTCGACGTGCACGAGGCCGAAAGCCTGACCTCATTGCGTGCGCGCCTGACCGCGTTACGCGACGAGAGCGGCGTGGTCGGACGCGCTCTGCAGGAGAGCGAGGCCCGCGCTGCCGACGCGTGGACGGCCCGCCTGTCGGCCCTGGAAGAACGCCGCGCTGAGCTCGATGCGCGGATCGGCGAAACCGAGCGCGTGGGCATGGATTCCTTGCGCGAGCGTATCGACAAGTTGGCGCGCGCCAGCGAGGAACTGCGCGTGCGCCTCTCCGCCGACGATCAGGCGGTGCTTTCCGCCCTGGAGGAGCGGGTCGATCGCTTGCGGGCGCGGGCCGGAGAGCTGCAATCGCAGATCTCGGCCGGCGAGCAGGCCGCCCTCACCCGCATCCAGTCGCAGCTCGCAGCACTGGACGGTGCGGTGGCCGAGCGCCTGGCCGAGCACGAGCGCCACTCCGACGCGCTCGCCTGGCGCAGTGAAGCGCTGGTCGGCTCGCTCAGCGATCACGGCGAACGCATGGCCGCGGTGGCGCAGAGCGGCGCCGAGGTCGAGGCCGCGCTCTCGCGAAGCCTCACGTCCCTTGGCGACCGTCTCACCGCCTCGCGCACGACTCTCGCCGCCACCGAGGGCGAAGTCGAGCGCCTGACCGACGCGAGCGTGCGCCTGCTGGAGCTCATCCAGGCAAGCGCCAAGCATAGCTCCGGTGTGTTGCCGGAAGCGCTGGCGGTGGCCGACGATCGCCTCTCGCGCCTGGGCGACAAGGTCTTGCACCTGATCGACGACATCGAGACGGGCTCTCGCCGTAGCACCGAACTGCATGCCGCGATCGATGGCCTGCGCGATGCGCTTGCGGCGGTGCAGGCCGACCTCGTTGCCGGGCAGTCCGCCATCTCGGAGCGCAACGAGACGCACTACGCCGAGATCGGCGCGCTGCGCGCCAGCCTGGGCGACGTCGAGAGCGCGGGCGAGCGGATCGGCACCCGCACGCGCGAGGAACTCGCCGGTGCCATCGAGCACCTCGCCGCCAGCGTACGCGCAGTGCTCGCCTCGCTGGAAGACGAAGGCGCCACCCGCGTGCGCGACCTGGCCGAGCGCCTCGGCGACGAGAGCGCCAAGGCGATCGACCGGGTCATGCGCCCCCGCGCCGCGGAAGCGGCCGGCGCGCTGGAGCAGGCCGTCGCGCATGCTTCGGGTGCCGGGCGCGAAGCCGCGGTGCAGATGCGCGAACAGCTCGCCTCGGTCGAGGAAGCCGTGGCCAGCCTCGAAACCCGCGTCGCCCTCGCGCGCGAACAGGCACAGGATCAGGTCGACAACGATTTCAGCCGCCGCGCGGCCTTGATCGCGGACTCGCTCAAGTCGAACGCCATCGACATCGCCTCTGCCTTGTCCGCCGACGTGGCCGATACGGCCTGGGCCGCTTATCTCAAAGGCGACCGGGGGATCTTCACTCGTCGTGCCGTATCCCTGCTCGACTCCGGCGAGTCCCGCGCGATCCAACAGCTGTTCGAGCGTGACGATGCCTTTCGCGAGCACGTCAGCCGCTACATCCACGACTTCGAATCGCTGCTGCGTCAGGTGCTTCCCACCCGCGAAGGCCACGCGCTCGGCGTCACGCTGCTCTCGTCGGATATGGGCAAGCTCTACGTGGCGCTGGCTCAAGGCATCGAGAGGCTGCGGAATTAGGATCGAGCTTCGGCGGTAAGCTTTTCCCCTCCGTGAAAGGAGCGAGGGCACGAAGGCTTGGCCCGGTACGCGCCTAGCCGAAGTTGGAGAGAGGCCGGTGTGCGCTCAGCGCCGAAGCCCCTCTCCCAACTACGCTAACCGCTTCGCGGTAAGCTGCGCTACCTCTCCCCGCTCGGGGAGAGGAGATAATCGCCTGGAACGCGTTGCCTCGGATCCAGACGCTCCGTTAAACGTCAGCCGCAAGCACGCCTCGCGGCCAGACCTCAATACCCCATGCTCTTCACCGGCGGGGGACCGTAGAAGTTGAGGTCCTCGACTTCGATCCACCCATAAACGTAGTTCAAGTAGAACCCGAACATCATCACCAAGGACAGGATCGTCGCCCGCAGAGCGATCCGGCCCGGACGGAAGTTCACCGGCGCACTGTCTGCGTGGCCCGTCTCTACTCGATGATCCGCGACCTCGTTTGGAGTGCGCAATCCGAACGGCATGACGAGGAACGCTGCGAGCACCCAGAGCAGCGCATAGATCGCAAGAACGGAGGTCCACTTCACGAGGGCAGGCTCCTCAGCGCTCGGTGGCCATCATGACCAGCACTTGCGGCTTCTTGCCGGTCCAGCGCCCTGCGGCACGGCGCGCGGCGAGCCGGGCCGCTTCGCGGCGCTTGTCCGGCTCGGCACGGGCCTTGCGCGCGGCGGCAAGCGCATCCTCGACATCGCGACGCGTCTCGTCGAGAAACGCCTGACGGTCCGCGTCGAGCGGCAGACCCAAGGCGTCGACCTGTACCGCTCCCGTGGCATCGATCGCGACCGAGACCATGCCCACGTTCGAAAGGCGCCGCCGCATGACAATCGCGTCGCCATCGGCCGGTACGATCATGTCGCCGTCGAGCACCAGGCGGCCGGCGCGCACTTCGTCGATCTTGCCCGGCTTGCCTGGCGCCAGGCGGACGAGGTCGCCGTTCTGCTGGAACACCGCCTTGGGGATGCCGCAGGACAGGCCGAACCGCGCCTGCTCGCGCATGTGGCGGATCTCGCCGTGGACCGGCACGATGATCTCGGGCCGGATCCAGCTGTAGAGCGCCTCCAGGTCGGGGCGGCCTGGGTGGCCGGAGACGTGAATCAGGCTCTGACGGTCGGTGACAAGCAGCACCTCCTGCTCGGCCAGACGGTTCTGGATGCGGCCGATGGCGATCTCGTTGCCCGGGATCTGGCGGCTGGAGAACAGCACCACGTCGCCCGCTTCCAGGCTGAGCTGGTGGTTGCCCTCGGAAATGCGCGACAGGGCCGCGCGCGGCTCACCCTGGCCGCCGGTGGCGACGATCAGCACTTCGCCGCGTGGCAGCGACATGGCGGTGTCGAAGTCGACCGGCTTGGGGAAGTCCTTGAGGTAGCCGCTGGCCTGCCCCGCCTCGATCATGCGGTCGAGCGAACGCCCGGCCACGCACAGCTTGCGCTTGGTCGCCTTGGCCACGGCGCCCAGCGTCTGCAACCGGGCCACGTTAGACGCGAAAGTGGTGACGAGGACGCGCTTGCCCTTGTGCTTGGCGACTTCGAGCTGCAGCCCGCGATAGACCTCACCTTCCGAGCCCGAGGACTCCGGATTGAACACGTTGGTGGAATCGCACACGAGCGCCAGCACGCCTTCGTCACCGATCTCGCTGAGCTCAGCGGCGGTGGCAGGCGTGCCGATCTGCGGCTCCTCGTCGATCTTCCAGTCGCCGGTGTGGAACACGCGGCCGAACGGCGTGTCGATCAGCAGCGCGTTGCCCTCGGCGATGGAGTGCGCCAGCGGTACGTAGCTGATGCCGAACGGGCCGAGCTCGAACTCATCCAGGTCGTTGACGACGTTCAGCTCGATCTGGTCGAGGATGCCCTCCTCCTCCAGCTTGGCCGCCACCAGGCGCGCGGTGAACGGTGTCGCGTGGAGCGGCACACCCAGCTTCTTGGCGAAGTACGGCACCGCACCGATGTGGTCCTCGTGCGCATGAGTCAGGACGATGCCGAGCAAATCCTCGCGGCGCTGTTCGATAAAGTCGAGGTCGGCAAAGACCAGGTCGACGCCCGGGTACTCGCCGCCGCTGAACGTCATGCCCAGGTCAACCATGATCCACTTGCCGCGACAGCCGTAGAGATTGACGTTCATCCCGATCTCGCCGGAGCCACCCAGCGCCAGAAACAGCAGTTCTTCGCCCGGTGTATTGTTCTTAGGCTTATTGGTATTATCAGTCACGTGTCGGAACGCTCCGCCAGAATAGCTAGACCCGCAAGGGTCAGGTCGGCATCGACCGCGTCGAAGATCTCGGTCGCTTCGTTGAACAGGACGGCCAAGCCGCCGGTGGCAATCACTTTGGCCGGACGGCCGATCTGCGCGCGCATGCGGGCGATCAGGCCCTCCATCATTGCCACATAGCCCCAGAACACCCCGATCAGCATCTGGTCTTCGGTGTTGCGGCCTATGACGCTGTCGTTCGCCGGAACTTCGATCGCAATGCGTGGGAGCTTGGCGGTGTTCCCCACCAATGCATCGAGCGAAAGATTGAGGCCGGGCGCGATGATGCCGCCCTTGTAGGCGCCATTGAAGTCGACGACGTCGAAAGTGGTGGCGGTGCCGAAATCGATGACGATCAGGTCGCCCGGGTACTTGGCATGGGCGGCGACGGCGTTCACCGCGCGATCCGAGCCGAGTGAGCGCGGCTCGTCCACATCGATGTCGATCGCATAGGACGCTGCCCCCTGCCCGGCGATCAACGGCTCTATCTGGAAATAATTTTGCGCCAGCACCTCCAGGTTGTGCAGCGCGCGCGGCACCACGGTGGAGATGATGATCTTGTCCACCGCCTTGCGCTCCACGCCGCGGATCTGCAGCAGTTGCAGCAGCCACACGGCATACTGGTCGCCAGTGCGGCGCGGGTCCGTCGCGATGCGCCAACGGCCCTTCAGCGTGTGGCCATCGAACAGCGCGAAGACCACGTTGGTGTTGCCGGCATCGATCGCGAGCAGCATGGAATGGTTGTCCCGGTCAGCGGCGGTCGAGATCGACTTCGCCGGCGTGGATAGTTCGCCTCGTGCCGCTCGCCAGCTGGAGTTGCAAGGCCCCATCGGGATCAAGCCCTCCGAAAGTGCCATGCAGCACCTCGCCTTCAGGCCCATGCACCTTGAGCGGCGTGCCGAACGGATGCGCGCGCGCGATCCAATCGGCACGCAACTGCTCCCATCCACCGCTGCGCCACAGACGCAGGGCATGGGCCCAGCAGGTCTGCAGCATGTCGGCAAAGCCGTCGCGAGCGACCGTATGGCCCAGGTCCGTTAGACAGGCGGTCGGGCGTTCCGGCAGCCGCGGCGCCTGAACGAGGTTCACGCCGACCCCGACGATCACCGCATCACCGCGCCGCTCGAGCAAAATGCCGGCGAGCTTGGCGGAACGGACCAGCAGATCGTTCGGCCACTTGAGCGCCAGGCCGGGAAGTCCGGGCGCCAGCGCTTCGACGGCCGCGTAAGTTGCCACGCCTGCCACCAGCGACAGCGTTTGCGGCGGCGGATCCCCCGCCTGCAAGTGCACCGCAGTCGAGCCCATGAAGTTGCCGGCGCCATCGCTCCAGGCGCGGCCTTGCCGGCCACGCCCGGCAACCTGCCGGTCCGCCACCAGCCAATGCCCCTCTGCCATGGCTTCGCCGGCGGCAACCCGCGCAGCAAGGTCGGCATTGGTCGAGCCGGTTTCGGCGATGACCTCGATCAAATCGGCCGGCGTTCTCTAAGCGGCCAGGAACAGCACGGAGGCAGCGGTCTGCGCCAGGCCGTCGAGCCACTTGGTCAGCAGGTAGCCCAGCGGCGACATAAACACGGCGGTGATCACGAGCAGGGCGGTGTGCGCCCAGTCGCTGCGTCCACGCACCGTGTCGACCGGCTCGTCGAAGTACATGATCTTGACGATCTTGATGTAGTAGAATGCGCCGATCACCGAAGCGGCAATGCCTATGGCGGCCAATGCCACGAAGCCGGCCTGCACCGCCGCCTGGAACACTACGAACTTGCCCCAGAAACCGAACAGCGGGGGGATGCCGGCCAGGCTGAACATGATCATCGCCAATGCGAGCGCCAGTCCGGGACGGGTGCGTGAGAGGCCGGACAAGTCGGCAATGGCTTCCAGCGGGCGACCATCCTCATCCTTGAGCATCAGGATCGCGACGAAGCCACCGAGTGACATGGCGATGTAGATCACCAGGTAGGTCAACATCGCCGCCGCGCCTTGTGGCGTTGCCACGGCCAAACCGATGAGCACAAAGCCGACGTTGTTGATGGACGAGTAGGCCATCAGGCGCTTGATGTTCGACTGACCGATGGCGCCCAGCGCACCCACGACGATCGAGGCGATGGCCGCGAAGATCACGATCTGGCGCCACGCATCTGCCTGCGAACCGAACGCCTCGAGCGAGACGCGCATCAGCAGCGCCAGCGCAGAGGCTTTGGAAGCTGTGGCAAAGAAGGTCGTGACCGGAGTGGGAGCGCCCTCGTAGACGTCGGGGGTCCACATGTGGAACGGCACCGCGGCGATCTTGAAGGCGAGACCCGCAAGCACGAACACGATGCCGAACAGCGCTCCGGCGGCAAGGTTGCCGGAAAGCGCGGCATTGATCCCCGCGAACGAGGTCGTGCCGGTGAACCCGTAGACCAGGCTGACGCCGAACAGCAGGATGCCCGAAGCCAGCGCGCCGAGCACGAAGTACTTGAGGCCCGACTCCGCCGAGCGCCCATCGTTGCGGAGCAGAGCCGCCAGCACGTACGAGGCGAGCGAGTTCAGCTCCAGACCGATGTAGAGCGTCAGCAGGTCGCCCGCCGAGGCCATCATGCCCATGCCGAGCGCAGCCAGGAGGATCAGGACCGGGTACTCGGCTCGCATCTGGCCGAGGCGGTCGAAGAAAGCGGGCGCGATGATCAGCGCGGCAGCGGACGAGCCATAGATCAGCAGCTTGGCGAACGCGGCGAAGGCGTCCGCGCGGTACTGGCCGCCAAATGCGGCAACGTCCGGGCCGGACAAGCCATAGCACAATGCCGGCGCAACGAGCGCCATGCAGCCGACGAGAACGGCGACGGCCAGGATCGAGATGAGGCGAGAGGCCTTGTCACCGCTCCAGGCGGCGACAAGCAGCAGCACAAGGCTGGCGATGCTAAGCGTCTCTTCGGGCGCGATCAGCCGCAGCGAATGGGCGAGATCCATCAGTGGTGGCCTCCCTCAGCCGCGGCTTCGTGGACAGGCGCGCCCTTTCCGATCATCAACTTGCCGTCATATGCCGGCCTGGCACGCGCGAGACGTGCGTCGAGCGCGGCAATATCCGCACGCATCGGCGCGATGAAGCTCTCGGGATAGACGCCCATCCACAGCACCGCGAGGCCGAGCGGGATCATCATCAGGTATTCGCGCAAGGTCAGGTCCGGCATGGCAGCGGCGTCGGCGTTCTTCTGCTCACCGAAGACGACGCGGCGATAGAGATAGAGCATGTAGGCGGCGCCAAGAATGATGCCGGTGGTGCCCACCAGCGCAACCCAGGTCGAGACCTGATACACACCGCCAAGGCTGAGGAACTCGCCCACGAACCCGGATGTGCCCGGCAGGCCGATCGAGCCCATCGTGAAGAGCAGGAAGAACAGCGCATAACGCGGCATGTTGATGGCAAGGCCACCGTAGCGGCTGATTTCACGGGTGTGCAGCCGCTCGTAGATGACGCCGACGCACAGGAACAGCGCGCCCGACACGAGGCCGTGGCTGAGCATGACCAGCATCGAGCCTTCCAAGCCCTGCACGTTGAAGGCGAAGAGGCCGAGCGTCACGATCGCCATGTGCGCGACCGACGAATAGGCGATCAGCTTCTTCATGTCGTGCTGCACCAATGCGATCAGCGAGGTGATCACCACCGCCAGCATCGACAGTGCGAAGATCAGCGGCGCGAACTGCGCGCTCGCCTCCGGGAACATCGGCAGCGAGAAGCGGATGAAGCCGTAGCCGCCCATCTTGAGGAGCACGCCCGCCAGGATGATCGAGCCGGCGGTCGGCGCCTGAACGTGCGCGTCGGGCAGCCAGGTGTGGACGGGGTACATCGGCATCTTCACCGCGAAGCTGGCGAAGAAGGCGAGCCACAGCCAGGTCTGGACATGCGGATCGAAGTCATAGGCCATCAGCGTCGGGATGTCGGTGGTGCCGGCCTGGTTGGCCATCCACAGCATCGCGATCAGCATCACGACCGAACCGAGCAGCGTGTAGAGGAAGAACTTGTAGCTGGCGTAAATTCGGTTGTCGCCGCCCCATACCCCGATGATCAGGTACATCGGAATGAGGCCGGCCTCGAAGAAGATGTAGAACAGATAAAGGTCCTGCGCCGCGAACACGCCGATCATGAGCGTTTCCATTAGCAGGAACGCCGCCATGTACTCGCCGACGCGCTTGGTCACCGACGTCCAGCTGGCGCCGATACAGACCGGCATCAGAAACACCGACAGCATGATCAGTGTCAGCGCGATGCCGTCGATACCCAGCGCATAGGAGAAGCTGGAGAACACCGCGTGGCGCTCCTGGAACTGCCATTGCGCGCCGCCGATGTCGAAATTGGCCCAGAGCACCACGCCCAGCGCGAAGTCGATCAGCGTGGCGACCAGCGCGACCGTACGCGCGGCCTGCGCCTCGAGCTTGAGGCAGGCGATGGCGCCGACCAACGGCACCAGCAGCATCAGGGAGAGGATCGGAAAGCCCCCCATCACACTCCCCCCAAGATCACAAACATCATATTCCCCATGGTCGCGCGGCTCACTGGATCACCCCTCACTTGATGACCCACGTGATCGCGGCGACGAGGCCGATCAGCATGACCAGCGCGTAGCTGTAGAGATAGCCCGACTGCACCTTCTGTGCGTAGCGCGAGCCCTTGGCGACGACCCAGGCGGCACCATTCGGACCGAAGCGGTCGATCACGCCGACATCGCCCACCTTCCAGAACACGCGGCCCAGCCACAGCGCGGGCACAACGAAGACGTAGTGATACAGCTCGTCGAACATCCACTTGCGATAGACGAAGGTGTAGATCGGTCCGATCTGCTCGGCAAAAGCGGCCGGGAAGCGCGTGTTCTTGAGGTAGCCGTACCAGGCGGTCAGCAGGCCGATGGCCATGACGGTGAACGGCGCCCACTTCACCCAGGTCGGCACGCCATGCATCGCGTGGATCGTGTGCTCGGCGAACACCAGGCTGCCCTTCCAGAACTCGCCCGAACCTTCGGAGATGAAGGCGTGGTGGAACACGAAGCCTGCGAACACCGCGCCGATCGACAGCACAATCAGCGGGATCAGCATGACCAGAGGGCTCTCATGCGGATGATAGCCGCCGGTGCCCTCGTTCTCATGCGCGCTGGGCCCATGATGACCAGCGGCGTGCCCGTGGTCCTCGTGACCGGAGTCCTCCTGCGCAGGTGCGTTCTCGGCCTCGCTGCCGTGGCCATGTGTCTCGTGCGCGTCGTGGCCGTGGCCGTTTGCGTCATGAAGCGCATGCTGGATGTGCTCGGACGCAGCCCAGCGCGGCTTTCCGAAGAAAGTCAGGAAGACCAGTCGCCAGGAATAGAAGCTCGTCATCAGCGCGGCGAAAATGCCGAGCCAGAAGGCATAGCTGCCGGACTGCGAGCCGGAGCCGTAAGCCGCCTCAAGGATGGCATCCTTCGAGTAGAACCCGGCGAAGCCGAACACGTCCGCGATACCGACGCCGGTGATCGCCAGCGTACCCGCCGTCATCGCCCAGAAGGTGATCGGGATCTCCTTCCGCAGGCCGCCATAGTACCGCATGTCCTGCTCGTGGTGCATCGCGTGGATCACCGAGCCGGCACCCAGGAACAACAGGGCCTTGAAGAACGCATGCGTGAACAGGTGGAACATCGAGGCGCCGAACGCGCCGACGCCCGCGGCGAAGAACATGTAGCCCAGCTGCGAACACGTCGAATAGGCGATGACCCGCTTGATGTCCCACTGGGTGCAGCCGATCGTTGCGGCGAAGAAGCAGGTCGAAGCGCCGATCACGGTCACGAAGCCGAGCGCGGTCGGGGCGGCCTCAAACATCGGTGACAGACGGCAGACCATGAATACGCCCGCGGTGACCATGGTGGCCGCGTGAATCAGCGCCGAGACCGGGGTCGGGCCTTCCATCGCGTCGGGCAGCCAGGTGTGGAGGCCCAGCTGCGCCGACTTGCCCATCGCGCCGATGAACAGCAGCAGGCACAGCACCGTAAGCGTATCGAAACGGTGACCCAGAAAGCCGATGGTCGAGCCAGCCATCGCGGGCGCGGCTTGCAGGATTTCAGGGATCGAGACGGTGTTGAACACCAGGTAGGTGCCGAAAATGCCGAGCATGAAGCCCAAGTCGCCCACGCGGTTGACCACGAAGGCCTTGATCGCGGCGGCAGAGGCGGACGGCTTGCGGAACCAGAAGCCGATCAGCAGGTACGAGGCAAGGCCCACCCCTTCCCAGCCGAAGAACATCTGCACGAGGTTGTCGGCCGTCACCAGCATCAGCATGGCGAAGGTGAACAGCGAGAGGTACGCGAAGAACCGCGGCTGATCCGGCTCCTCCTCCATGTAACCCCACGAATAGAGGTGCACGAGCGCCGAGACGCTGGTGATGACCACCAGCATGACCGCCGTCAGCGTGTCGACGCGCAGCGCCCAGTCGAAGGTCATCGTGCCCGATTGCACCCACTTGAGCACGGGGACGACGCTCGCCTCGGCATTGCCGCTGAGAAACGAGAGGAAGATCGGCCAGGACAGAGCGCAGGCGACGAACAGCGCGCCGGTCGTGATGACCTTGGCCGCGAAGTTGCCCAGCTGCTTGTTGCCGAGCCCGGCGACGATCGCTGCCAGGAGCGGCAGGAAGACGATGATAAGGATGGAGTGCAACGTCTTAGCCCTTCATCCGATTGGCGTCGTCGACCGCGATGGTGCCGCGGCTGCGGAAGTAGATGACCAGGATCGCTAGACCGACCGCCGCCTCGCCCGCCGCCACGGTCAGCACGAACATCGCGAAGATCTGGCCGGTAAGGTCGTGCAGGAAGGCACTGAACGCGACCAGGTTAAGGTTCACCGACAGCAGGATCAGCTCGATCGCCATCAGGATGACGATGATGTTCTTGCGGTTGAGGAAGATCCCCAGGACGCCCAGCACGAACAGGATCGAGCTGACGACGACGTAGTGTTCGATGCCGATCACAGCGTCATCCCCTTACCCACCTCAGGCTTCATGTTGATGGTTGCCTCGTCCGGACGGCGCGCGTTCTGCTTCGCCACGTTCTGTCCGCGGCTGTCGCTGCGCTGGCGATGAGTCAGCACAATCGCGCCGATCATGGCGACCAGCAGGACCAGGCCCGATGCCTCGAACAAGAACAGGTAGCGCCCGTACATCAGCTGGCCGATCGCGGCGATGTTGCTCGCTCCCGGCGCGGTGATCGCCGTGCCGTCAGGCGTACCAAGGTGCATCGCGCCGGCCTTATAGGCGCCAACGCCCAGCACGATCTCGGCCAGCAACACGACCGCGATCAGCATGCCGAGCGGGAAGTTCTTGACGAAACCGGCCCGCAGTTCGGCAAAGTCGATGTCGAGCATCATGACGACAAACAGGAACAGCACCGCGACAGCGCCGACATAGACGATGACCAGCAGCATCGCGATGAACTCGGCGCCGACCAGCACCATCAGGCCGGCGGCGTTGAAGAACGCCAGGATCAGCCAGAGCACCGAGTGCACCGGGTTGCGCGCCAGGATGGTGACGGCGCCCGAGGCGATCGTCAGCACGGCGAAAAGGTAGAAGGCGAAAACGTGGATCACGACGGCTCGACCATATCTGCCGTCGCCCCCGCCTGCGCGGGGATGACGAGGTTGGGAATCATGAGTGCCCCTGACATCGCGGCGGCCCTAGCGGTAGGGCGCATCGGCTTCAAGGTTCGCGGCCAGCGCCCGCTCCCACTTGTCCCCGTTCGCCAGCAGCTTCGCCTTGTCGTAAAGCAGTTCCTCGCGCGTCTCGGTCGAGTACTCGAGGTTCGGACCTTCGACGATGGCGTCGACCGGGCACGCTTCCTGGCAGAAGCCGCAGAAGATGCACTTGGTCATGTCGATGTCGTAGCGCGTGGTGCGGCGCGAACCGTCGTTGCGCGGCTCGGCCTCGATCGTGATCGCCTGCGCCGGGCAGACCGCCTCGCACAGCTTGCACGCGATGCAGCGCTCCTCGCCGTTCGGATAACGGCGCAGCGCATGCTCGCCACGAAAGCGGGGCGACAGCGGGTTCTTCTCGAACGGATAGTTGATCGTCGCCTTGGGCTTGAAGAAGTACTTCAGCGTCAGGGCATGCGCCTTCAAAAATTCCCAGAGCGTGAAGCTCTTGACCAGTTGGGCGACACTCATGCGCCATACCTCGTAAACATGAGCCAGCCCGAGACGAGCACCACAAACCCGAGCGAAACGGGCAGGAAGACCTTCCAGCCCAGCCGCATCAGCTGGTCATAGCGATACCGGGGCACGGTCGCCTTCACCCAGGAGAAGATGAAGAAGAAGAACAGGATCTTGAGCAGCAGCCAGACGAAGCCGGGGACCCAGTAGAGGAACGGGATCTCAAACGGAGGCAGCCAGCCGCCGAAGAACAGCGTTGCGTTCAGCGCGCACATGAGCAGCACGTTGGCGTATTCGCCCAGCCAGTAGAGCGCGAAGGACATCGACGAGTATTCGGTCTGGAAGCCGGCGACGAGCTCGGATTCCGCCTCGGTCAGATCGAACGGGGCGCGGCCGGTTTCGGCCATGCCGGAGATCAGAAACATCACCCACATCGGAAACAGCAGGATGTTGAACCAGAAGCCGTTCACGAAGCCGAGACCAGCGCCCTTCTGCGCGAGCACGATCTCGTTCAGGTTGAAGCTGTTGGCCCACAGCACCACGCAGATCAGGATGAAGCCGATCGAGACTTCGTAGCTGATCATCTGCGCCGACGCGCGCATGGCCGAGAAGAATGGGTACTTCGAGTTCGAAGCCCAGCCCGCCATGACCGTGCCGTAGACACCCAGCGAGCTGATCGCGAGCACGTAGAGCAGGCCGACATTGATGTCGGCCAGCACCGCGCCCGAGTTGAACGGGATCACCGCCCACGCAAGCAGCGCGACCGTGAAGGTCACGATCGGCGCGATCAGGAAGATGCCCTTGTTCGCAGCCGAAGGGACGATGGTTTCCTGCAGGAAGACCTTGAGGCCGTCCGCGAAGCTTTGCAGCAGGCCGAACGGGCCGACCACGTTGGGGCCACGGCGCAGCGCCATGGCCGCCCAGATCTTGCGGTCGGCATAGATGATCATCGCCACGCCGAGCATCAGCGGCAGCGCGATCAGCAGGATGCCGCAGATGGTCGCGATCGCCCACGCCCACTCGTAGGACATGCCCAGGTTCTGGAAGAACGCGGTCACTCGGCCGCCTCCGCCAGGTCCTCACCGTGGAGCAGTTCGGCCGAGCAGCGCTGCATCACCGCGCTGGCGCGCGCGATCGGGTTGGTCATGTAGAAATCCTGGATCGGATAGGCGATGGCGCCGCTGGCGGAGCCGCCGCCGGACGGCAGGACGCTTCCGTAGTCCGCCAGGCCCTCGATGCCAAGCGCCGGAACAGCCGAAATCATCGCGGTCCGCAGATCGTCGAAGCTGTCGAAGCCGACAGAGACGCCGAAGGCATCGGCAAGCGCGCGCAGGATCGTCCAGTCCTCACGTGCGTCGCCGGGCGCGAACACCGCCTTGTCGGCGAACTGCACGCGTCCCTCGGTGTTGACGTAAGTGCCCGCCTTCTCGGTATAGGCCGCACCGGGCAGGATGACGTCCGCCGCATGGGCGCCCTTGTCTCCGTGGTGGCCGATGTAGACGATCATCGACCCGGCGAACTTGGCGTAGTCCACCTCGTCGGCGCCGAGCGAGAGGACGACCTTGGGCTTTGCCGCGACGAGATCGGCGATGCCGCCCTTCTGTGCGAAGCCAAGCATCAGCCCGCCCATACGACTTGCCGCCATGTGCAGGACGTTGAAGCCGTTCCACTTCGTGCCGTCCTCAAGGTCGCGCACGAGGTTGAGGCTGCCGGCGAACGCCAGCGCGGCGTCCAGTCCGCCGCTGCCCAGCCCTGCCCCGCCAAGGATAACCGCCGGGCGCTTGGCATTGGCGAACGCATCCGACACGTGGCCCGGCAGGTTGCCCAGCAACGCGCGATCGTTGCCGAGGAACTCGCCGCCGCAGGTAGTCTCCCACTCCGGCCCGATCAGGAACACCTTGGCGCCCCGCTTGACAGCCTTGCGAATGCGGACATGCACCAGCGGCGCTTCCCAGCGGACCATCGATCCGACGATCAGGATGGCATCGGCGGTCTCGATACCGTTGAAGGTCGAGTTGAAGTTTACCGCCGCCAGGCTGTCGGTGGCGTAATCCATGCCGGTCTGACGACCTTCGAGCTGGGTCGAGCCGAGCGCACCGAGCAGTTGCTTGGCCGCGAACATCGTCTCGCAGTCGACCATGTCGCCGGCGATCGCGGCGATGCTGTTACCCGGGTTCAGCGAAGCGATGGCGGCGAACGCCTCGTTCCAGCTGGCGGGCTGAAGCTTGCCGTCCCTACGCAGATACGGTCGGTCGAGCCGCCGCTTGGTCAGGCCGTCGACCTGATAGCGGCCCTTGTCGCTCAGCCACTCCTCGTTGACGTCGTCGTTGATGCGCGGGAGCACGCGCATGACCTCGCGGCCGCGCGCGTCGATGCGGATGTTGGCGCCGGTCGCGTCCGACACATCGATGCCGAGCGTCTTCTTCAGCTCCCAGGGCCGCGCCTCGAAGGCATAGGGCCGGCTGGTCAGCGCGCCTACGGGGCACAAATCGATCACGTTGGCCGAGAGCTCATGCTTGGCGGCATGCTCCAGATACGTGGTGATCTGCATGCTCTCGCCGCGATAGAGCGCGCCGATCTCGTCGACGCCCGCAACTTCCTCGGAGAAGCGAACGCAGCGGGTGCAGTGGATGCACCGCGTCATCTGCGTCTTGATCAGCGGGCCCATGTTCTTGTCGGTCACCGCGCGCTTGTTCTCGTGGTAGCGCGAGCCGCCACGGCCATAGGCGACGGACTGGTCCTGCAGGTCGCACTCGCCGCCCTGGTCGCAGATCGGGCAATCGAGCGGGTGGTTGATCAGAAGGAACTCCATCACCCCTTCCCGCGCCTTCTTGACCATCTCGGAGTCGGTGCGAATCTCCTGGTTGTCGGCGGCGGGCAGCGCGCACGAGGCCTGCGGCTTGGGCGGTCCGGGCTTCACCTCGACCAGACACATGCGGCAGTTGCCCGCGATGCTCAGCCGCTCGTGATAGCAGAAGCGCGGGATTTCCTTGCCGGCGAGCTCGCAGGCCTGAAGCACGGTGGCGCCGTTGGGCACCTCGATCTCGACACCGTCGACTTTCAGCTTGGGCATGTCAGTGTTCCGTGTCCATCAGACCGATACGGCGTTCGATCCGGTCGATGCGATCTTTCATGGCAGAGATGTCCGTCTCTACACCGAGTATCGATGTCATGACGCCATGAAGCGACGTCAGCAATCCACGCTGGTGGTCTTCCATGGCCAGCAAGCGCAGCGCCTGCGAAGCCTGGTCGCGCCGAACCAGCGAAAGCTCGTGCTGCAGACTTTTCAGAATCTCCAGAACGATATCGTCAGGCTGCTCGCTCACTCCGCAGCCTCCCGCAGACCACCAAGTCGCTCTTCGATGCGGCGCTCGATCTCCGGACGGAAGTGCTTGATCAACCCCTGGATCGGCCACGCCGCCGCGTCGCCGAGCGCGCAGATGGTGTGGCCTTCGACCTGCTTGGTGACCTGCTGGAGCATGTCGATCTCCTCGACATGCGCCTCGCCGGTGCGCAGGCGCTCCATCACCCGCCACATCCAGCCGGTGCCTTCGCGGCAGGGTGTGCACTGGCCGCAGGACTCGTGCTTGTAGAAGTACGAGATGCGGCTGATGGCGCGCACGATGTCGGTGGACTTGTCCATGACGATGACGGCCGCGGTGCCGAGGCCCGAGCCGACCGCCTTGAGGCCGTCGAAGTCCATCGGCGCGTCCCAGATCTGCGCGGCCGGCACCAACGGCACCGACGAGCCACCGGGGATCACCGCCAGCAGATTGTCCTTGCCGCCGCGAATGCCGCCGCAGTGCTTCTCGATCAGTTCGCTGAATGGAATGCTCATCGCTTCTTCGACGACGCAGGGCCGGTTCACGTGGCCGCTGATCTGGAAGAGCTTGGTGCCGCGATTGTTCTCGGCGCCGAAGCTGGAGAACCACGATGCACCGCGGCGCAGGATGGTCGGCGCGACGGCGATCGACTCGACGTTGTTGACCGTGGTCGGGCAACCGTAGAGGCCCGCGCCGGCCGGAAACGGCGGCTTGAGGCGCGGCTGGCCCTTTTTACCCTCCAGGCTCTCGATCATCGCGGTTTCTTCGCCGCAGATGTAGGCGCCCGCGCCGCGGTGGACGAAGACATCGTAATCGTAGCCCGAACCCGCAGCGTTCTTGCCGAGCAGGCCGGCGTCGTAGGCCTCCTGCACTGCCGCGAACAACGTCTCGGCCTCGCGGATGTATTCGCCGCGAATGTAGATGTAGGCCGCGCGCGCGTTCATGGCAAAGCCGGCGACGAGCGCGCCTTCGATCAGCTTGTGCGGATCGTGGCGGATGATCTCACGATCCTTGCACGAGCCTGGCTCGGACTCGTCGGCATTGATGACCAGAAAGCTGGGCTTGGGGTTGCCGGCGGCGTCCTTGGGCGGCTCCTTGGGCATGAACGACCACTTCATGCCGGTCGGGAAGCCCGCACCGCCACGGCCGCGCAGGCCGGAGTCCTTCATCTCCTGGATGATCGCGTCACGTCCGCGCGCAATCAGGTCCTTGGTGTTGTCCCAATCGCCCCGCGCCTGGGCGGCGGCCAGGTTCCACGGCTGATAGCCGTAGACGTTGGTGAAGATGCGGTCCTTGTCGGCGAGGCTCATGCCCACTCACCCCGGTAATCGTGGTTCTCGTCGACCATGGCCGTGAGCGTGGAGAGCGCGCCGGCGGGCTCGACGGTGTGTCGGCCCGGCTCCTGCGTGCCGGTCTTCGGCTGCTCGCCGCGCGCCAAGGCGTCGAGGATCGCATCCATCCGCTCGGGCGTCAGGTCTTCGTAGTTGTCGTCGTTGATCTGCACCATCGGCGCAGAGGCGCAGTTGCCCATGCACTCGACCTCGGTGAAGGTCCAGAGACCGTCCTTGGTGGTGTGACCGTGATGCATGCCCCGCTTCTCGCAGGTGGCGATGATGTCATCCGAGCCGCGCAGCATGCACGGCGTCGTGCCGCAGACCTGCACATGGTAGCGACCGACCGGAACGAGATTGAACATCGTGTAGAAGGTCGCGACTTCGAGCACCCGGATCACCGGCATGCTAAGCTCACGCGCGACAAACTCGATGACCGGGATCGGCAACCATCCTTGCGTGTTTGTCTCTTCGCCGACCTGGCGCTGCGCATAGTCGAGCAACGCCATCACCGCCGAGCGCTGACGCCCTTCGGGATAGCGCGCGATCGCCGCCTTGGCCTTGTCCGCCCAGCCTTGCGTCCAGGCGAACTGGCCCCAACGGGCCCGCAGCTCGGGCGTGTCGGGTTCGATGCTACGCTCGGCCATTAGCGAACAAACTCCACGCGAGAGCACTTGTCGCCCTCGAAACTGTAGATCGACATAACCTCGAACGGCACCGCTTCGGCCGAGCGCGAGACGGTCTCGTGCAGGACGACGTACTCGCCCAGCTCATAGCCCTTGAGGATCTCGGCCCGGTTCTGCGGAAATTCGGCGAACATGGCCTTCAGACCGGAACGAACGCCTTCGCGACCGTCCCGCAGAACCGCCCCGCGATAGCTCGCCTCGCAGGCATCCTCGGTCATCAGCTCGACATAAGCGTCGGCGTCCTGCGCATTGTAGTGCGCGATCATCTCTTGGGCGATCGCAAGACGGTCAGCCACGCGCGTTCTTACTCCACAGCCTTTGCGCGGCGACCACCCAACCGGTCGTCGCCGCGATTACGAATACCATGCCTGCGCCCGGAACCGCCTGGCCGATCGCAAAGGCGACAAGCGCGATCGCAAGAGCGACCGCAAGGAAGACCCAGGGCGCCGGACGCTCAGCCATGATTGCGCTTCCGCTTGAGCCAGACATCCTGGCTGAACAGGAACATCTCGAACCCGCCGATCGCCGTCACCAGCATCGGCAGCATCTCCGATGCCCTGAAACCGAAGTACAACGCCGCGAAATAGGCGATCGCCAGAACCAGCCCGGTAACCATGCCCCAAACCCGCGTCATGCCAAACATCTCTGCCTTCATCTTCACGTACTCCCGCGATTCCCCGCTACGCACACACCCGAGGCAAGGGGTCCCACCCCACTTGCACCGGCATTCAAAATCCTATCGGTCGCATTCCCCGAAAACGACATCGATCGCGCCCAGAATGGCCGTGGCATCGGGCAGCATGTGCCCCTTGCACATCATGTCCATCGCCTGGAGGTGCGAGAACGCCGTCGGCCGGATCTTGCAGCGGTACGGCTTGTTCGAGCCGTCCGAGACCAGGTAGACGCCGAACTCGCCCTTGGGGCTTTCCGTCGCGACGTAGACTTCGCCCGCCGGCACGTGGAAGCCCTCGGTGTAGAGCTTGAAGTGATGGATCAGCGATTCCATCGAGCTCTTCATCTCGGCGCGCTTGGGCGGCACGATCTTGCGATCGGTCGAAGCGATCGGACCTTCCGGCATCTCGCGCAGGCACTGCTTCATGATGCGAGCGGACTGGCGCACTTCCTCGACCCGGACCATGAAGCGGTCGTAGCAGTCCGAATTCGTGCCCACCGGAATGTCGAAGTCCATGCGGTCGTAGACGTCGTAGGGCTGGCTCTTGCGCAAGTCCCACGGAATGCCCGCACCGCGGATCATCGGGCCTGAGAAGCCCCAGGCGATCGAATCGTCACGGCTGACCTTGGCGATATCGACGTTGCGCTGCTTGAAGATGCGGTTGTCGACCACCAGGCTCATCGCGTCTTCGAAGAGTGTCGGCAGGCGCGAGTCGAGCCAGTCGCCGATGTCGGTCAGCAGCTTGAGCGGAACGTCCTGGTGGACGCCACCGGGGCGGAACCAGGCCGCGTGCATGCGCGCGCCCGATGCCCGCTCGAAGAAGTTGAGGCAGTCCTCACGGATTTCGAAAAGCCACAGGTTCGGCGTCATCGCGCCCACGTCCATGACGTGCGACCCGAGGTTGAGCATATGGTTGCAGATGCGCGTCAGCTCGGCGAACAGCACGCGCAGGTACTGCGCACGCAGCGGCACTTCGAGATTCAACAGCTTCTCGATCGCGAGCACGTAGCTGTGCTCCATGCACAGCGGCGAGCAGTAATCCAGGCGATCGAAGTAGGGCAGCGCCTGGAGGTAGGTCTTGTGCTCGATCAGCTTCTCGGTGCCGCGATGAAGCAGGCCGACGTGCGGATCGACCCGCTCGATCACCTCGCCGTCCAGTTCCATAACCATGCGCAGCACGCCATGCGCCGCGGGGTGCTGTGGCCCGAAGTTGATGGTGTAGTTGTCGACCGACTCGCCCGTGTTGGTGGGCGAGCGTTCCAGAGTCATTCCGCTCATGATCAGCTACCTTCGGGAGCGGGACCGCCGCCCTGCTTGTCCGACGCAGGGCCCTCGGCCGGGCGGTCGGGCTTGGAAGCGGTCGGCTCGGGAGCACCCGGCTCGGGCGTGCCGCTGGTCTTCACCGTCGGCACGCTCTGACCCTGGCCGGCAATCGTGCCGGACGTGGTGGCGCTCGGCGCGACCTTCTGTTCGGCCTTGCTGTCGCTCGGTTCGGCGGCCCCGCTCTGCCCGGGCTTCTCGGTGGTCTTGGGCTCTGCGACGGAGGGCGCCGCCGGTTTGGCGGAGGCCTTCTCGTCACCAGGAAGCACGTAGTCCGCGCCTTCCCACGGGCTCAGGAAGTCGAACGAGCGCAAGTCCTGCGCCAGCTTGACCGGCTCGTAGACGACGCGCTTGTCCTCCTCGGAATAGCGCAGTTCGTGGTAGCCGGTGAGCGGAAAGTCCTTGCGGAACGGATGCCCTTCGAAACCGTAGTCCGTCAGGATGCGGCGAAGGTCCTGGTTGCCGGCGAAGACGACGCCGTACATGTCGAACACCTCGCGCTCGAGCCAACCGGCGACCGGCCACAGCGTGGTGACGGTGGGCACAGGCGTGTTCTCGGCTGCCGTCACCTTCACCATCACGCGATGGTTCTTCGTCAGCGACAGCAGCATGTAAACGACTTCGAACCGCTCGACACGCGACGGATAGTCGGCGCCAGCGATCTCCATCAGCTGCTGGTACTGGTGCTCGTCGCGCAGCAGGCGCAGCGCATCCTCGATACTGTCGCGCCGGACAGTAAGCACGAGTTCCTCGAACTCTTCCTTCGCATCGACCAGCATGGAGCCGAGCGCGGCCGAGAGTGTGTCGAGCACACCCTCGCTGGACGCGATCCTGGGGGCGGAGTGCAGAACGGTCGCCATGGCTCAGCGCTCCAGAGTGCCGACGCGGCGGATCTTGCGCTGCAACTGCATCACGCCATAGAGCAGCGCTTCGGCAGTCGGCGGGCAACCCGGCACGTAGATATCGACCGGCACGATGCGATCGCAACCGCGCACGACGCTGTAGCTATAATGATAGTAACCGCCGCCGTTGGCGCACGATCCCATCGAGATCACGTACTTGGGATCCGACATCTGGTCGTACACGCGGCGCAGCGCCGGAGCCATCTTGTTGCACAGCGTGCCGGCCACGATCATCACGTCCGACTGGCGCGGGGAGGCGCGCGGGGCAACGCCGAAGCGCTCCATGTCGTAGCGCGGCATGTTGACGTGGATCATCTCGACCGCACAGCAGGCGAGGCCGAAGGTCATCCACCACAGCGAGCCGGTGCGCGCCCACTGGAACAGCTCCTCGGTGCTGGTCACCAGGAAACCCTTGTCGGACACTTCTTGGTTCAGCCCGTCGAAGAACGACTGATCGGGCAGCGTAGCCGCGCTCTCGGGAACGTGACCGTCCTTGCGAAATTGGGTGACGAGATCGGTCATTCCCAGTCCAGAGCTCCCTTCTTCCACGCGTAGGCGAGGCCGATCGCCAGTTCACCCAGGAACACCATCATGGTGATCCAGCCGGGCCACCCTGTCACGTCGAGCGAAACCGCCCATGGGAACAGGAACGCGGCTTCCAGGTCGAACACGATGAACAGGATCGCGATCAGGTAGAAGCGCACGTCGAACTGGCTGCGCGGGTCCTCGAACGCGGGGAAGCCGCATTCGTATTCGCTGAGCTTGTCAGCGTTCGGATTGTGCGTTCCCGTCAGCCGCGCCACGCCCATGGGCAGGAACACGAATGCCGTGGAGAGCGCCAGCGCGATCACCAGGAAAATCAGGATCGGCAGGTATTGCGAGAGGTCGACCAAAGCTCTGACTCGTTGCGATAACCGGTTGCACCGCGCCCTAGTCCCGCCCGGTGCGCGGTGCAACCCCGGGCGCCCCCCCTGGCCATCATAATGACGGCCGCGGGCGGTCGAAACCAATCTATGTCTATCCAGGCCGGCGAAGGCTTACATGAATGACGTTGCGCGCATCCATACCGACGGTATCGGCGCATTGCCAATGCCGCATTGCAGCATTATGCGCGATCCCAAGCGCTGTCCAACGCAATTACCGAGAGGGCTACAACCATGGCACAGATTTCCGCCGCCGATCCCATCGTCATCCTGTCCTACGCACGCACGCCGATGGGCGGGCTACAGGGTGCCCTCGCCGACGTGAGCGCGACCGACCTGGGCGCTACCGCAGTTAAGGCGGCGGTTGAGCGCGCGGGCGTCTCGGGCGACGACATCGAGCGCATCTACATGGGCTGCGTGCTGCCCGCCGGTCTGGGCCAGGCTCCTGCCCGTCAGGCTGCGATCAAGGCGGGCCTGCCCAAGTCGGTGCAGGCCACCACGGTCAACAAGGTCTGCGGCTCGGGCATGCAGACGGTCATCATGGGCGCCGAGGCCCTGGCGTCGGGCTCGATCGACATGGTCATCGCCGGGGGCATGGAGAGCATGACCAACGCGCCGTACTTGTCCAAGAAGCACCGCGGGGGCGCCCGTGCGGGCCACGACACCATGTACGACCACATGTTCCTCGACGGCCTGGAAGACGCCTACGAGGAAGGCCGATCGATGGGCAGCTTCGCCCAGTGCACCGCCGACGAGTACCAGCTGACCCGCCAGGACCAGGACGCCTACGCCATCGAGTCGCTGCGCCGCGCCCAGGCCGCGATCTCCAGCGGCGCCTTCGCGGGCGAAGTGGTCCCCGTCACGGTCAAGACCCGCAAGGGCGAAGTGATCGTCGACACCGACGAGGCGCCGGGCAAGGGCCAGCCCGACAAGATCCCGCAGCTCAAGGCGGCCTTCGCCAAGGAAGGCACCATCACCGCCGCCAGCTCCAGCTCGATCTCGGACGGCGCCGCCGCTGTGGTGCTGACCCGCGCGAGCCAGGCGCAGGAAAAGGGCCTGAGCCCGATCGCAACCGTGGTCGGCGTCGCCGCCCATGCGCAAGAGCCCGCCAAGTTCACCACCGCGCCCGCCGGTGCGATCACCAAGCTGCTCAAGAAGGTCGACTGGAACATCGAGGACGTCGACCTGTTCGAGATCAACGAGGCCTTTGCATGCGTCGCCATGTTCGCGATGCATGACCTCGGCATCCCGCACGACAAGATCAACGTGCATGGCGGCGCGACCGCACTGGGTCATCCGATCGGTGCCTCGGGCACCCGCATCATCGTGACTCTGCTCGGCGCGCTGAAGGAAAAAGGCCTGAAGCGCGGCATCGCCTGCCTGTGCATCGGCGGCGGCGAGGCCACGGCCGTGGCCGTCGAGCTCGCTTGAAGACGGAAAAGATGGTTTGAAGACAGCATCGTCCCGGGCTTACCCCGGGACCGTGTTCGCCATCTCACCCACTAGCTATTAGGCGCCTCAAAGCGGTCGCGACATGCGGCGACCGGCTCCGGGCAAGCCCGGCAAGAAGCATGCCGCCCTACGGCTCGCCCGTACCCCACAGCCGCTCGGCGGGGGCAAACGCCTTGTGCCCGTCGGCGTCGAACTGACACCAGCCCGCCTCGCACTCGCCCAGCAGGCCCACCACGCCCGGTTCGACTCGCCATTGCAGGTGCGACCCGCTCTTGGGCTCGGCCCGCATCTCGGCAGCCCCCTTGCCGACCACGATGGCCGCGCGCTGGCGCGACAGCAGCAGGTCGCGCATCCATCCCTTGTCGCCGGCAGGATCCTCGATGAGCCGCCACGCCCCCTCGCGTCGGAGCACCTTCACCGGAAGGTGCGGTCGCCGGTAGACCCACGATATCCGGTAACTGTCTCCCGGACCCACTCGCATGTTAGCGACATCGGCATCGATCGAGGCCCAATAGGGTACGCCCTCGTCCTCGGCATGTGCGGGCATGGCCGCCATACAAAGGGCAAGAGCAAGGGCGAGCCGGGAACGCAGCGCAGTCATGGGCCGCTGCATAGCCCTCTCGTGAACATCGCTTCAAGGCTTCTTGACCGTCGGACGGCCCTCGTCCACCCGCTGGCGCCGAGATGAACGCCGACACCACCCAGCCGAACACGCCGCCCCCTGTCGCCCGCAAGCCGCGGGTGATCGTCACGCGCCGCCTGCTACCCGCTATCGAAGCGCGGATGCAGGACTTGTTCGACGTCCAGTTCAATCCCGACGACAAGCCGCTCTCCCGCGAAGAGTTGGCAGCAGCGATGGACGCCTGCGACGTGCTGGTGCCCACGGTCACCGACAGGCTCGATGCCGCCTTGATCGCCAGCGCGGGCGAGCGCCTGAAGCTGATCGCGCAGTTCGGTGCCGGAACCGACAACATCGATGTCGCCGCCGCGCACGCACGCAGGATTCTCGTCAGCAACACGCCCGGCGTCTTCACCGACGATACGGCCGACCTGACTCTGGCGCTGATCATCTTCGTCGCGCGCGGCTTTGCCGAAAGCGCGCGCGTGCTGGGCGAAGGCGGCTGGGAGGGTTGGAGCCCGACCAGCCTGCTGGGCCACAATCTGGTCGGCAAGCGGCTGGGGATCGTCGGCATGGGTCGGATCGGCCAAGGCGTCGCCAGACGGGCACGGGCGTTCGGGCTCGAGATCGCGTACCACAATCGCAATCGCCTCCCAGTGGAGCTGGAAGCCGAGCTTGCCGCCCACTATCAGCCCGAGCTCGACGCGCTGGTGGCACAATCCGACATCCTCACGCTGCACTGCCCTGCCCTGCCCGGCGGTGAGGCGCTGCTCGATCATCGCCGGCTGGCGCTGATGAAGGACGGGGCACTGCTGATCAACACCGCGCGCGGCCAGCTGGTCGACGAGGAAGCGCTGATCGAAAGCTTGCGTGGAGGTCGCCTCGGCGGGGCCGGCCTCGACGTCTTCGCTGGCGAGCCGCACCTCGATCCGCGACTGCTGGCATTTCCCAACGTGCTGGTGTTGCCGCACCTGGGCAGTGCGACCAGAGAGGGACGCGAGGCGGCCGGCGAGCGCGTCATCGCCAACATCCGCTCGTGGGCCGACGGGCATCGGCTGCCGGACCGCGTGCTCCCGCCGACGTAAGTCTCTTCGCCAGAGCCTTGTGCGGTAACCGAATCTCGACCTAACTGCGCTACCCCGCGGTAACGATGCCGATCACGGGCCTCGTACGGGGGATTGCCGAACCATGCCGTTTCGCCGCGCTTCGATGCATGGGGCGCTGTTCGTCGCCGCTCTCGCCGCAGCCACCCTGCCCGCGATTGCGGTTGCGCAGGATGGGTCGGTCGAGGCGAGCGATAGCGGCGACACCGCCTGGCTGCTCGCCGCGACGGCTCTGCTCCTCATTGCTGCGCTTCCGGGCATGGCGCTGTTCCAGGCCGGACGAACGCGCACGAACGCATTCGTCGCGACGCTGGTGCAACCCGCGGCCGTCGCGGCCGCAGTGTCGCTGGCGTGGATCCTGGTGGGCTACACTCTCGCGTTCGGCGGAGTGGCATCCGGATGGCTCGGCGGCGGCAATGCCTTGGCGCTGATGGAGCTCGGCAACGTACGCGATGGTTTGTCGGTGCCCGAGAGCGCCTTTGCGCTGTTCCAGATCGGCTGTGCGATGCTCGCTGCCGTGATCATGATCGGCGCCTGGTCCGGTCGTGCCCGGTTCGGGTGGGTCGTCCTGTTCGTCACGATCTGGAGCGTCGTGGTGCTGGCGCCGGTGATGCACTGGCTTTGGGGCGGCGGCTGGCTGGCTTCGGCGAGCGGCACCATCGATTTCGCAGGCGGCACCGCGCTGGAGGTTTCGGCCGGAACCAGCGCGCTGGTGACTGCCGTGCTGATGGGACGGGGAAGCGACTTCGACGGCGAGCGGCCGATAGGCCTGTCGCCGATCACCCTGGCAGGCGCCCTCTTACTATGGATCGGCTGGTTCGGCCTGTGCGGCGGGTCGGCCTTTGCGGCCAACGACGATGCTGCATCGGCGCTGATCTCCGCGCATGCTGCGGCTTGCGCGGGAGGCCTGGCCCGGCTGTTGATCGATCGCTTGCGGGGAGAACCACCGCGGGCAGAATCGTTTGCGCTCGGCCTCGTCTCGGGCTTGGCGGCGATCGCCTCGGCCGCTCTCTATGTTTCGCCCGCAGCTGCCGCCCTGATAGGCGCCGCCGGGTCGGCGCTGTCGGCCGGCGCTGCCTGGCTGGTCCGACGCCTGAGGATCGACGACCGGCTCGATGTCTTCGCTTTGTTCGCCGTCCCAGGCGCTGCGGGCTCGCTGCTCGTGGGCGTCTTCATGGCACCGGCACTGGGAGGCACTGGGTACGATGACACGATGAACCCGATCGCCCAGATCGCGGGGCAGACGATCGGAGTGGTCGTGGTAGCCGCATGGTCGGCGATCGGCAGCACCGTCATCGCCTTGATGGCCTCGCTCGCCTTTCCCATGCGCGTCAGCGAGGCGTCCGAGGAGGCCGGGCTGGACACGGCGATGCACGGCGAGCGTTGAGCTTATCCGGCTTCCCGTTCGCGTCTAGCACAGGCGAGACACGAACGGGGGGATGCAATGCCGCCTGAGGCTCAGTCGCCGGTCAGGATGCGATCGACCAGTTCCTTCACCGTGGGCGTGAAGCCGTTGGAGTAGAACGGATCCTGCTTGAACTTGTAGGCCGCGTGTCCGGCGAACATCAGGTTCTCGTCGATCGGACCATCATGGGCGATGTCCTGCAGAGTCTTCTGGATGCAGAAGCTGCGCGGATCGGCGAGTCGACCGGTGGTGTAGTCGTCGTGGTCCTTCCACGAAGAGAATCCGCAATGCGACAGACAGCCCATGCAGTCGGCCTGGTCCTTGCGGATCACGTCGCGCTCGATCGGATCGACAAAGACGATGGTGTCGTCCGGCGTGCGCAGGCCATCGGTGTAGCCTTCCAGCACCCAGGCGCGCGCGCGCTCCAGGTCCTTGGGCGCAACCCAGAAGTTCTTGCCCTTGACACCCACGTCGAGCCGCACGGTGTGCTCGCCCGCCTCCACCTTCGAATAAGGGATCTGCCGCTCCGACCGCGCCTCCAGGTTGCGCAGGAACGGGTTGCGGACGGCCGAGGAGTAGAAGCCCGTCGGCGAAAAGCGGTGCAACAGCACATCGCCCGGCTCGAGCTCGCGCAGGGCGTCCTTCCACTGCTGCGGGATCGGGCTTTCGTGCGTCAGCAGCGGGCGGGTGCCGTACTGGAACGCGATCGAGCCCAGCTCGGGGTTGTCGATCCAGTTCTCCCAGTCGCGCAAGTACCAGACGCCGCCGGCCATGATGATGGGTACGTCGTCCGAGATGCCTTCGCCACGCATCGTGTCGCGCAGCGCCTTGACGCGGGGGTACGGATCCTCAGGCTTGGTCGGATCCTCCGCATTGGACAGGCCGTTGTGGCCGCCGGCGAGCCACGGGTCCTCGTAGACCACCGCGGCCATCAGGTCCGACACCTTGGAGTAAGCCCGCTTCCACAGCGCGCGAAAGGCGCGCGCAGAGCTGACGATCGGCAGGTAGTTGACGTTGAAGCGCTGGGCGATCTCGGACAGCTTGTAGGGCATGCCAGCGCCGCAGGTCACGCCGGCCACCATGCCGCGCGTCTTCTCCAGCACGCCTTCGAGCACTTGTTGGGCGCCACCCATTTCCCACAACACGTTGATGTTGATCGCGCCCTTGCCACCGGCGATGTCGTAGGCGCGACGCACCTGCTCCACCGCGCCGTCGATGGCATAGCGGATCAGCTGCTCGTGCCGCTCCTTGCGGGTCAGCGCATCATAGATCTGAGGGACGATCTTGCCCTCCGCATCATAGCTGTCGGCATTGACCGCGCTGACCGTGCCGATCCCGCCTGCGGCGGCCCAGGCCCCCGAGCTCAGGTGGTTGGTCGCCGATACGCCCTTGCCGCCTTCGACCAGCGGCCAGACTTCGCGGCCGCCGTACATGATCGGCTTTAGACCCTTGAAACCCATGACTCTATCGTCTTCCTTCTGGAGCGCACCTGCTCAACGGGCAGCGGCCGGAGCGCTGCCAGCCAAACGGCACGGTCGTATCGCCTCGGGCGCGGGCGCTGCGCCCTTTGCCTCGAAGCGCGCGTAATAACCTTGCATTTTGGGCTTACGCACAAATTCCGCCAAGCGAAAGCCCACTGCTTCGAATTCGCAGAAAAGCAAGGCAGGCGGGATACCGTGGCTTTCGGTCGGACGATCGACGTCGACCACCACGACACTTCCGCCCGGACGGAGCGCCGGGCGCAGGTGCCACAGGAACGCATATGGCTCGCCCACTTCATGGTACATGTGGACCAGCATGACGCGATCGAAGCTGTTCGCCGGCAGCCGGGGATCGTCCTCGGCGCCCTGCTTGATCGAGACATTGTCCAGCCGCTCGCGCTCGATCCGCAAGCCCAGGTTCCGCAGCGCCTCGCTGTCGATATCCTGCGCGAGCACCCGGCCCTCGGACCCGACACGCTGGGCAAGGCGCACCGTGTAGTACCCCTCACCCGCTCCCAGATCGGCCACCGACATGCCCTTGGCGATCCCCGCCAGGTCCATCACGGTACGGGCTTCGTTGACGCTGTCGCGTTCCGTTTCCGAGGAGAATCCGTTCGCGCCCAGGTTCGACACCGGTCGATCGGCGCGCGGGAATGCGCGCGAGCTGGCGGCGCGCCCATCCTCGACCTTGTTCTCGCAACCCGAAGTCAGTGCGGCGAGTGCCAGGACGGCACAAGATATGAAGCGGAAACCGGCGACCATGGGCCGCCCTTTAGCGGCTCGCCTGCGGCTTGGCAAAAGGTGCATTGACAACGTCGTACACCGCTTGAGCCTCCGCTGGGTTCGCGGATGTCGGGCCAGGGAAAAGGCCAGCCACCAGCGGTTTGGCTTGCGCCCTTAGTCCACGTCTTCGACTTCGACCTTCTCGCCCGTGACCCGCTGCGACAGCGCAGCGGCCATGAAGGCGTCCAACTCGCCATCGAGCACGTCACCGGGCGCGGTGGAGACCAGGCCGGTGCGCAGATCCTTGACCTGCTGGTAGGGTTGCAACACGTAGGAACGGATCTGATGTCCCCAGCCGATATCGCTCTTGCTCGCGTGCTCGGCGCTCGCGGCTTCCTCGCGCTTCTGCATCTCGGCCTCGAACATGCGCGCCTTGAGCATGCCCATGGCGATCTCGCGGTTCTTGTGCTGCGACCGGTCGATCTGGCTGGCAACGACAATGCCCGAGGGCTGGTGCGTGATGCGCACCGCCGAGTCGGTCGTGTTAACGTGCTGGCCGCCGGCGCCGGATGCGCGGTACGTGTCGATCTTCAGGTCGGACGGGTTGATGTCGATCTCGAAGGTGTCGTCGATCACCGGGTAGACCCAGACGCTGGAAAAGCTGGTGTGGCGCCGCGCCGAGCTGTCATAGGGGCTGATACGGACCAGGCGGTGCACGCCGCTCTCGGTCTTGGCATAGCCATAGGCGTTCTCGCCCTTGATCAGCAGGGTGGCGCTCTTGATGCCCGCCGCCTCGCCAGCGTGGTAGTCGACCAGCTCGACCTTGTAGCCGTGGCGCTCCGCCCAGCGGGTGTACATGCGCTGGAGCATCTCGGC
Organism: Novosphingobium chloroacetimidivorans; assembly: GCF_014204535.1. GTDB lineage: Bacteria > Pseudomonadota > Alphaproteobacteria > Sphingomonadales > Sphingomonadaceae > Novosphingobium > Novosphingobium chloroacetimidivorans. Next base: position 414,089 of record NZ_JACHLR010000001.1, read on the forward strand.
CCAGTCCTGGCTCTCGGTCCCGCCGGCGCCGGCGTGGACTTCGAGGTAGGTGTCGTTGGCGTCCGCCTCGCCCGCGAGCAGTGCCTGGACCTTGTCGCGGTCGGCGCGCTCGGCAAGCGCCTTCAACGTTGCATGGCCCTCGTCGACGGTGGCCTGGTCGTCCTCCATCTCGCCCAGTTCGATGAACTCGATCGCGTCGTTCATCTCGCTTTCGATCTGACTGACGGCGCCGATCGAGGCTTCGAGCCGGCGACGCTCCTTCATCACCGCTTCGGCTTCCTTGGGCTTGTCCCACAGCGTCGGATCCTCGACGCGCGCGTTCAACTCGTCCAGGCGACGCGTCGCGCGATCCCAATCGAGGAACTTGCGGACGAGCGCCATAGCCTTCTGGATGCGCTCGATGTGGGCCTGCCCTTCGGCACGCATGATGACAAAACTCCGGAACGAACAGGGGTCGCCCCGCTTAGCGAAGCGGACGCGATTGTAAAGTGTGCGGGGGTGACGGCAGGCGTCGTCGCGAGCTCGACCCGCGACCTGTTCCGCCACAGCCTCTGCTCTCGTCGGGGTGCTTCGACGCGAGGTTCGTCACTGGCGAAACCGGTCCCGGGTGAAGCCAGGGACGACGTGATCTCTCAGCGCTTCTTCAGTGCCTTCACCGCAGCCAGGGTCTGCGCCACGTGATCGCGGTAGTTCATGTCGGAGTGCACGAAGACGATCTTGCCGCTCGGCGCGATGACGTAGCTGGTGCGGTCCGTCATGGTCGCCGAGACACCAGCCCGCTTGAGCGCGACATCGTAGGACTTGATGATCGCCGGGCTGGCGACACCGACGGTGAACTTGTCACGGCAGGCCTCGGTCGAAAACTTTCGCAAGGTCGGCAGGTCGTCCGCCGAAAGGCCGATCACCGTGGCGCCGTACTTCGCGAACTCTGGCGTGGCCTCGGCAAAGGCGTGCGCCTCCAACGTACACCCTTGCGTGAACGCCTTGGGATAGAAGTAGAGCACCACCGCGCCCTTGCGCAGCGCCCTTCGCAAGTCGAGCGGCACGTCCTTGCCGCCCAGCGCACCCTGCGTGCTGAACGCGGGAGCGGCGGCGCCCACGGGCAGAGTGGCGATGGCGGCGCCCGGCATGGCGATTGCGGCCAAGGTGGCGAGTGCGAAGAGCGGTTTGTACATGGTGGCAGTCTGGACCCGGCAGGAAGCCAAGTCCAGTCGTTCGCTTACTCGATGTAACCCAGGACCGTGCCGACTTCGTAAGTCTCACCGGTAGATGCCGTGATCTTCAGCGTGCCGGTGGCGGGCGCCTCGACTTCGTTGGTCGACTTGTCAGCCTCAAGCGAGAACAGCGGCTGTCCCTCGGTCACCTGGTCGCCGTCCTTGGCGAGCCACTCGGCAATCTGGCCCTCCTGCATCGAGAAGCCAATCTTGGGGAGCAGGATTTCTACGGCCATGGTGTACGATCCTCTATGCGGTTTGTGCGCTGACTAACGCATGGCGCGATGCTGGCAAGTGTCCGATTGAGTGCGGGACCCAGCGCATCTGCAGAATACGGCTGGGCGATGAAATGGCAGGTCATATCGCCATGATGCACTTCTGTGCTCAAGAATGGGTTGGCGGCGCGAGCGGCATCGGCTTGGGTGGCTACATGGCTGTGAAGATCCACGACCTACTGCGCCGTTGCCGCGCACGCCTTCGATCACTTGTGGCGAGGGTGACGTAGGCCGAGGCCGAGCCCCGTCGAATCGGATCGAAAGCCAGGCATCCAGAACATGGGAGAGAATAGCATGAACCAGCCCGCGAAGCGTACCGTCGTCATCACCGGGGCCAGCTCGGGGATCGGCCTTGCCAGCGCGCTCGAGTTCGCCCGTGCCGGCTGGCACGTCATCGGCACTGGCCGCGACCCCGCCCACAGCGCACAAGGCGAGGCGGCGATCCGCGAAGCGGCCGGTCCGGACGGCAGGGTCGACTTTCTGCGTGGCGACTTCTGCGACATGGCGGACGTGAAGCGCATCGCCGGCGAGATCGCCGGCCTTACCGACCGGATCGACGTGCTCGTCAACAATGCCGGCGGCACCCGCGATGCGATCTACATCACCAACGACGGGCTGGAGGCGACATTCGCCGCCAACCACCTCGCGCCGTTTCTGCTGACCCGCGAACTGCTGCCGCTCCTGGAACGCGCGGCGGCAGACCGAGAGGCCGGCGCCGTGCGGATCATCGCGGTGGCGTCCAGCGCCCACCAGCACACGCCCGCCATGAACTGGGACGACCTCCAGTTCCGCGACGGCTCCGCCGGCGCCGCATACTGCCAGGCCAAGCTCGCCAACATCCTCTATACGCGCGAACTGAATCGACGGGCGGCCGACAAGGGCATCATCGCGCAGTCCATGCATCCCGGGATGGTCGACACCAATTTCGCCAGCCACGGCGGCAAGGCCATGCAGGACCACTTCGCCACCCACGACGCTGAAGGTCCGGAAGCCGCCGCCCGCACGATCTTCTGGCTTGCAACATCGCAGGAGGGCGGTCGCGATGGCGGGCGCTACTTCCACAACCAAGCCGAGGCGCCGGTCGCGCCGCAAGCAAGCGACGACGCGGCGGCGGCGCGGCTGTGGCAGGAAAGCGAGGCGCTGCTCACCGGCTTGGGGTATTAGCCAGATCCTGGCTTGCAGGTCCTGACCAGTCCGCCCTTGTTCGGTCGGCCGGGTTGTATAGGGCTGCAGGCGCGGTGACAGGCATCCTCAACTCTTGAGTCAGCGGCAGAAGCGGCTAGCACACGAGCCATGGACAAGAACCTGCGCCCACGCCGCTCCGCCCTCTATTTGCCTGCATCCAACGCCAAGGCCATCGCCAAGGCACGGACCCTTCCGTGCGACATGGTGATCCTCGACCTTGAGGACGCCGTCGCGCCCGACATGAAGGACGAGGCGCGCGATGCCGCGATAGCCGCAGTCCACGAAGGCGGCTTCGGCGATCGCGAGGTCGCCATCCGCGCCAATGGCTTGGATACGCCTTGGGGTGCCGCCGACCTTGCCGCCATCGCCGGGTCGCATGCCGACGCCGTGCTGGTGCCCAAGGTCGACGGCCCGGACGACATCGTCGCCTACCAGGACGCGCTCGGCAGCGCGCCGCCGGCGATGCAGCTTTGGGCGATGATCGAGACGTGCGCGTCGGTCGCCAACCTGCCCGCGATCGCCGCGATGGCCGGCTCCACGCGGCTCTCGCTGTGGATCATGGGCACCAACGATCTCGCCAAGGAGATGCGCGCTCAGCTGACACCGTGCCGCACGCCCTTCCTGCCCTTCCTGTCGATGGCCGTCGCCGCGGCGCGCAGCCAGGGCATCGCCATCCTCGACGGGGTATGCAACGAGTTCCGCGACCTCGACGTGTTCGAGGCCGAGGCCCGCCAGGGCTTGATGTTCGGGTTCGAAGGCAAGACCCTGATCCACCCCGCGCAGATCGAGCCGTGCAACACGGTGTTCTCGCCCAGCGAGGCGGAGCTGGCCTGGGCTCACGCGGTGATCGCGGCTTTTGAGCTGCCGGAGAACGCCGGCAAGGGTGTGATCAAGGTCGAGGGCAAGATGACGGAGCTGCTGCATCTGGAGCAAGCGCAACGACTGGTGGCGGTGGCGGCGGGCATCGGCGCGACAGGGTAGAAACGCCCAGCCGGCCATCGTCGTCCCGGCTCAAGCCCGGGACGACGTATGACTTAGACGTCTGGCTTAAACGCTCAGCTTCCCGAACGCCTTTGCACCGGCGTAGTGCGCCGCCTTGCCGAGCTCTTCCTCGATGCGGATCAGCTGGTTGTACTTGGCCAACCGGTCCGAGCGCGCGAGCGAGCCGGTCTTGATCTGGCCGCAGTTGGTCGCGACTGCCAGATCGGCGATGGTCGCGTCTTCGGTTTCGCCCGAGCGGTGCGACATGACCGCGGTATAGCCGGCGCGCTGCGCGATCGAAACCGCCTCCAGCGTCTCGGTCAGCGAGCCGATCTGATTGACCTTCACCAGCAGCGAGTTGGCCAGGCCCTGCTCGATACCCATGGTCAGCCGCTTGGGATTGGTGACGAACAGGTCGTCGCCAACCAGTTGGACCTTGTGGCCGATCTTGTCGGTCAGCGCCTTCCAACCCTCGAAGTCGTCCTCGCTCATGCCGTCCTCGATCGAGATGATCGGGTATGCGGCGGTCAGGTCGGCCAGGTAGTCGGCGAACTCGACCGGGGAAAGCGACAGGCCCTCGCCGCTGATCTCGTACTTGCCGTTCTTGAAGAACTCGGTCGACGCGCAGTCCAGCGCCAACTGGATCTCGCTGCCCAGCTTGAAGCCGGCCTTCTCGATCGACTGGCTGACGAAATCGAGCGCGGCTCGGGTCGAGGCGATGTTGGGCGCGAAACCGCCCTCGTCGCCCACGGCCGTGGCGAGGCCCTTCTCGTGCAGGCCCTTCTTCAGGGTGTGGAAGATCTCGGCACCCCAGCGCACGGCCTCGGCGATCGAGTCCGCACCGACCGGCATGATCATGAATTCCTGGAAATCGATCGGGTTGTCGGCATGCTCGCCGCCATTGATGATGTTCATCATCGGCACCGGCAGCACATGCGCCGAGACGCCGCCGACATAGGCATAGAGCGGCAGGCCGCGCGCATTCGCGGCAGCCTTGGCGACCGCCAGCGAGGTGCCCAGGATCGCATTGGCGCCCAGGCGGCCCTTGTTCTCGGTGCCATCGAGTTCGATCATGGCGAGGTCTAGGTCGCGCTGGTCCTCGGCGTCCATGCCCACGAGCGCCTCGCCGATCTCGTTGTTCACGGCATCCACGGCCTTGAGCACGCCCTTGCCGAGATAACGCCCCTTGTCGCCATCGCGCAGTTCCACCGCTTCGTGCGCGCCGGTCGAAGCACCGGAAGGCACCGCCGCCCGACCGAAGCTGCCATCTTCCAGCAGCACGTCGACTTCGACGGTGGGGTTCCCGCGGCTGTCGAGGATCTCACGGCCATGGATGTCGATGATGGCGGTCATGGGGCTCACACTCCTTCGCTGGCGCGGATTTGCGCGGGAATGCGGCGTCCTTAGCAGGGGAACTTTCGCTGACAAGTTGCGTTGCAGCAATCAACCGTTCGTTGTGTTACGCAATGCACGTAAGAACATGCGGCACTACCTACGTGCGGGACCGAATCTCAGGAGGACACACCATGGTCGAGACTACAACGATCCCCGGTTCGGGCGCCGCGGGCGGCAACGGCACCGAAGCTGCGAAGAACCACTTTTCCAAGGCCGTGGAAGAGGCACTGGCCGGCGCCAAGGCCCTGGGCACCGAAGCCCAGAACCGTGCCGGCGAGTATCGCGAGAAGCTTTACGAGAAGAAGGACGATCTCGCCGGCGACGCCAAGGTGCGCACTGACGAGTACAAGGAGAAGGCATTCAGCTTTGCCGACCAGGGCAAGGCCCAGGCCAGCGGCGCGCTCGCCAGCCTCAGCCAGCTGATCACCGACAACGCGGGCGTGCTCGATGAGAAGGTCGGCGCCAAGTACGGCGACTATGCTCGCGGTGCCGCCCGGTCGGTACAGGACGTCGCCACCCGCCTGGACGAGAAGTCGCTCGACGAACTCGGCGAGGATGCGGTCGAGTTCGTACGCCAGAGCCCAGCGCTCGCGCTCGGCATCGCCGCCGCCGCCGGTTACCTTATCGGTCGCGCGTTTAAGTAAGGCACGGTCTGACGTACCGGACCGCACATGCTGGACACCACGCAGGCGCCTGAAACGGCCATCGACCCTTTGTTGAGCGAAGCGCGTGAGCGCTCGCTCAACGAGGACCTCCACCAGTTGGCGCAGGACGCCCGCGCCTATGCCGAAGCCGAGCTGCAATTTCAGAAATCGCGTGCGGCTTTTGCGGCGAGCGCCAGCAAGAACATCGCCGTCTACGCCGTGGCTGCGCTGGTGCTGGTGTTCTTTGCCGTGATGGCGCTCGTCGTTGGGCTTGTCATCGCGCTCGCACCCTGGATTACGCCCTGGGGTTCGACTGCACTGGTCACTCTCGTGCTCCTGGGACTGGCGATCTTCCTCCTGATGCGCGCCAAGCGGCAGGTAAGCCTGCTGACGACCGTCTGGGGTGGGGAGAGATCGTCATGACCGCAGGGCTCGAAGCCAAAGTTCTCGCCGACAAGGCGCTGCGTGACACGACCAAGCTGACTCTCGATAAGCGCCTGGCGCAAGTGAAGCTCGATCTCGAGGCGCGGGGCGTTGCCGGTCGAGTGGCCGACGAGTTCGTAGAGCATGCCAAGATGGTCTACGACGAAGGTGCCGCCGTGGCGCAGGAGCACCCTGGCATCATTGGCGGAACCATCGCCGCGCTCATGCTTTGGATCCTGCGAAATCCCATCATCGCCTGGCTCGACGCCCTGCTCGGGCCACGCCGTTAACACACGAGGTCTCTCCATGGCGTCCGAGAACAAATCCGTGCCTGCCACCAACACCGAGACCATCAGCACCAACGTAGTTGCGCTGCCCACGCGCCTGGAAGCGACCACCGCATCCGAGAAGGCGATCGGCTTCGTGAAGGAGCATCCGGTGCTGACCGTGGTCGGGGGTGTTGCCGTAGGACTTGCGATCAGCGCGCTCATCCCGCGTAGCTTCAGTCGCCGCTTCGCCAAGCGCGCGTACCGCTACGCCGAAGCTGGCGCCGCCGCGGCGCTTTCGTTCGGGCAGGATGCGGTCGACAAGGCCGAGGACGGTGGCGTGGTAGCGCGCAAGAAGGCGGCCCTGCTCGCCTCGCGCGCCGAAAAGCTGGGCGAGCATGCCGTTGCGCGCGCCGAAAAGCTCGGTGTCGCCGCGCTTGGTACCGCGACGAGCTTGGGTCACGCCGCGGCCGAGCGTGCCGAACGCCTTGGCCACCTGGCGGCGGTACGAGCCGAGGATCTGGGTGGCCGCGGATCGGACCGCCTCAGCCAGCTTGGCGACAAGGCGCTGGTACAATCGAGCAAGCTGTTCGGCGTGCCGAAGCGATCCTCCAGCCTCGCTGATCGTATCCTCGACAAGGCGCACGGTGTCCGGGCACGCTTGCGCGGCTGAGGGTTGCGCCGCACCATGGCGAGCGGGTAGGGGTCGAACTTCAACTCTAAAGGATTTCGGCTCCTTCCATGCAGAAACTCCACCTCGTGATGGGCGGTCGCGTCAAGGACCCCCGTGGACTTGAGTACACGGACCTCAAGTCGCTCGATATCGTCGGCGTGTTCCCCGACTACGATTCCGCCGAAGACGCGTGGCGCGCCAGTGCACAGCGCACGGTAGACGATGCCGAGATGAAGTACGTGATCGTGCATCTGCACCGCCTGCTTGAGCCCGAGCTTCCGTCCGACACCACCACGAAGTGATCAGGACATTTCGGCCGGGCGACGAACATGCGCTCCGGGACATCCACCTCGCCTCGATCACGAGGGTGGGACCGCTCGCGTATAACCCCGCACAAATCGCAGCCTGGGCTTCCAAGACGCGCGATGCCGAGGAGTGGCTCGAGTGGCACGATTTCGGTGACCGCATTACCATCGCCTTCACCGAAGAGGGCGAAGCGGCGGCGTTTACTCTGCTCGAGGCTGACGGACACCTGGATATGCTCTATTGCCACCCCGATCACGTACGCCAGGGACATGCTTTGCGTCTGGTCGAGGAAGCGAGCGCCTTCGGGCGGGCCAAGGGATTGGCCACGATCACGACGGATGCCAGCGAGCTCGCGCGTCCGGTGTTCCTGGCCGCCGGTTATCGCGTCGAAGAGCGCCAGGACTTCCTGCTCGATGGCGTGCCGATCCATAACTATGCCATGAGCAAGGACCTGATGCCCGAGCCCGAACTGGCCGCTTGAACCGTCCGGCACAGGGATCCGGAGCCTTCGCCGCTTCGAACCGTTGTACTGCTCATGATCAAACCTGGCTCCCTGGAAGCTACCAGCCTCGTGCTGGCGTTGGCACTTGCCGCCTGTTCTTCTCAGGACGCTCCGCCCGATGCTGCCGAGGCGACGGAGAGTGCGGTGTCCCCGTCAGCCCCGGCAGCGGAGCCATCGGTCCCCGAGGCAAGCGCAGCGCCGGGGCCAGCTCGCGACAGCGCGGATGTCTTGAGGCTTGAAGGCCTCGACGATCTCCGGATCGGCAAGGCCGTGCCCGAGGGGAGCACATGGGCCGAACGCGGTGCGCAGACTGGCGACGCTTGTCGCGTGGTGAGCTCACCCGATCATCCTGGCGTCTACGCCATCACGGCGAACGGGATCGTACGGCGCATCACGGTCGGCAAGCGGTCCACCGTCAAGCTGGTGGAAGGCATCGGCGTAGGTGCGAGTGAGACAGACGTTCGCAAATGGTTCGCGGGCTTTCGCGAGGAACCGCACAAGTACGAGGCACCACCTGCCAAGTACCTCACCGCGCCAAATGCCGCGCGCAGTGACTCCGCTCTGCGGTTCGAGATCGGCCAGGATGGCAAGGTGGCGCTGATCCACGTGGGGACCATGCCAGAACTCGGCTTGGTCGAGGGTTGCGCCTGAACCTGCCGCTGAGAGCAGGCCCTTGTCAGCTCGACATCCGTCCGACGGCTGCAGCGTGCATGGTCGACCAAAGCAACAACAATCCAGGAGCGCGAACGCTACCCTGGATTGCTCTGCCATACACGATGACGATGAGACGGTCCGTGAACCTTCGCCGCAGCCAACCCATTGCCGTCCGCTGCGACGCCGACCTCGTCAGATGAATTCGATCTTCTCGACCACGAAGAACTTGTCGCCGGCGGGGACAGTCACTTCAATTTCCTCCTCGACCTTGCGGCCGATCAGCGCCTTGCCCAGCGGCGAGTTGTAGCTGATCCGCCCGACCTTCGCATCGGCCTCATACGGGCCGACGATCTGGTACTTCACCGGCTTGTCATCATCGTCGAGCAGCGTGACGGTGGCGCCGAAGATGATCTTGTCGCCTGACAGCGAAGCCGGATCGATGATCTGCGCACGGCTGATCTTGTCCTCCAGGTCGGCGATCGTCGCTTCGACCTGGCCCTGGCGCTCCTTCGCAGCGTGGTACTCGGCGTTCTCCGACAAGTCGCCATGTGCGCGTGCTTCTTCGATCGCATCGACAATGCGCGGGCGTTCCTCGCGCAGAGCCTTGAGATCGGCGGTCAGCCTCTCGTAGCCTTCCGCGAGCATCGGCAACTTCTCGACACTGGCCATTGCTTCGCTTTCATCCTTTTCGTTGCCGCCGGCGTTGGCGTTTCACCCCCGCCGCGACTAGTCCCCTGCCCCGCTCGCATGAGGAGCAGGCTGATCGCTAATAATGTGGGGAGGCGAGATTGGTTTCAGCTATAATAATCTTGTAGCGATCGTACTTCAAGCTGGCTGCCGCGCATGGCCGCAATCGCTTGCGCGGCAGCACGGCTCGCCGCGGCCGTCGTGAAGTACGGCACCTTGCCCACGAGCGCCGACTTTCGGATCTCCTGCGAGTCCTGGAGGCTCTGCCAGCCTTCGGTGGTGTTGAAGATCAGTGCGATCTCGCCATCGACGATCTTGTCGACGATATGCGGGCGCCCTTCCGCGACCTTGTTGATCGCCTCCACCGGAACGCCCGCATCGGCCAGATAGCGCTGGGTGCCGGAGGTCGCCACGATCCGGAAGCCCATCGCCACCAGCTCTTGCACCGCAGGCAGGATCACCGGCTTGTCGCTGGTCTTGACCGAGACGAACACCGTCCCGCTCTCCGGCAGCTTCATGCCGGCGCCCAGCTGCGCCTTGAGGAAGGCGGTGGCAAAATCGGCATCGATCCCCATCACTTCGCCCGTGGACTTCATCTCGGGGCTGAGCACCGGATCGACACCGGGGAAGCGGTTGAACGGAAACACCGCTTCCTTGACCGCCATGTACGGCAGGTCGCGCTTGAACGGCGGGAAGGTGCTGAGCTTCTCGCCCGCCATCACGCGCGCCGCGATCTTGGCCACCGGCTGGCCGATCGCCTTGGCGACGAACGGCACGGTGCGGCTGGCGCGCGGGTTGACCTCGATGAGGTAGACCTCGCCATCCTTCACCGCGAACTGGATGTTCATCAGACCGCGCACGCCCAGCCGCATGGCGAGCAATTCGGTCTGCCGCTCCATCTCCGTGACGATCTCGGGTGAGAGGCTGTAAGGCGGCAGGGTGCAGGCGCTGTCGCCCGAGTGGATGCCGGCCTCCTCGATGTGCTGCATCACGCCCGCCACGACGACCACGTCACCGTCGCAAAGCGCATCGACATCGCACTCGATCGCGTCGCGCAGGTACTGGTCGATCAGCACCGGGCTGTCGCCGGAAACCTGGACCGCGGTGGTGATGTAGTTGTCGAGCTGCTGCTCGCTGTCGACGATCTCCATCGCGCGGCCGCCGAGCACGTAGCTGGGGCGCATAAGCACCGGGTAGCCGATGCGGTTGGCCACCGCGACCGCTTCGTCACGGCTACGGGCGATGCCGTTGGCCGGCTGCTTGAGGCCAAGCTTGCTGACCATGGCGGCGAAGCGCTCCCGGTCTTCGGCCAGATCGATTGCGTCTGGCGAAGTGCCCAGGATCGGAATACCGGCATCCTCCAGCGCCTGCGCGAGCTTCAGCGGGGTCTGCCCACCGAACTGCACGATCACGCCGACAAGCTCGCCCGACTGCTGCTCCACACGGAGGATTTCCAGCACGTCCTCGGCGGTCAGCGGCTCGAAGTAGAGTCGATCCGAGGTGTCATAGTCGGTTGAGACGGTTTCGGGGTTGCAGTTGACCATGATGGTCTCGAACCCGGCCTCGGCCAACGCGAAGCAGGCGTGGACGCAGCAGTAGTCGAACTCGATGCCCTGGCCGATGCGGTTCGGCCCGCCGCCCAGGATCACGATCTTGCGCCGATCGGACGGCATCGCCTCATCCTCCGGCTCACCGAAGAACGGTGCCTCGTAGGTCGAGTACATGTAGGGCGTGATGGCCTCGAACTCGGCCGCGCAGCTGTCGATGCGCTTGAACACCGGCAGGACGCCCAGCTTGTGGCGCAGCTTGCGCACTTCGTCCTCGCTGGTGGCGCCTGCCATGGCGCGCAAGGCGTCGTGCAGCAGGCCCGAGCGGCGCGCCTGGGTCTCGGCCAGACCGCCCGCGACACCGACCGACCGGACGGCCAGGTTCGCGAGACGCTTGTCGGAAAAGCCCATGGCTTTCACCCGCCGCAGGCCCGCTGCGTCAATCGGCAAGCCATCGGCCATGATCCTGGCTTCCTCGGCCACGATCTCCTCAATGTGGCGCAGGAACCACGGATCGTAGTGGGTGATAGCGTGGATCTCTTCGAGGCTGAGCCCTTCGCGAAAGGCCTGTGCAGCCACGAGCAACCGATCCGGCGTCGCCTTGGCGAGCGCGGCGGTGATCACGTCCTTGCCGGCGCCCTCCAGCGCGGGCACGCGGTTGAAGCCGTCCAACCCGGTTTCCAGACCGCGCAGCGCCTTCTGCATCGATTCCTTGATGTTACGGCCGATTGCCATGACTTCGCCGACGGACTTCATGGCCGTTGTGAGAAGCGGATCGGCGCCCTTGAACTTTTCGAAAGCGAAGCGCGGGATCTTGGTGACGACGTAGTCGATCGTCGGTTCGAAGCTCGCCGGGGTCGCCCCGGTGATCTCGTTCATGATCTCGTCGAGCGTGTAGCCGACCGCCAGCTTGGCCGCGACGCGCGCGATCGGGAAGCCGGTCGCCTTGGAAGCCAGCGCCGAGGACCGAGAGACGCGCGGGTTCATTTCGATGACGATCAGGCGACCGTCTTTGGGATTGACTGCGAACTGTACGTTCGAACCACCTGTTTCCACGCCGATTTCGCGCAGCACCGCGATGCTGGCGTTGCGCATGATCTGGTATTCCTTGTCGGTCAGCGTCAGCGCCGGCGCGACAGTGATGGAATCGCCCGTGTGGACACCCATCGGATCGACGTTCTCGATCGAGCAGATGATGATGCAGTTGTCGTGCCGATCGCGCACGACTTCCATCTCGTACTCCTTCCAGCCGAGCAGCGATTCCTCGATCAGCACCTCGGTGGTGGGTGAGGCATCGAGGCCGCTCTTCACGATCGCCTCGAACTCGGCCTTGTTGTAGGCGATGCCGCCGCCCGTGCCGCCCAGCGTGAAGCTCGGGCGAATGATCGCCGGCAGGCCGGTCGTCTCCAACCCGGCGATCGCCTCCTCCAGCGTGTGCGCGACGACCGAGCGGGCGCTTTCCAAGCCGATCTTGTCCATCGCCTCGCGGAAGCGCTGGCGATCCTCGGCCTTGTCGATCGCATCGGCATTGGCGCCGATCATCTGCACGCCCAGGCGATCGAGCGTGCCGTCGTTGAACAGCGCCAGCGCGCAGTTGAGCGCGGTCTGCCCGCCCATCGTCGGCAGCAGCGCGTCGGGGCGCTCCTTTTCGATGATGCGGGTGACGATCTCGGGCGTGATCGGCTCGACATACGTCGCATCGGCCATGTCCGGATCGGTCATGATCGTCGCCGGGTTCGAGTTCACCAGGACGACGCGATAGCCCTCCTCGCGCAGCGCCTTGATCGCCTGCGTGCCCGAATAGTCGAACTCGCACGCCTGGCCGATGATGATCGGGCCGGCGCCGATGACGAGGATGGTCGAGATGTCGGTGCGTTTGGGCACTATGCTGCTACCTTGGTGAAAGGAGTCGGTGTGGGGGTTACCGGACGTTGAAGAAGCGCATGACGCCGGTTGCGAAAAAGCTGAGGCGCGAGCCGACGGAAGCGGAAAAGCGGTTGTGGTCGCGGTTGCGAGCAAGCCAGCTTGGCGTTCAGTTCACGCGTCAGTTCGCGATTGAGCGGCATGTGTTGGATTTCGCGTGCCGATCCTTGAAGCTGGCCGTCGAACTCGACTGCGGACAGCATGCGGACAGTCCGGCCGACGATCTGCGTACCGAAATCATTGAATTGCACGGCTACCGCGTCATTCGCTTCTGGAACAACGAAGTGCTGCAGAACACCGATGGCGTTCTGACCGTGCTGATGCAGGAACTCGATCTCGGCAGAAACCGTGTCTAGCTCCTCCTCCCTCAAGGGAGGAGGTTGGGAGGTGGGTGTACCCACGCTAGCGTGGACGCGCTGCCCAGCGGCATCGCTCCCACACCCCCGGCCCCTCCCCGCCGGGGAGGGGGGAAGAAAGTTAACGCCAGCAACCATCAATCAGCCGACCAGCTCGGCGAAGGCCTTGTCCCAGTACTCCGGGCCTTCCGCCTTGGCCTTGCCGACAATCGGATCGTTCGCCTGCATGTCCGCCACCACGGCACGGAACTTGTCGGTCTGGAACTGGTGCATGGAGCCGCCGAAGTCGTTCTGCTTCGTTTCCCAGACGCCCTTGGCAATCATGGCGTCGAGGAACTTGGTGCCGGCCAGCTTCGACTTGCCACGCACCTTGGTGCCGAACTTGCGCACGGCGACCGCGAACTTGTCCTCGATGATCAGCACCAGTTCGCCATAGGGGTACCAACGCGTGGCGATGTTCAGGTCGTTTGCGGGGCCGGCGACGTAGTAGGCGATCATGTGGTCGACCAGGTCGGACTCGCTCATGCCGGCACTCCCTCTTGCATCATCTCGACGAAGTTCTTGAACAGGTAGAAGCTGTCCTGCGGCCCGGGGCTCGCCTCGGGGTGGTATTGCACGCTGAAGGCGCGCTTGCCACGCAGCGCAATGCCGCAATTCGAGCCGTCGAACAGCGAGACATGCGTCGCGACCACATCCTCGGGCAGGCTGTCGTTGTCGACCGCGAAGCCGTGGTTCATCGAGGTGATCTCGACCACGCTGTCGGTCAGGCGCTTGACCGGGTGGTTGGCGCCGCGATGGCCCTGGAACATCTTGAGCGTCTTCGCGCCCGCTGCCAGTGCCAGTAGCTGGTGGCCCAGGCAAATGCCGAACACGGGGATGTCGCGCCGCAGCAGCTCGCGAATGACGGGCACGGCGTAGGTGCCGGTCGCGGCCGGGTCGCCGGGACCGTTGGAGAGGAACACGCCGTCCGGCTTCAGCGCAAGGATCGTCTCGAGCGAAGCTTCGGCCGGAACCACCGTCACCCGCGCGCCGGCCTTCACCAGGTTGCGGAAGATGTTGTCCTTGGAACCGTAATCGATCGCCACCGCATGCGGACGCACGTCGCGGGGGGAGCGGCCGTAACCGGCGCCCAGCGTCCAGGTGGAACCTTCCCACTGCTCCTCGATCTCGCGGCTCACGATCTTGGCGAGGTCCATGCCCTCCAGGCCCGGCCAGTCCCGCGCGCGCTCCACGAGAGCGGCAATGTCGAAACGGCCATCGGGATGGTGCGCGATCACGGCATTGGGCGCGCCAGAGAGGCGGATGCGCCGGGTCAGCGCGCGGGTGTCGACACCGGCGAGGCCGATCTTGCCCTTGGCCTTCAGCCACTCGCCGAGTTCGCCGCGCGAGCGGAAGTTGGACGCTTGCGTCACATCCTCGCGCACGACCATGCCGACCGCGCCATCGACCTTCGACTCGTGGTCCTCGTCGTTGATGCCGACGTTGCCGATGTGCGGAAAGGTGAAGGTGACGATCTGCGCGGCATAGGAAGGATCGGTCATCACCTCCTGGTAGCCGGTCATCGAGGTGTTGAAGCAAAGCTCTCCGACCGACTCGCCGCTTGCACCGAAACCGCGGCCCCAGACCACGTGTCCATCGGCAAGCACGAGAACGCCGGTGGCGCCGTCAGGTTGAGGCGCGTGCGAAGGGGCGGCGTCGGCCATGAAGGGTCGCTCCGGTAGGCGGTTCTGACAATGGGTGCTAAGGGGCGGCGGCTAGTCCCGCTTGGCGCCCACGTCAAGGCAGGCGATGGATTTTGCGCACTCTTGGCTCTATCTGGCCCCCACACCTTCGACATTCAGGAATGCAGTGACACCCATGATCCGCGATACCCTCAAGGCCGCCCAGGTTGCAGCGATGAAGTCCGGCGACAAGCCGCGCCTGGCCGCCGTGCGCCTCATCCTCGCCAAGGTGAAGGACCGCGACATCGAACTGCGCACCGCTTCCACGCAGCCGGACGACGATGCCATGGTGATCGAGGTGCTGCAGAAGATGGTCAAGCAGCGCCGCGAATCGATCCAGCTGTTCGAGCAAGGCGGCCGGCCGGAGAAGGCCGAGGAGGAAAAGGCCGAGCTGGCCGTAATCGAGGAGTTCCTGCCGCAGCAGCTCTCCGAGGCCGACACGAAAGCCGCCATCGAGGCGATCAAGGCAGAAACCGGCGCGGCCGGGCTGAAGGACATGGGCAAGGTCATGGCGGAGCTGAAGGCCCGGCATGGCTCGGTGCTCGACATGGGCAAGGCAAGTGGGTGGGTGAAAGAGGCGCTGGCCTGAAGGGGACGCCAGCGTGTCTCGACTTCGCTCGACACGAACGGAGATCGGGGGCTAAACTCGGTTTTGTTCACCCCTTCTCCGTTCGTGTCGAGCGAAGTCGAGACACGCAAGGCGCAAGCTCACACCATGGCATTCTGGGCTTATATCCTGAAATGCGCTGACGGGCGATTTTACACGGGCCATACGGATGATCTGGAGCGCCGGATGGGCGAGCACCAGCACGGCGGTTTCTGCGACTTCACCACACGTCGGCGGCCCGTGACGCTGTTCTGGTCGCAAGACTTCGCCACTCGCTACGAGCCGCTGTCGGCTGAGTTGCAGATCAAGAAATGGTCTAAGGCAAAGAAGGAGGCTCTCGCTGCAGGCGATCGGAATCGTCTGTCCTTCTATGCCCGACCGCCGCGTGAACGTGTCTCGACCACGCTCGACACGAACGGCGATTCGGAGCAACGCAAGACGGATCAAAGGGGGCAAATCTCGTGCTAACCCCGCAATGGCTCGATCAACTCCGCGCCCGCACAACACTGTCGGCGCTGATCGGACGCACGGTCCGGCTGCAGAAGGTCGGCAACGAGTTCAAGGCCTGTTGCCCCTTTCACAACGAGAAGACGCCCAGCTTCCACGTCAATGACGCGAAGGGCTTCTACCACTGCTTCGGCTGCTCCGCGCATGGCGATGCCATTCGCTGGCTGACCGACCATCAGGGCCTTGCCTTCATGGATGCGGTCAAGGAGCTCGCCGCCGAGGCGGGGATGGACGTCCCGGCGCCCGATCCACGCACCGCTCGCGCTGCCGAGAAGCGCGACTCGCTGCATGACGTGATGGCCGCGGCGCAGGAGTGGTTCGTCGCCAGCCTTGCCGCGCCCGAGGGCGAGGCAGCGCGGGCGTATCTGGCTACGCGCGGGTTCGATGCGCACACCGTCCAGCGCTTCGGCTTCGGCTTCGCGCCCGAAGGCCGCCAGGCGTTGAAAGCCGCCCTCTCCCGCTTTCCCGAGCCGATGCTGATCGAGGCGGGCTTGCGGATCGCCGTGGACGACAAGGACCCGTACGACCGCTTTCGGGGCCGGCTGATGCTGCCGATCGAGGACACGCGCGGGCGGGTGATCGCGTTCGGCGGACGCATTCTCGCCAAGGGCAAGACGGATGCTCCCAAGTACCTGAACTCGCCCGATACCCCGCTCTTCGACAAGGGCCGGACGCTCTACAACCTGCATCGCGCCGCCCCCGCTGCGCGCCAGAGCGGGCGAATGATCGTGGTCGAAGGCTACATGGACGTGATCGCGCTCGCTGCCGCCGGCATCGGCGAATGCGTCGCCCCGATGGGAACCGCGCTGACCGAGCCGCAGATCGAACTGCTGTGGCGCCACGTAGAGATGCCCACCTTGTGCTTCGACGGGGATGCCGCCGGCCAACGTGCGGCGATGCGGGCGATCACTCGAGCCTTGCCGCTGCTGCGCCCTGCGCACAGCCTGCGTATCGTTCGCCTGCCCGAGGGGCTCGACCCCGATGACCTGCTCAAAAGCAAGGGAAAGGCGGCGATGGACGACCTGCTCGGCCAGGCTCGCTCGCTCGTCGACGTATTGTGGGAGTTCGAACGCGACGCCCTGCCGCTGAGCACGCCCGAGGCCAAGGCCGGCCTCAAGGCTCGACTGATGGCGCATATCGAGACGATCGCGCACCAGGACGTGGCAGGGCTCTACAAGCGCGAGTTGATGGACCGTTACTCGGCCTTTGCGTTTCCGCGACGCGAGGAGCGCCCGTACACGCCTCGGCGGCAGGCGGCAGCCGGCAAGCGGGGCGGCTTCCAGCCCGGCCCCGAGCCGTCCGACCCGCTCTCCATCGCCCGACTGAACCGGGCGACCGACGGCAACCGCGATACGCTCGCCGCCGCGATCCTCGCCGGCTTGGTGCGCTGGCCCGGGCAAATCCACCGTCATGCCGAGACACTGATGTCCATCCACGGCCTCGATCGGCGCTTCGGCATCCTGGTCGACTGCTGCGACTCGGCGCACCCGCTTGAAAGCCAGGCTCTTGCCGCCATATTGGCGAAACACGGTCTGGCGCTGCCGGGTCCGTCAGCCTGGTCCGACCTGCGTTTCGGGTTTCTGCAGCCCGATGTGGGTGAAGGCCAGGCGGCGACGGAACTGGCGCAGGCGATAGAACTCCTGGTCGAACGGCCAGCGCTCGAAGCAGCCCTTGCCAGAGCGACGGGCCGTTTCGAAAGCGAGTTGTCCGAAGACGCTTTTCTCGAGCAGCAAAGGTTGCTCAAGAGAAAGCTGGAATTTGACAATCGCCTCAGGCAAATGGCGACGAGACATGCAGCTGGCACTTAAAATAGCCGGGCAGCAGGATCACACGGCGGTAGAATGAGCAAGAACGACACCAACGGCGGCGATAACAATTCCGACGGCAGCGACGCACCGCTGATCGACCTCAACGAGGGCTCGATCAAGAAGCTGATCGCGCGCGCCAAGCGTCGCGGTGTGATCACCTATGACGAATTGAACGAGGCGCTGCCGCAGGACCAGATGTCCACCGACCAGATCGAGGACATCATGGCCGCGATCTCGGAAATGGGCGTCAACATCGTCGAGAGCGACGAGGATGCGGCGGCGGACGACGATCGCGAGGCGGACGACGCGGACGCCGACGGCGAGGAAGACGGCTCGGCGCCGCGCCAGAACGTCGATCCCGCCAAGAAGAAGGAAACGATCGAGCGCACCGATGACCCGGTGCGGATGTACTTGCGCGAGATGGGCGCGGTCGAGCTGCTCAGCCGCGAAGGCGAGATCGCGATTGCCAAGCGCATCGAAGCCGGCCGGGACATGATGATCCTGGGCCTGTGCGAGAGCCCGATCACCTTCCACGCGATCATTCAGTGGTCCGAGGCACTGAACAACGGCGAGATGCAGCTGCGCGAGATCCTCGATCTCGACGCCATGCTCTCCAAGGAGCCAGCGCCCGAAACGCTGACCGACGACGCCGAGCAAGGCGATGGCGAGATCAGCGAGGCGACGGCCGGTCCTTCGTTCAAGGAAGAAGAGGAAGTCGAGGAAGAGCCCGAAACCTCCGAGGACGAGGACGAGGACGGCATCGAACGCCGCGCCAAGCGCCCGGCCGAGGAAGAGGAGGAGGACAACACCCTCAGCCTCGCGCAGATGGAAGCCGCGCTCAAGCCCGAGGCGTTGGAGCGTTTCGCGCAGATCACCGAAATGTTCCGCGCCTTCGAGAAGCTCCAGTCCGAGCGGCTCGATGCGCTCGCGCTCGGCATCGACTTCCCGGCGGCGAAGGAACAGCAGTACCACCAGCTGCGCGAGGACCTCACCGCGCAAGTCGAATCGGTCAAGTTCCACGCGACCAAGATCGAGTACCTGGTCGACAACCTCTATGCCTTCAATCGCCGCCTGACTGCGCTGGGCGGCCAGATGCTGCGCCTTGCCGAGCGCCACAAGGTGAAGCGCGCCGACTTCCTCGAGTCCTACGTCGGTCGCGAGCTCGACGACACCTGGCTTGCCGAGATGGGCAAGAAGGACAAGAAGTGGCTGGCCTTCGCGCAGAGCGAAGCCGATCCGGTCGAGCGCATCCGCTCCGAAGTGTCGGACATTGCCGCCGCCACCGGCATGGCG
Organism: Novosphingobium chloroacetimidivorans; assembly: GCF_014204535.1. Classification (GTDB taxonomy): domain Bacteria; phylum Pseudomonadota; class Alphaproteobacteria; order Sphingomonadales; family Sphingomonadaceae; genus Novosphingobium; species Novosphingobium chloroacetimidivorans. The sequence goes on from NZ_JACHLR010000001.1 coordinate 433,056, forward strand.
CTTCCCGAGTTCCGGCGCATCGTCAACATGGTCCAGAAGGGCGAGCGCGAGGCGCGTATCGCCAAGAAGGAGATGGTCGAGGCGAACCTGCGGCTCGTGATCTCCATCGCCAAGAAGTACACGAACCGCGGCCTGCAGTTCCTGGACCTCATCCAGGAAGGCAACATCGGCCTGATGAAGGCGGTCGACAAGTTCGAGTACCGCCGCGGCTACAAGTTCAGCACCTATGCGACGTGGTGGATCCGTCAGGCGATCACCCGCTCGATCGCCGACCAGGCGCGGACCATCCGCATCCCGGTCCACATGATCGAGACGATCAACAAGCTGGTGCGCACCAGCCGCCAGTTCCTCCACGAGCAGGGCCGCGAGCCCACGCCCGAGGAAATGGCCGAGCGCCTTTCGATGCCGCTCGAGAAGGTGCGCAAGGTGATGAAGATCGCCAAGGAGCCGATCTCCCTCGAAACGCCGATCGGCGACGAGGAAGACAGCCACCTGGGCGACTTCATCGAGGACAAGAACGCGATCATCCCGGTGGATGCCGCGATTCAGGCGAACCTCAAGGAGACCGTCACCCGCGTCCTCGCCTCGCTCACCCCGCGCGAGGAGCGCGTGCTGCGCATGCGCTTCGGCATCGGCATGAACACCGATCACACGCTGGAGGAAGTCGGCCAGCAGTTCTCGGTGACGCGCGAACGCATCCGCCAGATCGAAGCCAAGGCGCTGAGGAAGCTCAAGCACCCGAGCCGCAGCCGCAAGATGCGCTCGTTCCTGGATCAGTGATGTTTTTCAGCCGCGCTTGAGGGCCTCGGCCCGCAAGCGCGGCCTGTTACGCTGGATGCGCGCTGAAGCCCTTGGACAGCCCATGGTAGAGCCGTTCGCGGCAGACAACACCGGCTGCAGCATCGGAAATCAGCGCCGTCGCCAGTAGCGGCAGCAGCAAGGCATGGCTTCCGGTGATCTCCGAAAGGATCACCACCGAGGTCAGCGGCGCTCGCACCACCCCGGTGAAGTACCCCGCCATACCCAGCAGGACGACCGCACCGCCTGGCGCCAAGGGAAACAGCGGCTTGAGCAGGTCGCCCAATCCTGCGCCCACTGCCAGCGACGGCGCGAACACGCCACCGGGAGCCCCAGACAAGGAAGTCGCCAGGGTCGCGACCGCCTTGGCGGGGCCGAACCAGAGCGGACTGTGATGGCCCTCGATGATCATGCGGGCTGGTTCATAGCTGGTTCCCCAGGTCATTCCGGTAGCGCAACCGATCACGGCGACGGTGGAGCCGCACAGTAGCGCCAACAGGACGGGTCGGGATCGCAGCCAGACGAGTGGGCGGGCCTGCGATAGGGTTCCTCCAAGCAAAGCCTTGGAAAACAGGCCACCTGCAAGCCCGCCGAGCAGTCCGGCAACCGGGGCGATCGCCAAAGCCTGGCGGAACGGAAGCCCGACGGCAACCACGCCGAAGTAGGTGTAGTCTCCTGCTATGCCCAAGCTCACCATCCCTGATACCAGCACCGCCACCATCACCAGCAGCGTCATCCGCTGCTCGTAGGCGGCGGCAAGCTCCTCAATGGCGATGGTCACGCCTGCCAGCGGCGTGTTGAAGGCGGCAGCCACGCCCGCCGCGCCGCCGGCAACCATGACGGCCGGGCCGAGCGGCACCCTGAACAGCTTGTAGGCACGGGCCATGATCGCGGCAGATATCTGCACTGTCGGACCTTCACGCCCGGTCGAGGCGCCGATCAGCAAGGCGCCGACCGTGAGCCCGAACTTGGCGGTGGCCGTGCGCAACGAGACCAGCGAGCGGATCGCCGCCCCCGGCGCGCGTCTGGCAACCATGACTTGCGGAATGCCCGATCCGCGCGCATCGGGCGCGAAGCGGCGCGTCAGCAGGGTCAGCACCACGAAGCCGAACGGGGTAACGATGAGGGGCGACCACCAGTACGCAGCGACCATGCGCAGGAACATGCGGCTCGCCCAATCCCCGGCGTTGGCGAAGACCAGCGCGACAAGGCCCAGCGCAATCGCACCCATCAGTGTCGCTTGCCGCCGCCGCCACAGTAGCGACGTCGGACCGTGGCGCCGTGCCATGATCCGCACATGATCCATCCGGCGACGCCGGCGAACTTTGCGCGCTGTTTCATCGTGAGCCTCTGCTTGCGGCATGTTCGCTGGCCACTCCCGTTGTTCTGCAGATGAGCTGGGCCAGATGCCATGATCCGCCAGGCGTCACGCTGGCCGGCCAGAGCGTGACCGATGGTGTCGAAAGTGCCGTCTAGCGCCGCATCGACCTCGATCCAACCCACTGACGGCAACGTGCCGCGCAGTAGCCTTGCGAGGTACTGGCCATTTCGGCCAGCCACGACTATGGCGCGCGGATCGAACCCGTAAGGATGAATCGCGCCAATGCGCATCGCCATTGCTTCAGACCATGCCGCCGTGGACCTCAAGGCCGAGTTGCGCGAGTACCTGATCGAACTCGGTCATGAGGTCGCCGATCTAGGGCCGGCGACAGCCGATCGCGTCGACTACCCGGACTACGGCTACAAGCTCGCCAACGTCGTTGCGGATGGCACCGTCGAGCGCGGCGTGGCGCTGTGTGGGTCGGGCATCGGCATCTCGATCGCGGTGAACCGCCACCCGGCGCTGCGCTGCGCGCTGGTCTCCGAACCCTTCTCGGCCGCGCTGGCCCGTGAGCACAACGACGCGAACGCGATCGCCATGGGTGCGCGGCTGACCGGGGTCGACATGGCCAAGGCCTGCCTCGATGCATTCCTCTCGACCGAGTTCGGTGGTGGCCGCCATTCCGGACGTGTCGAAAAGCTCTCTCATCCCCATATGACTGCAAAGACACCTGAGGAGTCCGCCGCATGAGCACTGTCCTTGACGCCCCGATCCGTTCGGCCGGGTTCTTCAGCGCCAGCCTGGAGCAGGCCGACCCCGAAGTCTTCGCCGCCATTCGCGGCGAGCTGAAGCGCCAGCAGACCAAGATCGAGCTGATCGCCAGCGAGAACATCACCAGCAAGGCAGTCCTCGAAGCGACCGGCTCGGTCTTCACCAACAAGTATGCCGAGGGCTACCCGGGCAAGCGCTACTATGGCGGCTGCGAGTACGCCGACGTGGTCGAGACGCTGGCGATCGAGCGGGCCAAGCAGCTGTTCGGATGTCAGTTCGCCAACGTGCAGCCCAATTCGGGCAGCCAGATGAACCAGGCGGTGTTCCTGGCGCTGCTGACGCCGGGCGATACCTTCATGGGCCTCGACCTCAACTCGGGCGGGCACCTCACGCACGGATCGCCGGTGAACATGAGCGGCAAGTGGTTCAACCCGGTGCCGTACGGCGTGCGGGCGGACGACCATCTGATCGACATGGACGACGTCGCCCGCATTGCGCGCGAGTCCAAGCCCAAGCTGATCATCGCGGGCGGTACCGCCTACTCGCGCGTGTGGGACTTCCAGCGCTTCCGCGAGATCGCCGACGAAGTGGGCGCCTGGCTGCTGGTCGACATGAGCCACTTCTCCGGCCTCGTCGCCGGCGGTGCGCACCCCTCGCCGTTCCCGCATGCCCACGTGGTCACCACCACCACGCACAAGTCGCTGCGCGGCCCCCGCTCGGGCGTGATACTGACCAACGACGAAGATCTGGCCAAGAAGTTCAACACCGCGGTTTTCCCCGGCCTCCAGGGCGGGCCGCTGGTCCACGTGATCGCCGCCAAGGCCGTGGCCTTCGCCGACGCGCTGAAGCCTGAGTTCAAGGCCTACGCGCACCAGATCGTCGCCAACGCCCGTGCGCTGGCAACGAGCATCGAGGATGCCGGCTTGTCGGTGGTCTCGGGTGGGACCGACAACCACCTCATGCTGGTGGACCTCACCGCCAAGGACGTGACCGGCAAGGCTGCAGAGAAGGGTCTCGATCGCGCCTGGCTGACCTGCAACAAGAACGGCGTGCCGTTCGACAAGCGCTCGCCCTTCGTCACGTCCGGCATTCGCCTCGGCACGCCGGCCGGCACGACCCGTGGTTTTCGCGAGGAAGAGTTCCGCGAGATCGGTCAACTCATCGTCCAGGTGGTCGACGGTATGGCGCGCAACGGCGACGAAGGCGATGGTCAGGTGGAACAAGCGGTCCGCGCACGCGTAGAAGCGCTGTGTGAACGCTTCCCCATCTATGAGGACCTTTGACCATGATCGATCCCAACGCACCCAAGGGTGACTTCCTGACCGACGCCCGCCAGGAACTGGCCGGCATGCTGCAGGATGGCCTGAGCCATCCCTCGACGAAGCCGGTTCTCGCCTGGGGCGCGATCGGCGCGGTCGCCGCGGTGGTGCTGCCGTTCGTGACGATCCCTGTTGGCCTCGCCGCTGGCGCCGGCTATCAGTTCTACAAGCGGGTGCGCCCCGATTGACCAAGACGTTCTGAATGCGCTGTCCCTTTTGCGCCCACGAGGATTCGCAGGTCAAGGACAGCCGACCGACCGAAGACAACACCTCGATCCGCCGCCGCCGCCAATGCGGCAGCTGCGGCGCGCGGTTCACAACTTTTGAGCGGGTACAGCTGCGCGAGATCACGGTAATCAAGACCGATGGCTCGCGCCAGCCGTTCGACCGTTCGAAGATCGAGCAGTCCGTCTCGCTTGCCTGCCGCAAGCGCAGCGTCGAGCGTGATAAGATTGACCGTCTTGTTTCCGGCGTCCAGCGCCAGGTAGAGACCATGGGCGAGAGCGAGGTATCCTCCCTGGCCATCGGCGAAATGGTGATGGATGGCCTGCGCCAACTGGACTCGGTCGCCTACATCCGCTTCGCCTCGGTCTACCGAGACTTTAGCGAGGCTCGCGACTTCGAGGAGTTCGCCAGCACGGTGCGTGGGATCGTTCCGGAATGAGCGAGCACAAGCCCGTCATCGTCCTGGTGCGGCCGCAACTGGGTGAAAACATCGGCAAGGCGGCACGCGCCATGCTCAACTTCGGGCTGACCGAGATGCGCCTGGTATCGCCGCGCGATGGCTGGCCCAATCCTAGCGCCGGTCCTGCCGCCGCGGGGGCCGATGCCGTGCTGGACGGCGCGCAGGTGTACGAGACACTGGCGCTGGCGGTTGCCGATTGCGTCAACGTCTATGCGACCACCGTGCGCAAGCGGGGCGTGACCAAGCCGGTCGTTACGCCGGAGCAGGCAGCAAGCGAGATCCATGCCGAGGCAGGCCGCTCCGCCTACGTGTTCGGCCCCGAGCGGTCGGGGCTGGAGACGGAGGACGTTGCCCTTGCGCGCGCCATCCTGACGGTTCCGATCAATCCGGAGTTCGGCTCGCTCAACCTCGCGCAGGCAGTAATCCTGTGCGCCTACGAATGGTCCAAGCAGACCGGCCTCTCACAGCCGACGGTAGAGGAACTGCTGCCGCCCGCGCCGCAAGAGGAGTTGGAAGGCCTGATCGGACACTTCGAGCGGCTGCTCGATGCCAAGAACTACTTCTGGCCCGAGCCGCGCGCCGAAGCCAATCGCCTGACCTTGCGCAACCTGCTCACCAAGCCGGCGTGGAACCACCTGGAAGTGCGTACCTTTCGCGGGATCTTGAGCACCTTGGGGCGCGAGCGGCGAGAGCGGTAGATCCGCAACTTCGGGCCGGGCTGGTCTCAAAAAACCCAAGTACTCAGCCGACCTGTTCGCCCAGCCAGCGTATCGCCTTCGCCAGGTATCGCTCGGTGATCTGCGTGCCACGCCCCCAGGCTTCGAACCCGTGCGGCGCATTCGGTACGACTTCCAGCGCGACGGGCACGCCGGCCGCTTCGAGCCGCCGCGCATAATCCACGTCCTCGTCATGGAACAACTCGATCGCACCCACGCCGATCCAGGCCGGCGGCAAGCCCGACAGGTCCTCATGGCGGGCGGGGGCTGCATGCGAGGATACCTCCACCGCGCCAGGCTCACGCCCGAGATAGCTTCGCCAGCCAAAACGATTGATGGCGTTGTTCCACAGCGGATGCGCCAGTTCATCGAGATCTCGGTGCGCTGCAGTGCGGTCGTCCAGCATCGGCGCCATCAGCCATTGCGCCGCCGGCTCCGGGCCCTCCTCGTCGCACACCCGCTGGACCAGTGCAGCCGCCAGACCGCCCCCGGCGCTGATCCCGCCTATGGCGATACCCTGAGGATCGATCCCCAGGGTTTTCGCCTCAGCCAGGAGCCAACACCAGACCGCGTGGCAATCGTTGAGCGCCGCTGGATAGGGGTGCTTGGGCGCCAGGCGATATTCGGCCGAAACGACGGTCAAGCCAAGTTCCGCAGCCACCTGCCCGCACAAGACATCGTCCATGCTCGCCATGCCCACGACGTAGCCACCGCCATGGATCCACAGCAGTGCGCCATCGCTGCGCACATTTTGCGGGCGATAGATGCGGCAGGCGGGCGCCTTGCGCACTTCGATCGACACGCCGGGCGTAGGCGGTCGGCGCTGCAGCCTCATCAGGAACGGGGCAAGGGCGCGGAACCAGCCGGCGTGCAGCGGCGCATTCGGCATCTTCGCCAGCGGAGCACGCAGCTCAGGATCGATCATGTCAGGCGTGATGGGCTTGGTCATCAGCATCTCCCGTTCGGCAGATCAGTCTTGCCGGCGTCGATCCCAATGGTCCAGTTCGTAGGCGATCGAGGTTTCGACCAGGCTGTCCCAGATGGCAGCGATCGCATCGGCAGGGAGGCCGAGCGCTTCTGCCCGGGCCTTCGCGTTGGCGATCACCTCGGCCTTGCGCCTTTCGTCGCGCACATGGCCGCGCTCGGGCTTGATCCGTGCTGCGGCGCGCATGTAGGCGAAGCGGGTCGCGAGCAGGTCGACCAGGCGCGCGTCCAGCGCATCGACGCCGGCGCGCACGTCGGTCATGGACTGGCAGGTGTCGGGCATGGGCGTGGCGCCGGAAGCGGTGTCGGATTGAGACAGGGACATGGCCGCAAGCCCTAGCTGCCACGACCATCGCCGTCGAGGGTGCGCGGTGCTTGACTTTCGAGCGCGTAAGGCTAAACGCGCGCCTTCACTTGGACCCCGTGCCTTCGCGCGGGAAACGTCCGTTCGGCCCCGCACTCCGGTGAAGCGGTGGCCGCGCTCCCTTCCAGGACTTCTGGCGGCGAGCGGTGCGACCCGGAACATTTGGACGGTGCCATGGTGGCGCTGTCAGCAGGAATACGAAGGACGACTTATGTCGAAGCGCCATAGCGCCAAGCACAAACTCGATCGCCGCATGGGCGAGAACATCTGGGGCCGTCCCAAGAGCTCGGTCAACCGCCGCAGCTACGGCCCCGGCCAGCACGGCCAGCGCCGCAAGAGCAAGGTGTCGGACTACGGCATCCAGCTGCGCGCCAAGCAGAAGCTCAAGGGCTACTACGGCGACGTGACCGAGAAGCAGTTCAAGGCGACGTATGCCACTGCCTCGCGCATGAAGGGCGACACCGGCCAGAACCTGATCGGCTTGCTCGAGCAGCGCCTGGACATGATCGTGTACCGCGCCAAGTTCGCCCCGACCATCTTCGCCGCGCGCCAGATCGTCAGCCACGGCCACATCCGCGTCAACGGCGTGAAGTGCAACGTCGCCAGCCGCCGCGTGTTCGTCGGTGACGTCATCAGCCTGGGCGACAAGGCCAAGGAAATGGCGCTGATCATCGAAGCGCAGGGCCTCGCCGAGCGCGAAGTTCCGGACTACATCTCGCAGGACGGCACCGACAAGATCACCTTCGTCCGCGTTCCGACGCTCGACGAAGTGCCTTACCCGGTGAAGATGGAGCCCAATCTGGTCGTCGAGTTCTACTCGCGCTGATCCTGGTTTCATCGGATTGGAACACGGTGGAGGCGGCCTTTCGGGGCCGCCTTTTTCGTGTGTGCAGACGATGCGAACAGGCAGACCGGCTTGCCCTCATGGGCACGATAAAGCCTGCCTGATCAGGTGGATGGCGGGAACTCCAGCCGCCCGAAACTGTTCTGATAATACCATGTCCAAGTATCGCTTCATCACCCCTCACCGCGCCGGCAAATGGTATTCCGATCTCAGCCTCGCCAAGCGCTTCGCTCATGTGATCGGCGCTGGCTTTCTCGACAATCGCAGTGGTGAGTTTGTCGCCTATCCCGGAACCAAGCTGGAAGTGGCGGGAGCGATGCTGCGCGACTGACGTGGATGGACACTCGGCTGGTGCCGCGGCCCAGTATCCAGACATCGCCCGCTGCGCCTCCGACTATCTGGGCTCTATGCGGGAGACTCAGGAAGTCCGGAGGTATTCGCTCCGAAAACCGGCCGCGAAGGCAGCGAAACGCTGCTCGGCGATGGCATCGCGCATCGCCTGCATCAGTTGCTGATAAAAGCTGAGGTTGTGCTCGGTCAGCAGCATGGCCCCGAGCATCTCTCCCGACTTGATGAGGTGATGCAGATAGGCGCGAGTATACGTGCCGCAGGTAGGGCAGTGGCACCGCTCGTCCACCGGTCCGGTGTCCTCTGCATGCTTGGCATTGCGCATGTTGAGCGGACCGTTCCAGGTGAAAGCCTGCCCATTTCGGCCTGACCGCGTGGGCAGGACGCAGTCGAACATATCCACCCCACGCTCCACGGCACCGATGAGGTCATCGGGCTTACCGACGCCCATCAGGTAGCGCGGCCGGTCGACGGGAAGCTGGCCGGGCGCGAAGTCCAGCGTGGCGAACATCGCCGCCTGCCCCTCGCCCACAGCCAGGCCACCGATCGCGTAGCCATCGAAGCCAATGGCCGTGAGCGCCTCCGCGGATTCGCGACGCAGCCCCTCATCCAACGCACCTTGCTGGATGCCGAAAAGGGCCGCCCGGTCCGCATGCTCGCCGCCGGCGTTGAAGCCTTCGCGGCTCCGCTTCGCCCACCGCATCGACATCTCCATCGAGCGGGCGATCGCATCGCGACCCTGGTCGACCTTGGGGCACTCGTCGAAGGCCATGACGATGTCGGAACCAAGCAGCCGCTGGATCTCCATCGAGCGTTCTGGCGTCAGCAGATGGCGAGAGCCGTCGAGGTGGCTGGCGAAGGTCACGCCGTCTTCGGTGATCTTGCGCAGGTCAGACAGGCTCATGACTTGGTAGCCGCCGCTGTCGGTCAGGATCGGGCGATCCCAGTTCATGAACTGGTGCAGCCCGCCCAGCCGCGCCACACGCTCCGCGCCCGGACGAAGCATCAGATGATAGGTGTTGCCCAGGATGATGTCGGCGCCCGTCGCACACACGTCCTGGGGCTTCATCGCCTTGACCGTCGCCGCCGTGCCGACCGGCATGAACGCGGGCGTGCGGATCTCGCCGCGCTTCATGGTGATCCGTCCGGTGCGGGCGCGCCCGTCGGTGGCGTGAATGTCGAACGCGAAGCGAGTCATGCCAGATCAGAAACCGTAGACGAGAGTGAAGCGCGAGAGCGTGTCGGTGCGGCGCGAGCCATCCGGCGGATCGCTGTCGTGCTCGTAACGATAGGACAACCGCGCCTTGAGACCCTTCAGCATGCCCGCCTCGATCGCAGTGGTCGAGGTGAAGGTGCTGTTCCGGTCCTCCACGTAGGCGCTCGCTTGCTGGGTCAGGCGGATCGCACGCGTCGCCCGCCAGGCAAAATCGAGCGATCCCAGCGCCGACGTGGTGGTGCGCTGCGGCTCGTCGACGTAGTTGGTGAAGCGGAGCGCCGGGCCGCCTTCGAAGGAAAGCTTCAGGTCGTCGGTGTTGTAGACGCGGTACCCGAACCCGGGCGAGAGCGAGTAGCGGCTCGTATAGCCTTGAAAACGATCGTTCTCGTACTGCACCAGCCCATAGGCATAAAACCGGTCGCTGAGCGTGTAGCGGGGGTTGTACGAGGCGAGGTACTGCTCGCGCGAGACGACACCGCTGGTCTTCTGGTAGTCGGCGGTGAATTGCAGCTTGTGCTGCCAGTAGACGCCCACCCGCTCGAGCTTGAGGCCGACGGAGACGCCTGCGCTTTCCGTGTTGCCGGTGGTGTTGAAGGCGCCGATCTCGCCCTCACCTTTCCACAGCTGCAGCGGCCGCGCGGCGAGCACGCGCTCGCGCTCGTTCTCCGCCTTCTCGGCCGCGACGAGCGTGTGCGCGTCGTCGAACTTCTGCTTCATCGCGTCTATTTCGGCGCTGTCCTGCGGCTGCGTCTCCTTGGCCGCCTTGACGACGGCATCGACGGCCTTTGCGTCGTCCGTGCGCATCGCGGCTTCCAGCATCGCGCGCACAGGTCCGGGAAGTTCGGCGCGCGCCGGCGTGGCGGCGGCAGCGAGGCAGCAAGCGAAGACAACGGTACGGGCGAACATGTCCTCACCGTCTATCCGCTTAGTTGCGCAGACGCCACCCGGTGCGGAAAATGAACGCGATCAGCGCCACGCAGGCTGCGAGGAACGCCAGCGTCAGCCCCAGGGAAACCCAGATCGACACGTCGGACGTCCCATAGAAAGTCCAGCGCAGCCCATTGACGAGGTATACGACCGGGTTGGCCATCGCCACCGTGCGCCAGGGCTCGGGCAGCATGTTCACGGAATAGAAGGTACCGCCCAGGAACGTCAGCGGCGTCAGGATCAGCATGGGTACTACCGAAAGCTTCTCGAAGCTGTCCGCCCAGATGCCCAGGATGAAGCCGAACAGCGAGAAACTGGCAGACACCAGCAGGATAAAGCCGAGTGCATAGACCGGGTGAACGATCGTATAGTCGACGAACAGCGTCGCGGTGAGCAGGATGATCGCTGCCAGGATCAGCGACTTGGTGGCGGCCGCCCCGACGAAACCGACCAGCGTCTCGCCCACGCCCACAGGCGCCGAGAGCAACTCGTAGATCGCGCCGGTGAAGCGCGGCATGTAGATGCCGAAACTCGCGTTGCTGGTGCTCTCCCCCAGGATCGTCAGCAGCAGCAGGCCGGGCACGATAAATGCGCCGTAGTTCACCCCGTTCATGCCGCCTTGCATCTGCCCGCCGATCGCGGCGCCGAACACGACGAAGTAGAGCGAGGTGGTCAGCACGGGCGCCAGGATCGACTGCATCGCCGTGCGAAAGGCGCGCAGCAGTTCCTGCTTGTAGATGGTCCAGGCGCTGCGGGCGTTGAACAGGCTCATGCCGCTGGGCTCCCGCTTTCAAGGCCACCCTCGACAAGGGTGACGAAGATATCCTCCAGGCTGGACTCATGCTGGTCGATCGCCACGTAGTCGATGCCATCGCGGGTCAGCAGCTTGGTGATCTGAGCGACATCGGCCTTGCCCTGGCCCGCGCCGTCTCCGCCGCGATAGGTCAGCGTCGTGCCGTCGTCCGAAAGTGTGAGCGGCAAGGTCGAGAGCGCTTCCGGAATTGTGCCGATCGGTTGCGCGAGGGTTATGTGCGCTTCTGTGCGCCCCATGCGCTTCATCATCGCGTCCTTGTCGTCCACCATCAGGATCTCGCCAGCGCGGATGATGCCCACGCGATCGGCCATTTCCTCGGCCTCTTCGATGTAGTGTGTGGTCAGGATCACCGTCGTGCCGCGCTCGCGCATCTCCGCAATCTGCTTCCACATGTCGCGACGCAGCTCGACGTCGACACCGGCGGTGGGCTCATCCAGGAACAGCAGTTCGGGCTCGTGCGCCATGGCCTTGGCGATCAGCACCCGGCGCTTCATCCCGCCCGACAGCGCGCGGATCTGCACCTCGCGCTTGTCCCATAGGCTCAACGACTTGAGGATGCCTTCGATCCGCGCAGGGTCGGGTGGCAAACCGAACAGCCCGCGCGAGTGAGTGACCGAGCGCAGCACCGGCTCGAACATGTCGGTGGCCAGTTCTTGCGGCACCAGCCCGATCCGCGCGCGCAAAGTGCGCCAGTTCGCGTGCATGTCCTCGCCAAAGGCCCGGATGGTGCCGCCGGTGGGCCGCACGAGACCGCAGACCGCGCCGATCAGCGTCGTCTTGCCCGCCCCGTTCGGCCCAAGCAGCGCGAAGATCTCGCCCTTGCGGATGTCCAGATCCACATTACGGAGCGCCGTGAAGCCGCCCTTGTAGGTCTTCGTGAGATTGCGGATTTCGAGAATGGGTTCCATCGCGGACATAGATGGCCCGAGCGGCGCCATGTTCCAAGCTCTCACCAGCAATATGTCAGGGCAGCAGCAGCGATGAATCCCCATACGAGTAGAACCGGTACTCGCTGGCAATCGCATGCGCATAGACCGCCTGCATCCGGTCCAGCCCCATCAGCGCCGAGACCAGCATGAACAGATCCGGGTGATAGTGCCGTCTTGTGGATATAAAACAAGCAGATAAAATGCCACGAATCAGGCGCCGCTGGATCGGTCCATGAAGAACCCACGAGCGCCGGAGTTCGCCTTTCGGCACTCTCCTATCTAGAAGCATTTTGGTAGGATCGTTGACCGCCTAACGACCTACAGCGGGCCACTGTATCCGGGCTTGATGGCCGCTATCCCTGGACGGTGGCGCCATTGCGACCAGCGCCCTATGACCATCCGGCGTCTTTTCGAATATGTGCAAACGTGGTGCGTCGAAGCCACCTGACTCGGTTTCGGCTTACCTTGCCCACGCGCCCGTCCTCGCCGTTACCTTTCTTAAGCTTCCCGGATGGATGAAGATGGATCTTCCGGCGCAGAACCTTTACGCAGTGCGCGAGGTAGAGTGGGCATACTGCTCGGCGAGCCTGCGAGGCCGGACATAAGCACATGGCTGCGGACACGGTTTCGCTGAGAAACCTTGCTAGACCTGCTGATTGGTGGGCGACGTTTGCTAATGCTCGTCATGGACATGGTGGTTGGAGAGTTGCCTTGTTAATCGCTTTTGCCGGACTGCCGAGTGCAGGCAAGTCCTCAGCGGCGAAGAAACTCGCCCAACTTCTCGGCGGCGACTCGTTTGTTGAACCGGAAGAAGACAGCTGGCCAGCGCTAGTGCGTCAGCGCGAAACCGTCGGGGCATTCACCGCATTGTCTTGGTTCAGGAGCGCGCGCGTCCCACTTCTATATCAAGCACATGCTCAAAGCCTGAGCGGCTCCATAGCAGTCCTCGACAGCTATTACGACGTGCTTGTCGCGCGCTACCTCGGTGAGCCGCCCTTCACTTGGCTGTTACCACGGGAGGACCCGTACTTCGCAGTAGCGCGTGCGATGGTTGACCTCGATTGGCACCGACTGCCTAAAGCTGACATCCTCGTCATGCTTCAACTCGACGAGGCCGTCTGGACCACGTTTATGGACCGGCGTGGGCGAGAGTTTGATCGCAGCGCCGAGCTAAATCGCCATTTCGCAATGCAGGACATGATGCTGAACGCATGCGAGGCGGCCGCAAAGGAACATGGCACAAGACTGCTCCTGATTGAGCAGTCAGACTCGTCTCCGGACACTACCGCCAAGCGCGTCGCAGAGGCAATCGGCGCTATTGATCAATGACGGCGAGCACTGCACTGACTCTCGCCCGAGCGATGATTGACGGACGGGAGAAGCGAGCGGGTGATCATCTAATTGCTGCGCAGATCGATCCCGCGCAGGTTGGTGCAGTCCTGCGGCTGGCAGAGAGCGACGGCATCAAGCTGCAGGGAGCGGCCTTGGAAGCAGCGCGATCGATCAAGCCCCACGTTCATACAGTCTTCCACACCGCACCCGCAGCGGGACTTCTGGACGGTGAGGACATCGCCCCCGCTATTCTCGAGTCCGTCGCCGCGCCTTGGCTGGATGCCACCGCAACGCCGCTCGATCTGGCATGTGCCGGGTACTGGCTCGCCGACATGTTCCTGCGCGGTGTCAATGACAGGCGTTGTGCTCGGATTACGGATTTTCTTCTCGGCGGGGTGCACTCGGCGCCGAAAGTGACTCGTCGCGTGTCGGTCAGGCGCTATCCGACCGGCGGCATCTCGGAGAAGCAGGCCATTCTGCTGCCCGCGTTACTGCGGGCTTTGTCGCAAGAGATGGACTGGTGCTCCCCCTTCCTCGTTGCGCGCAAATTAGCTCATACCGGCGGGACTGCCGACAAGCTGTCGGTCCTACCAGGTTTCGCGACCGTCGACCGCGAGCGGCTGATGACCTGGGATCTCAATTGTGCCCCAGTATATTACCTATCTGCCGGACCTGACCTCTGCCCGCGGGACGCCATGATGTACCGCCTTCGCGGGCAAACCGGTACAGTGGCTGACCCTGGCTTAATGGCCGCCAGCATCATGTGCAAGCAGATCGCAGCGCCAGCGGATCTAGTGATCCTGGACGTCCTTTACGGTCGCACTGCATTTCTGAATGACCGAGCGTCCGCAGCAGCGTTTGGTGCCACATGCAAGATGATCGGGAGCGGCCACGGTGTACTGCTCGAACCTAGCTTACGTCGTGCCGATGGCCTGCTTGGTCGTTCGTTAGGTGCCAGTTGCGAGATATTGGAAGTCGTCAGGCTCGTGCGTGGCGAAGCCGTACACCCGCTAGCGCTGGCCGAACTCCACCGCGCGATCAACTTCGTCGCAAGATTGGCGGCAGTGGAGGGACGCTCACCAGATCGCGCGGAACGCCTCGCCGAAGCGGCAATTGCATCCGGGGAGGCATTCGACCATTTGCTGAAACTCTGGCGCGACCACGGTGTCGATGAGGCTTTCCTACGCCAGGTTGCGCACGATCCATCCGAGGCGTTGCTCGGCGGGACAGACCGGATCGAATTGCGCGCGACCTGCAACGGGCCACTCGCGTTTGATGCCGTCGCCTTGGCCGACGTGGTGAACACCAAACTCAATCGCGCTACGCCTCGAGGACCAACGTCGATTGCACGAGGCGGTCTCGAGTTGCTTGTCGATGCAGGAGACCGATGCACCGCCGGAGAGCCGATCGCCGTCCTCCATGGCTCTGGCGCCCGCAACGCAGCTGCCGCCGTAGCGTCGGTGCTTGGCACGACGGCGGGTTAGGCGGCAGAAAGTTGGATCGAAGCCTCGGCCCAGAGAGAGTCAAACTCCTCCGCCTGCCGCTCAAACAGCCATCCGCCTTTTCCAAGCTTCATGGTTAGCGCGACCCTGCTCCGTCCATGCTGCGGAAATGGTCCCGTGTAGAGGACTCCGTCGATGCGATAGATCATCATCGACAGGTGTCGGGAGAGGTACCGAATCTCGATACCTTCGATCGAGCCTAGCCGCGCGAGGAGAGCATCGACGTTGGTGCGATAGTACCCAAGAGATGTCTTCTCAGACGCTTCCATCACCCGGGCGGCTTCACAGGACGGATCGACCAGGAGTATTCTGACCTTCACCGCGCGCCCTTCGCTCGCTCGCCTGAGGAAGATATCCTGATTGCTTTCGCTGAACGAGCGCAGAGTGTAACCTGCGACATCAATTATCTCTGCGTCCCGGACAAGAGCATCGTATTCAGGAAGGTCGCGTCGCTCGAAAACCTCCATCATCCCGGCCTTTGCCAGATCGGCTGCACGGACTTGCTCGCCATTCCTCACCTGATCGATTAGGAGCGTGGCAAGCGAGAGAAGCGCACTGGCGAGGAGTGAGGTTCCGACAGACACCCATACAGCGTCGTCGCTGTTGGCCAGCCAAATGCCAAGCGCAAACAAGACAGCAAATAAAATAGCCAGAAATTTGCGGGACCGGGCAATCGATTGCAGGACGTCCGCTTTGAGATAACGTTCCGGAGTAAGCGTTGATGTCATCGTCGCCCTTTCATATATCACGTGGCCGTCTAATCGTTATCGAAGGCGCAGACGGGACTGGCAAGACCACGCAGCTGTCTACGCTCGCGGCGCGGCTCCGAGCTGTCGGCCACGACGTTGCGAGCTACGATTTCCCTAGCAAAGGAGGTTCTCCTATTGGCGAACTGATAGGATCTTTCCTTCGCGGGAGCTTCGGCCCGGTCACACCCGAGTTCCTGAGCCTCGCATTCTCGATTGACCGGCTTACGATGCGGGACGCCATTCTTTCGGACCTCGCGGCGGGACGGTTCGTGCTCTGTGACCGCTATGTATCTTCGAACATTGCGTTTCAGAGCGCAAAGCTCGACGATCCGACGCGCAAGACGGAACTGGACCGACTGCTTCGCTGGCTGGAGTATGAAACTTTCGGACTCCCGCACCCTGACCTCGAAATTGCCATGGTCGCTCGCGACTCCTATTTCGAAACGGGTCGACACCTTTTGCGCTCGATAGATCCAAGCCGCGCCTATGCCGAAGGTCACGCCGACATACACGAACGGGAAACGGGCCTACAGCTCGCCGTCAACGCTTATTATCATGGTCTAGCCAATGCACGCTCGGTCCGTCTGCTCGAGATCGACCCCGATGAGGTGAGGCTCGATATCGACAAGGTTTCAGATCTTATCTGGGCTATGCTAGTAGCTAGCGGTATGGATGTTGCGGAGCAGTCAGCGGCAACGGAGAACAGTCATGTCGACTGAAACGGCGATGCTCATTGACCATCTTTGGCGGGCAATCGATCTCGATCAGGAAGCCGAGCGTGTCAGTAAGTCTTTGACCAAGCAGCAGAGCGACGCGTTGCAAGGAATTGTCGCCGAGCTAAATGCACGCATCTCAGCGAAACGCGTCCTAAAGCAATTAGGTGGGATCGACAAACAGGTCGTCGCACCAATGAGCGACACAAACGTAAAAGGGCTATTAATCCTACTTGTCTTAGCTTCCTACCATTCCGATGGCCTTCTGTTCCTTCCAGCTGAGGAACGGCACGATCGCGTCCGTCGGTGGTCGGAGAGGACTGGGTTTGCGGTGGATTTCGTGCAAGAGGCCGCGGTTCTCGGGCCCGCGGGTCTAAGTTCTATGCTCGAAGCGGCCTGATCTGGAACCCCGACGAAGCCGACGCCTCGCCTCCTGCTCAAGGAGCAGATTACGCCATGCACGCGATGTTGCACTAGCCCGCAGCGTTCCTTGATTGAGGTAGCCCCGCCACATCAGATCGGGCCACGACGCCACGAATGCTTCGAGCTCGTCGGCGGCAGCGGCTTTGATGGCAGTGCTTCTGCGTTGCTGCGAATCTCCGCGATGGCGCGGTGATTGATCGAGCGCGTCGGCCGGTGAGATATTCGAGAGTATCCTGATCGTTCGAGCAACGCTCATCCATCACCATGGCCTTCATCAGGGCTATTTGCCAGCGCTCAAGCTTGTTGCCACGGCGGCGGACGGGCCTGGTTAAGCAGGCTCCAGAGATTGATGCAGGACCGCTTCCAGTAAGCGAGAGCGGGCTTGTTCGCCCGTGGTGATGCTGGCTTCGAGTTGATCACACAAGGCCATTAAATC
This sequence comes from Novosphingobium chloroacetimidivorans, assembly GCF_014204535.1. GTDB lineage: Bacteria > Pseudomonadota > Alphaproteobacteria > Sphingomonadales > Sphingomonadaceae > Novosphingobium > Novosphingobium chloroacetimidivorans. The sequence goes on from NZ_JACHLR010000001.1 coordinate 450,247, forward strand.
GTCGACCTTAGCCACGATGCGGTGCTGCTCCGCCAGTGGTGGCAGCGGAACCACAAGGGTTTCCACGCCTCCGACGCGAAGGTGCTGAACCGTCATGCCAATCGGCTTGTCCTGAACCCGATCCATAAGATCGGGGTCCATGAGCGAATAAAGCATGAAGCCGGGGCTGATCGTATCGGGCACCAGCCGCGCGAGCATCATCCTCTGACCAAGGCAAATCGTGGTGTCGGTGGGAACCAAGCAGACTTCGCCCATGGGCGCTTCGCGAGTGATAAGAATGTCGCCGGGTTCTGGCTTGCCCCTCGCGCTCCAGACTTCATAGGTCTCCGGGCTCACATACCGCTGGTCAATGGCGTTGAGTTTGCCGTCGCGGACATTCGTGGTGCGAACAAGCCGCACACCGCTCTGCGTGTAGGGGGCGGTCTTGTTTTTGCAGTCGATGACCATAAGCGCGCATTGCTGCAACGTTGCATACTCCCACCCATGCGGGAGGTCAGAAAGTTTGCTCGGCAGAGACTGCTCGGCGACTTTCCGTGATTGAGTGCGAGCCTCCGACGCATTTGGATAGCCCGATTTCAAAAGGGCGGATCGACGTGCATCAATTGTTGCGAGCAGATCTGAGGCTGGATCGTCGGCAGGGTTCTGCTCGGTCAGCCTCCCTGCCAATCCCAGTCGTAGGATGGTTTGGCGCAGTTGCTTGATCTGGTCGGGGCGGGTGGTGAGTGGGGCTAGGTTGGCCAGCGCGAAGCGGGCATCGGCGCCGAACGCTTCAGAATCGGGGGTGTCAAGTTTGGCCAAGGTGGACAGCGTGAACGTGTCGCGCACAGCCTCTCGCTCTGCCCGCGCCGCCTCAAGCTGATCGCACAGGGCCATCAGCTCGTCTGCCTTCCGTTGAACGCCCGGGCAGATGAGCGGGATAGGCACTTCGGCGATGCGACCTACGCTGAGCGTGACGTTTGCAGTGCCTGTCATTCGCGGAACAAGCAGTTCGTCTTTGAAGGTCGATAGATATTCGAAGATAAAGCGGGCCGAGATCAGATCGGGTGCATAAGGGAAAATTGCCGCTAGGATCGTGCCCAGCGCAAACTTACCCTCCTGATAGTGAAGGCGATTGATGCTTGCATTGCCGTGGCCCGTTGACGAAACCAGCGGCACAATAGTGGCAGCGCCCTCAAAATCGAAATGATCGCACGAACTGCGCTCGGCTGCTGTGACAACCAACGGGAAACTACCGCTTATCGCACTCTGTATGCCGGTTACGCCCTTCTCAATGCGTGCGATAGTTCCAAGAGGAACGAACAGCGATGGGTCGGAGAACACCTCGGGGAGCTGTTCATCAGTCACGGCGGCATAACGCTTAGGGTGTGGAATTTGGCCGTCGCTGGCCAGCCTGATCTTTTCCTGCTCAATTAGATCGTTGATCGCCGCAGGCGACAGGGCTCGCGCTCCGCCGGTCAGCTTGCCGGCAATTGCCAAGCCGATGACGACCTTACGAAAGCGGCCAATTCCATCTGGATCGTCACCAAAGCGGGCAACGGCAGCACGCACCAGATTTGCATTCATGCGGCCAACGCCTCGCTTAGAAGGGCTTTGAGTTGGTCGCGCAGGTCCGCCGTTTTCGCCTCGGCCATGTCCAGCGCCTCTAAGAGTTCGGCTGGGTGGCCGTGGTCGGCATCGTCTCTGTGCGGGTTCTTGAAGTCGAGGTTGTAGCCGCGCGCCTTCACCTCATCGAGGCTGACCTTCCAAGCCTGCGGCCCTTCCTTGCGCCCCTTGCGCTCCGCGCCGCCCCACCAGTCGATGCAGCCCGTGAAATGCTCAAAGCGGATGGGCCTGGTCATCGAGTAGGCCTTTTGCCCCTCGGGCACCTGATGCTCGTAGAACCAGATGTCCTTAGTCGGCTCGCCCTTCTCGAAAAACAGCAGGTTAGTGCCGATCGAGGCATACGGCTTGAACACGGAGTTGGGCAGGCGAACGATGGTGTGGAGGTTGCACTCTTCGAGCAGCGCCTCCCTCAGCCTGGTTTTTACGCCTTCGCCGAACAGGCTGCCATCTGGCAACACGATCGCCGCCACGCCGCCCTTGCGCAGCAGGCGGATGAACAGAGCCAGGAACAGGTCCGCCGTCTCGCGCGTGCGGAAATGCTGAGGAAAATTGCTTTCGATGCCGTCCTCTTCCTTGCCACCAAAGGGCGGGTTGGTGAGGATCACATCGACGCGGTCCTTCTGCTCCCACGAGATGTAGGGCCGGGCCAGCGTGTTGTCGTGGCGCACGAAGCTGGGGTCTTCCACGCCATGGAGCAGCATGTTGGTAACGCAAAGCATGTGCGGCAGCGGCTTCTTTTCCACCGCACGGAATGATGCCTGCATCAGCGCCTCGTCCTCGGGACGCTTCACGTAGCGTTCGCGCATATGCTTCATTGCGCAGGTGAGAAAGCCGCCCGTGCCGCAGGAGGGATCGAAGATGATCTCTCCCGGCTTAGGGTCGATGCGGTCCACCATGAAGGTGGTGACGGCGCGGGGGGTGTAGTATTCTCCCGCGTTGCCTGCGGATTGTAGGTCGTTGAGAAGCTGCTCGTAAACGTCGCCGAAATGCTGGCGCTCTGAGAGGTTGTTGAAGTCGATGTCGTTGATCTTGTTGACCACCTGCCGCAGCAACTGGCCCGACTTCATGTAGTTGTAGGCGTCCTCGAACACCTCGCGCACGACGCGGCGGCGATCCCCGGGCAAGCCGGTGGGCTTAAGACCCTTCATCGCCGGAAACAGTTCTTCGTTCACGAAGGCAAGCAGCGCCTCACCGGTCAGCCCTTCAGGATCGGCGGCCCAATTGCGCCACTGGAACTGCGCGGGAACCGGCGACTGATAGCGGTCGCGCATCAATTCCAATTCCTGATCCTGATCGTCGATGATCTTCAGGAAGAAGAGCCAGCAAAGCTGACTGATGCGCTGAGCGTCACCATCTACGCCGCTGTCCTTGCGCATGATGTCCTGAACGGATTTGACGAGAGCGCGAACTGACATTGATTAAGCAACTTCCTGATAAAGTTCGTTTTGCAGGGCGTGAACAGCATCTTCGAAGCCAGCCTTGCCGCCGAACGCCTTGATAAGCTGAACGGGGGTGCCTAGCGTGTTCAGCGGCGGGATACGCAGCACGTTGGTGTCGTCAAGATTGAGCATCCCCTCGTCGGCATACTTGTCCAGCAAGGCGCGCAGCACGGCACGAGCCTGCTCACCGTATTTGGCGAAAACATCGCGCTTCTGCACGTTTTGCGCGCGCTCGCGGCGGGTCAACGGCTTACGGTCAAAGGCGACGTGGCATATCAGGTCGAACGGATCTAGGTCTTTGCCAAGTTCGTCGGCGACGACATCGAGATTGAGGCCTTCGGCGGACAGTTCATCGACCAGCGCCTGCTTGCGTTCGGCGTGGTTCCAGCGCGCAAGGAATTCGTCCAGGCTGGCAAAGTGTTTGCGGAGCGCCTTCTTCGTGTAATCCCGGAGGCTTTCGGTGACGAGCTTGCCGCTTTCGTCGAGGTATTCCACCCGCTCGGCCACGACCTGCACGGCCACGCCATCGACATAGACCTTGCCGCGCCGGTCGCCGCCATCGGTGATTGTGATGTCAGGGCCGTTGCCGTTGTCGACGATCGTTTCCTCGCCCTGATCGTCCCCGGAGTCGCCTACAATGGTGTCTTCATCGGGCGGCGCGACGGGATCACCCTCGCCCGGCTCGTATATTTGCACAGGTTCGCCATCGAAATCAGGATCGGCGAAGTGGTTCGTCGCTCCCCGGAAATCCATCAACGTGAAGAAGAACTTGCGGGTGTCCTCGTGCACACGGGTGCCGCGCCCGACAATCTGCTTGAACTCGGTCATCGATCCAACGTCGCGGTCGAGGACGATCAAGCGGCACGTCTGCGCATCGACGCCCGTGGAGAGCAAACGCGATGTCGTGACCAGCACCGGGTAACGGCTCTCGGGATCGATAAAATTGCCAAGCTGCGCCTGACCCTCGGGATCGTTACCGGTGATCCGCATGACGTAGCGGGAGCTTTCGGCCACAAGGTCGGCGTTCTCGTTGATCAACGCCTGCCGCATACGGGCCGCGTGTTCCTGATCGACGCAGAACACGATGGTTTTCTGATAGCAGTCACCGCTCTCTTTTAGGAACTGTGTGACTGTACGGGCGACGAGCTTGGTCCGGTCGTCCAGCACCAGCGTGCGATCAAAATCCCGCGTGTTGTAGATGCGGTCCTCGACTTCATTGCCTTCACGATCAAGCTGGCCTCTCTCCGGCCGGTAGCCCTGAATATCCCGGTCTACGTGGACCTTGACGACCTTGTAAGGCGCAAGGAAGCCGTCGCGAATGCCCTGTCTTAGGGTGTAGCTGTAAACCGGCTCGCCGAAGTAGTGGATGTTCGACGCGTATTGAGTTTCTTTGGGTGTCGCGGTCAGGCCGATCTGCGTCGCCCCCGAGAAATGCTCAAGGATTTCACGCCATGCGCTATCTTCGGCTGCGCTGCCCCGGTGGCATTCATCGATCACGATGAGGTCGAAGAAGCCGGGCGAGAACTCCTTGAACAGCTTTTGCCGCTCCTCTGGGCCAGTGATAGCCTGATACAGCCCGAGGTAAATTTCGTAGGCGGTATCGACGCGCCGCTTCTTGTCCATTGCGATGGCCAGATCGATGCTGGTGCCGTCATCGCGTTCGATGGTTTTCGAGTTGGCGGACAGCTTCGCCATGGCCGGGCCGAAGGGCCTAAAGTCGTTGACCATGGTCTGATCGACGAGCACGTTGCGGTCGGCAAGGAACAGGATGCGCTTCTTGTGTCCGCCCTTCCACAAACGCCAGATGATCTGGAATGCGGTGTAGGTCTTGCCGGTGCCAGTCGCCATGACCAGCAGAACCCGGTTCTGGCCGGTGGCGATGGCTTCCATAGCCGAGTTCACGGCATTCACCTGATAATAGCGCGGCTGCTTGCCGCCCCCGTCATCGTAGTAGTCTTCGAGGACAATCGTCTCGCCCTCGGGCGTTAGCCCCTTCCACGCGGCATATCGCTGCCATAGCTCGTCCGGTGTTGGGAAGGCATCAAGAGCCAGGGTGATTTCTCGCGCATCGCTTGTGCCGGTGCGATCATGAAAGACGAAGCCATCGCCGTTCGACGCGAACACGAAGGGGATGTCGAGGGTTTCCGCATATTCAAGCGCCTGCTGCATACCCGCACCCATGGGCTGGGCATTGTCCTTGGCCTCGATGAGCGCCAGTGGGATGTTAGGCTTGTAGTAAAGCACATAGTCGGCGCGCTTGCCTTGACCACGACTGACCATCCTGCCGCGCACAATGATGCGGCCTTTTGTGAAGCTGACCTCTTCCCTGATCTGCGTCATTTCATCCCAGCCAGCCTTTTTGACAGCCGGCGTGATGAACTTCGTGCAAATGTCGCGCTCACTTAAAGATCGTTTGTTGAGCATATTTTTCACTTGTTGCGGATGCCAGACGGGGTCCGACCTTACGGTCGCGAGGTTCTATGCGATCTATCGAAAAAATAATAAGGAAAGTGCCCGCCCTTCCAAGCGACGCATCGGTCACCTGAAAGGGCGGGCATTGATCATAAGGGCTGCGCTATGGCGGTGCCGCTAACCACCGGCAGATCGTTCGACGTCCTCGCGTACTGTCCGTGGCCATGTCGGCGCCATCGCCTGCGGTTGACCTCATCATCGAGCACGGCGGCCACTTGATTGGCACTGAAATCCAGCCTCTGCAGCGCGCCGATGATGCGCGGCCTCGTGTCGATCCCTTCATCAAGCAGGGCGTCGATCAGCGTGGTGATCTGGTCGTGCTTGTTCTTCCCGCAAGCGCGCTTGAGTTCGCGAAGGGCGCGGAACAGTTCGGCGCGCTCTTCCTTGGTGCGGACTGGGGAGTCGTGGATGATCGTCATTCGTAGTCTCCGTAACGAGGTGGCCGAACCGCGTATCAAGACGGACCGGCCTGTGGTTCACTCTGCGGGCGATGCCCAAGTAGTTCCGCTCACCTTTGCTGCGGAGTTCACAGCGGAGCGTAGCGTTTCACCAGATAGGTGAGCATAGCGCTCGGTTGTGCGGGTCTGGCTATGTCCGAGCACGTTCGCGATCACCCAAAGCGAGTGACCGGCACCCGCAAGTTGGCTAGCGAGCGTATGGCGCAGGTCATGTACGCGCACGTCCTTCAGCCCTGCCCGCTTCCTGGCGGTGTTCCAGGCGTTAAAGATGGAACCGTGCGGCTTCATCGTCTTGAGGTTCGGCAACACGTACGGGCAGACCTGTGGCAGCGAGGTCAGCACCGCCACCGCATCGTCGGACAAAGGTACTCTTCTGACCTTACCTGCCTTTGTGCGATCGATCCGCAGGGTTCGTCGTTCAAGGTCGACCTGATCCCACTGCAAATCGAGGATTTCCCGCTTGCGACAGCCGGTCAGCAGCAAGAGAGCTACGATCGGAGCGAGCATCGGGTTCTCGCTCTGCTCAACCGCCACCTTCAGTCTGGCGATCTCCTCGGTCGAGAGAAACCGCTCGACCATGTTGTTCGGGTCCTTGAGCTTGGCACCCTTGAGCGGATTGCGCTCGGCGCCGGGGATGCCCCATTCGCCCGCCAGTCGGAAGATGTGCGACAGGATGACCTGCCACCGGTTGACGGTCGCCTGTGCGTACCCGTCCTTCACCTTGCCGTTGAGCCACTCGACGATCTCGGCCTGCTTGAACTCGTCGAGGTGGAGCTTGCCGAAGCGCGGCAGCAGGTGAAGGCGAAGATAACGCTCGTCGATGTCTGCCGCCCGTTTGTAGCTCTTAACGTGCTCCATGTAGCGAGGCGTGATCTCCGCCAAGGTGGGCACCTGACGCTTGACCTTGCGCTTCTGCTGGGGGTTCTCGCCCGTAAGGTACTGCGCCTTGACCTGTTGGGCGATCTTGCGTGCTTGGTCGGCGGTCAGCACCGAGGCATCGCCGATCTTGTATTGGCATTGCGTGCCCCGGTCATTGATGTGCCGGAGGGCGTACGTGCGGCGTCCCGTGAAGCCGATTTCGCAGATGAAGCCTTTGAAAGCTTCGTCGAACAGTGTGATCTTCTTCTTGCCCGGCGGGCAGATCGCCGAGTGCACGGCGGTGTTAGTGATCTTGGTTACTGGCATGGTGGCCTTTCACGATGGCAGCCGTCAGGGCGGCACGAGGCGCGCTCGGGTGACGGCGATGGTGGGGTGATGGTCGGGCACGCGGCGGTGCCCTTCGCGGCTCTCTGGGCTGCAGCGGGGCAGTCCTGAAGCCAGCCGACTATTCGGTTACGCAGGTAGGGTGGTGGGGGGAGAGGCGGCAGTTTCGCTCAGATCGGCGCTGGGCTTCTACTACCCTCACATCCAAATCTCAGATTTTTGCTACCCCCTCCCCCACCTTCATTTGTTCAGAAGATTTCAGGTATCGCTGTTTTCAAGGTCTCGCCCTTGCGGCCTTCCTTAAGGTCCGCAGCAGTAGGCTCGACGAGCGGCACCCTCCATTTATCCCGTCCTCTGATCCGTTTGGGCGAGCCGAAGAGATCGCGGAGCATTGCACCGCATTCCCTCGCCTGAGAGTTCGACGGATGGCTGATCCCGGCCACCTTCAGCAGTTCCGTTGGTGTGATCACGGCGATATTCTTCTGCCGCGCGGGATCGAGTTCAAGGTGCGGCTCCACCAGGTCCGCTACGACGCTGGTAGCGACATGCCGGCTGTTCCAATCAGCGAGCGCCGCCTCCTCGTGATCATTCAGCCACCAAGGCTCGCCGGACAGCACCTCCGCCGCCATCTGAGCGTAGACCTGCTGCATGTCGATCGTGTGCGAGTAATCCAACTTTTCTGCGGCGATGGTCCACCAGCGCGAGTTGCCGGTGGGATCGACGAGAAAGTTGGGATCGTTCACGGTCGCCACGAACAGGGTGCGCCGATCATACACTGACTCTGACCTCGCATATGGTCGCCGCACGCGGTCGCTGTCGGCGGTGATGAAGCCCTTCAGCCGGGCAATATCCCGTTTGAACGAGCTATCCAGTTCGCCGATCTCGACGATCCAGTTTGCGATAGCCCCGAGCTGTGAGTCCTTGTTGTTGCCGTCTAGATGGTGGTCCAGCTTGACGACCGTGTCCCGCAGCTTGGGGTCAGAGACGAGCGCCTTGACCCAACTTGTCTTGCCGATGCCCTGCGCGCCCTGGAAGGTCAGAACGCCCCTGCCCTTGTATTTGGGTTTGATGGCCGCAGCGGCAGCGCTCCGAAGCCACTTGCGCAGCAGGATTGCCTTGAGATGCTTTGGGTAATCATCTTGCTCGACGATCGTCGCCGCTATGTTGGGAAAGCGATCGAGACCATCCCAAGGTTGGCTCCTGATCCATTCCGCGACGGGATTGTAGGCATTGCTGTCGGCGATGGCATGAACGTATTCACCGATGTGCCCTGTCGGCATGCCATGCTGTGCGGCGAGGCTGACGATGGTGACGTGCTCCCCTGAAATGTGACCGATTTTGAGTAGAGTCCGATGCGAAGGAGTCGGACGGAATGAAGCGCAGCAGGTTCAGCGAAGAGCAGATCATCGCGATTTTGAAGGAGCAGGAGGCCGGGATGGCGACAGCGGA
>NZ_JACHLR010000002.1 GCF_014204535.1 Novosphingobium chloroacetimidivorans
CGTAGCCATAAGTGCCGCACCGGTGCTGTCCACAGTGCCGCACCTGTGGCTTGCCGATTACCCGTCGCGCAAGGCGCCCCAGACCGGACGCTTACGCTAACGCGACGCCCTCAGCCCCCTGAAAGGCAAAGTTGGAGGCCCGAGCCGGAATCGAACCGGCGTGCAAGGATTTGCAGTCTTAGGCGTAGGCCGCAGAAAACCGCCGTTCCTACGGCTCATGTTGCATCCGTGTTGCGCCGGGTTCCTCGGGCGCGAAGTTGCGAGCTGTTGTATATTGCTAGCCCACAGTTATGACCCGTGTCCGATAGAAGACTTCAAAGGCTTGTATCACCTCTAATGCTGCAAGCAGCCGGGCACGCCTTCCGTTTGCATCCGTTTCGTCCGCCGGCCGCGCTGCATCCAACTGGCGCAGCAGTGATGCCAACGCACTGCGCCTCGGGAGCACATCTTCGATCGCGTTTCGGATAGTTTTGGTAGCTCTAAGCGCTGCTTCTTCGAAGGTAAGCTTGGGTCCGGCAGCGATTGCTTGCTCGAGCATCGCGGGGAAATCTTCCCGCGGTATGATCTCAGGTTCAGAAAAGGCTTTCCCTGGTCCGTTGGCACTTTGGTAGGTGTAGCAGCCGTGGCTAGCTAGTTGTTGAGCACGAACGAAGTGAGCGTGATCCAGAATGGTGGCCTTTGTCGTACAACTCCATAACGTCGCGGCATCAAGGAAGTCAGGGCTGCAATAGCAGCCTAAGGCGCCCGACCCTGATCCATCGATAGCTGCCATCACCGCAAGTTGCTTTGGCTCCATCTCGTAACGGAAGTATGGTGCTTGCCAGTGCGGCCACTGCGCGGCCTTGCCCCCCGAAAGCCCCACGGGAGATTTGTACTGTACGAACAGGTTGAGCCTGAAAGGTGGAATCTTTGCAGCCGGCAAGGCCGCTAAGTTTGTCCAAACAGTGGCATTTACAGTGATGCCCAGATGCAACGGATGTGTTGGCGCTGCGCCAACCGCATGAGGTGCAACGTGCGGGCCGACAACCGCGACAAGATCATCGGCAGTAAGGAGGCAAGCGGCATCATAGCCGAGAGCGTTTTCGGCCACCCGCCCCGGGGTGGTGACGATGTTAGTCAATCGCCCGATCGCCCCGTCTACAAGCTGTTGGAAGGCATCTTCCTCGAATTGGCATTTGGAGGGCACGCGTTTTCCTCAGGGCTTATTGGTCCGAACGGATTGACTTGCATCCGTTAGGCGACAGAGCCACCAGCACCAAGCACGCCGGCTTCCAGCGCCGCCATCACCGCGGCATCTTCCTCATGAGCCGCGAACAGGTGGCCGTACACGTCGAAGGTTAGCGCAATCGAGGCGTGCCCCATCCACGTCTGCACCCGCTTTGGTGCAACCTTTTGCTCGATCCAGAGCGAAGCGGCAGCGTGGCGGAAGTCGTGCAGGCTGTAGAGCCCCTCGAGAACTGGCTGGCCCTCCGGATCCTTTAGAAGCTTGCCGTCCACCATCTTCGGCCTCGTGATGCCGGCAGCGATCTGCAGCGGCTCTTGGAAGCTCAGCACGAGATTGTTGTGGAAGATCGGAGTGCCCGCCGCGCTGGGGAACACGAGGTCCAGATCCGAGGGAGGACAGCGTAGCTTCCAGCGCTTCAGCTCGGTCACAACCGTCGATGGGATTGGAATGGTCCGGAAGCCAGAGGCGGACTTGGGCGGGCCGATAGTGTTCGACGGATCTGCGCGCCTGTTGATGGTGATCGTGCCGCGCTTCAGGTCTACATTCGACCAGGGCAGGGCACGCACTTCCGACGCGCGCAGTCCGGCAAACAGCAGCACCAGCACCAGTGGCTTGTCGATCGGTCGAGCGGCGCTCGTGCCGGCCGCGTCGATCAGCTGACGCATGTGCTGCTTCGTCGGCGGCACGACCTTGGCCTTGTCGCGCCCCGAGCGCTTTACGGTGATGCCTTGGGCTACGTTCTGGCCGACATATCCGACGCGGTGCGCCTCCTTCAGGAGGGAGGATAGCGAACGGAGAATCTTCGCCGCCATGGCGCGCGAGCGGCCGGTGTCGAGCAGCTGGTCCCGGTATTCCTCCACCATCGGCTTCGTGATCTGGCTGAGCCGGCGAGCGCCGAGAAGCGGATTGATGTGGAGCCGCAGGTGCTCGCGGTATGACTTGATCGTAGAAGGCTCCAAGTCCTCGCGCTCGGCGCGGGCGATCCAGTTCGCGCCCGCCTTCTCCACCGTGATACTCTGCGAGTCGGCGGTGTGGGTGCCTTGGCTAACTTCCCAGCTCGCCTTGGTCACGAAGGCGTCAGCGTCCTTCTTGCGGACGAACTGCTTTGCTCGACGCTTCCCTTGGGCGTCTTTGTAATCGACCAGCCAGGCGGTTTTTACCTCGCCCTTGGGCGTCGCCCATTCACGCTTCCGAACTGACATCGGTAGAGCCTCCCTTGGGTTCGCTGCTGGCTGCCTTCTCGTCTGTTAATAGCTGGCGATCGGCGACGTCTTCGGCGATCTCCGACGTAGCTATCGCTCCGAGTATCGTGAGTCGTGGCGGCGTGTCTCCGGACGGTGCTGATAGGAGTTCGTGCTTGATCAGTTCATGATACAAGTCGTCGATTTCGCCACCCCAGCGCAGCGCTTTACTTGCCGTCAGTAGGCCGCTCTTATCGTTCAGGTCCTCCGGCGTAAGGTCCGGCTTCGTCCAAATTGACACGGCAATATACCGCATGAACTGTTTGGCTGGTATCGAGAGCTGAGCAAAAGTTCCGACTGCCTCACGGGTCGGAATGGGACGGCCAAATCTCGGATCAGTCGTTCTAAATCTATGTATGTTTGCGCGCAGAAAATGATCTTTCTGCAGCGGCTCTTGAGTCATTAGATGTGCGGGTATCGTCCACTTAGGAGGTTCTGCGTCGAACAACTGAGTGAGGCCGCGCGCCCGATCGCTCTCCTTATCGATCTCTTCTTGGAGGCTAAGCCACAGAAGGTGCCGGGTGGAGAACTTGAGATCGTCACATAAGAGCGCAACAATATTGCCGACCAAGTTGATGCCGTTGATCACGATCATCCGGAGCCGTTGGCCCCTAACCCAGTGGTCATTATCAGCTATGAACTTAGTGAGTCGCTGCGTGTCGATGCGGAGGACGCGAGTTTGGTCGTACTCAGGCACATCGCCTTCCATCATTTCGCCAAGCTCTGATAACATGAGAAGCCAGTAAGGCTTATACTTATCTCCTTTCTTCAACGGACCGAACTGCATGGCCTGAGTGATGGTGAACTCAAGGCCAAGCAAGTTGGTCGAAATGATTCGTGCCGCTTTCTGCGGCGAAATTCCTACTTGAAGTAGCTCGACTGCAGCCGCGAGCTGGATAAGTTCGCTGAAAGAGAATGCGCCAGCCTTTCCACGCCCTGGCTTCAAGCGGCGGTGTGGGACCCCGTTCTTCTGCAGGAACTTCAATCTACCGCCAAACGCGACCCGCTTGTGATCAGCGATCCTGTTCTGGCGGGCCAGAACGGCTTCAACCTGCCCAAACGTAAACTCACCCATCTAATCACGCCTCTTTCTGTTTGTTCCAGTTTTGTGCCCGCTAGGGCTTGACGCCCCGCGTCACTTCGTGCGACTAGAACAACATCGTTCAACCACATCGGTAACCGACGGCATTGAACGGGAGTAAACGGAAAAGGATGCAACATGCAAGCACTTTCCGACGACCTGCTTGAAGGTGCGTCAGCTGCAGCGGCTTATCTCGGATTGAAGCCTCGGGCGGTTTACCGCCTCACCGAGGCAGGCGAGCTTCCCGTCATTCGCAAAGGCCGAAAGCTCTTCTACCGGAAGAGCGAGCTTGAGCGCGCGTTTCAGGTCGCTGGCTGATGGATGCGCCCACCATCACGTCGCTGCCGATCTCGCTTATTCGGCAGGATGGCGAGATGCAGCCTCGCGATCACATCAACCGGGATGTCTATCGCGGCTACGCCGAGGCCATGATTGAAGGGGCCGAGATGCCTCCGGTCACCGTGTTCTTCGACGGCACGACCAACTGGCTCGCGGATGGCTTTCATCGGCTGCAAGCGCACCATGTCCTAGGCCGCGAAGAAATTCTTGCCGAGGTTCACCAAGGCGATCGTCGTGCGGCGATCCTGCACTCGGTGGGCGCCAATGCCAGCCACGGCTACCAGCGCACGGACGACGACAAGCGCCGCGCTATCGTGACGCTCCTCAATGACCCTGAGTGGCGGGAATGGAGTGATCGGCAGATCGCGCGGCAGTGCCGGGTGTCTCACACTTTCGTCGCCAAGTGGCGGCCGACTGGCGTCACTGGTGGCGATGCCAGTGAGGTGCGGACCTTCATCGACAAGCATGGCAACGCTTCGCACATGCGCGTCGGCGCCATCGGCAAGACCAAGAAGGATCTGCCGCTGATTGCGGGCAAGCGTGCCGAGCGCCGCCCGCGCCCGGACGAAGCGGGACTGCAAAGCACCGTCGGCGTCGCACAGGCTGCGATGATCACCGGCCTAAGCGATCGGAACGTCAAGAGCCTGGCACGGGATGGGAAGATCAACGGCGCCGAGAAGGACGGCGGCTCTTGGTACTTCCCCGCCGCCACACTCGTGGCGCTGGTGCAGGAGGGCGCCGCCACCAGTGAGCAGGTACCGGCGGACGAGCCCGAGCCGGCCTACGACCACGAGGCCGGCGAGCTGCGCTTGGCAATCGTCGACACCCTGGATGCCATTGCGCGCTGGCCATCGGTCGAGGTGGCGCTTGCTGCCTGGGACGCAAGCATCGGCGCAGCGCCGGACGACGCAGTGATCATCAAAGCAGCCGAGTGGGTCGGCGGGTTCGCAGCCCACTGGCCCGCAGTTTCCGCACAGCGCGCCCATCGGATTGAACAAGCTCTTCAGGAGACCGAACGCCATGTCGCTTAACAAGATCGTAGCCGAGGCCATCGACGCGAATGAAAGCGCCGGGGTCATTAACCGGCACAACGCCATCAACCTTGCCGTCCCGAAAGTCCTCGCTGACGAGGAAATGACGGAAATGTGCGTCCGCAGCCATCTTTCGAAGGTGATGGCGAGCACCTGTAAGAAGCGCGCTCGCGAACTGGCTGCAACAAGCGCAGCCCAGTCGAGCCTGTTCGGCCTGCATGACGCGCATGTGCTCGACCATGGTGAGGGCATCATCAAGCGCACGGAAGCACTGACGCGCGACGAGTTTCGCGGGATCATCCGCGTCCGCCAGGAGCAGGTGACTGCCGATATGGCCTACCTGAAGCGGCTCCGTGATGCCGAGCTTGAGACGCGCGCGATCTGGGATCGCAATCCAAACTGGACATGGGGTCAGGTCGAGGCCGCGTACGCGCGCAAAGACGCGAAGGCGGCCTGATCATGGGGGAGGTTCACATGCTTCACAAAGACATGGCCGACGTGATCGAGGCCGCACTCTCGGGCGCGCCCATCGCACCGCGCAAGCACTGGGACAAGCCGCTCGGCATGCCCCCCTCGATCGAGAACCGCAGTCCTGATGAGCTGAATATCGACGACGCCTACCAGCGCAGCATCGACACCGGGCCGAGCCGTGCACTGATCCAGAAGATCGCGAAGGGATGGGACTGGCGCATGTGCTTGCCGCTGGTCGTCTCGAAGCGCGAAGATGGATCGCTTTGGGTGTTGGACGGGCAGCACCGCCTTGCGGCAGCCAAGGTACGCGGCGACATCCCATACCTTCCCTGCTGTGTGAGTGTGTACGGCGGAATCCAGGCCGAGGCGGCGATGTTCGTTGCCATGAACCGCGCGCGGCGCGCCATCAATCGCCTCGACGACTTCCACGCTGCAATCGCTGGCGGGGATAATGACGCGCTCATCGTCGCGCAGATGATCGAGTCAGTCGGCTTCACGGTCTCGCGCAAGACTGGCTCCGCTGCATGGGCACCGGGCGAGGTCGCATTCACGTCGGCGATCAACTCAACCCGACGGAAGCATGGCGAGCGGATTTGCCGAGTTGCCCTTGAGATGATGGCCCAAGCCTTCCCTGGCCAACGATTGTCTGCCGGTTCATCGATCTTCACCGCCCTCTGCCGGATGATGGTGAATCCAGCCAAGCCGCTGGATCAGGCTCGCTTGGCGAAGGCGGTCCAAGCGTTCGACATGGCAGGGTGGTCGAGCTTTCTTTCTGCGATCAAGGGCGGCGACACCCGCGCGCAGCGCCTGCGCGAAGTGCTTCTGCTTGCCTATGACGACACCGAGGCCGCTCAGGCGTGAGCAAGCGCGGTGAGAGCCTAGAACACTGGAAGCAGTGTCAGCGTGAACGTTGGTTCTCCGAAGGTTTCAAAGCCGCTCGAGAGCAGGCCGCCAAGGTGATCCTTGTCATCGCTGAAAACGAGGACTGGCGACCGGAGGATGCGCGGATTGCGGGCCTCAAGGCGGGCAGGGTCGTTCGCATGCTGAAGCGTGCTGCTGAGCATGTTCGCAACATGCCCCGGACCAAGCTCCAACCGACAGACGATCGGGTTGCCGAGGTAGAGCGGGAGGCGAATTGACGCATGGGGTCTCCCGCCAAGCTGCTTCCTGAAAGCGAGTTCCGCGATTTCGTAGAGCGGGCACGTGATAGGCATCTGCTCTCCCACATCGTGGGCCGTCATACCGAACTGAAGAAACGCGGCGCGCGCGAGTTGGTCGGCCTCTGCCCATTCCACAGCGAGCGCACACCCAGCTTTGAAGTGAATGACGGCAAGGGCACCTATCATTGTCACGGCTGCGGTAAGGGCGGCGACGCCATCACGTTCCTCGTCGAGCAAGAAGGTATGCGCTTTCGCGAAGCGGTCGAGGTGCTGCTTGGCGAGGAGTTCCCGGTCATCTCCGAAGAGGAGCGTGCGCAGCGCAAGGCCGAAGATGAAGCCATGCTGCGAGCGCGGGTGGATCTCGCGAGAGAGATGTGGAGCCGATCTGTTCCGGCACCCGGCACCCTCGCCGAGGTCTATGCGCGCTCGCGTGGCATTACGGCCCCACTGCCAGCCACCATCCGGTTCGGCGGCATTCCCCGATACATCAATCTGCAAACTGGCGAGGTCGGGCGGGAGTATCCGGCGGTGGTGTGCGCCCTGCAGGATGCCGCCGGCGCCGTCACCGGGGTGCAGAACATCTACCTGCGAGCGGACGGCGCGGGGAAATACGAGAGCCCGCGCGGAGGTAAGGCCAAATTGACCTTCGGCTCTATTGTGGGATCCGCCATGCGCCTCGGGCCGGTCGCTTCGCACATCGTCGCTGTCGAGGGGCCGGAAGACGGGTGGACGCTTATGCAGCGCCTTCCCGACAAGTCGGTCTGGGCAGCTTGCGGCACAGCGCTGCTGTCCCGCATCGATTGGCCGGCAGAAGTGCAATCGGTCTGCTTCGCTGGCGACAACAATGCTGCTGGTAGAAAGGCGGTGGAAGAGGCGCGCGACGCCGCACTAGCCCGTGGCCTGCGGCCGGGCTCAGCTTTCCCGCCGGAAGCCTACAAGGACTGGAACGATGAGCTGCGGGGTGTCGCCGCATGACGTTTCAAGCCGACTCGCGAGATTTCGACCCGGTTGGCGAAATCGTGGGCCAACCGATCGAGTTCCGACCATCGGTCGGCGATCCGGAGGATTATCCGCTTCAAGTGCTCCCGGCGCGCCTCGCGGACTGCATTCGGGGCCTCGCCGACACGGTGCAGCTTCCCGTCTCGATTGCAGCCCAAGCGATCCTCGGCGCCTGCGCGCTGGTGACGCAAACTCGTATCGATGTTGAGATGCCCACCGGCGAGATCATTCCGACGTCCCTGTTCCTCTTCACGGTGGCTGCGAGCGGTGATCGCAAGTCGAGTTGCGACAAGAAAGCGCTCGGGCCTGTGTACCGGCGCGAAAAGGAACTGCGGGAGGGATTCGAGGAGAAGCAGCAAAGTTTCACGATCGCGAAGGCCGCTTACGAACAGGCGGCTAAGACGGCCAAGGCGGGAAAGAAGAACAGGGCAGAGATCCAGTCGGCTTTGCAGGCATGCGGAAAGCCGCCAACTCCACCGGCACTACCCATGCTTCTGGTGGAAGAGCCGACAACCGAGGGGATCGTGAAGCTCCTTGACGAAGCGTACCCGTCGATCGGGTTGTTCTCGGACGAGGGCGCAGCGTTCCTCGGCGGCTATTCCATGCAGGACGAGCAACAGGCGAAGACCGGAGCGGTGCTGTCGCAGCTGTGGGATGGCAAGCCGATCAAGCGGGTGCGCGGCACCGATGTCACCAAGATCCTCGACGGGCGCCGCATGTCGCTGCACCTGATGGTGCAGCCCGGCGTGGCGATGAAGCTGTTCGGCAATAAGGCACTGCGCGACCAGGGCATGATGAGCCGCATGCTCATCACCTTCCCCAAGAGCATGAAGGGCCAGCGCCTATGGCGCGAGCCGACGCAAGAGGCGCTGGACGCGATCTCAGCCTACCAGTCCCGACTTACCAACCTGTTGCAAGGCCTGTTCTCACGAATGGATCCGGAGACACGCACGTTGGAGTTTTCGACGGTGCGGCTTCAACCCGAGGCGCGCTCCATGTGGATCCAGTTCAGCGATCACTTGGAGCGACAGCAGGGGCCAGATGGGGATCTCGCCGAGGTTAGCGACTTGGCGTCGAAGATGGCCCAACACGCGCTGCGGCTCGCCGCTGTGATCTCGTATTACCAATCAGGGGAAAACACGGCGAGGGAGGGCATATCTGCCGATGCTATGACCGCCGGGATCGCCTTGGGTGAGTTCTACCTCTCCGAGGCTCTACGTCTCTTCAATGCGGGCGCAGTCGACGCCGCCTCGGACAACGCTCAGGTACTTATCGAGTTCATCCGCAAGGAGCGTCTGGAGAAGGTGGGTAAGCGCTGGCTTAGCCAGAATGCACCCAAGAATGTTCGCCCGCACACCGTGCTCAAGCAGGCGCTGGAGTTGGCTGTTGATGCGGGCCACCTCGTCCTGATTGCAGGCGGCGCCGACTTCATGGCGCGGGGGAAAAAACAGAAGTTCGAACGGAACGCCTACACCGTGGTCTATCCGGATGACGGTCGATGACCTTTCAGCGCTTCAACGCCTCCGCAGCTGATCGGACCGAGCAGCCACAGGAACCGCCACCTTCGCTTCCGCGAGCCCTCGATCAGCGCCTCGCCGACGCTCAATCGGCAATAGACGCATTGGAATGCCAGGCGCAGCCACACGGCCTTTCTGAAGCTCGTTGGTATGAGCTGCTGAAGGATTTGCGCCATGTCAGCGATCAGTGGCTCGATCTCGGACTCGGCTGCGGTTGGTCGCTGCTGGATCTTTTCGGCTGCCCTCCGACACTGTCGGGCCGTGTCGGGCTGATGGGGGTCGTTGTGCTCCTGCGAGGCCGCTCGATCGAAAGCATAGATCAAGATCGCATCGTGATCGCCAACCGGCTCGGCCCCCCGAATGTATTCTACCGCCAATCGCCGGGCGTGTCCGTCCCCTTCGATCGATCGGGCGCGCGCCTGGTCTGGGACATTCTTAATCAAGGTGAGAAGGAATGATTGTAGCAGCTGTAGCAAGTGTAGCAGTATCCCCCGAAAAGGGCGGTTTTCTGCGGGTCCAGCCCTGCTGTAGCTACAGTGGTGCAACAGTAGCTGCTACACTTCCGTGTTTGTCGTCAGCGACTGTCAGTGACCCATTCCCACGTAGTCTAAGAACGGCAGAGTTCTGCCATTCAGCAGCAGGGGCGCCTGAACGCCTTGTGCGTGTAAATCGGGGTGGCGGTGGGGGGTCACCCTCTCCGGCTTCGCCGTCGAGAGGGTGCCCAACCCGTCAAGACCGCCTTGGGGGTGCAGAGCAAGGTAGTTGCGATGAAGTGGGAATATCCTGGGGCGAGTTGAAGCTGTGAGGGGGTCTCTCACCCGCTTCTCGGCGCTGATGCAGGAGCCCGACCCGGCTAACGCCCGCCGGGCGGCTCGAGAGGCGTGGCACTCGCACGGGCTGATCCTGATCAATCCCGAATGGCTGAATGGCTGGGCTGATCGGTGCCAGGCCGAACTCCTGGCCGAGAAGTGTCATGGCAAGCGGAAGGTACAATCGTGAGCGGCGACCCATCGCGCCGCCCTTCGAACGAGCGGGTGCGCGTCAACGTGTCGCTCGACGCCGAGGTATGGATCGAATGCACCGCGTGCCTCGGAGATGGCTGGACGCTCAACGGACGGTTCTACCAGCCCCGCGACGCCCGCAAGCTCACATGCCAGCGCTGCAAGGGTCACGGCGCCGAGCGCGTCCTCGCCATCCACCGTCATCCGAATAGCCGCATCATCCCTGGGCCGACTGGCTGGGCCGCAACCAAGAGTGGGAGCTGAACAATGGGACGTCCGAAGAAGCCCGATCCGCTCGAGCAGGCGCAGCGCCTGGCGGCAGTCAAGATCATGGTCCGAGACATGGCTGGTGCCATGCCGACCATGGCCAGAGACTTGCGGCGCAACGCCTGTGAGACGCTCGACGACATCATCGGGGAACTGACGGCGCCGGCTCGCGCGAAGGCGGCAAAGGAACTCCGGAACAATCTCATCAGCGAAGGGGCACAGTAAAATGGGTGGCAACAGGAAGCGGACTGGCGCCAAGAAGGTAGCTGCGAACGCGGGTCAGATGCCGATTGATGAATTGGTAGAGGGTCCGACGCCCGAACAGTCCGATCGGGTCAATTACCAGAAAACCACTCACACAGATGAGATGGGCGCGAAGGTGGGGTTCGGCTACAGGCGCGAGCCATGGTTCGAGACGCTCAACCGGGCGAGCGCTAACGCGATCACCCGAGATGAGCTGCTGGCGCTACGGTTCTACCGGGCTGCCTTCGATCGTTGCGAACGGTCGCCGACCAAGAGCTGCTTGAACGTTGGCGTAGGTGGCGGCCTTCGCGATCCGGGTAGCTCGATCGTCAGCTCAACACCCGCTATTGTCGAGGCCAGGCGCAAGGTGCGGCTTTGCGAGTCTGTGCTGGGCTCGTGGCTGGTCACAGTGCGTGCGGTTGCCCTTCAGGATCGTTCGTTTAGCGACATCGCGATCGAGCGGTTCGGCGGCCGGAAGCAGGACTGGATCATCGTCGACGAGCCCGTGCTGAAGGACGGAAGACCTGTAAAGGTCGGCGGCAAGGTGCTGACGGCACCGGTCACCCGCGAGAAGATTGTGCCCCGCTCCGGGCGCCATCGTGAGACAATCCGCCAAGAGTTCTACGCAGGGCTGCGGCTGCTGACAAAGCAGGTTCGGACGCTCGTATCGACACCGGGTATCGAAGAGATCTGGGTCGAGCCTGGCGTGAGATCAGCTAGCATCCGCCGCGGTGTAGCTGCTCCCAATGGTCTCTATCGGCTGTGGGGGAACTCGGATCGCATCGACGACGTGCTGAGCCGCCTGCGGGCGAAGCACGGCGACGGCCTCGACTTCGCGACGCCGGCTGACGCGCGGACGGCATTGGACGAGGCTGACGGCGGGATGCTGTTGCGGCTGAGCGAACAGGAGCTGTCGCGGTGATCGAAAGGGCGATCACGCCCCTAATGTTGCTACTCAGCTCAGGTGTCGACGGGCAAAGAATTGCACGCTTTAGGGACGGTGTCATGCGAGCGCAGGGTGATGACGTATCCACTGCGTTCAACCGGCGCGACTTCGAAAGAGAAATACGTTCTGAACGAGATGGTGCCCAAGGTCTCATACTCGAGGTATCCAAAAACATGGACTGGGTACTCCGGCAGCCGCCACATCGGGAGGGGCTTGATCTCAGTCGGCTCACCCACGGGGATCAGCTGCGGCGGCTGGTGATACCCTCGATCGAGGCACCCTTCCGTGTATATCGGGCCGGTTCCGACGGTCCAACGTGCATCAGTTATCCGGCCATGACTTCGCCCATAATTGATAAGGGTAAGCGCGAGCTCAAAGTCATCGACCGCATGTGGGTCGGATCTTGCGCGGAAATCGGCGTCATGAACCTTGATGACCGCCCGCTCAGTCGCGATGAAAGCTTGATGCGTATCTTGTGCGGCTTTCGACCCAGCTGCTGCCTCGTCAGCACTCCGCTTGGTCTCGTCCGCAGCGCGCTTCGCGTAGACAGCTGCTGCGCTCGCCGCAGCGAGCGTGAAGGTCCCGATAATGCTTCCTACGATGCCGAAAAGCCAAGAGGCTTCGGCACTGCTCTGAGCGGCATCCGCCGCCTTCCACTGGGCGCAAAGATCGGAGTGTCGGTCGTCTGTTCCTTGCTTGCATGGCTTATCCAAGCGCGCGCTGTCATCCTTGTTTTGGACGGACGTTGGTCGCTGCGGCAAGGTGCTCTTCAGCTGCTGCTGACGTTGCCGCTGTTGATCGGGCCGGGCATTCTTTGGTGGCGCAGCAGCACATAGGGCGCCGGCCGCCAATGTGACCGCAAGTATTCGGTACGCGCTGCCCATGCGAATCAAGCCCCCTGCAAGGTTGTCTCTGAAGCAGTGCTAAGAGTCTACCGGCCAACATGCGGCTAGGGCTTGCGCCGGGGCAGCGCATGTGTGTATATCACCAGCATCTTGAGTTGCGCCCACCCAAGCGCGTGTAGCAGCCCGCCCGAACACGGCGGGTTTTTTCATGGTTATCGCGGAGGCGGACATGCAGCGCTTCTGCTCGCGGGCATTGGCCGCGCTGTTCTTCCTCGCAATGGAAGCGGTCACGAATTGGCTGCTGCTATCGGCCGCGGAGTCATTCATCAGATGGGACTGGGCCGTCATCCACGACGCCGCACTCGGCCGAGCGATCTGGCTGCTGTTCATAGCCATCGGGGCGAAGGCCGCTATGCGGCGTGCAATGGAGATAGCTAACCGGCACATACGGAAGACGGCCAATGCCCAGCCGTCCCCCACCGCTTAAGCAGCGGCCCCGGCAGAAAGCCTGGTCCACCACACACAAGAGCAGGCAAGAGCGCGGATACGGGCGGGCGCATGAGTTGATGAGGGAGCAGGTGCTGGCTGATGAGCCACTGTGCAGGCCATGCGCCAAGCAGGGCCGAGTGACGCAGGCCACCATAGCCGACCACATCAAGCCCAAGGCTGAAGGCGGCACCGACGACCGCGAGAACTACCAGCCCATCTGCGATCTCTGCCACGTCTTGAAGACGGCGGCTGAGGCGAAGCGGGCTAAGGCGAGGAAGGCGTGATGAGTGAGGGCGGAGCATCCGCTCCATCGCGTCGGCTGTCACTGGAAACGGTTGCCAGTGCCGCCCCAGGGGTAGGGTGGGTCTAAAGTCACAGGGCATTCGCCTCAGGACCGTTGGGTCAGGTCTTTTTTTGCACGTGCGATTTGAACTTCTGGGTCGCTAAAGAATTCGGAGACCCGCAATGCAACGAGGCCGGAAAGCCGAAACGCCTTCAAGCAAGCTGGCACGCGGCACCTTTCAGCCGGTGCGCGATGGCGGCAAAACCGAGATCATCGTCCCTGGTGATCCGCCGATGCGGCCGGACTACCTGACGGCCGACGCGATCGATGTCTGGCAGGAGGTTCTTGGGCGGGTGATGGCCGCCGGGGTGACCGAAGTCGATAGTGCACTGCTTGCCCGGTATTGCTCGCTCGAAGCGCTGGTGCGCAAGGCGTTCAAGGCCGACGAAGAGCCACCTCCAGCGGCATACCTGACAGTCTTGCGCCAGTACGAAGAACTGCTGCGCATCGCCGGCCCAAAGAGCCGCGTAGGAAGCGGAGGTGGCGCTGATGCCGCGAAGTCCGGCAACCCGTTTAAGCGCAACGGACACGGGGCACGCTAAGGATTACGCTGCGATCGCGCTGGCGTACGCGAAAGCGGCAGCCGGCGACAAGAAGCAGAACCGCCATTGCAAGTGGGTCCGGCTGGCAGCGCAGCGGCACCTCGACGATCTGAAACGCGCCAAGAACAAGACCTGGGGCTATTACTTCGATCCGTGGCACGCAAATGACGTCTGCGACTTCGCCGAGAAGCTGCCGCACGTAGAGGGCGTTTGGGACACGCCGACGATCACGCTGGAGCCGTTTCAGGTATTCGTGCTTGCGATGGTGTTCGGGTGGCGCCGGCACGACACGGGCGGACGCCGGTTCACTTCGGTCTACGAAGAGGTAGCACGCAAGAACGCGAAGTCGACAAAGACGGCGCTGGTGTCGCTCTACTGCCTCGCTTGTGAGAACGAGCCAGGTCCGCAGGTGCTGACAGCGGCGACCACGTTCGACCAAGCCAGGAAGGTGTTCAATCCGGCCAAGCGCATGGTCGAGAAGATGCCCGATCTACAGGAGGCATTCGGGCTTACTCCCTGGGCCAAGTCGATCACCTGCGCGGACAACGGCGGCTACATGCAGCCGATGCACGCGAAGGCGAAAAGCCAGGACGGGCACAACCCGCATCTGGTGACGATGGACGAGCTGCACGCTCACTCCGATCGAGGCCTTTTCGATGTCATGAACTCGGCATTCGGTGCGCGGCGCAATCCGCTCATGTGGATCATCACGACCGCCGGCTTCAATCTGCATGGCGTTTGCTACGAGCAGCGCACGATGGCGACCAAGGTGCTGGAGCGCACGGTCACCGCCGAGCACATTTTCGCGATCATCTTCACACTGGATCGCGCCGAGGACTACGGCGACGATCGCAAGGTCGGCGACGACCCGTACGACGCCAGCAAGTGGATCAAGGCGAACCCGCTGATGGAGGCCTCGCGGCCTCTGCGCGACGAGGTCGCCAAGCGCGCGATCGAGGCGAAGGCGAGCCCGGCTGCCGAGGGCGAATTCAAGACGAAGCACCTGAATATCTGGCTGGGCGCCGCATCGGCCTGGCTGAACGTCACGCAGTGGCTGCTCTGCTCCGATGACACGCTGACGCTCGACGACTTCGCCGGGCTCGACTGCTACATCGGCGCCGACCTTTCGAACGTGGACGATCTCTCGGCAATTGTGCTCGCGGCCGAGACGCCGAGCGGACAGTTGCTGGTGAAGACGTGGTTCTACGTGCCGGAAGCGCGCCTCGGAAGCGTCGACAACTCGCTTAAGCAGGTGACGGCGCTCTACAAGCAGTGGGTTGCCGAGGGGGCGCTGATCGCGACCCCCGGCGACTTCATCGACCACCGCGTCATCGAGCAGCAGATCCGGGACCTGAA
This sequence comes from Novosphingobium chloroacetimidivorans, assembly GCF_014204535.1. GTDB lineage: Bacteria > Pseudomonadota > Alphaproteobacteria > Sphingomonadales > Sphingomonadaceae > Novosphingobium > Novosphingobium chloroacetimidivorans. The sequence continues at coordinate 15,097 of NZ_JACHLR010000002.1, forward strand.
GGACGCTCTGGCCGTGCGTCGCGCCACCTTCGACCAGTGGAACAGCGGTCTCGCGATGGCCTCGCGGCTGAACGAGGATCTGGACGACGGTACCGGCTTCGCAGTGCAGCTGGCCAAGAACGCCAAGAACGTCACCGACCCGGCAAAGGCCATCGAGGCCCGGGTCAAGGCCGGGCCATCCCGGCTTCGCCACGACGGCAATCCCGTCATGAAATGGATGATCGGCAACGCGGTGGTCGACCGGCGCACGGACGGCAGCATCCTTCCCAAGAAGGAAACCGCGAACAGTCCGAACAAGATCGACGGGGTAGACGGCATGATCAACGCGACCGCCCCGATGATGCAGCCGGACAATGACGACGGCGCGCTCGACGACTTCATCGCGCAGCACAAGAAGGCTGCTGCCTGATGGGCATCGGAACCTGGGTGGGGTCCACCGTCCGGTGGATCGCCACCGGTGAGAGCGGCAAGCTGAGCGGCGCGCCTGAGGACGAACCGACCCGCCGCGCGCTCGCGTACGGCGCCGGCATCGATAGCGCCGGTCAGACTGTGAACGAGAAGACCACGCTGGGGCTCCCTGCTGCTTGGGCATGCGTCCGTCTGAAGTCCGGCGTGGTCGGTTCGATGGGCATGGGCGTGTTCGAGAAGGCAGCCGATGGTAGCCGGAAGGCGCGGTCGGACCATTGGCTTTATGATCTGGTGCACGAGGAGCCGAACCGCGATCAGACCGCCGCGGAATTCTGGTCCGGTCAGGTTGCCGCGATGGATCTGTGGGGCAATGCCTACGCCGAGAAGGAGACGCTGGGCTCGCGTGTCACCGCGTTAACGCCGCTTCCTCCGCACCTGGTGCAGGTCACCCGGAACCGGGCTGGCGAGCGCGTCTATCTGTATGCGGACCGTGGCAAGACCGAGACGCTGCCGTCGGAGAAGATCTTCCATCTGCGCGGGCTCACGCTAGGCGGCGACGTCGGCCTCTCTGCGATCGAGTACGGCCGGCGCACGCTCGGCGGTGCGATGGCGGCGAACAAGACGGCGGCAGACACCTTCCGCAGCGGGCTCCAGCTCGCCGGCTTCATGGAGACCGCCGGCACCAAACTATCGCCTGAACAGCGCGCCGACCTGATCGCCATCTTCGATGCTTTTACCGGCGACGCCATGCGCGGCCGGATCGTGCCGCTCGAGAAGGACTTCAAGTTCGCGCCGCTCAAAATGAATCCTGCAGAGGTCCAGCTGCTGGAGTCTCGCGCGTGGGACATTGAAGAGATTTGCCGCTGGTTCGACATGCTTCCCATGCTGATCGGGCACGCGGCCAAGGGTCAGACCATGTGGGGTAGCGGCATCGAGCAGCTGCTCCTCGGCTGGCAGACACTTAAGCTGAACCCGCTGCTGACGAACATCCAGCAGGCTGTGAAAAAGCAGCTGCTGCCGATGGCCGAGCGCAAGAGAATCTATCCCGAGATCAACCGCGAAGCCCTGATGGCAGCCGACAGCGCGGCGCGCGCGGCGCTCTACTCAGCATTTGGCCAGAACGGGGTCATGTCGCGCGAGGAAATGCGCGCGAAGGAGAACATGCCGGAGAAGCCGACCGCCGGCTTCCTTACCGTTCAGTCCAACCTGGTCGCGCTTGACCAGCTCGGCGCTGTCAACGCGCCGGAGCAGGGCGCACGCGCGGCGCTGATGAACCTGCTGTTCGGCGGCGATGCCGAGGCGATGATCGACGCACGCGTGAAAGCACTGATGGGCCAAGATGCCGGCCCTCGTCTGGAGGAATGACGATGCGAGAGTTTCGCGCCTTTGGGCGTAAGCATAGCGGCGCCCTGAAGGTCCGCGACTTCGACTTCGACGTGAAAGCGGTGGGCGATGATGGCACCTTCAACGGCTACGGCTCGGTATTCGGCACCGTCGACAGCTATCAGGAGGTGGTCGCCAAGGGCGCCTTTCTTGAAAGTCTCGCTGAACTGGAGGCCAAGGGCCGTCCGGTCCCCGTCCTATGGCAGCATCGCTCCAGCGAGCCGATCGGCGCCTGGTCCAACCTGAAAGAGGACGACCACGGCCTGTTCGGCGAGGGCAAGATCCTGCTCGACGCTGGCGAGATGGAGCGTCGCGCACACGCGCACATGAAGGCTCGCACCGTCACCGGTCTCTCGATCGGATATTGGGTGCGCGAGAGCAGCTACGACGAGAAGACTGGCATCCGCACGCTGACGAAGCTGGATCTGGTCGAGATCAGCCTGGTAACCTTCCCCGCGAATGACGACGCGCGGGTCGAGGCGGTCAAGTTCAAGCTCGCGCACGGCGAACTGCCGACCGAGCGTGAGTTCGAGAAGTTCCTTCGGGAGGAAGGCTTCTCCAAGTCGCGTGCGACGTTCCTGTCGGGCGCAATCGAAGACCTGCGTCGGAGGGAGTCCGAGCGCGACACTACCACGAACCCGAGCCTCAAGGCTCTTTCGGACACCCTGGCCGGCTTCAAACTGTAGGCGGCCCTACGCGAGTACCCCACATGAACATGATGACCAATCACGCGGCTCTCGCCGCGAGCGCAACCCGTGTGCCCGAGTTCGGCCGCAAGGACGGCAACGGCGGCGGCGACGACAAGACGCTGGAGCAACTGCAGAAGGAACTGGGCGAGACGCTTGGTTCGGTGAAGCAGTTTGCCGACGAGTTCCGCACCAAGACCGCGGCCGGCGACAAGATCTCGGAGGACGCCAAGGAGAAGGCCGACAAGGCGCTTTCTGAACTTGGCGGCCTTCGCGGCGAGATCACCGAGCTTTCGCAGAAGCTGGCGCAGCAGAAGCGCGGTGGCGGCGATGAAGAGCCGCAGCTGAAGTCGCTGGGTCACGAGATCGTTCATAACGACGAATTCAAGACCTACATGGAAGGCGGTGCCAAGGGCACGATCGGCTTCTCGGTCAAGGCGGTCACCAGCGCGTCCGGCTCGGCCGGCAACCTTATCGTGCCCGAGCGTCAGTCGGAGATCATCGGCATCCCGCGCATGCAGCTTCGCGTTCGCGATCTGCTCACTCCGGGGCGCACCAACAGCAACTCGGTCGAGTTCGCCAAGCAGACCGCGCGCACGAACAACGCGGCGCCCGTCGCAGAAACCGCACTGAAGCCCGAGAGCGATTATACTTGGGCGCTGGTGAATGCTCCGGTGCGCACCATTGCCCACTGGACCCTGATCTCGCGTCAGGCGATGGACGACATCCCGCAGATGGAGAGCACGCTGGACGGCGAACTGCGCTTCGGTCTCGACGATGCCGAAGATGCCCAGCTTCTGCTCGGCGATGGCACGGGGCAGAACGTCAATGGCCTCTATACTCAGGCCACCACCTACTCGGCGCCGATCGCCATTGCGGGCGCAACGCGCATCGATCAGCTGCGCCTCGCGCTGCTTCAGGTCGAACTGGCAGACTATGCTCCCGATGGCATGGTGCTGCATTCGGCCGCTTGGGCGGGCATCGAACTGACCAAGGACGCGGCTGGCGGGTACATCTTCGCCAATCCGCAGGCCATCGCCGGTCCCGTCCTCTGGGGTCGCCCGGTGGTGTCGACCAAGCGCATCGGTTCCGGCAACTTCCTGGTCGGCGCGTTCAAGCTCGCTGCCCAGATCTTCGACCGCATGGATACCGAGGTGCGGATCTCGGATCAGGACCGCGACAACTTCGTGAAGAACATGCTCACGGTTCGCGCCGAGAAGCGTCTGGCGCTCGCCGTCCGCCGCCCTGGCGCGCTCGTTCGCGGCGCTCTGCTCTGATCCACCGCCAGAGGGGTGGGCGTTTCACCCACCCCCCATTACTTGGGAGACCACCCATGAAGTACGCTTACGTGCTGGTGCACCACATTGGCGACCAAGGCGAAGCCGCCGAGGGCCGCATCCTCCATGTCTCCGACGAACGCTTTCGCGAACTCGGACCCGACGGCAGCGGTCTGGTACGCGACGCCACCTCCGAAGAGGTGAAGGCTGGCTATCAGCCCGCCTTCGAGAAGGACGGCACCACCGCTCCCGAGATATTGGCAGAGGGTGGCGAGGGCCAGAAGCAGAAGCCAGCCCCCTCCAACAAGCAGGCTCCCGAGCCGAAGAACAAGGACGCCTGATCATGGCCCGTTCCGCTCGGCGTTCTCGCGGCTACGTGTGTGTGCCGCGCTTCACCGTTCAACCGGCGATCACCGGAACCGCCCAGGTAGGGCAGACCTTGACGGGTGTGAGCGGAACGATTGGCGACGGCACTGTAACCGCTCGTCAGTGGCTACGAAATGGCGCGGCCATCTCGGGCGCCACCGCTGCAACATACGTGGTCCAGGCGGGAGATGTGGGCGCGGTCCTTACTTACGAAGTGACCGCGGCGAGCACTTTCAACACGGCGAACACCGCTAAGGCGACGTCGGCCGCTACCACTACGGTCATCGCCTGATGCGCGTCCTCGTTGTCGAGCCACCGCAGCCTGTTGTTTCGCTCGACCGAGCGAAGGAGCATCTGCGCGTGCGCCACGACGACGAGGGCGCGCTCATCGCCGCCTACGTTGCAGCCGCCAGTGGCAGCATAGACGGGCCAGATGGATGGCTCGGGCGAGCACTTGGCGTGCAGACGTTAGAGATCTGGTTGCCTACGTTCGGCACGTGCGGCTGGATCTCGCTGCCGTATCCGCCGGCCATCGAAGTGCAGGCTGTCGAGTATTTCGATGAAGCCGGCGATCTCGTGACGCTCGACGCGGAAGCGTACACCTTGCGGTGCGACATGCTTCGGCCAGCATGGCCTCAGTCATTTCCCGCTGCGGCCTGGCGAGGGGCGACGGGAGATGCGCTCCGCATCGAGTGGACCGCTGGCTATGAGGTCATGCCGGCGCCCATCGAGGCGGCCATCCTACTGATGGTCGGGGATCTCTATGCCCATAGAGAAACAGCGGTCAGCGGTATGGCGGCGGCAGCGATACCCATGAGCACGACGGTCGAGAACCTCCTTGCACCTTTTCGGGTGTACGCATGAGGGGCGCTGGAGCGCGAGATCACTCGATCTCGTTCCACCATGTCGTCACTGCCGAGAACAGCATGGGCGAGCCTGTAGACGACGCGTCCTACCCGCTGATCTGCAAGGAGTGGGCGCGGGTCATTTTTGGTCGAGGAAGCGAGCGTCGCGCCGCGGCGATCGAGGGCTCGGATCAGCCTGCAACCTTCATCGTGTTGGCGAACGCCAAGACACGCTCGATCTCGGTAGGCGATGTCATCGTGTTCGACGACGCGCACTGGGATATCCAGAACAAGTCTCCGCTCGACCGGGCTGAGATCGAGTTCACTGCTGTCCGGAGGGCTGCCTGATGCTTGGTATCAAGTTGACGGGCGATCAGGACGCGATGGCCAATCTGCGGAAGATCGCTGCCGCCCTTGGTGACGATCAGATGCGCGAGTTCGCGATCGAGGCGCTTGAGCCCGTCGCAGAAACCGCTCGGTCGCTGGTGCCTGTTCGGTCCGGTGTCACGAAAGAGGGTATCGTCGTCAGCGGACGACTGCCGGATGGCGGCGAGGCCGAATTCAACGGCAAGGCGGCCTTCGTCGGCGTGCTGGAGGGCGGGTCCTTCTGGGGCTGGTTCGTGGAGCTCGGTACGGTGAAAGTCCGCGCAGAGCCGTTTCTTATTCCCGCGGTAGATGCCGAGACCGATCACGTGTTCGACATTCTGGGGCAGCTCGCCGGCAGGGCGATCATGGCGGCAGTCTGACATGGAAGCACAGCTTCTCGCACGCCTCCGCGCTGACCCGGGTGTCGCGGCAGTGGCGGGCACGATCGCGACCGGCACCGCCGGTCGACCCGCAATCGACTGGATAGAGCGCAAGTCAGATGCCAAGTCGGGCTTCCCGGCTGGCACCCTTCAGTCTGTTTCATCGGGCCGCCTGTACGATCAGGATGGGCCTTCCGGCCTGCAGCAGAAGCGGATCCGCTTCGAGAGCTACGGGCTCAGCTACGAGCAGGCACGCAAATTAGCGGATGCCGCGATCAAGGCGCTGGAGCCTGCGCAGGACGTAGATGGCATTCGCTTCCACCGATCGAAAGTCGCTTTCGATCGGGACTTCCCACCTGAGGACCTTGGCGGCGGGCTCAAGGTGTTTCGAACCCTCATCGACTTCATGATCCCCGCAACCCCCGCATAGGAGACTTACAATGGCCGAAGGCGAAGGCGTCCTTGGTGACGGCGCAGAACTGTGGCTGACGAATGGGTCCGGCACCCTGACCAAGGTCAAAGGCCTGCTCAACGTCAACCGTCCGAACATCTCGATCGCGAAAGTCGAGACGACCGACCACGACAGCAATAAGACCAAGACCTATATCCCAGGTCACGGCGACGTCGGCGAACTGGCCGCCACGCTGAAGTACGAGCCGGGCAGCCCAACCGACCTGCTCATCATGGAGCACTTGGCGAGCCGGGAGAAGCGGGTGTTCAAGATCGTCACTCCCGAAGAGGACGGCACCAAGCAGGAGCATGATGGCACGATGTTCCTCATGACCTACGTGCCCGACAACGCGCCGCTCGGTGGTGTGCGCAACGCCACCCTGACCGGTCAGCCTGGGCCTATCGATCAGGATGACGTCACCCCGACGCCGACGCCGGCGCCCTGATGTCGGCCGGCAACCCGCTGCTGGGCACGGCCACCTTTCTCTATCCGGCGGACGGCGGCCAGGAGTACCGGCTCACGCTCAACAACCGCGTGTGGATCGAGGCGGAGGACGTTCTTGGCTACTCGATCCTTGACGCTGTGGAAGAGCTTCGCCTGGCACTGAAGACCGGGCGCAATCCGCGCCTGAAGGTCATGTGCGCCATCGTCTATGGCGGCCTGCGTCAGCATCATGCCGACGTCACCGAGACCGATGTCGTCGACATGTTCATGTCCGGCGAGCCCGACTTCAAGGAAGCCGTGCTGAAGGCCATGCGCGGTGCGCAGCTGCCAGACACACCGGACGACGCGTCGGGAAACGGGGCAGCCCCGCAGGGGGCGCCGACGTCGAGCTCGGTTGGAACTGGGAGCGGATCTTCCAGTCCTGGTGTGAAGCCGGCCACGCCTCGCAAGGCTTCTGGGAAGAAACTCCGCGTTCGGTGATCCTCGCCCTGCGCGGCGCGAAGTCGCGTGCTGAGGGCGAGTTCCGGCGACAGATGACCGCGGCTTGGCTCTGCGGCTTGCTCGGGCAGGTCGATCCACGAGCCTACCCGAAACTAGAAGAGATCGTCGCCGACGCTGAAAAGCCGAAGGCCGCGCCGATCTCGTCCGATCCTGCCGAAGCCAGCGCCAACCTCAAAGCTTGGGGCGCCTGGCTGAAGGCGGTCAACCGCCGCGCCTAACGCGCAAACGAAAGGAGGTGTCGACATGGGTGGTACGATCGCGCGCCTCAATGCGGCGCTCACCTGGGATCTGGACGACTTCGACAACGGCACCAACCACATCGGTGGCGCTTTCCAGAAGGTCCGCGAGATGGTGTCTGGTCTCGGCGATGCCTTCGCATCGGCTGGGCGCAAGATGACCTTGGCCGTGTCCGGACCGCTAACCGCGTTCGGAGGCTATGCGCTCAAGACCGCATCGGACGCGCAGGAGTTGCAGTCGGCGTTCGACTACACCTTCGGCGCCATGGCCGGCACCATGAACAAGTGGGCCAAGGACACCGGCGACTCCATGGGTCGCTCTACCCATGCGATGCAGGAGGGTGCGCTCGCCTTCGGGCAGTTGTTCAAGGTCGCCGCAGCCAACGGACCCGAGATGGCCAAGCTATCGCAGCACTTCGCCGTCCTGGCGCAGGACGCCAGTTCGTTCTTCAACGTGCCGTACGATGTCGCGATGGGCAAACTGCGAGCGGGCCTGACCGGCGAAAGCGAGCCGCTGCGCGATTTCGGCGTCTTCCTCAACGAGGCAGCCGTCGAGGCCGAAGGGTTGCGCATGGGCCTGATCAAGTCCGGTCAGGAGCTCAACGAGAACGGCAAAATCATGGCCCGGGCATCGCTGATCGCCAAGGGGATGGCCGACGCAAGCGGCGACGTCGAGCGCACGTCAGGCAGTCTGGCGAACCGCTGGCGTGCCCTTACCGAGCGCCTCTCGGAGCTTGCCACCGAGATCGGCGAGCGGCTGATCCCGATTGCAGAGAAGCTCTTGGGCTGGGCGGATCGGATGCTGGCCAAGTTGCAGGAGCTGCCGGACTGGGTGAAGGACCTCGCCTTTCAGTTCGTGCTGTTCTCGGCGGCATTGGGTCCGGCGCTGCTGGCGATCTCCGCCATCGCTGCGGTTGCGTTGCCACTGTTTCTGAGCCGCATGGGTCCGGTCCTCATGATCCTCTCGGCGATCATCAACCCACTGGGCACGGCGGTTGTGATGCTTGCTAAGCTGTCGGGCAGCTTCGGCCTTGTCGGCGCAGTGATCGGCCGCTTCGCTCCCATGCTGTTGCGGCTCGCCGGCCCCATTGGCGTTGCGATTGGCCTGTTCATCATGTTCAGCGATCGGATCACCAGCGCCTTGCGCGACGTACTCTCCGAAGCGCGAGAAGCGTTGGGCCCGCGCCTGGAGGCCATGTTCGGTAAGCTGGGCGATCTCGTCGACACGATCACGCGTGGCTTCGACCGGATGGCAGCGAGTCCAATCGGGCAGTTCATCAGCCGGATCATCGGCCTGCTCGGCGACCTCATCGAGTGGCTTGTCGAAGTGGGCGGCTCCGCCGTCATCCAGGCGATCGGCGCTGCCGTCGACACGATCAACACCATGCTGGACGCTGTGAACGGCCTCGCGGCGGTGGCGCAGCTGGTGCTCATGGGGCAGTGGAGCGATGCCTGGGCCGTCGCCAGTTCGGTGGTGCAGTCGAGCGTCGGCCGCATCATCCAGTCGATCGCGGCCCTGTTCCCGCCGCTCCAGGCCGCCATTTGGCTCATGGAGAAAGCGGGCCTCATATCCGAGTCGAAGGGGAGCGGACGCGGCCTGCAGAAGGCAGCGAGCTACACCGCCAAGGATCTGCTCGGCCCGGACGCGCCGGCTGCGAACGATAATGCTGGCGGTGTCACCTCCTATGCCGAGGCCGAAGGCCCGGCGAAGGCCAAGAAGTCGCGCGCTGGGCGCAGTGGCCCAACGGCCCAGGAACTTGCCGATCGCCGCGAAGAGCTGCGCCTGCAGCACGAGCTCGATATCGCGCGCGAGAAGGGCGACACGGACGCGGAGCGATCGATCCAGCGCCAGATCGACCTGAAGCGCGCGGCCAGCGACTATGAGCGCGCCGGCCTGTCGCGCACACAGGCTCGGGCCGCGGCCGAGAAGGACATCGCCGAGATGGACGAGGCCCGGGCGGTTGCCCAGGCCAAGATGCTCGCCACCGACGAGCGCCAATTCAACATGCAGCTGGCCGAGCTGCGCGGCGACTACGAAAACCTGCGCTTCCTGCGGGACGAGGAGTTCATCGAACGCGAGATCGAGCGCCTGAAGCGCAGCGGCATCACGCTCGCGCAGGCCGAAATCGAGGCGCAAAACAACCTCAAGGCGCTGGAGCAGGCCCGCGCCGACGCGGCCGCTCGGCGTTTGGCGGATCAGCAAGCGGCCCACGACATCGAGCTCTCGCGCCTGCGCGGAGACAGCGACGCCGTCATTCGCGCCAAGGAAGAGGCCGACCGCATCCGCCAGCGGACGCTCGATCTGCGTGGCGATGGTGAGATGGGAGAGGAAGACGCTCGCGCGAAGGCCATAGCGGAGAGCATGGATCGCGAGCGCGCCACCATGACCGGCACCTTCCGCGACAGCTTCCGCGAGGGCCTGCGGGCCGCGATGGACGGCAATCTCGGAGACTTCTTCGAGAACTGGATGAAGGAGCGCACCTTCAACGCGCTGGCGAACGTGCTGGACCGCCTTGCCACCAACCTTGCCGATATGGTGTTCAACATGAAGCAGGGCGGCAGCTCAGGCGGCTTCCTGGGCGGTCTGTTCAACAGCGTCGGCAATCTCTTCGGTGGCGGCTCATCAGGCTTGAGCGGCGTCAACTATGGCGCGATCACGGATGCGGCCAACAACGTCCGCCTTCCAGGCTTCGCGAACACCGGCAGTTTCCAGATCCGCGGCTTTCCGGGCATCGACTCCAACCTCCTGAGCGTCAACGGCAACCCAGTCGCACGCGTGAGCACCGGCGAGATCGTCAACGTGCGCCGCAACCTCGTCGAGGGCGGCGGCGGCCGTGCCGAGCGCTCGATCGTCGAGCTACGGGTCCAGAAGGGACAGATGTTCGAAGCGACCGTCGAAACCATCAGCGGCGGCGTGGTCACGCGCGCTGCGCCGTCGCTTGTAGACGCCGGGGCGCGATCGGGTGCCGCTCTAGTCAGCCAGCGCAACTCGCGGCGGGTTGGCTGATGGCGATCACGCTCCCCGCGCATCCCGCGCCGAACGACGTCAACCCGACCATCCTCGACTTCGGCGTCACCCTGCGGCCCGCAACGGGTGGGCCGGTCCTGAAAGTCGGCAGGCCCGGTTCGCGGCTTCGGATTGCTGTTTCGTACCCTCCAATGGAGCCGCCGGTGGCGAGCCGCTTCATCTCCAGGTTGCTCGAGGCGAAGCGCACTGGGCACCTGATCATCAAGTTTCCACTGCTCGGGCTGAACCAAGGATCGCCTGGCGCACCGGTGATCGATGGTGCCGGTCAGGCCGGCACCACACTGACCCTTCGTGGCCTCACGCCGAACTATCGCGTCAAGGAAGGCTATTGGCTCTCGATCATCGACGCCTCTGGCCAGCACTATGTCCACAACGCGCGCACGACGATCGCCGCGGGCGCCGACGGCACGGTGTCTTTCCAAATCGAGCCGCCGCTGCGCAAGCCCTTCGCGGACGGGGCGACGGTGCTGCTTGCACAGCCGATGATCGAGGGTTTCATCGACGGTGGCGAATGGTCCTGGTCGACGGACACCGCGCACCACACCGGTCTGTCCTTCGTACTCGAAGAGGCATCCTGATGGAGCGCATTGCGCTGATCTCCCTTCTACGCATCGACCTACCGGGTGCGACCGTCCGGCTTTGCGATGGCGGCTTCATCGAGTTCGACGGTGGGCTCTATGAGGGAGCGGATCCTCTTTTCGGCACGATTGGCTCAGTCCAGGCGATGACGGAAGGCATCGGCGAGGAGATCCCTGCGCTCGAGCTCACGCTGCTGCCGCCGGAGACGAGCGCACCGGCCGATCTCTCACAGCCAGGTTACCAGCGCAGCACGGTGCGCGCCTGGGTTGCCGAGTACGTGCAGGAGACCAATGCAATCGTCGGCACGCCGGACTTGCTCTTCCACGGCCAGATCGATCAGACGTCTCTGAAGGTGGGGCGGGCTACACGCGAGCTGTCGATCACGGTCGTGTCCACCGCCGAACGCCTGTTCATGCTGAACGAAGGCAACTCGCTCTCACCCCGGTGGCACAAGTCCATTTGGCCGGGTGAACTTGGGCACGACAACGCAATCGGGCTCACCGTCCCTGTCGCGTGGGGAACCGATGCGCGGCCAGGTACCGGTGGGGCTAGCGGCGCCATCGAGGGCCGCTTCTTCGGTGAGAGGATCCCGCTGTGAGGCAGGAGATGCTCAGACGGCAGCATGCGACCGCAGCCACGTTGCAGAAGTACCGCGACGCGCCGTTCGACTGGGCGGCCGGCAAGACCTGCCTTCACATGGCTCGCTTCCACCTGCGGCAGATGGGTCATCGCCCCGAGGGCCTGCCGCGCATTCGCTCGGCGATTGGCGCGCGACGGGCTCTAGACGTGCGTGGGTGGGCGAACGTTGGCGACATGCTCGACACCATCTTACCGCGGATCGCACCAGCTCAGATGAGGCTTGGCGACGTGGCGATGCTCGATAGCGGAGACGGCTTTGGCGCTATCGTTATCTCGCTGGGCGGAAAAGTCATGGGTTGGCACGAGGGCTACCCAGGTATGACCGCACTGGAGCCGATCGCCATCGCGGGTGCTTGGCGCGCCTAAACTACAAGCAGGATGTTATTTCGGCATTGCCTGGATCGTTGTTCGCAGGTGCGGCCGATGTGTTTCCCGGGATGAAAGCCTTTACCGACCGCATTGATCCGAGATCATCGATGTCGACCACGAGCGCCGGAACTGCCCCGGTTAATTGCTGACCATTCAGTATGAGCGATGTGCCGTTCGGGCGGGGTGCCGTGGTCATGGGGCTGGATCGGCGCTGCCACTTCGCTGCGATGCAGCCGCTGATCGCCTGAACGCTCTTCGAAGACGATGCGTCAATGATCGGTGTGCCTTCGCGCAAGTCACTGACGGTTGCGCATCCGCTCACAAGCAAAGCCACGGCGCCAAGCGTCCTCTTCATACAATTCCTCAGGGTACGGAGCTCACATGAGTAGAGCACTTGCCAAGGTAGCGTTGATCGCGGGCTCTGTCGCGCTCATTGCCACCGGCGTGGGCGCTGCTGCAGGTGCAGGCCTCCTAACCGCATCGACAGCTGCGGGTGCTGCGACGGCGACGGCAATCAGCGCCACCGCCGCAACAATTACCAGCGCTGCCACCCTTGTGACCATAGGCGCGAGCGTCGGTGCACAGCTGACCGCCAAGAAGCCTGCGGCTCGCGGCTCGGCATCGGGCGTCCTGATCCAGACCGATGCGCCGCAGCCCTGCCTGATCGGCCGCACGTTCAGCGGCGGCGTGCTGCGCCACGATGTTGGCTATGGCGGCAAGGTCGGGAAGGTAAAGAACCCTTACCGCGGCTCCCCGGTGGTCTACTCAGGCTGCGGCCCAGTCGAGGAGTTGGAGTCCGTGCAGACGGACTTCACGCCGATCTCGCCGTGGTACGCCGGGTTCCTCTACACCGACAGCCAGCTTGGGCTGACCCCGGAGCCGGCGGCGTTGACGCCTCAGTGGCCCGGCATGCCGAACTGGACCGCGGCGCATAAGCTGAGCGGACAGGCAGCCATCCTGTGGAGCTTTAAGTTCGACAAGGACGGTAAGCGGTTCGCCAGCGGCCTGCCGCCGTTCGGCGCCATTTGGAAAGGCGTAAAGGTCTACGATCCGCGGCTCGACAGCACCTATCCCGGTGGTGATGGTCCGCAGCGCATCACCGACGAGGCGACTTGGGTATGGTCCGAGAATCCAGCGCTTCATGCACTGGCTTATGCCTACGGACGTCACCAAAACGGCAAGAAGGTATTCGGCATCGGCCTGCCGGCGACCGGCATCGATCTCGCCCGTATCGTCGCGTGGGCGAACGTATGCGACGCCAATGACTGGAAGGTTGGCGGCGTGATCTATGAGCCTGCCGATCGCTGGGCGAACCTGAAGGACATCATGGCGGCCGGCGCTGCGGAACCGGTGTTCGCCGGTGGTGTGCTATCTGTGCGCTACCGCGCGCCGATGGTGGCGCTCGAGACGGTCACCGAGGACGACATCGCCGACGACGCGATGAGCGTCACTGCCATGCAGTCCTACCGCAATCGGCTGAACGGCCTTGTGCCCAAGTACCGCAGCGAGGAGCACAACTGGGAGTACGTCTCGGCCGAGCTCGTGTCCGTGCCTGCCTACGTCGAAGAGGACGGCGAGGAGAAGGTCGAGGAGCGTCAGCACAATCTGGTGCAGCAAGGCGACCAATCGGCGCAGCTTGTGGCTTACGAACTCACAGACGGCAGGGAGATCGGACCCATCGTGCTGACGCTCAAGCCACAGTGGCGGCGCTACCGCCCTGGCGAGTGTCTGCACCTCGATCTGCCGTCACTCGATCTCGACACAGATGCGATCATCCTGTCGCGCGATTTCGACCCAGGAACGATGAAGGTTACGCTGACGTTCGTCGGTGAGACGCCGGCAAAGCACGCCTTCGCCCTCGGACAGGTGGCGGTCGCACCGCCAACCCCGGCGCTGGGCGACCCGGAGGAGCGCGACACGACCATCGACGAGAACGGTACCGCACCGCAGATCTACCCAGTCGGCAGCGAGGAGGAGATGCTCGCACTGAGTGCCCGGCAAGGCGACATCGCCGTGCGGTCGGACATCGAGACGAATTTCATGCACAACGGCGGTGCGACCGGCACCGCGGCCGACTGGAGCGAGCTCGCGAAGCAAACCTCAGTCGCCTCAGCCGAGGAGGCAGAGAACGCGCTGCAACTCGGCGCCTACACGCCTTCCGACATCGCCGACCTGGTCGCCCGAGTTGAGGCGCTCGAAACCCCGTAACGAAGGGTTCACCCAACTGGCCATATCGGACGAAGAGAATGGCGACTTTGAGCGCCGCCTGCTTGCCGGCGAGTTGACGCGGACCGTCGCAACGGCGGTGTGCGATCAGGCCGACGTACAGCGTCGGCTTCGGCGCGTCGCTTGCTGGATCCGCATCAGCGATCTGGTGCGATGCTCACCGCATCATGGCGGGTAATGACAGGCGCCACTGTAAACGTTGCCAGTGACGCCGCTGTCGGCCCCGGCCCGCGTGGCCACTGGGCGAAGGTAGCTGTAGCGGCGCCAAGCAGCTGGCGACTGAAGGAGCGCGGCTGGTCATGAAGCCCTACGCTAATTTTCCCGGCGAAAAGATCGAAGAAGTACGGCACTTGGCTCGTGAAGGCTTCTCGGTACGAGAAATCTGCCGCCGCGTCGGCACGCATCACCACAACGTGCGGCCGATCGTGGCCGAGCTTGAGGCGGCAGGCGACCTGCCGCTTTGCTGCCCCTGCGGCTTACCGCGCGGTCATCGGAGCACCGCATGTGCCGTCAGCACGGCGCCGAAGCGCGGCTATCCCAAGATCCGCGACAGCAAGCTGACGAAAGCGCAGATCAAGGAGATCCACGATCTCGCGGCGAAGGGCGTGTCAAACCGGCAGATCGCCGAGCGAACGGGTAGAGCCCTCGTCGCTGTCAATCGACACGTGAAGATTTGGATGCAGAAACTCGAGGAGGCGGGAGCCCCTTTGAAGCCGTGCAAGTGCGGGCGGCCGGCGCGCCACCCTGGCGGCTGCATCAAGAACTCACCGACGCTCCTTTCATCGGATCGCGTCGAACGGATCGAGCGGTGGGCACGTGAGGGCGTTAGCGCGGCTGAGATGCAACGGCGCTCACGCGCGGTCACCAACGGCGCAGGCCTCGACACCATCCTGAAGTATGCCCGACCAATATGGGCGCAGATGGCGGCCGATGGACACGTCTGCGGGTGCGGCGAGGCGTTCGGCCACGCAGCACCGTGCAAGGCTACTTGGGACGCTCCAGGCCGCATCCGCGGCCCGCAGTCCATCTCACCGGATAGTCGCAGGCGTATCATCAACGCTCTGCTCAATGGCGACTCGATTGTCGCGATCCGTCGCCGCCTGCAAGTTTCAGAAAAGAAGGTGCTGCGCGTATTCAGGGCGATGTCCCGAGAGGATCGGCACCGCCGCGCAAAGCTGGTGTGGCAGCGCGTTCACGGCTCCGGTGAACGTCAGCAGGGATTGGACCTGTTTGCCCGCATTCGGCGCGCCGTTCCGAGCGGGCTCGAGCAATCCCTGCGGGACGACGTGACTTCGGAGCTCTACCTAGCGGTGCTTCAGGGCGACATCACCATCGATGCCATTGAGCGGCACGCGCGCACCTACGTCGGCAGAGCATTCACGCTCTGGGCAAGCGCCTTTGGTCCGCAAAGCTTGGATGCCCCTCTCGGTACTGATGATGATCGAAGCCTCGCTGACCTTATCGGTGACGACAGCTATCTTGATGAACTTGCCGACATCCAACTGGGTGATGATTGATATACTGGCACCTTGGCCTTGCTCGGACACCGAGCGTTACTCGCGTCTACCATCAGGCGGCGAGTATCGCTGCTGCAAGCTGCTTCTTGATCGTCGGCCCATTCAGATGCTCGTCGACGGACGAATAGCCTTCTCGCTTGAGCTGACGCTTGATGTCCTCCACGTTCTTGCACGTTCCGGCTCGGGCGATCTCGAACGCGCGGGTGACCGTTCCTGTCATACTCGCTAACTAGGTCCACTCCGGCGCTTTTGGGAAGCGTCCGCGAGAAGGTAGGCGTTCAATGATCGACACCAGGCGCCCCTACTCGGTTGCCAGCCTCGCTGAGCGCTGGAGTTGCAGCGCCGGCTCGGTCCGCAACCTTATTGCCTGCGGTAAGCTAGGCAGCTTTCAGCATGGCAAGCTCATTCGCATCCCCGCCGCCGAGGTAGATCGATACGAGGGGAACCCGCCTGACAGTGGGAGCGAGGACGGCGCACCAGCTGCGCCGTCGCCAGCACCTCGACCGGTCGCGGCGCTCCCGCAGCCGAACTATGGTGCGCAGAGCCGCGCCTCGACCCTGCCCGACTGGCCTGGCGCGATGAAGCGCAAGACAGCCGCCGCATACCTCGACTTGTCAGAGGCAGCATTCGACCGCGACGTAGCTGCTGGCGTCCTTCCGCCCTCGTTCGTCCTGGGCGGCAAGCCTCACTGGCGCAAGGAAGCGCTCGACAAGGCCCTGGAGCTGCTATGTGGCGACGGCCCTGTTCCGGAGCACATTAGGCGCTTCGAGGAGCGTCACGGGATTAAAGGAGGTCTTTGAATCGCTCGAAATCACTGAGCGGGGCACCGCAGGTTGTCCTTGCCTCCATGACTCGGATGGTCCCATTCGGTGACACCTGGAAGGCTGCAACATCCATGCCCAGCTCACGGGCAAGCTCGACATACTGCCTCACCCTTGCTTTGCTCGGGTATCTCGGCTTTTTATCGAGCGCTTCCATATCGCCTCGGTCTGAACCTGTGTGCAGGAGTGGAACCCAATGGCAGCCAATCTGCTCGACCTACAGCGCAAGTTCGAGAAGAAGATCGACGAGCGCAAGACGATCCAGCTCTCTCCAGAGGAGATGGATCTCATCGTTGAATGTGGCGCCTACGATGAGATCGTGCGAGCAGCACTGGAGTTTAGGAAAGCGGAGGTCCGGACGCGACGCCTGCCAGCATCTGAGGGCGAGTGACGCGCGCCGATCGGTCTTATGCCTGGACTCGTCGCGGATTATCAAAGGCACAACATCGCTGCCGGAATCGCGGACCCGGTGAAGGCGGACAGGCTTGCCGCATGAAGGGTTTTGCTCAGCCTAATGCGGTTACTCATGCACGAGACAAGCGATTGTCACAGCACAGCGCCTGGACAAGCGCGAGCAACCCGTAGGCCGTTGTCCCACTTGGCCTTGTAGACCACCTGGTTGTGCTTGAGCTGCCAACAGGAGAGATCGCCTTGGCTTCCGGCCACCATCGCCAGTGTGCGGCCATAATGATCCTCACCCACCCGTTGGATGGTGAGTTTGCCTGCCATGCCGGCGGCTAAGTTCGAGGTAGAGGCGTACGGATCACCTTGCACGCAGTCGCGACCAGGACGACAGTGCCCCGGCATCTCTGGCGCATCGATACCGAGCAGCCGAATGCGCTCATCGCCGCAGCGGATGGTGTCGCCATCCGTGACAGCGCAACCGCTAATTGCTTCGGCATAGGCCGTCGTTGCTCTGTCTGGCGCGCGCACAGACGCAGCATCTAATGCCCCGCCAACCAAGATCGCTACACCGAACGCGCCAGCAATCATCGGCCAGGCGAGCTTCGCGGAACGCGGCTGAGCCAACCTCAATCGTGGCCGTCGATATGCTCTACGGTTTCTTGCCATGTCGGTCTTGTAGGTTGGTTTGGCTGCAATCCAGTTAAGTGTTCACCGATCCGCTCCGCAGCAGCTCATCCTCACCCCGCGGGTATCAGACATCCTCTGGTATTGGCCGGCCCAAGTAGGTGGTCTCACCTTGTTGACGCGCTTCCCACGCGTTCGTGCGCTCGCGGGCATACGCCTTCTGCACCCGCGTCCTGCTGATGCCGTGCCGTGCGGCAAGCTCGCCAAAGGTCGCGCCATCAATCACGGCGACATAGATCGCTTGGTTTCGGTCACGATCGGGGCTTGAGCTTCCTGTTCGATCAACCATCATTCACCCCGCGCCGCGAAGCTAAACGCCATGCCGTTTACCCGTTAAGGGGCTGCATAGCACTTGGAACTCGTTGGGCCCAATCTCTGACGAAGTTCCCGCTACGGGCGGAAAGATCCGGGGAAAACGAACGCTCCCAGTGGCTTGAACGGTTAACGCGACCCGGATAGCTGACGAACCAGTTACACCCCATGTAGCCACCTCAGGCGCTCCGGCTCAGGCTGGGGCGCCGTTTTCCTCAGGACGGTAGCTCAATTTCAGCCCATAGGATCGGCACGCTCGGGCTCAACCATAAGACGCCGCCGGTATCCTCGTCAGTCTCGTTGGTAGCCCATTCGAGCCGCTCGTCGTCCCAGCGCGCCAGGTGAAGGGTGTACGGATGATCAGGATCGACCTTCTTGCCGTCGCCACCGAAGGCATTGCCGATCAGGTGCGGAACCGCGAGCAGCACCTCGGCGCCGTTGAAGGGTAGATCTGACCCGCGCACTGGTAGACCTTGCCAGTCGATCGCCAAGCTCGTTTCTCCCTTTGCGAGTGCCACATCCGCAGCTAAATGCCGCATAGCTGCACACCCGAATGCCCATTCAAAGTGCAGCTAGGACTGGTGCTTTGCTCCCGCTTGGTGCCAGTCCGCCTTTCCCATTATAGCGGCGGCGGCAAGGTCCACCACCGGCTTGTGATAACGAGCGTCGCCAGCGCAGGGGGCATCAGTATGGCACCTGCGGCGGGTCGGTATGTCGATCGCCACCGAGCCGCTCAACCCGTCTCTCCTGAGCCACAATCTCCGCAACCGATCTCGGAACGTGCGCGTGATGAAACATAGACCACCACCGGGCTGAGCTTGGGGAGCATGGGGCGCCCACAACACGGCAACGGACCACAAATTGCTAACTCACATCTTCCCGATCTGGCGCTCGTACTCTTCCTGAGCAATCCGGGCCTTTTCTACCTCTTCAGCATGGATCCGGCTCAATCGTTCGTACTCCGCCACTCGGGCCTGCTGCCGACTTAGAGCGGCGTCGTACGCGTCCTTAGCGGCCTTGTTCGCGGCAAGCTGATCTTGAGCTCGCTTAGCTTGTTCCGCGTTAGCCGAAGCACGCGCGGCCTCCTGCCTTTCCGCCTCCACGCGCTCAGCAGCCGATGCCGCTGCTTTGGCCTCGGCCTGCGCTGAGGCGGCGGGCGAGCTTGATCCTTCGCCGCGTTTGTCGGGGAAGTCGCCGATATTGCCGATGTGGATGGGCGTAGCGCTAGGACTAAGCGAAAGGCTGGCTACGAAATCTTTGTAGGATGCTTTGTCTTTAGTGAATGGCCGCCACATGTCAGAAATAGCGACCTTGTGGAGCTGACCATCAAAACACCCCATCCCGAGAGAATCGCCCGCAAACTGGTCATCAATCACGTCAACCTTGCCAGCATATCCGGTGGCGGCATTTGGTCGCGCCAATATGTCGACTATCATATGCACGCTTGTCAGGTTTAATCGCCCGTATAGCGACTCGGTCGATCCATCATATCGAATAGTCTTAGGTTTGACCGCATAAGCTACATGTAAAGCGCCCGCACATTCGATAAATCGATACTGAAGGTCCACATTAGCCCAAAGAGTGCGGCCTCCCTGCATACCCCTCAGAGTCAGAGTGACGGTCTTGATAGATGCGTCGTCATGATCAAGATTAGATTGCTCTTCTGGGTCATCGCCATAGTTGAAATCTACTGAGGCCTCCTGCGCATCATCAGCAAGCAGACTCAATCTTTCGCTTTCAGCCGCTTTCCGCGAGCCAAACTCTTTACATAGTCCCGAATAAAGGGCCTTACTGTAAACGGCTGGGTATTCCCGCCAATGCTGCTCTGAGACCTTCCGATCGGCAGCAAGTTCGTCGGATTGAGTCGGATCATAGCTTCTTTGGAAAACCTTGCCGATGTATGACTTGGCATATCCGAACTTGTTGCTCTCGTACGTATAACAAACGTAAAATCTCGGCACTTCTTTGGAGGACTGAGCAAAAGCGGTTTTTGTGAAAACAGCCGTCGAAGATAGTGATGCAAAAACACACGCTAGGATCAGCACGAAACGCATATCTTCCCCCCTTGCAGTGCAAGATACACCAGCAGCCATGTAGCGTTATGTCAAATTGAAGCTGGACACTCCCCTTTGTCGATCAACGACATGCTCCTGGCGCGTGACGTGTTCGGCCGATTCAAGTTGGAGGAGGTGCAGACCACTTAAACGATCTCCACCGAGACTGTCGGCAGCGGCAAGCGGGCAGGGACGTTGATCGCGTCGAACTGCTAATAGCCGGTACGACCTGGGCACTAACTAAGCCAGAAGGGCGCCGCGGCTTCGGTCGTGGCGCCTTTTTCAGTTCAGCCCTCAGTCCTCTCCGCCCGTGATGTTGTAGATGCGGGAGATGTTGAGAAGCATCGCCGCGATCGCGACGGCCGAAGCAATCCCATAGGTTGCGAAAAAGAACGCCACTCCCGCGAGCCAGCTCTGATCAGGATAGCTTCGGGAAAACAGCGCCAGCACCAGTCCAACCGCCTGGACCAAGATGAAGTGGAAAAAAAGGACGACGACCCTCATGAAGAGGGAGTCCGGCCTTCCTCCTTCTCGGATAGCATTCGTAAAACGCTTTCCCGAAAGGGCGAGGACAATTGCCATGCCCGCCAAAGTGAAAGCCATGAGCGCCGGGATGACGGTTAGCAACACGTCGGCGACAGGGCGTTCGTCGCTCAGGAACCCGCGATCTAGCCAAAACGGATAGCAGCCCGCGGTGATCAAGACTGACAGCCACAGGTAGATGGATTTCAGGAGCGCAGACAAGCCGCCATAGACGCTCCAGTAAATGCGGAAGGGCTCAAAGCTGCTCACGATTGTCGCGAGCTTCCCGCGCAAGGCTTCGAAGCGCTGCGAGGTATGTGACGCCTTGGGCAATTGCACGTTTGACAATCTTGGGCACCTCCCTCGTTGAGCGTCTAGCATGGACCTCGTTCTCATCCAAACCCGACGAGTTGACGTACCCATTGTGAGCGGCCACCCGAGCGTAAGTCTCGTTCTCCTCGCTCAGTTCAATCCCATCGGTTTTTGCCTGCCGGGTAATTTCGCGCCGCTCCGATCGGGCGTTCTGCTCGATCAGATCCTTCATCACCCGGTTGGTCTCAGTGGTAATATCGTCCTGGTTCGGTCGCTTCACAAGGATCTCGACCTTGTCCAAGCGAGCCAAGCCGAGGACGTAAGTGATCGCATCGTCTGTCGGCACGACGGTTACTTCGACAAGCTCCGCATCCACGCCGAGGACCTTCGGGCTCAGCAATTCTGAAAATATCTTTCCCACTCGCGTGGGGGAGATTGTCTGCCGATCCTCGTTTCTCGCCTCGAAGGTGAGCTGGTGTGTTTTCTCATCGAAGATGCAGTAGAACACTCGACCATTGACGCCATAGGTGGCGGTGAACTCTCGCCCTTGCGTTGGGAAGGCGGCCTTCTTCAACTTCGCCTTGTCGATTGCCGGCTCATCCGGGTTGATCTCCATCCACACGATTAGCTGGAAGGTATGAAATGTGTCGTCCTCATGCAGACTGATCGGCTTGGTAATAGCCGCCTTATATGCACCCCAAAAATCAACGGGGTGTTCCGCAGCTGCCGTTAAGAGCCTGCGGTAGACGCCCTTCGGGTGCGGTGTTGCCACGATATTGAGAAAACCGACCTCAAGCGTCTCTGCCATGCTGCCCCCAGCCTTGATGACTGGACCGCTACCCGGCGGACTCGGGAGGAGTCAAACGAAGGCGGCGCTAGGCGCTTTCAAGCGCCGCCTCATCCCGGCCGCAGACAAGCGCGCCGCCGGAGTCTGCCGCGCGCTTGGCCCTCCGCACGTCCAATCCTACCCGCACCGCCAAGAACCACTCGCGCCGGCTGGCGTCCCATGATGGTGGGTCTGGCGTGCTCGCACGCGCGGAATGTTCGGGCGTCACGCTATCGCCGAGAGCTCTCTTCCCGTGCATGCATTCACTGCTAAGTCTTTCTCTCAGGCAAGCAGAGGAAATTCTAGATGAGCATCGGCTCAAGCCTGTGCGATGTTGATTGGGATGCGGCCGGCTCCATGCTTTCGGGTACTGCAGCATGGGCGGCCGTAGGCGCCGCGTTTTACGCAACTTGGAAGGCCGCCAATACCTTTACGCAGTTCAGACAGCAAAAGAGTTATGAGCGTAGGTTCTCTGCTGCGGAGACCGCGCTTTCGGCGGCATATCGTGCTAAGCGGAACCTGCAGGTCGTGCGAGACGGAAATCTCACATACGAAGAGTATGTCTCCGCAGACATAACGCGGCAGCTTGATGAAATGCCCGAAGGATCGGATGTTGACCGCAAGATTCTTGAGATCCGAGCGAAAATCACGAGCGCCCGCTTTGAGCGCTATCGCCAAGATTGGGACCAGGTCATTAATCAAGTTGCAATCTCAAAAGCACTCTTTGGCCGTGAGGTAGAAGAGGCAATGAAGGAGATCGCAAATGAGATTGTGAAGGTTCAGGATGCCGCCGCTACCGTTGCAGTGCTTAATGTAAAATGGCTTGAAGAGAGTATTTTCACGAGTGGAGATCGCGCCGGCAGCGATCGTCTGATGGAGCGTGTCGACAGGTGCATAGGCGTGCTTGAACGGCATCTTCTGCCGATCCTTGCAGTAAGCAATGGTCGTTAGCAGTCACTGTTGCGACGGGCCACACGGATCAGGGATACGGCGAGCGCCAGCCGTATAGTCTGCAAGCTGCACGCGCTTAGACCTCCCCTTGGCGAGGGAGGCTTGCGCTTTGTTTTCGTTCGGAGCATTTATGTCCGTGGGTGTGAGAGCCCGGACTAGTGAAGCAGGTGAGGCGCCGTTGGCGCGGAGCCCATCTGCCTGAACAGCTTGGCGGCTGTTCGTACGAGCGTGGATTGGCGTCCACCGCTTGCCGACCCCTTATGTCGGGAGCGAGGCGCACATACAATACCCTTTCGGGGGGAAAACGTCTCACCTGTCTCACTAGCAGGCTCTCACCCTCCCGGCACCCGGTCCGTCACCGGGGAACTCGGCTGTGAGAGGCCGATCTAGTGAGTAACCACCATGACAGGACACGACTTGTCCAAGGAAGGCGCAGCTATGGCGCCCGTCCTATTTCCGAACATCGCAGAGCATCATGCCGCACGCATCCGCTTGCTCAAGCGCCTGCGCCCGCTGCTGAACAGCCCCGAGCCGTTCAAGCGGGATGTCGGGTTCTTCCTCTTCGGCGTCACCGAAGCACTGAGGGGGGCGCGTCATGCTTGAGCAAGCGATCTCTCCCACCAGCCGCGCATCGCTCGCGGAACAGAGCGCCATTGCGCAGGAACTGGCCCGCGGTTGCCAGACATCAGTCGAGCGCGCCGTGGAGCTTGCCCGTATCATCAAGGAGGCCGCTGACGACCTGCCCCCCGACTGCGAACGGCGGCGCTTCTACGCTTGCGCGGACCTCATAGAAGAGGCTGCGACCAGCCTCGGAGAGCGGGCCGAAGCGATCGAGATCATCTGCGGCACCTTGCTTCTGGCAGTGCGGGAGGCGTCCAATGCTTGAGATGAAAATCAAGACAAGCGGCCGGCGCTATGTCGGGCCAGGAGAGCTTCGCCACCGTCTCGGCGCGGAACGTGCTCGCGAAGAGCTGGGCGAGATGATCGAGTACCTGATTCAGCAGGTCGATATCATGGAGGGCGACCCTGACCTTGAGGACGGTGGCGACACCGAACTGAGTGGGGACGAGCATGGCGACCCCTCCTGGTGCGAATGGCACGCGCTGCCCGCCTCGACCCGCCGAACCGGCAAGCTGAACAGCAAGCCGCTCGATGTCTGGCGCGGAGTGATCCTTGAGGACGAGGAAGAGGACGACGCGCCCGAGGAGGACGACCACAGCGGTCAGTGCACCGAGGACGAGATCAGCAGTGGTCTTGGGCACTGGGGCTTTGGCGTGGGCGCTCAGGGCGCTCCCGGCTGCGCGATCAGCGACCCTGACACCGAGCACGACACGATGCACGGCGGCGGCAGTGCTGAGTTCGGACAGGAGCGCTGGCTTGAGGTATCACCTTACTACCAGCTTGCGGAGACTGAGATCCCCGCACCGGAGGGCGATCTAGGCGATCGGGCCATCATGCGGCGCACCCTCAAGCGAATACGGGAGGAACGCTGCCAGCGGGTCAAGTCGGCTTGGGGCGGCTACGCCTTCCGGCTGCGGCACTCGCCGTTCCGCTCGCCAGGCTGCACAGTCGCCAGCAACCTGAACTAACGCCTTCTTCGGCCTCGAGTCGACTGACCTTGGGCCTCGCTTCGGCGGGGCCCTTTTTGTTGCACGCATGTCGCACGGACACGCCGGTACTCACACGAAATCGGCGGAAATGCGCGGTATCCAGCGGCGACAGGATGCAACACGGCATTTCCGAAGAACGCGTCGTGAACGCACTAAGGTGTTGCTAACACACGGAAAAAATGGAGGCCCGAGCCGGAATCGAACCGGCGTGCAAGGATTTGCAGTCCTCTGCGTAACCACTCCGCCATCGGGCCATCCGGGGCGTGCCCCTTGCGGGGAGAAGCGCGCCTAGCAACCCTGCCCGCGGCGCGCAACGGGATTCGCGTTGCGCGTCAGCGGGCCGCGGTGCGCGGGTAGGTTTGCGAGGGCTCGCCGGCGTAGCCGTGGAACAAGGCGCGGGCGATGCTGGCGATGCGGCTCTCGCGGTTGAGGCGGTTGCCCTGGCCGGTCACGTAGATGGCGACGGCATAGGCGCGACCTTCGGGCGTGCGGATGATACCGACATCGCTGGAAGTGTTCGCCAGCGACCCGGTCTTGTGCAGCACCGTGGTGCCCGAAGGCAGCAGCGCGGGGATACGGCGCTTGCCGGTGACGCAGCGGCCCATCGCGCCCAGCAGGACGTCGCGGCTGGACGCGCTGAGCATCTGGCCGTTGTAGATCTGCGAGAGCAGGCGGACCATCGCCAGCGGCGTCGCGCTGTCGCGGCTGTCGATCGTGGTGGCTGGATTGACCGCCCCGTCGTCGCGCACGAGGGTGGCGATGTCGCGGTCGATGTGCCAGTCGGTCACGCCGGCACGGCGCACCCAGTCGTTCACCGCGCGCGGACCGCCCACGACCTTGAGCAGCGCATCGGTGGCGTAGTTGTTCGAGCGCGTGATCATCGCCTCGATCAGGCTGCGCGCGCTCATGTACGTGCCCGGGCGGACCGGGGCGACGGTGCTGGAAAAGGGCTTGGACGGCACCGGCATCAACAGCGGATATTCGCTGGAGAGGCTGAAGCGGCCCTGGTCCACGCCTTCGAGGAAAGCAGCGGCGATGGCGATCTTGCTGGTGCTGGCCATCGGGAAGCGCTGGTCGCCCAGCACGTCCACCGTGCGACCCGAGCCCAGATCGAGCGCGGCGACGCCGATGCGGCCTTGCGACGCTTCGGCAAGGGCGGCGAGCTGCTGCTCGAACCCGGATTGATAGGTGCGTGGCGCGCGCTGCTGGGTGCCCAGCAGCGTATCGAACGCGCTCTGCACCTCGTCGATGCCGGAGCTTTCGACGCTACCGGCGTATGCAGGTGCGAGCGGCATCAGCATGGCGACGGCCGCGGCCGCTGCCCGGAAGAATCGGTTCATATCAGTCCTGCCTGCCCCCGACGCAGGGCCACCCTAGATCGTATTATCTTGGCAAAGGCTTAACTGCCGATCGCGCAAACGCCACAGGTTCGCGACAAGTTGCCTGCTGGGTGCGACTATTTCAGGAACCGGCGCTGCGACGCGAGCGTCGAGGCGCTCGGATCGCGTGCTATGAACCCCGCTCCACGACCCGGATGTGCGGAATGCGCCAGAGGGACCCATCGATTCTCCCCTGCAGGGAGAGGTGGCAGTCCACGGGACGGGCGGAGCGGCGTCACCGGTGGCGGCGTACCCGGCCAGGAGGGTGAAAGCGCTCTACCACTGCCTGCAGCGCCTGCTTCGACGAGCTCGGCACAGCCTTGCACGTGAGGATCTTTAAGCGTTCAGACCGCCGTTGACGCTGATCACTTGACCCGTGATCTTGCGCGCGCCGTCTCCGCACAGGAAGATGGCCAAGGGCGCGATGTCCTCGGCCGTCGGCAAGCCCAGCCCCGCGCGCGTGGCGGCCTTGGCCATGCGCTCGGAACCCAGCTTGCGCGCGCTGTCGTTGCCTTCGACGTAGCTGGGCGATATGCAATGCGCGCGGATGCCGTCACGCGCGGCTTCCAGCGCGAAGTTGCGGATGAAGCCGATTGCGCCCGCGCGCGCCGCTCCGATCAGCGCCTGGCGCGGGGCAGCAAAGACGCCGGCGTCCGAGACGAACGAGAGCAAGGTCCCGCCTTCGCGCGCCAGATGCGGATAGGCGGCATGGGCAAGGCGCTGCAGCCAGCCCACCGAGAGATCGAGGAAATGCCCGAAGGCGGCGGGCTCCGCCTGCGCGAACAGGCCGGTGATTCCGGACGGGCCGGTCGCCGTGCAGTCGATTACCGCGTCGAGACGACCGAACTGCTCGACAACTTCGGCGACCAGAGTGTCCGCGGCATCCACCTGCCAGATGTCGACGAGGAAGCCCTCGGCAGGGCCACGGACGCCCAGAGCGGCCACCAGGCCTGCGACCTTAACCTCGCTGCGACCGTGGATCGCGAGCGTCCACCCCTCGTCCAGCGCCGCGCGGGCGATCGCGCTGCCGACCGAGCCGCTGCCGCCGGCGATCAGCAGCACCTTTCCGGCAGCGGCGCTCACACTCAGTCGTCGTCGCCGTAGGCGGCGCGCATGTCGTCGGGCGCGAGGTCGGAGAACTTGGTGATCCGTGCCTCGAACCGCAGGCGCACCTTGCCGGTGGCGCCGTGGCGCTGCTTGCCGACGATCAGTTCGGCGAGGCCTGTGATGCGCTCCATCTTCTCCTTCCAGTCCTCCCACTTGGCGCGCACGTCGGGCGGATCGGTGTCGCTGGCTTCCTTGGGCTGGGTCGCCATAGCGTAGTAGTCCTCGCGATAGACGAACCAGACCATGTCGGCGTCCTGCTCGATCGAGCCCGATTCGCGCAGGTCCGACAGCATCGGCCGCTTGTCGTCGCGCTGCTCGACCGCGCGGCTGAGCTGCGAGAGGGCGATGACGGGGACGTGCAGTTCCTTGGCCAGTGTCTTCAAGCCGCGGCTGATCTCGGAGATCTCGTTCACGCGGTTGTCGCTGGCGCGGCCGCTGCCTTGCAGCAGTTGGAGGTAGTCGATGACGATCAGGCCGATGTCGTGCCGGCGCTTCAGACGCCGTGCGCGCGTGCGCAGGCCGGCGATGGTCAGGCCTGGCGTGTCGTCGATGTAGAGCGGCAGCTCGGCCAGACGCTGGCTGGCGAAGGAGAGCTGCTGAAAATCCTCGCGGCTGATCTTGCCCATGCGCAGGGCCGAGGAGCTGATGCCCGACTGCTCGGCCAGGATACGCGTGGCGAGCTGGTCGGCGCTCATTTCCAGGCTGAAGAAGGCAGTGGCGGCGCCGACCGACTTCTCGACCGGGATACCGTCGGCGATGTCGCGGCGCAGGCGCTCGGCGGCGTTGAAGGCGATGTTGGTGGCGAGCGAGGTCTTGCCCATGCCCGGACGCCCGGCAAGGATGATCAGGTCGGAATCGTGCAGGCCACCGATCTTGCCGTTGATCGAGTCGAACCCGGTCGTCTTGCCGGAAATATGGCCGCCCGAATTGAACGCCTTTTCGATCGATTCGATGGCGACGCGGGTGGCCGACGCGAAGCTCTTGGCCTCGCTACCGGTCGAGGCGCCTTCGGCCACTTTGTAAAGCGCGGCTTCGGCGTGCTCGATCTGCTCGAGCGGTTCGACCGATTCGGAGGTGTCCATCGCCCCTTCGACGAGGCCGCGCCCGACCGACACAAGTTCGCGCAGCAAGGCCAGGTCGTAGATCTGGTCCGCCAGCTCGCGCGGGGCGAGCAGGCCCTGGCCGTCGGCCGTCAGGCGGGCGAGGTAGGAGACGCCGCCCAGTGCCTTCAGTGCCTCGTCCGCTTCGAAGTAGGGACGCAGGGTGACAGGGGTGACCACCGCCTTGCGGTCGAGCAGCTGGGTCAGCCGCTCGAAGATGCGGGCGTGCACGGGCTCGAAGAAGTGACCCGGGGTGAGCGGGGTCTGCAGTTCCTCCAGCACGCGGTTGTCGATCAGGACAGCCCCCAGGAACGCGGCTTCCGCCTCCACGTTCGAGGGCAGCGCGCGAATCGCCGGGAGTTCCGCATCGCGGACGAGAGAGGGTGCCGTTGCCATAAGCCGGCGATTTTGCGCGCGGGTGCGGATGGGAGCAAGCGGAGTATTTTTCGATATTCTTCCACAGGCTGTGGATCGTGGGACGGCTCACGCGGAGGCGCGGAGTCGCGGAGGAAGAACAGGAAGAAAAATGGTTCGCGCAGAGGCGCAGCGAGAAGGAGAATCTACGTCCCTCGCGGCGAACCAGCCTTGCGGACAGGGCCTGGCAGCACGCCACTGCCGGATGTAAGATGGCCTGTGGCGCTCAGCGACCTCGTCCCCGCGCCTCCGCGTGAAACCCGCCTTTCCCCAATTGCCACAAAAGCGTAAGGCCCCGCCACCATGGCGGACCTGCGCATTTCCCATATCGAGCTCGACGAGGCGACCATCCTGTGGCGCAACGCCGACATCGAGCAGGAGCGCCGGATCGCGATCTTCGACCTGATCGAGGACAACACCTTCAAGCCGCTGCGGGCGTTCGAGGCGGGTCATCACGGCCCCTATCGCCTGCGCCTGGCGGTGCGTGACGGGCGCCTGTCGCTGGAGGTTTCCGACGGCGCGGGCGAGCCGCTCGAATCGCTAATCCTGGGCCTCGCGCGCTTCCGCCGGCCGATCCGCGAGTACTTCGCGATCTGCGAGAGCTATTACCAGGCGATCCGCAAGGCGACGCCGTTGGAGATCGAGACGATCGACATGGCCCGCAGGGGCGTCCACAACCAGGCGGCGGAGTTGCTGCTGGAGCGGCTGGAGGGCAAGGTCGAAACCGATTTCGCCACGGCGCGGCGGCTCTTCACCCTCATCTGCGTCCTGCACATCCGCGGCTGAAGGGCACCATGGCACGACGAACCAAGCAGCGCTCCGGCAGGGGGCGCGCCAAGACCGGATTGGGCCTGCGCATCGCGGGCGCACTGCTGCTGGTCGCGTTGATCGGCGGGGGCTGGGCCTGGTGGCACTTGCACCACTGGACGCCCGAGCGCGCCGCGTTTCCGATGCAGGGCGTGGAAGTGGGCGCGGCGGACGGCGAGGTGAGCTTCGCATCGCTCAAGGCGATCGGTGCCGACTTCGCTTACCTCGATGCCAGCGTCAGCGTCTTCGCGCGCGATCCCGCCTTCGTCGCCAACTTCGAGAAAGCGCGCGCGGCGGGCATGCCGGTGGGTGCGGTGCACCGTTACGATCCCTGCCAGCCGGCGGGCCGGCAAGCGGCGAACTTCGTCACCACCGTGCCGCGCGATGCCGCGCTCCTGCCGCCTGCCGTGGAGCTCGACATGCTGGCGGACGGATGCCCGGTCAAGGTTACCGACGCCAAAGTGGAAAGCGAGCTGATGACCTTCCTCAACCAGGTCGAGACGCACACCGGCAAGGCCACCGTGCTGAAGATCACCAAGCCCTTCGAGGCGCGCTACGGCGTCGCGCGCAAGCTGGACCGCAACTTGTGGCTGGTCGAGGACCGCGTGCAACCCGACTATGCGGGGCGGCCCTGGACGATGTGGACGGCGAACACGGCGCTGGCAAACGAGGTTTCCGACCAAGGCCTGCGCTGGGTGGTGATCCAGCGATGATCGGGCGCGACGAACTCCTGGCGCTCGCGCGCGAAGCATCGACGCGCGCCTACGCGCCTTATTCGAACTTCCACGTCGGCGCGGCGCTGCAGTTCGCCGATGGCTCGGTGGTGACGGGCGCCAATGTCGAGAACGCCAGCTACGGCCTGTCGCTTTGCGCCGAGACGGTAGCGGTGGGCAAAGTGCTGAGCGAAGGCGGTCGGCGGGATCTGGTGTCGGTCGCCGTGACGGGCGGTGCGCCGGGGCGTGCGGGGCAGGGCGCGACGGTGACGCCGTGCGGCCGATGCCGGCAGATGCTCAACGAAGTCGCGCAGCTGGGCGGAACCGACCCGGTGGTCTGGTGCGACGGCGACGAGGTGGTGGAGACGACGCTGTCGGCGCTGTTGCCCCACGCGTTCGGCCCGGCGAACCTGGCTAAACCCTAGATCCTCCCATGCAAGGGGAGGTGGCGCGCGCGGAGCGCGTGACGGAGGGGCGTCACCGCTGGTGTAGCGCTCGACCGAGCGGGTTACACCCCTCCACCACCAGCTACGCTGGCGGTCCCCCTCCCCCCTGACGGGGAGGGCAGCAATGCGTAACGAATTGTCGCGCCCGCAAGCCATGATTGCCGCGCGGGCGCTTCCCGGTTAGCGCCGCGCGCGATGGACTCGGACAGCGATCGACCCAGGACCGGGTATCAGCCGGGCTCCCCGCGCGAGCGGCTGGTGTCGTCCGTCCTGTCGATCGGCATCATCGCCCTGGTGGTGCTGGCCTTCGTGTTCCAGGCCGTGGTCGCGCCCGAGCGCGCGGAGCAGCGGCGCACGGTGACGTTCAGCGTCGAGGCCGAAAACCCCGAGAAGACCGCCCGCTCCACGCAGGCACGGCCCAAGGCGCCGCATGTCGCCACGCGCGCCAAGCCGCAGCCGGCGAGCGCCACGCCCAAGCCGCCGATCACCATCCAGAAGCAGGTCGAGCGTCCCGATGCCGAGGACGGCATCCCCGGCTTCATCCAAATGTCCAAGGCCGACCTTGCCGCCGCCGACATCGGCAAGATGAAGGGCCGCGCGCAAGGATCGGACAGCAACGGCAAGGGCACCGATTCGCGCACCGCATATGGACCGGGCGAGGGCCCCGGCGGCGTGCGGCTCTACGAGGCCGACTGGTACCGCCGTCCCACCGATGCCGAGCTGGCGACTTACATGCCGCAGAATGGCGCGCTCGAAGGCTGGGGCCTGATCGCCTGCCGCACGGTCGAGCGCTACCATGTCGAGGATTGCCAGATCCTGGGCGAATCGCCGCGCGGTTCCGGCTTCGGCCGCGCGGTGCAGAACGCGGCCTGGCAGTTCCTGGTCAAGCCGCCGCGCATCGACAACAAGCCGCAGGTCGGCGAGTGGGTGCGGATCCGGATCGACTATTCGGTCAGGAAAGCGGCGGGCTGAGCGTCAGCGGCGGTATCGGGTTCGGAGCCTTTATCGAGCAAAGGCGCAGAACGAGGCAATCCTACGTCGCCCCCGCGCAGGCGGGGGCCCCGCTCCCTCCGAACGAATAATACCGAAGAAAGAACAAGCGGGGCCCCCGCCTGCGCGGGGCCGACGTGGGTTTGTTTCGGGCACGTGGAGCATGCCCTTCGGGCGTGCTCTCTCAGGGCCGGATACCCTCACGGATAGTCCACCAGCTCACCCGCGCTGTCACGCGCGTCCAGCCACTCCAGCAGCGCGCCCAGGCAGTCGCGGCCGAGTTGCCTGGAGCGTTCCGGACTCCACGCCTGGCGCGGATCGGGCGCGTCGTCGTGGTCCTTGAACGGCATCTCCAGCGTCATCGAGACGCAGCCGCGTCCCGAGAACCGCTCGGCGAGTTGGTTGGTCGACATCGCCAGGTTGGCCCGGCCGGCCGGCGTCACCGGGTAGCCGCGCCTGGTCTGGAAGTCGGGCGTGCGGCGCTCCAGCACTTGCGCATAGCGGCGAAAGCCCTCGGACTGCTCTGGCCGCAGCGAGGGGATGCCCTCGAATCCGGCCAGGAACACCGCCGGGATCGCTTCGTCGCCGTGCACGTCCATGGCGAAGTCGACCCCGCTCGCATCCATGGCATTCCGGATAGCGACGATCTCGGGCGAGCGTTCGGCCGTGGGAGACTCCCACTCACGGTTGAGGTTCACGCCCGCGGCGTTGGTGCGCAAGTGCCCGCGCGCCGAGCCGTCCGGGTTGGCGTTGGGCACGACGTGGATGCGGCAGCGCCGGCGCAGCTCGCGCCCGACCGAGTTGGCCGGATCGGCGAGCAGCTCCAGCGCGCCTTCCATCCACCACTCGGCCATCGATTCGCCCGGATGCTGGCGCGCGTAGAGCCAGACCTGCACCGGTCCGGCGCCGGTCTCCAGGCTGTCCAGCGAACGTCCGTCGAGCGTGGTGCCGAGGCATCGGTAGTCGACGCCCGGCGCGGCGGCGATCCGGGCGACGAGGTCATGGTGCCGCTCGGTCGAATACGGCGCGAAGTAGGCGAACCAGGCAAGGTCGCTCGCGGGCGTATGGCGGATCGTCAGGGTGCCGCCATCGGCGCTGCCATCCCAGGTCGACGGCGCGAGGCCCCAGAACTGGCGGTCCTCCGACACCCGCGCGTCGTACCCCGGCCAGCCCATCGGATAGGCCGAGCCGTTGAGCCCGGTGATGCGCAGGGTCAGCTCACGCCCGCGAGCGCCCGAGACGCGGAAGTGAAACCACTGGAAGAAATCAGAATCGATGTCCCGGCGGATGGCGAGGCGCGCCTCGTCGCCCTGGATGGAGAGAACCTCGATGTTGCCGGAATCGAATGCGGAGCTGATCTGGATAGCGGTCATGGAACGACGATAGTTTCGCCCGACTCTCCGGGAAAGCCCCTGAACAGCGCCTGCGCCATCTTGGCAGCGCCGAGCGGGGCCTGCGCCAGCGGCGCG
This sequence comes from Novosphingobium chloroacetimidivorans, assembly GCF_014204535.1. Classification (GTDB taxonomy): domain Bacteria; phylum Pseudomonadota; class Alphaproteobacteria; order Sphingomonadales; family Sphingomonadaceae; genus Novosphingobium; species Novosphingobium chloroacetimidivorans. The sequence goes on from NZ_JACHLR010000002.1 coordinate 47,720, forward strand.
TTGGCCGGCACGGCGAAGCGGGCGCGGCCTTCCCACAGGCTCTGATTGCTGGCGCGGTCGCGGATGGTCAGGCTCAGCCGCGTCTCGACCTGGTCCTTGGGCGCGCCCGACAGGTTGATGCCGAGCCCCAGGCCTACGCCCGAGCCATAGCTGCCGGTGCCGCCGCCGACGCCGACCGAAACCGGGCCGTTGCGGCGCGCCGGCGCGATCGTCTCGCGCTCCACGTGCAGCACCGCGACTTGGGCGCCCGCTGCCCCGCCGGGTACCGCCTCGCTATAGCCCAATCGCGTGAGCTCCTGCGCGACGGCGGCGGCATAGGTGCGGAACTCGATGCTGGAGCCATCGTCGCCGGGCGCCGGCTCCACCCGGATCGTACCGCGGCCCAGTACCGTGGTGTCGGGCAAGTGGAAGCGCGTGACCTCGACCGGGCCAACGGGTGTGGCGCAGCCGGACAGCAACGTTCCGGCGGCCAGGGCCGGCAACAGCACGCGGGCGAGTGGCGTCATGGCATCGTCTCCGTGGGTGCCCGCGGGTTTGTCCCGGTGCCCCAAGGATTTGTGCGCGAAGGTGCGGCTATGCAAGGGGGCCAGGGGGCAAGGGGTCTGCCGGATAGAGCCCCGCTCTAGCCGGTCGGCTGGCGGAAGTCGTCGAACAGCGCTTCGGCCAGGCGCGTCGCGACCGCGCCGTCGGTCCAGCGATCGTCGCCCTCGCGCGTGGCGATCTGGGCATTGCCTTCCCACAGGATCTTGCCGGTGGCGCGATCCTTGATGCGGGCGTCGAGCCGGGTGGAGAGCAGCGCCGAGCGCGGCTTGGTCATGTCGACGTTGATGCCAAGGCCATAGGCGGAGCCGCGGGTGCCCACCTCCATCGCCGCGGTGCCGCTGACCGGGCTGCGCTTGATCTCGCCGGGGACCAGCACCTCGCGGGTGACGCGCAGTTCGGCGACCTGTCCGCCGGTAGGGTCGGCATGCATGGTGTCGTAGCCCAGGGCGACGAGGCGATCGAGCACGGCCGCTTCGAACGGCGCGCGGGCGCCCTGTGCCAGGTAGTCGCGCGTGCCGGTCGCCACTGGGCTGTCATTGCCGGGTCCGGCAAGCGAGCTGACCGCCACGGCGCCGTGTCCCAGCTGATCGATGCCGGCCAAGTCCTGCGTGATGAATCGGCTGACCTGGATGCGCCCCTCGCGCGGGTCCGAGCGGCTGGTCGAGCGATTCATCGAGCGAACAGGGCGATCGATCGGCGGGTCGTTCCAGCCCGCGCCATAGCCGCCGCCCCATCCCGAACCACCCCAGCCACCCGGCCGGGCAAACGAGGAGGAGGGCGCAACCACGACGCAGGCGGCGAGCACAGCGGCGGGAATTGTTCGCATGGGACTTCCTGAAATATACGCCGCCGATCGTCATCGAAGCACGACGGTGGTTGCGGGGCGATGAACGGCGGCTTTCTTGGCCACCGGATCACACCACCTTGACTCGGGATCGCCACGCCCTTAACGGCGCGGCTTCGATTTTCCGGCGGTCGGTAACCGCCCCAATAGCGAATCACGAGAGAACGACCATGAAGATCCGCAACAGCCTCAAGTCGCTGAAGGACCGCCACCGGGACAACCGTGTCATCCGTCGCCGCGGCCGGACTTACGTGATCAACAAGACCAACCGCCGCTTCAAGGCGCGTCAGGGCTGATCTTCGCGGGCGTCCCCTCGGGACGCCGGCACTCACGGCGGGATCGCATCGCCGTTCGAGGCCCCCGCCTATGCGGGGGCTTTTGTTGTGTCCGGAACCGAAGGAACCCCGCCAGTCGAGGCCCCGATTGCCGCGGTCGTTTTCGATGTCGGCCGCGTGCTCGTCGAATGGGACTTGCGCTGCCTGTTCGGCAAGCTGATCGACGATCCGGACCAGCTCGAGTGGTTCGTCACGCATGTCGTCAGCGAGGAATGGCACTTCCAGCACGACGCGGGGCGCGAGCTTGCCGAGATGGTGGCGGAGCGCAAGCTGGCCTTTCCCGATCATGCCGCCTTGATCGATGCCTATGCCACTCGCTTCGGCGAGACCATCCCCGGTCCGGTAGAGGGATCGCACGAACTGCTGGAGCGCCTCGCCGCACGTGGCGTGCCGCTCTATGCCATCACCAACTTCGCGAGCCCGTTCTGGGCCGAGTTCCGCCCGACCCAGGCTCCCTTCGCGCACTTTCGCGATGTCGTGGTGTCGGGCGACGAGAAGCTGGCCAAGCCCGATGCGCGTATCTTCGAGCTTGCCGCCCGCCGCTTCGGTCATGAGCCGGCCGCCATGCTGTTCATCGACGACAACGTCGCCAACGTGACCGCGGCCCGCGCGCTCGGCTGGCAGGTGCACCATTTCCGGGACGCCGCCACGCTGGAGGCCGACCTGCTGGCCCGCGGCCTGCTCTGAGCCACGATCGCCCATAGCGTCGACGCTGATCCTCACCCGAACTAAGCACTCGCTTAGTATCCGGAACGGCGGAGAGGAAAGCCATGCAATCGCTCCAGAGTCTCGCGCTCTATCCTCTGCCGCTGGGCACGCCGGCGATGGGCGAGAACCCAAGGGCCGAGTTCGACAAGGCGCGCGCCGTTCCATCCCTTGCTCGCCAAGTGGGAGGGCAACGGCTTCGTCATCCACGAGTGCCGCGCATGCGCGAACTGCTCGGCCGCGACGACCAGTTGCGCCCGCCCTACGCCGACGTCGTCGGCCACTTGGGGCAGGAGGGCACCCCAAGGGCGGTTCACGCAGGAGCAGCTCATCTCACTGCCGCCCGAGCCGGGCGGGCGTCCGTTTCCCGGCGCCTGGGGCATGAAGGGCCTGCCGATCGCCTTTACCCCGGCGCGAGAGCAGCAGCGCGAACTCGCCTGAGGTGGCGGCCTCGGCCTCTCCGTAAAGCAACTGGGTCCACTCTGGATCATACGCGGAACTGCGCAGCACATCGTCCTGTTAAAACAGGATGCTGCGGGGGATTCGCGCCATGGAGGCGATCAAGCGACTATTGGCAAAGCTGACGCCGCTCCAGCGGCGGTTGGGTGGCTTTGCGCTCCTCCTCGCGGCAGGCACCGCCGCCTACCTTGGCCTGTTCGCGCGGGCCGAGGATCGCGCCGCGGTGGCCGCGACGCTGCGCAATCCCCTGTCGGTGTTCTCGGCTCGCTCTCCGGGCGCGCGAGTGGGCGGCGCGCTGCTCCAGACCAAGCGACGGCTCGCTGCCAATCGCCGCGTGGCCGGCGCGCCGCGACCGGCGGGGGTGCTGCCGCAAGAGCGGGTGCTGTCCAATGTCCGCACCCGCCCCGCCGCACCGGTGCTCGCGCTCGCCCAGCCGCCGTTCGACGCCGGCCTTCTGGGTTCGCCGACCACGGCCTTCGACGTGCCCGGCATCGGCCTGCCCGGCCAGGCGCCCGGCTTCGATGTACCCTCGTTCGGCGGAGGAGACGTCTCGCCGAATCCCGCCGCGACGCAGCCGGAGGGCCCCGTTCCGCCCGGACCCGCCGTGCCGGAGCCGGCCACCTGGGCAATGATGATCCTGGGGCTGGGCGCGATCGGCCAGGCGTTGCGCAATCGTCCGGCGCTCGGCCCAATCCGGCGCGGCTGACGCTTGGCCCGCGTCTACCTCGTCAGGATGGAGGACCCACGCCGCGTGCGGCGCCGTCGCTGGCGCGCAGGCGCAGCGCTTGCGGGGCTGCTGGGCGCGGTCTGGCTGGTCGCGGCGGCCATGCTCGCGCCGAGCGCGCCGGTGGCGCTACCGGTCGCGGCGGCCCCGGCAGCGCACGGCCGCATCAGCTATCCGCCCGCCCATCTGCCGGTGCTGGACCTTCCCGATGGGGAGCGCCGCCAGGTGCGCAGTCTGCTCGATATCGGGCGGCCCATGCAGTTCGGCGAGTTCGTGTGGAACGAGGCTGGAGTGCCTGCCGGGCCGGTCTGGATCCGGGTGGACCTGGGCCTGCAAGTGCTCTCCGTCTTCCGTGCCGGGCATGAGATCGGCTCGGCCGTGATCCTCTATGGCGCGGATGCCAAGCCCACGCCGCCGGGCGTCTACCCCATCCTCGCACGCGCGCGGCATCATCGCTCCACGCTGTATGACGCGCCGATGCCCTACATGCTGCGCCTCACGCCCGATGGCGTCGCCATCCACGCCAGCGATGTCCGCGCCGCTGCAGCCACCCACGGCTGCATCGGCGTACCGCCCGAGTTCGCGCGGCGCCTGTTCGACCAGGCGCGGCGCGGCGACCGGGTGGCGATCATCGGCCATGGGCGCCGTTGAGGGCGTATCGGCGTTGCGCTTTCTTGAGGCGGGGGGCGGAGAGTTCGAGCGGAGTTCGGTGAATCGAAACCGGCTCGAAGGTTATGGCTTCGCTCAAGATCCGCCGGACTGCGACATACCACCGTAATAGCCACAACCACGCTTCGTCGATTCTCCCCTGCAAGGGGAGGTGGCAGGCGCGAAGCGGCTGACGGAGGGGTGTCCCCGCTGGAGTAGCGCGTGAGCGAGAGGGTTACACCCCTCCGTCACGCGCGATGCGCGCGCCACCTCCCCTTGCAGGGGAGGATCGAAGAACCGCCTCGATCACCGCCAACTCTGCATCTACCCGCCTCCAACGTGTTGAAACCACACGCGAAGATCTGAACGACCCGGTAACCATAGCCCCAAACCGCCCGGTCATCGCGCTCGTCCACAAGGCTCCGCATTGCGGTGGAGTGCGGGTCGATGTCGCGGCAGTGGGCAAGGAGAGTGCTCGGTGTGGTCCTGCTGGCGAGCGCGCCGGCGATCATGGGCGCGAGCGATTTCACCGGCCGCTTCGAGCAGCGGGTTCTCGCCGCGCACAACCGCGAACGCTCGGCGCTCGGGATCGCGCCGCTGCGTTGGGATCCGGCGCTTGCCGCCTCGGCGCGGCTCTGGGCGGCGCATCTGTCCGCCAGCGGCCGCTTCGAGCATGCGCCCGAGCGCGCCGATGAGCCGCAGGGAGAGAACCTGTGGGCCGGCACGCGCGGCTATTATGGCCTGGAGGCGATGGTCGATGGCTGGGTGCGCGAGAAGCGCTACTTCCGCCCCGGCACCTTTCCCCATAACAGCACCACCGGCCGCGTGGAGGACGTGGGGCACTATACCCAGTTGGTCTGGCGCGAGACGCGGCGCGTCGGATGTGCCCTTGCGAGCGGCACCCGCGAGGACGTGCTGGTGTGCCGCTACAGCGAGGCCGGCAACTACATCGGTGAGCGGCCGTTCTGACCGCTGGGGCGTGGCTCCCGGCATGGCTTCTGGCGAGCGACCCGCTTTTCTTTCGCACTCGCAGCGTAACCCGCTTGGCAAGCAGGCATGCTTAATGCATCACTGTGACAAACGGGAGTCACGATGAGTTCTGCGGGCGGGTCACGCTACGACGAAATGCTCCATGGGGACGGCTCCGTTCGTGCCGCCTATGCCGATTTTCGCGACTGGTACGACGGGCAGGACATCGCCTGGCTGCGTCGCCAGGACGCGGAGGCCGAGCGCTTCTTCCGCCGCATCGGCATCACCTTCAACGTCTATGGCGACGATGCCGGCGAAGAGCGGCTGATCCCCTTCGACATGATCCCGCGGATCATCACCGCCCGCGAATGGCGCAAGCTGACTCGCGGGATCGAGCAGCGGGTACGGGCGATCAACGCCTTCCTGCAGGACCTCTACCATCGCCAGGAGATCGTGAAGGCGGGCCGCCTGCCGGTGAACCTCTTGCGCGAGAACGAAGCGTTCCTGACGCAGATGATCGGGTTCACGCCGCCCGGCGGCGTCTACACCCACATCGTCGGCATCGATCTGGTCCGCACCGGGCCGGACGAGTTCATGGTGCTGGAGGACAATGCCCGCACGCCGTCCGGCGTCTCGTACATGCTCGAGAACCGCGAGACGATGATGGCGATGTTCCCCGAGCTGTTCACCAGGATCCCGGTGCGGCCGGTTTCGGACTATCCGCGCCGGCTGATGCGCTCGCTCCAGGCCTGCGCGCCGGCGCGCTTCGATGGACGGGGCGGTGCACGACCCTCCGTGGCGGTGCTGACGCCGGGCATCTTCAACTCTGCTTACTTCGAGCACGCATACCTGGCCGACCAGATGGGCGCCGAACTGGTCGAGGGCAGCGACTTGCGCGTGTGCAACGGTCGCGTGCAGATGCGCACGACAGAGGGCTACAAACCGGTCGACGTGATCTATCGCCGGGTGGACGACAACTACCTCGATCCCCTGAGCTTCGAGCCCGACAGCGTGCTGGGCGTTGCCGGCATCATGGACGTCTACCGCGCCGGCGGCGTCACCATCGCCAATGCGCCGGGCACCGGGATCGCCGACGACAAGGCGATCTACAGCTTCATGCCCGATATCGTCGAATTCTACACCGGCGAGAAGCCGATCCTGCAGAACGTGCCGACCTGGCGCTGCAGCGAGGCGGATTCGCTCGCCTACGTGCTCGACAACCTGTCCGAGCTGGTGGTGAAGGAAGTGCACGGCTCCGGCGGCTACGGCATGCTGATCGGCCCGACCTCGTCCAAGAAGGAGATCGCCGAGTTCGCGCTGAAGCTGCGCGCCAAGCCGGACAACTACATCGCGCAGCCCACGCTCTCGCTCTCGACCGTGCCGATCTTCACCAAGGAGGGCCTGGCGCCGCGCCACGTCGATCTGCGGCCGTTCGTGCTGTGCTCGCCCGATGGCATCGACATCACGCCTGGCGGGCTGACCCGCGTGGCGCTGAAGAAGGGCTCGCTGGTGGTGAATTCCTCGCAAGGCGGCGGGACCAAGGACAGCTGGGTGCTGGACGAATGAGCTTGCTTGCGCGCGCGCTCTGGCGCTCCCCTTCCTTCGTCATCCCTGCGAACGCGGGGATCCATCTCCTAAGCCTTCGCCATCCGCCGCGACGGTGGGCCACGCGACCGGCGGGCCAAGCGATAGCACCGGAGATGGATTCCCGCGTGCGCGGGAATGACGAAGTGGTGGGTAGAGGCGTGCCGCTGCATCGTGCCACCACCGGAGCACCCCACTGATGCTCGGCCGGGCCGCGAACGGCGTCTACTGGATGGCGCGCTACCTGGAGCGGGCGGAGAACACCGCGCGCCTGATCGACGTGGGTTTCCACCTCGCGCTCACCCGCGGCAGTCGGGCCCGCCAGGAGGAGGAGTGGCGCTCCGTCCTGATCACCACCGGCCAGGAGGCCGCGTTCCTGGCGCGCAAGCAGGAGCTGACCGGCGCGGCAGTGTTCAACTTCCTGCTGCGCGAGCGGGACAATCCCGGCAGCGTGCTCTCGATGATCGAGAATGCGCGCACCAACGCGCGGGTGGTGCGCACCAGCCTGACCAACGAGGTCTGGGAAGCCACCAACGAAACCTGGATGATCCTGCGCGAGCTGCTGGCGCGCCCGGTGCGCGAGACCAACTTGCGCGAAGTGCTCTCCACCATCCGCCAGCGCGCCACCCTGGTGCGCGGCGCGATGGAAGGATCGATGCTGCGGAACGAAGTGTTCAACTTCGCCCGCATCGGCACCTTCATCGAGCGCGCGGACAACACCGCGCGCATCCTCGACGTGAAGTACTACGTGCTGTTGCCGTCGGTTGCGTGGGTCGGCTCCAGCCTCGACAACGTGCAATGGGACACGCTGCTGCGCTCGGTCGCGGGCAACCGCGCCTATTCGTGGCTTCACGCGGGCTCGATGGACCCGCGCGGCATCGCCAGGTTCCTGATCCTGGACGGCCGGTTCCCGCGCAGCCTGGTGTTCTGCTTCGAGAAGATCCGCAGCAACATGGCCGGCCTCGCCAAGCAGTACGGCGCCGAGACACAGGCGCACCAGCTGCTGCGCGACGCCGGCACGCGCCTGCACGACGTCAATATCGAGCAGATCTTCGAGGGCGGCCTGCACGAGTTCCTGCAGGACTACATCGGTCGCACCTATCGGATCGGCGAGGCGATCGCCTCCGATTACCGGTTCATCGCATAGGACGGCCCAGCGTGCTCCTCACCATCCAGCATGAGACCCGCTACAGCTTCGACTTCGGGGTCAACCATGGCCTCCAGCGGCTACGGCTGCGGCCCAAGTCCACGCATGGCCAGCAGATCGTCGAGTGGACGACAGACCTGCAGGGTGCCACGCACGAGGCGGCGTACGACGACCAGCACCAGAACCACGTAGAGCTGGTTTCGCTCGATCCCGGCGTGCGCGAGGTGGTCGTGACATGCCATGGCACAGTGCGCACCGCCGACAACAACGGTGTGGTGGGCGAGCACAGCGGCCACTTTCCGCTATGGTGCTTCCTGCGCGCGACACCGCTCACCCGCGCCGGCCTCAAGGTGCGCGCGCTGGTCGCCGGCATCGACGCCGATCGCCGCGATCCGCTCGCCTTCCTGCACAAGATGAGCGAGGCGGTGCGCGGCGCGGTCGACTACGTGCCGGGCACCACCGACGTGAAGACCTCGGCCGAGCAGGCGCTCGCCGCCGGTCGCGGCGTGTGCCAGGACCAGGCGCACGTCTTCATCAGCGCCGGGCGTCTGGTCGACATTCCGACGCGCTATGTCGGCGGTTACCTCAAGATGGATGGGCGGATCGAGCAGGACGCCGGCCACGGCTGGGCCGAGGCCTATGTTCGCGGGCTGGGCTGGGTCGGCTTCGACGTCGCCAACGCGATCTGCCCGGACGAGCGCTATGTCCGCGTGGCCTCTGGCTGCGACTACAGCGACGCGGCGCCGTTCACAGGTATTGCTACGGGTACGGGGGAAAGCCGGCTGTCCGTTCATTTGTCTGTAGAGGAGAATCGGGTAGGACAGCAGCAACAGTCGCAAGGTGGGCAGCACCAGTCTCGGGGCGAGTAAGTCCACAGGCGGGGCCAGGACGGCAAAACGGCCGCGGGGGCGGTCAAGTAGCCGAAGGGTACGAAGGACAGACAGGTCGGATGACGTATTGCGTGGGCATGATGCTGGATCGTGGGCTCGTGCTGATGAGCGACACCCGCACCAATTCGGGCGTCGACAACATCTCCGTGTTCCGCAAGATGTTCCACTGGTGCATGCCGGGGGAGCGCATCATCACGGTAATGACCGCGGGCAACCTCGCCACCACCCAGTCGGTGATCAGCAAGCTGGAGGAACGCAACAAGGCGCCGGCCGAGCGGCACAACTCGCTGCTCGAAGCTCCGACGATGTTCCAGGTGGCGACGATCGTCGGCGATATCCTGCGCGAGACGATCGCCAGCCGGGCCTCCAACAACGGCCAGACGGCCGCGGCCACGTTCGGCGCTTCGATGATCGTGTCGGGCCAGATCAAGGGCCAGGAACCGCGGCTGTTCCTGATCTATCCGGAAGGCAACTTCATCGAGGCGAGCTACGACACGCCCTTCTTCCAGATCGGCGAGACCAAGTACGGCCGTCCGATCCTGCTGCGCGGCTACGAGCGCGACATGAGCTTCGAAAGCGCGGTGAAGCTGCTGATGGTGAGCTTCGACTCAACGCTGAAGGCGAACCTGTCGGTCGGCCTGCCGCTCGACCTGCTGGTGATCGAGCGCGACTGCTTCGAGCCGCTGCACGAGCGGCGCATCGACGGCAACGATCCCTACTTCAAGGCAGTCTCCACCGGTTGGGGCGAGGCGCTGAAGCGGGCCTTCATGTCGCTGCCCAACTACACTATGGACGAGCCGCTGCACCTGGCGGCGGAGTAGGCTGTCCTCGGGATGAGGGTGGTTCTTGTGAGTGCGAGGGTGTTCTTTGATTCCCCTGCAAAGGGAGGGGGACCGCCAGCGTAGCTGGTAGTGGAGGGGTGTAATCCTCTCGGCCGGGTTCTCGACTGGCGGCGACACTCCTTCGTCAGTCCTGCGGACTGCCACCTCCCCTTGCAGGGGAGGATCTTTCCGGTATGGGCACAAGCGTTGGGCCAGCACGCCTCGGCCCAACCAAGGTTGCCGGCACCGCTTGAACGCAAGCGCTGACACCCCATCCATGCTGGACCGCGCAGCCGTTGTCCTATACGGATAGTCCCTCAGTGAAGCGGCCTTTCGGGGTCGTCGGTTCACCGGAGAAACCGTCCTTCCCATGAAGATCGCCGCTCCCGCTTCGCAGTCCTCGGGCAAGGACCGGCTGCTCTACATCGCCGGTTTCGCCTTCTTCACGATGATCCTGCTCGCGCCCGCCATGGTCGTGCGCGAAGTGGCGGCGGGCGACATCAGCGGCTCGGGAGAGGGCAGCGCGGTGCGCCAGATCGGCTACGTGGCGATCCTGGCGTTCTCGATCTTCGCGGCAATGAAGCAGGGGCCGGGCGCGAAGGCGCTGATCATGCCCTGGCCCTTACTGCTGGCGCTAGCGTGGTGCTGGCTCAGCCTCAGCTGGGCGATCAACCCCGGCGTCGCCATCCGGCGCCTGGTGCTGATGACCATCGTGGTGTGGAATACCTTCATCGTGATGCAGGCGGCAGGATACGAACGCACGATCAAGATCCTGCGCATCCTGTTCGTGACCGTGCTGATCGCCGGCTACCTGGTGGTGGTCGCCTATCCGCAGATGGGTGTGCACATGATGCTGGATGGCGACATCCAGCTGACGGTGGTGGGCAACTGGCGCGGGCTGATGGGGCACAAGAACATCGCCGGCGCCGCCTGCGCGATGACCATCCTGCTGTTCCTCTACGACGCCAAGCAGATCAAGTCATGGATCCGCTGGGCCGTGATCGCCGCAGCCGCCTTCTTCCTGTTCAAGGCGCAGTCGAAGACCTCGGCCGGCATGCTGGGCATCGCCCTCCTGTGCGGCTGGATCTTCCAGCGCTACGACGAGCGCATCCGCAGCTTCGCCATTCCGATGATCATGTTCCTGACCGCAGCCGGGTGGTTCTTCTACAGCACCTACCAGAGCTTCGTGCTGGAGAACCTGCTGAACCCCAAGTTCTTCACCGGGCGCGGGTTCATCTGGGACGCGATGATCCGCTATTCCAGCGAGCATATCCTGCTGGGCTCGGGCTATGGCTCGTTCTGGGATGCAGGGCAGGACAGCCCGATCTACGATTATGGCCAGGGCTTCGTGAAGACCGCGGGTTCGGGCCACAACGGCTACCTCGATCTGCTGGTCTCGGTCGGTCTTCCAGGCCTGGTGCTGGTGGTCTTCGCCGCGGTGATCTGGCCGGCGTGGAAGCTGCTGTCCAGCCGCATCACGCCCCAGCGCGGCGCGCTCGCGGTGGCCATGCTGCTGTTCTGCATGGGCCACAACGTCACCGAATCGAGCCTGCTGGAGCGCGATACACTGATCGGCGTGATGATGATGATCGCCGTCGCCATTGCCCAGAACTGGGAGCAGGTCGGCACCGTGACGCGCAAGATGAGCGGCGCCGACATCTTCGCCGCCCTGTCGCAACGCCGCCGCGAGGCGACCTGACGGCGCGGCGGCGGGTGCTTGTGGCCGTGAAGGCCGTCAATTATTGCAAGGCGTCCGTAATTCCGGACATCGGCAACTGGTCCGGGCAGGGGCAGCCATGATCGCCATTCCTTCGAGCACCCGCGAGGCGATACGCGCGTTTGCCGCGCCGCGTGTGCTCGCCTTGCTGCTGGCCGGCATCGCCTTGCTCCACCTGCTGCTGTCCTGGTCGGGCGGCCTCAGCAACGATGCCAGCATGCAGTGGGCCCAAATCGCCGCCAACCGGCTGAACGACTGGCATCCCCCGGCGATGACGCGGCTGTGGCAGGCACTCGGCGTGTTCGGTCCGGGGCCGGTGCCGCTGCTGGTCCTCTCGATCCTGCTCTACTGGTCGGGCGTAGCGGTGCTGGCCCTGACGCTGGCGCGCCTCGGTCGGTCCGGCGCAGCGCTGGCAGCCATCGCGGTCGGCGTGATCGCCGCGGCGGTGTGGTTCGATCCCATCGGCAAGGACAGCCTGCTGACCTCGTTCTTCCTGCTCGGCTATGGCCTGCTGTTGCGCGCTCGCAGCGGTGGCGGGGTGCGGCACGGACTGATCGCGGGCGGCGTGCTGCTGATCGTGTGCGGCGTGCTGATGCGCCACAATGCCGCCTTCGCCGCCGGCCCCGCGCTCATCCTTGCCTTCGCGCCGCAGCTGCTGCGCCGCTTGTGGCTGAGCCTGCTCATTTCAGCGGCGGTCACCGCGTTGCTGGCCGTGGGCGTCCAGCTCTCCAGCCGCCATGTGTTCGGGGCCGAACCCTCGCGCGTGGAAGATTCGCTGCTGCTGTTCGATCTGCTGGGCATAGCCCATGGCGCCGACGATCCGGCGGTGTTCGGACCCGCCAGCCGCATCTCCCGCAACGATGTCGCGCGCTGCTATTCGCCGGTCATGTGGGACACCATGGCGCCATGGGGCCGCTGCGCGTGGTTCCCGGCCAAGGCGGGCGCGCGGCTGCTCGACCAGCGCGAGATCATCGCCGGGCAAGTGCCGCCCCCTTCGGACTTCAAGGCGCGCTGGATCGCCGCCGTCGTTCGCCACCCGCTCGCCTACGTCGTGCACCGCACCCGGCACATGAATGCAGAGCTGCTGCTGTTCACCTCGACCAAGCCGCGCAACGGCATCGTTCCGGTCACCCCCGCCGAACTCGGCGCGCCGCCACGCGAGAGCCTGCCGCGCCTCACCGCCAAGTACACGCTGGGGGTGGTGTTCATCCCGGCGGTGGTGGTCGCCACGGCGATCGGTGCGTTCGCGATCCTGTTCGCGCGCACGCGCCGCCGCGATCCGCTCGATCCGCTCGCCTGGACCGCGCTGTCGATGAGCGCTGCGGGGCTGCTCTATGCCGGGTCCTACGCGATCGTGGGCGTCGCCACCGCGCCGCGCTATTTCCTGCTGACAGCCGCCCTGTCCGGAGTGGCGCTCGCCGCAGCACTGTCGGACGAGGGCCTGCGGGCCATGTTACGAGAGCGGAGGGGGCTCACGCTGCTGTGCCTCGCGCTGCCGCTGCTTGCCATCGCGGGCGCCGAGATCGGCCGGGTCTTCGTGCCGATCCCGCCCTCGACGCTGCTGCTGCCCGAGAACTGACGGCGCGCTCAGTCGGCGATAGCGCGGCGGATCGCCTCGGCGACCGGCTGCGCGGCGAGCGGGGTCAGGTGCGAGTGGTCGATGTGGCGCGGGCCCCCATCGGCGGTGAACAGCAGGCAGCGGCCTTGCGGGCACTCGATCGCGAAGTGCGAGACGTAGCGGGCGCCCGCTTCGCTCGCGACCTTGCGCAACGTCCGGTCGAGCGGAGCGCGATCGGCCAGGCGCACTTGCTCCATCCGCGTAAAATCATGCGCCAGCATCGAGCGGGCGAGCAGGTCCGGCACGTCGGCGTCGTACTCCACCACCGGCCCGACGACGATCACCCGCCTGGCGCCGCGGGCGCGAAGCGCGCGCACCGTGTCGGCGAGCAGCGGGGCATCGCTTGCGAACCAGCGGCCGGCGAGCACCACGGCGCTGATCCGCGCCAGGTCTGCATGCTTCAGCGCTTGCAGCGTCAGCGTCCGGCAGCTCGCGAGGCCGCGACCCTCCAGTACCGGGCGGCATCCCGCGGCGGTCGCCTGCATCAGGTGCGCCGGCGCGATCGCGCGGGACAAGGCTTGCGACAGCTGCGCGGCGTGGCTGTCACCGACGAGAAGGACGTTGTCGCGACCGGCTTCCGGAAGCAGGCAGGCAGGGTCGTTCGGGCGATGCGTGGGCAGCGCGAAGCAGCGATCGGTGGCATATTGCGCGCGGCCGGCGGGCGTCTTGTCGAAGCGCAGGTAACCTGCGACGCGCGCGACTTCAGGCGGGAGAGGGCGGATGCGCTCGGCCTGCGCAGCGATCAGCAGCCCGGCTGCCGCGACGACGCCGAGCGTCAGCACGGCCCAGGCATGGGGCAGGAGCCCGGTGCCCGATCGCCAGCGCCGCAACGCGGGCCGCTCGACCAGCAGATAGGACGCGATCGCCGCCGCGAAACACAGCGGCAGCAGCACCAGCGCGTCTTGGATGGTCAGCACCTCGGACCGGCCTTGCAGGTAGAGCGCGATGATCGGGCGGTGCCACAAGTAGAGCGAGTATGAGATCAGCCCGATCCAGCGCAGCGGCGTCCAGCTCAGCACCCGGGCGACCACGGTGCCGGGCGAATAGGCGATCAGCATCAAGGCGGAGCCGGCCACCGGCAGCGCGAAGGGCACGGGGAAGGGCCAGCTCGGCTTGATCGCCACCACGCAGGCGAGAATCGCCAGGAGCCCGAACCACGAGAGCACCGCCGCCCAGCGCCGTGACACTCGGGGGTAGGCGCCCAGCGCCACCAGCGCTCCGGCCAGCAGCTCCCAGACGCGCGCGGGCAGCAGGTAGAAGCCCGCGGCCGGATCGGTCATGGCGAAGTAACCGCCTACCGCGAGCGAAGCCACAGACAGCGCCGCCAACAGGACGACGAGCCTCTCTCGCGAGAGCTTGCGCGTGGCCATCAGCAGCAGCGGGTAGAGCACGTAGAACTGCTCTTCCACCGCCAGGGACCACGTGTGGACCAGGGGCGTCAGGTCCGAGTAGAAGTAGTCGACGGTCGCATAGAAGTAGATGTTCGAGCCGAACGCGGCCGTCGCGGCGGCGCTGCGCCCCAGGTCGCGCAAGGGGATGGGCAGCAGGATCGCGCAGCCCAGTGCCAGCACCACCGCGATCATCAGCACCAGCGCAGGCAGGATGCGCACGATACGTCGCCGGTAGAACCGCGCGAGCGAGAAGCTGCCGCCCGCGATCTCGGAATGGATGATCGCGGTGATCAGGTAGCCGGAGATGACGAAGAACACGTCGACACCCACGAAGCCGCCACGCAGGCCCGGAACGCCGCAGTGCAGCAGGAGGATCGGCAGGATCGCGAAAGAGCGCAAGCCGTCGATCTCGGGGCGGTGCTGCAGCGACGGCCGATGCTCTCGGGCAAGCTGCTCACGGGCAAGATGCACACGGGCAGGGCCACCGGCAGGCGGGTGATCGGCAGCCGGGTCCTGCATGGCACTCCTTCGCGTGGTACCCGCAGGCCTTGCGCGCCCGCGGTGTGTGGCTTGGGCAGGCGGGCCCCGCAAGCAGCGCCCGGCGACGATGTGTTCGGCAGCGGGACACCTGAACGCTCGGGTTTGCTTCCCCCCGCTCGGCCCCGGTCCCGACCCTCGACGCCACGTAATTGCACTGATAGACGCTTGGCAAGTGCGGCGGGGGCGCTTCGCACGTGCAACGCGAAGGATCGGTGTTGTCCAAGGCAGCAGTCAATGCGGCGACCGAGCCCGATCCGCTCGCGGCGACGCCGGCCAGCATTGGCAGTCGCCGGCCGCGCGTCATGCAGGTCGTGACCAAGCTGGACCTCGGCGGCGCGGAGAGCGTGGCGGTGGATCTGGTCGGAGCACTGCACGAAAGCGTCGACTTCGCCATGTTCGCGGTCTTCGCGCTCGATGCGCCGACCCGGGTCGGCCGCGACATGGCCAGGCGACTTGCAGGGTGGAACGTTCCGGTCTTCACCGGCACCGCCGGGCACTTCAAGAAAGGGGGCGCACTGGTTGCCGCCTGGCGCCTCGCGAAGGCGGTGCGGCGTTTCCGGGCCGATGTCGTCCACCTGCACACCGAAGTGCCCGAGTTGACGTGCGCCATCGCCACCGTGCTGTCGCCGCGCCTTGCTCGCGTGCAGGTGTTGCGCACCGTGCACAATTGCGAGCTCTGGATCGCCTGGGGCAAAGTGGGGCGCTGGGTGACGCAGCGCCTCGCGCGGGGGAGTGCCATCGCCGTGTCGCTGGCCGCCGCACAAGCCGACGCCGCCATTCCGACGCGGATGCCTCGCGCGCCCGCTCCGGTCGTCTACAATGGCGTCGCCCCGCCGCCGATCGCCCCGCCCCGAACCCGGGGACCCTATCGCCTGCTGTTCGCGGCGCGGCTGGTTCCCGCCAAGGGTTCCGACCTCCTGCCACGGATCCTGCACGCCGCGCATGCACGGACGGCGAGGCGCGATGTCGAGGTGACGATTGCGGGGACGGGGCCGCAGGAGGCGCAACTGGGCGAGGCGCTGCACGGCGTGGCGCCCGGCTGGACGGTGCGCATGGTGCCGCCGATCGAGCAACTCGGGGCGCATCTGGGCGAATGGGACGGCGTGCTGATGCCCTCGCGCTTCGAAGGCCTGGGCCTGCTGGCGATCGAGGCATTCATGGCCGGCGTTCCGCTTGCGGCCACCGATGCGCCGGGTCTCTCCGAAGTGCTACCGCAAGACTATCCTTACTGCGCTCAGGTCGACGATGCGGAAGCGCTCGGTGCGGTGGTGGCGCGGATGATCGACGACCCGGCAGGCGCGCGGTCGCATGTCGCACCTTTACGCGCGGCGATGATCGCGCGCTTCTCGCCCACGGTAATGGCGGACGGCTATCTTTCGGCCTACCGCGCGGCCATGGCTCCCACGGCATGAGCGTGACCGTCACCATCGGCATCAAGGCGCTGAACGAGGAGGCGCACATCGCCAAGTGCCTCGCCAGTGCCTGCGCCGCCGCCGAGCCGTTCGGCGGCGAAGTGATCCTGGCGGACAGCGGCTCGAGCGACCGCACGGTCGAGATCGCGCAAGGCTTTCCCGTGCGCATCGTGCAACTCTCCGATCCCGCACAGCGCTCGTGCGGCACCGGGGCGCAACTCGCGTTCCAAGAGGCGCACGGCGAGTTCTTCTACCTCCTCGACGGCGACATGGTGCTCAGCCCGGAGATGATCGCGCAAGGCATCGCCTTCCTGCGCGCCAATCCGGACTATGCCGCGGTCGGCGGGCGGGTGAACGAGGCGAACACCAACAGCATCGAGTTCGAGCTGCGCGCCCAATCCGACGCTCAAAAGGGCTCGCGCGTCTCAGGCGAAGTCGACCGGCTCGACTGCGGCGGCCTCTACCGCACCGAGGCCGTGCGCGCCGCCGGCTATTTCGCGGACCGCAACCTGCACGCCTTCGAGGAATTTGAACTGGGCGCGCGGCTGCGGGCACGCGGGTGGAAGCTGGCGCGCATCCCGGTCGATGCGGTGGACCACTATGGCCATGTCGTCGCCGGCTACAAGCTGATGCTGCGTCGCTTGCGCAGCGGCTATGCCGGCGGCCCCGGCGAGGTCGTCCGAGCGGCGCTGGGCCAGCCGCACTTCGCACAGGTCGCGCGCGACTTCGCGCAGCTGCGCTATGGCGTCGTGATCTATGCCTGGTGGCTGGCGATGCTGCTTGCGGTCGCGACCGGGCAGTGGCTGGCGCTGGCGATCGTGGTGGCGCTGCCGATCGCCTACTTCGCCTGGCGACGCGGGGGCTTGCGGCTGGGGCTCTACTCGCTGGCGACGTGGAACGTGAACGCGATCGGCCTGATCCAGGGCTTCCTGCGGCCGCGTCGCCCGGCCGCTCAGGCGATCCCGCGGCGCGATGTCTCGGGCAAGCCGCGGGCATGACCGGGGCGATCCACTTCGCGATGACGCACAGCGAGCCGGGCGGCCTGCGCGAAATCTGGAACGACATCTCGGCCGGTCTGGAGGCGCGCGGGCACCGTACGGAGCGCTTCGTGCTCTACCCCAACGGCGATGCAGCCCAGCGCGACCATGCGGAGGCCGAGGGGTGGCATCATGTGCTCGGCGGGCGGGCAGGCGGCTTCGGCGGCGTCGCCAAGCTGTTCCGGGCGCTGGTCGGCTATCTGCGGCGCACGCGCCCCGCCGCCGTGATCACCGCGATGCCGTTCGCCAACGTCATGATGCCGCTGGCGGTGCGGGCGGCACGAACGGGCACGCGAGTCTACGTCTCGCACCATTCCCCTGCCGACACGCACAACCCCGCGCTGGTGCGGCTCGACGCCCTAACCGGGCGCATGCGCGAAGTCGCCGCGGTGATCTGCGTCTCGCACGCGGTCGCCGCCTCGCTCGCGGACAAACCTGCCGCCTATCGCGCCAAGCTGGTGACGATCCATAATGCGCTTCCCGAGCCGGTCGAGCGCGCGATCGACGCGCTGGTCGCCGAAGATGCCCCTGCCAAGGTGCCCGGCCGCGTGGTCGCGCTCGGCCGCCTGAGCTACCAGAAGAACTATCCCATGCTGCTGCGCGCGATGGCGCATGTGCCGCAAGGCACGCTCGACGTGGTTGGCGCCGGAGAGGACGAGGCCGAGCTTCGCGCCCTGGCGGAAACCTGCGGCGTTGCTGGACGCGTGCGTTTCCTGGGGCAGATGACGCGCGGCGAGGCGCTGGCCCATGCCGCCACGGCGCAAGTCTTCGCGCAAGTGAGCCACTACGAAGGCCACAGCCTTGCGCTGATCGAGGCGGCGCGGCTCGGCTTGCCGCTGGTGGTGTCGAAGGTGCCGGTGCAGGTCGAAGGGATCACCGATGGCGATGGCGCGCTTTGTGGGTTGCCGGTCCCGATCGGAGACGATGCCGGCCTGGGCGCCGTGCTTGCCCGGCTGCTCTCGGACCCGGTCGAGCGCGAGGCCTGGGCTCGGCGGGCCCGCGCGCTGGGAGTGGCCGCCTCGAATCGGGCGATGATCGATGCGTACGAAAGGCTGCTGGTAGCGTGAAAGCCGTAGTGCTAATTTCCGGGCATGCATGTCTGTGCGCTTCTCTTGAACTTGCGGCTGCCGTCGGCCGGTATCCGGACGTGAGCCAAGGCTGATGGCAACCACCCTGCTTTCGCCCGCGCGCGTCGCGGCCCACAAGTTCGAGCAGCACATGCGCCAGCGGCGCATGATCGCCAGCATCGCGCTGCTGCTGCTGCTGGAGCAGTCTCTGATCGGCGTGCCGTTGCTGCAGGACTGGACTCTCAGCGATTCCGCCGCGGCGCAGGGCGACGTGGTGCGCCAGGTGATCATCCTGGGCGTGCTCGGCGTGCTGCTTCTGGCTCCGTCGCAGACGCGGCCGCCGATGTCGGTGCCGACGTCCATCCTGCTGCTGCTGGGGTATTGCCTGGTCAGCGTCTCCTGGGCGATCGAGCCGCTGATCTCGTTGCGACGACTGGCCTTCACCTCGGCGGTCATCTGGATCCTGGTGCGCTCCATTGGCGACCTGGGGGCGGTTCGCACCTTGCGGTTGGTGCGCGCCGCGCTCGTGGGGCTCCTGCTGATCAACTACGTGATGGTGATGGTTTCCTCATCCGGCGTGCACATGGCGGCGGTGACCGAGGACACCTCGCTGGTGGGCGACTGGCGCGGCATCACCGGGCACAAGAACATCGCAGGACCGGCCTGCGCGCTGACAGTGCTGCTGTTCGCCTTCGACCGTGAGCGGCTTCCGACCTGGGTCACCGGCGCGGTGCTCGCGGCAAGCCTGATCTTTCTCTACTACACCCATTCCAAGACCTCGATCGCCATGCTCGGCATCGCCTTCGTCGTGGGTGCGGCGATGCGCTTCTACAACCCGCGCTATCGTTCGATCCTGCTGCCAGCCGTGCTGGTGCTGGGAGGCCTGCTGCTTGGCGCGGTCGTAATGTATTTCGGCGGCGTCGAGGCGATCCTGGACGATCCGGGCGCATTCACCGGCCGCGGCTCGGTCTGGTCGCTGCTGCTGGAATACAGCAGCGAGCACTTGTGGACGGGTGCGGGCTACCAATCGTTCTGGCAGATCGGTTATTCCAGTCCGATCTGGACCCTGACCACGAACTGGGTCGCGCGCGTGGCCGGGCACGGGCACAACGGCTACCTGGACACGCTGGTGACGATCGGCCTGCCGGGCCTGCTGCTCGCGCTGCTGGTGCTCTTCGTCTGGCCCGCCATTCGCCTCCTGTGCAGCATCAACATCTCGCGCTCGCGCCGGGCGCTGCTTTTCGCGATCCTGACATTCTGCGCCGGCCACAACATGAGCGAATCGACCATGCTGGATCGCGCCGCACCGGTTCAGGTGTTCCTGATGATCGCGGTGGTGCTGATCCATCGCCTGTCCGATCAAAGCGCCGGCGCCCACCAGGACTTGCGGGCACGGGTAGCCCGCATGGCCGGCCGCAACGGCTTTACCGCCTTGCGCAACCGCCTGACGCGGCAGACGCTCGCGCCCGCCAGAGCCCGTCGGCCCGTTTCACGCCCGCAACCCGGCCCAAGCCAGGACCTGGAGGACGGCATCGCGTGAACGCCGGCGAGGCGTCGTCGCTTCGCGGCCGTCTGCAGTGGTACGCGACCGCCGCGGTGGGGCCGATGGCCTCGGCGGGCGTGCAGTTCCTGCTCTCGCTCACCTTGCTTGCGCGCCTGCCGGTGGCCGAGTTCGGACGTCTGTCGTTCGTGTTCGTCGTGTCGCAGTTCAGCGTCGGCATCTGGAGCGCGCTGTTCACCTCGCCGATGCTGGTGCTCTCGGCGCAAGCTGCGAGCGATGGCGGCGGGGCCGAGGCCGCGCGCGAACTGGGTGGGGTGACGGCCGTCTCGGTCTGGGCACTGCTGCCGGCCACGCTGCTGTTCGCCGCCATCGCTGCCGCCGTCGGCCTGGCGCCGCTCTCGGCCGGGCTGTTCTCGCTCTATGCCAGCGTCGTGCTGCTGCGACAGTTCGCCAGGGTCGGCGCGACCGCGCGCGGGGCTTACGGGCGCGCGATGACGTCGGACCTCGCTTACAGCGCGCTGCTGCTGGCGGGCGTGATCGCGCTCGCGGTGCTGCCCGAAGCCGGCGAAGTGACGGCGCTGGCGATGCTGGCCTTCGCCGTTGCCGGGGCGTTGGCGCCGCTGCTGCCGGGCGTGCGCCTCCGCCTGCCCGGCATGTCGAGAGTGCGCGCCTACCGTACGGTCTGGAGCCGCGACGCGCGCTGGTCGCTGCTGGGCGTGATCAGCACCGAGGCGACCGTGAACAGCCACAGCTACATCGTCACCGCGCTGCTCGGCCCTTCCGCGTTCGCCCCGATCGCCGCCACGGTGCTGTTCATCCGCCCGGTGACAGTGGCGGTGAACGCGCTGGTCGAGTTCGAGCGGGCCCGCGCCGCCCATCGCGTCGCCCGCGCCGAGTTTACGGCGATCGCCCAGGCCCGGCTACACTTGCGTCTGCTGCTGCTTGCGGTGTGGACGGGGACCGCGATCCTGGCGGCGCTGGTGATCGCCTTTGCGCCGGCCGAGTACATGGTGGGCAAGTTCGGGCTGGAGACGGTGCTGACCGGAACGGGGCTCTGGCTTGCCGTTGCGATGGCCCGTCTCCTGCACGCGCCCGAGGGCGTGATCCTGTTGGCGGCCGGTCGCTTTCGCCAGCTCGCGTGGATCAGCGGCTGGACGGCATTGGTCTCGCTCGCCGCGGTGCTGGGCTTGGTCGCGGTGGCAAGCCCGGTTCTCTCGATCGCCGGCATCGTGCTGGGCGAGGGCGCGTTCGCCTTCGCCGCCTGGCGGGCCACCACACGCCTCCTTCACGATGCGCCAGTGCCCCGGTGAGCGGCCCGGGGTTTATCCCTAGCAGGGCTGTGCTAAAGTCGACGCTCAAGGCCGGCGAGGCCATGGACCGGAGCTGCGCTTGAACGATGTGAGACAGGACCTCGCGCGCACGAACCTTGCGGCGCCGGCCGCTGGCGCCAAGGGTCCCGCTCCCCGCAGCCCGGAAACGATCACCATCGGCGGCCTGCCGATCGCGCGGCTGACCCGGGCGGAGATGGCGCAGCTGATGCTGGACGACGTGGCGAGCGCACGTGCCGGCGCCCTGCCGCACCCGCGCGTGCTCACGTCCGCCAACGGCAGCGTCGTCGCCGCCTATCACCAGGACCCGGTCCTGCGCGCGGCAATCGATGCCGTCGACCTAGTCGATGCCGACGGCATGCCGCTCGTCTTCGCCAGCCGCGTGTTCTGCAAGCGCCCGCTGACTGAGCGCGCGGCGACCACCGACTTCCTGCTCGATGCCTCGCGCGTGGCGGCGGACGAGGGGGTGCGCTTCTACTTCCTGGGTGCGCGCCCCGGCGTAGCCGCGCGCGCGGCGGAGCATCTGCGCTATCGCTTCCCCGGCCTGCAGATCGCCGGCACTCGCAATGGCTACTTCAAGGACGAGGATCTGCCCGAAGTCGCCCGCCTGGTGCGCGAAGCGCGCGCGGATGTGCTCTGGTTGGGGGTGGGCACGCCCAGGCAGGAGCGCATGGCGGTGGCCTTGCGCGCGCTGCTCCCCGGAGTGGCCTGGGTGCGCACTTGCGGCGGCCTGTTCGACCATTACGGCGGCGGCGTCTCGCGCGCGCCCGACTGGATGCAGGCCTTCGGGCTGGAGTGGCTCTATCGCGGTGCGCGCGAGCCGCTGCGCCTGGGCTGGCGCTACCTGGTGACCAACCCGGTCGCCGTCTACTACTTGCTGACGCGAACGCACGACTGATGCGCCCCATCCCCATATCCGCACACGCGTCCCGTCCATGAGGAAACCATGCCCCCACGCGACCCCCCGCGCGCCAGCGCACGCGACCGACGCTCGATCAGCTACGATCAGTTCACCCAGCCCGCACCCAGGCAGTGGCCGCGCCTGATGCTGTACTTCGGCGTGCCGCTTGCCCTTGCCGGAGCGCTGGCGGGCGCGGCCTATGTCAAGCTGCACGGGCGCGGGCCCGAGGCGCTGGACACCACGCCGCCGGCCGCGCTCGCCAAAGCGGGCGGGCCGGTTCAGAACGAGACCTACCAGTGGAAGCGGGTGGCGATCGGCGGCGGCGGCTTCATCGCCGATGTGTCCATCGACGCAAGCGGCAAGACCATGGTTGCGCGCACGGACGTCTATGGCGCCTACATCTGGAGCGACAAGGACAACCGCTGGCACCAGCTGGTCACGGCCACGGCGATGCCGCAGGACTTGCGCACCCAGAGCGGGGCCGCGCAAGGCGTCTACGAGATCACGGTCGCGCCCTCCGATCCGAACCGCATCTACATGGCGACGAAGTACACGGTCTATCGCTCGGACGACCGTGGCCGGACCTTCACCGCCCCGCAGAGCGGGCCGTTCCCGACGTGGTGGGATGCCAATAGCGAGTGGCGCTTCGCCGGGCCGCACATCGCGGTGGACCCCACGAACCCGGACCTGGTTCTGCTTGGCACGCCCGGGCAGGGCGTCCTGCGATCGAGTGACGGTGGCCGCAACTGGCAGCGTGTCGCCAGCGTGCCGGCGGGCAAGGATCGCGTGCCGCAGCAGGAAGGCGTGCAAGGTCCCGGTAGCCAGGTCTGGTTCGAGCCGGGCCGCGATGGCAAGCCGACAGGCCGCGTCCTCGCGTTCGCGCCCGGCACCGGCATGTTCGTTTCGGCAGATCGCGGCGGCAGCTTCCGCCCGCTCGGTGCCAGCGGCGCACAGCCGACAACGCTGAACCGCGGCGCCTTTGCGCGAAACGGGGATTTCTTCGCCGTCGATCTCGATGGCAAGACCGTCTGGACCTATCGCGAGGGCCGCTGGCACGATCTGGTGCAGGAGGGCAAGCTGAGCGCCATGACCTACCAGTCGCTCGCCACCGATCCGCGTAGCGACCGGGTGCTGGTGCTCGATCAGGGCGGCAACGGCTTCCTCAGCCCCGACGGCGGCAGGACCTGGTCCAACGTGACCCATTCGGCCCGCGTGGGCGAGGGCGACCCGCCATGGCTGAAGGTTGCCGACATCCCTTACTTCGCCACCGGCTCGATCCAGTTCGATCCGGCCAGGCCCGACCGCATCTGGGCCGCGCATGGCGTGGGCGTGTTCCATGCCGACCTCTCCGGCGGCGACACCCACCTGGCCTGGGTCAGCCAGGCGCGCGGGATCGAGGAACTGGTGGCCAACGACGTGGTCCAGCCGCCGGGCCATGCGCCGCTCTTCGCGGCCTGGGACTTCGGCATCCACATCAAGCACGACCTCAACGCGTTCTCGACCCGCTTCGCGCCCGATCGCGGCTTCATCGCCGTGCAGCAGGTCGACTGGACGCCGGCAAAGGCAGGCTTCCTGGTGACCAATGCCAGCGACACGCGGCCCTGCTGCGCCGAGGACGGCAATGCGGTCATGGCCGGATACAGCACCGATGGCGGCAGCACCTGGACCAAGTTTCCGACGCTGCCGACGCCGCCGGGCACCAGGGGCGACGATCCCTGGCGCATGGCGTTCGGCACCATCGCGG
The DNA here is from genome assembly GCF_014204535.1 of Novosphingobium chloroacetimidivorans. Lineage (GTDB taxonomy): Bacteria > Pseudomonadota > Alphaproteobacteria > Sphingomonadales > Sphingomonadaceae > Novosphingobium > Novosphingobium chloroacetimidivorans. The sequence goes on from NZ_JACHLR010000002.1 coordinate 71,645, forward strand.
TTTCCTCCGGCGATCCCGACAACATCGTGTGGGAACCGGCCCAGAACCGCGCGCCGTTCTTCACCAAGGATCGCGGCCAGACGTGGGAGCAGGTCGTGCTGCCGGGCGCGGTGGGCGATGCCTACGGTTCGTTCCAGAACAACTGGTACCAGCGCAAGACGCTGACCGCCGACAAGACCACCGGCGGCGTGTTCTATCTCTATCACAGCGGCGAGGCGCCCAACGCGGGACTGGCGGGCCTGTGGCGCACGGCGGACGGAGGCGCGGGATGGGAGCGGGTGTTCGCGGGCGAGATCGACCGCGACAGCTCCATCGCCGCCAAGCTGCGCTCTGTGCCCGGCAAGGCGGGACACTTGTTCTTCACGTCCGGGATCGTCCATCAGGCGGCGCCGCTGAAGCGCAGCACCGATGGCGGCCGGACCTGGGCGTCGGTCGGCACCGTGACCCACGTCGACGATGTGGCGTTCGGCAAGGCCGCACGCGGCGCGAACTACCCTGCGATCTACATCTCGGGCCGGGTCGGCGGCGTCTACGGTATCTGGCGGTCGACGGACGATGCCGCCAGCTGGCAGAAGCTGGTCGATTTCCCGATGGGCACGCTCGACCAGGTCAGTGTGATCGGCGCCGATCCCGACGTCTTCGGCCGCGTCTACCTGGGCTACTTGGGCTCAGGCTGGATCTGGGGCGAGCCGGCGCCGTGCCGCGCCGCGCCGCTTGCGACCTTCGCGACATCGCAGTGCAGCACGCTGGGGCAGTAGCTTCGAGCCGGCATCGCTCCTCCGCTGCGAGTGGAGGAGCTATGCCGGCCTTCTTGTACGAAAGATCGGCGGCCGGTTGCGCAGCCAGCGGCTCATCGGCTTTTCTATGTACGTGTGGAACGGTATCGCGATCAGCACGCTGAGCGCGATCGAGCTCACCAATTCGAGCCAGGGCGCCTGCGGCCCGGCCAGCTTGCCGATGACCACGATAGAGCCCGCCACGAAGTACATGTGAGTCAGGTACATGGCATAGGACGCATCGCCCAGTATCAGGCCCACGCGCGAGACGGGGATGTGCTTCTCGACGCAAAGCCCCAGCGCGATCAGTGCCGCCGATGCAAGCGTGAACAGCGCGTCGGTCTTGGGCCCGAGCGGCTGCACCGGCGATACCGCGAAGGCGAGCGCGATCAGCACCACGGCCGCCGCGATCCACACCGGCGCCATGCGCAGGCTCGTCACCAGCGGAGAGCCGCGCAGGAACAATAGGCCAAGGCCCATGCCGACGGTGAAAGTCAGCAGCAGTTCCTCGTAATAGTGCTCGGAATCGATCGTCGGCACCGGGCGGCCGTGTTTCTCCTGCTCGGCCCAGCGCTCTGCCAGTTTGCGATAGGTGGCGCGCACCTGCCACTCGGCCATGGCGCGCCAGGTCGCCTTGTCCCGCGCGGCGATCTCCTGCTGGGCAAGGCCGATCAGCAGGACGATCGCGCCGATGCCGGCGATGCCGACGGCGATGTAGTAATTGCTTTCCCACACGGCGCGTAGCACCAATCCGTAGATCACCGTGCCCATGATCAGGAGCAGTACGAAGAAGCACAGGAGATTGACCACGCGCCCGAACGACCGCAACCGGTTGTGTTCGGGCCGGTCGATCAGTCCTTCGACGTTCATCGCGGTACCATGCCAAGCAATGCTCCGTGCGGCAAGTGGTTGTCCTTAGCAGGTGCAGCGAAGCGGCTCGGGGGCTGCTGTAAATGCCACCGAACTCGCATCGATTGCCGTCAGGGCGCGCTTGTCCGCCTGCCCCGCTCCGCCTATGCGCTGCGGCGTGGACCAGGGGCGGTTCGGAGGGCACATGGCGACGCGTTTTCCCGCAGTTCTGGTAACCGGAGCCGCCGGCTTCATCGGCGCGGCGCTGTCCGACCGGCTGATGGCGCGCGGACAGCGCGTGATCGGGATCGACAACCTCAACGACTACTACCCCGTGCAGCTCAAGCGTGATCGCCTGGCGCAACTGGACGAGCGCTTCGGGGACAAGTTCACCTTCCTGGAACTCGATTTCGCCGACAACGCGGCACTCTATCGGGCGCTGGCCGGGTATGAGTTCGACGCGATCGTTCATTTGGGCGCGCAAGCCGGCGTGCGCTACTCGCTCGAAAACCCACATGCCTACGTGCGCTCGAACCTGGCGGGCCACGTCAACATGCTCGAACTGGGCCGGGCCCGCCAGACGCCGCACCTGGTCTATGCCAGCTCCAGCTCCGTCTATGGCGGAAACGAGAAGCTGCCTTTCGCCGTAGAAGACCGTACCGACCACCCCGTCTCGCTCTACGCCGCCACCAAGCGCGCCGACGAGCTGATGAGCGAGACCTACGCGCACTTGTTCCGCCTGCCGCAGACGGGCTTGCGCTTCTTCACCGTCTACGGACCCTGGGGCCGACCGGACATGGCGCTCTGGATGTTCACGGAGAAGGTGCTCGCGGGCAAGCCGATTTCGGTCTTCAACAACGGCCAAATGCAGCGGGACTTCACCTATATCGACGACATCGTCGCCGGCGTGATCGCCTGTCTCGACCGACCGCCCGCCGACGATGGCCTGGTGAAGCCGGGCGGCAGCACCAAGCCGCATGCGGTGTACAACATCGGCAACAATCGCTCGGAAAAGCTGATGCGGATGATCGAGGTGCTGGAGCAGGCCTGCGGACGCAAGGCCGAGCTGCAGATGCTGCCGATGCAGCCGGGCGACGTGCCTGCGACTTACGCCGACATCAGCGCCATCTCTCGCGATACGGGCTATGCGCCGACGACGCCGATCGACGTGGGCGTACCGCGCTTCGTGGAGTGGTATCGGGCGTATACGGGAACTTGAACGCCGGCAGCGAGGATGCCGTCGTTACGGGCTCGACCCGGGGCCGATTGCGCCACGTTGCGAGCTTTCGTCAAATGTGGTGCACGCTCTTGCCTTGAGAGGGTGCCGTTTGCCGGAAGCGGTCCTGGGTCGAGCCCGAGACAACGTGTCCGCCCCTGGATCCTCCCCTGCAAGGGGAGGAGGACCGCCAGCGTAGCTGGTGGTGGAGGGGTATAACCCTCTCGTCCGAGCACTCCGCCAGCGGTGACACCCCTCCGTCACGCACTGCGTGCGCGCCACCTCCCCTTGCAGGGGAGGATCTCACCGAGTCTCACGTCCAGCCGTGCATCGCCTCGCAGAAGTGTCGCCGGCATAGCGGAACATAGCGTTCGTTGCCGCCGATCAGCGTCTGCGCGCCATCGTGGATTGGCTCTCCCGAGCCATCGACGCGCAGGTTCATCGTCGCTTTGCGCCCGCAGTGGCACACAGCCTTGAGCTCGACCAGCTTGTCCGCCACGCCCAGTAGTGCCCCGGAGCCGGAGAACAGATCACCGCGAAAGTCGGTGCGCAGGCCAAAGCAGAGCACCGGGATGCCAGCGAAGTCGGCCAGGCGCGCACACTGCCACACTTGACTGGGCGTGAGAAACTGCGCCTCGTCGATCAGCACGCAGGAGAGCGGCGTTGCCGCATGGCAGGCACACACCGCTTCCCACAGATCGGTCGCGGTATCGAAGCGGCGGGCATCGGCGCCGAGGCCGATGCGGCTCTCGATCGCATGGTGTTCGCCCCGCCCATCCAGCGCGGCGGTCCACAGCATCGTCGCCATGCCGCGCTCGCGATAGTTGAAGTCGGCCTGCAGCAGGGTTGTCGATTTCCCCGCGTTCATGCTGGCATAGTAGAAGTACAGCTTGGCCATCGCCGACGAACTCAGCCTTCGCCGCGGATCTCGCCCAGCTTGCGCTCCCAGGCGAGGGCGTGGCCGACGATCACGTCGAGATCGGCGTACCTGGGGACCCAAGGCAACGTGCTCTTGATACGGCTGTTGTCGCTGATGAGCGCGTCGGGGTCGCCGGCACGACGTCCCTGCAAGCGGCGGTCGATGGTGCGGTTGGTGACGCGGTCGACAGCGTCGAGCACTTCGAGCACCGAGAAGCCACGGCCATAGCCGCAGTTCATCGTCAGCGAGCGTGTAGGCTCGGCGACCAGCGCCTCGAGCGCCAGCACGTGCGCTTCGGCCAGGTCGGTCACGTGGATGTAGTCGCGCACACCGGTGCCATCGGGCGTGTCGAAGTCGGTGCCGAACACGCCCACGCTCTCGCGCTTGCCTAGCGCGGCTTCCACCGCGACCTTGATCAGGTGTGTCGCACCGGCGGTCGACTGCCCGGTGCGGGCCTGGGGATCGGCGCCCGCGACGTTGAAGTAGCGCAGCGCGCAGTAGTTCATCGGGTGTGCCCGCGCGGTGTCGGCCAGCATGAACTCGGTCATCAGCTTGGACATGCCGTAGGGGTTGATCGGCTGCTTGGGGCTGTCCTCGGTCACCGGCGAGACTTCGGGAATGCCGTAGGTCGCCGCCGTCGAGCTGAAGATGAAGTGTGGCACGCCGGCCTTGACCGCCGCCTCGATCAGGGCGCGGGTCTTGGCGGTGTTGTTGCCGTAGTACTTGAGCGGATTCTCGACCGATTCGGGCACCACCACCGATCCGGCGAAGTGCATGATCGCACCGATCTGCTGCTCCGCAAAGATGCGCGCAAGCAGGGCGGCGTCCTCGATATCGCCTTCGTAGAGCGTCACGCCCTCGGGCACGGCGAAGCGGAAGCCGGTGACCAGGTTGTCGATCACGCAGACCGGCCAGCCGCGGTCGACCAGCGCCAGCACCGCGTGGCTGCCGATATAGCCGGCACCGCCGGTCACGAGAACGGGTGGTCTTTGCATGCGTGTCGCCTGGCTAGCCCGGCGCCCCCTTGCGCCTGATCGCGCTTATGTTGCGCTGCGGTGCGGTTGGCAACAGGGAGGAGAGGCCGGCGCGGGCGGTTTGGGGCATCAACGAGGGCACCTCAGGCCGTCAGCATCTTGACACCGGAGAATGCGAGCATCGCCGCCAGCGCCACCCGGACCCAGGTCTCGCCGATCTTGCCGGCGGCAAAGGAGCCGGCGATCACGCCGGGGATGGAGCCGATCAGCAGCATGCCCAGCAGTTCCCAGTTCACGTTGCCCAGCCACGAATGCCCGATCGCGGCGATCAGCGCGAGCGGGATGGCATGCACGATGTCTGTGCCGACGAGCGACTTGGCGTTGAGCCGCAGCGGATAGAGGAACATCAGCACCACCGCCACCAGCGCTCCGGCGCCAATCGAGGTCAGCGTGACCAGGCAGCCGACCACCGCGCCGGCGGCGATCGTCACGGCAAGCTGGGTCATGCCCAGCCGCTCGCCCAGCAAGGCACGTATGCGCGCGACCGGCGCGTGGATGATGTGCTTGATCGGCACCAGCACGGCGGTGACTACCAGCATCGCGCCCAGCAGCTTCATCAGCAGGTCGGAGTTGAGCTTCCCGCCCTCGGCAAAGCCCAGGTAGAGCAAGGTCAGGATCGCGGCGGGCACGCTGCCCATCGCCAGGCGGCCGATCACGGTCCAGTCTGGCGAGCCGAAGCGGCGGTGCACCACGCCGCCGACGATCTTGGTGAAGGTCGCGAACCACAAGTCGGTGCCGACTGCGAGCGAAGGCGAGAAGCCGAAGCCGAGGACCAGTATCGGCGCCATCAGCGATCCGCCGCCGACGCCGGTCATGCCGACCAGGAAACCGACCAGGGCCCCTGCAAGCGAGTAGTAGAGCTCGGTCATAGGGGCCGGGCGGTCGCGTCTGTGCAGGCGGGAACAGTCATGGCGTTGGCGCGGGACCATGACGCCTGTGGCAGGCGAGGCAAGCGAATTCGGCTGGGGACGTGGCTTGGGCGGAGTTCTCGGGCGATATTAAGCCTCTCGTGATACCCGCGCCGGAGGGGGCCGTTACTCCTCCAGCAAACAGTGCCTTGCCCAAGAAGCGCGGGCTCCGCCTGCGCGGGGCCAACGGGTGGGGAGGGAGGTATTGGAGGCCGGATTGGAGGCGAGGCAGACAATGGCCAGAAGCGTCACCCCGGACAAGCTCAGGGTGACGAGCGACCAGCTTCACGCATGCGCAAAGTGCGCGATGATCCTCTCGTCCAGCGGCTCCCGGAACTTGGCACGCACGCGGCCGCCGCTGTGCTCGGCCGTAACCGGCAGCGGGCCGATGGCGCCGATCCACAGATCCAGCAGGCCTTCGATCCGGTTGGCACCTGTCCGTGCCTCCAGCTGGCACTCCAGCCCATCGAGAGCCGATATGGTGACGGGCGTGCGCTCAAGCACACCGATGCATTCGCCGTAAATCGCCATCAGATCACTTCGGCCCCTTCAAGGGGCTGCTCCCAACTTCATCACAATGCCGCGGGCCCGATCGGACCCGGCGAGCAACGTAGCTATGAACGTCGTGTGTGGCGGGAGAGTTTCAGTTCAGAGCGAATTTCATGAAGCCGCGGCGGACAGTTCCGGCCCGGGCCTTTCTGGCCTTGCGTCGAGCGGCACCTCGGCCCCATGCTCGCCCCGCAGCGCACCAACGAAGTTCTCGCGCCAGCGCACTACGTCCTCGTCGCGCACCGAGGCGAGCAGGCGCTCGTGCCGGCGGCGGCGTTCGGGCAGGGGCATGTGCAGAGCCTGGCGGATGGCGTCGCTCACATCCTCGGTGCTGTGCGGGTTGACCAGCACGGCATCCTCCATCTGCGGCGCGGCGCCGGCGAAGCGCGACAGGATCAGCACGCCGGGATCCTCCGAATCCTGCGCCGCGACGTATTCCTTGGCGACCAGGTTCATGCCGTCGCGCAAAGGGGTGACGAGGCCGATGTCGGCGGCGCGATAGAACCCGGCCAGCTCGGCGCGCGGATAGCCGCGGTTGACGTAGCGAATCGGCACCCAGGCGACATCGGCATGGGCGCCGTTGATGTGGCCTGCTTTACGCTCCAGGTCGTGGCGGATCAGCTGGTAGCTGGCGACTTCGCCGCGCGAGGGCGGGGCGATCTGGAGCAGCACCACGTCCTTGGCCATCTCGGGATTGTCGGTGAGGAAGCGGTCGAAGCTGTCGAAGCGCTCGCCCAGCCCCTTGGAGTAGTCGAGCCGGTCGACGCCGATCAGCATCTTGCGGCCATGGCCCAGGCTGTCCTTGAGGCGCTGGTAGGCACCCTGCGCCAGCTCTGTCCGGGCCGAGGCGACGAACTCCTCGTAGTCGATGCCGATCGGGAAGGCGCGTGCGACGATCCGCCGGCCTTCGTACTCGATCACGCCATCGTCGCTGACCTTCAGGCCCATTTCCTTTTTCAGGTAATGGGTGAAGCTGTCCAGCCACTCCTCCGTCTGCAGCCCGATAAGGTCGTACTGCAGCATCGAGGCGACCAGCTGCTCGTGATTGGGGAGCGAGACGAACAGGCGCGTGGGCGGCCAGGGAATATGGAGGAACAGCCCCATGCGGTTGGTCACGCCCTTTTCCCGCAGCATCGATCCGAGCGGGAGCAGGTGGTAGTCGTGCACCCAGACGAGGTCGTCGGGCTCGATCAGCGGCAGCACGGAGTCCGCGAAGCGGGCGTTCACCCGCTCATAGCCCTCGCCGAAGTTGCGATCGTACTCGGTCAGATCGATGCGGTAGTGGAACAGCGGCCAGAGGGTGCGGTTGGCATAGCCGTTGTAGTATTCCTCGATGTCCTGGGGCTCCAGGTCGATCGTCGCGGTGGTGACGTCCTGGTTGCGCTGCATGTCCAGATGGCCGGTGAAGCTCTCGGTTTCCTTGCCCGACCAGCCGAACCAGATGCCCCGATGCTCACGCAAGGCGGCGCTCAGCGCAACGGCCAGCCCACCCTGGGCGCCTGCCGCTCCCATGGCTTGCGGAACCGAAACCCGGTTCGACACGACGATCAGCCTGCTCATTCCACATCCTTCACACTACCCCTCTCCCCGGCGGGGAGAGGTAGCGAAGCTTACCGCGAGAGCGGTTAGCGTAGCTGGGAGAGGGGGCTCGACGCCCGAGAGCGCACAAACCCCTCTCCAACTTCGGCTAGGCTCCGATGGAGCCAAGCCTGCGTATCCTCTCCCCGCGCGGGGAGAGGGCAGGGGCGCGATTTGTCGTACGGCGGAGCAAATCAGCGCCAGTCGCGCCATGGCCGCGAGAGCAGCCCGGCGCAGTTGATGATGCCAACTAGCGAATAAGTCTGAGGAAAGTTCCCCCACAGCTCGCTGGTCTCGAAGTCCATGTCTTCCGACAGAAGGCCCGATTGCGTGCGATGGCCTAGCATCGCCTCGAACAGATTGCGGGCTTCCTCGTTGCGGCCATCGAGGTGCAGTGCCTCGATCAGCCAGAAGGTGCAGATATTGAAGGCGGTTTCCGGCAGCCCGAAATCGTCCTCGTTGGCATAGCGCAGCATGTGCTCGCCGCGGCGCAGGACCTTCTCGACGGTGCGCAACGTCGCCTGGAAGCGCGGATCGGTGGCATCGACATAGCCGAGCTCGACCATCTGCAGCAGACTGGCGTCGAGTTCCGTACCGCCGAAGCTGGCGGCGTAGTGGCCGCCGTCCTTGAACCAGGCGTTCTCCTCGATGTGCTCGCGCACGGTATCGGCCCGCTCGCGCCAGAGCTTTTCGCGATCGGCCAGGCCCAGCACCTCGGCCGCGTTGGCGAGACGATGGCACGCGGCCCAGCTCATCACCACGGAGTAGGTGTGCACCGCCGTGCGGGTGCGCAGCTCCCACAGGCCGGCATCGGGCTGATCGTGCAGCTTCCAGGCGAGTTCGCCCACCTTTTCCAAGCTGGTGAAGTCGTCGGCATTGCCCATCCGCAGCAGGCGATGGTCGGAAAACGCCTGGATGTTGGGAATGATGATCTGCCCGTAGCAGTCGTTCTGGATCTGGTAGTAGGCGGCGTTGCCCACCCTGACCGGGCCCATGCCGCGGTAGCCGGGCAGCGCCTCGGCCTCCCACTCGATGATCTCCTTGGCGCCGCTCACCGAATAGAGCGGCTGGATGATCCCTTCATGCGAATCGTCGACCAGGTTGCGCAGATAGGCGAGGTACTTCTCCAGGACGTCGAGCGCGCCCAAGCGATTGAGCGCCTGCACCGTGTAGTAGGCGTCGCGGATCCAGCAGTAGCGGTAGTCCCAGTTGCGCTGCGATCCGGGCGCCTCGGGTATGGAAGTGGTGAGCGCGGCCACGATCGCGCCGGTTTCCTCGTGCTGGCACAGCTTGAGGGTGATGGCGGCGCGGATCACCGCCTCCTGGTAATCCATCGGCGTCGCCAGGCCGCGCACCCACAGTTGCCAGTAGCTCTGCGTCTGGCGCAGCATGGCGTCGAGCTGGTCGGCGATGTCGCCGCTGAACGGCTCGTCGGGGCCGAGGAAGAACGCCAGCTCCTTTTCCAGCCGGAAGTACCGCTCGTCGAGGATGTAGCTGACCGGCGCGTTGGTTGTCAGCCGCAAGGCGTTGCGCTCGTTCAGATAGCGGATGTGGTTGGAGCCGTGGGTGATCGGCGCCTGGCGCGCGCCATATCCGTCCATCGGCGTCAGCGTCACCTGGATGCGCGGCGAACCGCAGACCGGGCGCACGATGCGGGCATAGGCGACGGGGCGGTACATGCGGCCGTTGCGCTCGAACCGAGGCGCGAAGTCGAACACGTCGACCGCGGCGCCGCTGGCGTCCTCCAGGCGAGTGCGCAGGATCGGGGTGTTGCGGACATATTCCTGGGTGACCGATACCTGGTTCTCCAGGCTGAAGCGCCAGGTGCCCAGGTCCTGGCCCTCATCGCCGCGCAGGAGCGCGCAGAACGTGGGGTCGCCATCTACGCGCGGCACGCAGCCCCAGACCAATGCGCCGCGCGTGTCGATCAGCCCCGAGACCTGGCAGTTGCCGATCGGCCAGAGCTCCAGCGAGGAGACGGCGGCTTGCGGCCCAACGGGATCGGCGTCGGGGGCGGACGTGGGTTGCATGCTCAAGCTTGTTCCTCCAGCCAGCTGTGAACGGCCGCCACGCTGTCGATGCGCCAGAGCGCCTGGGTGCGGCGCATCGGCCCGACCAGCACGCCGCCGCCATCGAAGCGGCGCACGGCGGCAAAGGCGTCCTCGTCGGTCACGTCGTCGCCGATGAACAGCGGGCGGGTGCCGGCGAACGGCGGCATTTGCATGAAACGATTGACGGCGGTGCCCTTGTCTGAGCCGGGCATGCTGAGTTCGACCACCATCTTGCCGTGCTTGACCGTGAGGCCGTTCTCGGCCGCCAGCCTGGCCGCGAAGTCGTACAGACTGGCGCCGATCTGGGGGCGGTCGCGGTAGTGCACGGCGGCGCTGAACGGCTTGGCCTCGAACACCAGCCCGCCGTTCTCCTGCGCGAAGGCGTCGAGGGCCTGGCACACGGGCCTGGGCAGGGGATCGGCCAGGGGTTCGACTTCGACCGCGCCAGCGGGGCGGAACTCACCGCCATGCGAACCGGCCATGGCGATCGCCACGCCGCCGAGCAGCCGGTCCAGGGTCGCCAGCGCGCGTCCGCTGATGACGGCGAGTCGACCTTCCAGCCGCTCCGAAAGCGCGGACAGCGCTTGCGGCAAGTCAGATGGAACCACCACGTCCTGCGGATGATCGGCGATCTCCACCAGCGTGCCGTCGAAGTCGAGAAACAGAGACAGTCCCGTGCCTGCGCCCAACTGCGGCGGTCTGGAAAGCGGCATGTCGTCCTCCGGCAAGGGAGCGTGGGGCGAGATCGCGATCGTCATGGCCTTCCCGTGTGGCATTGCAGAAGCGCGGGGCCAAGCCCGCAGTCAGGCCCGCAGTCATGCTGGCCCCTACACCGCGTCCGAACGGCCCGAACGAGCGGCGGTTCCTAACCGGCGTTGAATTGCAGTCGCCGAGCGGCCATGCTCGCGGGCGCAATGGGGGCCTTCTATCTCACTTTCGTGGCAGTGCTGCTGTCCGGGATCGCCGCGCGCGACCAAGTGACGATCGCGGCGCTCACCCGCGCGCAAGGGCAGCGCTTCGGCGTGCTGGTGGTCGCCCTCGTGTTGGCGGGAGCGACCAGCGCCTTTGCCGCCTATGCCGCGGCGCAGATGCTCTCGACCGTGCCTGTGCCGGCGCGGCCCATCCTGGCAGCCATCGCGCTCGGGCTTGCAGGGCTTGAATCGCTGATCCTTTCGCCGCGCGCCAATCCGAAGGAGCCGACCCATTCGCTGGGCGCGCTGGCGATCGTGCTGCTGGCGCATCAGGTCACCGACGCCGCGCGGTTCACGCTGTTCGGCCTTGCCGTCGGGATGGGAGCGCCGTTGGCGGCGGGGCTGGGAGGCGGGCTTGCGGGCGTGGTGCTGACCGCCGGCGCATGGGCCTTTCCCCGAGCGCTGGTCTCCCCCCGCATCCGCATCGCCCGCCGGATCGTCGGAGGATTGTTGTTGCTGGTGGCGATCACCATGTTCTTCCGCGTTCGGGGAATTCTGTGATCGCCAAAACCGTGCGAACGGATGCCTCTGATCGCCGTTATGCATCACGAATTGCCACATGGAGGACGCACGATGACCACCAACGCCCAGGCCGCGCTGATCGACAGCCTTAACGGTCTGCTCGCCGACACCTTCGCGCTCTACATCAAGACCAAGAACTTCCACTGGCATGTGCGCGGCCGCCAGTTCCACGACCTGCACCTGTTGTTCGACACCCAAGCGACCGAGATCTTCGCGCTGACCGACCTGATCGCCGAGCGCGTGCGCAAGCAGGGCGGCACCACCCTGACCAGCCCCTCCGCCATCGCCGCCAAGACCCAGATCAAGGCGCAGGACGATACCGGCCTCGATGCGATGGCGATGGTCAAGGAACTCGCCGAGGACAACGACACCTACATCGCCAAGATTCGCGAAGTGAAGGCCGCGGCCGAGGAATTCGGCGACAACGCCACCAGCGGCATCGCCGACGACTGGACCGACCAGGCCGAACAGCGCGCGTGGTTCCTGCGCGAGATCCTGGCTTGAGCTGAGGCGTCGCTATCCCCCTCCACCACTGACCCGCTCGCGGAGCGAGTGGCGGAGGGGAAAGGCGCAACAGTCGCTTTTATGAGTGTCGCCCGCATCCTTTCCCTCATCCCCGCACCGCTACATCGCCGGCTCTACCGCCTCGCCTATTGGGCCCGCTCGACCTGGTGGCGCACGCTCAAGCCCACGATCCACGGCTGCCGCATCGTCGCGTTGGACGAGCGCGGTCGCGTGCTGCTGATCCGGCAGTCCTATGGCTCGAGCCAGTGGGTCACGCCGGGTGGCAGCGTCGGGCGGCGCGAAGATCCGGTCGATACCGCTTGTCGCGAGCTGACCGAAGAGACCGGTTGCACCTTGTCGAACGCCCGCAAGGTGGCGCAGCTGCTGGAGCGGCCGATGGGGGCGTACAACGTTGTGCACGTGGTGGTCGGCCGGGGTTCGGGCACACTACGGCCGGATGGACGCGAAGTCGACGAAGCCGCCTGGTTCTCGCCCGACGACCTGCCGGCAGACGCCTCTCGCCACATCGCGGATGGCCTCGCCGGCTGGATCGCGGCCTACAACAGCGAGAGCTGACCGTCCTTCGCGCGCCCGTGCTCGCGCGGCTCGCGTTCGAGCGACGACAGCGTCAGCCCCATCAAGCGCACCGGCTGGGGCAGCGGCATCAGCTCCTCCAGCAAGGTGTGCCCCAACCGCGCGAACATCGCCTTGTCGGACACGCGCGGCATGACCGAGCGGGCGCGGGTGAGGGTGCGGAAATCGGCATAGCGCAGCTTGAGCGTCACGGTCCGCCCGGTCGCACCCGACCGCTCGATCCGCTCCCAGACAATGTCGACGATCTGGTCCATGGTCTCGCGAAGCTTGTCGGGGTCCTCGATGTTATCGAAGAACGTGCGCTCCCCACCGACCGACTTGCGCTCACGGTTCGCGCGTACCTGCCGCAAGTCGATGCCGCGGGCGGCGCGGTAGAGGTACTCAGCGAAGCTGCCGAAGTGCGCGCGCAGGAAGGCGAGGTCGCGCTGCGCGAGGTCGGCTCCGGTCTGGATCCCGAGCGCCGCCATCTTCTGCGCCCCGCGTGGCCCCACACCATGGAAGCGGCTGACCGGCAGGCCGGCCACGAACGCCGCGCCTTGGCCGGGGCGGATGACGCACAGGCCGTCCGGCTTGTTCTGGTCGCTGGCCAGCTTGGCGAGGAACTTGTTGTAGGAGACGCCGGCGCTGGCGGTCAGCTGCGTGTCCTCGCGGATGCGCCGCCGGATGTCCCTGGCGATGCGCGTCGCCGAGCCGATGCCCTTGAGGTCCGCTGTGACGTCGAGGTAGGCCTCGTCCAGAGAGAGCGGCTCGACGTGGGGCGTGTAGTCGAGGAAGGTCGCGCGGATCTGGTCGCTCACCTGCTTGTAGACCTCGAACCGCGGTTTGCGGAACTGCAGGTCCGGGCAGAGCCGCACCGCGCGCGCCGACGGCATGGCCGAGCGCACCCCGAACGTGCGTGCCTCGTAGCTCGCTGCGGCCACCACCCCGCGGCCCGACGATCCACCGACCGCCAGCGGCTTGCCGCGCAAGCTGGGGTCGTCGCGCTGCTCGACGCTGGCGTAGAAGGCGTCCATGTCGACGTGGATGATCTTGCGCAGGCCGGCTTCGTCCTGTGCATCATCTTCGGCCCTCTCCATGGGGCCAACATAGCGATCTCCGATCTTCTTGTCCTCCTGGATGCGGGGTGACCGCCGCAGGCGGCGATGGGGAGTGCCGCCACGATCTGAGGGCCGCTTGCGGACGCAAGATCCTCCATCATGCTTCGCATGGTTCCCCTTCCCGCATCGGGGAGGACAGTAATCTCACCGTTTCAGAGCTTACGCTGGCAACCACCGTCGGCATGGGCCATGAGCGCTCGCATGCGACTCTCCTCGGCCCCAAGATCGCCCTTGCGCGAGACGGAGTTCGTCGGCCTGATGGCGGCGATCCAGGCCCTCCAGGCGCTGGCGATCGACGTGATGCTGCCCGCGCTCGGACAAATCTCGCGCGATCTGGGCGTGACCGATGCCAACGAGCGGCAACTGCTGGTTGGCATCTTCCTCATCTGCAGCGGTCTGGGCTCGCTGTTCCCGGGCGCCATCGGCGATCGCTTCGGGCGCCGTCCGGTGGTGCTGGCCAGCCTGGGCATCTACGTGGCGATCTCGCTCGCCTCGGCCCTGGTGACCGACTTCACCACGCTCCTGGTGCTGCGCGCCATTCTCGGCTTTGGCACGGCCGCGATGATGGTGATGCCGATGGCGATCATCCGCGATCAGTTCGGGGGCGACCGCATGGCGCGTATCCAGTCGCTGATCTCGATGACCTTCATGGTGGTGCCGATGTTCGCGCCCACGGTAGGGCAGGCCGTGCTGCTCATTGCCGGTTGGCGCTGGATCTTCGGCGTCATGGCGCTGCTCGCCGCGTGCGTCGCCTTGTGGGCGTGGGCACGCCTGCCCGAGACGCTGCGCCCTGAATACCGCCAGACGATAGCCCCGCGCGCGATCCTCTCCAACATGTGGGATGCGCTGCGCTGCCGGGCGGCGCTGGGCTACTTCCTGGGTGCCTCGTTCGTGCAAGGCGCGCTGTTCGGCTATATCAACAGCTCGCAGCAGCTGGTGGCGGAGCACTTCGGCGCGGGCGTGTTCTTTCCGGCGGTGTTTGGCGGGATGGCGCTGGTCATGTCGGCCACGAACTTCATCAACGCGCGCATCGTCGAGCGATTCGGCGCGCGTCGGGTCAGCCATGCCGCGGCGATCACCTACATCGTGGTCGCCGCCGTGCATCTCGTATGCGCGATGCTGGGCGAGACGCTGTGGGTGTTCGTTCCGCTGATGACGATCAGCATGTGCATGATGTCCTTCATCGGCTCGAACTTCGCCTCGATCGCGCTGCAGCCTTTCGCCAGGACCGCCGGTGCGGCCGCCTCGGTCATGGCGTTCGTCAGGCTGCTGCTGGGCGCCTTGCTCGGTACGCTGATCGGCCAGGCCTACGATGGTACGGCGCGACCATTGCTGGCGGCGATGACCGTGGCAGGTGTGGTGGCCTTGGGGTTGGTCTTCTACTCAGAACGAGGCGTGCTGTTCCGGCGGCTCAATCCGCCGGGACAGACGGGGCCGGAAGTCAACGGACCTGCCGAGCTGACCTAGACGCGTCGACCGCGGAACAGCTGAACCAGTCCGACAATCAGCGCGAGGACCAGCAGGATGTGGATGATGCCGCTCGCCACATGGAAGACGACGAAGCCGAGCAGCCACAGGATCAGCAAGATGGCGGCGATCGTATAAAGCATGACACTCTGGCTCCGATGGATTCGGGGATCGTAACGCAGCAAGCCGCCGATGGCTGCGTTCCTGGCAACAGAGCAGCAACATCTAGGTTGCGCTAGCGCCCTTCCACTGTTCGCAACCGCTGACCGCCGGGAAGGGGCGGCGCGATCTATCGTTATCGTGCCAGGGCCGCCAGTTCACGCCGCGATGGCTTCGGCGCCGGAGCTGCTGCGGGCGAGGCCCGCACCGCCTCCCATCCCGCACCCAGCACGAGCCGCAGTTTCTCGGCCTTGGTGGTGCGCACGCGGTGATCCCAGGCATGGGCGCCACGCTCCACCACCTTGCGCCCGATAGCGCCGTAGATGTTGGCGGCGGCCAGGATCGCCCAGCGCTGGCGGAACTGCAACCGCGCCGCGCCCACTCTTGCGGAAGCTTCGTAAGCACGCGCAAGGTCGCAGGCGCGTGCGACGATGCGGACCAGCTGCGGGCGGTAGTGCGGCTTGGTCAGCTCGCCCATCGGCACGTCCTCCTCGACCGTCCACTCGACGGGAAGGTAGCGACGGTCGGCAGCATCGTCCTCCAGCACGTCGCGCACGATGTTGTTGAGCTGGAAGGCAAGGCCGAGATCGCAGGCCCGGTCGAGCGTGTCCTCGTCGCCTTCCGGCACGCCCATGACGGCGGCCATCATCACGCCCACCGCGCCCGCGACATGGTAGCAGTAGCGCAGCATGTCGGTTTCGGAGCGCGGTCGCCATTCGGCGGCGTCGAGCGCGAAGCCGGCGATCACGTCGTCGGCCATCGCCCGGGTCATCGGCACCTCGCGGGCGAGCTGGCCCAGCGCGTCGAACGCCGGGTTTCCGGTTTCCTCGCCAGCGAAGGCGAGTTCGGTCAGCGTGCGGATGGTGGCGAGGCGCGCCTCCGGGTTGAGCTGCGGGCCGAGGGCTCCCCCATGATCCTGATCGTCGGCCAGATCGTCGCAGGCGCGACACCAGGCATAGAGCATCCACACCCGCTCGCGCGTGGTCCGGTCGAAAAGGCGGCTGGCGGCGCGGAAGCTGGCCGAGCCCTTGCGGATCGACCGGTGCGCAGCCTCGACCAGGTCCTCGCGCGACGCTTTGGTCACAAGGTGGCAGGATCCATCGTCGTGATCGTCTGCGGCGGCTGGTGGGCGCGCATGCGCTCGAGCAGCGGGTCGAGTTCGGTGTCGGCCAGGATGATGCCCTGATGTGCGGGCCGCACGAAGCCGACCTCGGCCATGTGCCGGTTGAAGGCGAGCAGCCCGTCGTAGAAGCCCAATGCATTGAGGATCCCGACCGGCTTGGCGTGATAGCCAAGCTGCGCCCAGCTGACCGCCTCCCACAGCTCGTCCATCGTGCCGACGCCGCCGGGCAGGACCAGGAAACCGTCGGACAGCCGGGTGAATGCCGCCTTGCGCTCGTGCATGTCGGCGACGATCGTCAGCTCGCAATCGTAGTTGGCGACTTCGCCGCGCACCAGCGCTTGCGGGATGACGCCGATCACCTCGCCCCCCGCCAGCATCGCCGCGCCGGCGACCGCGCCCATCAGCCCCAGCTTGCCGCCGCCGTAGACGACCCCGATGCCCTGGCGTGCGAGCGCAGTGCCGACGTCGGCTGCGAGCTGGACGTAGCGCGGGTCTGCCGGAGTGGCCGATCCGCAATAGACGGCGAGGCGTTTCATGGTCGGTATTCCAGAGAGGGGTTCACGCGGAGGCGCGGAGACGCGGAGGAAGGAAAAGAAGTAGTGGGCGCGCGCAGAGGCGCAGAGAGGTTGCGCGCGCGGCGCAGCCGCTCTCCACACCTTGGATGCGTGTGCCGCAAGGCTTCAGCAGAGAAGGGCCTGGCGGCCAGCACGACCTCTCTGCGCCTCCGCGCCTCTGCGCGCGCCAAATCCTGTCCTTCTCCGCGGCTCCGCGCCTCCGCGTGAAACATGCTCACGCCAGGTCCTCCAGCATCAGCTTGGCGGTCGCCTTCGCGCTGCCGACCACACCTGGAATGCC
Source organism: Novosphingobium chloroacetimidivorans (assembly GCF_014204535.1). Classification (GTDB taxonomy): domain Bacteria; phylum Pseudomonadota; class Alphaproteobacteria; order Sphingomonadales; family Sphingomonadaceae; genus Novosphingobium; species Novosphingobium chloroacetimidivorans. Next base: position 88,817 of record NZ_JACHLR010000002.1, read on the forward strand.
CGCACCCGGGTGCGTGCCGGCGCCGGCGAGATAGACGTTCTTCAGCTTGTCGTCGCGATTGTGGCCACGGAACCAGGCGCTCTGCGTCAGGATCGGCTCGAGGCTGAAGGCGCTGCCCAGGTGCGCCTGGAGGTCCGTGGCGAAGTCCGGCGGGGCATAGTGGAACTGCGTGACGATGCGATCGCGGATGTCGGGGATCAGGCGCCGGCCGACCTCGTCGATGATGCGCCCGGCCAGGATCGGGCCGACCTCGTCCCAGTCCACCGGCAGCTTGCCCATGTGCGCCACCGGCACCAGCGCGTAGAACGTGCTCTTGCCCGCAGGCGCCATGGCCGGATCGGTCACGGTCGGATGGTGCAGGTAGATCGAGAAGTCCTGCGGCAGCACGCCGTGCTCGTAGATGTCGTCCAGCAGGCCTTTGTAGCGCGGGCCGAACAGGATCATGTGGTGCGGGATGCCGGGCCAGGTGCCTTCCAGACCGAAGTGGACCACGAACAGGCCGGGCGAGAAGCGCTTCTTGGTCAGCTTCTTGGCCATCTCGGGCCCGCGCTGACTGTCGCTCAGCAAGTCGCGATAGGTATGGACGATATCGCCGTTCGAGGCGACCGCGTCGAACCGCTCGCGCCAGCCGCTCTCCGTCTGAACTTCCGTGGCGCGATCGCCGACCGTGTGGATTTGCACCACCTTGTCGGACAGGCGCACGGTGCCGCCGAGGCGCTCGAAGTGCCGGGCCATGCCTTGTGCCAGCTTGTTGGTGCCGCCCTTGGTCCACCACACGCCGCCGTCCTTTTCCAGCTTGTGGATCAGGGCGTAGATCGCGCTGGTGGTCATCGGATTGCCGCCCACCAGCAGCGTGTGGAACGAAAGCGCCTGGCGCATATGCTCGCTCTTGATGAAGTGCGAGACCATCGAATAGACCGAGCGCCACGCCTGATAGCGGGCCAACGCCGGCGCCGCCTTGATCATGCTGGAGAAGTCGAGAAACGGCGTGTGCCCCAGCTTGACGTAGCCTTCCTGGTAGACGCCGGCCGAGTAGGCGAGGAAATCCTCATACCCCGCCATGTCGTCCGGCGCGACGCGCGCGAACTCGCGGCGCATCGAGGCATCGTCGTTCGAATAGTCGAAGGTCGTGCCGTCGGGCCAGTTGAGGCGGTAGAACGGCATCACCGGCATCAGCGTCACGTCGTCCGCCATGTCGTGGCCGGAGAGCGCCCACAGTTCCCTGAGGCAGTCGGGATCGGTGACCACCGTCGGACCGGCATCGAAGGTGAAGCCTTCGCGTTCCCAGGCGTAGCCACGACCGCCGACCTTGTCGCGGGCCTCCAGCAGGGTGGTGGCGATCCCGGCGGACTGCAGGCGAATGGCGAGCGCGAGCCCGCCGAATCCCGCGCCGATCACACATGCTCGCTTCATAGGGCGCGCTTCATCGTAGATTTCCTAGTGGAGCGAGAGGCCGCCCCTTGCCCCGCAAGCTGGCGATCGCGGCGCCCAAAGGCACCGGCGGCTTGCCTGCAAGGATGCGCAGCATGTCGGCTGGGCTCGATTGTCCGGCGTAGAAGCGCTCGATCAGCGGCTCGGAAAGCCCGTAGAATCGCTCCAGAACCTTGTAGCGCTGATCCGGCGCGGCGGCGCCGAAGAGCATGGCCGTCAGCATCCGATAGAAGCGTCCCTGGCGCCAGTGCTCGCGTGCCCATGCATGACACGCCTCCTCTACGGCGTCGCCCGAGAGCTTGTCGAGAGTGCAAAGGTGCACCGCCAGGCGCAGCGCGATCGGCAGCGAATAGCTGGTGAGCGGATGAAGCAAGCCTGCGCGGGCCCCAGCACGCGCGACCCCGGGCTCTCTCCCGGCTTTCCAGAACGCGTCGAAGTCGCCCGCGCCGACCACGGGGAGCACGCCGGTTTCCTCGTACTCGATCGCCTCCACGCGCCAGTCCTGCGCGGCGGCATAGGCGGCGATGCGCTGGCGCAGCACCGGCAGGTCGAGTTCGGGGACATCGGAATAGTACGTGTCCTCGACGAAGACCGCGTCGGACGTGAACGGCAGGGCATAGACGAAGCGATAGCCGTCGGCTTGCGCGACACTGGCATCCATGACGATGGGGTGGGTCAACCCATGCGGCACCTTCAGCCGCAGCATCTGCCCGGCGAACTTCTGCCATCCCCCGGCCATGTGCGGAAGTCCCGCGGCACCGCGCGCGTCGATCACCGCATGCGCGCTGAAGATGCGGCCATCGGCCAAGGTCACCGCATTGCGCGTGACCTCCGTCACCATGGCGCCGGTCAGCAGCGCCTCGGCCGGCAGGGTCGAGCGCAGCACGGCGTCCAGCCGCTCGCTCGTCACGCTGCGATAGGCGGTGCGCAAGGCACGCTGGCGCCTGGGGAAGCGCACGAAGTAGCCGTCCCAGCGCGCGGCGACCAGCGGCTCGAGCAGCTCGGCGCCATCGCCCAGGTCGCTCGCGAAGTAGGACCACACGTGATCGCCGCCGCAGCGGGTCCCCGCTTCGAACAGGGTGACCCGCAGCTCGGGACGGCGGGCGGCGAGCGCCAGGGCGATCAGCCCACCGGACAGGCCGCCGCCCAGGATCGCAATATCGGTTGACGGCGCGCTCATCGTCGTCACGTTTAGGGGAGGGGCTGCTCGGCCGCAACTTGGCGCGGCAAGAGCTTTGGGGCATGTTTCACTTCGATGACCGATGAGCTGACCATTTGCGACGCCTGCGAAGGGGATGCCGCCGCTATCGCCGACATCTACGCGCACTACGTGCTGGAAAGCGCCGCCAGCTTCGAGACCGAGCCACCCGATGCGCAAGTCATGGCCGATCGGATCGCCAAGGTCCTTGGCTCCGGGTATCCCTGGCTGGTGGTGCGCGACTCCGGCGATCGCGTGCTCGGCTTCGCGTACGCCCAGCGCTTCGGTCCGCGCGCGGGGTATCTGTATAGCTGCGAGACGCACATTTTCGTCCGCAACGATGCGCTGGGCCGCGGGATCGGCACGATGTTGATCAACGCACTGCTCGCCGCGTGCGAGGCCCGCGGCTACCGCCAGGCCTTCGCGCTGATCGCCGGGACCGAGCCGGCGTCGGTGGTGCTCCATGCCCGCGCCGGCTACTTGCCGTGCGGCACGCTGACCGGCGCCGGCTGGAAGCATGGCCAGTGGACCGACGTCTTCATGATGCAGCGCAAGCTCGGCGCCGGCAACGAAACGTTGCCCGAAAGCCACGCCTGAAAAGCATTTACTCAGCTGCGCCGTGCTGCACTGCAACGCTCTGCCGTCCTGCGCGTTCACCGGCAAATCACAGGGGTTCTTCACCAATGCGTAAGCTTGCTCTCCTCGGCGGCCTGACCGCCGCGCTCGTCTCCCTACCCGCATTCGCGCAGGACGCGACCAGCTCCGACCTCGACGCAGACCGCATCACCATCGGCGTGGGCGGCGTCTACATGCCCAGCTACCGCGGCTCGGACGACTACAGCGTCTCGCCGGTTCCGGTGATCCAGGGACAGTTCAAGGGCATCGGCATCAACCCGCGTGCGGGCGGTGTCGCGCTCGACTTCATCCCGGACAATCGTGACAGCGGTTTCGGCTTCTCGCTCGGCCCGGTGGCGACATATTCCGGCAATCGTGCGCGCGGCATCCGCGATGACGTGGTGAAGCGCGTCGGTAAGCTCGACGACGCGGTGGAACTGGGCGTCACCGCCGGCGTGACGGCGTACAAGCTGACCAACCCCTACGATTCGCTCAGCCTGTCGATCGACGCGCGCTGGGACGTGGCCGGCGCCTACAAGGGCATGGTGTGGACGCCGAACCTCACATACGCCACCCCGCTCAGCAAGGGCTCGCTGGTCACGCTGAACGTCAGCGCCCACCACGGCGACGGCAAGTTCAACCGCTACTACTACTCGGTCACGCCGGCTCAGAGCCTGCGCACGGGCGGTGCCCTGCCGGTCTACAATGCCAAGAAGGGCTGGGACAGCGTCAGCTTCGGCCTGCTTGGCGCCTATGATCTCGACGGCGACCTGCTGAACGGCGGCCTGGCGATCTTCGCGCTGGGTTCGTACTCCAAGATGCTCAACGACGGCAAGGACACGCCCTACACCCGCATCCGCGGCGATGCGGACCAGTGGATCGGCGGCCTGGGCGTGGCTTACACGTTCTGATCCGAGGAGAGGTGGCCTCTTTTTGGAGACAGGCGCTGGGGACAGTTTAGCGAGATCCATCCGGATCCTCCCCGAGCTTGCTCGGGGAGGGGGACCGCTCGCGCAGCGAGTGGTGGAGGGGCTCTGCAACGCTCACCTGAGCGAGCAAACTAATCGACTAACCTCGCCACCCGCGCCCGCAATTCAGGCAGAACCTCTGCCTCGAACCACGGATTGCGGGCCATCCACAAGCGGCTGCGCCAGGCCGGATGCGGCAGGGGAAACAATCCCGCAGGCGCCTCGCGCCAGCGCCGCACCGCCTCGGTCATGTTGGGTGCGAAGCCCTTGGGCAGGTAGCGCTTCTGCGCATGCATGCCGACCAGCAGCGTCATCCTGACCTGCGGCAGGCCCGCCAGCATGCGCGCGTGCCACTTGGGCGCGCACTCCGGCCGCGGCGGCAAGTCGCCTCCGTCTCCCTTGCCTGGATAGCAGAACCCGCTCGGCATCTGCGCCACGCGCGAGATGTCGTAGAACATCGTCTTGTCGATCCCAAGCCAGCCGCGCAGACGGTCGCCGCTGTCGTCGTCCCACCCGATGCCGCTCGCATGCACCTTGCTCCCCGGCGCCTGCCCGATGATCAGCAGCCGCGCAGTGGAAGAACCGGCGACGAACGGCCGTGGCTCATGACCGAGGACGCCGGCACAAGCACGGCAGGCGCGGATTTCGGCCAGAAGAGGAGCGAGAGGGTCGAGGGCCACGCAAGGCAGATGTGGCGAGGAGAGGCGGGCTACAAGGCTTACCGACACAAAGCGGCGGACTTCGGCTTGTGCCGGTCACAGACGTGTTGAGGAGGCCCCAAGCCGGCAAGGTCTGGCATGCCGAGCGGCCTGGCAGGCGCCTGACCTGCGTCGTCCATTCCTCAAGAGGCCGCTGTCAGCAGCAAGAGCAAGCTGCACAGTTACGCCTGCCCAAGCACCCTATCCCGCAAGGGGAGATCAGCTGGCGAAGAAGGAAATGGATGCCCGACAAGGATTCGAACCTTGATTGACGGAGTCAGAGTCCGCTCTCTTACCGTTAGAGGATCGGGCAGCGAGGCGGTCCGTTTAGCGGCTGTTTTCTGCGGGTCAAGCGCCTTTCGCGACGGACGGTGCGCGCGCGGCGGCGTGGTGCTGCTAGCGGCGCCTCCGCGCTATAGCGGCAGCGGCCTTGCCGGGGAGGGCTGGCGGCGTTAGCATCGGTGTCAGGTTTCCGCTCCACCTGAGCGGATTGTTTTGAAAGAAGTTGCTTCTCATGGCGGATTCCGCTCCGCCGGCAGCGAAGGTCGAAGTGTCGGGACGCCGGGCGAGACGGCGTCATGGTCGCAAGGGCAAGGTTCGCCCGGCGCCAGCCGATACACCGGACGCCCGTGTCGCGGGCAGCCGGCCGCATCCGACAAGCGCCACGCCGCGCGAGAATGACAGGGCGCTAAGCCCACCCCGTATTTCCCCCGTCGTCGCCGAGGCGCCGCGCGCGTCGCCTGCCAGCCCGCACGCGGGCGAGGGGGATGGCGGCACGGTTGCCGGTGCCGGTGCGGCCGTGTTCCGGCCTGCAGCCGCGCGGCATGGCGTCTATCGTCAGTCCTATGCGGCGATTGACCTCGGCACCAACAACTGCCGGCTGCTGATCGCGCGGCCCTCGGGCGAGAACTTCACGGTGATCGATGCCTTCAGCCGCGTAGTGCGCCTGGGCGAGGGGTTGGCGCAGACCGGCCGCCTGTCCGACGAGGCGATGGATCGCACGCTCGCCGCCTTGCGCGTCTGCGCCGACAAGCTGATGCGCCGGAACGTCCACCTCGCCCGCTCGGTCGCGACCGAGGCGTGCCGGCGAGCGGTGAACGGCACCGACTTCATCGAGCGGGTGCGGGGTGAAACCGGCATCGCGCTCGACATCATCAGCGCGCGCGAAGAGGCGCGGCTGGCGGTGCTGGGTTGCCATGTCCTGCTGGAAGCCGGCATGGGTCCGGCGATGATCTTCGACATCGGCGGCGGCTCGACAGAGCTGGTCCTGATCGAGAGCACCGACACGGTGCCGCGCATCCTCGACTGGCAGAGCGTTCCGTGGGGCGTGGTGTCGCTGAGCGAGAGCTGCGGCTCGGAGGGCGCAACGCGCGAGGAACGGATCGAGCGCTATCGCCACATGCACGGGCTCGTCGCCGAGAGCTTCGCTGCCTTCGCCCGGCGCACGCAGCCGGCCCGCGAGTCGGCATCGAGCACCGGCCCGCTGCGCTTGCTGGGCACCAGCGGCACGGTGACCACGCTCGCCAGCTTGCACCTGGAATTGCCGCAATACGATCGCAGCGCCGTCGATGGATTGATCGTGCCCGCCGAATCGATGCGCGCGATCAGTGCGCGGCTTTCGGGCATGCCCATCGAGGAACGGCGCGAGCTTGCCTGCATCGGGCGCGAGCGGGCCGACCTGGTGGTGGCCGGTTGCGCGATCCTGGAGGCGATTCTCGACTTGTGGCCGGCAGGGCGGCTCGGGGTGGCCGACCGCGGTATTCGCGAGGGCATCCTGCGCAGCCTGATCTCCGCGGGCGGGCATGGTGCCGGCGCTCGCACCAGCGCGGCGGGTCGCGCATGAGTCGTTCCGGCCGGGATCCCGGCGAGCGGTTGAAGACCGCCAGGAAGCGCACGACCAGCTCGGCACGATGGCTGACGCGCCAGCTGAACGATCCCTATGTGAAGAAGGCCAAGGCCGACGGCTATCGCAGCCGGGCGGCTTACAAGTTGCTGGAGCTGGACGAGAAGTTCGAGCTGCTGAAAGGTGTCACCCGCGCCGTCGATCTCGGCATCGCGCCCGGTGGCTGGAGCCAGGTGGTGCGCCAGCGCAGCCCCAAGGCGCGCGTGGTCGGTATCGATCTGCTGCCCACCGATCCGATCGAGGGCGTGACGATCTTCCAGATGGACTTCATGTCCGATGCTGCGCCCGCTGCTCTGGAAGAGGCACTGGAGGGCGCGCCCGACCTGGTGCTGTCGGACATGGCTGCGAACACCGTGGGCCACAAGCAGACCGACCACTTGCGCACGATGGGCCTGGTGGAAACCGCTGCGGACTTCGCCATCGCCACATTGGCGCCGGGTGGCACCTTCGTCGCCAAGGTGCTGGCGGGAGGCACCGACACCGCGCTGCTGGCGCTGCTCAAGCGGCACTTCACCAGCGTGAAGCACGCCAAGCCGCCGGCGAGTCGGAAGGATTCGTCCGAATGGTATGTGATCGCAAAGGGGTTCAAGGCGGCTTGAGGCTGCGAAGGATCCTCCCCTGCAAGGGGAGGGCGACCGCTCGCGAAGCGAGGGGTGGAGGGGTGTAACCCTCTCGGTCAGGCGCTCGACTGGCGGTGACACCCCTCCGTCAGTCCTGCGGACTGCCACCTCCCCTTGCAGGGGAGGATCGACGGAGCCTGCCTTTGCCGCAACCCGCGCGATCCGCGCCGCACGCGCGATTGTGGCACTTCCGCCCGCGGCATCTTGCGGTTAAGGCAGTTGGCCAGCCATTCGGTGACAGCCCTTTTCCGTGAAATTCTTCAGCGCCATCGACCGTTACATCTTCCGGCTCGTGCTGATGCCGATGCTGGGCGTGTTCATCCTGGCCGCTTCGCTGCTGATGCTGGACAAGATGCTGCGGCTGTTCGACTTCGTCGCCACCGAGGGCGGACCTGTAGGCGTCGTGTTCAAGATGCTCGCGAACCTGCTGCCCGAATACGCCAGCCTGGCGATCCCGCTCGGCCTGATGCTCGGCATCCTGCTCGCGTTCCGCAAGCTGGCGACCTCCAGCGAGCTTGACGTGATGCGCGCGGTGGGGCTCAGCTACACCCGGCTGCTGCGCGTGCCTTACATGTTCGCGATCGCGCTGGCGCTGCTCAATTTCGCAATCGTCGGCTTCCTCCAGCCGCTGTCGCGCTACTATTACGAGCAGCTGGAGTATGAGCTGAAATCGGGCGCGCTGGGTGCCGCGATCAAGGTGGGTGAGTTCACCACGCTCAAGGACCGCGTCGCGTTGCGCATCGAGCACAGCGAAGACGATGGCCGCCGCTTGATCGGCATTTTCGCGCGCGTAGCCAATCAGAAGGGTCAGGTGCTGTCGATCTCGGCGCGCGAGGGCAGCTTCCTGGCGCTGCGCGACAATCCCAACACGATCGTCCTGCGCCTCTCGCAAGGGCAGATCATCCAGGACATGCCGGGCCAGGTGCCGCGCGTGCTCAGCTTCACCCGGCACGACCTGCCGATCGACTTGCCCGCGATCGAGCGTTTCCGCAACCGCGGCGCCAGTGGCGAACGGCGCGAATATCTGCTGCCCCAACTGCTGCAGATCGGCTGGAACAAGAGCCTGCCCAAGGCCGAGCGCGTGTCCAGCCAGGCGGACTTCAACTTCCGCATGGTCGAGGTGATGATGATGCTGTTGCTGCCGCTCCTGGCAGTGGCGCTGGCGATCCCGCCCAAGCGCTCGACCTCGTCGCTCGGCCTGTTCGTGTCGATCGTCCTGGTGGTGGCCTACCACAAGATCAATCAATACGCGGCCGACGTCGCCTCCCTGGGCAAGGTCAGTCCGCTGATCGGGTTGTGGGGCCCGTTCCTGCTGTTCGCCGGGCTGATCGTGTGGATGTATTACCGCGTCGCCTACGTGCCCGGCGGCCAGGCGATCGGCTGGCTGGAGAAGGCGGCCGAGAACGGCATGAAGAAGCTCAAGTCGCTGCTGCGCCGCAATCGTCGCGGCCCCATCATGCTGCCCGATCCGGGACCCGAGCATGTGCCGCAACCGGGCGGGAGTGTCTGAGGTGAACCTGGAGTTCTACCCCTCGCGCACGCTGACGGTCTATCTGGCGCGCCTGTTCACCACCCGCATCCTCGCCGTGCTGTTCATGCTGGTGCTGGTGCTGCAGATGCTCGACCTGCTGGGCCAGAGCGGAGATATCCTCGCCTATCCCGGCAACGGACAGGCGCAGCTGCTGCACTATGTGTCCCTGCGCATCCCTCAGCTGATCGCGCGCTTCCTGCCGTATTCGGTGCTGCTGGCGACGATCATCACCCTCGCGACGCTGAACCAGAACAGCGAGGTGATCTCGATGAAGGCGGCGGGACTGTCGGCGCACCAGGTGCTCGCGCCGCTGGTGGCGACCGCGCTGGTGATCTCGGGGATGAGCTTCCTGTTCAACGAGCGCATCGTGACCCGCGCCACCGCCTCGCTCAATGCCTGGGAGGCGGTCGACTATGGCCCGATCCCCAAGACGGCGAGCGCGCGCAACAACCTCTACATCGCCGAAGGGCGCGACATCTTGCTCGCCGGCACGCTCTCGGGCGAAGGCGATGCCATGGTGATGACGCAAGTCACGTATTACCGCCGCGACGCTGCCGGTATGATCGTCGAGCAGCTGCGCGCACCCCGGGCGACATACGCGAACCCGGGTTGGCGGCTGGAGCAGCCGGTGCGGTTCGATGCGCAGGCCGTCAAGGCCAGCAAGCTCGACTCGGCGGTGGTCGCCAAGGGTGTGACCCCTGCGCGCATTGCGATCTCGGGCGTCGATGCCGATGCCGAGGGCCTGTTCACGCTCACCAACTCGATCGATGCCATGGCGGTGGCCGGGCGGCGCACCACCGATCTCAAGGCCGCCTGGTGGCATAAGCTGTCCGGACCCTTGTCGGCCGCGCTCATGCCATTGCTCGGCGCGGTCGCGGCTTTCGGCCTCGCGCGTTCGGGCCAGTTGCTGATCCGCGCCGTGACCGGCATGGCGCTGGGCTTCGCATACTTCGTGTTCGACAATGCGGCCCTGGCGATGGGCAACTTCGGCGGCTACCCGCCGTTCGTGGCGGCTTGGGCGCCGTTTTTGCTCTTCCTGCTGATCGGCGAGACGGTGCTGATCCGCACGGAGGAGTAGATGGCGTCGTCCCGGGCTTGACCCGGGACCGGTTTCGCCATGTCGCGCGCTTTGGGACAGCGTTCTACGAGAGGGTCGTCACTTCCGAAACCGGTCCCGGGTCAAGCCCGGGACGACGGCTCACCGCACTCTCTCACCGTGCTGTCATCGTGCTCCGGGCGATCCGCCCGATCAGCGGCAGCAGCCCCGCATGGTTCGCCTTCACGTACGTTCCATCGGTCCCGAGATGTGCATGCAGGCGGCGGTGCGCTTCGGCGAGCGAGTGGTAGGGCATGCTCGGCAGCAGGTGGTGCAGCGCATGATAGCGCAGGCCGACCGGCGCCCAGAGCGCAGGCACCGGGCCGGGCGGCGGCACGTTGACCGAGTCGAGGAACTGCGCAGTCACCGTCATCGTCTCGCCCTCGTTCTCCCACAGATGCGCCACCAGGGTGCGCAGCTGGTTGAGCAGCGCGGCAAGGCTGACCACGCACAGCGCGATCAGCAGCGGACGCCAGCCCCAGGCCAGGCTCGCGGCGATGAGCGAGAGTGCCCAGACGCTGGCGCCCAGTTCCTGCCAGAACACCATGCGCTTCAGCTCGCCCTCCGGCGGACGGCGGCGAAAGCCGGGATTGATGGCGAGCGCGGACAATCGCTCCCACACCAGCGTACGCAAGGGCGGGATCACCGCGCCGAGCGGCACCAGCACCGCCGAACGCACCAGCAGCGCGAACGGCAGCAGCAAGGCAGTGACGATGAACACGGGCAGCGACCACGGCTTCATCAGCGCGAGGGGCAGGTACTCCGGATCGTCCGTAGTGCCATAGCGCGTGCGGGCGTGGTGCAGCTGGTGCACGCCCTCGTACATGAAGCTCGGCGTCAGCAGCGGAATGCCGACGACGAGATTCCAGGTTGTGCGGAAGCCGGGCAGCGCATCGCGATGGATGTGGGTCAATTCGTGGATGAACAGCATGGCGCGATAGATCGCCAGCGCCGCGACAATGCCGCAGATCACCGCCACCACCGTGCTCGACACCAGGATCGTCGCGGCCAGCGCCGCATAGCCGACCGCCGCCGAGACGAGCATGTCCGTCCAGTAGATCCCCGGGCGCGCCGTCGCGATGTCGCGCGTCAGTTCGACCGCGGCGCGCAGCATCTCCTTGTCGTCGGCGATCGCTTCGCGACGGGCCTTCATCGCCGCTGCGGACGGGGTCATGCCCGGGGGGGAAACCGACTGATAGACGCTCATGACCGATCCGTATCTTTCGCCGCGAACCGTCGCGGCCATCGCTTCGCCACACTTGCTTGACAAGCCGAGGGCGTCGAACACACTTCGCGCGACCCGACTTAACTAACCCGGAACAAAGGCAGCATCGTGGCCGAAGCCCAGCATAACAGCGGCGACCTAATCATCGAGGCGGTATCGGACAAGGCTGGCCGCGCCGCCTTTGTCGATTACGCTTATCGTCGGAATGCGTCGGACCCGAACTGGGTGGCCAACTTGCGCATGGAAGAGGTGGAGAAGTTCACCCCCGGCAAGAACCCGTTCTTCGACCATGCCAGGGTGCAGCTGTTCCTGGCCAAGCGGGGCGGCAGGATCGTCGGCCGCATCTCCGCCCACATCGACGAGCTCGCGCTCACCCAGCCGCCCGAACAGGGCATGGGTCCGGGCACCGGCAACTGGGGCGCGATCGAGGCCGATGACGAAGCGGCTGCGCTGGCGCTTATCGCGCGCGCCGAAGCGTGGTTGCGCGAGCAGGGGATGACCCGCGTGCTGGCGCCCATGAACCTCTCGGTCTGGGAGGAGCCGGGCCTGCAGGTGAAGGGCTTCGATCATCCGGCGATGGTGATGATGGCGCATCACCAGGCCGCTTATCAGCCCTGGATCGAGGGCGCGGGCTACACCACGGTGAAGACGCTCTACACCTACGATCTGGACATCCGGAAGGAATACCCGCCGCTGATCCAGCGGATCATCTCGTCTGGCGAGAAGAACCCCAAGATCCGCGTGCGAGAGGTGGTGCTGAAGGACTTCGACAAGGAAGCCGCGATCATCTGCGACATCCTCAACGATGCCTGGTCGGACAACTGGGGCTTCGTGCCCTTCACCGACAAGGAGATCGCGCATACCGGCAAGAAGCTCAAACCCCTGGTGCATCCCGACCTCATCCGCATTGCCGAGTACGAGGGCGAACCGGTGGCGTTCATGATGACCTTGCCCGATCTCAACGGACCGCAGCTGCGGATCAACGGCCGGAGCGGCAAGCCCTCGCTGCTGGGCTGGATCAAGCTGGCGCTATGGCTGCGCAAGCCTCGCCCCGCCGACATGCGCGTGCCCCTGATGGGCGTGCGCAAGCGCCTGCAGAGCTCGCGCCTGGCCAGCCAGCTAGCCTTCATGATGATCGAGTACATCCGCCGCGCCGCCATCGCCAACTACGCCGGCAAGCGCGCGGAGATCGGCTGGGTGCTGGAAGACAACCAGGGCATGGTGGCGATCGCCAACTCGATCGACAGTCAGGTGAACCGGGAATACCGGGTCTACGAAAAGGCGTTGTAAGGCTGTCCTCCCCAATCCGGGGAGGCCTCGAGGCCGCGTGCAAGATACTCCCCTGCAAGGGGAGGGGAACCGCCAGCGTAGCTGGTGGTGGAGGGGTGTAACCCCCTCGGTCGAGCGCTCCGTTGGCGCTGACACCCCTCCGTCAGCCGCTACGCGCCTGCCACCTCCCCTTGCAGGGGAGGATCTTGGTAGCGTCAGGTCGCCAACGCTTCCGGCACCGTCTCGCCTTCATCCTCACCGCGCGGGGCATCACCGCGTGAGCTCTCGGGCACATCGTAGGTCGGCGCTTCCAGCGGCGGTGCGGAGGTCACCGTATCGTACGGCAGCATCGCGTCGCTGGCCGAACCCGGCAGCACTTGCCCGAACGACGAGCCCTTGGGCTGCTCCGTCTCCTTGCTCCCGCACGCCGCCAGCGTGCCCAGGGCGAGCACCAGAACAACCCGCCTCATGCCACCGCCTCCGATTGTACGATCGGCGGACACGCGCGATCGAGCGCCGCCAGGAACGCCGGCGCATGCGCCAGCAGCGCCTTGTCCCACGCCCCGGCGGTGACTGACTTGCCGAGCCGCTCAAGGCTGGTCACCCCGAACTCCTCGATCCCGCATGGCACGATCCCGCCGAAGTGCGACAGGTCGGGGCTGAGGTTTACCGAGAAGCCGTGCATCGTCACCCACTTGCGGATGCGCACGCCGATCGCGCCGATCTTCGCCTCGCGTCCGTCGATGTCGTGGGTCCAGATGCCGATGCGGCCCTCGGCACGGAACCCCTCGATGCCGAAATCGGCCAGCGTGGCGATGACCCAGCCCTCCAGCGCATGGACGAAGCCGCGCGCGTCGCGGGCGCGCTTGCGCAAGTCGATCAGGACATAGCCGATGCGCTGACCCGGACCATGGTAGGTATAGCGTCCGCCGCGCCCGGCCTCGACCACCTCGAAGCGCGGATCGAGCAACTCGGCGGCCGCCGCGCTGGTGCCGGCGGTGTAGACCGGCGGATGCTCCAGCAGCCAGACCAGCTCCCGCGCCTCGCCACTCGCAATCGCCGCGTTGCGCGCGGTCATCTCGGCCAAGGCCTCGCGATACGGCACGCGCGCCTGCGAGACGCGCAGCTCGATGTCGGCTCCAAGCGTATCCGTAACAAGCGTCATGGGGCGGGACGTGGCCCCATTCGCGACGGCGATCAAGGGGGTCTTTCTTCCGCGGCCGGGCCAGCCTAGAGCGTCGGGCTGAGTCTGTCCGCTCTACGCGAGGTACCGCGGGAACAGGACGACTTTAAATCAACGCCTGCGGGCGGCCGGAGTTCGACGAGCATGAAGCTGGACACCAACCGCGCCTGGAAAGACGCCTCGCGCAACGTCACGCGCAACCGCGATGCGCTGCTGGCGGTCGCCGGCGTGTTCTTCCTGCTGCCGCAGCTGGCCTTCACCCTGTTCTATCCGCAGCCCGAGCCGACGGTGGGGATGAGCGAGCGCCAGATCATGGCTCTGGCGCAAAGCTATTACGTGTCGGCCATGCCGGCGGTGATCCCGATGGTGCTGTGCCAGGCGCTCGGCACTCTGGGCCTGCTCAGCCTGCTCAGTCACGTGACGCGGCCGACCGTGGGCGGCGCGCTGCGCCTCGGCCTTGCCGGTCTGCCGACGTACCTGGGCGCGCAGATCCTGCTTGGGCTTGGCCTGGCCCTCATCGGAACACTGATCATCAGCGTGCTTGCGCTCAGCGGCGTCATGGCGGTCGCGGTGGCGGGGCTGCTGCTGGTGCTGCTGCTCGCCATCGCGATCGCGCTGCGAGTCTCGCTCTCGGCGGCGGTCGTTGCCATCGAGGGCGAGCGCAACCCGGTGCGTGCGCTGCGCCGTTCGTGGCTGCTGACCTCGGGCAATGCCTGGCGCCTGCTCGGCTTCTACGCGCTGTTCTTCGTCGCGTTCCTGGTGATCCTGATGATCGCCAGCCTGGTGGTGAACATCCCGCTCGCGCTGGTCGCCAGCGGCTGGATCGCCGAACTGGGCGCCGCGCTAGTCTCCGCGGTGCTCAGCGCGCTATTCGCCGTCTACCTCGTGGCGGTGATCGAAGCCGTCCACCACCAGCTCGCCGGCGATCCGGTGGAGGCGGAGCGGCGGACGTTCGAGTGATGGAGCTGGACTTCGGCCCCCTGACCCGCGCCGTCGCGCGTCTGGGCGAGGGCCTGACGCGTTACCATCAGGACACTTCGGACACGCAGATCCGAGACGGCCTGATCCAGCGCTTCGAGTTCACCTACGACTTGTCCGCCAAGATGCTGCGGCGTTTTCTCCAAGCTTCGGCGGACATCCCCGAAGCTGTCGATCAGATGAGCTTCCCCGCGCTGATCCGCACCGCGAACGAACAAGACCTGCTGCTCGGCTCCTGGCCGGACTGGCATGGCTATCGCGACATGCGGAACATCACATCCCATACCTACGACGAAGCAAAGGCTCTCAAGGTCGTCGAAGCGATCCCGGCGTTCCTTGAGGAAGCACGCGAGTTGCTGCGGCGTCTGCAGGAGCGCTCCACGTCGTGACCCCGATCGCGCTGGGCGACGCGGATCTCGATCTCGTCCGCTCGATCCTGCGCGCCCATCTGCCAGGCGATGTGCAGGTCGCCGTGTTCGGCAGCCGGGCCGGTGGGCGCGTGAAGCCGTTCTCGGACCTCGACCTGGTGCTGGAGGGGCCGGGTCCCTTGTCCTTGTCGCTCTTGGGCACCCTGGCCGACGCCTTCGACGAAAGCCTGCTGCCGATCAAGGTCGACCTGGTCGATCGCCTATCGGTAGACGAGAGCTTCGGCGCGATTGTCGATGCGACGAAGGTGCCGCTGCGGCTTTAGGATCAGGCCGCCTCTTCGTCCTTCCAGCCCCAGAACAGGAAGCAGGGCATGACGTTCAGCAGCTCGAAGTCGCTCTCGATTCGGGTGAAGTGGCGGCCCATGAAGTCGCGCGCGCGGGAGGTGAACTGGTAGACCAGGAAGGCGCCGCCCGGGCGGATCACGCGGTGGGTGGCATCGGCGATCGCTGGGCCGACGCCTGCGGGCAGCGTCGAGAACGGCAGGCCCGACAGCACGTAGTCGGCCTTCTCGTGGCCATGCGCGCGCACGATGTCCTCGACATCGGCGGCCGAGCCGAGCACCGCGGTGAAGCGGCTGTCGGTGATCGTGCGGCGCAAGTAATCGATGTAGAGCGGATTGGTGTCGATCACGATCAGCGCGCCATCGCGCGAGAGGCGATCGAGCACCGGGCGGCAGAAGGTGCCGACACCGGGCCCGTATTCGACGAAAAGCTTGCACTCGTCCCATTTCACGCGGCTCAGCATCTTGTTGATGGTGAAGCGCGAGGAGGGGATGATCGAGCCGACCATCACCGGATGGCGGATGAAGCCTTCGATGAAGACTCCCCATGGCCCGAGCGAGTGCTGGATCTTGCGCACGATCTTCCGGGGAAGCGCCTCGCGGGCAAGCTCTGAACTGGTCATGCTGGAGGCGGCTCTCGGACTGTCATGGCACTATTTTGATCGAACGAGCGCGGTGGCAGATTGATCCGGCCTTTGCAAGCGAGGCGAATGGGCCGGACGCCTCGCAAGTGTTCACAGGATCTCGCGCACCTTCTCCTGCGGGCGGCACAGGCGCACGCCCTTGGCGGTTTCCACCAGTGGTCGCTCGATCAGGATGGGATCGGCCGCCATCGCCGCCAGCACGGTCGCGTCGTCCGCTTCGGGAAGGCCGCGCTCCACCGCATCGGTGCCGCGCGTGCGCAGTGCCGCTTGCGGGGCGATGCACGCGTCACGGTAGAGCTGGGCCAGCTTTTCGGCCGAAGGCGGTGTCTTGAGGTACTCGATGACCTCGACCTCGGTGCCGGGTGTTTCCTGCAGGATCGCCAGCGTCTTGCGCGAGGTGCCGCAGGCGGGGTTGTGCCAGATCGTGGCTTTCATCAGGGTGGTTCTCCTCCGGCTCGTGTTTTCAGATCAGGGTGTCGCATCCAGGGCCGGTACGGTCCGGGCCGCATCCTCGATGTCGATCCCCGGCTCGGGTGCGGCGCGCAGTGTTTCTTCCCGGCGCATGATTCGTCCCGCGCGCTGCACCGTGCGCAGCAGGCGGGGATAGACGCCGCACCGGCACAAGTTGGGGATCGCGGCCTTGATCTCGGCCTCGCTTGGATTGGCGTTGCGGGCGAGCAGGGCAGCGGCGGCGATCACGATGCCAGGCGTGCAGAAGCCGCATTGGATCGCCTGCTCGGCCACCATCGCCTGCTGCACGGGATGCGAGCGGTCGCGCGACAGGCCCTCGATGGTGGTGACCGAGCGGCCCTCGCATTCGGCCAGGCTGACCAGGCAGGAGCGCAGCGCCTCGCCATCGATCAGCACCATGCAGGCACCGCAGTCACCGACGCCGCAGCCGTACTTGGTGCCGGTCAGGTTGGCGGCATCGCGCAGGCCCCACAGCAGCGGCGTCATCGGATCCATGTCGAACTCGACGGCGTGATCGTTGACGGTCAGGCGGGGCATGCGGGGTGTCTAAAGGATGAGGCAAAGAAACGGAAATGCGATGTTCGCTGCAACAAAGCTGCCACAACTACTATCGTCATCCCCGCGAAAGCGGGGTCCATCTTCCGAGGCCGCGTAAAGGGAACCACCTGGAGATGGATCCCCGCCTTCGCGGGAATGACGAGCTTAGGGGGGTGAAGCAGCGCTTGCTTATCAGGAGTTACCGCAATCCCACTCGCACCCCCGCCCACAGCGTGCGCGGGATGCCGAGGTCGATCGATCCGGCCTGGTTGCGGGTGACGATGCTCTCGTCGAACAGGTTCTCCCCCCGCAGCAGCAGGCTCACCGCGCGGGTAAGCGGGATCTGCACCACGCCGTCGAGCGTGGTGGCGGCGGGCAGCACGTCGGTTTCGAGATCGTCCTCGAACTGGGCACCGGTGTGGCGCAAGGTCGCGGCAAGGCGCCAGCCCTCGCGCGGAGCCCAGGCGAGGGTTCCGGTCGCGGCGAGCTTGGGCACTTGCGCCGGCCGCTTGCCGTCGAGCGCGGCCGAGGTGCCGCTCGCGTCCACTTCGGCGTCGGTCCAGGACAAGCTGCCGTCGAACGAAACGGTGCCAAGAGCCGCGCGCGCGCCCAATTCCAGGCCGCGCGCGTGGACGGCGTCGACATTCCGGCGCTGCCGGGTGGTGGGGGTGAGCGTCACGTTGGCGATCGCGTCCTTCAGCCGGTTGTCGAATACGGTTGCGGTGAGCGTGACGTTCGGCACCGGGGTCAGCTCGATCCCTGCCTCGTAGCCGCGTAGCCGCTCGTTCCGGAGCGCGGCGTTGGCCTGGGTGGCGATCGGGAAGACCACGAAGGGCCGGTATAGCTCGTTGAGCGTCGGCTGGCGAAAGCCGGTATAGGCCGCCGCGCGCAGGGCCAGGGCCGTGCTCGCGCGCCACACGGCGCCGCCACGGAAGTTGCCTTCCCAGCCGGCGCGATCCGCGAAGCGGGTGTCGATGGTCGTCCGTCCGGCGGCGTCGAGTTCGCGGAAGAAGCCATCTGTGACCTGCCACCGATCGGCGCGCGCCCCGGCGGTCAGGATCAGGTCGCCGATCGTCCAGTCGTCCTCGGCATAGAAGCCGACATCGGTGTTGCGCCCGCCTGCGCGGCGCACCGCCGTGCGCAGGCCGGTAATGGCGTTGAACGGTTCTTCGTAGAGCGCGCCTTCGGATACGCGCACATCGGCGCCGAGCCGCAGCACGTGGTTCTCGCCTATCGGTGGGCGCAGCTCGGCCTTGCCGCCGTAGCCAGTCGATGGCGTCTTGGCCTGGTTGAGCGTCTTGCGGAAGCTGGTGGCGCTGATCACGATGTTGGAGAAGTCCTGCACCTGGACGTAGCCGAGCACATCGAAGGCCCAATCGCCGCGGCCGACCAGGCGCAGGCTCGCCTGCTGTCCGCTCGAGGTCGAATCGGCGCCGTCGAAGCGCAGCGTGCGCGCATCGTCGTATGCAAGCGCCGAGGCCTGCACCTCGATCGTGTCGGTGAGCGGCACGACGGCGCGCAGGGCGGCGGACCAGCTCTCGTACCGCGCGCGTGCGCTGGCGGGCACGCGCTGGTCCCTGGGCGTGGTCCAGAAGCCCTGGCCACGATCCCACTGCACCGATGCGACGGCAAAGCCCTGGCCCAGACGCGGCGCGGCGGTGAGCGAGGCTTGCGTCTCGCCGCGCTGGTCTACCAGCACCTGGCCGGAGAGCAGGCCGATTGAGTCGGGCCCGCCGCTCTCCAGCTCGATCGAGCCCGAGACCGCGCCCGAGCCGAACGCGCCCGAGCCGCCGCCGCGCGTCACGCGGACACGGCCGAGCCGATCGGGTGCGAGCGCGCTGAACGGGATGTAGCCGAAGAACGGGTTGGCGACCGGCACGCCGTCGAGCAGCACCAGCGCCCGGCTGGAGGCATTGCCGCCCAGCGCGCGCAGCGTCGCGCCCTGGTTCGAGGGATTGGACGAGCGGCTGTCCGAGCGGCGGAACTGCGAGAAGCCCGCGACCGAGGTCAGCACGTCCTCGATCCGGCCCGAAGCGCTGGATGCGATCGTGCCGCGATCGAGCGTGACCACGTCGTAGGCCGGAGTGGCCGGACTGTCGGGCAGTCCACGGCCGATGACGATGATCGGACTAGCGGGCTGTGGTCCCGCTTCCGGGCTCGCTTGCGCGAACGCGGGGGTCGCGGCCATCGTCAGCATGGCAGAAGACAGCATCGCCGCGACAGAGCGATGCGTCCGCGGGTAAGGGAAATGCAGCATGGCGCCCCTTATCGGCTGGCACAGGCAAGGCCAACTGCGTCTGGGAAACTTTCCCGGCACCTCTTACAGGTGGGTTCGAGTGGGGGCGATGCGGAATGCTCATCGCCAGTGTCGTCCCGGACTTGATCCAGGCCGGTTTCACCATGTCGCGCGCTAACCGGCTTGCTCGAATTCAGGATCATCGCTCCTGGAACCGGTCCCGGATCAAGTCCGGGACGACGCGGACCTCCTGCCCACCGCTCCGCTCGCCCACAGTGCCCACCAGATGATCAGCGGCTGCGCCAGCATTCGGGGCACGTGGTACGCCAGACCCAGGCCGTGATCGGCGCGCGCTAGGTCGAGCTGCATGTGATGGTAGTTGGCCGGCCAGACGCATAGCGCATAGAGCGCCAGGCCCCAGCCTGCCGCGCGGCGCAGCGGAAGCGACACAGGCTGCAGCAGCCCGGCTGCGCCCAGCAGTTCCGCGAAACCGGTCAGCGCCACTACCGTATGAGGATAAGGCACCCACTCCGGCGTGATCGCAGCGAAGGGCGCTGGCCGGACGAGGTGAATCACGCCGGCAGCACCATAGACTATTGCCAACGCCACGCACCCGATCCGTCGCATGCGGCTTTCGCTGTGCTCGATCAAATGCGTTCACTCCGACAAACAGGAAGGCACCCGACCGCAAATGATCGGGCGCCTGCCAGTAAACGCGCGAGGGCAGGGCGCGTGCCCCGCCCACCGGCCGTCAGAAGTCGAACTTCAGGTCCACGCCGTAGGTGCGCGGCGTGCCCAGCGCCTCGGTCACGCCGGTGGCGGTGGTGAGGTCCTGGATGGCGTATTCCTTGTCGAACAGGTTCTTGCCCCACAGTGCGATCCCAAAGGTTTGCGTGGGTCGGTATTCGATCGAGCCATTGACCAGGCTGTAGCTGCCCTGGCGATGGACGTTGTCGGGCTCGAAGTAGTAGCCATCGTTGTAGCTGTAGAGGCCAGTGACCTGCAGCTTGCCGGTGTCGCCCACCGGCATCGTGTAGCTCGCGCCCAGGCTCGCGGCGAACTTGGGCGAATTGGGCGTACGGTTGCCCGAGACATCGCCGAAGCACGTCAGGAAGCCGCCGGTGCGCGGGCCGGGGCCGAGCAGTCCAGGGTCCTCGGTGCCGAAGCGCGCGGCCGGGCAAGACGCCGGGTTGGGATAGACGATCGGCGCCTGAAAGTCTGCGCCCGGTCCGCCGAACTTGCTGAACCGCGACTTGAGATACGTCGCGCCCCCGAACAGGCGCAGGCCGTCGGCAGGCGCAGCCTCGAACTCCATCTCGACACCGTCGACCTTTACCGTCGCGGCGTTGAGGATCAGGTTGGCGCCGGGAGTCGCGACGGCGGCCGAGCGCACCTGGAAGTCGTCGATATCGTAGTGGAAGCCGGCCAGGTTCACGCGCAGCTTGCGGTTGAACAGCTCGGACTTGAGGCCAAGCTCGTAGGCCATGATCGTCTGCGGCAGGAACGGCGCGTTGGCCGGGCTCTGCAGGCTGTAGCTGCCCGCCTTGAAACCGCGATTGACCGACGCGTACAGGTTCACGCCATCGGTCAGATCCTGCCGCAGCGCGACGCGATAGGTCCACTCGTTGTATTTCAGGCGCGGGATCGGCTGGGTCGCGGGCGGCAGGCGCGTGCCGTTCAGCAGCACGTTGGTGGAGGTGCCGTCGAACTCGCGGCGATCGGCGGTATAGCGCAAGCCGCCGGTCAGCTGCGTGGTGTCCGTGACCTTCCAGGTCAGCTCGCCGAAGCCCGCGTAGGAGTTGGTCTTCAGGTCGGCGCGGATCTCCTGGCGCGCCACGCCGCTGCCGCTGAAGGCAAGACCGGTGAAGTCCGAATCGTTGCTGGCCTTGGAGTTGAGATAGAAGAACCCGGCCTGCCACTGGAGCGCACCGGTTCCATTGGAGGACAGGCGCAGTTCCTCCTGGATCGTCCGCGAGGTCGACACGAAGGTGATGCGGATGAGGTTTCGCGGACCGCCGTCGACGTCGAAGTCGCTGGCGTTGCGTGCCTTGCGATAAGCGGCGACGTTGGTCAGCGTGGCGAAGCCCAGGTCGAACTCGCCGGTCAGGCTGGTGCCGTAGACCTTCTGGCGGGTCACCGGGATCTGGTCCGAAGTAGAATCCTGACCTTCGACGCCGGGGAAGCCGCCGGTACCGACCGTTCCCGGCTTGATCTTCCAGGCGACGCCCAGATTGTCGCGGTTCTTGTAGTAGTCGCCCGCAAGCGTCAGCTTGATCGTGTCGGTGGGCTTGGCCACCAGCTTGGAGCGTGCGCCCCAATAATTCTCGGTGTGGATCTCGCGGTTCAGCGTCAGGTTGCGGCCCCAGCCCTTGTCCTGGTTGCGGTAGGTGACAGCGAGGTCGACGCCTAGCTTGTCCTCGACCAGCGGGGTGGCGAGGTAGAGCTTGGCATCCACGGTCTGGTAGTTGGCGTATCCGAATTGCCCGTGCATCTCCACCTCGTCGCCCGGATCGCGGGTGATGACATGGATCAGACCGCCAGTCGCATTGCGGCCGAACAGGGTGCCTTGCGGCCCTTTCAGGACCTCGATGCGCTCGACATTGTTGAAGTTGTTGATCGTCTGGGCAAGGTCGCCGAGGTACACGCCGTCGACGTAGAAGGCATTCGCGCCTTCCTCGCCCACCGCTGCATTGGTGGTGCCGACGCCGCGCACGAAGAACAGACCGCTCGCGCCCGAGCGGGAGAACTGCACGCTGGGGATGACTTGCGGCAGGTCGCGGCTGACGTCGATGCCCGCCTCATCCAGAGTGGCGGCGCTGACCGCCGAGACGGCGATCGGCACGTCCTGCACGTCTTCCTGGCGGCGCTGTGCGGTCACCACGATCGCCTCCAGCCCTTCGGTGTCCAAAGAGCTTGTCTGCGATGCGGGATCCTGCTGCGCCCATGCCAGTGTCGGCATCGCCACGGCCAGGACGCCGGCCCCGGCCAGCGCATGGACGCGTACCCTCGATCTCGAAGACCTCATACCCTGTTCCCCTCCTGTGCCCTGTTCGGACGCGCGTCTGCCGTGCCGTGGAGCGGCATGCGGGCGCATCGTTTCGGCTCGTTATTTTGACGCTGTCTTAGTCGGAATGGAGAAACGGTCAAGCATGGCGTCTTGACGCTTGTCGCAAGCTAGGTGCCGGAGGACGCCCTCAGGCGAGATCCTCAGCCTTCCAGGCTGGAGAGAAAAGTCCGGACCAGTTCGACGGTGTCGTCATGCGCCTTGTTCATGCCGACCTGGCTTTCCAGCACCATCGCGCGCGCGGTCGCGGACATCAGCATTGCCAGGGCCGGTGCGCTGATCTGCGGATCGGTGATGCCGCGTTTGGCATATGCGCGTTCGATCGCCTCGATCTGCAGGTCGCGGAAGCTCTCGCCGCTCTTGCGCATCTCTTCGCGCAGGAGCGGGTACTGCTTCGCAAGCGCCACGAACTCGAGCATCCGGCTGGCCTCGGGCAGGTTGGCGTTGAGGTCCCAGAGTGCATGCAAGGGACGCGGTGTGCTCAGCGCCTCGTCGTGCAGGCGGAAGTAGATGGCTGAGGAGCGGTGGAATACGGTCACCACCAGTTCTTCCATGGACCGGAAGTAGTAGTGCACCAACTGCGGCTTGAGTTCGGCGCGGGCGGCGATGCGACGCGCGGTGAACGCGACATAGCCTTCGTCGGCGAGGATTTCGGCAGCCGCTTCGATCAGGCGCAGGCGGGTTCTGGTGCCGGTCGACTGAAATCCGCGGTTCGAAACCATCGCATTCTCCACGTGGATCTTGGACCTACGCAGGAGAACGCCGCCGCACCAACGCTGACAATCCTATCGCCGTGGAGCCTGTTTGCAAAGTACGCAGGTACGCCGCCGGCAACCCGGCGGCGACTGCCTTAGCGTGCCGACGCGACCTTCTTGTACGGGACGAAGTCCTGCAGGCCTACGAAACCGCTGTAGAAGCGGCTGGTGCGATCGTGCAGTTGCACGGTGTCGAGCCGGCAGAGCGAACTCTGCGAGGTCGAGGTCACCATGATGTCATCGTCGTCAAGCGCATCGGCGTTGGTCGGGCGGTTGACGTAGAGCGTGTTGCCGAAGCGGTAGACGATCGCGGTCTTGTCGATGATCCGCGATTCCTGTGCCGAGCCGAGCGGCAGGCAGTTGACCGGCTTGCCGGGCTGGCGACCCTCCAGCATCCGAGCGAGCTTTGCCTCGCCTGTCAGCTTGGGCTTGGCGGCCATGGTGGGAGTTGCGAGCAGCGCTGTGGCAGCAACGGCCATCGTGATCGCCGCGGTAATGCTCTTCTTCATGGTGACCTCGTCCTGCGTTCTTGCGCTATCCATGCCACATCCGTGCTGAACCGGCGCTTGACGAAGTAACGTCACGTCACCCGCCATGGATCCGCAAGTCGCCCTGGATCAAGCCCCGAACGATCAAGCTGTGCCGCCCACGGTCAGCCCTTCGATCAGGAGCGTCGGCTGGCCGACGCCCGCAGGCACGCTCTGCCCGCCCTTGCCGCACACGCCCACGCCCTCGTCGAGCGCCATGTCGTTACCGATGCCGGTGACGCGGGTGAGCACCGAAGGTCCGTCGCCAATCAGCGTCGCGCCCTTGATCGGGGCTCCCAGCTTGCCGTTCTCGACCTTGTAGGCTTCGGTGCAGCTGAACACGAACTTGCCCGAGACGATGTCTACCTGTCCGCCGCCAAAGCTCTTGGCGTAGATGCCGTTCTTGATGCGCGACAGAAGTTCGGCCGGATCGTCGTTGCCGCCACGCATGAAGGTGTTGGTCATGCGCGGCATCGGCACATGGGCATAGCTCTCGCGCCGGCCGTTGCCGGTGGCGGGCACGCCCATCAGCCGCGCGTTCAGGCGGTCCTGCATGTAGCCCTTGAGGATGCCATCCTCGATCAGCACGTTCTCCTGAGTCGGCGTGCCCTCGTCGTCGATCGAGAGCGAGCCGCGGCGATTGGCGATGGAGCCATCGTCGACCACGGTGACTCCGGATGCTGCCACGCGCTCGCCGATGCGGCCGGCAAAGGCGCTGGTGCCCTTGCGGTTGAAGTCGCCTTCCAGCCCATGGCCCACTGCCTCGTGCAGCAGCACGCCGGGCCAGCCCGGGCCGCAAAGCACCGTCATCTCGCCGGCGGGCGCATCGACGCTTTCGAGGTTCACCAGCGCCTGGTTGAGGGCGATGTCGATGCCGCGGTTCCAGTTGGCCGGATCGAACAGGTCGTCGTAGAGCCAGCGACCGCCCATGCCGAACGATCCGGTCTCGCGCCGGCCATTGCTCTCGGCGAAGATCGAGACGTTGAAGCGCACCAGCGGGCGCACGTCGGTGGCGACGAAGCCATCGGGGCGGACGATCTCCACCACCGACCAGCTGCCGGTCAGCGAGCACGAGACTTGCGCCACGCGCGGATCGCGGGCGCGGGCGGCGGCGTCCACCATCTCGAGCAGCTTTACCTTCTCGGCAAAGGGCACGAGGTCGAGCGGTGATGCGTCGGTATAGAGGTGGCGGTTGGTCGCCTTGGGCGGGGCGGAACGCTTGCCGCTCGCCGGATCGAGCAGCTTGAGCGTCTCGCCCGCGCGGCGGATCGCGGCGGCGCTGATGTCGTTGGCATGGGCAAAGCCGGTCATCTCGCCCGACACCCCGCGCAGGCCGAAGCCCGCGTCGCGCGAGTAGTCGCACGTCTTGAGCCGGCCGTCGTCGAAGCCGAACGCCTCGGACGCGATGAACTGGAGGTAGAGCTCGCCGTCATCGCAGGACTTGAGCGTCTCTGCGGCGAGCCTTTGCGCTTCGTCGGGCGTGAGCTGGCCGGCGCGGTAGAGGAGCGAGCGGGGATCGGGTGCTGATGCCATGGGTCGGATATAGGCAGTCTGGCCCGGCGCGCCAATCGGCTCGCTGCGCTTCGTGGGCTGGGGGGGCACATAGGACGCGCCGACACGCGGAGGAGTTGTCCGTCTGCCCCGCCTCGGCGATACGGCGCTGCCCGGCTTGCCACGCCGCCCCCCGCCATCCACTGTGACTTGCATGGCGCTTTCCGATCTTCCCCGCCCTCCGCGTGCCACGGCCAATCCGGCCCCCGTGCGCCCCTCGAACTCGCTGCGGCGCACCTCGAGCATCGACGTGGCCTGGCCCGATGGCCCGGAGGCGCCGAGGCTGATGCTCGGTCGCGCCCGCGACGTCCGCACCGATTCGAGTGGTCGGTGCGAGGTGCTGGCAGAGGGTGGCTTCCGGCTGCACATGACCGAGGACAAGACGATCACCGAGATCGCGGCCGACCCGTCGCGGGCGAGCGTCGCCACGCTGGTGGGCGAGCGGGGCGGCGGCCACTTGCGCATGGTCCTGCGTGAGCGCTGCCCCGAGCTGATCGCGCAGGGCGACCCGCTCTACCTCGCGCTCGACGACATCTCGGGCACGTCGCTGGTTTCCGCCTTCGCCTGGTCGCAGTGGTATCCCGACTGGGCCGAAACGCTGCGCGCGCGGATGGGTGGCGAGGAGATGGACCGGATGATGGAAAGCCGCATCGACGTCTGCTGGGGCCTGCAGGAGGGCAACAGCGGCGTCCGGCGCGAAGGCCCACCGCACAGCGTCGCCGATGCCGATGCCGGCGAGCTCGTCAACCCGGCGGACCCGAGCGGCTGGCATGCCTTCCACGACGGGGATGGACCGGGCTTTCGCCGCGCGCGCCGCATCGACGTCACCCACGATGCCGGCGGCGGCGCCTTGCGCATCGACTCCATGTTCCAGGACAGCGCCAAGCTGCGCGAAGGCGGCCGCGTCGCCATCCACGAGTACCTGCTGCGCGCGACCTGCGATGCCGAGACGCTGGAGATCCTGACGCTGGAGCCCGAGGCGCGCATCCTGCCGTTTTCCGAGTGCCCGGGCGCGGTGCACAATACGCAGCGGCTGCTCGGCAAGCGCCTCGACGAGATCCGCGGCGAGGTCCTGGCGCTGCTGCGTGGCCCGGCGGGCTGCACGCACTTGAACGATGCCTTGCGCGCGCTTGCGGACGTGCCGGCGCTGGCGCGGGATTTGCAGGAGCCGACTTAGGTCACGTCCACCCGGATCGACAGTTCGCGGCCAGGCTGTGCATCGGTGCCGGGAACTAGCCTGCCTGGCGCTCCGATGCCTGGCGGGCGCGCTCTTCGCCCTCGATCACGCCTTCCATTGCTTCGCGCATGCGGGCGTAAAAGGCGGCGAGCGTATCGAAGCGCGCCATCACGGGGGCCGGCAGGTCGCGCTCGGTCTGACGTTCGAACAGGGTCTCCAGCCGCCCGAGCAGCGCCGCACGCTCGATGAACGAGCCGCCGTGGCTATCGGGAACGGCATAGTAGATGCGCTTGCTCCCAGGCTCGCTGTGGCGGCGCGCATTTCCGCAATGTTCCAGCGTGCGCGCGGCGACGCTGGCGTTGCTCTTGCTCATGCCGAGGTCGGCGGCGATCTCGTCCAGCGTAGCCGGACCGGCGCGCAGCAGCAGGTAGGCGTAGATGCGCCCCACCGGCCTTGCCCAACCCCATGGCGCCATGAGCAGTGCGATATCGTCCAGGAAACGTTCGTCCTCCGCCGACAAGTTCATGTTTGACATATTCGGAATTTAGTGAATTTTAGTGGGAGAAGCCAGCGAAGAATCTGGCGACCATTCGGGAGAGAGCATTCGATGGAAGCGGCGCAGTTCGCAAGCCGGTATGGCCCTTGGGCTCTGATCGCTGGCGCCTCGGAAGGCACCGGCGCCAGCTTTGCACGCCTGCTTGCCGAGATGGGCCTCAACCTGATCCTGGTCGCCAGGCGCGCGGCGCCGCTCGAAACGCTGGCGCAGGTGCTGCGCTCCGACCACGGCGTGGATGTCGTCACCGCCACGATCGACCTGTCCCGCGACGATGCCACGGCACACCTGCTGGCCGCTGTCGGACCGCGCGAAGTGGGCCTGCTGATCCTCAACGCCGGGGCCGATTCGAACGGCTCGATGTTCCTCGACAATGCCATCGCAAACTGGGACGCGCTGGCGAACCGCAATGTCATGACCACCATGCGGGCGCTTCACGCCTTCGCCATGCCGATGCGGGAGCGCGGGCGCGGCGGGCTGATCGTGGTCGGCTCGGGCGCGTGCTATGCCGGCCTGCCCGGCATCGGCGTCTACGCCGCCAGCAAGGCCTTCGACCTCGTGCTGTGCGAGGCGCTCTGGGCAGAGCTGGAATCCCACGGCGTCGACGTGCTCAGTTACGTGATCGGCCGCACCGACACGCCAGCGCATCGCGAGCTGATGGAAGCGCGCGGCATGGCGATTCCGGACGACCTGGCGCACCCCGACGATGTCGCCCGGCTGGGTCTGGAGCGGCTGCCGCATGGCCCGGTCTGCAATTGGGGTGAGGCGGACGACGAAGCGGTCATGGGCCCCAGTTCCGCGGCCCAGCGGCGCGAGCGGATCCGCGCCGTCGCGGCGATGTCCGCCGCCTATGCCGCGAAAGGATGACGCCGATGGCCGATATCATGCAGGAACTCGCCGACAAGCTGGCGATCACCGAGCAGATCTATCGCTACTGCCGCGCGGTCGACCGGTTGGACGTGCCGCTCGGCCATTCGGTGTTCCATGAGGACGCGACGGCCGATTACGGCCCGACTGCCTACAAGGGTCCGGGGCGCGGCGCGATCGACTGGATCTGCGACGCACACCTGAAGCTCGCCGCGCACTCGCACCAGGTCACCAACGTGCTGATCGAGTTGGACGGCGATCGCGCCGGCAGCGAGGCCTACGTCATGGCGGCGCTTCGTGGAGAGCGTGAGGGGCGTCCGTTCCAGATCCAGGTCTGGGCCCGGTACTGCGACACCTGGTCGCGGCGCGACGGCATCTGGCGCATCGACCATCGCAACAGCGTGATCGATTTCGATTCGATGAGCGACGTCCGCCCCTTGCACGATCACCAGTGGCCGCGGCGCGACCGCAGCGATCCCTCCTACGCCAACCTGGGAAATTCCGCATGACCGCCAGCAAGATCACCGTTTCGTTCGATATGCGCAGCCCCGATTGGGCGACGCCGACGCCGCAGCTCTATCGCGCCGCGATCGACATGGCCGCCTTCGTCGACCGGATCGGCGCCGACCAGATCGGGCTGATGCAGCACCACGGCTCGGACGACGGCTACCTGCCGCAGCCATTCACGCTGGCGGGCGGCATGGCGGCGGTGACCCAGCGCATCCGCTTCATCCTGGGCGCGGTAATCCTGCCGTTGCACGATCCGCTGGAACTGGCCGAGCACATCGCCGTGCTGGACAACATGTCCAACGGCCGGCTCTACGTGATTTTCGGCGCCGGCTACGTACCGCTCGAATTCGCGATGTTCCGCAAGTCCCTGAAGGACCGCGCGCGGCTGATGGACGAAGGCATCGAACTGATCCTGCGCGCGCTGGACGGTGAGCGCTTCGAGGCGGATGGTCGTCCCATCTTCGTTCGCCCGCGGCCGGTGCAGGACGCGCGCGACATCATCCTGGTCGGCGGCGGTGTTGCCGCTTCGGCCAAGCGCGCGGCGCGGCACGGCGTCGGCTTCGGCCCGATGAAGGGCGAACTGGTCGACCTCTACCTCGAAGAGTGTGAGCGGTTGGGGCATGCCCCGCGCACCTATTTTCGTTTGGTGCAGGGCATGCCGCTGGCGGTGCACTTGTGCGAGGATCCGGATGCCGGCTGGGAGGCGATCGCGCCCCACGCCGTCCACGTCATCACCGAGTACGCCAAATGGGCGGCGCATGAGGGCGACGGTTCCAACTCGCCGTTCAAGGGCCTCACCGATCCCGCGGTGCTGCGCCAGGCGGGCATGTTCTCCGCGATGACGCCCGACCAGCTGCTGGAGCGCGTCGCGTCCCTGCCGGACGGGCCCAACATTGGGTTCCAGCCGCTGCTCGGCGGCCTCTCGCCCGAGGAAGGCTGGAAGTCGCTGCACCTGCTGGAAAAGACGATGCCCGCTCTGCGAGACGTTATGGCGGCGAAGGTCGCCGCGTGAAGGCCGCCTTTATCGCCAATGGCCAGGTCGGCGTCGGCGAACTGGCCGACCCGACGCCCGGCAGGGGACAGGCCCTGGTGCGCACGCATGTCTGCGGCTTGTGCGCCTCCGACCAGCATTTCCTCAGCGGCGGGCACAATCTGATCGCACTGTCGCGCAAGCTGGGCGGGCCTTATGCCGCGCTCGACTTCGCGCGGCCCTTCGTGCCGGGGCACGAGTACGTCGGCGAAGTGCTGGATTACGGGCCCGGCAGCCGGCGCAGCGTGCGGCCGGGGCGCCGTGTCGTCTCGGTGCCGATCATGCGCCAGGGCGGCAGCCATGCGGTGGTCGGCTATAGTCACCAGTGCCCGGGCGGTTTCGGCGAGCTCATGCTGCTGGACGAGGACTTTCTGATCGAAGTGCCCGACGCGCTGCCCGACGACTACGCCGCGCTTGTCGAGCCGCTTGCAGTCGGGCTGGAGCATGCCCGCCGCGGCCGCCCGGACAAGGGCGATGCCGCGCTGGTGCTCGGCTGCGGGGCGATCGGGCTGGGTGTGATCGCCGGTCTGAAGCTGATAGGCGTGGGCCCGATCGTCGCCGCGGACTTCCATCCCGCACGGCGTGATCTGGCCATCGCGGCCGGCGCGCACATCGCGATCGATCCGCGGGAAGGCGATCCCTACGCACCGCTGCCGGCGTTCGACGGCCGCCGCGTGAACCTGATCTACGAGTGCGTCGGACAGCCCGGCATGCTGCAGCGGATCGTCGAGGCGGCGCCGTTCGACGGGCGGATCGTCATGGGCGGCTACTGCATGGAGGCCGAAAGCCTCTACGTCTTCGCCGCGCAGAACAAGCGCCTCAACATCCAGTTCGCCGGCGGCGAGGAGCCGCAGGACATGGACCTGGCGCTGCGTGCCATCGCCGACGGGCGGATCGATGTGACGCCATGGCTGGGCGGCCGGATCGGGCTGGGCGAGGTGGCGGATGCCGTGGCCAACCTCTCGGGTCCGACTGCGCCGGTAAGGACGCTGGTGGATCCGCGGCTGGGCTAGGCGGTCACCTCACACTTCGTCATTCCCGCGAACGCGGGAATCCATCTCCAGGTCGTTCCATGTACGCGACGTCGTGAGATGGATCCCCGCTTTCGCGGGCGTGACGGGTTATTGGTGTGAGAGAGACGCTTCTACCCCTCCCGCTTCTTCAGCAGCACGGTGCGCAGCATCGACAGCGCCGTCTCGCCGCGCTGGTTGGTCAGTTCGTGCTTGAAGACCACGATCCCCTGGCTCGGTCGCGACTTGCTCTCGCGCATCTCGACCACTTCGCTGTGGCAAGTGAGGGTGTCGCCGATGAAGGTCGGCTTGGGAGTGACGACCTTGTCGAATCCCAGGTTCGCCACCAGCGTGCCGACGGTGGTGTCGGCGATCGACAGGCCGACCGCCAGGCTGAAGGTGAAGGTGGAGTTCACCAGGATCTGCCCGAACTCGCTCGCCTTGGCGGCCTCGGCATCGAGGTGGAGCGGCTGCATGTTGTGCGTCATCGCGCTGAACAGCAGGTTGTCGGTTTCGGTCACGGTGCGGCTGGGCTGGTGGGTGATCCGCTCGCCCAGCTGCCACTCGTCGAAGAACTTGCCCGGCATCGTCAGCTTTCCTTTTTCGGCTTCTTCTTGGCCGCCGCGTGGCGGCCGGCGACCAGGCCCAGTTCGGCCCAGCGCCGCAGTTCCTCGGGGTAGTCGTAGCAATCGTCGGGCGCGAGGCGGTAGTTCATCGTGGCCGGCTTGCCGTCGCGGTCGTAGGTGAACTTCTCGCGCCCGGCCGCATCCCACTCGTGATCGGTCTGCGCATCGGCCTTGAACCACAGCTGGCCATCGGCGACGATCGCGAAGACCACGCCGTCGCAGTAGAGCGTCTGCCCGCCCATCATCGCGCGCGAAGTGACGGTGCCGGCATCCTCCATGCTCTCGACCACCCAGTCGACGATCTCGGCGTGCCGCTCCTTTTCGCGCGAAGTGCTCACGCGGGTTCCTTCGCCGCTTCCTCAATGCGGGCCAGCAGGGCCTCGACCTGCACTTGTTGCCCGGCCGCGGCGTTGAGTTCGGCCACCACCCCGTCGAACGGCGCGGTGAGCGTATGCTCCATCTTCATCGCCTCGAGCGTGAGCAGCTTCTGCCCGGCGATCACGGTCTGCCCGGCTTCGACCTCGACGGCGATAACCTTGCCCGGCATCGGCGCCAGGATCGCGCCCGAGCCGGCGGCGGCGCCGTGTACGCCCTCGCGGCGCCAGGGGGTGAGCTGCCAGGCCTGGCCTTGCTCGGTCACCAGCACGGACTCGGCTGGGTCGTCGCTACCCTCGCCGATGGCGATCTCGATCTCCTGCCCGTCGAGCAGGAACCAGGCCTTGCGCACCGGCGCGGCGTTCAGCCGCAAGCCCGGCGTGCCGTAAGCCGGCACCAAGGCAGCTGCGGCAGCCTCGAGCATTTCGGTCGAGGGCTGCGGCACTTGCGCCATCGCCTCGCCGTCGCGGCCGATGAGGCCGGTGTCGACGGTGCCGGCGACGAAGTCGGGGTGCTCCAGCGCCTTGACCAGGAACGAGGCGTTGGTCTTCACCGGCCACACCGCGCTGTCGCTCAGCATGTCGGACAGCCGCTCGCGTGCTTCTTCGCGATCCTGCCCCCACGCGATCACCTTGGCGATCATCGGGTCGTAGAACGGCGAGACTTCGGCGCCTTCGTAAACCCCGGTGTCGATGCGGCCACCTTCGCTTTCGCCGAACTGCAGCAGTTCCAGCTTGCCGATCGAGGGCAGGAAGCCCTTGGCCGGGTCCTCGGCATAGAGGCGCGCCTCCATCGCCCAGCCATCGATGCCCAGGTCGTCCTGGCTAACCGGGATCGGCTCGCCGCTGGCAACGCGCAGCTGCCATTCGACGAGGTCGACGCCGGTGATCTCCTCGGTCACCGGGTGCTCGACCTGAAGACGGGTGTTCATCTCCATGAACCAGATGCGGTCGGCGCGCAGGCCTTCCGAACCGTCGGCGATGAACTCGATCGTGCCCGCACCGACGTAGTCCACGGCCTTGGCCGCGCGCACGGCGGAGGCGCACAGTTCGGCGCGCGTGGCGGCGTCCATGCCGGGGGCGGGGGCCTCCTCGATCACCTTCTGGTGGCGGCGCTGGAGCGAACAGTCGCGCTCGAACAAGTGGACGACGTTGCCGTGCTTGTCGCCGAACACCTGGACCTCGATATGGCGGGGCGAGAGAATGTACTTCTCGATCAGCACATGGTCGTTGCCGAACGAGGCCGCCGCCTCGCGCTGGCACGAGGCGAGCGCGTCGGTGAAGGCATCGGGGTTTTCGACCAGCCGCATGCCCTTGCCGCCACCGCCCGCGACCGCCTTGATGAGCACGGGGTAGCCGATCTTCGCGGCTTCGGCGGCAAGGTGGTCGGGGTCCTGGTTCTCGCCCATGTAGCCGGGTGTGACGGGTACGCCTGCTTGGGCCATCAGCTTCTTGGCCGCGTCCTTAAGGCCCATGGCGTCGATCGAGGCCGGGTTGGGGCCGACCCAGACGAGCCCCGCGTCGATGACGCTCTGCGCAAAGGCGGAGTTCTCGGACAGGAAGCCGTAGCCTGGGTGGATGGCCTCGGCGCCGGTCTGGGCTGCGGCGGCGAGGATGCGCTCGCCTACAAGGTAGCTCTCGCGCGCCGCCGAGGGGCCGATGTGCACGGCCTCGTCCGCTTCGCGCACGTGGAGCGCCTGTGCATCGGCGTCGGAATAGACCGCGATGGTGCGGATGCCGAGCTTGCGGGCGGTGCGGATGACCCGGCAGGCGATCTCGCCCCGATTGGCGATGAGGAGGGATTTGATCATAAGAGGTCTCCTGATCCTCCCCGATACGGGGAGGGGGACCATCGCGCAGCGATGGTGGAGGGGCACAGGCGATGATCACTGGACCGCGAGACACGATCAAGCGCGCGAGGATGCTGCGCAGCGAAATGTCGCTGCCCGAGGTGCTGCTCTGGAAGGAACTGCGCAAACGGCCGGGCGAATTGAAGTTCAGGGCGCAGCATCCAGCGGGGGTGTACGTGGTCGATTTCTACTGCGCAGCGGCCAAGCTTGCGATCGAGATCGACGGCGCCGCGCATGACAGTGCGCCGGCGGCCAAGCGCGATGCAAGTCGATCGGCATTCCTGCGCTCGCAAGGTGTGGCGACTTTGCGAGTGCCTGCCAAGGCGGTCTTCGCTGACATTGGTTCGGTCGTCGTGCGGATTGTCGAGGTTTGCGGGCAGCGGGTGCGGCGACGCCGGGAGAATGCGCGGGTGCCCCTCCACCATCCTGCGGATGGTCCCCCTCCCCGATTCGGGGAGGATCTGGGCGACTGACCCCATCACATCCGGAACACCCCGAAGCGGGGTGCCTCCGGGATCGGGGCTTCGAGGCAGGCCAACAGCGCCAGGCCCAGCACGTCGCGGGTTTGCACGGGGTCGATCACGCCGTCGTCCCACAGGCGGGCGGTGGCGTAGTAGGGGTTGCCCTCGTCCTCGTACATCTGGCGGATCGGGGCCTTGAAGGCTTCGGCTTCCTCCGGTGTCCACTTGGCGGCGTCGCGGTGGACGGTCGCCAGCACCGACGCGGCTTGCTCGCCGCCCATCACGCTGATGCGCGCGTTGGGCCAGGTGAACAGGAAGCGCGGGTCGTAGGCCCTGCCGCACATGCCATAGTTGCCCGCGCCGAACGATCCGCCGATAAGCACCGTCAGCTTGGGCACTTGCGCCGTCGCCACCGCGGTCACGAGCTTGGCGCCGTGCTTGGCGATGCCTTCCGCCTCGTACTTGCCGCCGACCATGAAGCCGGAGATGTTCTGGAGGAACAGCAACGGGATCTGGCGCTGGCAGGCCAGCTCGATGAAGTGCGCGCCCTTTTGCGCGCTCTCGGAGAAGAGCACGCCGTTGTTGGCCAGGATCGCCACCGGCATCCCCCAGATATGCGCGAAGCCGCAGACGAGCGTGGTGCCGTAGAGCGCCTTGAACTCGTGGAACTCCGATCCGTCGACGATGCGGGCGATCACCTCGTGCACGTCGTAGGGTGCGCGCACGTCCTCGGGCACGATCGCGTACAGCTCTTGCGCGTCGTATTTGGGCGGGCGCGGCTCCTTGAGGTCGAGGCCATGCTGGTGCGCAGGGCCCAGGTGGCTGACGATGTCGCGCACGATCGTCAGCGCATGCTCGTCGCTGTCGGCGAGGTGATCGGTGACCCCGGACTTGCGGGAGTGCAGCTCTCCGCCGCCCAGGTCCTCGGCGCTGATCACCTCGCCCGTCGCGGCTTGCACCAGCGGCGGTCCGGCGAGGAAGATCGTGCCCTGCTCCTTCACGATGACGCTCTCGTCGCTCATCGCGGGAACGTATGCGCCGCCGGCGGTGCAGCTGCCCATGACGCTGGCGATCTGCGGGATGCCCTTGGCGCTCATGTTCGCCTGGTTGAAGAAGAACCGACCGAAATGGTCGCGGTCGGGGAAGACTTCGGCCTGGTTGGGCAAGTTGGCGCCGCCGCTGTCGACGAGGTAGACGCAGGGCAGGCGGTTGGCCTCAGCGATTTCCTGCGCGCGGATGTGCTTCTTCACCGTCAGCGGGAAGTAGGTGCCCCCCTTCACCGTCGCGTCGTTGGCGAAGACCATGCACTGGCGGCCCGAAACGCGGCCAATGCCGGTGATGATGCCGGCACCGGGAACCTCGTCGTTGTAGAGGCCGTTGGCTGCCAGCTGCCCGATTTCGAGGAACGGTGAGCCCGGGTCGAGCAGCCGTTCCACGCGATCCCGGGGCAGCAGCTTGCCGCGCGAGACGTGCCTTGCGCGCGAGCGCTCGTCGCCGCCCAGCGCGGCATGCGCGACGCGTCCGCGCAGCTCCGCGGCAAGGACGCGATTGTGCTGGTCACGTGCCTTGGCTTCGGGGCTGGCGAGGTCGAGCTTGGTGGGGAGCACTGGCGCGCTCATGCATCTCTCTCCTGGCGTTTAGTTGGGGTGTCTAGCGGGCGAGCCGCCGCGACGGAATGCGAAAAGACGGGCTCTGCGCAAGTCATGCCGAGAGCTGCTCGCTCAAGCTGCGCGATGCGCCCAGCAGGGCGGCCTTGATGCGGGGCAGGTCCTCGCGAATGGCGCTGCCGATGCCGATCGCCACCAGCGCATGGCTGGGCCGACCTTCCTGCTTCCACACCGGCGCGGCGACGACGGTCACGCCCGCGATGTAGTGCCCGGCGTCGACGGCGACGCCGCTGGTGCGTGCCTCTTCGACCTGGCCCTTCCAGGTTTCCCACGTGGGGGCCTCGTCCCAGCGCAGCCGATCGAAGCGTGGTTTCAATTGCGCATCGCTCCAGCCGCCGAAGGCGGCGATGCAGCGCCCGGTCGCCGATACCAGTGCCGGGAAGCGGCTGCCGACCTGAGTCGAGAGCTGGAAGGTGGCGCCCGACTGCGACATCGCCGTCACGATGATGTGGTCGAGGCCGAAGAGCTGTGCGCCAAGCGTCGTCAGCCCGAACTCGCGCGCAATGCGATCGAGCACGGGCTGGGCGAGCTCGTGAAAGGCATCGTGCCGCAGCCAGTGACGCGCCAGCGTAAGCACGCCCGCGTCCAGCGCATAGCGCTTGGTATCGGCATCGAAGGCGACCAGCTCTTCCTCGGCAAGAGCGCGCAAGACGTAGAGGCAGGTGCTGGGAACCAGGCCCAATTCGCGCGCGATCGCCTGCACACCCATCGGTGTTCCCCGCTTGCCCAACAGACGCAGGATCGCAGCCGCGCGGGCGATCGCCGGGGCCTTGCTGGTCTTCGTTTCGGGAGCGAGTTCAGCGATCATCGTTCAATATGTTGAATAGCATTCGATATTTACAACAACAAGCAGCAGTGGCAGAGAAGGTCAAGCAAGAACAGGCACGGGCGGATCCGTGCCGATCCGGGATTGATCGATGACCAGGCTCACCGACTACACCAGCTATGCCGATGCCCAGCTCCACGCGAGTTCCGCAGGGTTGTGGGAGCTGTTCGATGGCGATCGTGAGCACCTGAACATCGCGCACGAGTGCATAACCCGCCATGCCGACGGCTCCGGCCGGGCAGCGGTGCGGCTGGCGAACGCGGACGGCTCCGACGCCATCCTCAGCTTCGACACGATCAGCGCCGGCGCTGCGCAGTTCGCGCACTGGCTCGACAAGGAAGGCGTGCAGCCGGGCGAGCGGATCGCCTTTATGCTGGAGCCGTCGCTGCCCTTTTACGTCTGCCTGTTCGGGGCGATGCAGACCGGCGCGATCTCGGTCCCGCTGTTCACGCTGTTCGGTCCCGATGCCCTGCGGCTGCGCGTGGGGGACTGCAATCCCACGATCCTGATCACCAATGCCGAGAAGGCGGAGCTGGCGCGTTCGGTCGAAGGGCCGCGCGTGATCGTCGCCGACGACGCGTTCCTCGCCTCGCTCTCCGATCTGCCGACCACCTACACGCCGAAGACCAAGGCCAACGACATGGCCGTCTTCCAGTACACCAGCGGCACCACGCGCGAGCTGCCCGAGGCGGTCAAGCACTCACACCGCACGCTGGTGACGCTGATGTTCGCGGCGCTCTATGGCACCGGCATTCGCCCGGGCGACGAGTTCTTCTGCCCGTCATCGCCCGCCTGGGGCCACGGCTTGTGGCACGGCACGCTCGCGCCGCTGGCGATGGGCGTGACAACCGGCACCTTTGCGGGCCGCTTCGATCCGGTGCGGCTGATGAAGGCGCTCGACGATTTCAAGATCACCAACATGAGCGCGGCCGCCACCCACTACCGCATGATGAAGAACAGCGGGAAGGGCGGCGACTTCCAGTTCCACTTCAAGAAGCTGTCGTTCACCGGAGAGCCCATCGACCCGGCCACGCTGGATTGGATCGACGAGACCTTCAAGGTCCCCGCCTGCTCGATGTACGGCACGACCGAGATCGGCGTGGTGCTGGTGAACTACCCGGGCGCCGAGGACTTCGTGGTCAAGCCTGGCTCGCTCGGCAAGCCCATCCCGGGGCAGAAGCTCGAAGTGCATCGGCTGGACGGCTCGATTACCGATCCGGGTGAAATCGGCGAGCTGATGCTCTGGCGTGGCGGCGGGTGGATGACCACCAAGGACCGCGCGAAGACCGACGAGGACGGCTATTTCTATCACTGCGGCCGCGCCGACGACGTGATCATCTCGGCCGGCTGGACGATGTCCGCGGTCGAGATCGAGAACACCATGCTGCGCCACGACAACGTCATGGAGTGCGGCGTGATCGGCGTTCCCGACGAACAGCGCGGCCAGGTGGTCAAGGCTTTCGTCGTCGCCAATTGCGCGGGCAGCGATGCACTGGTGAAGGAGCTGCAGGACTTCACCCGCGAGCGGCTGGCCCAGCACGAATTCCCTCGCATCGTCGAGTTCGTCGACGAACTGCCCAAGAACCCGGCCGGCAAGGTCCACCGCAAGATGCTGCGCGACCGTGAGGCCGCAAAGGCGGCGGAGGCGGCCACGGCCTGGTCAACCTAGCAACCTCGTCATCCCGGACTTGATCCGGGATCCCGCTTCTTCCGGCGGACGAGGACAAGAACAAGCGGCACCCCGGATCGAGTCCGGGGCGACGGTAGAAACGAGAACACAGGAGTACGATCGAAATGGCAGAAGCAGACGCCCCCAAGAACAAGTTCCCCAAGATCACCGAGCAAGGCCTCGACGATCTGCGCGCCCGCATTGGCGTCAAGATCGAGAACACGGTCGAGCCGTGGAACTACGAAGCCAGCCGCGACGCGATCCGCCACTACGCGCATGGCATCGGCGACGATAACCCACTGTGGTGCGATCCCGAGTACGCCAAGAACACCAAGTACGGCACGATCGTGGCGCTGCCCTCGTTCCTGTTCAGCACCAGCCGCATCGTCTCGGGCTACTGCGGCGGCCTCGCCGGCGTGCACGCGATGTGGGCGGGCGCCGACTGGACCTGGCACCAGCCGGTCCTGCGCAACGACACCATCCGCACCGAGGCGTACCTCAAGGACCTGGTCGAGCACCAGACCAAGTTCGCCGGCCGCTCGTTCCAGCAGATCTACCACGTCGACTTCTACAACCAGAACGGCGATCACCTCGCCGGCGCGGACTCGTGGGTGTTCCGCACCGACCGTGACGAAGCGCGTGAGCGTGGCACGAAGTACACCGAAGCGCGTGGCCGCGTTGAGCCCTTCACCCAGGAGCAGCTCGACGAGTTCTACGACATCTACGACCGCGAAGAGATCCGTGGCGCGACCCCGCGTTACTTCGAGGACGTGAACGTCGGCGACAAGCTGCCGCCGATGATGAAGGGCCCGATGACCGTCACCGGCTTCATCGCCTATGCACAGGGTTGGGGCGGCCTCTATATCCGCGCCAACCGCCTGGCGTACAAGATGCAGAAGGCGCACCCGGGCCTGGGCATCCGCAACCGCTTCAACGTGCCGGACTGCCCCGAGCGCGTGCACTGGGACGAAGAGTTCGCTCTGGAAGTCGGCGCGCCGGGCGCCTACGACTACGGTCCGGAGCGCACCTCGTGGCTGACGCACCACATCACCGACTGGATCGGCGATGACGGCTTCCTCCACAAGTCGAGCTGCCAGATCCGCCGCCACAATCCCGACGGCGACGCCATCGTGATCACCGGCGAGGTCATCCGCAAGTTCGAGGAGAACGGCAAGAAGTACGTCGAGATCGAGCAGAAGGCGACGACCCATCGCAACGAGCTCTCGGCTTTCGGCACCGCTGTCGCGGAACTGCCGAGCAAGGGCTGAGCCAATGCGAGCTTCCCTCCCCGGCGGGGAGGGAAGCCGGGGTGGGGAGCGACGCCGGCGGCGGCGCGTCCACGCAGGCGTGGGCACACCCACCTCCCGACCTCCTCCCTCAAAGGAGGAGGCGGCGGCTTGCGAAGCTGCACGCAGATGCGGCAACCAGTCTCTTGCGCCGGCACCACCGGCAACCCGAAGGAGAGGGACATGGAAGACGCCAGGCCGCAGTTCGAGCCGAATGGCGACGTGCGCGTGCCCGCTTTCGTGCTGCCCGTCTCCGGCCTCGTCAGCCCGGAAGCGGCGGCGGCGCAGCGCCGGCGGCCCACCGTGCCGCCCATCGACACCAGCCACATCACCGACATCGCCGAGCGTCGCGCCCGGTTCAACGCGCTGACGCAGCCCGCGGTCGACCGCTTGCGCGCCCGCTTCTCGGTCACGATCACGCCGGCGACCATCGCGGGCGTCCGGGTGCTCGACATCACGCCCGCGGACGGCGGCCACGATCCCGATCGCGTGCTGATCAACCTGCATGGCGGCGCTTTCCTGCTCGGCTGGGACAGCAATGCCCTGATCGAATCCATTCCCGTGGCCGCGCTCGGTCGCTATCGGGTGATTGCCCTCGACTACCGCATGGCGCCCGAGCACCGGCACCCTGCGGCGCTGGAGGATGTGGCGGCCGTCTACGCAGCGCTGCTCGACACCTACGAGGCGCCCCGGATCGGGCTCTATGGCGGCTCGGCCGGTGGCTTGCTCGCCGCGCAGGCGGCAGCGTGGCTGCCTCGTCACGGTCTGCCGCAAGTGGGTGCGCTCGGCGTCTTCGGCGCAGGTGGCGTGCCGTTCCAGGCAGGCGAGTCCGCGTACCTGGCAGGGTACATCGATGGCGAATACCCTCCACCTGCACCGGGCCAGCAAGGTAAGCCTGACGAGGGCTACTTCGCCGGCATCGATCCCGATGATCCGACTGCCTGGCCCGCCTACCATCAGGACGTGCTGGCGAACTTTCCCCCAACGCTGCTCATCACCGGCACCCGCTCGATCGATCTCAGCCCGGCGATCTACACCAACTCGCAGCTGATCAAGGCGGGCGTACGCTCGACTTTAATCGTCGGCGAGGGGATGGGCCATTGCTATTATTACGACGTGGGATTGCCCGAGGCGCAGGACGCCTACGCGGCCATGATCGCCTTCTTCCGCGAGAACCTTGATCGATGAGCGAAATTGAACCGTGGCTGGGCCCACTCGCCGGCGTCCGAGTGATCGACTTCACGCGCGTGCTGGCCGGCCCCGCCGCGAGCCTGGCCCTCGCCGACCTGGGCGCCGAGGTGTTCAAGATCGAGCCCCCCGGCACGGGCGACGAAACCCGCACCTTCCCGCCGATCCGCGATGGCGAGAGCCACTATTACCTCGCCGTCAATCGCGGCAAGAAGTCGATCGTCGTCGACCTGAAAAGCGCCGAGGGACTGGCGCTGGTCAAGGACCTAGCCGCCAAGTGCGACGTGCTGGTCGAGAACTACCGGCCGGGCGTGATGGAGCGCCTGGGGCTCGGCTACGAGGCGATCAAGGCGATCAACCCGCGGCTGATCTACTGTTCGATCTCGGGCTACGGCCAGACGGGTCCGCTCAGGGATCGTCCCAGCTTCGACATCGTGCTGCAGGCCATGTCCGGCACGCTGGCGATGAATGGCGAGCGTGACGGACTGCCGACCAAGCTCGGCATCCCGCTGGGCGATCTCGTCGGCGGCATCAACGGCCCGATCGGCATCCTCTCCGCGCTCTACGAGCGCGAGCGCACCGGCACCGGCCGGCATATCGACATCAGCCTGATGGACGGCTTGATGGGCATGCTCGGCTACATCGCCCAGCTCGCCTTCTTTACCGGCCAGGACCCGCAGCGCGTGGGTTCGCAGCACCCCAACCTGGTGCCCTATGGCATCTTCCCGGCCGCGGACGGCTCGATCGTCGTCGCCTGCCTGACGCCGAGCTTCTGGAGCCGTGTCTGTCGCTCGATAGACCGCCCCGAGCTGTGCGACGACACGCGCTACGACACGCTGGAGAAGCGCCGCGATGCACGCGAGGAGGTCAACGCGATCGTCTCGGCCTTCACGCAGGACCGCACGGTGGACGAACTGGTCGCGATCTTCACCGAGCACGAAGTGCCGCACGCGCCGATCCTCGGCGTCACCGAAGCACTGACCCAGCCACAGGCGGTCGCACGCCAGATGGTGGTCGAGGCGCAGCATGCGAGCCTTGGACCGATCCCGATCGTCAACCGCTCCATCCGCTTCACCGATGCCGAGCAGCCGGTGCCCGAGGCGCCGCCTGTTCTAGGCCAGCATACCGACTCGATCCTGGCCGACGTGCTCGATCTTTCGCTCGAGCGGATTGCCGAGCTGAAAGCCGCGGGAGTCGTTGCCTAACGTCTGCCGCTTCGTCATTGCGAGCGCAGCGAAGCAATCTAGCTCGGTTTACGTCGTCCTGGATTGCCTCGACGGCTTCGCCCTCTCGCAATGACGAGGGTAGTTGAGGAGAGAACCATGCCCGACTTGCGCTTCGACGACCGCGTGGCGGTGATCACCGGTGGCGGCCGCGGCCTGGGGCGCGCGCATGCGTTGCTGCTGGCGAGCCGCGGATGCAAGGTCGTGGTCAACGATCCGGGCGTGTCCATGGCCGGCGACTTGACGGAGGAAGGCCCGGCCGAAGCGCTTGCCGCCGAGATCCGTGCCCAAGGCGGAGAGGCGATCGCCAACACCGACAGCGTCGCCACGCCCGAAGGCGGCAAGGCGATCATCCAGTCCGCTCTCGATGCATTCGGCCGTATCGACATCCTCATCCACTCGGCCGGCAACGTGCGCCGTGGCAGCCTGAGCGATCTCGCCTATGAGGACTTCACCGCCGTCCTCGATGTGCACCTGAAGGGCGCCTACCACGTCGTGCGCGAGGCGTTTCCGCACATGAAGGCGCAAGGCTATGGCCGGATCGTGCTGACCAGTTCGATCAACGGGCTCTACGGTAAATCGGACAACGTCACGTATGCGATCTGCAAGGCCGGCTTCATGGGCCTGTCGAACACCGCCGCGATCGAGGGGCAGCATCATAACGTAAAGTCCAACCTGATCGTGCCGGCCGCGGTCACGCGCATGTCCGAGGGGATCGACACCAGCAAGTTCCCGCCGATGGAGCCCGAGCAGGTCGCGCCGATGGTCGGCTATCTCTGCCACGAGGACTGCACTGCCAGCGGCGAGATGTACGTCGCCATGGGCGGGCGCGTCGCCCGCGCCTGGATTGCCGAGAATGCCGGCGTCTACCAGCCCGAGTGGTCGCTCGAGGACGTAGCCGAGCAGATCGACCTGATCCGCACCGGTGGAGAGCAGATGGCCTTCCCGCCGGTGCCCGACGGCCAGCTCGAGCACTTGCTCTATGGCTTCAAGATGATCCGCGAAGGATCGAACTGAAGCGCTTCACACGCGTTACGGGCGGCAAAGGAGACTTGTCATGCCCGAACGCGAAGTCGACACCACCGGCCCCGACGCGCCGATCGAAACCGTCGGCAACCACGAGCTGATCGCCTCCAACCGGGTCGAGGGGACGGCGGTATACGGGCACGACCATCACAAGGTCGGGCACGTGCACAACTTCATGGTCAACAAGCGCACCGGCCAGGTCGCGCATGTGATCGTATCGGACAGCGGCCTGTTCGGCTTGGGCGCCACCCGCTTCCTGCTCCTGCCCTGGCAGGACCTGACTTACGAGCCGGACCTCGGCGGCTACGTCTCGCACATCAGCAAGGACATGATGAGCGAGCACGGCCGCATCTCCGCCGAAGACGCCGAGATGCAGATCTGGTGAGGAGTAGCTGGAGCGGGTGAAGGGAATCGAACCCTCGTATTCAGCTTGGGAAGCTGCTGCTCTACCATTGAGCTACACCCGCGTCGGTCGGCCTAGTGCCATGGGCGGCACGGTTGCGTCAACGCGTCTGATCAATCGAATGACACCTTGCCGCGCCCGGCCTTGACCGAGCCGCGAAGCTTCTTGCCCTTGATGCGTTGTTCCTTGCCAACGCGGTTGAGGCGGCTCTTGGCGCGCTGGGCGGGGAGTTGCTGCGCTTGTGCGAGCAGTTCGGCGAGGCGCTCGCGCGCGTCTGCGCGATTGGCTTCCTGGGTGCGAAAGCGGCGCGCGGCGATGACCAGTTCGCCGCGGCCGGTCATGCGGCTGCCGGCCAGTTCCTTGAGCCTCGCGAAGACGGGGGGCGAGAGCCGTAGTGCGTAGACGTCCAGGCGCAACTGGACGGCAGTCGCCACCTTGTTGACGTTCTGCCCCCCAGGGCCCGAGGCGGCAATGAAGCTTTCACTCGCCAGCGCCTGAGCCCGGTCGATCAGATCGTCAGCCACGAGCAGTCCACGTCTTCGTCATTCCTGCGACGGCAGGGATCCATCTCCGTTGCCGTCGATCGACAAAGCTTCGGAGACTGGAATCGCGCCTTCGCGGGACGTGGCCTGGTGTTCAGGCGCGGTGAAGCCCAGCGCGAGGAAGTCGGCGGGGAATGGCGCCCCCGCAACGATGGCGGGCTTGCCTTCGCGCGGCACCGTCAGTGCCGCAGCATGCAGCATCGTGCGTGCAGCATTGCCGCTGCCGTACACCGGATCGCCCAGCAGCGGGGATCCCAGGCCGCTCGCCGCATGGACGCGGATCTGGTGGGTGCGGCCGGTTTCGGGACGGAACTCGACCAATGTGCGACCCTCGTGCTCGGCCAGCTTGCGCCAATGGGTGATCGCCGGCTTGCCCTTGCGCGCGGGGATCATGCGCCAGCCATCCTTGGCGGTGCTGACCTTGGACAGGGCGAGATCGATCGTGCCTTCCTGCCCTTCGACGCTGCCGTCGACCACGCCGAGATAGACCTTTTCCACCGCGCGTGCCTCGAACGCGGCGGAGAAGCGCTTCAACGCCTTGGGATTGCGCGCGAGCAGCAGGCAACCGGAGGTG
Source organism: Novosphingobium chloroacetimidivorans (assembly GCF_014204535.1). GTDB lineage: Bacteria > Pseudomonadota > Alphaproteobacteria > Sphingomonadales > Sphingomonadaceae > Novosphingobium > Novosphingobium chloroacetimidivorans. The sequence continues at coordinate 132,888 of NZ_JACHLR010000002.1, forward strand.
TCGCGGTCGAGCCGGTGAACGGGAGCGGGATCGCGCTGGAAGTTCAGGCGCAAGTTGCCAAGCTCGTCCTCCAGGCTGGGACCGCCGGCACGCGGCGTGTCGAGCGGCAGGCCGGCCGGCTTGTCGATGACGAGCGCCTCGCCATCCTCGAACAGGATCGGGAACGGGCTCATGCCACGGCCTTGGCGATGCGGCGCAGGGCCTCGTCAAGCTTGGCCTCGTCGGCGGCGAAGCTGATGCGGAAGCCATCTTGACCGCCGAAGGCACTGGCGGGCACGACCGCCACCCCATGGTCGAGCAAGTGCAGCACGAGTGCAGCATCGTCACCGAAGCGATCCATCAGGGGCGCCGCATCGACCATGCAGTAGAACGCGCCCTGGGGCACCGGCGTGGACAGGCCCGGGATCGCGTTGATGGCGTCTACCACCACGTCGCGCCGGGTGCGGAAGCGATCTCGCCACTCGGCCAGGAATTCCTGCTGGCCTTCGAATCCGGCGACGGCGGCGGCCTGGCTGATCGACGAGGGATTGCCCGATGAGTGCGACTGCAGCGTTTCCATGGCGCGGATCAACCACTCGGGTCCGGCGGCAACGCCGATGCGGAACCCGGTCATCGCATGGCTCTTGGACACGCCCGAAACGGTCAGCACCCGATCGGCCAGGTCGGGACACTCAGCGGCGAGCGTCACGTGGCTTTTCCCGGTGTAGTTGAGCGGCGCGTAGATGTCGTCCGACAGCACCAGCACCTCCGGATGACGGCGCAGCACTGCGCCGATGCTGCGCAGCATTTCGGGTGGATACCAGGCACCGGTCGGGTTTCCGGGGCTGTTGAGCAGCAGCCAGCGCGTGCGCGGGCCGATCAGCGCGTCCAGGTCCGCGCCATCGAACAGGTAATCGTGGGCCGGCGAGGTGATCAGCGGCACGACGTTGCCGCCGGCGAAGCGAACGATCTCCGGATAACTCACCCACCAGGGAGCGGGCACGACCACCTCGTCGCCTTCGCTGATGGTGGCGAGCAGCGCGTGGAAGATCGCCTGCTTGCCGCCGGCGCTGACCGTTACCTGGCTGGTCGGAACTTCGAGGCCGAGGTCGCGAGCGAAGTGCAGCGCGACTGCCTGCTTGAGCCGTGTGGTGCCGCCCACCGCCGTGTAGCGTGTCTCGCCCGCATCGAGCGCGGCCTTGGCGGCGGCGATCACGTGCGGCGGGGTCGCGAAGTCGGGCTCGCCGACCGACAGGGAGATGATGTCCACGCCCTGCTCGCGCAGGCGCGTGGCCCGGTCGGTCATGGCAGTGGTCTGCGAAGGCGCGATGCGCGCGAGGGCGGTGGAGGTATGCATCAGGTGAGCAGCCGCGCAGGCATGAGGCCGCGCAAGGCGTTGCCGACGAGGAAACCGCCGGCAAGGTCGTCGAGCGTCAGCTCGGCCTCGCGCGCGCGTCCCGCATCGATCAAAGAGCGGCGCAGTACGCCGGGCAGCAGGCCAAGCGCGGCGGGCGGCGTCAGCAGCGCGCCGTCTCGCTCGACGAAGATGTTGGTGAAGGTGCCTTCGGTGACCAGGCCATCGTCGCGCAGGAACAGCGCCTCGCCGGCGCCCGCGCTTCGCGCCACGGTCAGGCCTCGCTCGTAAAAGCCTCGGTCGGTACTTTTGTGCCGCAAGCGCCAGTCGCTACCGTCCACCGGGATCGGCAGCACCGCGCAGGTCAGCGGACTTGGCATGGCTTCGGGCAGCTCGGCCAGTTCCAGGCTATAGGCACCGCTGCGCGCGGCGACGAGGCGCAGCTTAGCGGGGCCGTCGGCATCGAAGCACAGCGCCTGGATGGCATTGCGCAAGGCATGGCGATCGTAGGCGAACCCGAGCGCCTCACAGCTGAGCCGCAGCCGCTCCAGATGCAGTTCGAGCAAGGGGATGCCGTCTTCGGGGGTGAAGCGCATCGTCTCGATCAGGTCGAACCGAGCGGCACCGGCGCCGTGGCCGCTCTGGGGATCCCGTCCCGACTGTCGCACGAACCCCCCTTTGACCAGGCACTCCCGCCACTCGGGAAGTGCTTGCGAATCCGCGACGATCGCGGAGCCGACGCCCAGGACCGCCCGGCCGCTTGTGCCTGACTTGCCCGGTTCCAGGCGCAAGGTGCGGATTGCCACATTGAACGCGGCATCGCCAGAGGGATCGATCCGGCCGATGCTGCCGCAGTACGCTTCGCGGGGATCGCGCTCCACTTGCGCGATCAGTTCCATCGCGCGGATCTTGGGAGCGCCGGTCACCGAGCCGCAGGGGAAAAGCGACCGCAGCAGGTCGATCGCGTCGTGATTTTGAGCAAGCCGGCCGCGGACGGTAGAGACCATCTGGTGCACGGTCGGGTAGGTCTCGACCGCGAAGGGCTGCTCCACCCGCACGCTGCCGGGCACGGCGACGCGAGAGAGATCGTTGCGCATCAGGTCGACGATCATCAGGTTCTCGGCACGGTCCTTGGCCGATCCGGCAAGTGCGCCACGCAGGGCAGCGTCGTCCGCATGGTCCTGGCCGCGCGGGCGGGTCCCCTTCATCGGCCGGACCGTCACCTCGCCCGCCCGGAGCGCGAAGAACAGTTCGGGCGAGAAGCTGAGGAGCCAGCGATGACCATCATGCACGATGCCGCCGTGGCCCGCCGCGGCGCTTGCACGCAGCGCAGCATAGAGCGCGAGCGGATCGCCTTGCCACGGTCCGGCGAGCGGGAACGTCAGGTTCGCCTGGTAGATGTCGCCCGCGGTAATCGCCTCGTGCATGGTCGCGAAGGCCTTGGCGTAGCCGCCCTGGGAGACTTGCGGCTCGAGCGGGCCGATCGACGCCGGCGCGGTGCCGGTCGCGTGCGATGACAGCCAGCGCGGAACATCCACCGCTGCGATCGTCTCGTACGCCGAAAAGGCGCCGAACCACAGCAGCGGCGCGTCGCCTGCGCGATGCCGCAGCAGGTGCTCCAGCCTGGGCTCCAGGGAGAGGCCTGCCTCGTAGGCGATCGATCCGGCGAGATAGGCTCCCTCGCGCGAGAGCTGCCGCAGCCGGGCGAAGGCAGGCAGCACCTCGTCGGTGCGCCGGGCGACCACCAGCTCGCGGGGCGCGGTGTACAGCCGTGCCGCTTGGGCGCCCTCCGCCCGCGCATCGTCGAGCAGCACGAACGCAGTTCCGGCGGCAAGGGGGGCAGGAGCGCGAGACGACACGGCAGCGCCCTAGCGGCTTCGTGGCGCGCTGGCAAAAATGCCTCTCGCTTGGGCGACCAGCGAGCCCTATCGTCGACTGCGATAAGTTGGGAGAGACGATGTCCGAGATCTACCTGGGGCTGGGCAGCAACGGCGAACGCCAGATCCTGCGCCTCTCGCGCGCCAACCGCCATGGACTTGTGGCGGGCGCAACCGGCACGGGCAAGACGGTGACGCTCCAAACCATGGCCGAGCAGTTCTCCGCCGCCGGGGTTCCGGTGTTCCTGGCGGACGTGAAGGGCGACCTCGCCGGCATCGCCATGGCCGGCAGTCCGACGTTCAAGAACGCCGCCGTGCTGGAGGCGCGCGCCAAGGAGATCGGGCTTGCCGATTACGCCTACTCGGACAATCCGGCGGTGTTCTGGGACCTCTATGGCGAGCAGGGCCATCCGATCCGCACGACGATCTCGGAGATGGGGCCGCTGCTGCTGGCGCGGCTGCTGGACCTGAACGAGACTCAGGAAGGCGTGCTCAACATCGCGTTCCGCTTCGCCGACGAACAGGGCCTGCTGCTGCTCGACCTGGAGGACCTGCAGGCCATGCTGGTCCACACCGCCGAGCATGCCAGCGAGCTGTCGACCAGGTACGGCAACGTCTCCAAGGCGAGCGTCGGCGCCATCCAGCGCCAGCTGCTCAGCCTGGAAAGCCAGGGCGGCGCGCAGTTCTTCGGCGAGCCGGCGCTGGAGATCGTCGACTTCATGCGCTGCGACGAGCAGGGCCGCGGCGTCATCAACGTGCTGGCCGCGGACAAGCTGATGCGCAGCCCGAAGCTCTACGCCACGTTCCTGCTGTGGCTGCTGGCAGAGCTGTTCGAGACGCTTCCCGAAGTCGGCGACCTGGACAAGCCGCGGCTGGTGTTCTTCTTCGACGAGGCGCACCTGCTGTTCGACGATGCGCCCAAGGCGCTGCAGGAGAAGATCGAGCAGGTCGTGCGGCTCGTCCGCTCCAAGGGCGTGGGCGTCTACTTCGTCACGCAGAACCCGATCGACGTGCCCGAGGAGATCGCGGGCCAGCTGGGCAACCGCATCCAGCACGCACTGCGCGCCTTCACGCCGCGCGACAAGAAGGCGATCAAGGCGGCGGCCGAAACCTTTCGCATCAATCCCGAGCTCGATGTCGAGCGTGCGATCACGGAGTTGAAGACGGGCGAGGCGCTGGTTTCCACTCTGGACGAGGAGGGGGCGCCGAGTGTCGTGCAGCGCACGCTGATCGCGCCGCCGCGTTCGCGGCTGGGGCCGGTGACTGCCAAGGAACGCGCGATCGTGCAGTCGATCAGTCCGTTCGCCGGCAAGTACGACGCCCGGGTCGATCGCGAGAGCGCGGAGGAAGTGCTGGCGGCCAAGGCAGCCGATGCCGCTGCCACCGCGCGGGAAGTGGCCGAAAAGGGCGCGGAGGCGGTCGGTCGCCAGGAGCGCAAGAGCCCGAGCCTGTGGGATGGCTTGGGCGGCAAGGTTGCGCGCGCCGCTGCCGGCGCTGCGGCTGCGAGTGCAGGCTCGATCCTGGCGGGCAAGCTGCAGGGCCGGACCAGCCGCGCCAGCCCGCGCGCAAGCGCGGCCAGCGCCGCGGCCGGCACCATCGGCGGCACGCTGGAAAAGGCCATCGGCATCCCCGGCATCGCCCGGTTCGCGCGCAACCTCATCGGCGGGTTGATGCGCTAGGAGTGTCGCGGGTTCGATTTCCGATCTGGTGCGCCGTAACGGGGACGCTGCTGGCCCTTGCCGGCCCGGCGCCGGCCGCGGACGAGAGTGCCGACCAGGCGCCCATCGAGGTGCAGGGCCGGCGCAGCATCGCGTCCCATCCGCAAGGCCGGCTGGGCGATGCGGTTCGACCCACCGCATACCGGCTGGACCTGACCGTCGATCCGGCGCAGCCACGCTTTACCGGTCATGTCGAGATTGCCGTCGTCCTGGCGTCCGGGACCAGGGAGGTGTTTCTCCACGGGCGTGGCCTCGATGTCCGTCGGATCGTGGCGCGGATCGGTGCCCGTACCATCCCGGGCAGCTGGGCACAGCTCGACGCCGATGGCGCGGCCCGCATCGCCTTCGCGGAGCCGCTACCGGAAGGCGCGGCGACGCTGGTGTTCGACTACGATGCGGCGTTCGGCGACACCGCGGCGGGCATGTTCCGCGTTCGCGTCGACGGTGACTGGTACAGCTGGACGCAGTTCCAGTCGACGGACGCGCGCGCGGCCTTTCCCAGCTTCGACCAGCCCGGCTTCAAGACGCCATTCGATGTCACCCTGCGCACGCCCGCCGGTTTGACGGCAGTATCCAACGCTCCGGAACTGCCGCTCACGCGCGAAGGTCCGTTCGACGTTCATCGCTTCGCGCCGACCGCGCCTTTGCCGACTTACCTCGTCGCGATGATGGTCGGCCCTTTCGTCACGCAGGAGGGCAATGTCGCGCCTACCCGGCAGCGGGCCGATCCGCTGCCACTGCGGATCGTCTCCACGCGCCAGAATGCCGCCCGGCTGGACTATGCGCGCGAGAACTCGGCGCAGATCGTGCGCTTGCTGGAGGACTACTTCGGCGAAGCCTTTCCCTACCCCAAGCTCGACCAGATCACGACGCCGATCCTGCCCGGCGCCATGGAGAACGCGGGCGCCGACTTGTACCGCGACGACCTGCTGATCATGGATCGCAACGCGCCCCTGGCTCAACAGCAGGAGTTCGGCCGGATCGTCGCGCATGAACTGGCGCACCAGTGGTTCGGCGATCTCGTCACCCCGGCCTGGTGGGACGATCTGTGGCTGAACGAGAGCTTCGCCAACGCCATGGGCTACCTGATCGGGCAGGCCTGGCGCCCCGATCTCGATATCTGGTCGGGCACGCTCGACGAGGGCTTCGCGGCGATGGAGATCGATTCGCTGCGCGCAGGACGCGCCGTCCGCCAGCCGATCGCGACCACGGCTGAGATCGACGGCGCCTTCGACCGCATCACCTATGGCAAGGGCGGACATGTCCTGGCGATGATGGGCGCCTACATGGGCGAGGCGCGCTTTCGTGACGGCGTCCGGCGCTACATCGCCGCGCACCGCCATGGCACGGCGACGAGTGCGGACTTCTTCGCGGCTCTGTCGCAAGCCGCAGGCGATCCCCGCATCGTGCCGGCCTTGCGCAGCTTCATCGACCAGCAGGGCGTGCCGCTGCTGGTGTTCGGGCGCGACGGCGAGCGCTTTCAGGCAACGCAAATCCGCTATGCGCCGCTGGGGCAGCCGACACCGGCGACACGCTGGATCATCCCCGTCTGCGTTCGTCGCGGGTCGGAGCGGCAGTGCAAGATCATGGATGGTCGATCCACGACGTTCGACTTGCCCGGATCGGAGCCGTTGGTCCCCAATGCCTGGGGCACGGGTTACTATCGAGTAGAGATGCCGCGCCGGATGTGGAGCGCGCTGATCGCCAGTGCCCGCAGCCTGACGGCGGGAGAGGCGCTTTCGGTGGCGGATTCGCTGTCCGCTTCCGTCATGGCGGGACGCGGCACGGTGGCAGAGCTGGCGATGCTGTCGTCGCAGTTGAGCCGCCACGCCGACAGCCGCGCCGCGTTCGCGGCGGATGCGGCCATGAGCAAACTGGTGCGCATGGGCCTGGTCGACACTGTCGGACGGCTGGGCTGGGTCCGCTTTCGGCAGAGGCTCTATGGTCCCTTGCTCAAGCGCTACGGGTTCGATCCGCGTGCCGGCGTCTATGCCGGCGAGGCGCCCGCGCGCATGCGCTGGCGCTCGGCGATGCTGGCCTCCTTGCTGGGCACCTCGCGCGGCGCGAGGCTGCGCCACCAGCTTCAGGAGGCGGCGACGCGCTACCTCGCGGGCGATCGTTCGGCCTTGGACGAGGCCTGGATCGATCACGGCTTCGATCTCTATCTCGTGGACGGCGGAGAAGAGGCGGCGCGCAAGCTGGTCGACTTCGCACTGTCGTCGGAGGATCCGGTGGCGAGGCCGGCGGCGCTGGTGGCCGCCGCGCGCAGCAGCCGCACGGCCGTGGCGTCCTGGATGCTGGGCCTCACCGATCCCCGGCTGCGCGCCAGCGAACGGCTCGACATCCTCGATGGGGTGATGGCGCGTCGGGCGACCCGGCCGCTCGGCTACGACTGGATCGTCGCCAACCTCGACAGCCTCCTGAAAGGCAGCGAGGGGCCGTTCTATGCGGCGCGGATCGCCACCGCGTTGGGGCAGTTCTGCTCGGTGGAGCGATCGGAACAGATGGCGACGGACTTGCGCCCGCGATTTGCCGGCACCGCCGCGGCGCTGCAGCTCGATCGCTCGATCGAGCAAGTCCGCAATTGCGGCACGCTCGACGAGCAACTCGGGGCGGCGATCTCGGAGGAGTTCGCCGCGCTCAAGTAAGCGGCAGCGCCAGTTGCGCGGTGAGCCCCTCGACCTTGCCGTCGGTGCCGCGCCGGTTGGCGAGCCGCAAGGCACCGCCATGCTGCTCGGCGATCGCACGGGCGAGGGCAAGGCCGAGGCCGGCGCCGCCCGTCTCGGAGTTGCGCGAAGGATCGCCGCGCGCGAACGGCTGCGTCATCGCTTCGATCGAGGAGTCGGGAATGCCCGGGCCATCGTCGTCGATGCGGATCACGGCAAACCCGCTCTCGCGGCTGAGCGCCACTCGCGCACGCTCGCCATAGCGAACGGCGTTTCCGACGAGGTTGCGCAGGGCCCGCCGCAGCCAGGTCGGGCGGACTTCCAGGACGATGCGTTCGGTATCGCCGAGCTCGACCGGCTCGGCCATGTCCTCGTATTCCTCGACCACCGAAGCGACCAGGGCCGAGAGCTCGTTGCGCTCCAGCGGGTCACTGGGGCGGCCGACGCGGGCGAGCGACAGGATGTCGTCGAGCGTGCGCACGATGTCCTCGATCGTCGCGGCCATTCGCATGCGCTCGGTATCGTCCTCGACCGACTCGATCCGCACGCGCAAGGCCGCGAGCGGCGTCTTCAGATCGTGTCCTATGGCGCCGAGCATGACGTCCTTCTCGTCGAGCAGCGAGGAGATGCGCCACTCCATCGCGTTCAGCGCGACGATCAACTGGCGAATGTCCTGCGGGCCCATTGGCTCGACCTGGCCGGATGGATCCTGCGTCGCGGCGAAGCGGGCGACCTGGCGAGTGAGCGCATTCAGGGGGTGCGTGATCCGGCGCAGGATCAGCGCCACTACACCGACCAGCACCAGGTAGAGCGTCAGGGTCTGCAAGGTCAGCGGCACCAGCAGGGCATTGGCCGAGGGCGGCGCCCGAACGCGTGCAACCATCCAGCCCGTGCTCTGGGGAGAGCGGACCCCTGCGACGTAGAGGTCCGCAGCCTTGGCCCGATCGAACGCCTCAGGCGGCAAGTCGATCCGATCGGCGCGTCGAGCAAGCGCTGCCGTGGCATAGAGGTCCGAGGCCAGGGGGCGGCGTACGACGACGACCTCGGTGGTGCCGAAATCCTGGCTCGTCAGGATTTCTCGCAGCTTCTGCTCCGCGCCGGGATCGCGCCTTTCGCCTTGCTGCAAGGGCGAGGATCCGCGAGCTTCCACGGAGAAGCGGTGCAGGCGGTCGCCGAAAAGCGCCCGTGGTCCGGTCCGCAATCGACGCGGCGCGTGTTCGATGCCGCGCGTCTCGGCGATCAGGCGGAAGGCCAGCGCGTTCACCGTGTCGGCCTGGAAGCGCTCGCGCTGCGCACGGTAGATCAACGCAGCACCCAGGCCCTGAACCAGCAGCAGCGCCGCCGCGACGGCCAGCAGCATCTGGCCCATCAGGCTTCCGGGTCGAAGCGCTCTCACGTGCCGTCCTGGACGATGCGCTTGACGTCGGCCGCGAACATGTAGCCGCCGCCCCACACGGTCTGGATCAGTTGCGGGTTGCGGCTGTCGACTTCGATCTTGCGACGCAGGCGGCTGACCTGGTTGTCGACCGCGCGGTCGAACAGATGCGCCTCGCGACCCTGCACCATGTCGAGCAGGCGATCGCGGTCGAGCACCTGGCGAGGATGCTCCAGGAACGCCATCAGCAGGCGGAACTCGACCGAGGAAATCGCGACGACCGCGCCCTCGCGGTCGCTGAGCCGCCGCTTGAGCGGGTCGAGCCGCCAGCCCTCGAACTCGAAGATCTCGTTCTCGGCAGCCGGGGTTGCCGCGCGACCGGCGCGGCGCAGCACGCTGCGGATCCGGGCGACCAGCTCGCGCGGCTCGAACGGCTTCACGACATAGTCGTCGGCCCCGATCTCGAGGCCGACGATCCGGTCGGTCGCTTCACCTCGCGCGGTGAGGAAGATCACCGGAATGTCGCGGCTTTCCACCAGATGGCGGCACAGCGACAAGCCATCCTCGCCCGGCATCATGATGTCGAGCAGGACGATGTGCGGCTTGTCCTCGCGCAGGCGGCTGCGGGCCTCCGCGGCATTGGCCGCGGCGGTGACGAGGAACCCCTGGCGGGTGAGGTACTCCGCCAGGGGTTCGCGCAGGGCCGCCTCATCGTCGACGAGCAGGACCTTGGAGGCAGGGGGAAGACTATCGTTCATGCCTGGTCCGGTGTCTCGCGCCCCATGCTGCGCCTCATCCTTCAGCCCTGAGCCTTCTGGGCGCGCATCTGCTGCCACTTGGCCTTCATCTGCTCGCGCGCGGCCTGGCGCTCCGCCTGGGTGACCTGGCCGTCCTTGTTGGCATCGATCGTGTCGAAGCGCTTGAGCGTGGCTGCGGCGAACTCCGCCTGGGTGACGGCGCCGTCGCCGTTGGCGTCGGCCATCTTGCCCATCATCATGCCGCCACGGTGTCCGCCACGTCCACCCCAGCGATGGCCGCCGCGACCCTTGCCCCAGCTCTTGGCGCCATCTGGTCCATCAGCCGCCATGCGTGGGCCAGCCTTGGCGGGTCCGCGATCCGCGGTGAACTCGGCCTTGGTGATCTGTCCGTCCTTGTTGGCATCGAGCCGCTCGAACATGCGCGTCTTGCGGGCTTCGCGTGCCAGCTGGCGGTCGGCCTTGTCGAGCTTGCCGTCCTTGTTCTGGTCGAGCTTGGCGAAACGCGTCGCAGCCTGCGTCTGCGCCTCGGCGCGGGTGAGCACGCCGTTGCCGTCGGCATCGCCCCACCTTGCGCCCTGCGTCTGGGCGGCATTGGCGGCGCCGCCTGCCAGGGCGAGGGCGGCGGCGGAAAGTCCGATCGCGATTGTCTTGATGGTCATGGTTCGATCCTGGTGTCCTGAGGAGTAAAGCGAAAGCCGCGGAGCGGAAGGGGAGGGAGGAGAACTCTCGCCCTGCGGCTTTCTTGCAACCCTTCTAAAGCGCGAATGTCGCGCGAGTGTGCCGGGTCGCTGCGAAAGTGTGATGATTTGTATCACGCACTGTGTCCCGTTCACCCCAGTGCAAGCGCGAGGTTACCGGCGGCGGTGCTGCGTGCCCTGGCCGGCCGTGACGAACAGAGCGGTCGCCGGGCCGGCAAGGTCAGCGGTGTGCCAGGTTCCCGCCGGGTTGATCGCGTATTGCCCGGCTTGCAGCGGCTCAGAGTGGAACGCGCCGTTCGGCAGCACCTGGATCAGCGTCATCTCGCCGGCGATGCAGACGACGAGTTCATCGCCTGCCGGGTGCATCTCCCAGCTGTCCCAGCTTTCGGCGAAGTCGTAGAGCGAAACCAGCCGACCTTCCGCACCGTCCGCTGCCGTGCGCGCGGCATATGCTTCGTACCAGGCCATGCCGGCGAATTCGGGCTGTGGGATGGCCTTGGCGCCGAGCCCGAGATGCACCGGATGGGTGCGCAGATCGCCGGGGGCGGCCATCATGAGCCAGCCGGCATGCAGAAGGTGTTGAGCGTGTCGTCATCGGGGTCGCATTCGCAGCGCCAGCTGTTCGCCAGATCGGTCGTGCCGAACGTCACATGAGCCACCTGCATTGCAATCGCTCCCTCCTCACGCTCCGGTTCCCCTCGCGGGACGGATATGTTCTGCATCGTGGAGGGGCATCGGCGATGGTGCAACCATGTGTTTGCACTACCTCCATCCCGATCGCTCAGCTCAGCGGTCGGCAGCGCTCCTCCAGCCAGGCGCGTTCTTCCTCGTCCAGCTGCGGACCGACCACTTCCAGCACGCGGGCATGGTAGGTGTTCCACCAGCCCAGCTCCAGCGGAGTGAGCAGCGAGACATCGACCAGCGCGGCATCGATCGGTACCAGCGTCAGCGTCTCGAAGCCGAGATACGATCCTTCCGCTCCGGGGATGTCGCGCGCTTCGACCAGCACCAGGTTCTCGATGCGGATGCCGTATTCGCCGGTCTTGTAATAGCCGGGCTCGTTCGAGAGGAACATGCCGGCGATCAACTCCTGGTCGGTTCCGGCCTGCCCGCCGGCCGACTTGGCGATACGCTGCGGACCTTCGTGGACCGAAAGGAAGCTGCCGACGCCGTGGCCCGTACCATGTGCATAGTCGAGACCCGCGGCCCACAGGTACTGGCGCGCAAGCACGTCCAGCTGATGGCCGGCGGTGCCTTGCGGGAACACCGCCTGGGCGAGAGCGATGTGGCCCTTCAGCACGCGGGTGAAGCGGTCCTTGACCTCGGCAGAGGGTTCGCCGCCGCCACCTTGGTGGCCGATCCACACCGTGCGGGTGATGTCGGTGGTGCCGTCCGGATATTGGCCGCCCGAATCGACGAGGTAGACGCTTCCCGGCTCCAGCGTGCGGTTGGTTTCTTCCGAGACGCGATAATGCACCACCGCGCCGTTCGGACCGGCGCCGGAGATCGTGTCGAAGGACAGGTCGCGCAAGTCACCGGTCTGGCGGCGGAACTCCTGCAGCGCGTCCGCCGCCGACATCTCGGTGACGGTGCCCTTGGGCCCCTCGCTCTCCAGCCAGCGCAGGAAGCGCGACACCGCCGCGCCATCGCGCACTTGCGCGTTGCGGTGTCCTTGCTGCTCGACCGGGTTCTTGACTGCCTTTGGCAGCACCGTGGGATCGCGCGTTTCGACGACGTGCGCGCCGGCCTGCTCCAGCTGCGCGAAGATCGCAGCGACGGCGCGTTCCGGGTCGACCGCAACGCGCTTGCCCTTCAAACCTTGCAGCGCCGGCACGAAGGCGTCACGCGGCTCGATCCGGACGGCATTGCCCAAGTGGCGGGTCAGTTCGGTCGTGACCTTCTCAGGCGCGATAAACAGCTCTGCAGTCCCGTCTGCATGCGCCAGGACATAGGACAGCGCCACCGGCGTGCGCTCGACGTCCTGCCCCCGGATGTTGAGCAGCCACGCGATCGAATCGAGCGCCGAGATCACTGCGGCGTCGAGCTTCTGCTCGGCGAGCCAGGCGGACAGCGCCTCGCGCTTGGCCTGGCTCGACTGGCCGGCGAAATCGTCGTCGTGGACGATCGCGGGTGCGGGCGAGGGGGCGGGGCGGTCCTGCCACACGACGTCGATCGGATTGCTCTCGACCGCCACCAGCGCGCCGCCCCTGGCTTCCAGTGCCTTGCCGGCAGCGGCAGCCCAGCCCTTGCCGTGCAGCCAGGCGTCATAGCCGATCCGCGCGCCCTCGGGGGCATGCTCGCTCAGCCACTTGGCGACGCTGGTCTGCGGCACGTTTTCGTAGGCGTAAAAGCGGCCGTCCACCTGATCGCGGACCTGCAGGGTATAGCGCCCATCCACGAACATCGCCGCCGCCGGCGAGAGCGTCGCATCGGTCAGTACCACGGCCGTCCCGGCGGAGCCGCCGTAGCCCGTCAACCACTCCAGGCGCTGTGCGTAGCCGCCGACGTATTCGCTCATGTGCTCGTCGGAGATCGGCACCACGAAGCCGTCCAGACCCTGCCGGGCCAGCTCCTTGCGCAGGGCGTCGAGGCGGGCTTCGTGCGTGTTCATCAGCATGGCGAGTCTCGTTTGAACGGCGGTGTCGAGTATCGATGATAGGCTCTGTGCAAGTCGGGCGAAAGTGGCGGGCTTGCGGGCCACGTCGACCCGGACTTGATCCGGGTCGACGCTGATGGCGCACGGGGGCTTTCGCCCGTCCGTCGCAGACCCTAGATGATCCGCCATGGCAAGCTCCACCCCGACCCTTGCAGGTCCTCCGCAGGCGGCGAAGAAGCCGCACGTCTCCACCCACCATGGCATCGAGGTGGCGGACGACTACGCCTGGTTGCGCGATCCGGGCTACCCCGAAGTCACCGACAAGGAGGTGCTGGCCCACCTGGAAGCGGAGAACGCCTGGTTCGAGAGCCGCATGGCGCCTCGCAAGGGCCTGATCGACACGCTGTTCAAGGAAATGCGCGGCCGCATCAAGGAGGCCGACAAGTCGGTGCCGCAGAAAGACGGCGACTGGCTTTACTGGATCGAGTTCGAGGAAGGCGCCGAGTACAAAAAGTGGTGGCGCCGTCCCGTCGACGCGCCCGACGACGGCAGCGAGGACGAGCTGCTGCTCGACGAGGTCGCGCTGGCGGAGGGCAAGGAATACTTCCGGCTGGGCGCAATCTCGGTCAGCAAGAAGGGCAATCTGCTCGCCTACGCGATCGACGACAACGGCTCGGAGCGGTTCACCGCGCGGATCAAGGACCTCGACACCGGCGAGCTTCTGCCGGACGAGATCCCCGGCACGCTCTCCAGCCTGGTCTGGGTCGCGGACGATACCGCGCTGGTCTATTCGCTCGCCAACGAGCAGTGGCGCACCGACAATGCCCGGTTGCACAAGCTGGGCACGCCGACGTCGGAGGACGTCGAGCTGTATCACGAGGATGACGAGGGTTTCCGCGTCGGCTCCTCGCTCTCGGCCAACGAGAAGTGGCTGATCATCGGCGCCAGCGACCACGAGACCAGCGAAGTGCGCCTGGTTCGCGCCGACGATCCCCTTGGCGAGCAGATTCTGGTGAAGCCCCGCCAGAAAGGCGTCGAGTATGACGTCGATGAGCGCGAGGGCGTGCTCTACATCCATGCCAACGACACCCACGAGAACTTCCGCCTCGCCACCGCGCCGCTTGAAAATCCGGGTGAATGGACGACGCTGATCGAAGGCTCGGACGAGTTCTACCTGACCGGGTTCGACCTCTTCCAGGACTTCTTCGTGATCGAGGGGCGCCGCGGCGGCCTCGATAAGATCGAGCTGCACTGGTACGAGGAAGACGAGTTCCAGCCGATCGTCTTTCCCGAAGCCAGCTATTCCGCCAGCCTGGGCGACAATCCCGAGTGGGACATGGACCGGCTGCGCATCTCGTACGAATCGATGGTCAGCCCGGCGACCGTGTTCGACTACCACGTCGCCGATGGCCGGCTGGAGACGCTGAAAGTCCAGCAGATTCCCTCCGGCTACGACGAGAGCCTCTACAAGACCGAGCGGCTTGAGATCGAGGCGCGCGACGGGACCAAGATCCCGGTGAGCGTGGTGATGCGCAAGGATCGGGCAGACGGCGGTCCGCTGCACCTCTACGGCTACGGCGCTTACGGCATTTCCATCGATCCGGGCTTCTCGATCGCGCGGCTCAGCCTGGTCGATCGCGGCTTCGCCTATGCGATCGCCCATATCCGCGGCGGCGACGACCTGGGCCGGGCCTGGTACAAGGCCGGCAAGCTGGAGCGGCGCACCAACACCTTCAACGACTTCGTCGATGTCGCGAAAGGCCTGGTTGAGCGCGGCTACACCGCGGAGGGCAAGATCAGTATCTCCGGCGGCTCTGCCGGCGGCGAGCTGATGGGCGCGGTCGTCAACTCCGACCCGCACCTGTTTGGCGCGGTGGTGGCGCACGTGCCCTTCGTCGACGTGCTGGCGACGATGCTGGACGCCTCGCTGCCGCTCACGCCGGGCGAGTGGCCCGAGTGGGGCAACCCGATCGAGGACCACGCCGCCTTCGAGCTGATCCGCAGCTACAGCCCCTACGATCAGGTCAAGGCGCAGGCCTATCCACCGATCCTGGTCACCGCCGGCCTCAACGACCCGCGCGTGACCTATTGGGAGCCGGCCAAGTGGGTCGCGAGGCTGCGCGAGCTGAAGACCGACGACAACGAACTGCTGCTCAAGACCAACATGGGCGCAGGCCACGGCGGCAAGTCTGGCCGGTTCGAAAGCCTGCAGGAAACGGCGGAAGAGTTCGCCTTCATCCTCTGGCAGCTGGGAGTGGAAGAATAATCCCCGAGCGCAGCGATGGGGTCCGCATGTTCCCTTCCCGCCTGCGGGAGGGGTTAGGGGAGGGCCTGTCTGCTCTCGTCCTGGCCTCTAGCGTCCTGCGAGCGCCACAATCCCTCCCCCGACCCCTCCCGCAAGCGGGAGGGGAGTAGTGGCGTTCCAACTCACCTTCACCGCCATGCCCCAGCACATCGACCGCATGGGCCACGTCAACAATGCGGTCTGGGTTCAATGGATGGAGGCGCTCGCCACCGCGCACTGGGAAGCGGTCGCCAGCCCGGAGCACCAGGCCGCCTATGTCTGGCTCGTGGTGCGCCACGAGATCGACTACCGCGGCAACATCCGCGAGGGCGACAGCGCGCAGGCCACGACCTGGGTCGAGGCGCCGCCCGAAGGCGCGCGCTTCGAACGGCGCTACGAATTTCGCAACGAGGCCGGCAAGCTGATCGTCGCGGCGCGCACGCAGTGGGCGATGCTGGACATCGCCGCCGGGCGCATCATGCGGGTGCCCGCGGACCTGGCAGAGCAATTCCTGCGCGGTTCGTAGCGCGGTGGCTACAGTGCCTGTTCCTTCATCTGCGCATAGGCCGCCTCACGCGCCTGCGGGGCAAGCGACTGCAGGTAGCGGCTCGCCTCCTTGTAGGTCAGGAAAGGCCGGCCATCGGCGACGATCGGCACCGAACGCCCGTTGTAGATGCGACGCAGCAGCCGCCGCTGGGTCCGGCTCAAGGACGGATCGTCGTCATCGCTGATAGCCATGCGCCGCCCTATAGAGCAGAGCGCCATGCAGACCATCCCGGGACGAAAGGAAAACGATGACCGAACCATCCGCGACGCCGGAGCTCGCCGCGCACTTCGCCCATTGCATCCAGGTGCTTGGCGGCGTGACCACCGCCGCCCGCCGCCTTGGCATCGACGAACGTTCGATCCGGCGCTTCGTCAACGGGGAGAAGCCGATCAGCGCCCGCTTGATGGAGGACACCGCCAAGGCCCTGCAGCGCCTGATTGCCGACGCCACCGAGGCGGAGAAGCAGATCGCCAAGGCTCTTGGCACAGCGCCGGATCAGCCGCCGTCATGAGGATGCCGTCGACCCGGGCTTGATCCGGGTCGACGTGTTACCCGAGCACCTGCCCGACGGGCACGTAATCGTAACCCAGGTCCGCGGCGACGGCCTCGTACGTCACCTTCCCGGCATGCACGTTCAGCCCCTCGGCCAGGTGCGGATCGTCGCGCAAGGCCTGTTGCCAGCCCTTGTCGGCGATCGCCAGGGCATGCGGCAGGGTCACGTTGTTGAGCGCATAGGTGCTCGTGCGCGCCACGGCGCCCGGCATGTTGGCGACGCAGTAGTGGACGATACCGTCTACCACGAACGTCGGATTGTCGTGCGTCGTCGCATGGCTGGTCTCGAAACAGCCGCCCTGATCGATGGCGACGTCGACCAGCACCGCGCCCGGCTTCATTGTCGAGAGCATCGGCCGGCTCACCAGCTTGGGCGCGGCGGCGCCGGGGATCAGCACCGCGCCGATCACTAGGTCGGCATCGGCGACGCTGTCGGCGAGGTTGGCCTTGCTGGAGAAGCGCGTCTTGGCGCGGCTTTCGAAGTGGATGCCGAGGCGCTCCAGCGCATCCGGGCTACGGTCGAGGATGGTGACGTCGGCGCCCAGGCCCACCGCCATCTGCGCCGCGTTGAAGCCGACGACGCCGCCGCCGATGACCACGACCTTGCCCGGCATAACCCCCGGCACGCCGCCCAGCAGCACGCCTCGCCCGCCATGCGCCTTTTCCAGCGCCGTCGCGCCGGCCTGGATCGACATGCGGCCCGCAACCTGGCTCATCGGCTTCAACAGGGGCAGCGCGCCGCCAGGCCCGGTGACGGTCTCGTAAGCGATGGCAGTGACGCCCGACTTGACGAGGTCGGCCGTCTGCTCGGGATCGGGCGCGAGGTGAAGGTAGGTGTACAGCACCTGGCCCTCGCGCAGCCTGGCCCGCTCAGCCGGCTGCGGCTCCTTGACTTTCACCACCATCTCGCAACTGTCGAAGATCGTCGCGGCATCGGCCTTGATCGTTGCGCCCTGGGCTTCGTAGTCGCGGTCGCTGGCACCGATGCCCAGGCCAGCGCCCGTCTCCACCCAGACTTCGTGTCCATGGGCAACGAGCTCGCAGGCGCTCTCGGGCGTCAGGCCGACGCGGTATTCGTGGTTCTTGATCTCGCGGACGGTTCCGACGCGCATGGGGTCTCTCCGGTGTGTTTTGGCACTACGCCTTATGGCGCGCGATGTTTCACCTGAGAGGCGCGATTGCGAGTCCCGTGATTGCGGTGGCCTTTAGCGGCGCTCGCGCGCCGGCTGGGTGAAGATGCGATCGCGCGCGGCGGTCAGCTCGCCAGCCTCGAACTGTGCTTTGAGCCGTTCCTTGTCGCGCGAACGGTAAGCGGCCTCGGCCCGGTCTATCTCGGGCAAAGACACGTCGAGCGCGTCCAGCGCGGCCCGGCCCATGGTGACAGCCGATTCCAGCACTTCGCGCACCACACGCCGTACCGGCGCGTCCTTCAGCTTGAGCATGGTGCGTCGGTCGAACGCGCGGACTAGGATCTCGGCACGTGGGAAGGCGGTGTGCACGCCGTGCAGGAAGTCCTCGCTGATCTGGTCGCCGTCGATGCAGAAGGCGATCAGCTCGGCCTCGGCGGCGCCGGCCTGACGCAGCAGGTCGATGCGAGTGCCATCGCCGAAGTAGACCTTGGCGCCGAACCCTTCGGCGATGTCGATCATCTCGACGTCGGTGTCGATCAGCGTGACCGGGATGTCGGCCGCGATCAGCATCTGCGCCACCGTCTGTCCGAAGCGGCCATAGCCGACCACCAGTGCGTTCGAGCCGTCGATCTGCGGCTCGTCCCGCTCTTCCTTGCTTGCCGGTGCTTCGCGCATGCGGCGTGTGGCCATCATCAGGAACGGCGTGCTCACCATCGAGAGGGTGACGACGGCAGTGAAGACGCTGCCCGCCAGGGGTGAGATCAGCAACGCCTCCTGCGCCTGCGCGAACAGCACGAAGCCGAACTCGCCGCCCTGGCTCAGCAGCAGGCCGAGCGCGAGCGCGCCGCGCCAGTCCATGCGGAACAGCTTGCCGATGCCGAAGATCACCACCGCCTTGGTGACGATCAGCGCCAGCGCCATCGATAGAACGTAGACGGGGCGCTGCGCGATCGCCTGCAAGTCCAGCATCATGCCCACCGACATGAAGAACAGGCCGAGCAGGATGGTGCGGAACGGCTCGACGTCCGCCTCCAGCTCATGCCGATAGGGCGAGTCCGCCAGCATGACGCCGGCGATGAACGCGCCGAGGGCAGTCGACAGGCCCAGCAGCTCCATGGCGGCGGCCGAGGCGATCACGGTGAACAGCCCGGCGAAGACGAACATCTCGCGCTCGCCCAGATTGCCGATCAGGCGAAACAGCGGTCGGATGACGAAGCGACCCGCGGCGATCAGGCCCGCGACTGCCACCAGCGTGTAGATCACCAGCAGCCATCCCGGCGGGCCGGCAGCGGCCGCCGGGTTGCGGCTCATCGCCGCGATGATGGTGATCAGCGGGATGATCGAGAGATCCTGAAACAGCAGGATCGCAAAGGCACGCTCGCCGAAGGGCGTATGCAGGCGGCCGGCGCTCTGCAGCATCGGCAGCACCTGCGCGGTGGAGGACAGGCCGAGCGGCAGACCGAGCGCGAGCGCGGCCGTCCAGGTGAAGCCCTGGTCGGAAAAGATGTGAGTGAGCGCGTAGATCACTCCGGTCACGGCCAGCCCGCAAGCGGCGACCTGCAGCAGCCCCAGCCCGAAGATCTCGTGCCGCATGCGCCATAGCCGGTGCGGGGCGAGCTCCAGCCCGACGATGAACAGCAGCAGCGTGATGCCCAGCTCGGCGATGCCGATCTTGCTCTCCGGATCGCCGACGAGGTGCAGCGCGTAGGGGCCGAGCACTGCGCCGGTCATGATGTAGCCCAGCGTCGCACCAAGGCCCAGCCGGCGGAACACCAGCACGAAGACCAGGGCGGTACCCAGCAGCAGGAATCCGTCCTGCAACAGGAAGCTTTGCGCGTGCTCTTCCATCAGGGGCGGGTCCGGGGCTGGTCTGAGCGGGTCACGCGCTCGTGCATGGCTGGCTGGCCCTCAACGGAACCCCGGCGCAAGTGGAAGGCTTGGCTCACGCGCGTTCGGGCGTGGGCAGGCGCACGGCGATCAGCGACTTGGTGGTTCCAAGGAACTTCTCGCGGTGGATCTTGGCGTCGGGGAAATAGGCCTGGAACTCGCGATACGTTGGCAGGCGGATCTCATCGATCATCTCGTCGATCTCGTGCTGGCTCGGCCTTGCGGCCCAGCCGCGCACCGACAGCCAGCGCGCCAGCTTGCGATAGATCGGACGTGGCAGCCAGTGCAGGAACGGCGCGATGAAGTGCGGCTCTATCAGGGCCCAGCGATAGGGCGCCTGCACGTAGTAGCCATTGCCCACGCGGCGCACCTCGCTGGCGAACGCGGCCTGTTCCTTCGGCCCGCCGACATGCTCGATCACCGAGTTGGAAAACGCGATCTCGAAGGCGCGATCCGGGTACGTCATGGCGCAGGCGTTCTGCTGCGTCGTGGCGAAATGCGGCGGCACGTCGTCGCCCGGCGGGTAGATGTTGAGCAACGTCACCTGCGGCATCTGGTCCAGGTGGTACCAGTACTGGTGATACCCGCCGACATCCAGGATGCGCGTATCCGCCGTCACATCGAAGGTCCTGGCGAAGGCCTTCATGCGCCGCTGCTGGAACTTCAAACCCTCGCGCAGAAACGTGGTGATGCGGATGATCGCGTTCATGGGTGTCGTGTCCGTCCTGGGATGCGGCGTCCAGAGGCGAGCCGGTGTAGGCCTACCTAGAGAGGATTGCCGTTCTCGTCACGGTAGATGTCGCGGCGGCCGACGTGGTTGGCAGGACCGACGTAGCCGTCCTGCTCCATGCGCTCGACCCACTTGGCGGCGGTGTTGTAGCCCACGCCCATCTGCCGCTGCAGCCAGGAAACCGAAACCTTCTGGTTCTCGAACACCAGGTGGCAGACCTGGCGGTACTTGCGCTCGTCCGGGTTGTCGGACGCGGCATCGATGTCCTCGAAGCCGAAGCCGCCGTCTTCGGGCTCCTCGGTTACGGCATCGACGTAGTCGGGCTTGCCCTGCGTGCGCCAGTAGTCGGCAACGCCTTCGACTTCCTCGTCGCTGACGAAGGGGCCGTGGACGCGCTTCAGCGGATCGGAACTGGGCTTGTAGAGCATGTCGCCCTTGCCCAGCAGCTGCTCGGCGCCTTGTTCGCCCAGGATCGTGCGGCTGTCGATGCGGCTGGTGACGGCGAAGCTGATGCGGGTGGGCAGGTTGGCCTTGATCACGCCGGTGATGACGTCGACCGACGGCCGCTGGGTCGCCATGATCAGGTGAATGCCGGCCGCGCGGCTCTTCTGCGCCAGGCGCTGGATGAGCACCTCGATCTCCTTGCCGACGGTGACCATGAGGTCGGCCAGCTCGTCGACGATCAGGACGATCTGCGGCAGCGTCTCGTAGTCGAGCTGATTCTCCTCGTAGAGCTCCTCGCCGCTGTCAGGGTCGAAACCGATCTGCACGCGGCGGCCGAGCGGCTTGCCCTTGGCGGCGGCGGAGCGGACCTTCTCGTTGAAGCTGGCGAGATTGCGCACCGACAGCTCGCTCATCATGCGATAGCGCCGCTCCATCTCCTCGACCGCCCACTTCAAGGCGCGCACGGCCTTGGGCGGCTCGGTCACCACGGGCGAGAGCAGGTGCGGAATGTCGTCGTAGCTCTTGAGTTCGAGCACCTTGGGATCGACGAGGATCAGGCGGCACTGCGCCGGTGTCAGGCGATAGAGCAGCGATAGCAGGATGCAGTTCAAGCCCACCGATTTACCCGAGCCGGTGGTGCCCGCGACCAGCAAGTGCGGCATGGTGGCAAGGTCTGCGACGACCGGCTCGCCGGCGATGTCCTTGCCCAGGATGATCGGCAGCATGCCCTTGTGGCTGGCGAAGGCCTCCGATCCTACCATCTCACGGAACGAGACCATCTGGCGGTCGGCATTCGGAAGCTCGATGCCCATGACCGTGCGCCCGGGGATCGAGGACACGCGCGCCGAGATCGCGCTCATGTTGCGGGCGATGTCGTCGGCCAGGCCGATGACGCGGCTGGCCTTGATCCCGGGCGCTGGCTCCAGCTCGTACATGGTGACGACCGGGCCGGTGCGCACCGCGGTGATCTCGCCCTTGACGTTGAAGTCGTCGAGCACCGTTTCCAGCAGGCGGGCGTTGCGCTCCAGGCTGAGCTTGTCGATCGGCTTCTGCGAGCCGGGTGCAGGCTCCTTGAGCAGTTCGAGGGACGGCAGCTCATACTTGTCGAACAAGTCCTTCTGCCGGCTGCCGGCGCCCAGCTGCGCCGGAGCGGCGGGCTTGCTGGGGTCGACGATCTCGGGCGCCTTGCGGGGCTTGTCGTCGGCCCAGGGCAGGGCGGAAACAGAGGTGGGGGCGTCCTCGATCGCCGACGCTGCCTCGCGGGGAGTTGTCGCTGCCTTCTGGCGCGGGGCGGCGCGTTCGGCATTGCCGCTCGCCGGCAATGCATCCGCGACCCGGCCCAGCTTGCCCGGCAGCGAGAACAGGATGCCCCAATCGACCGCGAAGACCTTGCCGGCGAGCGCGGTGCCCGCAAACAGGCTGACCACGGCAAGCGCGAACGTCGCCCACCCTTGCGCGACTTCGGGCAGTACGCCCGTCGCCAGGTGGATCACCTTGGCGCCGAGCAGTCCGGTCACGCCGCCCATGGAAGCGGGCAGCACGCCGCCTTCCTGGGTGAAGCCGAGCGAGAGCACCGTCGCGATCAGCACCATGGCAAAGGCGAGCACGGCGGTGGGCCTCCACCAGCGCTGGTCCACCGGCTCGACGCTGCCGTCCTCCTCCTCGACCAGGCGCCACAGCTTGCGCGCGAAGACGTAGAGCAGGGGCACGAACAGGAACGAGACCGGGCCGAACAGCAGCAGCATCAGGTCGGCCAGCCAGGCGCCGCCGGGGCCCATCCAGTTCAGCACGGCGCCACCCGCCGCGGTCGACATCGAGGGATCCGTCTGGTGGTAGCTCGCCAGCGAAAGCGCGAGGAACAGCATTGCCGAGAACAGCGTCAGCGCGCCGGTCAGCTCGCTGGCACGGCGCAGAGAGCGCTTGAGGACGGCTCGCCAGTCCGGCTTGGCGATGCGCCGGCCGGCCGCGATGGGTCTTGTCGCCATGTCTTAGGTAGGTTCCCCGTTAGAGCTGCAATAATGCGCCCTGACGGCCGTTTCCGTCAAGAATGGATCGGGAACGCGCGGCGGCGCGGCTGTGCAAGACTCGCGATGGCGGCCCAGCGCCTGGCGCCGATGTGGCGGGCGCCGTCTGCGTCCATGCCGCCGAGCGCGATTACCGGGGCCCGTGCCCGGGCGGCGAGCAGGCGGAACCGGACCGGCCCGAGCCCGCGAGCACCAGGATGCGTGCCGGTCGCGAAGACGGGCGAGAGCAGCACCGCATCGGCGCGCATGGAGCTGGCGGTGCCTAGCTCTCGCAGCGAATGCGCCGTCACCAGCCGCACGGCTGCAGGTCCTCGATTGAGCCTGTGCGCGGCCCCGTATGCACCGTCCGCACCCCACTGCCGCGCGTCACAGACCGTTCCGGAGAGGATCACGACATGTCCGCGACCGCGCGCCACTCGAGCCAGGTGCTCGAAACGCGCGCGGCGTTCGGCCGGCGGCAGATGGTAGTGGCGAAAGATGAACCCCGAGCCTCGCGGCAGGCGCCGGATCGCGGCCTCCATGCGGTCGTCGATCCGCTCGTCGCTGACCAGCCACAAGGCGGGAAGCTGGGTCGGAAGGCTGCGGGGCGGGTAGCGGTGGCGCACGCAGGCGCTATAGCAGCGCGCCATGGATCAGCCCACCACTCCGCTGCAGGACATCCGCCGCCGTATCGCGAACACGGCCGCCATCGCCGGACGCTCGCCCGACGCGGTGACGCTCATCGCCATCTCCAAGACGCATGCCGCCGAGGCGATCTCCCCGCTGATCGACGAAGGGCAGCGAGCCTTCGGTGAGAACCGGGTGCAGGAAGCGCAGGCGAAATGGCCGGCGTTGCGCGAGGGCTTTCCGGACCTTCAGCTGCATCTCGTCGGCCAGCTGCAGTCCAACAAGGCGGCGGACGCGGTGGCGCTGTTCGACTGCATCCACTCGCTCGACCGGCCCTCGCTCGTCGACGCGCTGGGCAAGGCGATGGACAAGGCTGGCCGGCAAGTGCCGTGCTTCGTGCAGGTCAACATCGGCGCGGAGGAGCAGAAGGGGGGCTGTCCGATCGCCGAGGTGGCGGCGCTGCTCGCCCGTGCGCGCGACGCGCAAGTCCCGGTGCTCGGCCTGATGTGCGTGCCGCCAGCCGACGTGGAAGCCGCGCCCTACTTCGCGCTGCTGGCCAAGATCGCCGCCGACAACGGCTTGGCGCAGCTTTCGATGGGGATGAGCGGTGACTTCGAAACCGCCGTCATGCTGGGCGCGACGCATGTGCGGGTAGGCTCGGCGCTGTTCGGTTCGCGAGCTTGAACCCTCTCCCCAGATGGGGAGAGGGTACGCAGGCTTAGGAGCGGAAGCGACTTAGCCGCAGTTGGAGAGGGGTTTGTGCGCTCTTGAGGTCGCGCACCCCTCTCCGAGCTTCGCTAGTTCCTGGCGGAACAAGCTACGCTATCCTCTCCCCGAGCGGGGAGAGGATGTCGGCAGTCACCCTTGGTGCCGCTCCAGCTCGTTGCCCGACAGCGTCACGACATGCAGCAGGTTGGTCGAGCCGGGCACGCCGAACGGCACGCCGGCCAGGATCACCAGGCGCGAGCCGGCGGCGCCGAAGCCATGGCGCAAGGCCATGCGCTTGCCCTTGGCGATCATCTCCTCGAAGCTGCCGATGTCCTTGGTCGACACCGGATGCGCGCCCCACAGCAAGGCGACGCGGCGTGCTGACTTCTGGCTCGGCGTCAGCACCAGCATCGGCGCCGAGGGCCGCTCGCGCGCGACGCGGCGGGCCGAGATGCCCGACATGGTGAAACAGATTACCGCTTCGATCGGCAAGGCGTTTGCGATGCTGGCGCAGGATTCGGCCAGTGCGTCCGCCATGGTCGCGTCGGGTGGGGTTTCTGTAATGTGGATGCGTTCGCGATAGGTCGAATCGCCTTCGACCTGCACGGCAATGCGATCCATGATCGTCACCGCCTCGACCGGCCACTGTCCCGCAGCGGTTTCGGCCGAGAGCATCACCGCGTCGGCCCCGTCGTAGACCGCATTGGCCACGTCGGACACTTCGGCGCGGGTCGGCGTCGGCCGCTCGATCATCGATTCGAGCATCTGCGTCGCCACCACGACCGGCTTGCCGGCGAGGCGCACCTTCTCGATGATGCGCTTCTGCAGCGGCGGCACTTCCTCGGGGTTGAGCTCGACGCCCAAGTCGCCGCGCGCGACCATGATGCCATCCGAAAGCTCGATGATCTCGTCGAGCGTGTCGATCGCGCTCGGCTTCTCGATCTTCGCCATGAGCGCGCAGTGGCCGCCCATCAGGCGCCGCGCCTCGGCCACGTCCTCGGGTCGCTGCACGAACGAGAGCCCGATCCAATCGGCCTGCTGCTGGATGGCGAAGGCGAGGTCGCGGCGATCCTTTTCGGTCAGCGCGGGCACCGGCACCAGGGTGTCGGGCACGTTGACGCCCTTGCGGTCCGAAATCGGCCCGCCGACTTCGGCCGAGCACAGCAGCGAATCGGGTTCGGCACGGATGACCTTCAGCTTCAGCTTGCCATCGTCGATCAGCAGCCGCTGGCCCTTCTGGAGAATGCCGAACAATTCGGGATGCGGCAGCTCGACGCGGGTGTCGTCACCCGGCTCGGGATTGCGGTCGAGCGTGAAGTGCGCGCCGTGGCGGATGAAAGCCGATCCGTCGCGGAACTTGCCGACGCGCAGCTTTGGCCCTTGCAGGTCGCACAGGATCGCGACCGGCTTGCCCAGCTCCTTTTCCACTTCGCGGATCAGCGCGATCGTACGCGCGTGGATTTCGTGCTCGCCATGACTCATGTTGACGCGGAAGGCGTCGGCACCGGCGCGCAGCAGGGCGGTGATCGTCTCCTTGGTGCTGCTTGCAGGGCCGAGCGTCGCCAGGATCTTGACCTTGCGGCGGCGCCGGATGCTCTTGGAGGTATCGTTGCGGGCCAACTTGCTTCCTACCATGTTGCGAACCGGGGCCCATATGGCAAAGGGAACGTGACAAGCAAAGGACGAACGGATCGTTTATGACCGCAGCCGACCCCCTCGACACTCTCGACGATGCCCAGGCCGCCGCGGCCTTCCGCCGGCTGGTGCGCCACTTGCGCCATAGGAGCGACGCGCAGAACATCGACTTGATGGGCTTGTCCGGATTTTGCCGGAATTGCCTGGCCGACTGGATCCGCGATGCCGGCTACCCCGGCGACAAGACCCAGGCGCGCGAACTGATCCACGGCATGCCCGCGGCCGAGTGGAAGCAGACGCAGAGCGAGGCCACTCCGGAGCAGCTTGCCCGCATGGAGGAGAGCCTGAAGAAGAACGCCGCTCCGCACTGAGACGAGCAGCCTTCCCCGCTATCCACAGCCCCGGCTTTTGCTCCGCCGGGGCGAGGTCGCTATCAGCCCCGGCCAACCGATTCTATCCGAACACGAAAGACCATCATGGCCGAGACCACCGACGACCGCCTGCGCCTCCTGATCGAGCGCGTCGAGCGCCTGGAAGAAGAGAAGAAGGGCATCTCCGACGACATCAAGGACGTCTATCTGGAGGCCAAGGCAGTCGGCTACGACGTCAAGATCATGCGCCAGATCGTGCGCCTGCGAAAGATGAACCCTGACGACCGCAAGGAAATGGACATGCTGCTGGACACCTACAAGGCGGCTCTCGGCCTGGGGTGAAGACGTGAGCCGGCCTGCGTCGACCCGGGCTTGACCCGGGTCCGGTTCCGCCAAGTCGCGGCCTTTCGGCAAGGCGCCAAGACGCCGTGGTTCGTCACTGCCAAAAACCGGACGCGGGGTCATGCCCGGGTCGACGTCCAGCCGCTACGCGGGTTTGCAGCCGGCCAAGCCCTGTTGTAAGGGCGCCCATCCTCTTTCAGACCGCACGGGCAGACCATGGCAGGCCATTCCAAATTCAAGAACATCATGCACCGCAAGGGTGCCCAGGATAAAAAGCGCTCGGCGCAGTTCAGCAAGCTGAGCCGCGAAATCACCGTGGCGGCCAAGATGGGCATGCCCGATCCGGACATGAACCCGCGCCTGCGCGCTGCGGTCAACGCCGCCAAGGCGCAGTCGATGCCCAAGGACAACATCCAGCGCGCCATCGACAAGGCGAGCAAGGGCGATGCCGAGAACTACGAGGAAGTGCGCTACGAGGGCTATGGCCCGGGCGGCGTCGCCATCATCGTCGAGGCGCTGACCGACAATCGCAATCGCACGGCCACCAACGTGCGCACCGCATTCTCCAAGAACGGCGGCAACCTGGGCGCGTCGGGCGCGGTCAGCCACGGCTTCGACCGGCTCGGCCTGATCGAGTACCCCGGCTCGGTGGGTGACGAGGACAAGGTTCTGGAAGCCGCGATCGAGGCCGGCGCCGACGACGTCGAGAGCGATGGCGAGAGCCACTCGGTCTGGACCAGCGTCGAGAACCTGCACGAAGTCGCCCGCGAGCTGGAGAAGACGCTGGGCGAGGCCGAGGGCGTCAAGCTGGCGTGGAAGCCCACGCTCAAGGTCGACGTGGGCGAGGATACGGCGGCGACCCTGTTCAAGCTGGTCGATACCCTCGACGACGACGACGACGTGCAGACCGTCTGGGGCAACTACGAGGTGTCCGAGGACGTGATGGAGAAGCTGGGCTGATCCTGGCCGTTCCCGTCGCTTCCCAGCCATGCTCATAATCGGCCTCGACCCCGGCCTTGCCTGTACCGGCTGGGGCATCGTCGCCAAGTCGGGCAGCCGCCTCAGCCACGTCGCCAACGGTCAGGTCAAGACCGACGCGTCGGCCTCGCTGGCCGAGCGTTTGGTGACGCTCGACCGGGAACTCACCGACGTGATCCTCGCGCATCGGCCGGACAGTGGCGCGGTGGAGGAGGTGTTCGTCAACACCAATGCCCAGTCGACGCTCAAGCTGGGGCAGGCACGCGGTGTCTGCCTGCTGGCGATCGCGCGCTCCGGCCTGCCGGTGGCGGAATATGCGACCAGCCTGGTGAAGAAGGCGCTGGTGGGCACCGGACGAGCCGAAAAGGCGCAAGTGCAGGCGATGCTCAAAGTGCTCTTGCCCGGCGTCAAGCTGGCCGGCGCCGACGCCGCCGACGCGCTCGCGGTGGCGATCACCCACGCCAACATGCTGGGCAGCCACCGCTAGAGCCCGTCGCGCTCGAGCGTTTGCTGATAGCTGTAAGTCGGATCGCCCGTGCAGCCGCCGTCTCGCACGTAGAGGCACGCGGTCTCCCCGGGCATCGGCATGCAGCGCAAGGTACGGTAGCTTGCCATGCCTTCCGGCCGGCGAGCCGTCAGCAGCGCGTTGGCGGCGTGCTCCAACGGAGCGGGCAGGGCGATACGGTCCTCGTAGAAGCCGGCCGGCGCGACCGACAGCGGAAGATCGCGAGGCAGCACCGCCGGTACGACGTGGGCGAGATATGGCTTGGCCAAGGCCAGCCGGCACACCTCAGGCCGTTCGGCGGCCACGATCGCCAGCCGCGTGATGGCGGAGCCGCCGCGGTAGGCACCCAGGCCGCCGCTGACGCGGTAGGAGGACAGGTCGAGTACGCTCCACAATACCAGCGCCGCGCCCAGTGATCCCCAACCAAGCCATTGCGTGTTGCCGCGACGTTGCAGCAGGTGCTCGATCAGCCGTAGCGACCCAATCGCAGCCAGCACCAGCAGAGTCAGCACGGTCAGCCAGATGAAGCGGTACTCCTTATGCGCGATCAGGCTGTGGAGTGTCAGATTGACGATCGCTGCCCACAGCAGCGGCCGATAGCGTCGGCCCGAAGCAGCAGCGCCGAGCACGACCATCAGCAGTGCACCGGGGCCGAAATGCTGGAGCATGTCCAGCAGGTATTGCCATGGCGGACTGGTGCTGAAGCGGGCGGCGATCCCCTCGCCCAGGTTCTTGTCGAAGGTGACCGCCACCCACGCGAAGGGCACTCGGCCGGCGTAAAGATCGCTGGCCACTCCCAACAGTGCCGCCGCAAGCCCGCCGATCCCAAGCGACTGCCAAGCTCTAGGAGAGCGGAGAAGGGCGCCGAGGCAGAGCACGGCGGCAAAGGGCGCGTACTGAACGCGCACGATCACGCCCATGCCGATCAGGAAGCCGGCGAAGGTCGACGCCCGTGAGCCCGCCTTGGGGTCGAGCAGTGGTGTCGCAGCGAGCAGCAGGAGCGCGGTACTCAGGCTCTCCGACAGCAGCAGGTCCGCGTAGAGCACGCTTTCCCACCAGACCGCGGCCACGAACAGGGCGGCGAGCGCATGGCGGCGAGAGGTCAGCGACCCCAGCCGCCAGGCGCCCGCAAGTCCCATCAGTGTCAGCGCCGCGAAGGCCGCGCGCGCCAGATGCACATGCGCCAGCGTGGCCGGCGCGATTGCGTGCGCGATCAGGACCGGCAAGCTCAGCAGCTGCGGGATCATCGCGCTGCGCAATCCGACGCGTGATTCCCAAGGCACGATGCCGTGACCAGTTACCAACCGATTGGCTTGCTCCAGGTACTGCATCCATTCGTCGGCATGGCTGATGTCGAACGGAGCGTAAGCCAGCACTCTGAGCGCAACGGCGAGGAACACGATTAGCGCGCAGGCCAGCCAGCCAAGGGCGAGCGGGGTATCCCCGCCCCGCTCCTGCGTCTGTCGCTCCCCACTCATTGGCTGGACGTAGCCGCGCGCGCCCGCCTTGTCATGGCTCCCTTGTTATGGCTCCATTGTCATCGCGTCCGTCGTTCCGCGCTCTCGCAATGGCGGGCGGCCTACCCATATCGCGCGCCACTCCTCCTCGCCCCAAAACAGGACATGCAAATGGATCTTCAGCTTGCCGGCAAGACGGCCCTCGTCACCGGTTCCACCGCCGGGATCGGCCTTGCCATCGCCAAGCGCCTCGCCGCCGAGGGCGCGACCGTCGCCATCTGCGGACGCAACGACGAGAAGCTGCAGGCCGCCGCAGCGGACGTCGGCGGCAACGTGCGCGCGGTGCTTGCCGACCCGGCAACGGCCGAGGGCGCCGAGCGCTTGATCTCCGAGGTTCCCAAGGCCGACATCCTCGTCAACAATCTGGGCATCTACGAGGCCAAGCCCTTCGCCGAGATCACCGACGCGGACTGGCACCGCTTCTTCGAGGTCAACGTCGTCAGCGGCGCGCGCCTTGCCCGCAATTACTTCCCGCAGATGCTGGCAGCCGGTTGGGGCAGGGTGATCGTCATCGCCAGCGAAAGCGCGCTCGTGATCCCCAGCGAGATGATCCATTACGGCATGACCAAGACCGCACAGCTTGCCATCGCCCGCGGCATGGCGGAGATGACGCGCGGCACGCAGGTGACGGTCAACTCGGTCCTGCCCGGGCCGACGCGTTCGGAAGGGATCGTCGACTTCATCCGCTCCACCGTCGACAACAAGGATGCCCCGGAAGCCGAGCGCGAGGCCGAGTTCTTCACCAAGATGCGCCCGCTCTCGCTGATCCGCCGCCTGATCGAGGCCGACGAGATCGCGGCCACGGTCGCCTTCCTCGCCAGCCCACTGGCTGCGGCGACCAACGGCGCCTCCATCCGCGCCGAAGGCGGGATCGTACCGACGATCGCGTAAGCAAGCGAGCGCCGTTCGAGCGTTCCGTTCACCCGATATTCGTCGCCCCCGCCTGCACGGGGGACGACGAGGAGGACGATGGAGAAGGGAACGCCATCGTGTCGTTCGTGGCTTGCTCCAGCGGCACCCTCCTGCCATAGGAACAAACCATGATCGCGCGGCTTTCCGGCATACTCGAGGATTTCGGCCCCGATTGGGCGATCATCGACGTGGCTGGCGTGGGCTATCTGGTCCATTGCTCGGCGCGGACGCTGCAAGCCCTGGGCATTCGAGGCGATCGGGCGGTGGTGTTCACCGACTTGCAGGTCTCGGAAAACGACATGCGCCTGATCGGCTTCGCCACGGGATCGGAGCGTGACTGGTTCCGCCTCCTCACCGCTGTCCAAGGTGTCGGCAGCAAGGTCGCGCTGGCGATCCTGTCGGCCCTCACCACCGACGAGCTGCAGCGCGCGTGCGCCGGGGGCGATGCTGCCATGGTCGCCCGCGCGAACGGCGTCGGGCCCAAGCTCGCCAGCCGCATCGTCAACGAGCTGAAGGACAAGGCAGGCGCATTGCCGACCGCCGCGGGCGTGGCGATCGCCACGGCGCCGGCAGGTTCGGCAACGGCCGACGCGATCTCCGCGCTACAGAACCTGGGCTTCAAGCCTCCGATCGCCAGCGCGGCAGTGGCGCAGGCCGTGGGTGAGCTGGGCGAGGATGCGGGACTGAACGACCTCGTTCGGGTGGCGCTCAAGCGGGCGGCGGGGTGATGGGGAGCTTGGAGAGGAAGCCATGACGGCTTATACAAAGGTAGTGACCGAGCTCAGCTTCACCATGCCGCCAGAGTTGCAACGTTGGCTGGAAGTGCGCCTCGCTCAGGGGCGCTACGCAGATGCCGGCGACTACTTGCGTGACCTGGTGCGCCGCGACCAGGACGCGGGCAAGGAAGACGTCGCGTGGGTGCGCGCCATGGTTGAAGAGGGATTGGCTTCCGGCGTGATCGAGGCCGAGCCTGAGGATGTACTAAAGGAGATCATGGCGCGACTTCCGGATGCCTAGGGTTCGCCTGTCGGCGCGCGCGCGCTTGGATCTCGAGGACATTCAAGATCATGGACTGATCGAGTTCGGTCTTGCTGCCACACGCAACCACATGGCTGGTTTCGAAAAGGTCTTCGCCTTGCTTCGCAGGCACCCACGCGCCGGCCAGCTACGAGAAGAGTTCGGCCAAGGCATTCGCGCCTTTTCACATGCGCCGCACCGGATTTTGTATAGGCTACAGGCAGACGATGTGTTGATCGTGCGTGTGCTGCACACGGCGATGCGATCCCGTTTTGCGAGCGGGAAACACTGATGATAGCGCCACCCGATCGCGATGCGCGGTGTCAATGCGGCCAGCTTCGCGCGACGGTGCGAGGCGAGCCGGTGCGCGTGTCCGTGTGTCACTGCCTCGATTGCCAGCGCCGCAGCGGGTCGGCGTTCGCCATGCAGGCGCGCTACGCGGCAGACGATGTCGGAGTCTCTGGCGAGACGCGAGAATGGTCGCGCCCCGGCGACGAGGGCGCTGGCGCGGTGTTCCACTTCTGCCCGACTTGCGGGTCGACGGTCTACTATTGCCTGATCGATTATCCCGGCTTCGTCACCGTCCCGGTTGGCGCCTTTGCCGATCCGCATTTTCCGGCGCCCATGGTTTCGGTCTACGAAACACGCAAGCACGCCTGGGTGAGCCTTCCGGCCGATATCGAGCACCATGACTGACAATCCTCTCCTCGCCTCCAGCCGGCAGCCGGAAGACGTCGACGCAGCGCTGCGGCCCAAGACGCTGGCCGAGTTCGTCGGCCAGGCGGCAGCCAAGGGCAACCTGCAGGTCTTCATCGAATCGGCGCGATCGCGGCGCGAGGCGATGGACCATGTGCTGTTCTTCGGGCCGCCCGGGCTGGGCAAGACTACCCTGGCCCAGATCGTCGCGCGCGAACTCGGCGTCGGCTTTCGGGCCACTTCGGGTCCGGTGATCGCCAAGGCGGGTGACCTAGCCGCGCTGCTCACCAATCTCGAGCATGGCGACGTGCTGTTCATCGACGAGATCCACCGCCTCAATCCGGTGGTCGAGGAAGTGTTGTACCCGGCGATGGAGGATCGCGCGCTCGACCTGATCATCGGCGAGGGGCCGTCGGCGCGTTCGGTGCGGATCGACTTGCCGCCGTTCACGTTGATCGGCGCCACCACCCGCCAGGGCCTGCTGCAGACGCCGCTGCGCGATCGCTTCGGCATCCCGGTGCGGCTGAACTTCTACACCGTGCCCGAACTGGAGCACGTGATCACGCGTGCGGCGCAACTGCTCGGCGTCGGCATCGACAAGGGTGGCGCGACCGAGATCGCCCGCCGCGCGCGAGGTACGCCGCGGGTCGCCGGGCGCCTGCTGCGGCGCGTGCGCGACTTCGCGCATGTGGCCGGAACCGCGACCATCAGCCGGGCGCTGGCCGACGATTCGCTCACCCGGCTGGAAGTCGACGCGCTTGGGCTGGATGCGCAGGATCGCCGCTATCTGACCATGATCGCCGACATCTATCGCGGTGGCCCGGTCGGCGTGGAAACTCTGGCGGCAGGCCTGTCAGAGCCGCGCGATACGATCGAGGAGGTGATCGAGCCCTACCTCATCCAGCTGGGCTTGGTGGCGCGCACGGCACGTGGGCGCTGCCTCAACGATGCCGGCTGGCGGCACCTGGGACTCGCGGCGCCAAGCGGCAGTCAGGCCGGCCTGTTCGAACCCGGCGAGGGCTGATCCCGCCGGCCATGGCGACGGTATGGTTTACACCTGCCTACAGCCCCAGTCCCGTTTCGGCACAACTGCGCGGCTAAGTAAGCAAACCTAAGCAGAATCTCGCTTCGGGACTGTGCAATCGTGGTTAACGCCGTTGTCCCGTTAAGAACTCTCTGCGTTCTGTGTGGCAGATGGGATGCGATGGACTGGGGGCACCGGTCCGCTTCGAATCTCTCGGGGTAACGAGAAGAAAGCACCGCCTATGTCAGTCCGTATGGCCCTCGCGAAACTATCTGCCTGTGCGGCAGGCTGCGCCCTTATCGGCGGCGGCGCCGTTCACGTGGCGGAGACCGCGGCCAAGAAGGGGCAGTACCGCTCCGTCAAGGGCGACAAGCGCGTCAAGGTCGTCCGCACGGTCAAGCCGGTGCGCCACGTCGCGCGGGCCAAGCCGCTCAAGCGAGTGCGCAAGGTCATCAAGCGGACCTGCTGCACCCAGCCGCAGATGGCGATGGTGCCGCTGCCCGCGCCTTATATCCCGCCTGCGCCTCCGGCACCGTACGGCGGCGGTGGCGGCGGCGGTCCGGTCGTGATCGGCGGGGGACCTCTGGGCGGCTTCGGCGGTGGCTTCTTCGGCGGCTTCTTCGGCGGTGGCGGCGGTGGCGGTGGCGGCAGCGTCGTCGTGACCTCGACCACCAGCGGCGGTTCTACCTCGACGTCGGGAGGCTCGACCTCCAGCTCGGGCGGATCGACGTCCTCGTCGGGCGGATCGACCTCGTCCTCGACCGGCGGCCTCACCACCACCACTTCCACCAGCTCAGGTGCGACCTCGACCAGTTCGGGCGCGACCAGCACGTCGACGAGTTCCGGCGCCACGAGCACTTCGACGAGTTCCGGCGCGACCAGCACCTCGACCAGCTCGGGGGCGACCAGCACGTCGTCTTCCACTTCGACGTCGAGCTCGACATCGTCGTCGACTTCGTCCTCCACCTCAAGCTCGACCAGCACGTCGAACGGCGGCAGCACGACCACGTCGACCACCAGCGGCACCAGCGGAACGCCGGTCCCGGCCCCGCCGATGCTGATCCTGTTCGGCGCCGCGGCCGCGGCTGTGGTGGGTCGGCGCCGGCTCGCCAAAAGGGCCGACTAAGGCAACAAGCAGGTTCATGGGGGTGAACGGGGCGGTGTCGAAAGGCGCCGCCCTTTTCGTGTGAGATCCTTTCCAGCAAGCCTGTCCCGAGCCATGGCGAGTGCTGAGGGGAGGGAGATCGACCGCGTGGGCTGTTGCTGAGGGTACAACCCTCTCCGTTAAGGCAAAAAGCTTGGTTTAACAAAAGTTGGAAACCGCAGCAGCCCTGTCGCGTTGTTGCGATCACGCGACGCCTTCGGCATTCGCTGGAGGCATTCGTGAAGCAAAGTGACAACTGGCATCTGACCGAGGCCCTCGATTACGAGCACGGTCGAGGCGATCCGTTCGCCGCCGCCGTTCGGGCAACGCGGATGCCGATGGTGATCACCGACCCGGCCCAAGACGACAACCCCATCGTATTCTGCAACGTCGCTTTCCAGAAGCTCACCGGCTATGCGAGAGAGGAGATCATCGGTCGCAACTGCCGCTTCCTGCAGGGACCGCAGACCGATCCGCAGACCGTCGGCAAGGTGCGCTGGGCGATCGAAAATGGCCACGACATCGACGTGGATCTCCTGAACTATCGCAAGGACGGATCGACCTTCTGGAATGCCCTCTACCTGTCGCCGGTGCGTGACAAGGATGGCGTCATCCGCTTCTTCTTCGCATCGCAGCTTGATGTCACCGACCGGATCGAAATTCAGCGCGCCATCGCGGACCAGAAGGCCTTGGTCGAGCGCGAGGTCGAGAAGCGCACGCAAGACTTGAGCGCTGCTCTGGAGGCGAAGACGATCCTCCTGCACGAAGTCGACCACCGGGTTAAGAACAACCTGACCATGATCGGCTCTCTTCTTCGGTTGCAGGTGCGGACGATCGACGATCCCGCGATCCGGGCGAAGCTGGACACCATGCTGGAGCGTGTCGATGCGCTGGCCGTCGTTCACAGGCAGCTGTATCAGTCATCGAACGTCGCTCGGTTCGACATCGGCAGCTTCACCGAGACGCTGGCCAACGATGTCATCGCATCGAGCGGCCGCAGCGACATCCGTTTGCATACAGCGGCGATCCCCATGTTCGTCGATGCGGCGCATGCTTCGGCGCTCGGCCTCATCCTCAACGAGATCCTGACGAACGCGATCAAGCACGGCTTCGCCGACGGACGATCGGGGACGCTCACCATCCTTGTCGAACGAAGCAAGAATCAGGGAATCATCAAGATCTGCGACGATGGGCCCGGATTGCCGTCTGCGACGCGCTCGAAAAGCATCGGGACCGCGTTGATCACAAGGCTCGCAAGGCAAGTCGATGCGGAAGCGATCTGGGCCGACAATTCACCGGGCACCTGCGTGACAATCACCGTCCCGCAAGGAGGCGCAACGCGATGAGCGGCAGGATGGACGTGCTCATCGTCGAGGATGAAGTGCTGCTCGCCATGGATATCGAGGCCATGGTGGAAGACAGCGGTCACACGGTCTTGGCCGGGGCCACGTGCGTCGAAGAGGTGAAGGCCTTGCCGAGAGACATCAACCCGCAGCTCGCCTTGGTCGACGTGCACCTCGCGCATGGGTCTAGCGGCTTCGATGCATGCCGGATCATACAGCAAAGGTGGCCCGACGCGCTGGTGGTTTTCGTGACCGCGAATGCGTCCAAGATTCCGAACGACTTCCTCGGCGCCCACGGGGTGATCGCCAAGCCTTTCTCTCATGCCGGGGTCATCAGCACGTTGAAGTATCTCGCGGAGGGCGTGTTCGATCCGCCGCCGACCCTGGCGCGACCCGCCAGCTTCCAGCCGTCACCTCACTTGCGGCAGAGATGGGTAGGCTGATGATCGCCCGCGCGCGTCAGCTGCTGCCGTCCTCATTGTCCATGCTTCAAGTTGCGCAAGGAACCGAATGACCGGTAGTCCGACACGACCCGGCGAGCCGCTGGCCGTCTACGAGATCGAGGGTCTCAGCGGCGATCCCGAACTGGAACGGCTCGTTCGGTTCGCCGCCGAGCTATGCGGCTGTCCGACCGCTTTGGTGAGCCTGGTCGACGAAACCCATCAGAGGTTCGTGGCCAAGGTGGGGCTGCAGGCCAACGAGACGCCGCGCAGCATGTCGTTCTGCGCCCACGCGATGGTCGAAAACTGCGTCATGGAAGTTCCCGACGCCAGGCTCGATCCACGCTTCTGCGATAATCCGCTGGTCACCGGCGCGCCGCACATCCGCTTCTACGCCGGTGCACCGCTCGTCAGCCCGCAAGGCGCCCCGCTCGGCTCTGTGTGCGTCATCTCACCCGAGCCGCGCGTCGCGCTGAGCGATCACCAGCGATCCGGCCTGACAGTGCTTGCCGATGCCGTCATGAGCCGCCTGGAAGCGAGGCGCGTCCTCCTGACCAAACAGGCCTGGGAAGAAGCGGCAGAGGCGGATCCCGCGGCGAGTGAAAAGCGCTTTCGCGTCCTTGCCGATGCGATGCCGCAGATGGTCTGGTCGACGCGGCCGGACGGCTATCACGATTACTACAATGCGCGCTGGTACGAGTTCACGGGAGCCAGGCCCGGTGACACGGAAGGCAATGGCTGGAACGGGCAGTTCCACCCCGACGATCAGGCTCATGCCTGGGACCTGTGGCGGCGCTCACTGGAAACCGGGGAACCGTACGAAGTCGAGTACCGCCTGCGCCGGTTCGACGGGCAATACCGATGGACGCTGGGACGCGCGCTCCCGATCCGGGACGAGCACGGCAAGATCACGCGCTGGTTTGGCACCTGCACCGAAATCCATGAGCAGCGCTTGCTGAGCGAGGACAAGGATCTGGTGTCCCGCGAGCTCAGTCACCGGATCAAGAACATCTTCCAGGTCATCGGCTCGATGATCCGCCTGTCGAGCCGAGGGGAGCCCACGCTCAAGGCCTACGGCCTGAAGCTCAGCGAACAGGTGACCGCTCTTGGGCGCGCGTACGACTACGTGCGCGTACAGGAGGGTACATCCGCCATGACCCTGCAAGGCATGCTGCGCGAGGTATTCGGCGCCTACAACATGAACGGAGTGGAACGGGTCCGAATCCACGGCGAGGAGGTGTTCCTATCAGAACACGTCATGACGCCGCTGGCGCTTACCTTCCATGAGCTTGCCACCAACGCTGCGAAATATGGCGCGCTCACGAGCTCGACCGGCACCATCGATCTGACCATCACGCGCCATGATGATCTGCTGCAGTTCGAATGGGAGGAAAGCGGCAGCCTCGTACTTCATTCTACGGAACGCAGAGGCTTCGGGTCCGAACTGATTGCCGCTAGCATTGAGCGACAACTAGGCGGTCGGTTCACGCGTGAATGGTTGCCCACCGGTTTGAAGGCAACCGCGACAATTCCCTTCGTCGAGGATGGTGCCGTTTAGAGCGGGAGCATGAGCTGCTTGAGCCATCCGCAACTCTCCTTGATAACCCCCGATTGATCGGCACACCGTATACAGGTGATGTCGCTGGTTTTTGGCTTCGTCAGCGGACCTGATGCTTCTTTGATGCGCTGAGGGCACGCTTGCAGACCTTGGCGCAAACGAGAACCCCGCCCTGCGCTTGGCAGGACGGGGTTCTCGTAATCCTAAGCTAGACCCGATGGATCAGGCGGCCAACTTGCGCAGCACGTATTGCAGGATGCCGCCGTTCATGAAGTACTCGACCTCGTTGGCGGTATCGATGCGGCACAGCGCGGTGAAGGTGAAGGTGGAGCCGTCCTTGCGGGTGACTTCGACTTCCACGTCCTGCTGCGGCTTCAGGTCCGCCACGCCGCGGATGGTGAAGCTGTCGTCACCGGTGAGGCCCAGGGTCTGGCGATCCTGGCCCGCCTTGAACTGCAGCGGCAGCACGCCCATGCCGACTAGGTTCGAGCGGTGGATGCGCTCGAAGCTCTCGACGATGACCACGCGCACGCCCAGCAGGTTGGTGCCCTTGGCCGCCCAGTCGCGCGACGAGCCGGTGCCGTATTCCTTGCCGGCGATGACGATCATCGGCGTGCCTTCGGCCTTGTGCTTCATGGCCACGTCGTAGACCGCGCCGACCTGCTCGCCGTAGCGGCTCATGCCACCCTCGATGCCGGGGACCATCTCGTTCTTGATGCGGATGTTGGCGAAGGTGCCGCGCATCATGACTTCGTGGTGGCCACGGCGCGCGCCGTAGGAGTTGAAGTCTGCCTTGGCGACCTGGTGCTCCTGCAGCCACACGCCCGCCGGGCTGTCGGCCTTGATCGAGCCGGCGGGGCTGATGTGGTCGGTCGTGATCGAATCGCCCAGGATCAGCAGCGGCTTGGCCTCGATGATGTCGCTGACCGGCGCCGGGGTCATCTCCATGCCCTCGAAATAGGGCGGGTTGGCGACGTAAGTCGAGCCCGCGCGCCACGAGTAGGTGTCCGAGCCGGTGACGTGGATCGACTGCCAGTGCGTGTCGCCGCGATAGACGTCGGCGTAGCGGGCCTGGAACATGGCGCGGTCCATGCAGGTCGCCATGGTCTCGGCGATCTCGTTATTGGTCGGCCAGATGTCGCGCAGGTAGACGTCCTGGCCATCCTTGCTGGTGCCGATCGGCGTGTCGACGAAGTCGGTCACGACCGTGCCCTTGAGCGCGTAGGCGACGACCAGCGGCGGCGAGGCCAGGAAGTTGGCGCGCACGTCGGGCGAGACACGACCCTCGAAGTTGCGGTTGCCCGAGATCACAGCGCTGGCGACCAGTCCGTTCTCGTTGATCGCCTTGCTGATCGGCTCGGCCAGCGGGCCGGAGTTGCCGATGCAGGTGGTGCAGCCGTAGCCGACGAGGTTGAAGCCGATGTTGTCGAGGTGCTGCTGCAGCCCGGCCTTGTTGAGGTAGTCTGTAACGACCTGCGAACCGGGCGCGAGGCTGGTCTTGACCCAGGGCTTGGGCTTGAGGCCGAGCTCGTCCGCCTTCTTGGCGACAAGGCCGGCGGCGACCAGCACCGAAGGGTTTGAGGTGTTGGTGCAGCTGGTGATCGCCGCGATCACGACGTCGCCGTCGCCGATGTCGAAGCTCTTGCCCTCGACCGGAACACGGGTGGCGGTCTTCTTGTAGACCTTCTCCATGTCGTTGTTGAAGACTTCGTCGACGTCGGGCAGCGAAACCCAGTCCTGCGGGCGCTTGGGGCCGGCGAGCGATGGCACGACGGTCGACAAATCCAGCTCCAGCGTGCTGGAGAACACCGGGTCGGCAGCGCCGGGCTCGATCCAGAAGCCCTGCTCCTTGGCATAGGCCTCGACGAGGTCGATCTGCGCTTCGTCGCGGCCGGTCAGGCGCAGGTAGTCCAGCGTCTTGTCGTCGATGCCGAAGAAGCCGCAAGTCGCGCCGTATTCGGGCGCCATGTTGGCGAGCGTCGCGCGGTCGGCGAGGCTCAGCGAGGCGAGGCCCGGGCCGTAATACTCGACGAAGCGGCCGACGACGCCGTGCTTGCGCAGCATCGAGGTGCAGGTGAGGACGAGGTCGGTCGCGGTGACGCCTTCCTTCAGCTCGCCGGTGAACTTGAAGCCGACGACTTCGGGGATGAGCATCGAGACCGGCTGGCCGAGCATCGCGGCTTCCGCCTCGATGCCGCCGACGCCCCAGCCCAGCACGCCCAGGCCATTGACCATGGTGGTGTGGCTATCGGTGCCGACGCAGGTGTCGGGATAGGCGACGAGATTGCCGTCCTGGTCCTCGCTGGTCCACACCGACTGGGCGATGTATTCCAGGTTCACCTGGTGGCAGATGCCGGTGCCCGGGGGCACGGCGGAGAAGTTGTTGAGCGACTTGGAGCCCCACTTGAGGAAGTCGTAGCGCTCCATGTTGCGCTGGTACTCGATCTCGACGTTCTCTTCGGCAGCGCGGGGGTGGCCGAATTCGTCGACCATGACCGAGTGGTCGATCACGAGGTTGACGGGGACAAGCGGGTTGATCTTGGAGGTGTCGCCGCCCAGCTTGTTGATCGCATCGCGCATGGCGGCGAGGTCGACCACGCAAGGCACGCCGGTGAAGTCCTGAAGGAGGACGCGCGCGGGGCGGTACTGGATCTCGTTGCCGGTGACGGGGTTGTTCTGCCAGTCGACCAGGGCCTGGATATGCTCCTGGCCGACAGTGAAGCCACCGTCCTCGAAGCGCAGCAGGTTTTCCAGCAGGACCTTCATCGAGAAGGGCAGGCGGCTGACATCGCCCAGCTTCTCCGACGCCTTCTTCAGCGAGTAGTAGGCGATCTCCTTGTCGCCGACCTGCATGGTGCTGCGGGTGCCTAGCGTGTCCTGTCCGACCTGGGTCATGGAATTCCCTTCTGTGTGGGCTCGCGACAGGACAGCGGGCTTCTCCCCAGCCTTGCTGCACTGCGACAAGCGGATTCGTCGGCGCTGCCGATGCGCGCTCAGGGGCGCAAGGTCAAGGCCAGGGGCGCAAGGTGAAGAGCGCCAGGTGATGGGGAGGGCCGCTAGACGGCGGTCTGTTCGGTGCGTGCACGCTCTGGGTCGCGGGTGCCGATCCAGCAGCCCAGCACGATCAGCAGGGTGCCGGCGAGGGTCGCGGCGCCGACCGGCTCGTCGAAGAACACCCATCCCAGAAGCGCGGCCCACAGAAACGCAGTGTACTCGATGGGAACCAGCACCTGGGTTTCGGCCCGGGCATAACCCCAGGCGAGCAGCGCCAGTGCCGACGTTGCCAGGGCGGCGCCCAGCGTGATCAATCCAAGCGCAGGCAAGGAAGGCAAGATGGCGAGCCAAGGGGCGGCGAGGGCAAGCAGTG
Organism: Novosphingobium chloroacetimidivorans; assembly: GCF_014204535.1. GTDB lineage: Bacteria > Pseudomonadota > Alphaproteobacteria > Sphingomonadales > Sphingomonadaceae > Novosphingobium > Novosphingobium chloroacetimidivorans. The sequence goes on from NZ_JACHLR010000002.1 coordinate 173,670, forward strand.
CGAAGATGACGAGGTTCTGGAACAGCGTCACCTCGATCGGTCCGGCCAGCAGCGCCAGCTTGCGCTGGAGTACCAGGTTGATCGCGTAAAGCACGGCCGAAGCGATGATCGCCGCCAGGCCGATCAGGGTATCGTGGTCCGGCGTCCCGGTCCCGAAACGGTCGGCGACGATGACGCCGACGCCGGCGATCCCCAGCAATGATGCGATGACCGCCTGGCGGCGGATCGTCTCCCCCAGCATCACGGCGGCCAGATAAAGCGCGATCAGCGGCGCGATGAACGAGATGGCGATGCCTTCGGCGATCGGCAGGCGGACGATGCCGACGAAGAACAGGACCATCATCGCCGCATTCGCGCTCGATCGCAGGATGTGCAGCCGCAGCACGGCGGGGCTCGGCCAGCGACGCGGTCCGGCCAGCCAGATCGGCACGATCATCGCCACGCCAATGAGGTTGCGGATGAGCAGCGCGGAGTAGACGCCTGCCATCAGCGCAGCGCCCTTTATCGCGGCATCCATGCCGCTGAACAGCGCGATGCCGAGCACAACGGCAAGCACCGGCGCCGGCTTGGACTGGAGGAACGAAGCGCGCGTCATGACGTTTATCGCTCTCGCCGGGTCCGGCGGCCAGGGCAAGCGGCGATGGCGCTCGCCTTCAGGTTTTCGGCAAGCAATTCACCGCCGGGTCAGGACGAGTGCTTGATGTTGCAGGGCGTCAGGGGCTAATCTGGCGAACGGCGGGTGTGGTCGGCCGTTCGTCCGGTGCGGCGGTTCGGTCGGTCTTTTTATCAAGGTTTGGAGCGAGTTCTGGCACTCATAATTCAGCGCAAGCGAGCAGGCATCGCGGCGATCACCCTCACCGGCATGCTCATGGCTTCGGTGGCTGGGCAGCCCGCGCTCGCTCAAAAGAGCAGCACGCCCAAGATCAAGCCGCAGGCGTCGGTGTCCGAATGGGATATTGGTGCGCCCGATACGTCCACCGCGCCGGTTCGATCCAGCTCCGTCCAGGCGACTCCTGCACGGTCGAGCACCTCCGCGCCGACGCCGCCGGCCTCCGTTCAGGGTCTGCCGCCTGCAGCCGAGGATGCCGATCCCTCGTCCACCGCCGAGCCGGTGGTGCAGCCGGTACCGGTGCGCGAGCCGATCATGAACTGGTCCATGGCCGACGCGCAGGTGCTGCTCAAGACCATCCAGGGGATCAAGAGCGAAGGCCTGTTCGCCAAGGACTACCAGCCCGAAGCGCTCAAGGCGGCAATCGCGCAAGGCGAGGGGCCGGCCCTCGACCAAGTCGCCAGCCGCTCGTTCGCCTGGCTGATCGAGGACTTGCGTGACGGTCGCACCCCGGTGCCCGCTCGCGTGCAGTGGTTCGCGGTCGATCCCGACCAGGACAAGATGCCGACCGCTGCGGTAATGCAGCAGGCGCTGGACAGCCACGACGTGGCCGGTGTCGTCACGACGCTGGCGCCGACACACCCGGACTATGCGGTGCTCAAGCAGGCGCTGGCCGATACGCCCGAGGCGCAGGCCGCCAGGAAGTCGCTGATCCGCGTGAACATGGATCGCTGGCGCTGGCTGACGCGCGATCTGGGCGAGGTCTACCTGATCACCAACGTGCCCGAATTCCAGCTGCGGCTGACTGTCCGGAACCGCAACATCCGCACGTACAAGACTGTGGTCGGCAAGCCCGGTCGCACGGCCACGCCGCAGTTGGCCGAAACGGTCAGCGCAGTGGTGTTCAATCCGACCTGGACGGTGCCGCAGTCGATCGTGAAGGGTGAGGGGCTGGGCGCCAGGGTCATCGGCAGTCCGGGCTGGGCCAAGGCCAATGGCTACAAGGGGATCAAGAACGGCGACGGCACGATCACCGTCGTCCAGCAGCCGGGCAAGAACAACGCACTCGGCCTGATGAAGATCGATATGCCCAATCCGCACGCGATCTACCTGCACGACACCCCGGCCAAGCAGTACTTCAACTCCGAAGTGCGCGCCTTCAGCCATGGCTGCATTCGCACGGAGCGGGCGGTGGAACTGGGCATGACCATGGCCATCCTGGGCGCGCAGATGCCTGCCGACCAGGCGGCCGACCTGTCACGCGCAGGCGTCTACCAGAAGGTGGAGATGACCCGGACCTTCCCGGTCTATATCACGTACATGACCATGGCGCGTTCGATCGACGGCGAGCTCAAGAAGTTCGCGGACATCTATGGCCGGGACACGCCCGTGCTCGCCAGCTTTGCGGCACCACGTCAGACCAAGACCACGCAACGCGCCAGCGAGGAACCGATCATCCAGCTCGACAACCCACTCTGATCCAGGAGTTTACCATCTTAACCTAGTGTTAAGTTATGTAATTTGCTCATTTTTTTACCTGTCTGGAACGGCAAGCGATCCGCGGCCGTTCACATCATAAGTTGATATGATGAGTCAGGCATGGGTTCGCGATTGAAAACGAAAGTCCTCTTGGTCGAAGACGAACCGATGATCCGGGCGATCGGCATCGATGCGCTAGAGGAAGCGGGCTACGAGGTGATCGAAGCCAAGGACGCTGACGAGGCGGTGCGTATCCTGGAGATGCTGGGTGAAGTGCATGTGCTGTTCACCGACATTCGCATGCCGGGCAGCATGAACGGGCTTGAGCTGGCCAAGCTGGTGCACGAGCGCTGGCCTGCCATGAAAATCCTGGTCACTTCAGGTGACACCTGGCCGACCAGCACGCAAATCCCTGACGAGGGTCATTTTCTGGCCAAGCCCTATCGGCTCGATACCCTGCAGAACGAGGTGACCTCGCTGTTGAGGTGATCGGAGCTGGATGCGTTGCCGGGCAAAGCTGGGCCGGCTTGGCCAAGATGTGTCGGCGGCGCATGATCAGAGTTGTCGTGGCGAACCTGGCCCACTCGAACGTGTCGGATCGCACACGGTGCCCCGCGAACTAAGGCCGTCCCACCGCCGCCCTATCATTTGGTGAAGGCCTCGACCCGACGGGCGAAATCCGCGCGCAGGTTCGACCAGAACAGCGTTATGTCGTAGAGGTGGTAGTTGTTGCCCGGCAGCACGTACGGGCCGATGTCGAGATCGGGCGCGGGGCCGATATGGAGCAGGTGGTCGGCGCCGCACTCGGCCGGCACGACCTCGGGCACGAGCGTGCCGGTGCCCTGCGTCAGGTCCGGCACCATGGTTCCCAGGTTGTCCTTGGCCGGGGCCTTGCCGTTCTCGACACCGCTGATCGGATTGACGCAGACGAACGAGGGATTGGCGCCCACTTCCTGTCCGTCGAGGCCCCGACGCCGGGCATAGGCGCGCAGCAGCATCTCGGTTTCGGGCGGTTCGGCGAAGCTGAGCCAGCTGACGACGCAGCCGGTGGACGTCGCATCCTTGCATGCCGGCATGCCCATCAGCGGCAGGTCGCGGTCGTGCGAAACCGGCCAGCCGACGATGTAGGCGACGGCGATGCGCTTGGCCAAGGGCGTGCCGGCGATCCTGTCGCGGATCAGCCGGCGCAGATGGAACGCGCCCTGGCTGTGCCCGGCCAGCACGATCGGCTGCCTGGGGCCGATCGCCCTCACGAACGTGTCGAAGGCCTGCGCCACGTCGCGATAGGCAAGGTCGAGCGCCTGGGTGGCCTCGGGCGCGTCGGTCAGGAAGGCGCCGACCGCCGCCTGCCGGTAGCGTGGCGCCCATACGTCGGCACTGGCGTTGAACGGGCTCGCCATACCTTGCACGAACAGCCGCGAACGCTGGCGCGACACGGTGTCATCCAGGGATGCGTTCCAGCTCGATCGACTGACCAGACCAGTGGGGTGGACGAAGAACACGGCGGCATCGACCCTGGCCTCCGCCGCGGCAGGGACGGTTTCGCCCTCGCTCTCGTTCTCGCCTGCCGCCCCGCTCGCATGAACCTGCGCGAAGTCGGAAGGAAGCCAGCGCGCCGCGTCGTTCTTCATGCCCGGGCGGGCGAGCCACATGTCGGGGTTGTCGTAGCTTGCTTCGGCGAGGCGCGGCTGGTCGGTGAACTTGGCCGACGGCACGAAGGCGATCTCCGTCAGGTCCTGCGCGAAGATGCGCAGGGCCAGGAAGACCAGCAGGACGACCACGATCAGGCCGGTAACGATATAGAGGAACTTGCGCGCCATGGTGCCTGGCGCCCTAGAGCCTAGTTGGCGGCAACGGAAGTTCCCATGCGGTGCGAACCGGCCTTGTCCTCACGCCGCCGCGGGTGCGGGGAGGTGTTCGCCGTTCTCCTGCTTCTCCTGGTTGCGGTCGGCCGTCCGTTCGAGCCAGACCTTGATCATGGCCACCAGCGGGTCCGCGAGCGCAAGACCCAGGATGCCGAACAGCACGCCCATGATCAGCTGCGCCGCGAGCACCAGCGCCGGCGGCAGGTCGACCGTCTTGCGCGCGATGATCGGCACGATGACGTAGCCGTCGATCGTCTGCACCAGGGCATAGACGATGATCGTGAAGATGCCCATGTCCATGCCGCCCGAGAAGCCGACCATGATCATGATCGCGCCCGAGATCGGCGCACCGATGTTGGGCAGCGCGGCGAGGAGCCCGGTGATGAGGCCCAGCAGAAATGCCATCGGCACACCGTAGACCTGCAGCATGATCCAGGTGGCGATGCCCTCGACCGCCATGCCTAGAAGGCGGCCGAACAGCAGGCGGCGTAGTGAGCGGCCCATTTCCTGCGCGCTGCGCTCGAACTCGTCGCGGCGGTCCGCCGGCAGGATCCAGGCGACGCCACGACGATAGATGTCGGGCTCGATCGCGAAGTAGATCCCGAGCACCACGATCAGGAACAGCGTGGTCAGGCCACCGATCAGGCCGCCCACCGCGCGAGTGACCTGGCCCAGCCCGCCCATCGCCTGCTGCGCCAGCTTCTGCACGTCGCCGGTGTTGACCTTGATGCCGTGCCCCTGCAGCCAGGCCAGGCCCTTGTAGAACTGCCCCTGGATCGTCGTCGGCAACTGCGCTGCCTGTTGCGCGATCTGGCTGCCGGCGAACTGGATCGTCCAGATCATGAACGCGAGCGCGGCGATCAGGACGATGGCGACGCGAAGACCGCGGCTGATCGGCAGGACCCGGCCCAGCAGGCGCGCGCCGCCGTCGATCAGCGCGGCGAACACCACGCCACCGAAGATCACCAGCAGCGAGCCCGACAGGAAGACGGCGAGCCCGAAGAGGAGAGCGACGCCGAACCATGTCATGGCCCTGCGCACTTCGAAGCGGACGCGTGGATCGGCGATGTCGGTGGGTCCGGCGAGCCCTTCGTCGATCACCGTCTCGGTATCGGGGCGGTCGGCCGCGTCGGTCATGACGAGGACCGCTGCAAGGCGGCATGCGGGTCGAGCGGCGGTCGCAGCGACGATCCCGCGCGTCCGGAGCGCAAGGCGCTGAACCAGCTCAGCGGGTTCCAGCCCTGGCTGCCATCGAGCGAGAAGGTGATGAACTCGGCCCGACCGCCGATGTCGGAAAGCGGAACCGGCCCGCCAAGGCCGTTGCCCCACAATGGCATGCGGCTGTCCGCCGAGTGGTCGCGGTTGTCGCCCATCAAGAATACCTGCCCCTCGGGAACCGTGATCTCCGGGAAGTGATCCAGAGTCTGGTTCGCATGATCGATCACGGTGTAACTCGCACCATTGGGCAATGTTTCGCGATAAGCCGGCAACTCGTAGACCTCGCGTCCGCTGGGCAGTCGCGTGCGGTAGTCCTCGAAGTCTTCGAGGCATGGCTTCTGGAATCCGCCGGCATCGCACATCAGCTGGTCCTCGACCGGCAGCTGCACCGGCATTTCGGCACGTTGCGGTACGGGCTTGCCGTTAAGGACGATCTGTCCATTGATCACGGCGATCCGGTCGCCCGGCAGCCCGACGACGCGCTTGATCAGGTCCTCCTTGCGGTTTCGCGGCACGACGATGACGATGTCGCCGTATTCCGGCGTGCGGCCCAGGACACGCCAATCCCCGCGCGGGAGCAAGTGGAAGCTGATCGACGACCAGTCCCAACCGTAGGGATACTTCGACACCACCAGCCGGTCGCCGACCAGCAGGTTGGGCATCATCGAGATCGACGGGATGTAGAACGGCTTGGCGAGGAAGCTGTGAAAGCCGAGCACCGCCAGCAACATCAGCACCAGCCCGCGCAGTTCGCGCAGCCAGTCGACCCGGTCCGGGCCGCTGCGCTGGGCCGGCTCGCCCCCGGGCATGTCGTCGTGCAGGGCGGCCTCGGCGTTGATGTTGCTCATGAAAGGCCAGGGATCCTATGCGCGGCGCGCTTCGATGACGACGAAGGCCTGCGCCCATGGGTGGTCGTCGGTGAGTGTCAGGTGAACCACGGCCTCGTATCCTTCCGGAACGAGGCTGGCGAGCCGCGCGGCCGCCCCGCCGGTGAGCGCCAGCGTCGGCGCGCCCGAAGGAGCGTTGACGACGCCGATGTCCTTCATGAACACGCCCGCCTTGAAGCCGGTGCCCACCGCTTTGGAGAAGGCCTCCTTGGCGGCGAAGCGCTTGGCGAGCGTGCCGGCAATCGTATGCGGCCGGCGCGCGGCCTTGCGCCGCTCGACGTCGGTGAAGACGCGGTTGAGGAAGCGGTCGCCGAAGCGATCGAGCGAGGCCTGGATGCGCTCGATGTTGCACAAGTCCGAGCCGAGTCCGATGATCATGGGCGGTCGCCTGTCACCGCACCGCGTCCATCAGCTCGCGCATCTTGGTTACGCTTGCCTCCAGCCCACAAAAGATCGCCTCGCCAATCAGATAGTGCCCGATGTTGAGCTCGGCCAGCTGGGGAATCGCGGCGACCGGCTGGACGTTGTCGTATGTCAGGCCATGGCCGGCATGCGGCTCGATCCCGTTCTTCGCGGCAAGCGCCGCCATGTCGGCGATGCGCCGCAGTTCGACCGCGACCTGGTCACCGGTGGCATGGGCATACTCGCCGGTGTGTAGTTCGACGATGGGCGCGCCGAGTTGCATGGCTGCCTCGATCTGCCGCGCCTCGGGGGCGATGAACAGGCTGACCCGGATGCCGGCATCGCGCAGGCGCGCGACGATCGGCGCCAGGCGGTTGTGCTGCCCCGCCGCGTCCAGCCCGCCCTCGGTGGTCCGCTCCTCGCGCCGCTCCGGCACGATGCAGGCGGCGTGGGGCTGGTGCCGCAAGGCGATCTCGACCATCTCGTCGGTCGCCGCCATCTCCAGGTTGAGCGGCAGCCCGGTCGCGGCCTGCACACGCGCAAGGTCCTCGTCCCGGATGTGGCGGCGATCCTCGCGCAAGTGGACGGTGATGCCGTCTCCTCCCGCCTGCGCCACGATCTGTGCCGCGCGCACGGGATCGGGATGTTCGCCGCCACGCGCGTTGCGGATGGTGGCGACGTGGTCGATGTTGACGCCGAGGCGTAAAGGGCGGGTCACCATGCTGTAATGCCTCGCGAGCCGAAACGGACTTCAGGTCGGAACGGAGTTAGGGTTGTGAACGGCTTCCCGGCTTGATCGCGGGCTGGGCGGCGAGTTCGGGCGGAAGAGCATCGGCATCATACGTCGGGAAGTTCAAGGCGACCAGCGCGGTGAACGGCACCCCAAAGTCGACGCCCCCACCCGAACGGTCGACCAAGGCCGCGGCGGCGATGACCTGGCCACCGGCGTCCTCGATCGCGGCGATCGCTTCGCGCGAGGACTTGCCGGTGGTGACCACGTCCTCGACCAACAGCACCCTGTCGCCGGGCTCGAGCGCGAAGCCGCGGCGCAGCTCGAAGGTGCCGGTGGGACGCTCCACGAACATGGCATCGACCTGCAGCGCGCGGCCCATCTCCTGGCCGATGATCACGCCGCCCATCGCCGGCGAGACCACCTTGGCGATCTGCCGGCGCACGTCGTGCGGCAGTTTTGCGGCCAGTGCCGTCGCCAGACGTGCGGCGCGTTCCGGGTTCATCAGCACCCGCGCGCATTGCAGGTAATGCGCGCTGTGCCGTCCGGAGGAGAGGAGGAAGTGGCCCTCCAGCAACGCCTTGCTCGCGCGGAACTCGGCGAGGACGGCTTCTTCCTGCATGACGGTCTTGATCCTCGATGGGTTTGTGCAGGCGCGGATGCTGTCCGATGCGGGCCTGCCTCGGTGTGTGTCAAAAATTCCCCTAGAGGCGCTTGAGACGCGCCGCAAGCGCGCGTATAGGCCCGGCTCAAGGGGCATCCGTGCCCGCATCAGGGGGCGCGCGCGGCACCGATTTCGCCTGCCGCGCCGGCAAGGGAATCGGGAAAGCACGAAGAATGAAGTCCGGTCACCAAGTCCGTCCCACGAGCCTCAAGATCTCGCATCTTGGGAAAGCTCTTGGCCTGTCACTCGCTCTGGCGATGCTGCCGTCCGCGGCGCTCGCCGCGGCGCCGACTCCGCTGCCTGCCTATTCCACCCCTGCTGCCGGGGCGCCGGGCGCGCAGGCTCCGGTCGCGGCAGACAAGGGTGCCGCTTCGGCCGAGGTAGCCGGCAATCCGGTCAACAACGAGGGGCCGACCAAGGACGCCGCCGCGCTTCCGGGCTATACCCCGATGAAGCCGACACCCGGCATCGGCATGCCGGTCGATGGCGGCATCGGTCTGCAGAAGCAGTTCTCGCCTTTCGGTGAGTACGGCCACTGGATCCACGATGTCGTGCTGATGCCGCTGGTCGCGGCGATGACGATCCTGGTCCTGGTGCTGCTGGTCTGGGTTGCGATCCGCTTCAACCGGCGCGCAAATCCGATCGCCTCGCGCACCAGCCACAACACCTTGCTCGAGGTGGCTTGGACGCTGATCCCGGTGCTGATCCTGGTCTGCATCGCAGTTCCCTCGATCGACCTGATCGCCAAGCAGTACAAGCCGGCTCCCAAGACGGCGCTGACGGTCAAGATCACCGGCAACCAGTGGTTCTGGACTTATTCCTACCCCGACAACGGCGAGTTCGAGGTCAACTCGTACATGCTGAACCTGCCGGGCCAGCCGATCATCAACGCCGGTATCCGCGAAGTCGGCTCCAAGCCCTGGGATGGCCCCAGCCACATGGAAGTCGACAACCGCATGGTCGTTCCGGCGGGTGAGCCGATCCGCCTGCAGATCACCGCGGCCGACGTGATCCACTCATTCGCCGTGCCCTCGCTCTGGTTCAAGCTCGACGCCGTGCCGGGTCGCATCAACGAGAAGGTGCTCTTCGTCGAGAAGCCGGGCGTCTACTACGGCCAGTGCTCGGAACTGTGCGGCGTCAAGCACGGCTACATGCCGATCGCGATCGAGGCTCTGCCGCGTGCGCAGTACAATGCCTGGGTTCTCGCCCATGCCGGCGGCGTGATCGACGGCCAGAAGAAGCTCGCCGACACCACCACGCAGGCGCCTGCTGCCGCTCCCGCGGCCGACGCCAGCGAAGCCGTGCCGGCCGACAATGCGAGCGAGGCGGTGCCGTCCGTCGAGACGACCGCGTCGCCCGCCGCTTAACGATATTCAGTACGAAGGTCCTAGCCAAATGGCCACCACCGCAGATCACTTCCAGGGTCACGTCGACGACCATCACGGTCACGCCGACCACGACCACAAGCCGAGCTTCTTCGCCCGGTGGTTCATGTCGACCAACCACAAGGACATCGGCACGATGTACCTGGTCTTCGCGATCTTCGCGGGGGTCATCGGTGGCGCCGTCTCGGGCATCATGCGCGCAGAGCTGATGCACCCGGGAATCCAGTATCTTGGCATGGTCGCCTCGTTCTTCGGTGACGATGCGAGCGATTTCAACGCCACGCTGCACATGTGGAACGTGCTGATCACCGCGCATGGCCTGATCATGGTGTTCTTCGTGGTCATGCCGGCAACGATCGGCGGCTTCGGCAACTGGTTCGTGCCGCTCATGATCGGCGCGCCGGACATGGCGTTCCCGCGCATGAACAACATCTCGTTCTGGCTGACCTTCGCCGGCTTCTGCTCGCTGATGATGTCGGCCTTCGTGCCCGGCGGTCTCGGTAATGGCGCCGGCACCGGCTGGACGGTCTATGCGCCGCTCTCGACATACGGGTCGACCGGTCCTGCTGTCGACTTCGGCATCTTCGCGCTGCACCTTGCCGGTGCCGGCTCGATCATGGGCGCGATCAACCTCATCACCACCATCTTCAACATGCGCGCACCTGGCATGACCATGCACAAGATGCCGCTGTTCGCGTGGTCGGTGCTGGTCACCGCGTTCCTGCTGCTGCTCTCGCTGCCGGTCCTGGCCGCGGCGATCACCATGCTCCTGACCGATCGCAACTTCGGGACGACCTTCTTCGATCCGGCCGGTGGCGGTGATCCGGTTCTGTACCAGCACTTGTTCTGGTTCTTCGGGCACCCCGAGGTCTACATCATGATCCTGCCGGCGTTCGGCATGATCTCGCAGATCATCTCGACCTTCTCGAAGAAGCCGGTGTTCGGTTACCTGGGCATGGCCTACGCCATGGTCGCGATCGGCGTGGTCGGGTTCATCGTGTGGGCGCACCACATGTACACCACCGGCCTGTCGGTTAACACGAAGATGTACTTCACCGCGGCCACCATGGTGATCGCGGTGCCGACCGGCATCAAGATCTTCTCGTGGATCGCGACGATGTGGGGGGGCAGCCTGGAGTTCAAGTCGCCGATGGTCTGGGCGCTGGGCTTCATCTTCCTCTTCACCGTCGGCGGCGTGACCGGCGTGGTCCTGGCGAATGGCGGCGTCGACGACGTGTTGCACGACACCTACTACGTCGTGGCGCACTTCCACTACGTGCTGTCGCTCGGTGCGGTGACCGCGCTCTTCGCCGGGTTCTACTACTGGTTCCCGAAGATGAGCGGCCGCATGCATTCGGAGTTCCTGGCACACGTCCACTTCTGGATCTTCTTCATCGGCGTGAACCTGATCTTCTTCCCGATGCACTTCCTCGGTCTGCAGGGCATGCCGCGTCGCTATCCCGACTATGCGGAAGCCTACACGCACTGGAACCAGGTCGCGACGATCGGCTACATGATCATGGCCGTCAGCATCGTCGTGTGGTTCCTCAACATCGTCTACGCCTTCACCGCCGGCAAGCGCGCCGAGGGCAACTACTGGGGCGAGGGTGCGACCACGCTCGAGTGGACGCTGTCGAGCCCGCCGCCGTTCCACCAGTTCGAGACCTTGCCGGTCATCGAGGATGGGGCGCACCACTGATCCAGCCATTTGGCTGCACGCACGCGAGGGGCCGGTGGAGCGATCCACCGGCTCCATTCGTTTGAATATCGCACACAAACCTCTGTCCCGTTCGTGTCGAGCCAAGTCGAGACACGCTGCGGCCGTGTGCGATGTCTCGACTTCGCTCGACACGAACGGAAGGCCAGAGCGAGTCGCGGTTTGCCTTTGCTCGTCGTCACCAGCGCGCCTATAGGCCCCCACATGACCGTGGCCTTGAGTCCTCCCCCCGCCGACTGGCGCGACTTCTTTGCGCTGACCAAGCCGCGGGTGATGAGCCTAGTCATCTTCACCGGCCTGTGCGGCCTGCTTGCCGCGCCCGAGCGCATCCACCCGGTGCTCGCGTTCACCGCGATCCTGTGCATCGCCGTCGGTGCCGGCGGCGCCGCCGCGCTCAACCAATGGTGGGAAGCGGATATCGATGCCGAGATGAAGCGCACCGCCGCGCGGCCGTTGCCGCAAGGCCGCATGAACCGCACTGACGCGCGCGATTTCGGCGTGGCGATCTCGGTCGGCTCGGTGCTGCTGATGGGCCTTGCCGTGGGCTGGCTGGCGGCCGCGATCCTGGCCATCTCGATCGTCTACTACGCGGTCGTCTATACCATCTGGCTCAAGCCGCGCACGCCGCAGAACATCGTCATCGGCGGCGGCGCCGGCGCTTTCCCGCCGTTGATCGGCTGGGTTGCCGCGACGGGCGATATCAGCCTGATGCCGGTGCTGCTGTTCGCGATCATCTTTTTCTGGACGCCGCCGCACTTCTGGGCGCTCGCGCTGTTCGTGAAGACGGACTACGCGAAGGTCGGCATCCCGATGATGCCCGTCGTCGCGGGCGAGAAGTCCACCCGGCGCCAGATCTTGATCTACGCCATCCTGCTGCTGCCGCTCAGCATCTTGCCCTGGTGGATCGGCGGTGCGGGCGCGATCTACGGCGTGAGCGCGACCGTGCTGTCGCTGGGCTTCCTGGCGCTTTCGGTGCGCGTCGGGCTGCGCGAGCAGACCGCCGACGATACCATGAAGCCCGAAAAGCAGCTTTTCGGCTATTCGGTCATCTATCTCTTCGCGCTGTTCGCGGCATTGGTGGTCGATCGCTTCCTGCCGTTGTAAGGTCCTGACATGACTCGTCCCACCGATCCCAAGCGCATCCGCCGCAACCGCAACAACGTGCTCGGCCTGCTGCTCGCGGCGTTCGTCATCCTGGTGTTCTTCATCTCGCTGGCGAAGATGGGCTGAGCCGATGCAAGTAAAGGCGCTCAATCGGTTCAACCCCAATCATCGCATCGCGCTGATGGCGCTGGCGATCGCGGCGGCCATGCTCGGCCTGGGCTTCGCGTCCGTGCCGCTCTACCGCCTGTTCTGCGCCGCCACCGGCTTCGATGGCACTACCCAGCGCGTCGACGAGCAGACCGCGTCGCAAGTGAAGGCGCTGTCCAACACCATCTCCATCCGCTTCGACGCCAATGTCGAGCGTGGCATGCCCTGGCAGTTCAAGCCGCTGCAGCGCACCGACGAGATCAGCATCGGCGTGCGCGACATGGCGCTGTTCTGGGCCAAGAACACCTCCAACGAGCCGCTCACCGGCACCGCCAGCTTCAACGTGGAACCCGAGCAGGTCGGCAAGTACTTCAACAAGATCCAGTGCTTCTGCTTCACCGAGCAGACGCTGCAGCCTGGCCAGGAGGTGCGCATGCCAGTGCTGTATTATGTCGACCCGGCGATCCTGAACGATCCGGATGCCAAGGACGTGGAGCAGATCACGCTAAGCTACACCTTCCACCCGGCAGTCAATGCCGGCGCAAAGGCTCTGGACCGCACCGGATCGGGCAAGTAAGGGCGCAAGGAACTCTTTCGCGGCGGGTGCGCTGCGCAACGGCGATCAACAGGGACGAAGGCATCATGGCCGGTAGCAAGACACACGATTACCACATTCTTCCGCCGGACATCGTTCCCCTGGCGACCACGGCTGGCGCCCTGATGTTCACCACCGGCATGGTGCTTTACATGCACAAGATGCCCGGCGGCGCATTCGTGCCGTGGCTCGGCATGGCGGTGCTGCTAGCCAGCATGTTCTCGTGGTTCTCCAAGATCATCAAGGAAGCGCATGCGGGCGACCACACGCCGGTGGTGCAGCTGCACCAGCGCTATGGCATGATCCTGTTCATCGCCTCCGAGGTGATGTTCTTCGTCGGCTGGTTCTGGGCCTTCTTCGACTTCTCGCTGTTCCCCTCCGAACTCGCCGAGAGCGTCGCCGGCCAGTGGCCGCCCAAGGCGATCGAAGCGGTCATGGATCCGTTCGACCTGCCGCTGCTGAACACGCTGATCCTGCTCTGCTCCGGCACCACCGTCACCTGGGCGCACCATGCGCTGATCCACGGTGACCGCGATGGCCTGAAGAAGGGCCTGTGGGCGACGATCCTGCTCGGCGTGCTGTTCACCGGCATCCAGGCTTTCGAATATGCCAACGCGCCGTTCCCCTTCGGCGCCAACACGTATGGCTCGGCCTTCTACATGGCGACCGGGTTCCACGGCTTCCACGTGCTGATGGGCACGATCATGCTGATCGTCTGCCTGGTGCGTGCGTACCGTGGCGACTTCACGCCGCGCCAGCACTTCGGCTTCGAAGCCGCGGCCTGGTACTGGCACTTCGTCGACGTGGTGTGGCTGTTTCTCTTCGTCGCCGTCTACGTCTGGGGCGGTTGGGGCTACCCGACGCACTGATCGACACGATCGCACTCGACATCATGGGGCAGCCGGAGTTCGCTTCGGCTGCCCCTTTCGGTTTGGACACATGACCCGACGCCGCATCCCGATTCTCCCCACCCTCCTGGTCCTTGCGGCAGCAGGCGTGATGATCGCCCTTGGCTTCTGGCAATTGCGCCGTCTGCACGAGAAGGAGGCGTTGCTCGCGCGCTATCAGTCGGCGCATGGATCGGCCGCAGAGGTGCCTTGGCCCGTGAGCGAGCAGGCGGCACAACTCGCACTGTACCGCCACTCGCGGCTTGTATGCACGCGCGTGATCGAGCGTCGCGGCGTTGCCGGGCGTAACGCCAATGGTGAAGCGGGGCTGGCGCTTTATGCCCAATGCGTGCTGCCCGGCGGTTCGCAGGCCAAGGTGGTCATGGGCTGGACGCGCGACCCGCGGACTCTCGGCACCTGGAGCGGCGGCGCAGTGCGCGGCGTGATCGCGCCGGGGCCGCGGCTCGTGGCCGATCCTCCGCTTGGAGGACTGCAGGCGAACGAGCGGCCCGATCCTTCGGAAATCCCGAACAACCACCTGGCCTATGCCGGGCAGTGGTTCTTCTTCGCGCTGACCGCGCTGGCGATCTACACCGTCGCGCTCAGGAGGCGGTTAGCGCATTAAGCGCGGCGATCAGAGCAGCTGCCTCATGTTCAGGCCCACCACGGTGCCTTGAACGGTGACGCTGAACCAGCCGAAGACGCGCGCCATGCCGGGGTGGTCGGGCAGCAGCGTGCGCATGACCCAATAGTGCACGCCCGATGTCAGGGCCTTGGCTCCGATGATCACAGCCGGCTTGGGGCGCTTGCCATAGATCGGGTTCTCCTCCTGGCAATCGTCGCGCTGCAGGCATGTCACAGTCGAGATCGCATCGGCGGCGTTGAGTAAGTGGAAGGCGATCTCCAGCCGCTTGATGTCCACCGGGGTGCGGGCGGGCAGCAGGCGATCGCTCCGAGCAAAGCCACGCGCCTCCAGATCCTCCGCCGCGAGCTTGGGGCCAAGTACCGGCTGAGCAGAAGCCGCCGTGGTTGCCGTTGCTCGCGTAGAGCCTTGAAGAGGTGAGGCGGGCATGGGGACGGCGTGGCCCGAGGCGATCGGCGAAGGGGCAACGAAGATCGGCTCGGGCAAGGGGCCCGGGGGCTCGGTCCGCCCCGGCAGCGACCAGTGCGTGATCATGGCCATGTCGGCGAAGCGCGTCGTTGCGATCTCCGCCCGCGCGCCCGTAGACGCGAGCACGGCGCAGGCACTTGCGAGCAGGCCGCACGAAACCTTTCCTCGTCGCTGCGAGGCGAAAAAACCAACCATGTTCGAAAGTCCCCGGCAATTCGCTTGCTTGTCGGGGCAAGTTTATGGTGCGCGCTTGGGTGGCTGAATCCGTACAACTCCAGAAGGGCGGCGTTCGCGGACAAACGGAAGGCAAGCTCAGATCGACTAAATCTTTGAATGGGCGCGTATACTCTGCCTGCGATGGACAGGATGGCCGTGCCGCGGGACTATCTCGATCATGGAGCTATAAGCGACACACGCCCAGCTGCACTCGGCAAGGCCAGCGCAGCATAAAGCCGCAGAACTGGAGCTAATCGCGCGCCAGGCCACGCACCATTGCGCCGCCTCTCCGCTGCGGCTAGGCGCGCAGGCGCAATGGAATACGTCAGCACCAGAGGAAGCGCGCCCGCGCTCGATTTCGAAGGCGCCACGCTCGCCGGGCTCGCCAGCGATGGTGGGCTCTACGTGCCGCGTGAGTGGCCGCGTTTCAGCGCTGCCGAGATCGCCGCGATGCGCGGTCTGCCTTATGCGCAACTCGCGGCCCGGGTCATGCAGCCCTTCGTCGGCGACAGCCTCAGCGCTGAGCGCCTGCAGGAGCTGTGCGAGGCTGCCTATGGCCGCTTCAGCCACCAGGCCGTCACCCCGCTCGTGCAGCTCGATGCGCAGCACTGGCTGATGGAGCTGTTCCACGGCCCTACGCTGGCGTTCAAGGACGTGGCGCTGCAGCTGCTCGGCCTGCTGTTCGAGGAGTTCCTCGGCCGCTCGGACCGCAACCTGACGATCGTGGGCGCGACCTCGGGCGACACCGGCTCGGCCGCGATCGATGCGGTTGCCGGGCGCGCCAAGGTGGACGTGTTCATGATGCACCCCAAGGGCCGCGTCAGCGACGTGCAGCGCCGGCAGATGACGACGGTGCTGGCGCCCAACGTGCACAATCTCGCGCTGGAGGATGCCAGCTTCGACGATTGCCAGGCGATCGTGAAGCGCATGTTCAACGATCGCGCGATGACCGACCGCTTCGCCATCGGGGCGGTGAACTCGATCAACTGGGCGCGGCTGATGGCGCAAGTGGTCTATTACTTCGCGACGGCGCTGCAGCTCGGCGCGCCCGAGCGCGAGGTTGCGTTCTCGGTGCCGACCGGCAATTTCGGCGACGTCTTCGCCGGCTATGTCGCGCAGCAGATGGGCTTGCCGGTCGCCAAGCTGATCGTCGCCACCAACGTCAACGACATCCTCCATCGGGCGTTGGCGAACGGCGATTACTCGCAAGGATCGGTGACGCCCACCGCAGCGCCGTCGATGGACATCCAGGTCTCCTCGAATTTCGAACGCCTGCTGTTCGATCTGGGTGGTCGCGACGGGGCGGCACTCGCCACCCAGATGGCCGGCTTTGAGGCGAACAAGGCAATGCAGCTCACCAACGCGCAGCGGGAAGGCGCGGCTGCCTTGTTCACAAGCTGCAGAGCCGACGCCGATGAGATGGCGAAGGCGATCCGCTGGGCCTGGGAGAACTGCGGCGAGCTGATCGACCCGCACACCGCCTGCGCGCTCCACGCGGCGCGGATCGCGGGGATCGACCCGAGCATCCCGGTCGTCACGCTCGCAACCGCGCACCCGGCCAAGTTCCCCGAAGCCGTCGAGCGCGCCACGGGACGGCGCCCGGGTCTGCCCGCACGCGTGGGCGACTTGTTCGAGCGCGAAGAGCGCTGCGCGACCGTGCCCGGCGCCTACGAGGCCGTGGCGCAGTACGTCGCCGAGCGGGCTAGCCCGAAAGCCGATGGCTGAACTGGCCCGCGATCCGCTGATCTTGGTCGGCGAAGGCTGGGACGACTACGGCCTGATCGACTCCGGAGACGGTCGCAAGCTCGAACGCTACGGCAACTACCGCTTCATCCGCCCCGAGCCGCAGGCGATGTGGTCGCCGCGCAAGCCTGACTGGGACGCGCATGGCGAGTTCGTCCCCGGTTCGGACGAAGACGGTGGGGGCAGGTGGCAGTTCGACAAGCCGGTTTCGCGCGAAGGCTGGCCTCTGGCGTGGCGCGAAGTCGCGTTCACCGCGCAGTGTACCCCGTTCCGCCACCTCGGCTTCTTCCCCGACATGGCGCCGGTATGGGACTGGATGCGCGGGCAGTTGCCGACCGAGAACGCCAGCACGCTCAACCTGTTCGGCTACACCGGCGTCGGGACCCTGGCGCTCTCGGCCAGCGGGCCGGTCACTCATGTCGATGCGTCGAAGAAGTCGGTGGCGCAGGCGCGCGAGAACGCCGCGCTGTCCGGCGCGGCCGAGCGCCCGATCCGCTGGCTGATCGACGATGCCGCCAAGTTCGCCGCGCGCGAGGTTCGGCGCGGCAAGCGCTACGACGGCATCATCCTCGATCCGCCCAAGTTCGGCCGCGGCCCTACCGGCGAAACATGGCGACTGGAGGAGAACCTGCCGGCATTGATGGCCGATTGCCGCCGGTTGCTCGATGCCGACAGCAAGTTCCTGTTCCTCACCGTCTATGCCGTGCGCATGTCCTCGCTGGCGCTGGCGGGCCTGGTGGCCGAGCTCTTCGCCGACTTGCCGGGCAAGATCGAGCATGGCGACCTGGCCGTACAGGAAGACGGGGAGGGTGGCCGCCTGCTCCCCACTGCGATCTTCGCGCGCTGGACCAATCCGGGCTAAAGCGCGCGCATGGCCGATTCGCTTACCCTCGAAGTCGCCGACTTCACCGTCGACGTGCTCACTGGCATCTATTCGGAAGAAACCGGCAATCCGCAGCCGCTGCGGATATCCATTGCGGTCGAGATGAAGCCGATCGATCGCTACGCACCGGATACGCCGCTCAGCGCCAGCAAGAACTACATGGATCTGAAGTTCGCCGCGAGCGACGCGCTGCCGGCCGGGGTGCACTTCAAGCTGATCGAGGCGGTGGCGGATCACATCTCCGAGACGTTGTTCGTGCAGGATGCGCGGATCGAGGCGGTGACGGTGAAGATCGTCAAGCTCGCCATTGCCGAAGCGGGCGAGGCGATCGGGATCACGCTCACGCGCGAGCGACGCTGATGGCGGTGCTGCGGGTCGGGGCGCTCCCCGACGAGCCGCTCGCCGCCGCCGCCCGGTTCCATGCCGATATCCTGCCCCGCGCGCTTGCGGCGCTTGCCGGGGGCGAGAACATGGTGATCGTGTTCGATGCCGCGGATCACACCCACCGCGACTGGCGACTGGCGATCGTGCGCGGGCTTGCGCGCCAGTATGCGCCCTTGCGCGTCAACGCCGTGGCCGGCGGTGCGGACGACGCGATCGAAGCGGGTCTGCGTTATCTCGCCCAGGCGCCGGGCGTGACCGGACAATTGCTGCCGGTAGATGGAACAGGCGCGGGTCCGATGCTATATCAGCAGGGATGACACTTTCGCCCGCACCTCTCGTAGATCAGTTTCAGCGGCGGATCAGCTACCTGCGGCTCTCGGTCACGGACCGCTGCGACTTGCGCTGCACTTATTGCATGCCCGAGCGCATGACCTTCCTGCCGCGCAAGGACGTGCTCAGCCTGGAAGAGCTGCACGACCTGGCGCTCGGCTTCATAGAGCGCGGCATCACCAAGATCCGCCTGACCGGCGGCGAGCCGCTGGTGCGGCGCGACATGATGGAGCTGGTGCGTGCGCTTGGCCGCAAGGTCGGCGACGGGCTGGACGAGCTGACGCTCACCACCAACGGCACGCAGCTGAGTGAGTTCGCGGATGGCCTCTACGAAGCCGGCGTGCGGCGCATCAATGTCTCGCTCGACACGCTCGATCGCGCCAGGTTCCAGCAGCTGTCGCGGCGGGACTCGCTGCCGCAAGTGCTGGAAGGGCTCGCCGCGGCCAAGGCGGCGGGGCTGAAGGTCAAGCTCAACACCGTCGCGCTCAAGGGTTTGAACGAGGACGAGATCCCCGACCTGATCGCCTGGGCGCACGGGCAGGGGTTTGAGGCGACGTTGATCGAGGTCATGCCGCTGGGCGAAGTCGAGGAAGATCGCTTCGACCACTACCTGCCGCTGATGGCGGTGCGCGACGAGCTGGAGCAGCGCTGGACTCTCACCCCATCCGATCACCGCAGCGGCGGTCCGGCGCGCTACTTCGACGTGGCGGAAACCGGCGGCCGGCTCGGGCTGATCACGCCGCTGACGAACAACTTCTGCGAAGGCTGCAACCGCATTCGCGTGACCGCGACGGGCCAGCTCTACGCGTGCCTGGGCGGTGTCGAGCAGGTCGATCTGCGAGCGGCGTTGCGCTCGGACGATCCGCACACGGCTCTCACCGAGGGGCTGGATCTGGCGATGCGGATCAAGCCCGCGCGCCACAGCTTCGCCATCGACGCGCGCGGGCAGGCTCCGGCGTTGCCGAGGCACATGTCGATGACCGGCGGCTGACATGGCGCTCAAGCTGGTGTTCCTGGGCCGGCTGGAAGATGCTGCCGGCGCGCCGGAGCTAGAGGTGGCCGCTGCGTCGTCTCTTGGCCAGGTGCTGGCGGGCCTCGACCCGGAGCTCGCGGCAGCCTTGCAGGGACCGCGCGTGAAACTGGCCGTCAACGGTGCCCTCGTGCAGGACAGCGATGCGCTGGTGCTGGGCGATGGCGACGAACTGGCGTTCCTGCCTCCCGTCAGCGGCGGTTGAGATGGGCGCCGACGTTCGCCTGCTGACCGAGGCTTTCGATTTCGCTGCCGAACTGAGCGCCTTTACCAGCGCCCATCCCGCAGCCGGTGGTGTCGCAAGCTTCCTGGGCCAGGTGCGTGCATCGGCGCATGACAGCGCAGTGGAGGCACTGGAATTGCGCCAATACGGCCCCCTCACCCTGCCGGCGATGGAGGACCTGGCGGCGCGTACGCAAGGCCGCTGGACGCTGGAAGGACTGTTGATCCTCCATCGCAGCGGCGAGATGCAACCGGGCGATCCGATCGTGCTCGTCGCCGCGGCGTCGCGCCATAGGCGCGAGGCGTTCGCCGCCGCCGAGTTCGCCATGGACCATCTCAAGTCCGAAAGCTGGTTCTGGAAACGCGAGAAGGTCGCAGGCGCCTGGCGCTGGATCGAGCCGCGAGCGCAGGACTTCGAGGACATCGCGCGCTGGAGTTGACGCGCGTCGCGTCTATCTCAGGCGTGCATCCAGACGGCTGATCACCGCCGTTTCGGACGAGACCCAGCTCTCCACCTGATCGCGGGCTGCGCCGATCGCCGTTGCGGCCGGGCTCACTTGCTCGGGATGGGCGGCGCGCTCGTCGACGTAGAGCTGGTCGAGTTCGGCCAGCGCGGTCAGCGCGCCGCTGCGCGATGTCTGAAGGTCGGACAGCGCCACTTCCGCTGCCGTCCACCCATCGCTGCGCGCAGCTCCGGCTGCAGCCACCGCGCGTTCGGTGGCGGCCTGGCGCGCGGTGAAGCGGCCGTGGGCCTGGCGTGCGACGTCGACCAGTCCGGCGAGGCGGGTTGTCAGGTCGGCACTCGCCGGGGGCAGGGTCGGGATCGCATCGGCGCTGCCTGCCGCGGGGGCTCCGGATCCCTGCACCCGTTCGACCGGGCGCACTGCGAGCGAAGGATAATCGGTCGAAGCGGCGCATCCCGCCAGCAGCAGGGCGGCACCGAGAAGGAGGGCGGGGCTTGCGCTTGCGCGGATCATGCAAGCGCCATAGCACGGTGATGACGCCGCGCGAGAGGCAAATGCCGGCCGGTCGATCCTTTGAAGTCGGGCCATTCCCCGCCCGGCAAGGTATCACTGCACCGTTGACTCGAATCAGGGCTTGGACTAACGGCACCGTTCTTCCGGCCACCCGTGCACGCACGGGCTGTCCGGCGCGTCGCCCGTGCTAGGATGCTGGTAGCAGGATCCGCAGCGGCCGGGGCAGGTTGTTTCGGCCTACGGGCATAGATTGAGATTGGGTAAGGGCACCATGTTCGCAGTAGTGCGCACGGGCGGCAAGCAGTATCGGGTTGCCGCCGGAGACAAGATCGCGGTCGAGAAGCTGGCGGGTGAAGCCGGCGACAAGATCACGCTGGGTGACGTTCTGCTTGCGGGCAAGGACGGCGAAGTCGCCGACATTGCCGGCGTGACGGTCGCTGCCGAGATCATCGCCCAGGCCAAGAGCGAAAAGGTGATCGTGTTCAAGAAGCGCCGTCGCCACAACTATCGTCGCAAGAACGGCCACCGCCAGCAGATGACCCTGCTGCGCATCGTGTCGGTCGGCTAAGCGCCCGCAAAGTTCGGAGTAGTTAGAAATGGCACATAAGAAAGCAGGCGGCTCTTCGCGCAACGGTCGCGACTCGGCTGGCCGCCGCCTCGGCGTCAAGAAGTTCGGCGGTCAGGAAGTGATCGGCGGCAACATCATCATCCGTCAGCGCGGCACCCGCGTGTACCCGGGCGTGAACGTGGGCATGGGCAAGGATCACACCCTGTTCGCCCTCGCCGAGGGACGCGTGCGCTTCCACGACGGCAAGCTTGGCCGCAAGTACGTGTCGGTCGACCAGATGGCCGAAGCCGCCGAATAACGGATGGTCGATGACGGGCCATCCTGCCGGGATGGCCCTGCCGGGCTTGCGTCATGCAAGCACCGGCCTTGGAGGGGAGAGGGCCATCAGCCCGCTCCCTTTTTTCGTGTCTCCCTTCAGCCACTTGGCACCGTTCGCAAGGAAATGCGTTCCCTTGCCGGCGGTGCGTAACGCCCCTGTCATCCGCCTGCTCTAACGGGCGGCGCGGGGGATGGTCGACTGGGAGACTTGGGTCATGTTCATTCGCAGTGAGCGGCTGTTCCTACGCCCCGCGTGGCCGGAAGACGTCGCGGAGCTTCATGCCGCCTTGGCTGACGAGCGCGTCGTGCGACATCTGGCACGTGTTCCCTGGCCTTACACGCTGGAGCATGCACAGGATTTCGTCAGCCGCCCCCAGGATCGACGCTACCCCTCGATGTTGATCACATTACCCGGCGCGCGAGGTGCGCGGGTGATCGGCGGCATCGGCCTGCATGAGGATGCCACCGGCGTCGATGCGCCGGCGCATCTGGGATACTGGCTTACGCCCGAAGCCTGGGGCCGCGGCTATGCGACGGAGGCAGCCAGCGCTGTCCTGCGGCTGGCACGTACCCTGCGGCACCCCCGTGTCGGTGCCCATCACTTCGTCGACAATCCGGCCTCCGGTCGCGTGCTGGAGAAGCTGGGCTTCCGGGCCTGCGGCTCCGTGACCGAGCGGTTCAGCCTGGGCCGTGGCGAATGTGCGCCTTCGCGTGGCTACCTGCTGCGCTTCGACACGGCCGGCGATTGCGACGACGATGCACCGCCCGAGGGTTCGCCAGAAATCGGCAAGCGAGCGGCCTGAAACGACGGCGAGCGCCCGGCGCAGCCAGGCTCGCTTCGTGCGGCGCCTGCCGTTTTCTTCGTGCAATCGGATGCACAAGGAGTCATGTTCCGTCCGCGGCATTGGGACGGAGAAAAGAACATGTTCATCCGCACGGAGAGGTTGTTTCTAAGACCGGGCTGGCCCGAGGACATGGGCGAATTGGTCGAAGTCCTGGACGAAGACGCCGTGAGGCGCAGCATCGGCATATCCGCGTTACCCCGCTCGGCAGTGGCTTTGCGGGAATACATATCCCGTCCGCGCGATCCGCTGTTGCCGCACTTCTTCATCAACTTGCGCGACGATGCCGGCGCGCGGCTGATCGGCGGCATCGGGCTCGGGCGGTACGGCAAGGACGTGGAGCTAGGATACTGGATTGCGCAACGGCATCGTGGCCTGGGCTACGCGACCGAAGCCGTTAGGGCGGTCCTGGCCGAAGCGCGCATGCTGGGCCATCGCGAGATCGTCGCGCTGCACTTTGCGGACAACGAAGCCTCGGCCAGGGTCCTGCAGACATCCGGGTTCAAGCCGACGGGGGAGACCCGTGCGCGGCTCAGCATCGGGCGGGGAGCCGAAGCGCAGGCGCGACTCTACGTGGCGACCCTGGCGGACAAGCTGTTCGACCTCTTGGGCGTGGGGCCGCAGAGCGCCGCGCAGGCGGCCTAGAGCATTTTCAAGTTGACCGTTCACGGTCAATGGCTCGCAAAAATGCGGCATCGAAAACCTGGAGCGTCTTCGCACATAGTGAAGACGCTCTAGCTCATCAGGTTTCGCGAGGTTCCAGCTTCATCCACGGCGGTGCGATCTGCGCCGTGATATCCTCCACTCGCAAGTGATCGATGGCCAGGTTGAGCTCGGGATAGGCCATGCGCTGCCGCTTCGGATCCGAACGGTCGAGTGGGACGACGACCAGGCGCCGATTGACCTTCTGCCGCCAGTTCATGCGGGCCGTGTTCTCCTGCCCTACGTAGCAGCCCTTGGTGAAGCTGACGCCGTTCAGTTCGACGGCGTTGCACTCCAGCCAGAGTGTCGCATCCTGCCCCAGCTCGGCCCGTCCCTCGACCACGCCGTGCCCCAGGCGGTGCCTCAGGTACGCGTCGTCGGCACTGGCGCCGGTCGCGTCCGCAGGGCCGATCCAGCGGCTGCCCAGTGCGTCCAGGCGTGGGTCGACGGCGGCACCCTCATGCGGTCCTGCGCTCCAGTGCACCGCCAAGCTTGGATCGATGGCGATGTCGATGGCACGTCGCAGCCGGTACAGCGAGAGGCGTTTGGCCAGGGCCTCGGCAACCTCGACTTCGCAATCGATCAACAGGTCGTCCCCCGAGCGCCAGACCAGGAAATCGAACAGGACCTTGCCCTGCGGGCTCAGCAGCGCGGACCATGCCGGCAGTGGGCCGGTCACGTCCGAAGTGACGAGGCCCTGCAGGAACGCGGCCACGTCCTCGGCCGAATTCTCGCGAGGCGAGATGCGGATCACGGCGCGGCGGGCAAGATGCGTGGCGGTCATGGCGCGCAAGGTGGGGGTGCGGCTTGCGCGCCGCAACCGCGAGCGTTCACACGGGACAGCTGGCGAACAAGCCAGGAAGAGCGTCAAGCACCCAGGTCGCGGCCGGGCCTGGCGGCGTGTCCTTGCGCCAGATCGCCACCAGGGCATAGTCCATCGGCGGTCGCTCGGGCAGCGAGAGTTCCACAAGCGTGCCTTGGGCGATATCCTCGCGCACCAGGTTGCGCGGCATCGAGCCCCAGCCGATCCCTTCCTTCAGCAGCGCGTGCTTGGCACTGAGGTCCGCCAGACGCCAGGTGCGCGGGCTGAAAACAGAAAAGTCACGCCCCTCCGTCAGTGGCGAGCGGTCGGTGAGGACCAGTTGCAGGTGCTTGCGCGCCTCGCCGGCCGGCACTCGGGGCATCTGCGCAAGGGCATGGCTGGGTGCCGCCACCGGAACCAAGGCGACCGCTCCTACCGTCTCGCGCTCCAGATCGGGCAGGTCCATGATGTCGGGGCCGGCGATGCCGAAGGTCGCGCGCCCTTCCAGCACGAGCGCCGCCACCGCGCCGAGCGCCTCGACATGGAGCCGCAGGGCAACGCTGGGATACATGGTCTGGAAGTCGCGAAGGAGCCGGGCAAGCGCCTGTCCCGGGACCATCACGTCCACGGCGAGCGCCACTTCCGCTTCCAGGCCCTGCTGCAGGGAACGGACCTTGGCGAGCAGTGCATCCACGCTGTCCGACACGCCATGCGCCTCGCCCACCAGTGCCTTGCCGGCATCGGTGAGTTCCGGACGGCGCGACCCCTCGCGCGCGAACAGCCGAACGCCGAGCTGCGCCTCGAGCTGCGCGATCGCATAGCTGATGACCGAGACAGCCCGCCCGAGCTTGCGCGCGGCGCCATTGAAGCTGCCCTCTTCGCACACCGCCAGAAACACGCGGAGATGGTCAAGGCTGGGAGCTACTAGGTCCGGCATTCAACTCTCTCGATCATCTGACGCGATTTTATCCCAGTTATCCGATTGCCCGGCAAGCGCCATATTGCGCTCGACACACCACTTCCCACACCGGGAGAGCGCCATGATCGAACTTCGACCCTTCGCCACCCTGGGTGCCGCCAACCACGGCTGGCTCGACGCCCATCATCACTTCGCCTTCGCCGACTACCACGACTCCGATCGCGTGAACTGGGGCCGGCTGCGCGTGTGGAACGACGATACCATCGCGCCCAAGTCCGGTTTCCCGGCCCATCCGCACCGCGACATGGAGATCGTGACCTACGTCCGAACCGGCGCGATCACGCACCGCGACAGTCTGGGCAACGAAGGGCGCACCGGCGCCGGGGACGTCCAGGTGATGAGCGCGGGCAGTGGCATCCAGCATGCCGAGTTCAATCTGGAGGACGAGCCGACCACGCTGTTCCAGATCTGGATCCTGCCCGACCAGCGCGGCGGAACGCCCAGCTGGGGCGCGCGGCCCTTTCCCAGGGATGCGCGCGACGGCCGCTTTGTCACGCTCGCCTCGGGCTTTACCGGCGACACCGATGTGCTGCCGATCCGGGCCGATGCGCGTGTTCTGGGCGCCACGCTCAAGGCTGGCGAAACCGTGACCTACGACACCCGCGCAGATCGACACGCCTACCTCGTTCCCGCCACCGGGCGGGTGCAGGTCGGCGAAGTCGAGGCACAGGCCCGCGATGGCGTTGCCATCACCGGGCTAGAGACGATCACCGTTACCGCGCTCGAGGACGCCGAACTCGTCCTCGTCGACGCCGCCTGATTTCCCACGAAAGGACCTGACCATGACCGGACGTACCGCTCATCCCAAAGTCGAGAAGTTGATTGTCGATCGCTGGAGCCCGCGTGCATTCGACGAGAGCGAGATGCCGCAGGAGGATCTCGGCGTGATCTTCGAGGCCGCCGGGTGGGCGCCGTCCGCCTACAACGTCCAGCCGTGGACCTTCCTCTACGCCCGGCGGGGGGATGCCAACTGGGATCTGCTGCTCTCGCAGCTGATCGACTTCAACCAGGGCTGGGCGAAGGACGCCTCGGCGCTCGTGTTCATCGTCTCGGACCGCTACATGCGTTCGGACAAGGGCAACACCGAGAACCACAGCCATAGCTTCGACGCAGGCGCGGCCTGGGCCCTTGCGGCCTTGCAGGCACAGGCGCTCGGCTACCATACCCATGGCATGACCGGGCTGAAGTTCGGCGAAGCGGAAGCGGCGCTGGGCATCCCCGAGGATCATCGGCTCGAAGCCGCCTTCGTGATCGGCAAGGCGGCCGGTAAGGAGAAGCTGCCGGACTTTCTGCAGGAGCGCGAAGTGCCGAGCAGCCGTAAGCCGTTGAGCGAAATCGTCAAGCCCGGCAAGTTCGCCTGAAGCCTCCTCCGGAGCCGCGTATGTGCTGCGCGGCTCCGGTCGTACGCCAAGCGTGTTCGCCTTTGGTACCTCGAGGATGGCGCGGGTTCAGCGAGCAAGGTGCACTGCCGCAGGAGCGGACGTGCCATCACTGGCTTTGCCGACGTAAAACGAGGGGGCGCGATGCCCCCGCGCGAGCGAAGCGCCGCCGATGCGATGGTCGCCGGACGGCCAACCGTTCAAGCTTGTTCGGGCCCGCCCCTCGCTCAGCTCTTACGGCAAGCACGCGGTCCAGCGTCGGCTTAGCGAAGGTGCTATGCGCTGTCCGCGCGAATTGGGTACACCCGACATCCTAGCGCGAGGCTCGCTTGGCCAGGCACAAGCTCCCATTGGGACCCGCGTCGTTGCCGAGCGCGGGGGCGACGATACGGTGAGCAAGGTCGGCCCGGGTGGTCGCGCCCAGGTAGCCGGCGAGACGCTCGGGGATTTGGTCGATGGCTGCGGCGAGCAGTTGCGGTTGGCGCATGGCGACGCCGCCTCCGACGATGATCCGCTCCGGCGAAAACGCCAGCAGCAGGTTCGCGAGCAGTTCCGCCAAGTCGGAGGCAATGGGATGCCAGCGCGGATCGCCCCAGGGCACCTCAGCCGGCACGCATCCGAACCGCGCTTCTATGGCCGAACCGCTGATCAGTCCTTCGACGCAAGCGCCGTGGTAGCGGCATGCGCCTTCGAAGCGGTCGCCGACAGCACGGCGCAGGCGCATATGGCCGATTTCGGGATGCATGACGCCGTGCATCGGATCGCCTCGCACGAGCACGCCACCGCCCACACCCGTTCCGATCGTCAGGTAGATCAGCGAGGCGCAGCCCCGTCCGGCGCCCATTTCATGTTCGGCCATGGCTGCTGCGTTGACGTCTGTGTCGAGTGCGATCGGACCGGGGAAGCCAGCACGCAGGATCCCAACCACCTGCGTGCCCCGCCAGCCGGGTTTCGGAGTGTCGAGGATGGTGCCATAATCCGGTGCTGTTCGGGCCAAACGAACGGGCCCGAAGCTTGCGACACCCAGGCCGGCGATCCTTCCATCGCGGTGCCACCGCCCCACTTCGCTCGCGGCGCGGCCGAGAGTCTCTTCCGGTGTGCTGGTCGCAAATTCGATCCGTTCGCGGATGGCGCCCGGTTCGCCCAGCACCACGATGGTTTTCGTCCCGCCCATCTCGAGCCCGGCATAGAGCGGCATGGTCAGCCTTCGGTTACACCATCAGTCGTGCCGACCATGGCAGAACGCGAAGTCGAGGAAAACGGGAACGTTCGGTACTCAGTAGCAGCCTGAGCCGGTCAGAACGGCGGGCACGGTGCGTGCAAGGATCGCCAGATCGAGTGCGACGGTCCGGCTGCGGGCATAAGCCGTATCCAGCGCGACACGGCGGCGATACGTCGTGTTATTGCGACCGCTGATCTGCCACAGCCCGGTTATGCCGGGTTTTACCGACATATAATCGACGATGTACTGGCGGTACCGGATCATCTCGCCCTCGACGATGGGACGAGGGCCGACCATGCTCATCTCGCCGCGCAGGACGTTGAAGATCTGAGGCACCTCATCCAGGCTGGTGCGGCGCAGCAAACGCCCGATCGGGGTGACGCGCGGATCGTTGCGCAGTTTCTGATCGCGCTGCCATTCGGCGCGAGCCTGTGGATTCTCGGCCAGGTGCTGCTCGAGCACTTCGGCGGAGTTCACCACCATGGAACGGAACTTGTAGCACGGGAATGCCTGCCCACCCTTGCCGATGCGGCGATGCGCGAAGAGGACAGGGCCAGGCGAGGTCAGCTTCAAGCCTACGAAGATCAAGAGCAGCAACGGCAGCAGCACCATCACCGCGCTGACCGCGATGGTGATGTCGATTGCCCGAATAAGCAAGGCATCGCGTGCCGCGGCGCGCGATGCCGCCCGGGGAAGCGGCTCGAGGCCCTGGAAGGGCAATGGGGGCGTAGCGCTGAGATCCATGACGTCCTCGCGTGTCGCAGGAAATGACGGTGTGGGCAGGTCGCCCCGGGACCATGCCCGGGGCGTCCCGATCAGAAAGCGTAGTTGACGCTGTAGGCCGCCTTGCGGCGACGCATCGCGAAGCCGGTGAAGCCGACGCCTGCGATCATCATCAGCCAGGTCGCAAGCTCGGGAACCGCGGCCGAGAAGGTGACGTTGCCCGAATACGAACCGTTTCCGGTCGAGGTGCCGCCGACGAGGATGGTCTGGATGCCCGCGCCGACCGACTTGCTGACGCCGCCCGCAAACAGGCCGCCGCCGACCTCGACGAGGTTGATAGGCGTACCGTTGAAGGATGCAGTCAGGCCGGTAATGCCCGACAGTACCTTGAAGTAAAGAACGCCGACATCGGCTGTGCCGACGGACGGCGTGGTGAAGTTGATCTCGTCGTTAAATACACCAACCGGGATCTGCGCGTCCGAGAACGCGCCAGTGCCGTTGATGATGGTCTGCGTGCCGTTACCGGCAAACGATGTCGCGCTCGCAGGAGCACTGACGGCCAATGCCGAGGCGATCGCTGCGGAAGCAAATAGAACTTGGCGTCCAGGCATAGTTACACACTCCTACTGGAAATTACGTAGCCGTTTGTTGAGGCGAATCAGAAATGTTCTGTGCCCATGCCAAGTTCTCATGATTTATTTTGCAGTGCAACGTCAGCGCTAAGCGACGGATAAACGCCAAATTAACCGCGTTTGGAAGAGATAATCGAGATAGTTCACTCGATCGGCATTATAAAACCAGGTAAACATACGTAGAAATCGCGCAGATTTACGTAGTTTATCGTCTCGATATTGGAGATATTAGGCCGGCGCTGGCCTATCTCCGCCCAGCTCGTTAACCGCAGTTGCGAGAAACGACGAAAGGCTGCAACCGGGCAGGCCGCCCTTCCTCAACGACCCTACCGAAGTGCGCAATCGCGTCGGGGAGCTCAGGTTAAGGTGACGAAGGCGACGATTCCAAGCAGCCACATGGCAGCGCCGACCGCAAGGCCCAGGATCAGTCCACGCGGCGCCCGGGCGGCATCGCGTCCGCCCGACCGATCACATTCATCCTGGTCCAATCTCATGCTCATCAATGGCTCGAAGTTTCGGGCGTGCAGCATGCCATCTTTCCTCGACGATGCCGACTCGTCCACGCACGAGTTTTCGCGGCCTCACGCATGGGCGTACGCTGAAATGGTGGCGGGCTGCTGAAGAGGCACGTCGGACATTCCCTGAGAGGATGATCCTCTAGGCAATAGATCCAAAACGGCTTCAGTGCACCCCATCTGCGCGGCAGCCCATCTTCCGGAATAGCACCGCGCCACACCTCCGCTCACGTGTTTCTACGTGGCCTAATCGGATCACCTTGGACATGATCTCGATAGGCGAACCGCCCCGCCTCGCTCTACGCGAAGGGCCATGCAAGCTCTTGCGCCCGATCTGGTCGAAGTCGACACCTGCGTGAGCGACACGTATCGCGCGGAGCCGCGCTGGTGGGTCCGCCACTGGTACGTGGCTCTGTCTGCGCTCATCATGGCCATTCCCGGCCTTGCTGCCTTGGCGCGTAACTACTGGTCGACCGAGCAGGGCGCCGCCGGTCCGATCATACTGCTGACCGGGTTGTGGTTGCTGCACCACGAGGCATCCGGGCTGCGCACGCAATTCGATCGCGCGGCCGGGTGGCTGGTGCCGCTCGGGCTCGTGGTCGTCGGACTATGCACTGTGATCGCCGCCGTCACGGCCAAGCAGTGGCTCCAGTTACTCGGTATCTATCTGAGCCTGATCATGCTGCTCTATGCGATGATTGGATGGCGTCAGCTGCTGTCGCTGCGCATACCGATCCTCTATCTTGCCTTCGTCATTCCGCCGCCGGACAACCTTGTCGTGCCGCTGACGCACGCGCTGAAGGATCTCGTCGCCGGCGGGGCGGTCGGCGCTCTGGGCATGCTTGGTTATCCCGTCGCTCGGGATGGGGTGCTGCTTTACATCGGGCAGTACGAGCTTGTCGTGGCGGCTGCTTGTTCGGGAATGAATTCGATCCTCAGCCTGACCGCGATCGGGCTGTTCTACGTGTACCTGCTCCATCGCGCCCACATGAGATATGCCGCGCTGTTGGCGCTGCTGATGGTGCCGGTGGCACTGTTCGCGAATGCGGTGCGGGTCATCGCCTTGCTGCTGATCACGTACTACGGCGGCGAGGCTGCCGGGCAAGGGATCCTGCATGACGCGGCAGGCCTGTTCATCTTTCTTGTCGCGCTGGGCACGCTGCTTGCGCTCGATCGCATGCTCGCGCCGCTGCTGATCCGTGGGCGAGCATCGCGGTGACTGCGCTTCCCTTCAACCTGCGCCAGCCCTTGCCTAGGGCGAGCCGCCGAGAGGTGCTGATCGGATCACTGGCGCTTGCGGTGACTGCGGCCTCCGAACTGATGCAGCCGCGCCGCATGTTCGCGCGATTGTCCCAAGACCAGCTGGATGCGGCGATCCCCAAGCGCGTAGGTGCCTACCGCTTCGCATCCAGCTCGGGGCTGATCCTTCCGGCCGGCGACGAGCTGTCGCAGAAGCTATATGATCAGGTGCTCACCCGGGTGTACCAGGCCGACGGTTTGCTGCCGATCATGGCGCTGTTCGCCTACGGCAGCGTGCAGAACCTGTCGCTTGAGCTGCATCGACCCGAAGAATGCTACCCGCAGCAGGGCTTCACGATAACCGAACCGCAGCCAGTGCCGCTGGTGATGAGCGAAGCGACGATCCCGGCCAGCGTGCTCACGGCGCGTCGCGCCAACGGCTATGTGGAGCAAGTGCTATTCTGGTCGCGCATCGGCACGCATTTCCCTGAGAGCCGCACGGCGCAGTCGATCCTGGTGGCGAGGGAGAACTTTGCCGGGCGCGTGCCCGATGGATTGCTGGTCCGCCTGTCCGTGCCGACTCCGGACCTGCCGCTCGGCCTGCAGGCGGCACGATCGTTCACCGCCGAGCTTGACCACGCGCTGTCGCCGCGTGGGCGCACGATCGTGTTCGGCGACAAGGATAGAGAGGACAGCCTGCCATGATCACGCCGTATCAAGCCGCAAAGCCGCTCGTGATGATGGCGTGCTGCCTGGCAGCGCTGCTCGCCGGCTGTGACAAGAAGGCTCCCGAAGGCCAGGTGGTGGCCGTTGTGAATGGCGAGGAAGTCACTCGCCGCGAACTCGCCACCGAGCCTGGAGCTGCAAACGGCGATGTTGCGCAGCCGCAGCTCGCGGCGATGTTGAGCGGTGTCGTCGATCGCAAGCTGGCTGCCGCCGAAGCCAAGAGGCTCGAACTGGATCAGACGCCTCGCTTCGTAGCCCAGGCCAAGCGGCTGCAGGAGGTGATGCTCAGCCGCACGCTGTTCGATCGGTGGATCAGCGAGATCCCGCCACCGCAGCCTGCCGCCATTGCTGCTTACGTGGCCCAGAACCCGCAACGCTTCGATGGCCGCAAGCTGTTTCTTATCGACCGGATCGAGACGGCGGATAGTGGTCCCAACAAAGAGGCCATTGGGCCGCTTCAAACCAATGACGCGATCGCGGCGTACCTCGATGCGCACGACCAGCCTTATCGTCGGGAGCGAGCGGTGCTCGATTCGACCGGCCTGCCGCTCGCACTGTATCGTAAGCTGGTGACGCTCCCGCCGGAAACGCCGATCGCCGTGGCGCAGGGCGGACGGCTGCTGATTGTCGCCGCACAGCAAACGCGCGATGCACCGCTGCCTCCGGCCGAGAAGTCGGCCGCAGCTGTGCTGGCGCTAAAGCAGGTGAAAGTGCAGGAGAAGCTGGCGGCGCTCCGCAAGACAGCCAAGGTTTCCTACCAGCCGGGCTACCGGCCGAGCAGCTCGGATGCAAGTCAGGCGCCCTAATCGTTTGGCGCGATGGAGCTTAGGCTGATTGCTTTGGAGGTTCACCGTGCGCAATTGGCGCCAAAGCAAGACTCCACCTCGGCGACGCTAGACCTGAAGGCTGATCGCCTGCGGCTTGGGCCACCTGATTGGTCGTCCTCATGTGATGGTCTGCGTGGCGTGCTGCTTGGATGCACTTGCATACTGCAATCGTAACAAGCGACGATCTCGATTGTCGGCAGCCCATAAGTGAGTGGAATAGGGCGCTGCGTCGTTAGGTACCACTCGATCTTCCGAAAGTCCTACGGCTTTAGTCGCTGGTGACTGCCTCGATCAGCGTGCGAGCACTTCTCTCCCACGTGAAGCGCTCAAGTCTCTCACTGGCAGCCGATCGCTGTGCGCTTCCACGCTGCGGAAAGTCCCAATGCTGCCTGAGCAGGCTGACTAATCCATCCAGATCGGACAGACTGAAGTAACTGGCGGCATCGCCACAGACCTCGCGAAGAACCGGAATGTCGGATACGATCGTGGGACAGCCACTTGCCATCGCTTCAAGGGGCGGGATGCCGAAACCTTCGTAGACGCTGGGGAAAACATGCGCGGTCGCATGCGAGTAGAGCGCGGCAATTTTCGCATCGCTGAGCCCGGGGGCGAGCACGACATCCTCGCCCCCTATGGCGCGACCGTCTCCGAAGACGCCGCGGTCGAGCGAGCCGGCAACCACCAACTTGGCGCCCGCGCGTCCGATGTGCGAGAATGCCTCTAGCAGGAAGCGCAGGTTCTTGTTGGGCGCATGGTTGCCGACGAACAGGAAATAGCGCTGAGGCTCCACACCGAGAGCATCGAGCACCCTTTCGTCTCTGTCGCGTCCGATGAAATGGTCGCATCCATTGTTGATCACGACGATCCTGTCTGGATCGAGATGCAGCACTTGCGAAAGCTCGTCCCGGGAGAACTGCGACACGGTGCCGATCCGGCCGGTTGCCGCCAGCGCTCTGCCGAGCGCTTTGTGCATCAGACGATAGCGCCGGCCGAAGTTGCCGGGTGTGCGGAATACCGCCGCATCATGGATCACCACCAGACGGTCGCGGTGCAGCAGCGGGCCTGAATTGCCCAGGTTGACCAGTCGGGCTCCCCGCGAGGCAACCGCCAAGTCGCGCTGCTCCCACAGATGGCCGTCGCCGGCCCCCACTTGCTCGATGCGGATGGCCTGCAATCGGAACTGTGGATCTGCGCCGGAAGGCACCAGCAGCCGCCACTGCCGGCCACCGAAACGTGTATGTTCAGAATGGATCAAACGATCGGCTGCTTGAACGATCTCACGACTATAACGCTGAACACCGCTGAGTTTCTGCGTAAGAAATCGGCCATTGATGACAATATCCTTTGGCGGTGTCGCAGTCATAATTCGCCAGGTTTCCAGATTTATGGGGTCTTAGGCCATCATCATACTTCACCTCAGCTCCCTTTATCCACCCGCATCGGTCGGCGGAGCGGAGAAAGTTTCCGCCATATTGGCCGAGACGCAGGTTCTGGCTGGTCATCAGGTCCATGCCTGTTCGCTCGTTCGTGACCCGCAACCGCGAGGGGAGCGACACGGCGTCGCCACGCGCCCACTCGGCGCGCGCAACCCATTGTGGATCGAAAGCTCGCACCGCTATCCGTCTCCGCTCCGCCTGGCGAACAAGGCGGTTACGGTTCTGAACCGGCGGGTTGGCTCCGAATTCGCGGCGCTTCTGGACGACATAGAACCGGATGTTCTGCACACCCACTCCATGGTCGAACTGCCGCCTTCTGTATGGGACCGGGCCGCCCGCCGTGGGGTGCCGATCGTGCACACGCTGCACGACTACGATTTGCTGTGCATCCGCGGTGCGCTCTACAAGGACGGACGCAGGTGCCGGCCGCGCCACGCGGCCTGCCGCCTGCTGTCGGCGCCCAAGCGCGCCTTGCACGATCGGATCGACGTGGTCGCGGCCGTGTCGCGCACGGTGCTCGACACCCATCTCGAGCATGGACTGTTCCATCATCTTCCGCCGGAGCGGCGCCGGGTGGTGTGGAACCCGGCAAGGCTGGCCCAGGCAGGTCCGCGGACTCCCCGCAAGGCAGGCGAACCCTTGAGGTTCGGATTTCTCGGTCGTCTCGTGGGAGAGAAGGGCCTCGGGCCGATCCTGGACGCATGCCGCCTGGTGGGGGGCAGTGGCTGGACGCTGCGCGTGGCAGGCGACGGACCAGAGCGCGCGGCCTTCGAACATCAGTCGCGCGGGCTCCCCATACGCTTCGAGGGATATGTGGAGGCCGCCGCGTTCCTCAGCGAGATCGATGTCCTGATCTGCGCACCTTTATGGGACGAGCCGTTCGGCCTGACCATGGTCGAGGGCTACGCCGCAGGGTGCCGCGTCATCGGGACCCGTGCCGGCGTGATCGGCGAAGTCGTCGAACGCGTGGAACCGGGCTGGACCGTCGCTCCGGGCGATGTGGCGGCCATGGCTGCTGCCATCGCGCGCGCGATCGCCGAAGGGCGAGCGCTACCCGCTGATAGGCAAGGCGCGGTCGCAGCCCTGCTCGAAGAACTTGCGCCCCGCACCGTCGCTCAGACCTATCTCGAACTTTACCGCACTGCGGGCGACGCGGCGACGCCGTCGCTTGCGGCACACGGGTGACCGCCATGCGCATACTCCATCTCAGCATGCTCTATCCGCCACACATCCTGGGCGGCGCGGAGCGCTCCGTCGCCATGCTGGCCGAGGCGCAGACCGCGCTTGGTCATCGCGTGGCTGCGGCATGCACCACTCCGGGGGCTTTCGTGCGCGAGGAACGCAACGGCGTGCAGGTCTTCCGCATGCCGCACGAGACGCGTTTCTGGGCGGAGGAATGGCCCCAACACGGCAAGCTCGAACGTGGGTGGCGCAAGTTCTCGCAGCAGTTCAACTATCGCCTGCGTGACCATTTCGCCCGCGTCATCGAGGAGTTCGCGCCGGACATCGTCCACACCCATTCGATGGTCGATGTCTCGACCACGGTGTGGGAGGCGGCGGCCGAGCGGAACCGCCCGATCGTGCACACCTTGCGCGACTACGACCTGCTCTGCGCCGACGCATCGATGTGGCACGATGGAGGGCCTTGCGGGGTCAAGTGCAAGGTCATGACCTTCGCAAAAGTCGGGCGTCACCGCCTGACCGATGGCGTTGCCGCGGTCGGTCAGGAGACGCTCGAAATCCATCGACGCGCCGGCTTCTTCGACCATCTGCCCTCGGACCTGCAGCGCGTGATCTGGAACCCTGCCGTGGTCGAAGGCGCGGGCGAGGACTATGAGCGCCCCTCGCGCGAAGGGCAGCCCTTCACGATCGGCTATCTGGGCCGCATCAACGAAGAGAAGGGCGTCGGCACCCTGATCGATGCCGCGCGACGGCTTCGTCCCGGCAATTGGCAGGTGGTGATCGCGGGCAAGGCCAACAATTCGCTCGAGCCGTTCGTCGAACGGGCCGCAGGCCTGCCCGTGACGTTTCCCGGCTTCATGGATGCACGCGCGTTTTTCGAAGGCATCGATGTCATGGTCGCCCCGTCGATCTGGGCCGAGCCTCTGCCGCGCACGATCCTGGAGTCCTATGCGATGGGCGTGCCGGCGATCGGCGCGCGGTCCGGAGGCATCCCGGATTTGATCGGCCATGACAACGCCGAGTGGTTGTTCGCCCCGGGTGATGCCGAGCAACTCGCCGACCGGCTGCAACGAGCCGTCGATCACGGTCGCGAACGGCTGCCTGGCAAGACCGCATTCGGGCACGTGCTGCGCGAGACTCGCCCTCCGATCGTCGCGGAGCGCTATCTCGCGTTCTACCGCGATGTGATCGCCGCGCGCCTGGCGCGGGCAGCCTGAGGGCGGCCATGCGTATCCTGCACGTCGCGGAGTCCGTCAAAGGGGGATGCGGCACCTATCTGAACCAAGTCGTCGCATCGCAACTGAGCGACCCGGCGATACACGATCTCCATGTCGTGGTGCCTGATGAACACATCGTGCAAGTGCCGGACATTCCCACGGCCAAGCGCAGCCTCTTTGCCAGTCGGGGTCGCTCTCCGGCATCGCTCCTGGCGCTCTGGCGCGCCACCGACCAAGCCGTGCGCGAATTCAAGCCGGACTGCGTCCACCTGCACTCGACTTTCGCGGGTGCCGTTGGACGGATAGGCCTGATGCTGAGGGCGCAGCGCCCGCCAATCGTCTACTGCGCGCATGGCTGGGCCTTCGACATGGCAGGTTCGATTGCAAAGCAACGGTGTGTCGCCCGCGTGGAGCGCTGGCTCTCGCGCCGGTGTGAAGGCGTGATCGCCATCTCCGACTACGAGCGGGCGCGCGGCATCGAAGTCGGCATTGCGCCGGAACGCATCGTCACCGTGCCGAACGGCATCGGCGACGCGCCGCCTCCGCCTCCGCCTGAGTGCAGTCCGATCCGTCGCGTCCTATTCGTCGGCAGGCTGGATCGGCAAAAAGGCGTCGACGTGCTGCTGCAGGCCATGCGCGACTTGGGCGGACGTGTCGACTTGCGGGTGATCGGCGCGTCCGTTGTCGGTGACGAGGCGCCGGTGCTCGATCAACCGGGAGTGACCGCACTGGGATGGTGCGATCAGGACCGGATATGCCGCGAACTCGCCTGGGCCGACTGTGTGGTCGTTCCCTCACGATGGGAGGGGTTCGGGCTTGTCGCGGTCGAAGCCATGCGAGCCGGCCGGGCGGTCGTGGCGTCCGATGTCGGAGGTCTCGCGCAAGTGGTCGAGCACGGCCGTACCGGCTGGCTGGTTCCACCCGAAGATCCCGTTGCGCTGGCAATGGCGCTGGTCGCGCCGAGCGATGCGGATCTGCGCGCGGCGGGCGTTGCCGGGCGGCAGCGCTTCCTGCGGCACTTCACCATCGATCGGACAGTCACGGCCCTGCGTGCCGTATACCGGCAAGCCATCGCCATGCGCAGCAGCATCAATCACGCCTTTGCCCACGAGTTCGGGGAGGTCGGCATGGCACCACTCGGCGCTCGCGCCGAGCGCTTGCCGCGGATGTCCTCTCTGTGATGCGCGGTGCCTTCGTGTCATCCGGGATGCGTGAGCGCTGGACGAGCGCGACGGTTTGAGCCGCCGGGAGTGACAAGGGTCACGACCCGTGAGCCACTTGCCTGCGTAGACCTTCGCGCGGTGAAGCCCTGCTCTAGATCCAGTTTGAGTGCTGCCGCAGTGTCTTTGGTGCTGTCATGCCCGTCGCAGCAGGATCAACGAACAGGCGGCCAGGCTCATGGCCAGCCAACGCGCTGTTGGTGACGCGCGTGACCGGTGCTGGAATCATGATGTCGAGCTGCTCGGTGCGAGAGCAGGGCACTCTGCCTGATAGAACGCCTGATCGTACGCACACTGCAGGCCACTTTCACCGAATCACCACTGCTCTCGCTTCTTCTCGTACGATCGATCGGGTCCGTTTCCGTTGCGCCTGGGACCGACCCGGCAAGCCGGGATCGATTGCAGGACCAGCCCCTGTCCAGCCTCCCACGATCGTGCGCTTCGTGAGAGGCTCGACGGCGGCATGGGCCGGTGCCGCACCCATGTCAGTCAATGAAACGGCCGTTGGAGCGGCAGGCCATCGCGTGTCAGTGGTTATCGCGCGGAAGGCCCATGGTCTGCGCGATGCGCTGGTACTTGTCCGCACCTTCCAGGATCGCGCCGGTGTCCAGCTGGCCGACGACGGCCCGCTGTATTTCCTGCCACGGGGTCTGGGAGGCGGGGTACTTGTACCCGCCTTCCGCTTCCAGGGCAGCACGGCGCTCGGCGAGCTCTTCGTCGGAGATCAGCACGTCGACGCGGCCCTGCTTGAGGTCCATGCGGACGCGGTCGCCGGTCTTGAGCAGGGCCAGGCCACCCATCGCCGCGGCTTCGGGAGAGGCGTTGAGGATCGAGGGACTGCCAGAGGTGCCCGATTGGCGGCCGTCGCCGATGCAGGGCAGGGCGTGGATGCCTTCGGTGATGAGGTAAGACGGCGGACGCATGTTCACGACTTCGGCGGCGCCCGGGTAGCCGATCGGCCCGGCCCCGCGCATGAACATGAGCGTCTGGTCGGTGATGCCCAGCGCGGGATCGTCGATGCGGTCGTGGTAGTCCTCCGGACCATCGAACACGACGGCGGGGCCCTCGAACGCTTCCGGATCCTCGGGGTTCGAGAGATAGCGCTGGCGGAACTCGGACGAGATGACGCTGGTCTTCATGATCGCGGCATCGAAGAGGTTGCCGGTCAGCACCAGGAAGCCGGCCTCCTCGACGAGCGGCTGGTCGAAGGTCTTGATGACCTTTTCGTCCTCGATCGTGACATCGCGGCAGTTCTCACCGATGGTGCGGCCGTTCACCGTCATCGCGTCCTCGTGGATCAGCCCCTGGCCGATCAACTGTGCAACGACCGCGGGAACGCCGCCGGCGCGGTAGTAGTCCTCGCCCAGGTACTCGCCCGCGGGCTGCAGGTTGACCAGCAGCGGGATCTTGTGCCCGTAGGTCTCCCAGTCCTTGAGCGGCAGGTCGACGCCAATGTGGCGGGCGATGGCGGCCAGATGGATCGGGGCATTGGTGGAGCCGCCGATCGCGGCATTGACGGCGATCGCGTTGCGGAACGCTTCGAGCGTCAGGATGTCGGAGGGCTTGAGGTCCTCGTGCACCATGTCGACGATGCGCTTGCCGGTACGCCACGCGACTTCCTGGCGATCGCGGTAAGGCGCGGGGATGGCGGCCGAGCCGGGCAGCATCATGCCCAGGGCCTCGGCAAGCGAATTCATGGTCGTCGCCGTGCCCATCGTGTTGCAGTAGCCGGTGGACGGCGCAGATGAGGCGACGAGCTTGATGAAGCCTTCCTCGTCAAGCTCGCCCGCCGCCATCATCTGCCGGCCCTTCCACACGATCGTGCCCGATCCGGTGCGCTCGCCCTTGTGCCAGCCGTTCAGCATCGGCCCGACCGACAGCGCGATGGCCGGGATGTTCACGGTCGCGGCCGCCATCAGCAGAGCCGGGGTGGTCTTGTCGCAGCCGGTCGTCAGCACCACGCCGTCAAGCGGGTAGCCGTAGATCGCCTCGACAAGCCCGAGGTACGCGAGGTTGCGGTCGAGCCCGGCCGTGGGGCGCTTGCCGGTTTCCTGGATCGGGTGGACCGGAAACTCCATCGCGATGCCGCCGGCCTCGCGGATGCCCTCGCGGATGCGCTCGGCCAGGACGATGTGGTGGCGGTTGCACGGGGACAGGTCGCTGCCGGTCTGGGCGATTCCGATGATCGGCTTGCCCGAGCGCAGCTCTTCCAGGCTGATCCCGAAGTTCAGATAACGCTCTAGATAAAGCGAGGTCATGTCGATGTTGGCGGGATTGTCGAACCAGGCGCGCGAACGCAGCTTGAACGTCGGGGCGGGAACGGTCTTGTCAGTCATGGTGGTGTTCGTTTCCGTGGCTCAGCGCGGCGATGTCGTGACGCGATAGATCATCACGTGGCGATAGGGCTTGCCCGGATCCACGCGGGTCGAGGCGAAGTTGGGGTGGTTGGGTGCATCCGGGAACTTCTGCGGCTCGAGCGCGATCCCATCGCCCATGCGATAGAGGTGCCCCTGCTTGCCGAGGTAAGTCCCGTCGAGAAAATTGCCGGAGTAGAACTGGAGGCCAGGCTCTGTAGACAGCACTTCGAGCACGCGACCCGAAACCGGATCCTCCAGGCGGGCGGCGAGTTGCGGGTCCTGGGTCACGCCCTTGTCCAGTGCAAAGTTGTGGTCGAACCCGCGGCCGTAGACGAT
The DNA here is from genome assembly GCF_014204535.1 of Novosphingobium chloroacetimidivorans. GTDB lineage: Bacteria > Pseudomonadota > Alphaproteobacteria > Sphingomonadales > Sphingomonadaceae > Novosphingobium > Novosphingobium chloroacetimidivorans. Next base: position 213,697 of record NZ_JACHLR010000002.1, read on the forward strand.
CTGCTGGTCGCGACCATCCCGGATACCGACCGCAACCCGCTTGGGCCTGGTGAAGTCGAACGCAGTACCGGTGACCGCACGCAGCTCGCCGGTGGGGATCAGCTTGTCGTCCACCGGTGTGTAGCGGCTGGCCGGGATGGTCAGCACATTGGTCAGCGCATCGCGCTCAGAGCCTTCGCCGGCCATGTTGAAGATGGCGTGATTGGTAAGGTTGAGCACGGTCGGCTTGTCGGTGGTCGCGTCGAAGGCGATCGTGAGGTTGCCGGCCTCGTCGAGCGAGTAGGTGGCCTTGACCTTCACGGTGCCGGGATAGCCGGAGTCGCCATCGGGGCTGACGAGCGAGAGCACGGCCGTTGCCGTCTTGCCGGACTTGACGGACTCCAGCTTCCAGTTCTTGACGTCGAAGCCCTTGCCGCCACCGTGCAGTGACTGCCCGTGATCGTTTTGCCGCAGAGTGTGGGTCCTGCCATCCAGCGTGAACCGACCGCCGGCGATGCGGTTGCCGTAGCGGCCGATCGTGGCACCCCAGAAGTTCGGACGCGTCTCGAAATCGGAAACCTTGTCGTAGGCGAGCAGGACATCGGCCACCTTGCCATCACGATCGGGTACCTCTAGCTTCCACAAGGTAGCGCCAAACGTGAGGATCGTAGCGGATATGCCGTTGTCGGCCTTGAGCGTGACCGCGGTGACCGGGCTGCCGTCCGACAGCGTTCCCGCGTTCGCCTGGGTTGCCTGCGCGGCAAGGGCCGGGCTGGCCCCCAGCGCGAGTGCCAGGCCAGAGGCGAGTGCCGGTGATAGACGCGTCGCAGAAGGTGTCGCCATATTCCTCATGTCCTCGATCCCGCTACACGACTTGCCTCGCGGCTGCGCCAGGGTCGATCAGGCCAGACCATTGACGAAGCTATTGCCGACCTATAGTCCGACAAATAGAAGAAGCGCAAGCTGGTTCGCCGGGCATTGTGCAAGCGCTGAATAGAGAGGACCTTGCATGCCCCCTGTGGCCTCATCCACTGCCACCCAGGCCGCTTCGGCACAAACCGGCACCGTGCGCTACGCACCGGCTCTCACGCTGCTTGCCAGCCTGTTCTTCATGTGGGGCTTCATCACCGTCATCAACGGCACACTGCTGCCGCATCTTCGGTCGGTGTTCGAGCTCAGCTACTTCCAGGCGGCGCTGATCGAGTCGGTCTGGTTCATCGCCTATTTCTTCGCGTCGATCCCCTCCGCGCTGCTGATCGAGCGGATCGGCTACAAGAAGTCGCTGGTCACCGGCCTGTTGATCATGGCGACCGGAGCCGTGGGCATGACGGTTGGGGCGATCATTCCATCTTACGGCGTCACACTGCTGATGCTGTTCGTCATCGCTAGCGGCATCACGCTGCTGCAGGTGGCGGCAAACCCCTACGTGGCCGTGATCGGCAAGCCGGAAACCGCCTCGGCCCGCCTCAACCTGGTGCAGGCGATGAACTCCGCCGGGACGATGCTGGCGCCGCTCTTCGGCGGTTATCTCATCCTTGGCCGCAGCAAGGGCGGGACGGCCGACGCCGGCACGGTCCTGACCCAGGCCGAGCGCCTGGCCGATGCTCAGTCGGTCATCCTGCCCTACTTGCTGGTGGCGGCGGTGCTGGTGGTGCTGGCCTTGATCATCGGTCGCTTCCCCCTGCCTGCGCTCGGCGCGGCGACGCAGCGCTCCAAGGTGCACGAGAAGACGGGCTCGATCGTCTCGCGGTTCTGGAACCATCCCTTATGGCAGCACCGCAACCTGACCTTCGGCGTCGGTGCGATCTTCATCTACCTCATTGCCGAGATCGGCGTCGGCAATCTTTTCGTGAACTTCGTGGTGCGGCCAGAGATCGGCAACATGACCGCCACCGAGGCGAGCCACTACCTGACCCTGCTGTGGGGCGGGATGATGGTCGGCCGCTTCGTGGGTTCGGCGATCATGGCCAAGGTGGATGCGGCCAAGGTGCTGGCGGTGGCGGCCGTCGGCGCGTTCGTGGTCATGGCGATAGCGGTCTTCTCCACCGGTCACGTGGCCATGTGGGCGCTGATTTCGGTCGGCCTGTTCCACTCGATCATGTTCCCGACGATCTTCACGCTGGGCATTCGCGGCCTGGGCCCGCTGACCGAGGAAGGCTCGGGCCTGCTGGTCATGGCGATCGCCGGTGGCGCTCTGGTGGCGGTGCAGGGCTGGATCGCGGATCACTATGGCCTGCAGACTTCCTTCCTGCTCACCGCCGCATGCGAGCTCTACATCCTGTTCTACGCGCTGTGGGGCAGCAAGCCGACCCATGTCGAGCCGGACGTGGCACCAGTCGGGAACGAGTAATCCGACCTCGTCCCGGGCTCGACCCGGGACCGGTTCCGCCATGTGGCGCGTTTAGCGGATTGCTTCGGCTCGGTCCGTCGTCGCGGAAGTCCGGGGCGGTCAGCCCGGTCCGGCTTCCTGTCAGTCCGGCATCGATCCGCGCATGTCTTCCAGCGCGAGATCGACGAGAACGTTCATGGCTTCGGCCGCAGCCCCCGGATCGCCGGCGACAATCGCGTCATATACGCGGACGTGATCGGGTATGGGATTGCGTGGCAGCGCGCGGGCGCGTTGCTTGAACACGGTGGTCCAGTTCACCGCCGCTCCGATCGAAGCGCTGAGCACCAGCAGCGCGTCGTTGCGCGTCGCCTGGAGGATGGCCTTGTGAAAGTCCCGGTCCGCGGCGCGTCCCGCCTCGGTCGTGAGCGTGTGCTGGCGCATCGCGGTCAACGCCGTCTTCATCTCGCGCAGATCCGCTTTGTCACGGCGCTGCGCGGCGAGCCTGGCTGCCGCCGGTTCGACGATGGCGCGCAATTCGAACAGGTTGCGCACGAATTCCTTGTCCGGCTCGCCCGTGAAGGCCCAGCCGAGGACCTCGGGGTCGAGCAGGTTCCAGCGATCGCGCGGCAGCACGCGCGTCCCGGCCTTGGGCCGGCTGGCGACGAGGCCCTTGGCCGTAAGCACCTGGATCGCCTCGCGGTAGGCACTGCGCGAGACGTTCAACTCCTCGGCAAAGGCGACTTCGCCCGATAGGATATCGCCCGGAGCATATTTGCCCGACAAGATATCGGTGCCGAGTCTATGGGCGATGGCGCCGTGAAGGCGGCGGCCAGGCCCGCGGCCCGCATCGATGTTCCTGGCGCTATCATCGGTCGTCAGATCGGTATCCGTCACTGTGGGCAGTTCCTCCGCCGAGGAACGTAACAGCGCTTTCCCAAGGAAGGAATACAAACGTTGCCTTTCTTCCGCACAGGAAATATGTCGGAGTAAATAGGAGACATCCATGACCGAGTTCCGATCCGTCGTCGCTGCCACGGGAGAGTTCCAGGGCGAACCTATCCCGGTAAGCACTCCAGCCGATGTGGCCGCAGCCTGCGCCGCCGCCGCCGAGGCGTTCGATGTCTACCGCGCCACCGACCGCGAGACGCGCGCCGCCTTCCTCGAGCGAATCGCCGATGAGATCGTGGCCATCGGCGAGCCGCTGATCGAAGCCTACATGGCCGAGAGCGGCCTGCCACGCGGCCGGGGCGAGGGCGAACGTGGCCGCACCGCCGGCCAGCTGCGTCTGTTTGCCGATGTCGTGCGCAAGGGGCAGTGGCAGCAACTGCGCATCGATCCCGCGCTGCCCGACCGCCAGCCGCCGCGCCCCGACCTGCGCCTGCGCATGATCCCGGTCGGGCCGGTCGCGGTGTTCGGTGCGTCCAACTTCCCGCTCGCCTTCTCGACGGCGGGCGGCGACACTGCTTCCGCGCTTGCCGCCGGTTGTCCGGTGGTGGTGAAGGGCCATCCGGCCCACCCGATCACCGGCTCGCTCATCGCCGCCGCCATTACCAAGGCCGTGCGCGACGCCGGCCTTCCCGCTGGCGTGTTCGGCCACCTCGTCGGGCCGTCGAACGACCTTGGCGCCGCCCTGGTGCAGGATCCGCGTATCATGGCGGTGGGCTTCACCGGTTCGCGTGCCGGCGGTCTGGCGCTGGTCAAGCTGGCGCAGGCCCGCGAAGTGCCGATCCCGGTCTATGCCGAGATGTCCAGCATCAACCCGGTCGTGCTGCTGCCCGCAGCCTTGAAGGCGCGTGGCGAGGCCCTGGGCGAGGGCTTCGTCGGATCCCTGACGATGGGCGCGGGTCAGTTCTGCACCAATCCCGGCCTGGTCCTGGCGCTCGAAGGCGAGGGACTGGACGCTTTCGCCGCGGCAGCCGCAACGGGTGTTGGCGCCGCCAAGCGGCAGACGATGCTGACGGCGGGCATCGCCTCGGCCTATGCCAAGGGCGTCGAGGCCCTGGCGGCGCTGCCGGGCGTGGAGAAGCTGGCCGAGGGCGAGATCGGCTCCACCACGTGTGGAGGCGCGGTGCTGTTCTCGACCACGGCGGAGAAGTTCCTGGCCGACAAGGCGCTGGGCAACGAGGTGTTCGGCGCTTCCTCGGTGATCGTGCGCTGCAAGGACGAGGCGGAACTGCTGCGGGTGCTGGAAAGCCTGGAGGGTCAACTCACCGCCACCTTGCACATGGACGATGCGGACGAGGCCCTGGCCGCTCGCGTGCTGCCGGTGCTCGAGCGCAAGGTCGGTCGGATCCTGGCGAACGGCTGGCCGACTGGCGTCGAAGTGACTCACGCGATGGTGCATGGCGGCCCCTTCCCGTCGACATCGGACCCGCGCACCACTTCGGTCGGCAGCCTGGCGATCGACCGCTTCCTGCGTCCCGTCAGCTACCAGAACCTGTCGCAGACGCTGCTCCCGCCCGAACTGCGCGACAGCGCGGCAGGCGAAGGCAGCCCGCGCCTGGTGGACGGCGTGCTCACCATCAACTGACCCAATCCAACGTCCGCGGCGCGTCCTCGAGAAGACGCGCCGCGACAGGGAGAGATCCATGACTTACCTTCGCCTGCTCCAGCATCTGAGCACGGACAACGTGCGCTCCGTTATCCTGGCCGAGGGCGATGCCGCGCACGTACTGCCCGGCGTCACCACCGTGCGCGAACTCGCGCTGCGCGCCATCGCGCAAGGCACGACGCTGGCCGAGGCGGCGCGTGGCTGCGGGCAGGGCGAGAGCATCGACATCGCCGCCGAGTTCGCCGCCGGACGCCTGCTGGCGCCGATCGATCACGAGGACGCCGCCCATCTGCTGATGACCGGCACCGGCCTGACGCACCTCGGCTCGGCCGAAGGCCGCGACAAGATGCACAAGGCGGCCGCATCGGGCGAACACGTGACCGACTCCATGCGGATGTTCCTGGAGGGGCTCGAAGGCGGCAAGCCGGCCGAGGGCGCCGAAGGCCAGCAGCCCGAGTGGTTCTACAAGGGTGACGGATCGCAGCTGGTCGGACCCACCGAGCCGCTGACGATGCCAGCCTTCGCCAAGGACGGTGGCGAGGAGCCCGAACTCGCCGGCGTCTACCTGATCGGCGAGGACGGCACGCCCTATCGCCTGGGCGTCGCGCTCGCCAACGAGTTCTCCGATCATGTGACGGAGCGTCACAACTACTTGTGGCTCGCGCACTCCAAGCTGCGCCAGGCCGCGCTGGGCCCCGAACTGCTGCTCGGCGACGTGCCTGCCCACGTAGAGGGTACCAGCCGCATCCTGCGCGATGGCACGACGATCTGGGAGAAGCCATTCCTCTCGGGCGAAGCGAACATGTCGCACAGCTTCCACAACCTGGAGCAGCACCACTTCAAGTACGACTTGTTCCGCCGTCCCGGCGACCTGCACGTACACTTCTTCGGCACGGCCACGCTGTCGTTCTCGGACGCGGTGCAGACGCAGGAAGGCGATGTGTTCGAGGTGTCTGCCGCACCATTCACCTTGCCCGTCTCGAACCGCCTGGCGCGCGCCGCTGCGGCGCCCGTCATCGTCAAGGCGCTCTGAGCGGTGGACCCGATCCGCATCGCGGTGGTCGGCGTGGGCAAGATCGCCCGCGACCAGCACTTGCCCGCCATCGCCGGCAACCAGGCCTTCAGCCTTGCCGCTACCGTCAGCCCGCATGATCCCGGCGTGGACGGCGTGCCGCACGCCAGGACCCTCGACGAACTGATCGAGAGCGGCCCAGCGGTCGATGCCGTGGCGCTCTGCACGCCGCCGCAGGTCCGCTACGACCTGGCGGTGCAGGCGCTGAAAAAGGGCATGCACGTCTTCCTCGAGAAACCGCCCGGCGCCACGCTGAGCGAAGTCGCGGCGCTTTCCAGCCGCGCCGAGAGGGTGGGGGCGACGCTGTTCGCGGCCTGGCATTCGCGCTTCGCGGCCGGCGTCGCGCCGGCACGCGCGTGGCTGGCCGAGCGGCGGGTCCAGAGCGTGTCGATCGTCTGGCGCGAGGATGTGCACGTCTGGCATCCGGGGCAGGCCTGGATCTGGGAGCCGGGCGGCCTCGGCGTGTTCGATCCCGGCATCAACGCGCTCTCGATCCTGACGCACATCCTGCCGCGGCCGGTGTTCCTGACCGGCGCCACGCTGGAGATCCCCTCGAACCGCGCGGCGCCGATCGCCGCCGACATCCAGTTCCGCGACACCGGCGGCGCGGCGATCCACATGGACCTCGACTGGCGCCAGACCGGTCCGCAATCATGGGACATCGTCGTCGAGACCGACGCCGGCACGCTCAAGCTGTCCAACGGCGGCGCGGTGCTGACGTTGCCCTCGGGCGTCCAGCACAGCGAGGACCTGGAGTACCCGGGCCTCTACGCCCGCTTCGCCAGCCTGATCCGCACCGGTCGCAGCGACGTCGACGCGGCGCCGTTGCGCCTTGTCGCCGATGCGTTCCTGCGCGGGCATCGCAAGGTGGTCGCCGAATTTCACGACTGACAAAGCCTCAGGGAGAGGACACGATGATCACCACCCTACGCCGCGCCACGCTGGCCATGCTGATGGCCGCCACGGCCCTATCCGGCCCGGCCTGGGCCGACACCGACAACCAGCCCACCACCGCCACGATCCAGGCCGACAAGCCGGGTCCGGTCTACCACAAGGAAGTCTTCACTCAGTTCGCGGAGCACTTGGGCCACGGCATTTATGGTGGCCTGTGGGTCGGCAAGGGCAGCAAGATCCCCAACACCAACGGCTTCCGCAACGATGTGGTGATCGCACTTCGCAACCTCTCGGTGCCGGTCATCCGCTGGCCGGGCGGCTGCTTCGCGGACGAGTACAACTGGCGCGAGGGCATCGGTCCGCAAAAGAACCGCCCGGTGAAGATCAACACGCACTGGGGTGGCGTGACCGAGCCGAATACCGTGGGCACGCACGAGTTCTTCGAGCTGATCCGCCAGGTCGGCGCGGAAGCCTATGTCGCGGGCAATGTCGGCAACGGCACCGCGCGCGAGATGGCCGAATGGGTCGAGTACATGACCTCGCCCGCCGGCTCGCTTGCCGATGAGCGCGCACGCAATGGCCACAAGGAGCCCTGGCGCGTCGCCTACTTCGGCGTCGGCAACGAGCTGTGGGGCTGCGGCGGCAACATGCGGGCCGAGTTCGCGGCAGACGAGACCCGTCGCTACGCCACCTTCATCAAGGCGCCGGCCGGTACCAAGATCCTGAAGGTCGCGGCGGGCGCCAACGTCGACGATTACAACTGGACCGAGACGATGATGCGCGTCGCCGCGCCGCAGCTCGACGGACTTTCGCTGCACTACTACGTGCACCCGGCGGGTGGCTGGCCGCCGCGTGCGCCGGCGGTCGACTTCGACGAGAGCGGCTGGGCCGATGCGCTCGCCGGCGCGCGGCGGATGGACGAGCTGATCACCAAGCACACCGCGATCATGGACAAGTACGATCCCGACAAGCGGGTCTTCCTGGCCGTCGACGAATGGGGCGCCTGGTATGCGCAGGATCCCGGCACGCACCCGGGTTTCCTGCGCCAGCAGAACACCTTGCGCGATGCCCTGATCGCATCGGTGCACCTCGACATCTTCGCCAGGCACGCCGACCGCGTGCGCATGACCGCTATCGCGCAGATGGTGAACGTGCTCCAGGCGATGATCCTGACGGACGGCAGCAAGATGGTGCTGACACCGACCTATCACGTCTTCGAGATGTACAAGCCGTGGCAGGACGCGACGGTGCTGCCGATCGAGATCAAGTCGCCGTGGTACTCGAAGGATCAGTTCACCATGCCGGCGGTCAGCGGGTCGGCGGTTAGAGGCAAGGACGGCAAGGTCCACGTCGCGCTCTCCAATCTCGATCCGAACCAAGCGAACACGGTGACGATCAACCTTGGCGGCGTCAATGCAAGCAGCGTGACCGGTCGCGTGCTGACGGCGTCGGCGATCAACACCCACAACACGTTCGATGCGCCCGAGGTAGTTCGCCCCGTGCCGTTCAGCGGCGCCACGGTGCAGGGCGGCCAGCTGTCGGTCACGCTACCGGCCAAGTCGGTCGTCGTGCTCGAACTGCAATGAAGGCGCTGGTAACGGCAGCCCTGAGCGCGCTGGCATGCGCCGGCGCGGTTCAGGCGCAAGCTCCGAGCGGGACGGCAACCCTCAATTCGCAGCTGACCGGCGACCTGACGGTGCACGATCCGGTGATCATCCGCGAGGGCGACACCTACTACGTGTTCAACACCGTGGGTCGCTACATCGGCGTGCGAACCTCCACGGACCTCAAGTCCTGGAAGGACGCCGGCGCGGTCTTCCAGGAGATTCCCGCCTGGGCGAGGCAGGCCATCCCCGGCACGGACGGGATCTGGGCGCCCGACATCGCCTACGTCGATGGCCAGTACCGGCTTTACTACTCGGTTTCGACCTTCGGTTCGAACCGCTCCGCGATCGGCGTGGCGACCAGCCCGACGCTGGGGGCAGGAGCCAAGTGGACCGACCACGGCCAGGTGGTCATGTCCACCAGGGAGAGCGACTTCAACGCTATCGACCCCAATTTCGTGGTCGATGCGCAAGGCAAGCACTGGCTGGCGCTGGGAAGCTTCTGGACCGGCATCAAGCTGTTTCCGCTCGACCGGAAGACCGGCAAGGTCGTGAACGGCGCGAAGCCCTCCGCGATCGCCCGCCGCCCTGCGCCCGCGGGCGGCCCGGCGCCGGTCGAGGCGCCCTTCATCATTCCGCACGGCGGCTGGTACTACCTGATCGTCTCGTACGACTACTGCTGCAAGGGCGTGAACAGCACATACTACACGGTGGTAGGGCGCGCGAAGGCGATCACCGGGCCGTACCTGGGCGGGGACGGCAGCGCATTGATGCAAGGGGGGGGCTCGATCCTGTTGCGGGCGGACCTGCAGGAGCAGCAGCGCTATCGGGGCCCCGGCCATGCCGGAGCTTTCACCGACAAGGATGGCACGACCTACCTGGTCTACCATGCCTACGACAAGCAGGCGGACGGCAAGCCGGTACTGCGCATCGCGCCGCTGCGCTGGGATGCGCAGGGCTGGCCCGTCGCACGATACTGACCACGAAGAATACGTCGGGAGAGGACACAATGACCATCCGCCTTTCGCGCCGCAGCTTTGCCGCTGCCGGATCGCTGCTGCCGATCGCCTGCTCCCAGGCTGGCCGAAGCGGGCTAGCCACCGCGGCGGCGCCGAGTGCAGCTCCGCTGGCCGTCAATCCGCTGGTGAGGCAGCGCGCCGACGCGCAGGTGTTCCGGCACGAGGACGGCTGGTACTACATGACCGGCTCCGTGCCCGAGTACGACCGACTGGTCCTGCGCCGGTCCAGGACGCTGGCCGGGCTCTCCACGGCGGAAGAGCGGGTGCTGTGGCGCCACCAGGCGCGTGGGCCGATGTCCGGCTTCCTCTGGGCGCCGGAGCTGCACTTCGTCGACGGCCGGTGGGTCATGTACTTCGCTGCCGGCCCCAGCGGCGGCGGCGAGGACGTGTTCCGCATCCGCACCTATGCGATCGTATGCGACGGTGCCGATCCGATGACCGGCGACTGGACCGTGCTCGGCCAGTTCCAGGCGCCCTGGGACAGCTTCAATCTTGATTCCACGATCTTCACCCACAAGGGCGTGCGCTACTTCTCCTGGGCGCAGCGCGAGGCTGGGATCGACACCAACTCCAACGTCTACATCGCGCCGATGAAGGATGCGCTGACCCTGGCCGCCGCGCCGGCGCGGCTGACCGTGCCGACGCTCGACTGGGAAGTGCGTGGGTTCAAGGTGAACGAGGGTTCGGCGTTCCTGGTCAAGAACGGGCAGGTCTTCATGACGTATTCGGCGAGCGCCACGGATGCACGCTATTGCCTCGGGCTGCTCTCGATCGACGAGAACGCGAACCTCATGGACCCACGCGCCTGGACCAAGTCGCAGCAGCCCGTGTTCGTCACGTGCCGCGAAACATCGGTCTATGGTCCCGGCCATAACAGCTTCACCGTCGATGAGCAGGGCCGCGATATCCTGGTCTATCACGGCCGTGACTACGAGGCGATCGCGGGCGATCCGCTGTTCAACCCGGATCGTCACACGCGCATCCAGAGACTCTATACCGATGCACGGGGCAATCCCAATTTCGGTGTGCCCGTCGGTAACGGACCGCTTCCGGAGCGGTTTACACCCGCGGTGCGGCGCAACGTCATGCTGGCGCATGAAGGGGAGCGACTGCTCATCGGCAACGCGCCCCTGCCGCAGACGCAGTTCCGTTCGCTCTCGTTTGAGGATGGCAGCGTTCAGCTGTCGCCGATCCTCAAGCCCGGCCATCGCCTGGTCGCGAGTGCCGAGGGTTCCGTCACGCTCGTTGCGATGGACACGTCGAGTGTTGGCCCGGGGGCCGACCGGTTCCGCCGCATGGCCGGGCCCGGCGGCACCGTCCAGTTCATTTCGCAGGCTTTCGAAGGCAGGGCGCTCGCTCATTCCTCAGACAAGGTCCGTCTCGCGCAAGCGACGGATGCAGCGAGCACATGGCTGGCTGACTAGCTTGCGGAGGCTGCGGGCACGAGGACAGCCGTGTTCAAGGCCAGCTTTTAAGCCGTTTCTTCGCCGAAGTCGGACAAGCGGATCCAGATTGTGACAGATCGGGAGCTTTTTGCTTGCGTTCTAATTGTCTGACTAATAATCTGCCGCGAGAAGACGGGGGCATGGTAACGGGCCAGCCTCACCTTGGGAGGGTTGAACGATGGCCATGAAGCCATTTGCTCTGTGCACTGCATCCATTTTCGCACTTGGCCTGGCCAGCGTCGCCCACGCACAGGACGTACCGCTGAACCCCAGCGGCGATACCGCCTCGCCGGATTCCGCGCCCGCAGCGACCGGTGATGCGGCCGGTGCTTTCGCGGAAGGCGGCGACGCGATCGTCGTGACCGGCGTGCGCGCCTCGATCGTCGGCGCCATCAACAGCCGCAAGGAAAACGTCCAGATCGTCGACTCGATCGTCGCCGAGGACGTCGGCAAATTGCCGGACAACAATGTGGTCGAGGCGCTCCAGCGCGTGACCGGCATCCAGGTCACCGATCGTGGCGGCGGCGAGGCCGGCGCGATCAGCATCCGCGGTCTGACCGACCCGCTGACGACGCTGAACGGCCGCAACATCTTCACGGCCGCGGGCACTTCGTTCGCGCTGCAGGATATCTCGGCCAATCTCGTCAAGAAGGTCGACGTCTACAAGACTCGCTCCGCCGACCAGATCGAGACCGGCCTTGCCGGCCAGATCGACGTCCAGACGCGTCGCCCGCTCGATTTCGACGGCTTCACCATCTCGGGCCTGGCGCGCGGCGTCTACAGCGAGCTGGCCGACAAGATCAATCCCAACGCCGCGCTGCTCGTCAGCAATCGCTGGGAGACCGGCATCGGCGACATCGGCTTCCTGATCAACGCCAGCTACACGCGCACGCAGTTCCGCAACCAGCTCCTGCAGGCAGGCGCGATGGTGCCCTTCGCGACGCAGAACCCGCCAGCGGGCTCGGGCCTGACGCCGCTGCAGCGCATCTTCCCCGGCGATCGCAACCAGAACTGGACGCCCGGTCTCGACGCCGGCCTGCCGACCGCGCCCGGCTCGACGCTGAACATCAACGGCGTCGCCACGCCGTACTACCTCTCGCGCGATGCGGTGATCAGTTCGGACCTGTATGGGAAGCGCACACGTCCGGCGATCAACGCCGCGCTGCAGTGGGCGCCGAACGAGCGGTCGGTCTACACGGCCGAGTTCTTCTATACCGGGTTCAAGCAGAAGACCTTCAACAGCCTGCACTTCAGCTTCGTCGACTGGTGGGGCAACCTTGGCGCCAACCCGGGTTCAACATTCGAGCTCTATGACGGCACCAACATCATCAAGTCTCGCCAGGTCGGCGCCGTCGCCGGCTTCAACAGCGGCGACACCACGACCAGCAAGACAGACAGCTTCGTCTATGCATTCAATGCCAAGTGGGACGTGGGCGATCGCGGCAAGATCTCGGCCGACCTCGCGTACCAGGACAGCAAGAACACGACGTCGTTCTTCGCCATCCGCACCGACCGTGGCCCGCTCGATATCGATGTCGACTTCAATGCCGGGGGCGGCCTGCCTTCGTTCAGCTTCGCCAACCAGGGCGTCCTGACCGACCCGAACGCCTGGACCGTCGGCAACCTGTTCGACAGCGGCACCAAGAACACCGGCAGCGCGCTTACGTTCATGCTCGATGGCGAGTATGCCTGGGACGAAGGCTTCCTGCGCCGCATCAAGGCCGGATTCCGCTACGACGACCGCAAGGCCGCCAACTTCGTGCGCGACCAGGGCGCCGGAGCGCTTGGCGTCACGCTGGCTTCGCTGGGCGGCGACGCGGCGTTCACCAACAAGGACTTCTTCGACAACCGGGCCGACATCCCGACCAGCTGGGTGCTGGCCGACACGCGCAACATGGATCGCGACGCAATCCGCTCGCTCTATCGCTCGGTCGCGCCGGGGCTGCTGCTGTCGGATCAGCTATCGTTCGGCAAGGTGTTCGGCATCAACGAGATCAACATGGCGGCCTACCTGATGGCCGATGGCGAGATCTCGATATTCGGTCGCCCGCTCCAGCTCCAGGGCGGCGCACGCTTCGTGACGATCGACACCAACTACGACTATTTCGATCGTGGTGCCGGGTTCGCCCAGACCAAGGTGGGCACCTCGTCGTCGAAGTTGCTGCCGGCATTCACCGCCCGCTACGACATCACCGACAACCTGCGTATCCGCTTCAATTATGGCGAGACGCTGCGCCGGCCCGACTTCGGAGCCCTCAACCCCAACCCGATCCTGACCGGTGACTTGTCGCGCATCGGCTTTGGCAGCGCGAGCGCGGGCAATGCCGATCTGGGCGTGACGCACTCCAAGAACATGGACCTGGCGCTGGAGTGGTATTTCGAGCGCAACAGCGCGATCTACGTGACCGGCTTCCGTCGCGAGATCGACGGGCTGGTGGTGCCGCTGACCATCCGCGAGTTCATCCCGAACAACTACCTGCCGCGCAACGAGACTTATACCGAATTCTTCAACGTGACCCGTCCGGTGAACGCATCCAACGGCGTGCTGAAGGGCGTGGAACTGGGGCTGACCTACTTCCCGACCTATCTGCCCGGTCCGCTGGACGGCCTTGGCTTCACGGGCAGCGCGACGGTGCTGGACTCCGAGCAGACGATCCCGGTCACCGACGCGGTGGGCAACATCACCGGCAACACCAAGTCGGCGTTCTTCGGCGTGTCGAAGCTTTCGTACAACGCGACGCTTGCGTACGACAACGGGCCGATCGGTGCGCGCCTCTCCTACGTGTGGCGCAAGGGCTTCCTACGCGTGAATGAGGGACGCAGCTTCGCCAACCCGATCGGCATCTGGCGCAAGCCCGAGAAGAGCCTGGACCTCCAGCTGACCTGGAACGTCAACGAGGACATCGGCGTCACCTTCGATGCGGTGAACCTGACCAAGGCCAAGCAGCAGGAGTATTACAAGTTCAGCGATGTGGGCAACGCGGAGCAGTTCAACACCACCAACCTCCTGATTGACCGGACCTTCGCCATCGGCGTCCGATTCAAGTTCGACTGATCCGGCCGGCCCGCGGTGCCGAGGCGACAAGCCGGGCATGCGGGTGGCTGAAGGCGGCCGCGCTTCCCTCGTTCTCCCCCCTCTCTCCGCGAGGGGACGCGGCCGCCCCGAAACAGTTGCGATCACCCGGCCGGAAACTGAGAAAGGCACGAGCCTTCGGGTCGTTCAGGCTGCGGTGATCTCTGGCGAGTTCTGCGTGGCTTCGGCCAGGCAGAACTCGCCTTCCGTCCAGATGAGAATCGGTTCGCGGCGACGCGTTAGGGCCGGGATCAAATCCCGGCGCGGGAGCCGCCATGGCGTCAGGCAAGGGAACCCTGCTGGCCGAGATCACGATCCTGTTTCCGCCAGGCTCGTTCGACGTCGCGGTCGCATGTCGTGCCTTGGTGCGGCACCGCCCGCGCCGAGATCGCCGTCGATCTTCCCGGCTGCAGATGGCGTCCTGTTCGCTTGATCAGAGAGCGCCAAGGCGACGAACGGCCAAGGCGCCGGGCTTCAGGTGCGCATCGCCGGTTGTGGGCGACCTGGTACATCGACGCGGAATGTGAACAGGCTGCCCGCCAACGGCTGCTCGGCCAGCGCGGCATCGTCAAGGCCGACGCGGGCCGTGGTGACGTAGGCCGTTCTCAGATCCGGACCGCCCAAAGCCAGCTTGGTGACGCGGGCGCAGGGCAGCGGCACGTGCAGCAGCATCGTCCCATCGGGCGCATAACGGCGAACGCCCCAGCCATCCCACAGCGCCACCCAGACGCAGTCCTCGCTATCGAGGACGATGCCATCGGGATAGCCTTCGTCCTGGCCCAGCGTCACGAATGGCTCCGGCTCGCCCAGCCGGCCCTCGGCATCCACCGGATAGCGGCTGATGGTGCGAGCGCCCGAATCGACATGGTAGAGCGTACGGGCGTCCGCCGTGATGGCCGGCCCGTTGGTGACGACGGCAGACGTGCCGGCATGACGCAGCGTCGCTCCGTCAAGGCACCAGAGCGTTCCAGTTTCCGCCTCCTCCGGATCATGCATCGTCGCGATCCAGAGACGACCCAGACTGTCGACCGCGGCGTCGTTGGTCCGGTTGTCGGCGGGCTGATCCAGTGTTGCAACGATAGGACCAAGCCGTCCGCCATCGGCGCGCAACACCTTGTCGCGCGAACCGATCACCAGGCCACCATCGTCGGTGGGTACGACGAAGCTGGGATTGCCACCCACTTCGAACGTCTCTGCACTGCCGGTCTGCGGATGGAAGCGGTGCAAGTGACCGCGCTTGATGTCCACGAACCAGAGCGCCTGCTCCTCGGGTAACCAGACCGGCCCTTCGCCAAGTGCTGCATCGAGGTGCCAGACAGCTTCGGGCTGGGTCATCGTCGCGCTCCTGCGACCACCATTGTCGCGCAAGGACCGACCCCAGGGTCGACCTCAATTGTCGGACTAGACCGCGCTCGGTGTCCGATCAAGCGTGCAGCACAAGGCCTGACGTCGCGTTTTTTGGGAGTGATGCTCTCGGTTCGACACCATACCCGCCGGTTGCAGGCAAGGCGTCAGCCTCGCCTGCTGGACACATCAGCGCCGGTAATAGCGATCCCGGTCATACCGATCGTAACGGTCGTGGCGGTTCCGATCATACCGGTTCCAACGCTGATCGCGCCAACCGCGCCGCGAATCGCGCTGCGCCTGGCTGATCTCGCGGCGGCACTCGCGGCGTTCGCGCTGATACTCCCGACGGCTGTCGGCCCGGCGCAGTTCGCGACGACACTCGCGCACCTCTTGCCGCACTTCACGACCGTTGCCCGAGTAGTAGCGCTGAGCCGAAGCGACGCCGGGTACAAAGGTCAGGGCAGCCACGACTGCGCTGATGATGAACTTGCGCATCCTTCTTCCTCCAAGTTGAATTTGTAAGGTACGCACCGCCGTCTGAACGATGCCCATCCGGAGCGTTCATCTGCACCTCACCTTCGCGTGACCCGCTTAGGCCCGCGTACGTTGGTGATGCCAGTCACCGAGCACCGCGACACCATTGCTGGCGTCGCCTAGACGCCGCAGATTGACTGCAAAGCTTCGCGGCAGGGGCGCAAGGCTTCGCCGACCGCACGGATGACGATGCGGGGAAGAGGCCGGCCTGGTTTATTCCGTCCATCATCGCCGTCGAGCCACTGTTACCGGGCACGCCCGAGTTCGTCGCCATCAAGCTCCAGCCGGCGAGAGCATGGCTGAGCCTGCATGGACAGGGGCGAACTGCGAGAAGGTCCCTGCGTCTGCCTTCACCTAGAGCCTTGCATCGCGCTCTTTGCCGCCGGAGCCGATCGCCCGGCAAGCCTCGCTCACGCGCTCTGCCGATGGCAGCGGCAGCGCTGGTTGCCTTCGCGATAAGCCTTCGCGGCTTGGCTGCGCAGGAGCGTCGAAGCGGTTTGATCCGAAACGGACGAGATCTGCCGCCGGCGAGCAGCGTGCTGGCCGAGCCGATCGGTGCTGCTGCGCTTGCGAAACAGCGTCAGGCTCCATTGTACCCGCAGGGCGCGCTCGAAGCACTGCAGAACCGATCCATCCCGGCTTGCGCGCAGCGCGGCATCGGTCAGGGATCATGGCCGCTGCGGCACCCGGCGAACGTGCTGGGTGCCGAACGTCGGCGAGATCGAGAAGGCGCAGGATCATGGCGAACGGTGGAAGCTATCTTGGGCGCGTGCAGGTGTTGCGCTTCTTCGCCGCAACCGCTGTGCTCTTCGCCCATCTCCAGCATGAGATCGCGACGCGGCTGCCGGCGGGCGGCTCGTTCCGGCCGTTCTCGCTGATCGATGGCGGATTTGGCGTCGACCTGTTCTTCGTCATCAGCGGGTTCATCATGTACCATGTCTCGGCCGACAAGTTCGGGGAGCCGGGCGGCGCGCGCACGTTCCTGGTGAGACGATATTTACGCATCGCTCCGCTGTACTACCTGGCGACGGCGCTGATGCTGGCTGCCACGTTCACCTTCTCCGGCGCGGTCTCCATCGCGCAGCCGGATGCCGGCCACGTTCTGGCATCGCTGCTGTTCCTTCCGGCAACGAACGCTCTGGGCCAGCCGGTGCCGGTCTTGAAGCTGGGCTGGACGCTGAACTTCGAGGCGTACTTCTACGTGACCTTCGCGCTGGCGCTGCTGTTCAGCCGACGCGTCGGGCTCACGGTACTGGTCCTCGTCCTATCGGCGGTCGTGGTGGTTGCCCAACTCGTGCCCGATCCGCCCGTCTGGCTCTCGTTCTGGGGGCAGTCGCTGGTCTTCGAGTTCCTGGGCGGCGTCGGGATAGCGATGCTGTATCGGCGCGGGATGGCCATGCCTCTTGCAGGCGCCTGGGCCTTGATCGCAGCGAGCCTGGTCGTTCTGGCGCTGCTGCGAGCGGGGGGGGCGATCCCCTATCTGCCGCGAGCGGTTTATGCGGGGCTTCCGGCCTGGTTGATCGTGCTGGCCGTCGTGGCAGCACCGTTCGCGCAGCGTGGCGGGGCCATGACGCGCCTCCTGATCGCCGGAGGAGAGGCATCCTACGCCATCTACGTCATTCATCCCTTCGGCATCCGCGCGGGCGCGCTCCTGTGGGCACGGCTTGGCCTGCCGCCGCAGCCGTGGCTCTACATCGCGACGCTGATGGTCATCGTGATCGCCGCCGCCCTAGCGGTGAACGTGCTGGTCGAGCGGCCGCTCGATCGCGCGCTCCGCCGCTTGCTGGATCGCGCGCGGCGGCAAGCGCCGGTCGCGGCGATGCCGCGGACGTGACCGCGCTCCGCCTTGACCCAGAAGCAGCAAGCCCAATTCGATGATGAGGATCACGACCAGCCACCGCAGCGAGTAGATGCTGCCGATCACCCACGGCGCGGCTTGCACGATCGAGGCTTGTAGCTGATTCAGGACATAGGCGGCGAAGAGCGCGCTCAGCAAGGAGCGGTTCTCGATGGCATAGGCCATGTAGGAGCATGCCAATCCCACCAGCATGCCGACGATGGCCATCATCAGGCCCAGGCCCAGCCAGCCGAACAGCACCAGCCCCATCGGTTCGGCGACCTCGGTGTACGTGACTGATCCGGCATTGCGGTGCAGCGACGAGCGCAAGTAGTCGGGCGCGTAGCGATTGGAGAAGTAGTGCGCGCCCAGCGAATTCTGGGCCGCGAACAGATCGGTCGCCTTGACCGTGAAGGACTGTGCATAGCGTTCGATCAAGGTGGCGTTCCAGTCGATCAGCGGGGCGCCGATGCTGGACTGGAGGAACCATAGCTCGCCTTGGCCCACCATGCGCCCGCTCAGTCGCTTGACGGTCGCCGCGCGCGTTTCCGTAAAGCCCTTGGAGTAGATGTACGTCGTCATCGTCATCACCCCGCTGAGGGCGATCGCGGCAATGATAGCGTAGAGCCATATGCGTCGGCCCACCTTGGCGTAGTGACGATAGAGGTAAGGTGACCCGAACGCGCTCAGGAAGCCGAGCTGGGTGAAGAACTTGTCGCCGAACAGGAAGTACAGCGCCATCATGCCGGCGAACGTGCCGATCGCCGCCTTGCGCAACCAGGGTCTCGCCGGCAGCGCAAAGGCAACGAAGCCCAGTGCATAGCCGATTACGAACTTCAGGTTCAGCGCATAGAGCGTGACCTTGTCGGCGGCGAAGCGGCGAAAGCTGAAGCGATCGATGCCGGCCAGCAGCGGAAAGCCGTACTGCAGCCCTCGCACCACCAAGGCCAGCGCGATGACGGCGGTGAGCGCGAGTGCGATCATGGCCAGGGCGTTGGCATAGCGATCGAGCAGCGGCGAGAGCGCGTACTCGCCCCGCCGGTCAAGCGCCCGGATCAAAGTGCGGAAGGTGAGCAGGAACCCGATGCACAGCATGAGGTCGCTCAGCACCAGAGCGCTCGACCAGGGGCCGGCTCGGCCGACGAGGCCGAGTTCGAACATCTCGCCACCGGACTCGATCATGATCAGGGCGACGAGGCACGACGCCCCGTTGAACATCTGCGGCAGGAACAGGACCGCGCCGCGCGGCTCCAATCGGAACACCAAGGCACAGAGCCAGCCGTAGTTGGCCAGCGCTACGAGCGACCAGGCCGGGTGTACCCAGCGGGAAGAGGCATAGAGCGCGGCCAGCATGGACAGCAGCAAGACGCCGATCTCCAGCGCCCGACCGGCGTAGCTTTGCCCGGAAGCGCTCGACGCCGGCCGACGGAGGCGCGCGGATGGGGAGCGGAACGCGGTAGCTGCAGGCATATGTCTTCAGGTCCTCGTATTGCGGCTGGGGTTCGGGAGGCCGCGTCACCGGAAGCCTCGCGGGCGCCAGCGAAGCGGAGCGCCTGCGATGGCGAACGGTTCTGGCTGTTGGGGCCTCGGAGCCTGGGCCGCCGACGCCGCGAGCATCGCCCGTCAGAAGTGTCGTTCGGGTATGCGGATCGTGTCGCCAGGGGCCACCGCCGTTCCTGGCGAGAGCTTGTAGGGCACCTCGCTGGTCTCACCCCAGCGGGTGATCATGGCGTTGCCTTGCTGCGCCCGGTAGGTGTAGCCCTTGGCCGTGGCGATCGCCTGGCGCACCGTCATGCCCGGGATGAACGGGTATTGTCCCGGCGCGTTCACTTCACCCAGCACGAAGAATGGGCGGTACTGGAGGATTTCCACCGCCACCTTGGGGTCGAGCAGGTACCCACCCCGGGCGTAGGCGGTGCGCACCGCTTCCTGCAGTTCGGGAAGCGTCCTGCCGCTCGCCTCGATGCTGCCCACGAGGGGCAGGGCCACCCGCCCATCGCTGCCGATGCTGTATTCGCCATTCAGCTTGTCTTCGCCGTAGAAGATCAATCGCAGCCCGTCCCCGGCACCCAGGCGATAGTCGCGCACCTCGCTCACCGTGGGGGCCGCCTGCTTGGGTGTGGATGCGCAGCCGCCCAGAGCCATCGCTGCCCCAAGGCCTGCCGCAGCGGCCAGTCGTATCTTTGAACTCAGCATCTCGCTGTCTCCCCGAAGGTCCTGAATCGGAAGTTACCACGATGCGGCCAAAATGGATTTAAACGCCGAAACCGTCCAAATTGGAGTAAATGCGTCAGACATCGGATAACTGCCTAGTTTTAGGCATTGTTACGAGCCAAATTGTAGATCGAATGTTTGCAGCTGCAACACGAACAACATCGATCATCGTGGAGATTGCGGTTGCGGGTCTTAACGCTGCCGATATGACTTGCCGGCATGAGGATCAGAGCTTTTACATGTGTCTGCGGAGCGGGATCGCTCATGGCGTTATTCGCCGGGCATGCTGCACGCGCGCAGGACGTGTCGGCCTCACCCTCAGCCGGCACGCAGTTCGATCGGCTGCGGACGGTATCGGTCGCCGATCGGGTGCAGCCGGGCTACGAAGAGGTGGGAACACGCACCAGCGGGTTCGTCTTCTACCCGCGGGTGCGCGCCCAGGTCACTTACGACGACAACGTGCGCGCAGGCACGTCCGACAAGGACGATGATGTCGCGTTCACGATCGAACCGTCGGTTCGTGCCGTTTCGGAATGGTCCCGGCATCAACTCGGCCTACTGGCCTCGGCGAACCTGACGCGCTTCGCACGGCTCGATACGGAGAACGCGGAAACCTACTCGGTCCAGGGTCAGGGGCGCTACGATGCGGGCGACGAGGTCCGCTTCTATGGCGATGTCGGCTACCGACGAGACGTAGAGCGGCGTTCGGCGCCCGGTGCCCTGCGCAACAGCCGCAAGCCGGTTTCGTACCGCACGGCCTCCGCCGGCGGACAGGCCACCTGGCAGGGTAACCGCCTGCGCCTCACCGCCACCGCCAGGGCCGCCAAGATCAGCTACGAGGATGTCGATCTTGGCGATGGAGTGACGATCGACTCGCGGGAGCTTGACCGCAGCCGCTACCAGGCCGGACTGCGTGCCGACTACGCGGTCACGGCGGACCTGGCTGTGCTGGTCAGTGGTACGCTCAGCAAGCTCGACTACAATCGCTCCGCCAACCCGCTGATACCGGATCGCACCGCCCGGCGTGCCGAGCTCCTGGCGGGTGTGAGCTTCGAGTTCACCGACCTCCTGCGCGGCGAAGTGGCGGTGGGCTACATCCACCAGAACTTTCGAAGCGCGGGCATCCGCAACTTCTCGGGCTTCGGCGGTCGCGCCGAGGTCGAGTACTTTCCCACTCGCCTGACCACCGTTCGGCTGGATGCATCCCGAACTCTGCAGGAGGCCGGCAACCCGCTGGCGCCCAGCTATCGCCGCACGCATTTCGGTCTGCGCGTCGACCACGAGCTGTACCGCTACATCGTCGTGTCCGGTTTCGCCGATTACGAAAGCGATCGGTTTCAGCTTCCCGAACGCACGGAGCGTCGGCGTCATTTCGGAGCCAGCGCGCAGTACCTGGTCGATCGCCACATCACCTTGTTCACGCGCTACGACAACTTGCATGTGACCTCGCGCCCAGCCGCGTTCGGCAGGCGCCTGACGGACAATGCCATCAGCGTGGGCGTCCTAATCAAACTATGACCGGTCGCAGCCCCGCCCGGCCGAACTGCCACACAACCGCAACCAAGGCGCCGCTGCAGCGGCTTGCTATCGCGACGGGAACAGCACCTTGAGCAACGAACTGACAGCCGGGCAACATCATGCGCTTGCAGAGCGCGGGCGGCACTTCGGTATCGAGGATGGCGGCTATGCCGGCGGAGCCGCCCAGCTCGACGGATCGCGGTTCGGCCGCTTCGTGCGGGATAACTACAAGCTGTTGCTCGGCATCATGGCGATCGCGCTTGGCCTCGCCGCGCTCTACACCTTGCGGCAGGATCCGGTGTTCGAGACCAAGGCGAGCGTGCTGCTCGATCAGCGCAAGAAGCAGGTCGTGCAGGGGCTGGAAGATGTCGTCTCGCCGCTGCCGGCCGATTCCAGTGTCGTCGACACCGAGGTGGAGCTGCTGTCCTCTTCCGGCATGGCGATGCAGGTGGCGCGGCGTGCCGGGCTGATCCCCGATGTGCCGGTCGAGCGCATGTCGCACGAGCAGCAGGAAGATGCCGCCCTGGTCGTGCGTGACGTTCTCGATCATCGCACCATCAGCCGCGTAGGCCTGACGTACCTGATCGACATACGCTATAAGTCGAGCGACCCGGAAACGGCTCAGCGCATGGCCAACCTCTATGCGCAGACATACATCGAGTCGCAGGTCGGGGTTCGCGTCGACGAGAACACCCGTGTGCGCCGGCATCTGGAAAACGAGATCGCCAGGTTGCGCGGCCAGGTCAAGCAAGCGGATGCCGCCGTCGCAGCCTACAAGGCGCGCACGGGCCTTAACGGCAACACGGCCGCGGGCACGCTGACCGAGCAGGAGATCTCGAGCTACAACCAGACCCTGGCGGTGGCGCGCGCGCAGGCAGCCGAAGATGCGCAGCGCCTGGACGCGGCGCGCTCGCAACTCGCGCGGGGCGCGGACAAGCTGGGTGAACTGAACACGCCGGGCATGGCCGACTTGCGCGCGCAGCAAACCAGCACCAGCGCCCTCGTGGCGCAACTTGCCAGCCGCTATGGCCCCAACCACCCCGAACTGATCACCGCGCGCCAGCAACTCGCGGAGATCAACCGGCTGATCGCGAATCAGGGCTCGCGCGTGGTGTCCGGCTTGCAGGCACAGGCACAGGCCTCTGCCGGACGCGCGGCAGAGATCGCCAGCAAGCTTTCTGCCACCGAGGGCGAACTGGCGAGCGCCGACACGGCGGCAGTGCGATTGCGCGAGTTGGAGGCGGAAGTGACCGCGCCCAAGACCCTGCTTGACGCCTATATGACGCGCCTGGCGCAGATCTCGACGCAAAGCGGGATCGAGCAGGCCGACGCGCGTGTCGTCGCCTTCGCTCCCCTACCCGTGCAGGCCGCAGGGCCGAGCCTGATCGTCAATCTCGTGATCGGCGCGGTGCTGGGAGCGATCCTGTTCGCCATCGTCGCGCTTCTCAAGCAGGTCTTCGCGGTCGGCGTCAGCTCGCCCGAGGAGGTCGAGACCATCTTCGGCGTGGAGTTCCTCGCCGCCGTGCCCCGCCTGCGCAACGAGGATGACATGGCGATCATCAACCAGGTGGTCGAAGCTCCCAATTCGCCGTACGCGGAATCCTTGAGAGCGCTTGCAGCCGGCCTGTTCGTGCCTGGACAAGCGCAACCCGGCGTCATCGCGCTGACCTCGCCCCAGGCGGCCGAGGGCAAGTCGACCACGGCCATCGCTTTGGGCCGCAGCCAGGCGCTGCGTGGCCGCCGCGTGCTGGTCATCGATTGCGACTTGCAGCGCCCCACGTTCCACCAGCGTTTCGGCTTCGGACGGTTCGGACCCGGGCTCGTCGAGGTTTTGCGTGGCGAGGCGCACCTGGCAGACTGCCTTGTGGCGGACGGCCTGACCCCGGCGCGGTTCCTGCCGGTGGGCGAGGTGGTGGAAGCCGGGCAGTCGATCGCCTTCGACCAGTTGCAGGCCTTGGTCGCGGAAGCGAGGACCCAATTCGATCTGGTGCTGCTGGACCTGCCGCCGGTCCTTCAGGTCGCCGAGGCGCGCGTCATCGCCGCGGCAAGCGATGGCGTGGTGCTGCTGACCCGGTGGAAACACACCTCGCGCCAGGCCATCGAGTTCGCGATCACCGTTCTGACGCGAGCGGGTAACTCCGTTCTGGGTCTTGTTCTGACCGAGGTGCCGGTCGGCAGCGAGATCATGATGGGCAGCTACCAGGAGCCAGCGGTCGGCAAGCTGCGCTTCGCGGGAAACGGTTGATGGGCGGGCTGTGCAAGGAGCAGGCCAGCGTCCACGATGCGTCGTGCGGGCAAAAGCGACGGCGCCACGCCGAGTGCCGATCGCGCATGCACGCCCAGGCAGGGCTAACGGATGGACAACGCCAGCGACGAGATGGACGCGCGGTCAACGACCTAGGGCCACGCACAGCCCGCAGCCGGAACGATCGCCAGACTGGCGGCAGGATAGCAGTCGCTCGTGCCGCTTCGATCTTGCCGTGCGACGGTGACGAGCACGCCGGGCCTGGTATGATCAACTTCGGGCGAGAAGACGGGCGGTCGTCGCGCCCACGCCGCTGCTGGAGCGATCGCGAGGCCGGCGGCGAGGGAGCAGATGCTCGTGTCGCGTCGCTCTTGCCATGCGATGGTCGTGCGCAGGTGGTATCTGGTGCGATCCATTCCGGACAATACGTAGGGCGAAGTCTGCTTGCCTCACGGCAATGCCAGCCTCTTCGACGCAGCTTTGTGAATCGGCCGGCGAAGCGATCTTTCAAGCTGCGTTCCCTGCTCGATCAGCCTGGACCGGCGGCGAAAGCGGGTGAGCTTCGCGCCTCGCGTCTGGTTGGTATGGGCGGCGCGGCGATACTGATCGTCTCGAAGGCGGCAACATGAGCACGGTCTTCGATTGGCTGACCGTCGCGATCTTCGCCGGTCTTGCCGTGGTCTACCTGCAGCGGTCCGTCGGGCCTCGTCCAGCGCATGATGCGGTATGGAAGTATGCACCACCGGCGATCGCCTGTGTGGCCGCCAATCAGTTCGGCAACGAAGGTTGGGTTCTGCTCGGCACTATGCTGATGTTTGCAGCGCTGGTTTACGTCTGGTTCGTCATCAGGCCGCTGGATCGCGCATGAGGTTGGTTGCGCAAGCGAACAAATGTGGGAGGGCGGCGGATGCCTGCGGATCAGACGGGTCGCTGGTGCGGCGTGGTCTGGCCTGCGTCTTGTCCCCCGAATCCGACCCGGCGCCTGCGATCGATTGCTTCAGGCCGTGCGTTCACAGAGATCGATCGACGGCTTGGTCGAAAGGCTCAGTCCGACTGAAGGCAGTTCGGTCGAGGCCAATCTGGCAGAAGACTGACGCGGCGATCGTGCAAGACGTCACCCAGCCGATGCAAGGGCGCCACTGTGATCAGCGCAGAAGTGTCAAAAGCACTATCCACAAGAGCGCCGAGAAACAAAGCCCATCCACGATCGCAGCGGGCACGCCAAGCTGCGTTCTTGCGCTCAAGCGCGGGGAGGTCCCTTCGGACAAGGGACGCCACGGCGCAGTGATCCCAGATCTCATCTCAAACATCCTCGGTTTCTATCTTGGCGACACCTTAACACGGTCGAGCCTGCAAACGTTCATCTGCTCAAGCGTCGAATGGTCCAGATCGGATGAGCGTCCAGCAGTTTGCCGACAGGGCCGGATGCGCTGCGCACATGCATCGGAGGTGGGTGGTGGTGAATGCCCGCAGCGGCACGGCACACTCGCTGTGCCATGCCGCCAAGAACGCCTGTACCGTGCTCCCGCAAGCCGATCGCTTGTCGAGCCGAGCCGAGACGCTGGACATCTTCGCCATGGCCGCCCTGTGCCAATGCGTCGGAACGACAAGCCGCACTTTCGTTGTGGAATGCCGGTCTTGCGCCAATCAATCCTGGTTCTTCCCGCGTCCGTCGCCGGCGAGATGGTGTTAGGATCGCAACGCCCATTCCTCGCAGTCTCGCCTTCATGAACCGCGGTGTTGGTGCGGTTGCTGATTTCGGCGATGTCAGCCGCCGCGTCAGCCGTGGCTCGGCCAGGCGAAGCGCGCCAAGGTTGGCCCGTGGCATGGGGTTGCTGCATCTGGCGGCGGCTGCCTGGGCGCATCCCCCGGCGCGATGGCGGCTCGTCGGGGCGGCTGTGCTGAGTGCGGCCTGGTTCATCCTGCTCGCGCTCTGGCTGCTCCCGCACGCACCGGGGCGCGTGATCGGGTCTGCTCCCCAGGAGCTTCGCATTTCCGACGTGAGCACGCTGCCTGGGCGACCATCGGTGGACACGCTCACAAGCCAGCCGACTCCGGCACCGATCAAAGGCAGCGAGGCGTTCAGACGCAACGCGATGACGCCGTTTGTGGCCACGGGCCGAGCCGCCGCCCCCTTCCACTTGGGCGGAACCCCGCAGGAGTATGTCCAAGCCCGCGCCTGCCTTGCTGCGGCCATGCTCTATGAGGCCGGGAGCGATGCGGCCGGGCAGATGGCGGTGGGCCAGGTAATCCTCAACCGTGTGCGGCATCCCGCATTTCCTCATAGCGTCTGCGGTGTGGTGTTGCAGGGCAGTGAGCGTGCGACCGGGTGTCAGTTCACCTTCACCTGCGACGGTGCGCTCTCTCGCCGTCATGCCGATGCCGCGATCGATAGGGCACTGGCCCGCGCAGGGCTGATGCTGGATGGAATGGTGTATCCCGGTGTCGGCCTCGCCACCCACTACCACACCGAGCAGGTCTATCCGTGGTGGAGCCCGAAACTGGAGAAGATCGCGCGGGTGGGGACGCACTTGTTTCTGCGCTGGCCGGGGTTTTGGGGCTCGGCAGCGGCGTTGACCGGCCGGCACCGGACGCCCGAGCCCGGCACCAATCTCTTCGCGCACTTCGGCTCCCTTGGTGCCGAGGCTCTCGCCGCATCCGCCGCGCCTTCCGCGACCTCTGTACAAACGGCTGCCCGTATCGAGCCGCAACTCGCCGCTCTGGACCATGATCCGTTGCAGACGGCGACCCGGCGGTTCGAAGTGCCGGCCAGTCCGCCACGCTCGGCGGGAAGCGCCGATGCCGTTCCGATCTCGCGCCGGCTCGATGCAGCATGGCAGCGGCCTGCGAAAGCGGCATCTGCGGTGATGGGCGCGCCAGTTGTTCAGGGAATGCGGCTCCTTCGCATGTTCCCCGACAAAGGGGCCTTTTATGTCGAGCTTGCACCGGGTTCGAGCGAAGGTACCCGGCGCCGATCGGCCCAGGCACTATGCGGAGGCCGCGACAGGTGCGACGTCTATGGCTGGTCGAGCGCGGGCGAGGCGCCCTCGATCTTGCCGTCGGACCGCCAGTTCAAGCCGGCTCCGGCCTTTCACTTCGTCTGGGAGCCTGCGAGAGGCGGGCGAGCGGTTCCGCCGTCCGCGAACGCCTTGTGAGCGCCGCTGCAATTCCGACTGGCTGCCATGCTCTCCGGCATGGGCCAGGCCTCAGGCATGGCCGCGGTGGAAGCCGAGAAGAAGCCATGCCTGGGCCGCGTTTCGACAATGCCTGGACGCATCGGCGCTCCACACGATGGGCAGGTGGAGCGCCGGGCTGGAGGCGATTGGCAATTGTCAGGACGATGGTTAGCGGCTACAGCGGATACTCGGCTCAAGTAAAGCGCATGAATTACAAGCGCTTGGATGGCAAAAGTCAGAGAAGCAAGGTTCAAGCGGGGACTTACGAGTGAAAGCCGTCATACTGGCGGGCGGATTGGGCACCCGCTTGGGCGAGGAAACCAGCGTCCGTCCCAAGCCCATGGTCGAGATCGGCGGGATGCCGATCATCTGGCACATAATGAAGATCTATGCCTCGCACGGCATCAACGATTTCGTGATCTGCCTTGGCTACAAGGGATACGTCATCAAGGAGTTTTTCTCCAATTACTTCCTGCACGCGTCCGACGTGACGATCGATCTGTCGAAGAACGCGATGGAGGTGCATCAGAACTGGAGCGAGCCTTGGCGGATCACCCTGGTCGATACCGGGGCGGACACGCAAACCGGTGGCCGTTTGCAGGCGGTGCGGCGCTATCTCGATGACGGCGAGTCTTTCTGTTTCACGTATGGCGATGGCGTGTCGAACGTCGATATCACCAGCGAGATCGCCTTCCACAAGCAGCATGGTCGCAAGGCAACGATCGCAGCGGTGACGCCTCCGGGCCGCTTCGGTGCGCTCGAGTTCGAAGGCGATCTCGTGCGCAGCTTCCGAGAGAAGCCGGCGGGTGACGGCGGCTTGATCAACGGCGGCTTCTTCGTCCTCGAGCCCGAGGTCATCGACCTGATCGAAGGTCCCGCGACCCTCTGGGAGCGCGAGCCGCTCGAGGCCCTGGCCCACTCGGGCGAACTCGTTGCTTTCGTGCACGAAGGCTTCTGGCAGCCGATGGATACCCTGCGCGACAAGCAGCATCTCGAGGAGTTGTGGCAGAAAGGCGCGCCTTGGAAGACCTGGTAAGCGACGCCTTCTGGGCCGGTCGCCGCGTCTTCCTGACCGGGCATACGGGCTTCAAGGGTAGCTGGCTCGCGATCTGGCTGGCGCGCATGGGGGCGCACGTCACCGGCTTCGCGCTGCCGGCCGAGGAGATCAGCCTGTTCGGCATGGCGCAGGTGGCCGAACTGGTCTCCCATGTCGAAGGCGACATCCGCGACCTGGCGGCGGTCGAGGCGGCGATGGCTGCCTGCGATCCCGAGGTCGTGTTCCATCTCGCCGCGCAGCCGCTCGTGCGTGAATCCTACCAGACCCCGGTCCAGACTTTCGCGACCAACGTGCAGGGCACTGTCCATGTGCTCGACGCCTGCCGCCGCATGCCGGCGCTCAAGGCCATCGTCTGCGTTACCTCGGACAAGTGCTACGAGAACAACGAGTGGGTGTGGCCCTATCGCGAGAGCGATCCGATGGGCGGGCACGATCCGTACAGCGCCAGCAAGGGCGCTGCCGAACTGGTCATATCGGCCTACCGGCGCAGCTTCTTCCACGGTGTCGAGGGAGCTCCGCTGCTCGCGTCCGTGCGGGCCGGCAATGTGATCGGTGGCGGCGACTGGGCCAAGGACCGCCTGATCCCCGACATCGTGCGCGCACTGATCGCCGGCGAGCCGCCGCTCATCCGCTCGCCAGGCGCGATCCGTCCCTGGCAGCACGTCCTGGAAGCGCTTGGCGGATACCTGTTGATCGCCGCGCGTCTGCTGCAAGGCCGCGAGTGGGCTGCCACCGCATGGAACTTCGGCCCGGCCGACAGCGACGTGCAGCGGGTGGACTGGATTGCCGATCGTCTCACCGCCCGCTGGGGGACCGCAGGGTGGGAGCGTGGCAACGAGGCCGGCCCGCATGAGGCGCATATCCTCAAGCTTGATTGTGCCAAGGCGCGCAGCGTACTGGGCTGGCGTCCGGCACTGACGCTGGGTGACGCGCTTGCAATGATCGTCGATTGGCACCGCCCGGTGGCTGCCGGCGAAAACGCAAGAAAAATAACGTATTCGCAGCTTGATGAATATCGCTACAAGTTTCAGTCCGCATTGGCGGGAGCAGGTATTGAATGACGATTGAGAACGCCAAGGCAGATCTCGCCGCGCTTGCGGCAGGCTGCGACGAGGCGCAACTTCGCGACATGATCCGGGGTCTGACGGGAGAGTACGCGCGCCGGTTCCATGCGCCGCGTCCCTTCGTGCCCGGCGAAAGCCCGGTGCCGGTGTCCGGCAAGGTCTATGGCGACACCGACATGCAGTTGCTGGTCGATTCCGCGCTGGATTTCTGGCTCACGACCGGCCGCTTCAACGATCAGTTCGAAGCCAGGCTGGCGGCCCGCCTCGGCGTGGCGCATGCGCTCACGACCAACTCGGGCTCATCGGCGAACCTGCTCGCGCTCTCGACGCTGACCTCGCACTATTTTCGCGGCGACGCGTTGAAACCGGGCGACGAAGTGATCACGGTCGCCACCGGCTTCCCGACCACGGTTAATCCCTCGTTGCAGTACGGGCTCGTACCCGTCTTCGTCGATGTCGACATCCCGACCTACAACATCAAGCCCGAGATGATCGAGGCGGCCGTCACCAGCAAGACGCGCGCGATCATGATTGCGCATACGCTGGGCAACCCGTTCAACCTCGCCGAGGTCATGCGGGTCGCCGAGAAGTACGACCTGTGGGTCGTCGAGGATTGCTGCGACGCACTCGGCGCCACGTACGACGGCAAGGGTGTCGGCACCTTCGGCCACATCGGCACGCTCAGCTTCTACCCCGCGCACCACATCACCATGGGTGAGGGCGGGGCGGTGTTCACCGACAAGCCGCGCCTGAAGCGCGTGATCGAGTCCATGCGCGACTGGGGTCGTGACTGCTGGTGCGCGCCGGGGCAGGACAACACCTGCGGCAAGCGGTTCGGCCGCAAGTTGGGCACGCTGCCCAAGGGCTACGATCACAAGTACACCTACAGCCACGCCGGCTACAACCTGAAGATCACCGACATGCAGGCCGCGGTCGGTCTGGCGCAGCTGGATCGGCTCGAGGACTTCATCGCGGCTCGCAAGCGCAACTTCGCGCTGCTCACCGAGATGCTCAAGCCGCTGGAGGACATCCTGATCCTGCCGCAGGAAACGCCCAACTCCGAGGCGTCCTGGTTCGGCTATCCGATCACCATCCGGCCCGAGAGTCGCGTCAATCGCGACGAACTGGTCGAGCGGCTGAACGACTTCAAGATCGGCACCCGCCTGCTGTTCGGCGGCAACCTGCTGCGCCAGCCTTACATGAAGGGCCGCAACTATCGCGTCGTCGGCGACCTGACGAACGCCGATCTGGTCACCACCAATACGTTCTGGATCGGGCTCTATCCCGGTCTCACCGAGGCCCACCTCTCCTATGCCGTGGAGACGATGACCAAGCTCATCAAGTCGCAGACCACGGGGATGGCGGTCACTGTTGCAGGGAGCACAACGTGAACAACACCGAAAAAAAGATGCTCGAGATCCTGAAGTCGGCGCGCGACTACGGTGTGGTCGCGGTCAAGGCCGAGTTCGAGGCAGAGGGCACGCGTAACGACGAGTTCCTGCGCCTGCTCGAGATCGCTCGTCGGGCCGACCTCAAGGTCGCGTTGAAGATCGGCGGCTGCGAGGGCATTCGCGATCTGATCGAAGCGCGCAACTTCGGCGTGGACTACATCATCGCTCCGATGGTCGAGACGCCCTACGCGCTCACCAAGTATGTCGCGGCCAAGGACAAGATCTATCCCGCCGACGAGCAGCAGGACATGCGCTTCCTGTTCAACATCGAAACCCGCACCGGGTTCGAGAATCTCGCCGGCATGGCCGTGGAAGCGGAGAAGGGCAAAGTCGGCTTCGTGTTCGGCCGCGTCGACTTTGCCGGCTCGCTCGGCAAGGGCCGCGAGATCGTCAACGCGCCCGAGACGATGGACTGCGTCGAGAAGGTTGCGCAAGTGGCCAAGGACCGCAACCTGGAACTGGTCGTGGGCGGCGGCGTCAACCCGGACTCGATCGCGCCCCTGCAGCGTATCCGCAAGATCCGCCTCGATCGCTTCGAAACCCGCAAGGTCATCTTCGACGGAGCCTGCCTGGAGAACGGCGATGCCGAGCAGGGCATGGAGCACGCCATCGAGTTCGAGCTGCTGTGGCTCAAGAACAAGCGCGACTTTTACAAGTCGATCGCGGCCGAGGACGAAAGCCGGATCGCGATGATGGAAGCGCGCCAGCAGAGCAGTTTCCAGCCGGTCGGCTGATCCTGTCATGGCAAGTTCTGGGGCTAAGATCCGGGTCGCCGATCTCATCGCGCGTCTGCTGGTCGAACACGGCATCTCCGATGTCTTCATGCTCACCGGTGGCGGTGCCATGCATCTCAACGATGCGCTTGGACGCGAGCAGGGCCTGCGCAAGGTCTTCACGCACCACGAGCAGGCAGCCGCGATCGCGGCGGAGAGCTATACCCGCCTCTCGGGTCGCCCTGCGGCGGTCAACGTCACGACCGGCCCGGGCGGCGTCAATGCGCTGAACGGCGTCTATGGCGCCTATGTCGATTCGATCGGCATGGTCGTCGTCTCCGGCCAGGTGAAGCGCGAGACCTGCGCTCCCAACTTCCCGATGCCGTTGCGGCAGCTGGGCGATCAGGAAATCGACATCGTTTCGATGGTGCGCGGCATCACCAAGTACGCGGTGGTGCTCGACGATCCGCTGCAGGCGCGCAAGGTGGTCGAAAAGGCGCTCTACCTGTGCACCCGCGGTCGTCCCGGCCCGGTGTGGATCGACGTGCCGATCGATGTCCAGGCGGCTCCGGTCGACCCCGACGCGCTCGAAGGCTTCGATCCGGCCGAACTGGACGAGGCCGATGCGATTGCGACGGGTGAGGCGCCGAACAACGCAGCCGAGCTCGGCGCGCTGACCGGCGAGGCGCTCGATGCCGAAGTCGCGGCGATGCTGGCGGAGATCCATGCGGCCGAGCGGCCGGTGGTGCTCGTCGGCGCCGGCGCCCGCATCTCGGGCCAGCACGCGCAATTCCTCCGCTTCGTGGAGAAGCTCGGCGCGCCGGTCGTCACCGGATGGAACGCGCACGATGCCATGCCCGATGCGCACCCGCTCTATGCCGGGCGCCCGGGTTCGGTCGGCGATCGTGGCGGCAACTTCGCGGTGCAGACGGCCGACTACCTGCTGGTGCTCGGCTCGCGCCTGAACATTCGCCAGATCAGCTACAACTGGAAGGCCTTCGCGCGCCACGCTCGCATCGCCATGGTCGACATCGACCGGGCGGAGCTGGAGAAGCCTACCCTGTCGCTGCACCGGCCAATCCACGCCGACTTGCGCGACTTCTTCGCCGCGGCAGAGCGCGCCGCCGCTCCGGCCGTCGACAAGGCGGCCGAGCGCGCCGAGTTCCTGCGCTTCAGCCGCGAACGCAGCGCGCGCTTCCCGGTCGTCCTGCCCGAGTACTGGTCGGACGAAGGACCGATCAATCCCTATGTCTTCGGCAAGGTCCTGTTCGATCAGCTGGAAGAAGGTGACATCGTCGTTTCCGGGGACGGCACTGCCTGCGTCACCATCTTCCAGGTGGCGCAGATCAAGGATGGGCAGCGGCTCTACACCAACTCGGGCTGTGCCTCGATGGGGTACGACTTGCCGGCCGCGATCGGTGCCTACTATGCCGCCAACCCACGTGGCACGTCGGGCAAGCGGATCATCTGCC
The DNA here is from genome assembly GCF_014204535.1 of Novosphingobium chloroacetimidivorans. Classification (GTDB taxonomy): domain Bacteria; phylum Pseudomonadota; class Alphaproteobacteria; order Sphingomonadales; family Sphingomonadaceae; genus Novosphingobium; species Novosphingobium chloroacetimidivorans. Next base: position 246,291 of record NZ_JACHLR010000002.1, read on the forward strand.
TGGCGGGCGATGGCTCGATCATGATGAACCTGCAGGAACTGCAGACGATTTCGGGGTCGAAGTTGCCGGTCAAGCTGTTCGTGCTGAACAATGACGGCTACCACTCGATCCGCCAGTCGCAGCAGAACCACTTCCCCGACAACATCGTGGGTTGCGGGCCGGATAGCGGGCTCACGTTCCCCGAGTTCGATCGCCTGGCCGGCGGTTTCGGCATCCCGGCGAGCAAGGTGAGCCGCGACGCGGACCTTGCCGCCGCCATTCGGGCGACGCTGGACAGCGAAGGGCCGCACTTGTGCGAGGTCATGATCGACAAGCGGCAGGAGTTCGCGCCCAAGCTCAGCTCGCGCCGGCTTGAGGACGGGACCATGGTGTCGCCGCCGCTAGAGGATCTCAGCCCCTTCCTGGAAACCGAGGTCCTGGCCGAGGCGATGGCGCCGTGCGAGGTCCTGCGGTGATCCGCCAGCTCATCTTCGATCTCGACGGCACCTTGGTCGACAGCTGTTCGATCTGCGTCCAGATCCTGAGCGGCATGCTGGAGGATCGCGGCAGCGACCACCGCATCGACACGGTGACGGCGCGGCCGTGGATGAGCGTGGGCGGTGCCGCGATGGTCGCCGCCCTGCTGGGGCCGGCATGCGGGGACCCGCAGCGCGAGATCATCGAGTTTCGTGCCCGCTATCGTGAGACGGTCACGCCGCCCGAAATGCTGTTCGACGGCGTGGCGGAAGGATTGGCGCGCCTTCACGACCAGGGTTTCACCATGGCGATCTGCTCGAACAAGCCGCAGGACTTGTGCGAGCAGGTGCTGCGCGACACCGGCATCGATGGTCTGTTCCGCACGGTAACGGGATTGCGCCCAGGCCTGCGCGCCAAGCCGGAGCTCGACCTGCTGGACGCCACCCTCAGCGCGCTGCGCTGCATGCCGGGCGAGTGCCTGTTCATCGGCGACAGCGAGATCGACCATCACGTGGCCGACCGTGCCGGCATCCCGTTCGTGTTCATGTCCTATGGCTATGCCGTGCCCGAATACGAGCCCGAGGAAAGCGTGAGCTACGACTGCTTCCTGGCAATGAGCGACTCCATCTTGCGCCGCGCGCTCGCCGCACGCGCGGCCTGACGGTCGGCCAAGCCATGCTCGACCCGCGCGTGGCGCAGGCGCTTGCGGCCTCGGGCCGTCGCGTCGTCATCACCGGTGCCGGCGGATGGCTGGGCCTGGCGACGCTCGACAGCCTCGCATCCGCGCTTGGCCCGCAGTTCGCGCGCAGGATTCGCGCATTCGGCTCGTCGGCGCGCACGCTGCACCTTCGCGATGGCATCGACATCGAGCAGCGCCCCCTTGCCGAGCTCGCCGCCCTGTCCGCGGCGCCGACGTTCGTGCTCCACTTCGCCTTCCTGACCAAGGATCGTGCCGAGGAGATGGACGAAGCCGCCTATCGCACTGCCAACGAGGCCATCGGCGACCAGGTCCTGGCGGCGCTGGAGCCGATCGGCGCCGAGGCCGTGTTCGTCGCCTCGTCGGGTGCGGCCTACAAGGCGCACGATGCCGCTGCCTCTCCGGCCATGCGACTCTACGGCGAGCTCAAGCTGGCCGAGGAGGATCGCTTCGTCGCCTGGGCCGAGGCGCACGGCAGGCGTGCGGTGATCGCACGGATCTTCAACGTCACCGGGCCCTACATCAACAAGCACCAGGCTTATGCTCTGGCCAGCTTCATCCTCGACGGTCTGGCCGGACGCCCGATCGTGGTGCGGGCGCCGCGCGAAGTCATGCGCGGCTATGTCGCGATCGACGAGCTGATCTCGCTCGCTCTTGCCGAAATGGCCGCAGCGCCGAGCGGTGTCGTGCGCTTCGACTCTGGCGGACAGGCGCTCGAGTTGGGCGAAGTGGCGCATGTCGTAGCCGGTCACTTCCCCAGGGTTACGGTGGACCGGGCGCCGATCGTCGAGGACGGGCCGGACCTGTATTTCGGGGACGATGCGGCTTACCAGGCTCGGCTTCGCCGCCACGGAATCGTCGCCCAGCCGCTGGCCGAGCACGTCGCCAAGACCATTGACTATCTTCGTGGCGGTCAATAGCAGCGCGAGGGATGCGGGGACGACACATGAGGCAGGTCCGGCGCCTGGGTGGGGACTGCTGCCAATGCGGCTTGCAAGCGGAAACGTCATGAAAAAACAGAGCTTTCGGCCCGCTGCGGTGCGCGGCGTCGTGCCCTCGCGCAAGGCGCTGGCCGCCGCTCTCGCGATGGTGGCGAGCTTCGCATTCGTCGGCGAGGCGATGGCTCAGGCGATCGTCGTCGATGCGCGATCCATTCCGGGCGGCTCTCCCCTTCAGGGCCAGGGGGCATCCGGCGCGTCGGCGGCGCAGCCGGCCAGTGGCTCGGAGGAGCTGCCGTCTTCGGTGAGTACGGGCGTCAGCGCGACCCCGGCTTTCCGTGCCGGCAATATCGGCTCGGCGACCGTGAACGCGGCCGATGCCGAGCTCGCGGCGCAAGAGGCTCAGCAGTCCAGGCTGACGCGGCCGCGCACCGCACCCAAGCCCAACGAGTTCGAAGTCTACGTGCGTTCGGCCATCGGTCGCAGGATACCTCGCTTCGGTGAGGACCTGCTGGTGTCCCCGGCGACGAACTTCAACGTGCCGGCGACCAGCACGATCCCCGGCGACTACCCGGTCGAGGTGGGCGACACGATCTCGGTCAACACGACCGGCTCGGTCGAGGGCAGCGCCGACTTCATCGTTGATCGCAACGGCGAGATCTTCATGCCGAGCGTCGGCAGGGTCAGGCTGATCGGCGTGCGCAACCGCGATCTGCGCGACCGGATCGCCGGGGCCATCGGCACGAAGTACCGGGATTTCGAGGTCACGGTCAGCATCAAGCGGCTGCACGGCCTGCGGGTCTACGTCACCGGCTTCGCCAATCAACCCGGCGCCTATAACGTCAACAGCCTGTCCACCCTGGTCAATGCGGTCCTGGCCGCCGGCGGTCCGTCCGCAGGCGGTAGCTTCCGCTCGATCAAGCTGTATCGCAACGGCCAGGAAGTCCGCGACTTCGATCTCTACGATCTGGTGCGCGGGGGCGACCGCAGCCGCGATGCGATCCTGCAGAACGAAGACGTCATCTTCATCGCGCCGGTCGGCCAGCAGATCGCGGTGATCGGCAGCGTCAACGAGGAAGCGATCTACGAAGCGCGGCCCGGTGAGTCCGTGGCCGACATGTTGCGCATCGCGGGCGGTGCCAGCACCCTGGCGGACTCCTCGCGCGCCATCCTCTACAGCCTCGATGACAAGGGCACGGTCGGCAGCCGCGAGTTGATCCTGGGCGACATCGCCAGCCGGCCGGTCACCGGCGGCGACATCGTGCAGGTCCTGTCGCAGGGCTCGCTCGCCTTCCCGCTGGAGCGCCAGTCGGTGGTGGTGCGCCTCGAAGGCGAAGTGAACCGCCCGGGCAACTACTTCGTGGCGCCCAATACGCCGCTGTCGCAAGTGATCGAGCAGGCCGGCGGCCTGACCTCGCGCGCTTACGTGTTCGGCACCAAGCTCACCCGCGTCACGGTGCGCGAACAGCAGCGCGAGGGCTACGCGGAAGCGCTCGATCAGCTCGAGACGATGCTGGCCTCGGCGCCGCTCAGTTCGGATCAGCTGATCGCGGCGGGCGAGCGCGAGTCCCAGCTGCGCGCGGCGAACGCCTTGCTCGACAAGCTGCGCCGCAGCGAGCCCGACGGGCGGCTGGTCCTGGATCTGCCGTATGCGTCCACCACCCTGCCCGGCGACCTGCTGCTGGAGAACAACGACAGCATCGTCGTCCCGCCGCGGATCGACACCATCGGCGTATTCGGCGCGGTCTATCGTCCGGCCTCGTTCCGCCTGGGCACGGCGCCGGCGCGGGTGCGGGAGTACGTCGAGCGCGCGGGCGGGGCCACTCGCTTCGCGGACAAGCGCAACATCTTCCTGGTCCGCGCCAACGGCGAGGTGCTGACGCGCAAGAATGGCGCGCTGAACGCGCGCGTCTATCCGGGCGACGTGGTGTTCATGCCGGTCAAGGCGCAGTCGTCGTCGTTCTGGGCCAAGCTGCGTGACATCACCCAGATCGTCTTCCAGCTCGGCCTGGGCGCGGCAACAGTCGCGGCGATCAACTGATGACGCCTCGCCCCAGTCTGGTCGGCCGCATCTCGCATAGCCCGGTTTTCCGCAACAACGCGGCGCGCCGGGCCATCGTGGTGGTGCTGGTCGCGATCTGCGCCGTGCTCACGCTGTTCCCCGAGAAGCAGCATGGCGTGGTGACGCTGGCGCCGACCGATCCGAGCACGCTGGGCCTGGGTGACACGCTGATGCAGTTGGGGGCCGGCAACTCGGTCTTCGGATCGCAGGCGGCGATCGACCTGACGTTGAAGATCGCCCGCAGCGTCGAGGTGCGTCGGACCGTGGCCAAGCGCCTCGATCTCGAGAAGCGCCTCGAGCAGGATCAGATCCACGTGATGCGTTGGCTGGACGGGAAGGTGATCGTTCGCGCGTTGCGCGGTGGCATCATCCAAATCGAGACCAAGGATCGAGACGGCGTGTTCGCACGCAATCTCGTGGCCTCCTATGCCGACGCCATCCGCGACAATCTCGGCGTGATCTCGCGCCAGCAGACCAGCTACAAGCGCCGCATCCTGGAAGACCTGCTGAACAGCGCGAGCGCCCGGCTCGACCGCGCCCAGGCGGCTTACGACACCTTCCGCCGCTCGTCGGAGTACGGCGATCCGCAAAGCGCCGTCGCCCAGGTGGCGGGTCGTATCCCGGCGCTGGAGCAGGAAATCCTCGACAAGGAGCGCGGCCTCATCGCCCTGCGGCGGTTCGCGACAGACGCCAATCCGCAGATCCGCACGGTGCAGGCGGACATCGCGGCCCTGCGCGCGCAACTGGCGCAAGCCAAGTCCGAGCAGGTCAACAAGGGTTCGCTGGCGGCGGTGATCGATCAGTCCACCCGTAACCAGCAGCTGCGCCGCGAGCTCGATGTCTCGCGTGAGCTGTACTACAGCTATCGGCGCTTCCTGCAGGGCACGACGGTCGAGAACCTGACCTCGAACGCCAACATGCGCATCCTCGAGCCCGCCTACATCGATCCGGACCGGCAGTTCAACTTCGGCTTCCTGGCGCTGGGCGTGCTGATCGCGCTGGTGGGGCTGGCGGTGGAGTTCTACCGCATCCGTCCGCCGGTGGGCGACACCGCGCTACCGGCATGAGCCTGCCCGTGGGGACCGCGCACCCCCCGCTCGACCAGGCAGCCGGGCACCAGACCGACGTCTCGGTGGTGATCCCCTGCCGCAACGAGGAGGCCAATGCCGAGGCGATCGCCGCGGCGGTCATCGCCGAGCTCGAGCCGCTGGATGTCACCTTCGACATCATCTTCATCGACAACGAATCCGTCGATCGCACGGTCGAGATCATCCGCGCCATGTGCGCGCGTGATCCGCGCATCCGCCTGATCATCAACACCCGCAACTTCGGGCAGATGCGCTCTCCCACACACGGCATCTTCGAAGCACGCGGCAGGGCGGTAATCGGCATGTGCGCCGACTTCCAGGATCCGCCTGCCTTGCTGCCGCGCTTCATCGAGCGCTGGCGCGCGGGCATCGACATCGTCCTTGGGGTGCGCGAGTCCGAGAAGTCGGGCTTCATCCTCGATACCACGCGCAAGCTGTCCTACACGCTGGCGCGCAGCTTCGGCGATCACGCGATCATACCAAACGCGACCGGCTTCGGCCTCTACGATCGCAAGGTCGTCGATGCGATCAAGGCCATGAACGAGCCCGAGCCGTTCTTTCGCGGGATGCTGGTGGAGACCGGCTATCCGCTGGAGACGATCACCTATCATCGGCCGGTCCGGGCGCGGGGCAAGTCGAACAACAACTTCTTCGCGCTGCTGGACTTCGCGGTGGGCGGCCTCACCGCCTCGTCCAAGCGCCTGCTGCGGGTGCCGCTCTACCTGGGAGTGCTGGGCGCCGTGGCGACGCTCGTCATGGGCATCGGCGGCGTGATCGCGTTCTTCGCGCACCGCCCGATCGCCGGCTGGTTCATCGCCATGGTGCTCCAGGCCCAATTCGCGCTGCTGTTCGGTTTCCTGGGCCTGATGGGCGACCACATCCGCCTGATCTCCGAGCGCACGCGCCGCACGCCGCTGGTGCTGGAGCGCGAGCGTGTCAACTTCCCCCAGGATTACTGACGTGCTGGCCCGGTTCCGGAGCGAGCGGGTGATCGAGATTTTCCGCTACTACCAGGCGGGGGTGGTCAACACGCTGTTCGGCCTGGGCGCGTACTGGCTGCTCCTGTGGCTTGGGCTTGGCCCATATGCCGCCCAGGCGATCGCTCATGTCGCGGGCATGGCCTTCAACTATCTCACCTATAGCCGCCACGTGTTTCGCGATGCGGGACCGGCCAAGGCCCGCTTCGTCCTGTCTTACGCCGTCAACTACGTGCTGAGCGTGGCCAGCCTGGCGCTCATCATGCGCCTGATCCCCAACCCGTACATCGCCGGCATCGTCTCGACGTTCCTCGTCTCGGTCGTGAACTATTTCGCGCTCAAGTTCGTCGTGTTCAGGGCCCGGCCCTCGTGAGCGCGGCACCGCGGGACCGTGCGCCCGGCCAATGGATCGAGCATGTGCTGGCCGGCGCGATCCTGGTGTGCGGGCTGCTGGTCGCCTACCACACGGTCAGCGAAGGCTACTTTCCGGCACCCTTCTTCTACGACAGCGACGACACCTTCCGCGACTGGTTCAGCACGGCGATCTGGGCGCATGAGAAGGGCGCCTATGACACGTGGTTCTCAGTCTATCCGCCGCTCAGCTTCGTAATCCTCAAGTTCACCGGCCTGCCGGCCTGCTACGAGTTCGCGCCGCTTTCCACCATTCGCGACTGCGACTGGCTGGGGCTGGTCGTCATCCACGTCTTCTATGTGCTGAATGCCGTGCTCGTGTCGGTCATCTTCATGCGGATCGACCGGCGCACCGCGCTTCCCCGGGCCTTTGCGTTCACCGCCGGCATGCCGATGCTGTTCGGGCTGGAGCGGGGCAACATCATCCTGCTGACCATCACCTGCGTCATGCTGGGGTGGGGGCCGCTCATTCGTTCGGCGCGCTGGCGCTGGGCGTACATCGGGCTCACCGTGAACTTCAAGGTCTACCTGATCGCGGCGGTGCTGGTGCAACTGGTGAAGCGCCGCTGGCTGTGGGTCGAGGGCGCGGTGATCGGCACGATCCTGGTCTACGTCATCTCGTACATCATTTTCGGCGAGGGCACTCCGGGAGAGATCGTCTTCAATCTCTTCAACTTCGCGCAAGGGTTCTATTCGACCGAAGCCACGGTGCTCTCGATCTGGTACGCGAGTTCCCTGAACGCCTTGTACAACGTGCTGACATCGTCGTCCGCACCGGTCACCTTCCTTCTGGGCGAGCAGCTGACCAACCAGCTGACGCTGGCGGTGCTGCTGATCATGCGGAGCGGACAGTTGCTGGCGCTGTTGGCGATAGTTGCCGCATGGATCCGCCCGGAAGTGGTGTCGCCCCATCGGCTGACCATGCTCGGGCTGGGTTTCGTCATGATCGTGCAGGAGAACCCGCCCTACGCGCTGCCGATCCTGTTCTTCTTCATCTTCATGGAGCGCTGGAAAGGCTGGCTCGTGCCTCCGGCGATCGCGTTGACCTATCTGATCTCGCTTCCGGGCGAGCTTGCCCTCGGGCCGGGGTTCTGGACCTTCGAATTCAGCTATATCGGCAACCGCTTCGTCGCGATCGAGCGCAGTCTGGCCCTTGGCATGTTCCTGAGGCCATTGGGGCTGATGCTGATCGTGGCGCTGTTCTCGCTCGACACGCTTGTTGCGGTCTGGCGCGATGTGCGTCAGGAGGGCTGGGCCCAGCGCTGGCGGTTCCGCAACGATGCGCCGATCCTGCCGCGTGTCCGCCCCCCGGTGTTCCGCGCGCCCGGTACGGCGAAGGGCGCGCAAGGGGCGGTATGACTGGCTTGAGCGATGCGCCATCCGATGACTGCTGATCCGATGAATGCGATAGAGGCTGAGAGTTCGACCGGACCGGCGGCATCCCGAACACTGCCGCGCGTGCTGGCTGTCGATCTCGACGGCACGCTGCTGCGCTCAAACATGCTGCACGAGACGTTCTGGTCGGCCTTCGCCAGCGACTGGCGCACGCCGTTCGGTGCGGCCGCGCGGTTGGGCAAGGGCAAGGCGCAGCTCAAGGCCTACTTGGCCGAGCGGTCTTCCGTCGATGTCAGCGTGCTCCCCTATGACGACGAGGTGATCGCCTTCATCCGCGCCTGGCGCGAGCAGGGCGGACAGGTGGCGCTCGTCACCGCGACCGACCAACGCCTCGCCGACGGGATCGGCGCACACCTGGGGCTGTTCGACGAGGTGTTCGGCTCGGATGGCGTGCGCAACCTCAAGGGACCGAACAAGGCGGCGTTCCTGGTCGAGCGCTATGGCGCCGGCAACTACGCCTATGTCGGCGATACCCATGCCGACCACGAGGTCTGGCGCCAATCGGGCCATGCCGTGGTCAAGAGCCGCTCGGGCCGGGTGCGGGCGCGGGCGCAGGCACATGCCAGCTCGCACGCGATAGAGCCGCCGGCCGGCAGCGCGCTGGGGCTGATCAAGGCACTGCGGCCGCACCAGTGGGCCAAGAACGTGCTGGTGTTCCTGGCCATCGCCGGCGCGCACAAGCTGCTCGATCTCGATCTGCTGTCGCGCGCGGTGGCCGCCTTCGTGGCGTTCAGCCTAGTCGCCTCGAGCGTCTACCTCGTCAACGACCTGCTCGATCTCTCGGCCGACCGGGCCCATGCCAGAAAGCGCAAGCGGCCCTTCGCCAGCGGAGCGGCGGCGATCGAGCTGGGCCTGCCGGTCACGGTGCTGCTGCTGGTCGCCGGGTTCGCGGTGGCGGCGCTGCTGGGGCCGATGTTCCTGCTGACGATCGGGATCTATTTCGTCGCCACGACGGCCTATTCGCTGTCGCTCAAGCGCTACCCGATCATCGACATCTGCGTGCTGGCGGGCCTCTACACCATCCGCGTGCTGGCGGGCGGCGTCGCCACCGGGCTGCCGATCTCGGTCTGGCTGCTGGCGTTCTCGCTGTTCATCTTCTTCTCGCTGGCGGCGGTGAAGCGCCAGGCCGAGCTGGTCGATGCGGTGAAGGCCGGCAAGCTCACCATCCATGGGCGCGGCTACCATCCGGAGGACCTGGAGCTGGTCTCGCAGCTCGCCACCGGCTCGGGCCTGGTGTCGGTGCTGGTGATGACCCTCTACCTCAGCTCGGATGCGGTGACGCGGATCTACCATCGTCCGGAGGCGCTGTGGGGGGTGACGCCGGTGCTGCTGTTCTGGATCAGCCGCGTCGTGTTCAAGGCGCATCGCGGCGAGATGCACGACGATCCCATCGTGTTCGCGGCCAAGGACAAGGTCAGCATGATCTGCGGCGTGCTGGTGCTCGGCTTCGCGATCGCGGCGACGATCCCGTGAGCCGGTCTTCGTTGACCCTGCCCGCGCTGGTGCTGCGCTACGCTATCTTCGCGGTGATCGCGACGGTGGCGAACCTGGGCACCCAGCGGCTGATCATGCCGCTTGCCGAGCGCATGCCGGCATGGCTCGACGGCCTGATCCCGCCAGCCCTGTTAGCGACCGGGGTGTTCGGTGCGGCCCTGGTGCTGGGCACCTTCGTCGGGCTGGTGATCAAGTACGTGCTCGACAAGAAGTGGATCTTCTTCGACGCCGGCACGGGCCTCAAGCAGCACGGCGCCAAGTTCGGGCTCTACACCGCGATGGGGCTGGTCACGACCGCGATCTTCTGGGGGACGGAGAGCCTGTTCTGGTTCGTCTGGCACACCCAGGCGATGCGCGAGCTGGGCGCCGTTCTGGGCCTCGCGGTCGGCTATGTCGTCAAGTACCGGCTCGACCGGCGGTTTGTCTTCACGGACGCCGTCCTGCATCGCGGAGCCGTGGCATGAAGCTTTCGGGCTGGGGCCGCCATCCGGTCGCGGAGTGCGAGGTGGTGCGGCCCCGCGACCCTGAGGCGCTGCGCCAGGCGCTCGCCGTCACGTCGGCCGATCTGATCGCGCGCGGCAATGGCCGCGCCTATGGCGACAGCGCGCTCAACCCGGCGCGTACGATCGACATGCGCGGCTTCGACCGCATCCTCGGCTTCGACTCCACGACCGGCCAGGTCATCGCCGAGGCGGGCGTGCTGCTGGCCGACCTGATCGAGGTGTTCCTGCCGCGCGGCTGGTTTCCGGCGGTCACGCCGGGCACCAAGTTCGTCTCGATCGGCGGGGCGATCGCCTCCGACGTCCACGGCAAGAACCACCATGCGCACGGCTCTTTCGGCCAGTTCGTCGACTGGATCGACGTGCTCGGACCCGATGGCGTCGAGCGCCGCGCCAGCCGGGACGAGAACGCCGAGCTGTTCGCCTGGACCGTCGGCGGCATGGGCCTCACCGGCGTGATCCTGCGCGCCGGAGTGCGGCTGACGCGGGTCGAGACCGGGTGGATCCGCCAGACCATGCTGCCCGCGCCCGACCTGGCGACCGCGATGGACCTGTTCGAGCGCGGACAGGATGCGACGTACTCGGTGGGGTGGATCGACTGCCTTGCGACCGGCAGGGCAATGGGCCGTTCGCTGGTCATGCTGGGCGAGCATGCCACACTGGACGAACTCGGCGAGAAGGAGCGTCAGGACCGGTGGGTGCAGCAGCCCAAGCGCAAGAAGGCGGTGCCGCTCGACTTTCCCAGCTTCGCGCTGAACTCGGTGTCGGTGCGCGCCTTCAACACGTTGTACTACGCCAACGGGCGGCGCCAGGCGGGATCGGCGCTGATCGACTACGACAGCTATTTCTACCCGCTCGACGCGATCCTCGAATGGAACCGCATCTATGGCCGCAAGGGCTTCGCGCAGTTCCAGTGCGTGATCCCGCTGGCCGCGTCGATGGCCGGGCTCACGGCGCTTTTGGGCGCCATCGCGCGTTCGGGGCAGGGCTCGTTCCTGGCGGTGCTCAAGCGCATGGGCGCGCAGGAGAGCCGCTTCTCGTTCCCGATGGAGGGCTACACCCTCGCGCTCGACTTCCCGATGCGGCAGGACACGCCGGCTCTCTTCGCAGAGCTGGAGGCGATCGCCATCGACCACGGCGGGCGGTTCTACCTCGCCAAGGACAGCCTGCTTACCCCCGAACGCCTGCGCCGGTCGGACGGCCGCACCGCCGCCTTCACCCGCATGCGCGAGGCGAGCGGCGCGGATGCGCGGTTCCGCTCTCTGCAGTCGGAGAGGCTGCGGCTGTGATCTGCCAATGGCAGCCTCTAAACGGGTTGGGTCAGTCCCACTCGCCCGTTCTCACGCCCCCAACTCATCGCAAGCCACAAACGCGAGATAACTCATGAACAAGACCGTCCTCGTCATCGGCGCGCGATCCGACATCGGCATTGCCGTCGCGCGGGCCTACGCCGCCAAGGGCTACGATGTGCAACTCGCCGCCCGCAACGCCGCGTCGCTGAGCGCAGACCGGCAGGACCTGGTCACGCGCCATCATGTCGGCGTCACCCTGCACGAAGTGGACGCGCTCGATCTTGCCAGCCACAAGGCCTTCGTCGACGACTTGCCGGTGCTGCCCGACGTGGCGGTCTGCGCGGTGGGCTACATGGGCGAGCAGGCGCGCAACGAAACCTCGCTGGAGGAAATGTCGCGCGTCATGCGCAGCAACTTCGAGGGGCCGGCCAGCCTGTTCTCCGTGCTGGCCAACCGCATGGTCGCGCGGAGGTCTGGCACGCTGGTGGGCATCAGCTCGGTAGCGGGCGAGCGCGGCCGCGCGGCGAACTACGTCTACGGCTCGGCCAAGGCGGGCTTCACCGCGTTCCTTTCCGGGCTCCGCAATCGCCTGGCGAAGGACAAGACGGGCGTGCACGTCGTCACCGTGCTGCCGGGCTTCGTCTACACCCAGATGACCCAGGGCATGGACCTGCCGGCCAAGCTCACCGCGCAGCCGGCGGAACTGGGCACCGCCATCGTCAAGGCGGTGGAAAAGGGCAAGGACGTGATCTACGTGCGCCCGGTGTGGCAGGGCATCATGCTCGCCATCCGCAACATCCCCGAGTTCCAGTTCAAGAAGATGAGCATCTGACCACCATGGACACGGCCGAGCGCCTTTCTCCTCGCGCGAGGATGCTGGCGCTCGGGCTCGTGTTCCTCGTCGCGCTGCTGCTGCGGCTGAACGGCATTGCCTACGGGCTGCCCGCGCTCAACGATCCCGACGAGCTGATGTTCGAGATGGGCGCGGTGCGGCTGCTGAGCGGGCCGACGCTGAACCCCGGCTGGTTCGGCCACCCGGCAACAACGACGATCTATCTGCTCGCGGTGTTGAACGCGCTGGTCTTCGCCGGGGGCTGGGCGCTCGGCTATTGGACCGGTCCGGAGGCGTTCGCCAAGACCATCTACGTCGATCCCAGCTGGGCGATCCTGCCCGGTCGTCTGGCGATGGTGGCATTCGCGCTGTGGAGCATCTGGCTGACCTGGCGCCTGGCGCGGGAGCTTGCCGGCGAGCGGGTGGCGCTGGCCGCCGTGGCGGTGCTGGCGGTCAGCCCGCTGCACGTCACCTATTCGCAGATCATCCGGTCGGACATGATGGCGGTGTGCTTCATGCTGCTGGTGGCGCTCGCCGCCTTGCGGATCGCTCGGGGTGGCGGGCGGCGCGACTTCGTGCTGGGCGCGCTGTGGCTGGGCCTGGCGATCGTCACCAAGTGGCCCTTCGCGGTAGCCGGCGCGGCGGTCGCGGGTGCCTATGCCTTGCGTGTCTCGCGCGGCGAGGAGAGCCGCGGCGGTGCCCTGCGCAAGCTGGCCGCGTTCGGTCTACTGGCGGGCGCATTCGGCCTGTTGATCTCGCCGTTCATTGTGCTCGACTACCCTGTGCTGCTGCGCAACCTCCAGGGCGAGGCGCAGCCGCATCATCTGGGCGCGACAGGCGGGTCACCGCTCGCCAATGCCTGGTGGTATCTCTCCGGCCCGATCCTGAGCAGCCTCGGCCTCGCCGGAGCGCTTGCCGCGGCATGGGGGCTTGGACTGCTGGCGCGCCGGCACGAGGCGCTGGCGGTGCTGCTGACCGTGCCGGCGCTGTTCTTCGTGCTGTTCTGCTTCCAGCGGCTGATCTGGGAGCGCTGGGCCGTGCCGCTCACGCCCGCGCTGGCGATTGCGGCCGGAGCGGGGCTGGTCTGGCTGCTCGACTTCGTGCGCGGGCGCTTGTCCGCCTCCCTGCGCACGGCGACCATGACGCTGCTCGGCCTGGCCGTGATTGTGCCGCAAGTGAGCCAGGCCCTGACCGACGCCAGGGTTCGAAACAATGACACCCGCCAGCGCGCCGCCGCCTGGGCCCTGGCGCACATTCCGGGGGGCAGCACGATCCTGGTCGAGCACTTCGCCTTCGATCTCCTGCAGGGCCCCTGGCAGTTCCGCTTCCCGGTGGGCGATGCTGGCTGCGTCGACGTGCGCGGGCTGCTGGGCGGCAAGACCCAGTACAGCCAGATCCAGCAGGCGCGCGACCAGCGCTCCAACGTCGACTACGGCACGATGAACCCAGGCATGCGCGGCACCTGCGGCGTCGATTGGGCGGTCCTGACCCAGTACGGCCGCTACCGTGCCGAGCGCGCGACGTTCCCGCGCGAGTACGCCGCCTATGCCGACTTGCTCAGCCGCGGCACCGTGGTCGCCAGCTTCGCGCCCGAGCCGGGCCGCAGCGGCGGGCCTCCTGTGACGATCGTCCGCTTCGAACGCGGCCTGGACGGTCAGCCCGGCTTCCTGCCGGCCATCCAGGAGTAGGCACGCAGCCAGGGCGCGTCGGGGCGGGCCGGGCGGCGCAGGACGACGATGACGAGAGCACCCAGCGCAGCCAGGGCGATGGGCGAGATCGTCCACAGCTGCATCTCGTGGGTGATGATCGGCACCCCGTACCAGTACTGGCGCAACCCGCTCCACAAGTAGTTCGAGGTGGCGATCCAGCTGAGCAGGACGGCGATCGGCAGCTCATACCGGCCGGCGCGCGCCACGAAGCGCGGCAGGACCATGGCGTAGGCGAGGCCAAGGGCGACGCCGTCGTAGTCGTAGGTGTACGGGCTCGTCATCAGGCACACGCACACGGTCAGCGCGAACACGGTTTCGGTTCGCGCCTTGCGCCACCAGGCCAGCGCCACCGCAAGCACCAGGGCGGCGGCGCAGGTCAAGTGGACGACCATGGCCGCGACCGCCGGCACGCCGAACCGGTGCAGCGCGGCGAAGACCGTCAGCATGCGCTCCAGCGGGTAGAAGCCGGTCCACAAGTATTCGCTGGCCGTGCTGGTGCCCTTCTGGAAGGCTGGCCAGATCTCGACCCCCAGGACCAGCGTCGCCACCGCGAACGAGGCGGCGATCAGCACGACGGCGCGGACCATGGCGCCCCAGCGACGCTCGATCAGCGCCAGCAGGCCGATGCCGGCGGCCAGGTGCGGCTTGAAGATCATGGCGCCGAGCGGCCAGCCGGCCTTGGCGGACCGCTCGCGCAGGAAGACCAGGAACCAGCCGATGAACGCGGCACTGAGGAAGCCGGCCTGCCCGCCCTTGCCGTTGATGATCAGCGAGGGCAGGATCACGAACAGCGCGGGGATCGTCGCTCGCCCGGCGAGCCGCACCATCGCGGCGTAGAACAGCAGCCACGTCACCGCCATGAACAGCAGGTAGGCGGCCCAGATCGGTAGCAGCCCCAGCAGGCCGACCAGCATGGTGAACGGCGGCGGATAGGCCCAGGGCATGAACGACCAGTTGCGGGTCTGGACGATCTGCTCCAGCTTGAGCGTGGGCCAGTCATACGTCTCGATCGCCCGACCGGCGGCGACCATGCGGCCGACGACATGGTAATCGTTGAAGTCGGTGAGGATGGGCGGGACCGGCGCGTCCAGGCGGTGCTGGAACAACCATGCCTGGAGCGCGAAGGCCGCGAAGGCGATGGCCATGACGACCAGATGCTGTCGGATCCGAAGGGCCTGGAAGATGCCGAAGCTGCTTTGACGATCTGGTGCCGACATGGCGGTAGTGCTGGTTTCGTTCACAGGTATCCCCGATGTGGCGGCGGCCTTATCCCCGCGCATCGTACGCCGCAATACGCATCCGACCGGTGCGCCCTGGCGCGCGTCGGCTGCACTCTGGAGCCTGCCTGTTCAAGCGTGCCGCTCCCGGGCGGAGCGGAGATACCAAGGCGAAGTGCCGCAGGCACGTGGCTGTTGGCTTGACGCGCAGACCCTATATGCAGCGAAGATGAGGCTGGGCGCGCGGGTGGGGCAGGGCCACCGCCAGCCATGTGGAGAGATCGATGACCGCAGCTGAAACCACCCGTTCGCACAAGCGCCAGTCTCGCTCGCAGGCCGACTTCCAGGGGGCCATCGCCGCCCGCATCCGGGACTCGCTGCTGCCCGGCGATGGGCCGATCGAGGCCGAATGGGTCCAGGCCGCGGCCAGCTTCCTGCTCGACGCCGCGCAAGAGCGGCGCGTGGGCGAGCCGGCGATCGCGCTGGATTCAGCGACGGACGGCGGCGGACGGCGCCACTTGCGCATCGCGCTGATCAACGACGACATGCCGTTCCTGGTCGATTCGGTGGCGAGCGTGATCACGGCCATGGGCATCGCGATCGATCGCCTGGTCCACCCCGTCGCCGCCGCCCTTCGCGATGGCGAGGGCAGGCTGACCGGGCTTGCCGCTGCGCATGAGGACGGGACGCCCGACGGCGCCATTGCCGAATCGATGATCTACATCGAGACCGAGCGCGTCGATGCCCGCCTGCGCCGCGAGCTGGTGCAGGCGCTCGGCTCGGTGCTGGGCGACGTGCGCGCGGCGGTCGGTGACTGGCCCAAGATGGTCAAGCTGCTGCAGGAAGATGCGGCGCGTATCGAGAACCCGGAAGGTGCGGCCCTGCTGCGCTGGTTCGCCGACGGCAACCTGACGCAACTGGGCCATCTCACCCGCAAGCGCGACGGCGGTCACGCGCAACGGCTCGGGGTCTGCCGGCGCAGCGCCAAGGTGCTGCTGGGCGAAGTCAGCTATGAGCGCGCCTTCGCGGCTTTCGACCGGATGCTGAAGGACGGTGCCGAAACCACGCCGATCGTGCTCAAGGCCAACCGGGTGGCGACCGTCCACCGCCGGGTGCCGCTCGACTTGTTCCTGGTGCCGGTGGTGCAGGATGGCGCGGTCACGGCGATCTCGGTGCATGCCGGGTTGTGGACCAGCGCCGCGCTCGCCGCTTCGGCCGAGCAGGTGCCCGGCGTGCGTGAGCAGCTGCGCACGATCAGCGAGCGCTTCGGCTTTGACCCGAGCGGCCACACCGGCAAGGCGCTGCGTCACGCGCTGGGAGCCTTGCCGCACGACCTGCTGGTCAGCTTCAGCGATGCCGACGTCGAGCGCGTGGCGACGACGATGACCAGCCTGGTCGACCGTCCGCGTCCCCGGCTGCTGCTGGTCGAAGCGCCACTGCGCCGTCACCTGCTCGCGTTCGTGTGGCTGCCGCGCGACTTGCTCTCCTCGCAGATGCGCGGCCGCATCCAGGCGCTGATCGAGCAGAGCCCCGGCGTCGCCGTGCTCGACTGGAGCCTGCAGGTGGAATCCGGCACCCTCGCGATGCTGCGCTACGTGCTCGACATCCGCGAGGCGGACCCCGCGCCCGGCAGCCTGCCCGACGAGGCCGAGCTCGACCGTCAGCTGCGCGTGCTGCTGCGCGGCTGGAGCGAGGCGGTGGAGGCCGCGATCGTCGCGGAGGGCGAGGGTTCGCGCGCGGTGGCGATCACGGCTCGCTATGCCGAGGCGTTCCCGATGGGCTACCGCACCGACTACGGCGCTACCGAGGCCGCGATCGACATCCGCCACTTGCGCCGGCTCGCCGGAGCGGAGGCGGAGATCGCCTCGGGCCCGCACAGCCGGCGCGACGTGCGGCTCTATAGCCTGCCAGCGGATGGTTCGGAACGGCTGCGGCTGAAGATCTACCAGAACGAGGGTTCGCTGCCCTTGTCCGACGCGGTGCCGGCGCTGGAGGCCTTCGGCTTCCGCGTGCTGGAGGAGATACCCACCGCGCTCGACCGTGGGCAAATGGGCACGATCCACGACTTCCTGCTCGAGCTGCCCGCCGGCGGCGAGGCTGCGCCGCTGCTGGAGCGCGCGGAGGCGATCGAGGCGGCCTTCGCCGCGGTCTTGAACGGCGTGGCGGAGAACGACAGCTTCAATCGGCTGGTCATTGCCGCCGGGCTCGGCGCCGGTGAGGTCGACTGGCTGCGCGCGTTCTACCGCTACTTGCGCCAGACCGGGATCAGCTACACGATCCAGACCGTGGTCGATGCCCTGGCGCGTTCGCCCGAGATCACCCGGGGACTGATCGCCCTGTTCCGCGCGCGCCACGACCCTGCGTTCGCGGGCGATCGCGCCGAGGCAGAGGAGCAGGCGTCCGAGGCGATGCGGACGGCGCTGGCCGGGGTCGCCGCGATCAACGAGGACCGCGTGCTGCGCCTGTTCCGCAGCCTGGTCGAGGCGATCCTGCGCACCAACGCCTTCGCGCCTGCCGCCGCCCCGAACAACGGACACGGGGCGCTGGCGTTCAAGCTCGATTCCGCGCTGGTGCCCGGCCTGCCCAAGCCGGTGCCGTGGCGCGAGATCTTCGTCTACTCGCGCCGGGTCGAGGGCATCCACTTGCGCGCCGGCCCGGTCGCGCGCGGTGGCCTGCGCTGGTCCGACCGCCGCGACGACTTTCGCACCGAGATCCTGGGCCTGATGAAGGCGCAACGGGTCAAGAACGCCGTGATCGTCCCGACCGGCGCCAAGGGCGGGTTCTATCCCAAGCTGCTCCCCGATCCCTCGCGCGACCGTCCCGGCTGGGCAGCCGAGGGCCAGGCATCGTACGAGATCTTCATCCGCACGCTGCTGTCCGTCACCGACAACATCGTCGACAATGCGGTCGTGCATCCGGAAGGCGTGGTGATCCGCGACGGCGAGGACCCGTACTTCGTGGTCGCCGCCGACAAGGGCACCGCCAAGTTCTCCGATGTCGCCAACGGCATCGCCATCGCCCACGACTTCTGGCTGGACGACGCCTTCGCCAGCGGCGGCTCCAAGGGCTACGACCACAAGGCCATGGGCATCACCGCCAAGGGCGCCTGGCTCTCGGTCCAGCGCCACTTCCTGGAGCAGGGCGTGGACGTGCAGACCGACCCGGTGCGCGTGGCGGGCTGCGGCGACATGTCGGGCGACGTCTTCGGCAACGGCATGCTGCTGAGCAAGTCGCTGAAGCTGGTCGCCGCCTTCGACCACCGCCACGTGTTCCTCGATCCCGATCCCGACCCGGCGAAGAGCTGGGCCGAGCGCCAGCGGCTGTTCGACCTGCCGGTCTCCAGCTGGGACGATTACGACAAGGCACTGATCTCCAAGGGCGGTGGGGTGTTCGCCCGGTCGATGAAGCGCATCCCCTTGAGCGCCGAGATCCGCGCCGCGCTCGACATCGAGGCGACGGAACTGGAGCCCGAGGCGCTGATCTCTGCGATCCTGCAGGCGCCCGTCGATCTGCTGTGGTTCGGCGGCATCGGCACGTACGTGAAGTCTTCGGCCGAGAACAACGCCACCGTCGGCGATCCCGCCAACGATGCTGTGCGGATCGACGGGGCCCAAGTGCGCGCCAAGGTCATCGGCGAAGGCGCGAACCTGGGCACCACGCAGGCGGGCCGAATCGAGTTCGCGCAAGTCGGTGCGGGTGGCAAGGGTGGCCGGATCAACACCGACTTCATCGACAACTCGGCCGGCGTCGATTGCTCGGACAACGAGGTCAACATCAAGATCGCGCTCGCCGCCGCCAAGCGCGCGGGCAAGCTGACGGAAGCCGGCCGCGTCAAGCTGCTGCGCCAGATGACCGACGATGTCGCCGCGCTGGTGCTAGAGGACAACCGCCTCCAGGCCCTCGCCCTGTCGATCGCCGAGCGTGGCGGGGCGGGCGCGATCCCCTCTTACCTGCGGCTGATCGAGACGCTGGAGGAGGGCGGCAACCTCGACCGGCGCACCGAGGGACTGGGCGACAACGACACCCTGTCGCGCCGCGCGGTCGATGGCCGCGGGCTGACCCGGCCGGAGCTGGCGGTGCTGCTCTCCAGCGCCAAGCTGGTGCTGCAGGATGCGATCGAGGACAGCCCGCTCGCCGCCGATCCCAGCATGGAAGGCGTGCTGCTCGCCGCCTTTCCCAAGGCGATGCAGAAGAAGTTCGGCAGCTTCATCAAGGAGCACCGCCTGGCGGGCGAGATCGTCGCCACCAAGCTCGCCAACCGCATCGTCAACCGGCTGGGCGTGATCCATCCGTTCGAGCTCGCCGAGGAGGAAGGCGCGACGCTGGGCCAGGTCGCCGCGGCGTTCACGCTCGCCGAGCGCCTGCTGGGTCTCGACACGCTGTGGGAGCGGATCGAGACCGAGGCGATGCCGGAGACCGCGCGTCTCGCTCTGTTCGACCGGATCGCCCACGCCGTGCGCGGGCACATGGCAGACTTGCTGCGCGTTGGGGCAGGGCGGGTCAGCCCCACTGCCTTGATCGCGCAGCTGGGCAAGTCGGTCACCGCCCTTGCGACCGACACGCGCGACTTGCTGGGCGAGAGCGGCCGCGCGCACTCGGCGCGGATCAGCGCGGCGCTGGTCGAGCAGGGCGCGCCCGAGGCCGAGGCCACGGCGGTGTCGCACTTGTACGACCTCGACGGCGCGGTGGGCATCGCCGCGCTCGGCGATCAGACGGGCATCCCTGCGCGAGAGCTGGTGGGAGCCTTCATCCGGCTGGGCGCTGCCCTTGGCCTCGACTGGGCCCAGACCAGCGCCGCGGTGATGAGCCCGTCCGATCCCTGGGAGCGCCTGCTCGTCGCCGGCCTCGCGCGGGATTTCCAGCAGATGCGGCTCGAGTTCCTGGGCGAGCTGGCCAAGGGCAAGGCCAGGCGGGATGATCCGCTCGCCGCGGTGGAAAGCTGGATCGAGGCGCATGGGACCGCGATCAAGGCGTTCCGCGCGATGGTCGAGCGTGCCGAGGGCGCCACGGCCGTGGCGCCGGCGATGCTGGCCCAGATCGCCAGCCAGGCGCGCAACCTGCTCTCGCGGCGCGTGGGATGAGCCGTCCTCCCCGGCACGGGGAGGGGGACCGCGCGAAGCGTGGTGGAGGGGAGTCTCGGCATCTCCGGAGCTCGCCGGCAAGCTAGTGTGAGGACGCGAGTCCCCACCACCCCTCGCTGCGCGAGCGGTCCCCCTCCCCGGTCCGGGGAGGACAAGATGCACTCAGATCCTCCCCTGCAAGGGGAGGTGGCGCGCCTGCTAGGCGTGACGGAGGGGTGTCCCCGCTGGTGGAGTGCGCGACCGAGAGGGTTACACCCCTCCACCACCAGCTACGCTGGCGGTCCCCCTCCCCTTGCAGGGGAGGATCTGGAAGGCACGGCTTTTCGCCCGCGGGCGAGTGCGGGATAACGCCGGGTAAGATCGAAACGTCGGACGTAAGCGGCCGGCGCAGCCCTGGCGCGACAGGGTTGGCTCGCAGCTTCCAGTATTGCGAACGTCCGGCGTGGGAAGGCGTAAGCGCCACCGGATCGGCCCTGATACGCGAAGCGCCGGCGAGACGGGCTCGCAGCTTGCCGCCGGCCTCTCGGGTGAACGAGAGCAAAGGCTTCGCATGGTTGCAGACGCCCGTCGAAAGCGCCGGCCGCAGGTGGTGCGGGCAAGAGCGACAGGCCTGAAAGCCGCTCGTCTGCATCCGACCTGTTGCGGCGTGTAACCTATGTGGTTCAAATTGTCAAGCGTCATCGTCGTCCCGGGCTTGACCCGGGACCGGTTCCGACGGTGACCGCCCTATCAGCATAAGCGCTTCGCCGGCAGGTTCATCGCTTCCGCAACCGGACTCGGGTCGAGCCCGGGTCGACGATGGCCCGCTCCCTCACTCCAGCGGCAGGGCCGGGCTGCGCTTGATCGTGTCCAGCACGATCACCGACTGCACGTCGCGCACGCCCTTGATGCGCACGATCGATTTCAATGTGATCTGCCCCAGGTGCTCGACGTCGCGGGCGATGACATGGAGCAGGTAATCGCGCTCCCCGGTCACCGCATGGCAGGCGATGACGTAGGGGTTCTCGGCGATGGCCTGCTCGAACCCGGCGATGTTGGCGTCGCTGTGCGCGTCGAGGTTCACCAGCACATAGGCATCGAGCGCGAAGCCCAGCTTCCGGGCGTCGAGCATCGGCGCATAGCCGCGGATCACTCCCTCGTCCTCCAGCCGCTTCAAGCGGCGGCTGACCGGGGTTGCCGACAGCGCGGTGCGCTCGGCGATCTGCGCCACCGGCATGCGCGCATCTTCCTGCAACGCGCCGATGATCTTGCGGTCGAAATCGTCCAGCTGCATGGATCCACTCTCCTGTACGCTGATCTTGGTGGAATCCACTTCAGATGCAAGTGCCGCAAGCCAACTCTGCACGGAACTGAAGCCGGCTGTGTGGCATTGTAAACGAGTGAAGACACCGCTGTCCCCCAAGAGCACGAGCGGGCTTCGTGGAGAGTATGCCGAGGCCGCCGACGACTTTACCGTCACGCAAGGATGGCACGGCTACTCGCCCGAGGCGCACGACCGCTGGCGCCGGCTCTATGCCGCGCAAAGCGCGCTGGCGCGCCGCTACGCCGCGCCGCAATTCGTCGAAGGGCTCGGCAAGCTCGACTGCGCCGACGGCATCCCGCGCTTCAAGGATGCCAATGCGGTGCTGCAGCCGGCGACCGGCTGGACGCTGGTCGCCGTGCCCGGCTTCATCCCCGACGCGGTGTTCTTCGACCACCTCGCGCATCGCCGCTTCCCGGTGACCCGCTGGCTGCGGGAGGAGCACGAGCTGGACTACCTGGTCGAGCCGGACGTGTTCCACGACTTCTTCGGCCATGTGCCGATGCTGCTCGATCCGCACATGGCCGATTTCCTGGAAATGTACGGCCGGGCCGGGGAGAAGGCGATGGCAATGGGTGCGCTCGACATGCTGGCGCGCATCTACTGGTACACCGTGGAATTCGGACTGGTGCGCGAGGGCGCGGGGCTGAAGGTGTTCGGGGCCGGCATCGTCTCCTCGGCGGGTGAGACGGTCTATGCGATCGAGGATAAAGCGGTGCTGCGCCTGCCGTTCGACCCGGTGCGGATCATGCGCACGGCCTATTCGATCGACAGCTTCCAGCAGAATTACTTCGTGCTCGACAGCCTGGACCAGCTGATCTCCGGCCTCGTCGATCTCGATTTCGGACCCATCTACGAGCGCTGGCGCCACGAGGCGCCGCTCCCCGCGGGGCAATTGCAGCCGGGCGAGCAGGCGTTCGCGGCTGGAGAGCAAACCGCATGACCTCTTCGACAGCCCGCTGGTCTTGGGCGGCATCCACCACGTCGCGCACCCGCAAGGCCGCGCGCCATGCCGCCTGGCTGCACGAGAAGATCGCGGCGCCAACCGAGGGTTGATGGCTTGCGCCGACCCTCATACCCCCGTCGCCCCGGACTTGATCCGGGGCCCCGCTTTTCTTCTCCGACGCGGCAGGAAGAAGCGGGATCCCGCGTAACGCCCGGGATGACGAGGGAGAGAACGACCTGATGCGCCTGCACGCCTACCATCGCAGCTCCACCAGCTATCGGGTGCGGATCGCGCTCAACCTGAAGGGGTTGGCGTACGAGACCGCACCGGTGAACCTGCTCGAGGCCGAACAGCGCAGCCAATCCTTTCGCGCGGTGAACTGCTTCGCGGGCGTCCCGGCACTGGAAGTCGACGGCCGTGTCTATGCGCAGTCGCTGGCGATCCTGGAGTGGCTCGACGAACGTTATCCCGCCAACCCCCTCCTGCCTCAAGACATCGAGGACCGCTTCGCCGCGCGCGAGCTGGCCTATGCCATCGCCACCGAGCTGCACGCGCCGCTCAACTCGCCGGTGCTGGCCTACCTGGAGCAGGACCTCGGGCTCGACAGGGGGGCGGTGCAAGACTGGTATCACCGCTGGCTCGGCAAGACGCTGAGCGGCGTCGAGGCCCGTCTGGCGCAGCGTGGCGCCGCCGATTTCCTGTTAGCCGCGCCCGGCCTGTTCGAGGCGGTGCTGATCCCGCAGCTGTACAACGCGCGGCGGTTCGCCTTCGATCTCTCGGCTATGCCGCACATCACGCGGATCGAGGCAGCCTGCCTGGCACTTCCCGCGTTTGCAGCTGCGCATCCCGACAACCAGCCCGACGCGGCGGAGAAATCATGAAGCTTGCCTCCTTGAAGTGCGGCCGCGACGGTCGCCTCGTCGTCGTCTCGCGCGACCTTGCCCGCTGTGTCGCCGCGCATGAAGTCGCGCCGACGCTGCAGGCCGCGCTCGACGACTGGGCCGAGGCCGAGCCGCGGCTGCGGGCGATCGCCGAGCAGCTCGACAGCGGCGCCTGGCCGGGCGAGCCGTTCGACCAGACGCAAGCACACTCGCCACTGCCGCGCGCCTACCAGTGGGCGGACGGCAGCGCCTACATCAACCACGTCGAGCTGGTCCGGAAGGCGCGGAATGCCGAGGTGCCGGAGAGCTTCTACAGCGATCCGCTGATGTACCAGGGCGGCTCCGATGCGTTCCTGCCGCCGCGCGATCCCATTGTGCTGCGCGACGAGGCCTGGGGCTGCGACATGGAGGGCGAAGTCGCCGTCATCACCGACGACGTGCCGCCGGGCGTCACCTCGGAACAGGCGCTCGGGCACATCAAGCTGGTCATGCTGTGCAACGATGTCTCGCTGCGCAACCTGATCCCGGGCGAGCTGGCCAAGGGCTTCGGCTTCTTCCAGTCCAAGCCGCCGAGCGCCTTCTCGCCGGTGGCGGTGACGCCGGATGAGCTGGGCGCGGCGTGGCGCGACGCGCGCGTGCACCTGCCGCTGGGCATCGACTACAACGGCCAGCCCTTCGGCCGCGCCGAAGCGGGCGAGGACGCGACCTTCAGCCTGGCCGACCTCGTCGCCCATGCGGCCAGGACCCGGCCCTTGTGCGCCGGCACGGTGATCGGTTCGGGCACGGTCTCCAACAAGGACGCCGACGGCAGCCCGGGGCGGCCGGTGAATGAGGGCGGTCTCGGCTATTCCTGCATCGCCGAGATCCGCACCATCGAGACCATCCGCGACGGCAAGCCGGCAACCGACTTCATGCGCTGGGGCGACCGCGTCGGGATCGAGATGCTGGACAGGGAGGGGCACTCCATCTTCGGCCGGATCGAGCAGGAGGTGGTGCGGGCATAGGCACCCGGCCTCTCTCCTTTACGATTGCATCGCCGCTCCCTCGTCATTCCCGCGTAGGCGGGGATCCATCTTCGGCCCTCTCGTTTCGTCTGGCGGTGAGTTCATCCAAGGCGAGGCTCATTGCAGCGCTCATCTCCGCACCCGTGTATCACACGATGGGTCAGGAGATGGATTCCCGCCTTCGCGGGAATGACGATTTAGGTGGGGCGAACTGAAGGTGTGCCGCCGCACATTCCCGCCATCATGGAACCGCCACCCCACCGCGCATACGCACACACTCTCTCTCTCTCTCTCTCTTCGTCATCCCCGCGTAGGCGGGGATCCGTCTCCTGCCGTTTCGTTTTGCGTAACGGTGAGGTCGCATGCGGGGATGCCGATGGCTCCGCCTTGGGGCCTAGCCTCCCACGACACGATGAGTCAGGAGATGGATTCCCGCCTTCGCGGGAATGACGAAGGTGGAAGGAATGGGAACCGCCATCCTCCCCGCGCAATTAGCACGCGATGTCCACCTCCAAAGCCAAGCTCATCATCCGTCCGGCCGCTCTGACGGATGCCCCGGCGATCACGCGCCTGTCGGCCAAGGTCTATGGCCCGACCGAGGCGTTCACCCGCGCCGAGATCCGCGGGCAGATCAACAACTTCCCCGACGGCCAGTTCGTCGCCGAGTACCAGGGCAAGGTCGTCGGCCACTGCGCGACGATGATCGTCTCCTCCGATCTGGCGTTCAAGCCGCACACCTGGGAGGAAATCAGCGCCGGCGGCTATGGCCGCCCGCCCGCCGCCGATGGCGACGTGCTCTATGGCTTCGAGATCTGCGTCGATCCCGAGTTCCGCCGCCTGCGCATCGGCCAGCGCCTTTATCGCAAGCGGCGCGAGCTGTGCCAGGACTTCGAGCTGAAGGGCATCGCCTTCGCCGGGCGCATGCCCGGCTACCAGCGCCGCCGCCGCCGTTTCCCCGACCCGCATGACTACCTGGAAGCGGTGAAGGCCAAGAAGGTGCGCGACCAGGTCATCGAGTTCCAGATGAGCGAGGGCTACGAGCCGCGCGGCATCCTGCCCGGCTACCTGCCCAACGACCGCGAGAGCGGCGGCAACGCCGTGCTGATGTTCTGGACCAACCCGATCGCGCCGCAGGAAACCGGCAAGGCGGTGCCCGGCCTGCAGGAGTGGCTGCCCTCCAGCGTGCGCGTGGCAACCGTGCAGTTCCAGATGCGCAAGATCGACACGATCGACCAGTTCGAGGACCAGGTCGAATACTGGATCGACGTCGCCGCCGACTACGAGGCCGACTTCGTGGTGTTCCCCGAGCTGTTCACGCTGGAACTGCTCTCCATGGCAGAGACCAAGCTGGAGCCGGTCGAGGCGATCCGCTGGATCTCCGAATATACCGAGCGCTTCACCGAGTTCATGGAGCGCATGGCGGTGAGCTACAACATCAACATCATCGGCGGCTCGCATCCCACCCGCGTGGGCCGGGACGAGATCCGCAACATCAGCTACATCTTCCTGCGCGACGGATCCACGCATACGCAGGAAAAGCTGCATCCCACCCCGTCCGAGCGGCGCTGGTGGAACATCCGCGGCGGCTATGGCGCCAGCGTGATCAACACCGATTGCGGGCCGATCGGGGTGATGATCTGCTACGACAGCGAGTTTCCCGAGATGGCGCGCCACCTGGTCAACCAGGGCGCATTGCTGCTGTTCGTGCCGTTCTGCACCGACGAGCGCCGCGGCTACTTGCGCGTGCGCTACTGCTGCCAGGCGCGCGCGGTGGAGAACCAGTGCTACGTCGTCACGTCCGGGGTGGTCGGCAATCTGCCCAATGTCGAGAACATGGACATCCACTACGCGGAAAGCGCGATCCTGACGCCGTCCGACTTCCCCTTCGCGCGCGACGGCGTGGCGGCGGACACGGCGGCCAACACCGAGACGATCGCCATCGCCGATCTCAGCATCGACGCGCTGCTGACCGCGCGCCAGTCCGGCGCGGTGCAGAACCTGCGCGACCGGCGCTTCGACCTGTACCGCGTCGACTGGCGGCAAGTGGGCTCGACGCCATCGACCGACACCACGCCACCGACCGGCGGAGGCAGCGGCGCGCACGGATGAGTGGGTGAGCGGGAGCCATGCCCCCCACTTCTCGTAATCCCCATCACTCCTCGTCTTCCCATACTCTTCGTCATCCCCGCGCAGGCGGGGATTCATCTCCTGACCTCGCAGCCACCGGCACGGCGCGTTGCCGGCTTGCGAGTGCGGCAAGGCCCGTCCCAGCCGATCGTCCCGAGCAAGCCGCTGACACCGGAGATGGATTCCCGCCTGCGCGGGAATGACGAAGGGACACGTCCAGCCAAATCGGCTATTCGCTTGTCCCACGCGCCGGCAACCGCGCGCCATGACAAGGACACCCAGTGATTAAGGAGCAGCCCCAGTCCGCCGTCGCCAGCCAGCGCGTGGCCGACATCCTCGCCGAGCGCATCCTCTCGGGCGAGTTGAAACCAGGGTCGCGCATCAAGCAGGACGAGCTGGCCGACGAGCTGCGCACCAGCCGTATCCCGGTGCGCGATGCGCTGCGGATGCTGGAAGCCCGCGGCTTGGTCACCATGCGTGCCAATGCCGGGGCGCGGGTGACCGAGCTGACGACCCGCGACCTCGTGATCTCCTACGAGATCCGCGAGCGCATCGAGCCGCTGCTGCTGGCCGAGAGCATCCCGCACCTCACCGAGGCCGACCTGGCCGACTTGCGCCGGGTCATCGCACGGAACGAGGTCTGCACCGACATCGACGAGGCGATCGCCCTGGGGCGTGAGTTCCACTGGATCAGCTATCGCCGGAACGAGACGCCACTGCTGGCGCAGATCGTCGAGCGGGTCTGGGACACCACCCAGAGCTACCGGCGCGCCTACCTCAAGCTGGCGATGGGCGGCGGCAACCGCACGCATGATGTCGAGCACCAGATGATGTACGATGCCATCGCCAGCGGCGACGTGGAAGTGGCGCAGGCGGTGCTGGTGATGCACATCCGGCGCACGCGCCAGGGCCTGACGCGCCATGCGCACCGGCTGGCTGGGAATGGCGAGGATGCCCATCTGGAAACTTCGCTGATCGCGACCGAGTAGCGGCCTTACCGCCGTCGGCTCGGCAGCGGTTCAGATGCACGATCCCATGATCGGCGCCAGGTGCCACACCAGGCGGCGCACCGGATCGGACCAGGGCGGCGCCTGCTCCGCGCGGCAGCTCTTGGCGACATGCAGCGGCCCTGAGCTGGCAGGCGCCTGTGCCTGTGCCACCCCGTCGCGCCTGCTGTAGATCAGGTAGTCCCGGCCCTGCACCGGATAGCGCCAGGTGAGCACGTAGTCGCGGCGCAGCGCCTCCGTCATCACGGCGGTGACCCGGGGATTGTCCTCGGGCGCGGCGGGATCGCGAAGGAACACCCGGTCCGGCTTGGCGGCCATGATCCGGCGCACTTCCGCCAATTCGTCGATGCCGACCGCGCCGCCGCTTTCGTTCAGGGTGCGCAAGTTCTCGGGGAAGGGCCGGCTGGAGGGCAGGCAACTGCCGCTGGCATCGTAGAGCGAGGTGGGCCCGTCGTAGACGAACAGGCAGTTCCTCTGCCCCGCCACCGCCGCCGTCGCCGATGCGAGCAGCCGCCGGTCGCCGCGCTGCTCCATGTGGACCACGCCTAGCACCTGGCCGGCCGCGAGCCCGTATAGGAACAGGAGCCCCAGGACGATGCGCCCCGCCAGCTTCTGGCCGAGCGGTGCCAGGGCCAGCGCGAAGGGGGCGAACAGGGCCAGCGCGTAGTGGCCGAACCAGGTCCCGAAAAGCGCCACGCCCAGCGCCGCCGCCGCCGCCCAGCCGTCGAGAAGGCGCAAGTCGGCCGCGCGCGCCGGGTCGGCGGGTCGGCGGGCGATCGGCAGGCGCAGGACCATGCCGATGACGAGCGGCGCGACCAGCATCAGGATGATGACGATCCGCTTGAGCACCAGGTGCATCGGCTCCGAGGTGCGCAGGCCGATCGAGATGAAGTTGGCGAACATCCAGTCGCCGAAGTGGCCCTTGGCGAGGTAGAACAGTCCGACGAGGATCGTGGGCGCCAGGGCACTGCCGACCCAGGCGGCGGCATCGAGCGCCAGCGCGCCGGGCGTGCGCCCGCGCGACCAGGCGGTGTAGAGCAGCACGAGGCCCAGGAACACGCCCTCGAACAGCACGGTATACTTCACCTGCAGCGCCAGCCCGAACAGCAACATCGCCCGCGCGCCACCCCGGCGCAGGTTTCCGCCCTGGCCCTGCGTCGTCTCGCGGGCTCGCAGGTACGTGGCGATCGCGGCGACGACCAGCAAATTGTAGTAGACCGGCGCCTGCCCGCCCTCGCCCCCGGCCAGGGTCAGGAAGACGATGTAGATCAGACCCACCATCACTGCCGCGAAGGGGCTCGCGACGCGCAGGGCCAGTCGGTAGAGGATGAACGCGGTGCCGACGACCGCCAGCAGCGCGATGATCTGGCTGCCGAGCAGCACGTCGCCGAACAGCGCGCCTGCCGCATAGATCAGGAACAGCCCGATGGGCTTGCGGTCCCAGATATCGACGTAGGGCAGGGCGCCATCCAGCATGCGATTGGCGACCAGCACGTAGAACTGCTCGTCGACGCCGGTGATGATCGGATCGCCGAACACCCGCCAGCGAGTCACCAGCGCGACCAGGGTGAACAGCAGGAGCGGGCCGACCACCGAACGCAATGGTGACTTGAACATACTTTCGCGTCCGGAGATCGCCATGCCTGCTGCGCTCCTCATGCTCGCGCGTTCGATCGGTACACGACACGAGCCGGTCTCGCCGGCAAGCCGATGTCTGCCGCATACGGCGCACGGCAGTGCCTGCCGGCTACTACGTCATTCAATCCATTGATCAAGCCAAAGCGGGTGCTGATCGGACGAGTTCCTTCTGGCGACTTGTCGTTCGGTACTGTGAAAAATGCTGGCTCCCTTGCGATCCATCCGCCACACTGCCTCGACGCCGTGGCGAGAGAGCACGGAAGAAGGAGCGAGGCGATGCGCGGCGAGGAGTCGGATTACGTGATCGTGGGCGGCGGCAGCGCCGGGTGCGTACTGGCCAGCCGGCTCTCGGCCGACCCGCGCAACCGCGTGGTGCTGCTGGAGGCAGGCGGCGAATCCGGCGGGTTCTGGAACCGCATGCCCGCCGCCGGGATGAAGCACCTGGGCACCGAACGCGACTGGCTGTTCGTCACCGAGCCCGATCCCTCGCTCAACGGGCGGCAGGGCTACTGGAGCGCGGGGCGGCTGCTGGGCGGCGGCTCGGCGGTCAACGGCATGATCTACATCCGCGGCGACCGGCGCGACTACGACCAGTGGGCGCACGATCTGGGGTGTACCGGCTGGTCGTGGCACGATGTGCTGCCTTACTTCCGCAAGTCCGAAGGCTACACCGGCGAGCCAAGCCAGACCCACTCCAACCTGGGCCCGCTGGGCGTCAGCAAGCTGCGCATGGAGCACCCGCTGACCCGCACCTTCATCGAGGCCTGCGAACAGTACGGGCTGCGTCACGTGGAGGACTACTGCGCCGGCGATGTCGACGGCGCCTTCACCATGCTGGTCACGCAGGCAGGCGGCCAGCGTTCCAGCGCCGCGCGCGCGTTTCTCGACGACGCACGCAAGCGGCCGAACCTGAGCGTGGTCACCGGCGCACTGGTCGACAAGGTCATGATCGAGGGCGGCCGCGCCACCGGCGTTCGCTATCGCCAGGACGGAAAGGCGCATACCGTCCTGGCGCGCGGCGAGGTGATCGTCAGCGCCGGCGCGCTGCAATCGCCCGCGGTGCTGATGCGTTCCGGGCTGGGACCGACCGAGCAGTTGCAGGCGCTCGGCATCGAAGTCGTGCGCGTTATGCCCGAAGTCGGGCGCAACCTGCAGGAGCATGCGAGCTTCCACTCGGTCTTCCAGGTGGATACGCCGACTTGGAACATGCTTATGAAGCCGGTCACTCTCGCGCGCGAGTTCCTGCGCTACGTGGTGAGCAGCAGCGGCTTGATGACGATCGCGCCGGTGGAGGCGATGGCCTACTTGCGTTCGCGCCCCGAGCTGGATTTCCCCGACATCAAGCTCTCGTTCGGGCTGATGGCGAACAACGCGGCGACTCGCAAACCGCATGAGGTGCCCGCGGTGGTGGTCTTCGCCAACGTCGCCAAGCCGCAGAGCCGGGGCGAGATCCGCCTGCGCAGTGCCGATCCGGCGGACAAGCCGGTGATCGACCATCGCCTGCTCGGCAGCGAGGCCGATATCGCGGCGCTGATCGCCGGGACCAAGAAAGTGCAGGAGATCTTCCGCATGCCGGCGCTGGCCAGGCACGTCGTCGCCCCGCTCGCGCCTTCGCCGATGCCGATGAGCGATGGCGAGTGGGAGCAGGCGATCCGCAACTCGGCCGGGATCGGCTATCACCCCGTGGCGACCTGCCGCATGGGCGGGGATGCAGGCTCGGTCGTCGATCCGCGGCTGCGGGTGCGCGGGGTGGATCGACTGCGCGTGGCGGATGCCTCGATCATGCCGGTGATGCCCGCGGCCAACACCAACGCGCCCTCGATCATGGTGGGCGAGAAGGCGGCGGACATGATCCTGGAGGATGCACGGGTCCTGGCGTGACGATGGTTCCTCCCCGGCACGTGTTGCGTATCGGCGCAGGCCCCTTCCGTCACGCGCTTCGCGCGCGCAACCTCCCCGTACCGGCGAGGAACCTAGACCAGCCCTAGCTTCGCCAGCTCGCCGACGAGCCGCGCGGGCAGCACGTCGCCGGCGTCTTCCCCATCGCCCA
This sequence comes from Novosphingobium chloroacetimidivorans, assembly GCF_014204535.1. Classification (GTDB taxonomy): domain Bacteria; phylum Pseudomonadota; class Alphaproteobacteria; order Sphingomonadales; family Sphingomonadaceae; genus Novosphingobium; species Novosphingobium chloroacetimidivorans. Next base: position 277,393 of record NZ_JACHLR010000002.1, read on the forward strand.
GGTCGCGCGGGGCGTCCTCCGGGTCGAGATAGCGCCAGCCCTGGTGCGCGCGTCGCGGTCGGGTGTGCACCGCGATCAACCTGGGTTCGAGCCGGATGTGCCAGCGCCCGTCCTCGCGCTGGTCGAACCCGAGCAACGGCGAGCGGCCGATCAGCACATGCTCGAAAATCCAGTAGAGCGAGCCGCCCGCCATCTCCTCGTGCCGCTTGGGCAGGTAGCGGGTGGTCATCAGCGCCTCATGCGGATGGCTCTCCAGCCAGGCCTTGAGGCTGGCCGGGCTCTCGGCTCCGTAGGCAATCTTGGTCATGTGGAGGGGCATCTGGAGTATGTAGAGCCGACAAGGCGGTTTTGAAGCTGCCCGAGATCCTCCCCTGCAAGGGGAAGGGGATCGCTCGCGCAGCGAGTGGTGGAGGGATGTCACCGCCGGCGTATCGCGCAGTTGAGAGGGTTACACCCCTCCGTCAGCCGCTTCGCGTCTGCCACCTCCCCTTGCAGGGGAGGATCCAAGACGGCCTCAAGCGAGGCCCGTGAGCACCGCCAGGCCGAGGAAGCTGAAGAAACCCATCACGTCCGTCGCCATGGTCACGAACACCGCGGACGACACCGCCGGATCGACGTTGAACCGGTCGAGCGTCACCGGCACCAGGATCCCGGCGAGGCCCGCGATCAGGTTGTTGATGACCATGGCCATGGCGATCACCGCACCCAGCAACGGGTTGCCGAAAATCAGGGTGGTGCCCACGCCGATCAGCACGCCAAGCACTGCGCCGTTCGTCATCGCGATCCGCAACTCGCGCCAGATCATCCGTTTGGTGTTGGAACTGGTGAGCTGATTGGTCGCCAGCGCGCGCACGGCCACCGCCAGGGTCTGGGTGCCGGCATTGCCGCCCATGCCAGACACGATCGGCATCAGCACCGCCAGCAGCGCCAGCTTGGCGATCGCGCCCTGGAACAGCCCGACCACCGAGGCGGCGATCATCGCCGTGCCCAGGTTCACCACCAGCCAGATCAGGCGAGTGCGCACGGTGAGCAGAATCGGCTCGTTGATGTCACCGTCGCCCGCACCCGAGAGCAGCAGCGCGTCCTCGCCCGCTTCCTCCTGGATGATGTGGACCACGTCGTCGACGGTGATCTGACCGACCAGCCGCCCGGATTCATCGACCACCGCGGCCGAGATCAGCGCGTACTTCTGGAAGCGGAGCGCGACCTCTTCCTGATCCATCATGACCGGGATCAGCGTCTGCTCGCGCTTCATCACGTCGGCCAGCGGGATCGAGCGGGGCGTGCGCAGGATCCAGGAAAGCAGGCAAGTCCCGATCGGATGGTGCAGATGATCGACGATGAACACCTCCCAGAAATCGGTGGGAAGGTGGCGCTGTTCGCGCAGGAAATCGATGAGGTCGCCCACCGACATCGACTCCGGCACCGCCACGAATTCGCGGCTCATCAAGCGGCCGGCGGACTCGTCGGGATAGGCGAGCGCGGCCTCGATCGCCGCGCGGTCCTCGGGATCGAGCTCGGCCAAGACAGCCTGCTGGTCCTCGCGGTCGAGATCCTCGATCATCGCGACGGCATCGTCGGTGTCGAGCTGCTCGGCGATCTCGGCGACGACGTCGGCGGGCAGGCCGTCGAGCAGCGCCTCGCGCACCCAGTCGTTCAGCTCGGCGATCACCTCGACGCCCATCAGGTCGCTGATCGCGCGGGCGAGGTCGAGGCGCTGGTTCTCGTCGAATAGCTCGAACAAGTCTGCGATGTCGGCCGGATGCAGCGGCTCGACGAGGTTGTAGACGCGATCGAAGTCCTCGTCCTCCAGCGCGTCGCGGACGTTGCGCAGGAACTCGGGCTTCAGCCGGTTGTCCTCGTCGTGGTGCTCGTTCTCGGAAGACGCGTCGTCGGCGTGGCTCACGCCTTCGACCAGTTCGTCCTCGAGATGCTCTGCTGCCATTGGTCAGCGGTCTACGCGGGTGGGCTTCAAAAGCAACCGCCGATGGTGCGGTGCAGCGGCGGTGTCATGCGCGGAGCAAAGGTGACATCGCCGGCACAGCCCCTATATGCACGGCCGACCTACAGGAGACTCCCATGGCCGACGAATACCTGAACCTGCAGCTGACCACTGGCGACGTGAAGATCAAGCTGCGCCCCGACCTCGCGCCCGGCCATGTCGAGCGGATCAAGGAGCTCGCCAGCGAGGGCTTCTACGACGGCGTGAAGTTCCACCGCGTGATCGATGGCTTCATGGCGCAGGGCGGCTGCCCCAACGGCACCGGCACCGGCGGCTCCGACAAGCCCGACCTCAAGGCCGAGTTCAATGCCGAGCCGCACGTGCGCGGCGTGTGCTCGATGGCCCGCACCAGCGCGCCCAACTCGGCCAACAGCCAGTTCTTCATCGTGTTCGACGATGCGACCTTCCTCGACAAGCAATACACCGTCTGGGGCCAGGTCGTCGAAGGCATGGAAAACGTCGACGCTCTGCCCAAGGGCGAGCCGCCGCGCGAGCCCGGCCAGATCGTCAAGGCGACCGTCACCGAAGGCTGATCCCCGATACGTCGACCCGGGCCAGCCCGGGTCGACGTCGATTCCCGCGCGGCAGCCCCGGAACAGGACGATCCTGGTCCATGCGGGCACTGGCGGACATGTCATAGCTCTGGCAGATACGCTGCCGATGCTCGCACCTTCCCGCTTCTTCGCCGCTACCGCCATTGCCACCTTGCTGGGTGGCTGCGTCGTGACCAAGGCCCCCCTGCCTGACCTGACGCAGGCGCATGGGCCGTGTGTCGACCAGGGCGGCGGCTGGTGCGGCTTTACCCGCGATGCTGCCACAGTCTTGTGGCCTTATGGCCAATTGGCCACGAACGCCTACTGCGACGATAACGACATCTTCGATCTGCCGCCCGGATACACCGTGGTGCGCCGCCTGCCCACGCAGGACATCTGCGATCTGGAGCGCGCCGCCGCCGCCGGTGACGAGGCCGCGAAGGCCAAGCTGAAGCCGATCCGCAAGGCCGAAGCCAAGTTGAAGACGCACGGTTTCAACTACGCCGTCTACGACAAGCGCAACAGCGCAGGTGCGCTGGAGCGCCGGGTCATCGCCTTTCGTGGCACCGACACCAAGCAACTGGCCGACTGGTTCTATGGCAACCTGGGCGGCACCCAGCGCGAGCAGGGCCTGGAACTCTACAGGGAAGAGCGCGCGAGGCTCGATGCGAACGGTGGCAAGGGTGTGCCGATCGCCGTCACGGGACACTCGCTGGGCGGTGCGATCGCCATCCAGGTCTCATTGGAGAACCCGGGCGTTGACGCTTTCGTGTTCAACACCTCGCCGCGCTACACCTTGATCCAGCCCAACGCGAACCGGCGCGTCGCGATCTCGGAGCGGGGAGATATCCTGGAAGTCCTGCGCAGCCGCTCGATGCCGGTGCGCCAGGACATGCTGATCATCAACTGCCGCCCTACCGAGAGCGGGGTCAAGGCGCATGCCATTCGCGATCTCGCGGCTTGCGTCACCTGGATCGCGGCGAAGACAGACCCCGGGGCCAAGGCGTCTGTTTTGACCAACAAGCTGATCCAGCCGGCAGGTGAGGTCGCCAATCTGAATTGGGGACTCCCGCCCACGCCGACCGCGCAAGCCCAGGTCGTGGCGCAGTCGGAAAAGCTGGATGCGCGCAAGGAGGCGCAGAAGCACAGCGGTCGCCTCAAGCGGGAACGCCGTTCGAAGTCCGCGCTGCAGCCCGCGCCGGTGCCCCAGCCGTTGCCGACCGCGACAGCGACGCCGAAGCCTTAGCTTGGCCGGCTGCGCGAGGCCGCAGCCGCTGCGCTCCCATCCGGATCGGATGAGAGCGCACTGACTCTACTTCGCCGCCGCCGCCTTCGCCGCATCGACGCCGAGCTGGTCGAACAGGAACATCGTCATGTCGGTCTGCTGCGCGATCACTTCGTCCAGCGACGAGCCCTGGCCATGGCCCGAGCTCGCCGAGGTACGCAGCAGGATCGGCGCCTTGGACGATGTCGCCGCCTGCAGCGCCGCGGCGAACTTGCGCGAGTGGAACGGGTTCACGCGCCCGTCGTTGGCGCCGGTCATCAGCAGCACCGCTGGGTAGGCAGTGCCCTTCACCACGTGATGGTAGGGCGAGTAGGCGTAGAGCGCCTTGAACTGCGCCGGATCCTTCACCGTGCCGAACTCGGTGACGTTGAACGCACCGTTGGGATCGAGTTCGACGCGCAGCATGTCGTAGATGCCCACCTGGGCGATCACCGCCTTGGCGAGGTCCGGATGCTGGGTGATCTGCGCCCCCATCAGCAGGCCACCGTTGGAGCCGCCCTGCAGCGCCAGCTTGTCGCGGCTGGTGTAGCCTTGCGCGATCAGCGTCTGCGCGGCCGCGGTGAAGTCGTCGAACACGTTCTGCTTCTTGGTCAGCATGCCCTGCTGGTGCCAGGTCTCGCCATACTCGCCGCCGCCGCGGATGTTGGCGAGCGCGTAGATCATGCCCCCATCGAGCAGCATGCGCGTGCGCGCCGCAGAGAAGCCCGGCGACATGTTCACGCCGTATCCGCCGTAGCCGTAGAGCAGCAGCGGGTTCTTGCCGTCGAGCCTGGTGCCTTTCTTCATCACCAGCGTGACCGGAACCTTGGTGCCGTCCTTGGAGGTGGCGAAGATCTGCTTCACTTCGGTATCGGCGTAGGACACCGAGGTGGTCATCCGGATCGCGGTCGGCGTCGATTTCATCGTCGCCGCACTCCATCGCAAGTAATGGGGCGGCTGCGTGTAGCCATTGACGTCGTAGAGCACGTCTCCGCCAGGCAGCGCGACGATGTTGCTGACGGAGGAGACCGGCGGCACGTCCAGCGCACCCAGGTCCTTGCTGGCGAGGTCATAGATGCCGACCGAGTTCGGCCCGCCGGCGATGCGGGTGACGAACAGCTTGCCGTTGGCCAGCACCAGCGGCTCGTCCGACTGGCCGCCGTCGACGATCGCCGCATCGGTGCGCGCCGGCACGATCGCCTGCGCCTTGGCGAAACCGCCGGTGTATGGCGCGGCGAGCTTCACGACCTTGCCCATCGGCGCATCCTTGCGCGAGACGCCATAGACCGTGCCGTCCCGCGCGATCACCGCGCCACCGATCACACGGTCCTCGTACTCGGCGATCTTGCGCGCCTTGCCATCGGGCGTCAGCACATAGTGCAGCCACTGGCCGCCATCGCCCCACTGCACGGAGGCGAGCGCCGCCTGGCCATGCTCCGCATTGCTGAGGAAGATCTCGGCCGTGCGGGGAATGCCGTCCTTGCCGCTCAGCACCAACTTGTCCTGCGTCACCGGCGTGGCGAGCACGTGCAGGTAGGCGTTCTGGTTGAAGTGCCACTCGGTCTCGGGACTGGTCTTGCGATCGGGAAAGCGCGTATACCAGAAACCTTTGCCGTCCGCGGTCCAGGCGAGCGAGCCACCAGCGGTGGGGAACTGCACGCGGTCTATCGGCGCCTCGACCTCCTTGCCGGTCGCGGCGTCGTAGATGTGCAGCGTGCCGTCCTCGCTGCCGTTCTGCGAGATCGAGACCGCGACCTTGCTGCCGTCGGGCGAGGGCACGAACCAGTCGATCGCGGTGTGGCCGCTCGGGTCCATGGTGTTGGGATCGACCAGCGGCTTGCGTGTCGCCGGATCGGCGGCGCCGTTCAGCGTCACCAGCATCGTCTGCTGCAGCGCCGGGTCGGTATAGGCCGCGAAGGTCCGGTCGCCGGCGTGGTGCAGGCCGGAGAACGCGGGCGAGCGATCCTTGAACATGCGCGTCAGCTTGGCGGCCACGGCGGCCCGGCCCGGCAGCGCATCGAGGTAGGCGCGCGTGCGCTGGTTCTGCGCCTCGCTCCACGCCGTGACCTTGGGATCGGCCGCGTTCTCCAGCTCCCGATAGGGGTCGGCGACCTGCTGGCCCTGGATGCTGTCCGAGGTGGTGCCGGCGGGAAACGGCGGCGGTGGCGGCGGCGCAGCTGCGGTCAGGACGAGGAGCGCGGCACTGCCGGCCAGGCCGAGGGCGAGCGTACGTCGAGCCATGATGTTCCCTGTGTCGTTATTCCGGGTGCAGGTGATAGGCCCGTGGTGCGCGGATCGACAAGCGGCGTGTGAGTACGCGTGACGGGTGAGGCCGGCGCTCTACAAGCCCGCCTTCAGCAGCCACTCGTGGAAGATCTTCACCGGACGGCTTTCCAGGTCCTTCTGGCGGCAGATGAACCAGTAGCGGTAGGGGCTTTCGACATCGATGTCGTAGAGCACCGCCAGCCGATCGTCGCCCGCACGGCGGAAGTGGTCGTCGTGCATGATGGCGATGCCGAGGCCTTGCGCGGCCGCTTCGAGCACCAGCTGGCCCGAGTTGAAGCGGTCGACCGAAGCAGGCTCCAGCTTCTTCATGCCGAGCGCCGCCTTCCAGGCATCGAAGCTGTCGGGCAGGTCGTTGTGGATCAGGATCGTCTGGCGCGAAAGCTTGGCCTGGTCGGGCACCTCGCCCAGTTCCTTGGCGACCTGCTTCGAGACGATCGCGTAGACCTTGTTGTGGTCCAGCTGCACCGAATAGAAGGCGGGATCGGGCGCCTTGGCGAGGATGATCGCGCAGTCGAGAGAGTCGCCGACCTGAGACTCCAGGTTGGGGCCGGTCTCGATGTCGATGTGCAGGCGCGGATGCAGCTTGCGCAGTTCGGGCAGGCGCGGGAACAGCCGCTGGCCGCCGAACAGCGAGGGCACGCCCAGGTGCAGGCGCAGGACCTGGCCGCGATCGATCTGCGCCTCGACCGCCTCGGCCAGCTCCTCCAGCTTGGGGGCGATGGCGTTGTAGAAGGCGTGGCCTTCATCGGTCAGCTTCATCGACTGGTGCTGGCGGGTGAACAGCCGCTTGCCGGTGAAGTCCTCAAGCGCGGCCACGCGCCGCGACAGCGCGGAGGGCGACAGCGCCAGCTCGCTCGCCGCCGCCTTGGCCGAGCCTAGCCGGACCACGCGCACGAACGCCTCGAGCGCGCGCAAGGGGGGAAGGCGGCGAACTACCACCGGACCGCCGGTTCGGGCAGGACTCGGCCCAGGGTTCGCCGGGACGTGCCGGTCGGGCTATTCAGGGTCACTCTCCCTCACTTCGGTCGGCCATCGCTTCGACCGGCGGGTGCAGCCGCAGCCGGCTTACGTGGCGTTCGTTGCCTTGGGTGACCTCCAGGCGCCAGCCGCTCTCATGCTCCAGGATCTGGCCGACCTGGGGCACTTGCTCGGCCAGCACGAAGGCGAGGCCGCCCAGAGTATCGACGGCTTCCTCCACTTCGGCAAGGCGGGGGTCGATCTTCTCCGCAACCTCCTCCAGCTCCAGCCGGGCGTCCGCGTCCCACATGCCGTCCTCCAGCGCGACCAGCAGGATTTCGGGCGCGTCGTCGTGCTCGTCCTCGATCTCGCCGACGATCTCCTCGACCAGGTCCTCGATGGTGATGATGCCGTCCGTGCCGGAATACTCGTCGATCACTACCGCCAGATGGATGCGCTTGGCGCGCATGTCGGCCAGCACGTCGAGCGCGCCGCGCGCCTGCGGCACGAACAGCGGCTGGCGCAGCAGCGTCGTCCAGTCCACCGGCGGCACGTTGCCGCGCGCGAGAATGGGGAACACGTCCTTGATGTGGATCATGCCGCGCACCTCGTCGAGCGACTCGCCGTAGACGGGCATGCGGCTGTGCCCGTGCTCGGCGAAGGCCTCGACCACTTCGTCCCAGCTGGCCGATGCGGGTATGGCGATGATGTCGCCGCGCGGCACGGCGACGTCGTCGGCGTCGTGCTCGGAGAAGTGGAGCAGGTTGCGCAGCATCTGGCGCTCGAGCGGCGAGAGGTCGCCGCTCTGGTCCTGGCTGTCCTCGCCTTCGTGCTCGTTGATGACGTCCTCGATCTGCGAGCGCAGCGACTGGTCGACATCGGAGACGAACATCCGGCGGATCACCCGCCAGATCGAGCCACTACTGTCCGGATCTCCCTGTCCGGAGTCGGTGTGGCGGCCATTCTCGGCCATCGTGTGATTCAGCCCCTGTCAGTTGCAACGTCGCGGCCATATGGGTCCGCCAGGCCCATCACCGCAAGAGCCTTTGTTTCGAGCGCTTCCATTGCTTCGGCGTCTTCGTCGCCGGTTTCGTGATCGTAGCCGGCGAGATGGAGCAGTCCATGGACGATGAGGTGCGCGGCATGCGCTTCGATGGCGATGCCCTTCTCCTCGGCCTCGCGGGCGCATGTCCCGTAAGCGAGGGCGATATCGCCGATCAGTTCGGGCGGTCCGCTAGGGACGAGGTCGATGAGGTCCGAGCGCTCCAGCATGGGGAAGGAGAGCACGTTGGTCGGCTTGTCCTTGCCGCGCCACTCGGCGTTGAGGGCGTGAACGTCCTCGTCCGAGGTGAACAGCACGCTGGCGGTAAGGCGCGGGTGGGCGAGTTCCTCGGCCACTTGCGCAGCGGCCGCGGCAGCACGGGTGGCGAGGGATTCCCAGTCGGTGGCGGCTGGCCAGGGTGCTTCGACGTCGGTTTCGAGGTTCATGGCTTGCTCGTACCGCTCGTGCGGGAACAAAGGAAGCGGGGCCCCCGCCTTCGCGGGGGCGACGGACTTTTAGGCCATCATCTCGTCGGCCCCGCGTAGGCGGGGACCCCGCTTCTCTTCAGCGCAGCACGCCGCCGAGTTGATCCCACAGATCGTCCCAGTCAGGGTTCATCGTCTCGATCAGCCTGATCTTCCACTCCCGCCGCCACTTCTTGATCCGCTTCTCACGCAAGATCGCCGGTTCGATCTCATCGTGAGGTTCTGCAAAGACCAGTCGCGTAAATCCGTTCTCCCGCACGAATTGGGAACCGCGACCTTCGCGATGCTGGTAGATGCGGGCTTGCAGGTTCGCAGTGACGCCGGTGTAGATGCCGCCTCGGTAGCGGTCGCTCATCATGTAGACCCAGCCGCCCCTCTGCATTGCTGACCTCTGAGAAGAACAAGCGGGGCCCCCGCCTTCGCGGGGGCGACGGACTTAAGTGGACCTCAGTATCGTCGCCCCCGCGAAGGCGGGGGCCCCGCTTACTTGCCGCTACTCCCCACCCTCGTAGGCATCCACAATCCGCCCGACGATCGGATGGCGCACCACATCCGCCGAGGTGAACCGCGTCACGTCGATTCCCTCGACCCCCTCCAGCCGCGTGACCGCATCGGCCAGGCCGCTCATGCGATCGCCGCCGGGGATGTCGACCTGGCGCGGGTCGCCGCACACGACCATGCGGCTGTTCTGGCCGAAGCGGGTGAGGAACATCTTCATCTGCTCGCGCGTGGTGTTCTGCGCTTCGTCGAGGATGACGAAGGCGTCGGCGAGAGTGCGGCCGCGCATGAAGGCGATCGGGGCGATCTCGATCTCGCCGCTGGCGAGGCGCCGCTCGACCTGCTCGGGCGGCATGCAGTCGTAGAGCGCGTCGTACAAGGGGCGCAGGTAGGGGTCGACCTTGTCCTTCATGTCGCCGGGGAGGAAGCCCAGCTTCTCGCCCGCCTCCACCGCCGGACGGCTGAGGATCAGGCGCTGCACCGAGCCGGTCATCAGCTGGCTGACCGCCTGCGCCACCGCGACATAGGTCTTGCCGGTGCCCGCCGGCCCCAGCGCGAAGATGATGTCCGCCTTGGCAAGCGAGCGCATGTACTCGATCTGCGTCGCGGAGCGCGGGACGATGGTCTTCTTGCGAGTCCGGATCATGATCGGCGGCGTGCCGAGCGCGGCGTCGCCGGTGATGATCCCTTCCAGGGTCGGTTCTGCGGACATGGTGATCAGCGATTCGATAGCGCCGGAATCAAGGTCGTGGCCCTGCTCCAGCCGGTGGTACATTCCCGTCAGGGTTTCGCGCGCGCGGGACACGGCATCTTCCGAGCCCTCGATCTGGATGCGGTTGCCGCGTGCGGCGATATAGACGCCAAGCCGGTTCTCAACCTGGACGAGGTTGGCGTCGAACTGGCCGAACAAGGTCCCGAGCAGCGCGGGTTGGTCGAAATCCACTTCGACACGAGCCCGCCGCGCTGGGTGGTCGGGCCTGAACTGCGTCATCTCCGGACGCTGCGCTGACTTTCGGGCCATGCGCTCCTTTCATGTGAAAGCGCCATTGTCTGCCGCCAATTTGAGACTTCGCGGCGACTTGCGCAAGGACCGGCGCGCCCATCTGTCCACAATCGCGGCGGCGGTTCGCTGAACGGCGCGTTCATGCAACCCGATACAGGGTGCGACACTTCTGCATTATTCCTGAAGGCACGGTTCCCGACCGGTTCAGCGAGGAGAGGTCATGTTCCTCATCGCAGCGCCAGTCAGTCGGGCGCCGATTATGGAGAGACGCAATGCGTAAGATCATCATGGCCGCGCTGGCGGCAAGCACGCTGGTTCCCGCCACGCTCGTCCCGATCGCGGCCCAGGCGCAAAGCGCGCGAGAAGTCCGTCAGAGCGAACGCGAACTGCGCCGCGACCAGCGCGACCTGCGCGACGCGCAGCGCTATGGCGACCGGGGCGACATCCGCGAGGCGCGCCGCGAGGTGCGTGATTCTCGCCGCGAGGTGCGCGAGGACTGGCGCGACTACCGCCGCACCAACCGCAACGCCTTCCGCCGCCCGGCCTACCAGGGTCCGCGCGGCTATGCCTACCGTCCCATCGCGGTCGGCTACCAGTTCCAGCCGCAGTATTACGGCAACCGCTACTGGGTGAACAACTACAGCAACTATCGCCTGCCCAACCCCGGCCGCAACGCCCGTTGGGTGCGCTACGGCAACGACGTGGTCCTGGTGAACATGCGCACCGGCCGCGTCCTGCAGGTCTACAATCGCTTCTTCTGGTAAGCGGTGGAACCGCGGCGGGGGCTAAAGCCTTCGCCGCCGTGCCTTGGCTCGTCCGCCCCCGCCTTCGCCGGGGCGGCGAGCCAAGATGCTTCAAGCGGCCACTTGCAGCGCGAGCCGACCCGATAGCGAGTTCGGCCCCGCATCCACCAGGTCCACGCGGACCAGATCGCCGATCGCTGCCTCGCCGGTGAAGTGCACCGATTGCAGCCACGGCGACTTGCCCAGCCACTGACCCGGCAGCTTGCCGCGACGCTCCACCAGCACGTCGCATGAGCGGCCCAGGCTTGCCCGGTTGAAGGCGAGCTGCGTGACGTTGAGCGCTCCCTGCAGGCGCTGCAGTCGCTCGTCCATCACCTCGGGCGCGACTTGACCGTCCATCGTCGCCGCCGGCGTTCCGGGGCGGGGCGAGTACTTGAAGCTGAAGCACTGCGCATAGCCGACCGCTTCGACCAGTCGCAGCGTTTCCTCGAACTCGGCCTCGGTTTCGCCCGGGAAACCGACGATGAAGTCGCCCGACAAGGCGAGGTCGGGTCGTGCCGCGCGGACCTGTTCGAGGATGCGCAGGTAGCTCTCGGCGGTATGGCTGCGGTTCATCGCCTTGAGCACGCGGTCCGAGCCCGACTGCACCGGCAAGTGCAGGAACGGCATCAGCTTCGCCTCGCTGGCATGCGCCTCGATCAGGCCGGCCGTCATGTCGTTGGGGTGGCTGGTGGTGTAGCGGATGCGCGCGAGATCCGCGATCGCGGCCAGGTCGCGGATCAAGCCGTCGAGCCCGACCAGCCGACCCTTCGCATCCTCGCCCGTCCAGGCATTGACGTTCTGGCCCAGCAGCGTGATCTCGCGCGCGCCGCCGTCGACCAGCCGCCGCGCCTCGACGATCAGGTCGGCATGAGGCCGCGAGACTTCGGCGCCGCGTGTATAGGGCACCACGCAATAGGTGCAGAACTTGTCGCAGCCTTCCTGCACGGTGAGAAAGGCGCTCGGCCCCGAGCGGCGCCGGGCGGGCAGGTGCCCGAACTTCGTCTCTGCCGGCATGTCGGTATCGGTCGAGCGGCGACCGGCCGCCGCCTCGCGCACCATCTCGGGCAGGCGATGATAGGCTTGCGGGCCCACCACCATCTTGACCGAGGGCGCGCGCGCCATGATCTCCTCGCCCTCGGCCTGCGCGACGCAGCCTGCCACCGCGATCAGCGGCGATGTGCCGTCCTCGCGCTTGAGCCGGCCGATGTCGGAGTAGACCTTCTCCGCCGCCTTCTCGCGGATGTGGCAGGTGTTGAGCACGACGAGGTCGGCGTCGACGCCATCCGGTGCGGCCGTCAGGCCCTGGCTGCCAAGCAGTTCGGCCATGCGCTCGCCGTCATAGACGTTCATCTGACAGCCGAAGCTCTTGACCCGGTAGCTGGTGGGGTAGGTCTTGGGGGACTCGATCTGAGGCATGGCGCGCCGTTACTGCATAATGGCGCTGGGCGACAGGGGGGCGGTCGATTGACAAAGTTTGCCAAAAGCACGATCTTTCCGTCATGGCTACGATGAACATCTCGCTACCCGACCAGATGAAGAGCTGGGTCGAGGCTCAATCCCATGACGGGCGGTACAGCAACGCGAGCGACTACGTCCGAGACCTGATCAGGCGTGACCAGGTGCGACTGGAGAAGATCGCGAACATGCAGCGGCTTGTGGATGAAGGCCGTGCGAGCGGGATCAGCGACGAGACTATGGAGAGCATTCGTGCTCGGGTTTTGGCAAGGGTCGGCATCGAGGCCTGACGGGTGCCAGGCTTCCTGCTGTCGACCGAAGCGTTCATCGATATCGATCGCTTGTACGAGAATGGCGTAGTCACGTTCGGTCTGTCCGCGGCCGATGCCTACTACGAAGGCCTGTTCGCCACGTTCGATTTCCTGGCGAGTTACCCGCACGCTGCACGATTGCGCACTGAGGTCGATCCTCCCACCCGCGTTTACCGATATCGATCACACCTGATAGTTTACGATGTGGGCGATCGGGGCGAGGTTATCATCCAGCGCATCCGCCACGGCCGCGAGGACTGGCAGGGCGACGTGATCAGCCACTAAGCCATCGCAGTTCCCTTCGCGCCGCAAACCCGCTAACCGCGCGGCGCTATGACCGATGCGAACCAGACCCTCTACGCGGCCTTCACCGGCCACCTTGCCATCGCGCTCGATGCGCTGGAAGCGGCGGGCACTCTGCCCGGCGGTCTGAAGCGAGGGGCGATCACGGTCGAGCCGCCGCGCGATCCTTCCCACGGCGATCTGGCCACCAACGCCGCGATGGTGCTGGCCAAGCCCGCCGGCATGAAGCCGCGCGACCTGGCCGAGGCGCTGGTCGGCGAACTCACGAAGCTGCCGAACGTGACCGGCGCCGAGATCGCCGGGCCAGGCTTCATCAACCTGCGCCTTGCGCCCGCCGCCTGGGTTGCCGAGCTGCGCACGATCGCCGAGCTGGGCGCCGACTATGGCCGCTCGGACATGGGTGGGGGCAGCGTCGTCAATGTCGAGTACGTCTCGGCGAATCCGACCGGTCCGATGCACATGGGCCATTGCCGCGGCGCGGTCGTCGGCGATGCGCTATGCACGCTGCTCGAGTTCGCCGGGCACAAGGTCACGCGCGAATACTATGTCAACGATGCCGGCGCGCAAGTCGACGTGCTCGCCCGCTCGGCGCACTTGCGGTATCGCGAGGCGCTGGGTGAGACGTTGACGATCCCGGAAGGGCTCTATCCCGGCGACTACCTCGTGCCGATCGGCCAGGAACTCGCCGCCGAGTTCGGCGCCACCTACGCCTCGGCGCCCGAAACGGACTGGCTGCTGCTGTTCCGCGAGCGGGCAGTCGCCGCCATGCTGGTGATGATCAAGCAGGACCTGGCGCTGCTCGGCATCGAGCACGACTTGTTCTCGTCCGAGGCGGAGCTGCAAGCCGCCGGCAAGCCCGAAGAGGCCGAGGCGTTCCTGCGCTCGCGCGGGCTCGTCTACGACGGCGTGCTCGAAGCGCCCAAGGGCAAGACGCTGGAGGATTGGGAGCCGGTCGAGCTGCCGCTGTTCCGTTCCACCCGGTTCGGCGACGACCAGGATCGCCCCATCCGCAAGTCCGACGGCAGCTGGACCTACTTCGGCGCCGATCTCGCGTACCACTACCAGAAGGCCCAGAGCGCCGACGCGCTGGTCGACATCTGGGGCGCCGACCACGCCGGCACGGTCAAGCGGATCAAGGCCGCGGTCGCCGCCATGACCGGTGCCGACGGGGAACCCACCCCGTTCGAAATCAAGCTGGTCCAGATGGTGCAGCTGCTGCGCAACGGCGAGCCGGTGAAGATGAGCAAGCGTTCCGGCAACTTCGTGACGCTGGCCGACGTCGTGCGCGAAGTGGGCAAGGACGTGGTGCGCTTCACCATGCTGACGCGCAAGCCCGAGGCGCAGATGGACTTCGACTTCGCCAAGGTGGTCGAAGCCTCCAAGGACAATCCCGTCTTCTACGTGCAGTACGCGCATGCCCGCGTCAGCTCGACCCTGCGCAAGGGCGCGGCCGAAGGCTTCGCGCCATCGGGCGAACACGTCGAGCTACTGGGTGAGGAGGAGCTGGAGCTCATCAAGCTTGCGGCGCAGTTTCCCCGCATCGTCGAAGCGGCGGCGTCCGCACGCGAGGCGCATCGCATGGCCTTCTTCCTGCAGGATCTCGCGGCGGCATTCCATGGTTACTGGAACGTCGGCAACGATCGGCCGGAAAAGCGCTTCATCGTGGCACAAGATGGTAACCTTACCTCCGCTAGGCTTTTCCTTGCGACCCAGATCGGGCAGCTGATACGCAACGGCCTGGCCCTGCTCGGCGTCGAGGCAGTGGAGGAAATGTGAGGATGGCGATGTCGTTTCCAGGAGAGGGCGGGCGAGAGGAGCCCGGTTTTCAGCACGGGGACGGCACTGCGGCACCCACGTCCGGCGCCGACCAGCGCCCTTTCGACAGCCGTTTCGAAGAGACCGGCGAGCTCGACCTCGGCGAAGAGGACGTGCGCCTGCCCTGGCTGGAAGGGGATGACGACGACTACGAGGATGCCGGCTCCAACACCGGCCAGCTGATCGCGCTGGTGCTGCTGGGTCTGGCGGCGCTGGCGCTGATCGTCGGCGGCATCTGGTGGCTGCAGCGCGACAGGCCCGACACGACGCTCGTCGCCGATGGCGAGACGATCCAGGCACCCGCGGCGCCTTACAAGACCAAGCCGGCCAACCCCGGCGGCGAAGTGGTGGCCGGCACCGGCGACACCAGCTTCGCGGTGGCGGAAGGCCAGACGCGGCAGGTGCGTATGGGCAGCGATGCCCCGGCTCCGGCGCCCACGCCCAAGGCTGCGGCATCGCCAAGCGCCGCCGCCAGCGAAGCCGCGCCCGCGGACGTGAGCGGCGTCGGGGTGCAGGTCGGCGCCTACTCCAACCGCGAATCGGCGGAAGCGGGCTGGACGCGGCTGTCTTCGCAGTACGAGGCATTGGCCAGTGTGAAGCACCGCATCGTCGAGGGCCGCGCGGACATCGGCACGGTCTATCGCCTGCAGGCAGTGCCTGGCGACGCGGCGGCGGCGAACCGGCTGTGCGGGACATTGAAGGCGGCCGGGCTGAGCTGCCAGGTGAAGCGTTGAGTCAACTCCAGATCCTCCCCTGCAAGGGGAGGTGGCGCGCCTGAAAGGCGTGACGGAGGGGTGTCACCGCTCGTATCGTGAACGACCGAGAGGGTTACACCCCTCCACCACTCGCTCCGCGAGCGGTCCCCCTCCCCTTGCAGGGGAGGATCTGTCGGGCGCACGCTATTGGCGTCTGGCTTGTGCACATCGCCTTGCGCCAAACTTGCGAGTCCGGCGCTTTTCTGCGAGTCCGGCCTGATGGTCCCCGCAATCTTCGGCGTGTCCGGCCTGGCTCTCAGCGCCGATGAGCGCGCGTTCTTCCGCGATGCCGATCCCGCCGGCTACATCCTGTTCGGCCGCAACATAGAAAGCCGCGCGCAAGTCCGTGCGCTTACCGAAGACCTGCGCGCGATTCACGGACGCGAACGCCTCTTCGTCTGCATCGACCAGGAGGGCGGGCGCGTGGCGCGGATGAAGCCGCCGGTCTGGCCGGCATACCCGACCGGCGAGGCGTTCGACCGCCTCTACGAACTTGCTCCGGCGAGCGCGATCGAGGCGGCGCGCTGCAATGCCCAGGCGCTCGGGCTCGATCTCGCCGAGGTGGGGATCACCGTCGACTGCTATCCCTCGATCGACGTGCGCCGGCCTGGCGCCCACGACGTGATCGGCGACCGCGCCTTCGGGTCGGAGCCGATGCGCGTCGCGGCGCTCGGCCGCGCGGCGCTCGACGGGTTGGCGCGGGCAGGGATGACCGGCTGCATCAAGCACATCCCCGGCCATGGCCGCGCGATGGCCGACAGCCACAAGGAACTGCCCACCGTCGCTGCCGGCGAGGACGAGCTGGAGGAGGACCTGCGCCCCTTCCGCAGCCTGTCCCACGCGCGCGTCGGCATGACCGCGCATGTGCGATACACGGCTTGGGATGGCCAGAACCCGGGCACGCTCTCGCCCTTCGTGGTGGGTGAGGTGATCCGCCGCCGCATCGGCTTCGATGGCCTGCTGCTGACCGACGATCTCGACATGCAGGCGCTGCAAGGCTCCGTCCCCGAGCATGCGGCGCGGGCATTGGCGGCGGGATGCGACATCGCGCTCAACTGCTGGGCGAAGATGGACGACATGGTCGGGATCGCCAAGGCCTGCCCGACGATGCCGGAGCGCACCGCACAACGCCTCGCCCACGCGCTCGATCTGCCGCCGCCGACCGACGCCGCTCAGGCCGAGCTTGCCGCCAAGCGGGACGCGCTGCTGGCGCTCGCCGCATGATCGCCGAGCCTGCCACCGACTGGCAGGCCTCCAGCGCGCCTGCCGAGAAGGCGCTCCACCTCGAGATCGACGGCTGGGAAGGGCCTCTGGATCTGCTGCTGGATCTCGCGCGGCGGCAGAAGGTGGACTTGCGCCGCATCTCGATCCTGGAACTGGTCGACCAGTACTTAGGCTACATCGATGAGGCCGAGGAGCTGCGGCTGGAACTGGCCGCCGACTACCTGGTGATGGCGGCCTGGCTGGCGTACCTCAAGTCCGCGCTGCTGCTGCCCAAGGACGAGCAGGAGGAGCCCAGCCCCGAGGAGCTGGCCTTGCGGCTGCAACTACGGCTCGCACGGCTGGGCGCCATGCGCGAAGGCGCGGCGCGGCTCATGGGCCGCGACCGGCTGGGCCGCGACGTCTTCCTGCGCGGCGCGCCCGAGGGTTTGCGGGTCGACCGCCGCAATCGCTGGCAGTGCGAGTGGTTCGATCTCGTGCGCGCCTATGCCGACGTGAAGGTGCGCAGCGAGCCTGTGGTCCACATGGTGCGCGAGCGCATGGTGATGACGCTGGAAAGCGCGATCGCGCGGGTCTCCTCAATGCTGGGCGTCTCGCTCGAGTGGATCGAGTTGCGGGATTTCCTGCCGCCCGCCAATCATGGCGACTGGAGCAACCCGCGCCTGCGTCGTTCGGCGCTGGCCTCCAGCTTCGTCGCCGCGCTCGAACTGGCGCGAACCGGCAAGGCGGAGCTGGCGCAGGAGGAGACGTTCGGGCCGCTCAGGCTCAAGGCGGCGGGGCGGTGATACGGTCTATGCCCCTCTCCCCGGACGGGGAGAGGGTACAGAGCCTTGGCAGCTCGCTGCCTAGGCGTAGTTGGAGAGGGGTTTGTGCGCTCTCCAGCGTCGAACCCCCTCTCCTAGCTACGCTAGGCGGTGAACCGCCAAGCTGCGCTACCTCTCCCCACTTGGGAGAGGGATGAGGTGGGCTCCATGACCCAACCCGACGACCTCGTCCGCGCGGTCGAGGCGACGCTGTTCGCGGCCGAGGCACCGATGTCGGCAGATGCGATCTCGCAGCATCTGGGCGGTGCGATGGTCCGCCCGGCGTTGGGCGATCTGCAGCTGCACTATGCCGGTCGCGGCATCCGCCTGGTCGAGCGCGGCGGGCGTTGGCACTTCGAGACCGCTCCCGATCTGGCCCACCTGCTGCGGCGCGAGCGCGAACACGTCCGGCCGCTCAGCCGCGCTGCCACCGAGGTACTGGCGATCGTCGCTTATCACGAGCCCGTGAGCCGCGCAGAGATCGAGGCGATCCGCGGCGTGCAGACGGCCAAGGGCACGCTCGACGTGCTGATGGAAGCGGGCTGGGTGCGCGTCGCCGGGCGGCGCGAGGTGCCGGGCCGGCCGGTAATCTACGCCACCACGCCCGATTTCCTGGCCCATTTCGGCCTGGGTACGCTGAAGGAACTGCCCGGCATCGACGAGATGCGCGCAGCGGGGCTGCTCGACCCTGTCGATGACGAGATGATCGAACTGGCGTTGGGTGGAGGGAGCAAGAGCGAGGAAGGTGAGGAGTGAACCGGGTGCTCCGTCACACGAAAGACATATCGCGCCGCCATGGGGGCCGCTTACCTCGGTGCAAGGCCTTCGATCGTGCTGGCATCCGGGCGTACAAAGCACTAGATGAGCCCCGCGCCACCACCTGGCGCAAGAACTTGGAGTCGCAGTTATGGGTGGCCTTTCGCTCTGGCACTGGATCATCGTCCTTCTGGTCGTGCTGATCCTGTTCGGCCGTGGCCGGATCTCGGACATCATGGGTGACTTCGGCAAGGGCATCAAAAGCTTCAAGGAAGGCATCAACGACGAGAGCAAGGATCATGCCTCGCCCACGTCTCCTGCAGCGCCGCCTCCGCCCGCGCAGATCGCCCCGCAGCCGCCGGTGCAGCCCGTCGCCACGATCGTCGATCCCGCGACCGGCGTGCCGGTTCCGGAGCCGGGCATGACGCACCTGTCGAACGAGAACAAGACGGGCGCGTAGACCGCAAGCGCGCCGGGGCCACACCATGTTCGACGTCGGTGCATCCGAGATGCTGATGATCGTGATCGTCGCGGTCGTCGTGATCGGGCCCAAGGACATGCCCACGGCCATGCGCACCGCTGGCCGCTGGATCGGCAAGATGCGCCGCATCTCCGGCCATTTCCGCGCCGGCATCGACACCATGGTGCGCGAGGCCGAGCTTGAGGAAATGGAGCGCAAGTGGCGCGAGCAGAACGAGGCGATCATGAAGGCGCATCCCACGCTGCCCTCGGGCGAGGACATGGCCCCTTCCGCGACCGTGTACCCCACGTCGGCGGAAGCCGCGCTCGCCTCGCTCGAAGCGCCCAAGCCGGCAGAGCCGCGCCACGAGGCCGAACCGCAGCTGCCGCTGCCACCGCCATGATGGCGCTTCCTGCAGGCCGGCGCTGATGGCCAAACCTTTTCGCATCCAGGACATCGACGACACCCAGGCGCCGCTGCTCGACCATCTGATCGAGCTGCGCACCCGGCTGATGCGCGCGCTGTTCGCCTTCGGCGTGGCCTTCGCGATCTGCTTCTACTTCGCCGACCAGATCTTCGGATTCCTGGTGCGTCCGCTGACCGCCGCCTTTCCACCGGGCGAAGGCAAGCTGATCTACACCAAGCTCTACGAAGCCTTCTTCGTCGAGGTGAAGGTGGCGATCTTCGCCGCGTTCTTCGTCAGCTTCCCGATCATCGCCAACCAGATCTGGGCTTTCGTCGCGCCGGGGCTCTATGCCAAGGAAAAGAAGGCCTTTTTACCGTTCCTGATCGCGACCCCGGTGCTGTTCACCATGGGCGCGGCGCTGGCCTACTACGTGGTGATGCCCACCGCCTTCCACTTCTTCCTTGGGTTCGAGGGGCAGAAGGGCGGCTTGAAGCTGGAGGCGCTGCCGGGCACCGGCGACTACCTCGCGCTCGTCATGCAGTTCATTCTGGCCTTCGGGATCAGCTTCCTGCTGCCGGTGCTGCTGATGCTGCTCAACCGAGCCGGCATCATCACCCGCGCGCAGACGATCGGCGCGCGGCGCTATGCCATCGTCGGCATCTTCATCGTCGCTGCGGTGGCGACTCCGCCCGACGTGATCTCGCAACTGCTGCTGGCGGTCCCGCTGCTCATGCTGTTCGAGGGCACGCTGATCCTGATGTGGTTCACCGAACGCGGCGATGCCCGCGAAAAGGCCCGAGAGGATGCGGCGCAGAGCGCGGCGGCAGAATAGCAGCCAGCATCAGAACAGCCGCGGCTCGCGCTCGGGCGGCGGCGTCGGCTCACCGGCCCATCGTTCCTGCGTACGATCCACTTGCAAGGTCAGGTCGCATGTCACGCACAGCCTCAGCGCGTCGTCGGCCGAGCCGTCGGTCCAGACCTTCCAGTGTTCGGGCGCAAGGATCACCGGCATGCGATCGTGCACTTCGACCATCTGCGAGCAGGCCTCGGTCATGACCATGGTATAGGCATCGCCCCACTCCGGCGTAGGCCGCCACAGGCCCGCGACCGCCATGGTTTCCAGCCCCTCGACATTGTACCAGGTGCGCGTCATCGCACCGCGCCGGCCTTCCGCTTCTGCCCAGGCCGTGACCGGGATCAGGCAACGCCGGGTCTTGAAGCTCGGGAGCCAGAAGCCGGTGAGCAATTTGTCCTCACGCGCGTTGGTCACGGGCTTGGGCTTGAGTGGCTGCCCCTGCCGTCCCTTGAGGACTAGGGGAAAGCCCCAGGTCATCGCGCGGGCACGACCCTCGGCCACGACCAGCCCGGTGTAGCCGGGGTACACTTCCTCGGCGAAGTTGGCGCCGGCGTCCGGTAGCACGTCGAAGAGGTGGGCGATCTCCGCCACGCCCCTGGTCATGCGGTAGAGGTTGCACATGGCCCGCTCAGCGGCCGCCATCGTCCTTGCGTGGCTGTGCCGAAGCCGGCGACTGCTTCGCCACGCCCCGCGCCGCGCTCCAGGCCTGCACGCCGTTGATCCATGTCTCCAGCACCTTGGTCTGGCGCAGGGCGTCCGGCGTGGCGGTGGTCGGATCGCGGTCGACGAACAGGAAGTCGGCCTTCATGCCGCGCGCAATGCGCCCGAGGCGATCCTCGGCGAACATCGCGTAGGCGGCACCGCTGGTGTACGCGCTAAGCGCCTGGGCAAGCGTCAGCCGTTCCTGCGGTTGCCAGCCACCGGAGGGTTGGCCGTCCGCCCCCTGGCGGCTTACCGCGACGGCGAGGCCGACGAAGGGCGAGGGCGGTTCGACCGGGGTGTCCGATCCGAACGCAAGCCTGGCTCCGGTCGCGGCGACCGACTTCCAGGCATAGGCTCCTGCCAGCCGCTGCGGTCCCAGCCGTGCTTCGGCCATCGTACGGTCGCTCGCCTGGTGCTGCGGCTGCATCGAGGCGATGGTGCCGTGCTGGACGAAGCGGGCGATGTCGGCGGGGGCAAGCACTTGCGCATGCTCGATCCGCCAGCGCCGATCGCCCTTGTAGGTGTCGGATAGCTGGGCGATCGTGTCGAGCGCGGTTTCGTTGGCCTTGTCGCCGATGGCGTGCACCGCGACCTGGAAGTTGTCGATCGCGGCGCGGCTCATCAGGTTGCCCAGCTGCGTCTCGTTCATGCGCGGCAGGCCCGATGTCTCGGGCGCATCGGCATAGGGCGCTTTCAGCCATGCCCCGCGCGATCCCAGCGCACCGTCGAGGTATAGTTTCACGCCCTGGATCTTCAGCCGGTCGCCATAGAGCCAGGCCGATGGGCCGGAGCCGCCGATCAGTTCCATGGCATCGACGCCCTTGGCGTAGGAGACGATGCGGATCCGCAAGTTGCCTGCGTCCCCTGCGCGGCGATAGGCCTGCCAGTCCTGGATGGTGGTGCCCATGTCGGCGACGGCGGTCACGCCTTGGCGAAGGAACTCCAGCTGCGCCTCGCCGAACGCGGTGTCGCGGTCCGAGGGGCGCGGCGGCGGGAGCTTGGCGCGCACGAGGTCCTGGGCGGCATCGACCAGCACGCCTGCCGGCTTGCGCGACCCGCCCACACGCTCGATGCGGCCACCGGCGGGATCGGCAGTGCCTTCGGTCACGCGAGCGGCAGCGAGCGCGGCGGAGTTGACCCAGGCGGCGTGATTGTCGACCCGGCTGAGGAATGCCGGTTTGCCCCCGGTCACACGATCGAGCTCGGCGGCGGTGGGCATGCGGTCGACCCCCGCTGCGTCCTTGGCCCAGTTCGCCTGGTTCCAGCCGCCGCCCTCGATCCAGGCGCGGTCCGGATGCGCCGCCACATAGGCGCGCACCATCACCAGCGCCTCTTCCAGCGAGCGTGCGCCCGAGAGGTCGAGCGTCATCTTGGCGAAGCCGGTTTCCATGATGTGGACATGCGCGTCGATCATGCCCGGCACGACCACGCGGCCCTTGCCGTCGACCTTGAAGGCGACTCGCTTCGGGCGCTTGTCGCTGTCGCGATAGACGGCGGCCAGGCGGCCTTGTTCGTCGATCAGCAGGCCGGTGAAGCGCTCCAGGCCGCCCTTGCCGTCCGGAGTGACGCCGACGACGTTGTCCACCAGCGTGCCGGTGGCGGGGGGCTCCTTGGCAAGAGCGGGGGCGGCGAGGATCAGGAGCGGGAGGGCGACAAGCTTCCAGTTAGGCGACAAGTTCTTTCGTCCTCTCATTTCGTCGTCCCCGCGCAGGCGGGGATCCCGCTTCCTGCGTTCCGCTCAACGCGCGAAGAAAAGCGGGGTCCCCGCCTGCGCGGGGACGACGGTGTTTTGTTGTGAAACAAGAGCGTTGCAGCACGCAGGAGCCGCCTACGCCTTCCCCTTGCGCGGCAGGCGCTTGATGATGGCGCTGGTGTCCAGCCGCCCGCCGCCCATCGCCTGCACGTCGGCGTAGAACTGGTTGATCAGCGCCGTCATCGGCAGCGACACGCCCAGGCCACGGCCTTCGTCCATGGCGAGCCCCAGGTCCTTCCTCATCCAGTCGATGGCGAAGCCGAAGTCGAACTCGTCGGCGTTCATCGTCTTCCAGCGGTTGTCCATCTGCCAGGACTGCGCCGCACCCCCGGAGATCGCTTCGTAGACCCGCTCCATGTCGAGGTGCGAGGCCTGGGCGAAGCGCACCGCCTCGGCCAGGCTGGCGACAATCCCGGCGATGCAGATCTGGTTGGCCATCTTGGCGGTCTGTCCCGCGCCCGCCTTGCCAACATGGACGATGCGCTGCGAGTAGGCCTCCATGACGGGGCGCGCCGCTTCGATCGCCGACTTGCGGCCGCCGCACATCAGGGTGAGCGTGCCGTTCTCCGCGCCGATCTGAGATCCCGTCATCGGTGCATCGACGCAGTGGACCTGCAAGTCGCGCGCCTCCACCGAGATCTGCCGCGCGATCCGCGCCGAGACGGTGGTGTGGTCGATGAAGGTGCCGCCCGGCTGCAAGGTCTTGAACACGCCGCGCGGCCCCAGCACGACGTCGGCGAGGTCGTCGTCGTTGCCCACGCAGGTGATGACCACATCGGCGCCCTCGGCCGCGTCGGCGGGGCTGGTGGCGACGCGGACCTGAAGGCTGGGGTTCGCCTCGTGCCAGGCGTCGATGCGCTTGGGCGAGCGGTTGTAGATCGTCAGCGCATGCCCGGCCTCGCCGATATGCCGCGCGATCGCCCCGCCCATGACGCCGAGGCCGAGGAAGGAAACCTTTCGTGCATCGCTCATGACGCGCATCTCTAGCGCATTCGCCGGGAAAGCAAATGGCGGTTCGGTGGGAAGAGTAGATGGTTCACGCGGAGGCGAGAAGACGCGGAGAAGGAAAGAAGAGGTGTTTCGCGCAGAGACGCAGAGGAGATGAAAGAAGGAACCCGTTGATGCGGCGAAGCCGCCTTGCCCCGCAACAGTGCCGCCGGTCAAAGATCGGAAGAGAAAGGGGCCTGCCGGCCTAGCGCTCCCTCTTTGCGCCTCTGCGCCTCTGCGCGAGCCACTTCCTTCCTTCTTCCTCCGTCTTCGCGCCTCCGCGTGAAACCAGCAAAGGCGCCACCTTCCCAATCCACCCCGTTTCCGGTACCGCGCCCGGATGGACCAGCAGCTCGAAATCATCGCCGCGCCGCCCGCCCAGGCCGCGCTGACTGCCGAGGACGTACGCGCCGCGGCGGGGCGGATTGCCGGCGCGGTGGTGCATACGCCGACGCTGCACAGCAAGACGCTGAGCAAGATCGTCGGCGCCGACGTCTGGCTCAAGTTCGAGAACCTGCAGTTTACCGCCGCCTACAAGGAACGCGGCGCGCTCAACAAGCTGCTGACGCTGCCGCCCGAGGCGAAGACCCGCGGCGTGATCGCGGCTTCGGCCGGCAACCACGCGCAAGGGCTGGCCTATCACGCCGGGCGGCTCGGCATCCCGGTCACGATCGTGATGCCCAAGTCGACGCCGATCGTGAAGGTGCAGCAGACCCGCGGCCACGGCGCGCAAGTGGTGCTGGATGGCGAGACCTTCGACGATGCCTATGCCATCGCGCGGCGCATCGAGGGCGAGCGCGGGCTCATCTTCGTCCATCCCTTCGACGACCGCGAGGTCATGGCGGGACAGGGCACTGTCGCGCTCGAGATGCTGCAGGACGTGCCCCAGCTTGACACCATCGTCGTGCCGATCGGCGGTGGCGGCCTGATCTCGGGCGTCGCGGTGGCGGCCAAGAGCATCAACCCGGCGGTTCGGGTCGTCGGCGTGCAGTCGAACCAGTACCCCGCGATGTACCTGCTCAGCCGCAACGAGGCGGTCGGCGGCGGGGGAGACACGATCGCCGAAGGCATCGCCGTCAAGGAGCCCGGCCTGCTCACCCGCGCGGCCGTCGCCCTGCATGTCGACGAAGTGCGCGTGGTATCCGAGACACGGATCGAGGAAGCGATCTCGCTGCTGCTCGACATCGAGAAGACGGTCGTGGAAGGCGCGGGCGCCGTCGGCCTCGCCGCGTTGCTGCCGCTCAAGAACGGGGCGTTCCGGCCCGAGTTCGCCGGACGCAAGATCGGCGTGATCCTGACCGGCGGCAACATCGACCCGCGCTTCCTCGCCAACGTCATCCTGCGCAATCTCGCGCGCTCGGGGCGCATCGGTCGACTGGCCATCCTGTTGACCGACAAGGTGGGCGAGCTGGCCAAGATCGCCGAGATCTTCACCCGCAACGATGCCAACATCATCGAAGTGCAGCACCAGCGCATCTTCGGCGTGCTCTCTGCCAAGGGCAGCGAGGTGGAGATCGAATACGAGATCCGCGACAAGGATGCGGTCGACGGCCTGCTCCACGACCTCGAGCAGGCGGGCTATACCTACGAGGTGATGACCATCTCGGGACGGCGACCGGGCCGCTCCCAGCGCAAACTCTGAGATCCGCAGGGTTTTGCGACCGTGCCGCGAAACCCCGCCTCCACTCGCACGTTCACTGAGGTGATGAACCTCAAGCAACGCTGCGCCGTCGTCACAGGCGGCAGTTCGGGTATCGGCAAGGCCTGCGCACTGGCGCTCGGGCGCGCCGGGGCCTCTGTCGCGCTCACCTATCATTCCAGCGAGGATGAAGCGCGCCAAGTCGTCTCCGCGATCGAGCAGGTCGGCGGCAAGGCGATCGCCTGCCCGGCCGATGTCGGGCGCGAGGAGGATGTCGAGGCGCTGTTCGCCGCGGCCGAGCAAGCCTTCGGGCCGGTCAGCCTGCTGGTCAACTCGGCCGGGGTGAACATGGCCAATACGCCGATCGCCAGGATGGAACTGGCGCAATTCGACGAGGTGCTGCGCTCCGACCTCTACGGCCCGTTCCTCACCTGCCGCCGCTTCGTGCGCGGGCTCGACGGGGGCAAGGGCCGCATCGTCAACGTGTCCTCGATCCATGAGCGCGCGCCGCGGCCCGGCGCGGTGGACTACGACAGCGCCAAGGGCGGCCTTGCGCAGCTCACCGCCACGCTGGCGCTGGAACTCGCGCCGCAGGGCATCGCCGTGAACGGGGTCGCGCCCGGCATGATCCTGACGCCGATGAACCAATCCGCGCTCGACGACGCGGATGAGCGCAAGCGCAAGGAAGCGGCGATCCCCTGGCGCCGCGCCGGCACCGCCGAGGAAGTCGCCGATCTGGTGGTGTTCCTGCTCTCCGACACTGCGGACTACATCACGGGAACCACCGTCACCATCGATGGCGGCCTCTCCCTGGTGATCGCGCAGGGCGCCTGAGACGTGGCCCGCGCGCAGCATCATGCGGGATGACGCGCTTATCGATCCGAAGCGGGACAGCGTCTTCCTTAAAGGTTCACCGCTGCACAGATTTCGCGTGGGGCTTGCGCGTTTTGTGGTTAAGACACTTTCAACGCGCACAGCCGGCATGCATATCGGCCTTACGCATGATGCCAGGGTTCAAGAAGGAAGAGGCGCCCACGTGACGGCCCCCGTTCGGTTTCCACGTTTCTTTGTGACCAGTCCGGCGCCGTGCCCGTATCTTCCGGGCCGCAGCGAGCGCAAGGTGTTCACCGAACTCAAGGGTCCGCACGCGGACTCGCTGAACGATGCGCTCGGCCGCATCGGTTTTCGCCGCAGCCAGACCGTCGCCTACCGGCCGTCCTGCCTCGATTGCCATGCCTGCATTTCGGTCCGGGTCGCCGCCAACGAGTTCGCGCCGTCCTCGACCCAGAAGCGCAACCTGAAGCGCAACAGCGACCTGGTGGCGACCGTGTGCCGGCCATGGTCCACCAGCGAGCAGTTCGAGCTGCTGCAGAAGTACCTTGGCGTGCGCCACCCCGAAGGCGGGATGACCAGCATGGACGAAGTCGACTTCGCCGACATGGTCGAGCACACGCCCGTCACCAGCTACGTCATCGAATATCGCGAGCCCTCGCTGGACGACATCACTCCGGGCCGGCTGGTCGGCGCCTGCCTGACCGACAAGCAGTGCGACGGGCTGTCGATGATCTACAGCTTCTACGACCCCGAGCACGACGCGCGCCAGGGGCTGGGCAACTACATCATCCTCGATCACATTCGCCGCGCGGCGGAAACGGGGCTGGCTTATGTCTACCTCGGCTACTGGGTCGAGGGCTCGGCCCGCATGCAGTACAAGGTCCGCTACCGCCCGCTGGAGCGCCTCACCCGCGGCGGCTGGGAGCGCATGGCCGAAGCCGAGCAGGACCGCCTCATCGCCGCGGCCGCCAGCATGCCCCGCGGCACTGGCGGCGAGGGTTCGGGCAAGGATGGGCTGGCGGTATCGGGCGGCTGCGCCGTCGGTTGACCGCGCGCGGGTGAAGATCCTTCCCTGCAAGGGAGCTGTCAGTTCGAAGGGCTGACTGGGTGGTTTCACAGCCAGTGTAGTGCACGACCGAGAGGGTTACACCCCTCCACCACTCACTGCGTGAGCGGTCCCTCCCCTTGCAGGGGAGGACCGGTAGAACGCGAGGATCGGCCCAGCTTCGACGACTTTCGCGCAAAATCGCTGCTGGCCTCAAAGCCGCCAGCCGGCATGCGGCTCCCCGATCCTCTCCTGCAAGGGGAGGTGGCAGTCCACAGGACTGACGGAGGGGTGTCACCGCCAGTGTAGTGCACGACCGCGAGGGTTACGCCCCTCCACCACTCACTGCGTGAGCGGTCCCCCTCCCCTTGCAGGGGAGGACCGGTAGAACGCGAGGATCGGCCCAGCTTCGACGACTTTCGCGCAAAATCGCTACTGACCTCAAAGCCGCCAGCCGACACGCGTCTCCTCGATCCTCCCCTGCAAGGGGAGGTGGCAGTCCGCAGGACTGACGGAGGGGTGTCACCGCCAGCTTAGTGAACGACCGCGATGGCTACACCCCTCCACCACTCGCTTCGCGAGCGGTCCCCCCCTTGCAGGGGAGGGTCGGTAAGCCGCGAGGATCGGCCCAGCTTCGAGATCCGAGCAAGCCCGACACCGATGACAAAGTGTTGCGCCGCCTAGCAAAGCTTGACGCTACGTAGCCTTGCGTGTGGCACAAGGTCCTGACGCGTGGCACCGCGCGCGGGTTGGAGAGGACCATGGCAGGCACCAAGTCGCTGCGCTTGTCGGCTTATGCCGCCGTGCTGGTTGTGGCGATCGGACTGGTGCAGGTGATCGCCAGCGTCTCGTTCTATCGCGCCATCGACGCCCGCACCCTGCGCGAGGACCACGCCCGCCGTGTTGCCGAGCTGCTGGTGGTGAGCGAACGTGTCTCGCGGCTGCGGCCCGAGGCGCTGACGCAAGTGATGACGTCCGGTCACCTGGAAGTGGCGCTGGCCGACCGGCCCACAGTCGAG
The DNA here is from genome assembly GCF_014204535.1 of Novosphingobium chloroacetimidivorans. Taxonomy (GTDB): domain Bacteria; phylum Pseudomonadota; class Alphaproteobacteria; order Sphingomonadales; family Sphingomonadaceae; genus Novosphingobium; species Novosphingobium chloroacetimidivorans. The sequence continues at coordinate 305,368 of NZ_JACHLR010000002.1, forward strand.
CGCCAGTTGCGCGATCCCGACCTGGGCGAGCTTGCGGTGCAGATCGTGCGCTGGGAGCCGTCGCTGAGCGACAACCCGTTGCACCTGGCGATCGTGCGGGCGGAGAAGGGCAGGCGCGACTTCATCGGATCGATGCAGCTGGCCGATGGGCATTGGCTGAATTTCGAGTCGCAAGATATATCCTCGATGTGGCCGATCGCGCTACGGGCGACTTGGATGACGGTCATCACCGCGCTGGTCTGCCTGGCGCTGGCGCTGCTGGCCTTGCGCGTGCTTACGCATCCCCTGCGCCGTATGTCCGAGGCCGCGCGCGCGATCGGCGGCGGCCGGCGCGTGGTCATTCGCGAAACCGGGCCGACCGACCTTCAGAACCTGGCCCATGCCATGAACGAGATGCAGGATCGCATCGCCCATCTGGTCGAGGATCAGGCGCGTTCGTTCGAGGCGATCGGACATGATTTGCGCACGCCGCTGGCACGCCAGAAGATCGCGGCAGAGCTGGTCGAGGATCCGGAACTCGGCCCGCTGCTGCTGGAAAGCAATGCCGAGATGGAGGCGTTGCTGGATTCGCTGCAACAGTTCCTGCGTGCCCAGCACCTGCGGTCGGAGCCGGAGCCCGTGGACTTGCACGAGCTGCTGCAGGCCGTGGTGGCGCCGCTCGGCGAATGCGTGCGGCTCGACTGTCCGGAACCGGCGGTGGCGGAAACGTATCGCGAGCCGGTGCAACTGGCGCTGGCGGCGCTGATCGAGAATGCCTGCCGCTATGCGCCGACTGCGCAAGTGACTGTCAGGCAGCAGGCGGGGGAGTGGCGGGTGACGATCGTGGACAATGGCCCGGGCATCCCCTCACGCCATTTCGCCGACGTGCTGGAGCCGTTCTTCCGCCTCGACGAGGCGCGCGGGCGGACGACCAAGGGGTTCGGGCTCGGCATCCCGATGGCCCATCGCCTGCTCACCCGCTTTGGCGGAGGCCTCTCGTTCGCGGATGGGGCAGGTGGGGGGCTGGAGGTGACGGTGCGTATTCCGATGGCGGGGTGACGCTTCACTCCACGCCATCGTCATACCCGCCTTGGCGGGGATGACGAGTGAAGAGGCGCACCGATCAGCAGACGCGGCGGCCGTCGCGGTAGCAGGTCTGCAGGTTGCGCTCATATTCGTAGTTGCGGCGGGCCATGTCTCCGTAGTTGCCGTTGCGGTTGTAGCCGCGGCGATCACGGTTGCTGACTTCACGACGGCGATCCCGGTCGCGGCGATCATAGCGGCGGTCGCGATCGGTCCGATAGGCGCGGTTATAGCCGGACTGGCCGCGCTCGTAGCGTGAATCGTGGTTACGGCGATGATCCTTCGCCTCGGCAACGACGCCGGTGCCGAGCATCGAAGCCATCGCGGCCGCGGCGATCATCATCTTGGAAAGCTTCATTGTTCTTGCCTCTTGTCGCATGTTCTCTTGCACGTTGTACGCGCCGCAGCGGCAATCGTTCCGGCGGACGAGGCGAACCGTGCCTGACCTCAGCGTGGACCGAGCATGTCGCGACAAAGAGAAAGGGCGCCCGGATCGCTCCGGACGCCCCTCTCGGTGAACTGACTGGCTCTGATTAGAGCGAGTAGTACATGTCGAACTCGACCGCCGACGGGGTGGTTTCCCAGCGGAGCACTTCCGGCCACTTCAGCTCGAGGTAAGCCTCGATCTGGTCGACGGTGAACACGCCGCCTTCGAGCAGGAAGGCGTGGTCGGCCTGGAGCGATTCCAGTGCTTCACGCAGCGAACCGCAGACGGTCGGCACTTCGGCCAGCTCGGCCGGGGGCAGATCGTACAGGTTCTTGTCCATGGCTTCGCCCGGGTGGATCTTGTTCTTGATCCCGTCGAGCCCGGCCATGAGCAGCGAGGCGTAGCACAGGTAGGGGTTGGCCATCGCGTCGGGGAAGCGGAACTCCACCCGCTTGGCCTTGGTGCCCGAACCGTAGGGGATGCGGCACGAGGCCGAGCGGTTGCGCGCCGAGTAGGCGAGCAGCACCGGCGCTTCATAGCCCGGCACCAGGCGCTTGTAGCTGTTGGTGGTCGGGTTGGTGAAGGCGTTCAGCGCCTTGGCGTGCTTGATGACGCCGCCGATGAAGTACAGGCAGGTGTCCGACAGGCCGGCATAGCCGTTGCCGGCGAAGGTGTTCTCGCCGCCGTTCCAGATCGAGATATGCGTGTGCATGCCCGATCCGTTGTCCTTCATGATCGGCTTGGGCATGAACGTCGCGGTCTTGCCATAGGCCTGCGCGACCATCATCACGACATACTTGTAGATCTGCATGCGGTCCGCGGTGGTGACCAGCTTGCCGAAGGTGAGGCCCAGCTCATGCTGCGCGGCGGCCACCTCGTGGTGGTGCTTGTCGCACGGCAGGCCCATCTCGAGCATGGTCGAAACCATCTCGCCACGAATGTCGGTGCAAGGATCGACCGGTGCGACGGGGAAGTAGCCGCCCTTGGCGCGCGGGCGGTGGCCCAGGTTGCCGGTGTCGTAATCCTTGTTGGTGTTGGTCGGCAGCTCGATGTCGTCGATCTTGAAGCCGTTGCCGTCGTAGCCGTCGTAGAACTTCACGTCGTCGAACATGAAGAACTCGGCCTCGGGGCCGACGTAGACGGTGTCGCCGAAGCCGGCCGACTGCACGAACGCTTCGGCGCGCTTGGCGGTCGAGCGCGGGTCGCGGGCGTAGAGCTCACCGGTCGACGGCTCGACGATGTCGCAGAACAGGATCAGCATCGGCGTGGCGCTGAACGGATCGACGTAGACCGCATCGAGGTCGGGCTTGAGGATCATGTCCGACTCGTTGATGGCCTTCCAGCCCTCGATCGAGGAGCCGTCGAACATCAGGCCGTCTTCCAGCTCATCCTCGCCGAGGACGCTGGAGACCATGGTCAGGTGCTGCCACTTGCCCTTGGGATCGGTGAAGCGAAGATCGACCCACTCGATCTCCTCGTCCTTGATCCGCTTCAGGACGTCCTTTGCGCTGGTCATGGGTATGTATCTCCGGGTTGTTCCTCGGTTCCCGATCCATGGGCCGAGAGAAGCTGGGGTTTGATGATAGTGCAGACCCGCGCCGGCCCCCGCGCCGACGATGGTCCGATAGGGTCGGCGTCAGAGCGCCGCGTCGTCCCGCTCACCCGTGCGGATGCGCACGGCGGTTTCGATCGGCACGACGAAGATCTTGCCGTCGCCGATGCGGCCGGTCTGCGCCGCTTCGGCGATCGCCTCCACCGTGCGTTCGGCCAGGCTGTCGGGCACGACGACCTCCAGCTTCACCTTGGGCAGGAAGTCGACGACGTACTCGGCGCCGCGATAGAGTTCGGTGTGGCCCTTCTGGCGCCCGAAGCCCTTGGCCTCGGTCACGGTGATGCCCGACACACCCACTTCGTGCAGAGCCTCTTTCACTTCGTCGAGCTTGAACGGCTTGATGATGGCTTCGATCTTTTTCACGCCTGCCAATTTCCTTGCATTCGGTCGTGTCCATCCGTCCCCGCGACGAAGGTCAGCCCGATGCCTCGCGCGCGATCTCATCAAGAATCGTGCCAGGCCGGTAGCGCGGTCGTAGGCCCTTTGTGCGGGCGCGAAAAGAGCGGAAATGCTGGAGTTGTTGCGTGAGAGGGCGATGCGGGGATGCTTTGCATCGAAGGTGAGGGTCAGGGCTGATCAATAATGAGGCATGCATGCCTGATTGTTGGGCAGGTCGCACGGCAAAGACCAGCTACACCTTCTCACTTCGTCATTCCCGCGTAGGCGGGAATCCATCTCCTGCGTTCGCGGTGGGCACAATGGCGAGACCAAGCACGCCACGGCCGCAGGCGCGGCAAGTGCACGCGCCGCCGCGTAAAGTGTCAGACCTAGAGATGGATCCCCGCTTTCGCGGGGATGACGAGACAGGAGGGTTAGAGCCGCAGCCCGGCCGTCTCGTCCAGCCCCGCCATCAGGTTCAGGTTCTGCACCGCCGCGCCGCTGGCGCCCTTGCCCAGGTTGTCGAGCACGGCAACGAGCCGGGCCTGCGATCCATCGCGAGCGCCGAACACGAAGAGTTCGAGCGTGTCGACCGGCGCCATCGAGGCGCGAAGCTGCAGAATGTCGGGCCGGTCCTCGCGCACCTGGACGACCGCGCTGTCGCGATAGGTCTCCACCAGGCTGGCGAGCAGCGCGTCGGGCGCGGCGGCCGGCGTTCCCAGGCTCTTCATCGCGGCAAGCTGGAGCGGTACCTCGACCAGCATGCCACGATGCGCCGGCACGACCGCAGGCGCGAACAGCGGCGCATGGGTCAGGCCCACGTGACGCTGCATCTCGGGCACGTGCTTGTGGCCCAAGCCCAGGCCGTAGGCGTGAAAGGCGACGTCGCGATCCGCTTCGAACTGCGCGATCATGGCCTTGCCGCCGCCCGAATAGCCGGAAACGGCGTGGCAGACGTAAGGCCAATCCTTCGGCAGCAGCCCGGCGCTCACCAGGGGGCTAAGCAGGCCGATGAAGCCGGTCGGGTAGCAGCCCGGATTGCTGACGCGCCGCGCGGAGGCTACCCCCTCGCGGCCGATCACCTCTGGGAAGCCGTAGGTCCAGCCGATCGCGGTGCGGTGCGCGCTGGAGGCGTCGATGACACGCACGCGCTCGCTGCGGATCATCGCCACGGCATCGCGCGCGGCATCGTCGGGCAGGCACAGGATCACGAAGTCTGCGTCGTTCAGCGCCTCGGCACGGGCGGCCTCGTCCTTGCGGCGCGCTTCGTCGAGCGTGACCAGCGTGAACTCGGGGCGGCCGGCGAGGCGTTCGGCGATCTCCAGCCCGGTGGTTCCGGCGGCGCCATCGATGAAGATCGTCGCCGTCATGCCAGCGGCTCCAGCAGGTTTTGCGCCACGTAACCGACGAGGCCGTCGTCCTCGAGCTGGCCCCAGGTCCAGGCGCCGGCGATGTCGAGCACCTCGAACAGCGCGCCGGCGGGAAGCTGGGCGATCACCTCGGCATCGGCGCGACCGTGCGTGCGCAGCTCTGCACCCTGCTTGATCCGGTGCGGCATGGGCACGGCATAGTGGGGCACGAAGCAGCGCCCGGCGAGCTTGATGTGCGCCAGGTCACCGCGGACCGGCAGGTGTCCCGGCTCGGCCGCGAGGCTCGGCCCGCTGAGCGCAAGGAGCCGCTCGGCGACGTCCGGACGCGTGGGGGAAAGCTCGAGCGGCAACTGACAGGTGACTCCGAAGTTGGATGGGCGCGCTTAGACGGGTCGGGGGAGAGGTGCAAGTTTGGGTGATCAGCCGACCTGGATCCTCCCCCGGCACGGGGAGGATCTAACCAAGCCCATACCGCTCCTGCAGCATGCGCCACGCCGCCCTCAGCCCCAGCGCGTCGCCGCCCTTCGGCCTGCCCGGCTTGGCCGCGGGCCGCCAGGCGAAGGTGTCGAAGTGCGCCCAGTCCAGGCCTTTGGGCACGAACCGGTCGAGGAACAGCGCGGCGGTGCTGGCGCCGGCAAAGCCGCTGGAGCCGGCATTGTTGATGTCCGCGATGTCGGACTTGAGGAACTCGCGGTAGCCATCGAACAGCGGCAGGCGCCAGCACGGATCGTCGACGGCCTCGCCCGCTTCGAGCAGCGCGCGCGCCGTCTCGTCACGGCGGGTGAACAGCGCCGGCAGGTCGGGGCCTACCGCGACGCGCGCGGCGCCGGTCAGGGTCGCGAAGTCGATCACCAGCTTGGGCTCGTCCTCGCCGGCGCGAGTCAAGGCATCGCCCAGGATCAGGCGCCCTTCCGCGTCGGTGTTGCCGATCTCGACGCTGATTCCCGCGCGCGAGCGCAGCACGTCGCCGGGGCGGAAGGCGTTGCCGGCAATCGCGTTCTCTACCGCGGGCACCAGCAGGTGCAGGCGCACCGGCAGGTTCTCACCCATGATCAGCTGCGCCAGGGCAAGCGCATGTGCGGCGCCGCCCATGTCCTTCTTCATCAGCAGCATGCCCGAAGGCGGCTTGATGTCGAGCCCGCCCGAATCGAAGCAGACCCCCTTGCCGACGATCGCGACGCGCGGGTGCTCGGGATTGCCCCATTCCAGCTCGATCAGCCGCGGCGCATGGCTGCGCGCCGCCGCGCGGCCGACGGCGTGGATCATCGGGTATTCCTGCTCCAGCGCATCGCCGCGCGTCACGCGCAGCTGAGCGCCGAAGCGCTTGGCCAGGAGTTCGGCCTGCTCCTCGAGCTGGGCAGGGCCCATGTCCTCGGCCGGCGTGTTGACGAGGTCGCGCACCAGCGCGGTCGCCTCGGCTTGCGCGAGAGCCGCGGGGATCGCCTTGGGCTCGCTGGTCAGCAGCACACGCGGTCCCTCGCTGGAGGGCTCCGACACATAGCGCTCGAACTTGTATTGTCCCGTGACCCAGCCCAGCAGCGCCGGCCCTGGCACGCCCGACGCAAGGCGGTAGGTCCCGGCCGGCAACGCCAGCGCCAGCTTGGCCAGGCACCAGCTCGACAGCCTGGCGGTTTCGGCAACCCCGGCGGCGACCGACCAGCCATCGCCATCGGGCATGATCGCGTGGGCAAAGCCCTCCGCCTTGAACTTCTGCGCTTCCAGCGCGGCACGCTGCGGAACCAGGCGGTCCTTTAGGAATTGCTCCAGTCCATCCTTGTCGACGAGGTGGATGGCCACGGCCGGTTGGCCGCGGTCTGGCTGGATCAGAGGGTCTTTGTCGGTCATGACTTCGCTCTAGACGCGGGCCCGCAGCGAGCGCGAGAGGAAAAGCATGCAGCGTATCATCCTGGCCGCAACGATCGCCCTGCTGGCGAGCGGATGCGACGCGAGCGTCCCGCCAGCGCCAGCGCCGGAGCCGAAGACGAGCCAGGCTCCGGTCTCGCGTGCGACGCCCAAGCCCCAGCCGACGGCGCAACTGCCTGCCGGCCGGACCGAAAAGGTCAAGAACGATCTCTACGAGTTCGAATATGCCTATCCGCCCAAGGCCGCGGCGATCCCGGCGCTCAAGGCGCTGCTCGACAAGCGGCTGGCGACGTCGCGCGCGGAGCTGGAGAAGAGCTCGAAGAACGACCAGGCCGAAGCCGGGAAGAACGGCTATCCCTACCGCGCGCACAGCTCTGGCGCGAAGTGGGAGGTGGTGGCCGACCTGCCGCGCTGGCTCTCGCTCTCGGCCGAGATGTACGAGTACAGCGGCGGCGCGCATGGCATGACCTTCTTCGATGCGCTGCTGTGGGATCGCGAGCAGAACCTGGCGAGAACCGCGGCGGACCTGTTCATCAGCAAGGCCGCGCTCAGCGCCGCGATCCGCGAGCCGTTCTGCGCCGCGCTCGACAAGGAGCGCGCCAAGCGCCGTGGCGAGCCGGTCAACCGCCAGAGCGGCGACCAGTTCGACGAATGCATCGACCCGGCCGAGCATGCGGTGATCCTGGGATCGAGCAATGGCCGGACCTTCGACCGCATCGGCATTCTGGTCGAGCCTTATGCCGCGGGTTCCTATGCCGAGGGGACGTTCGACATCACGCTGCCGGTGACCGAGCGGATCCTGGGTTCGGTGAAGCCGGCGTACAAGGGCGAGTTTTCGGTGAGGTAAGCTCGTCCTGCCCGCGACGGGGAAGACAGCGCACCCTCGCAATCCTGCGCTTGTTGCGCTATATCGCCGGCATGACCGAATACCAGACGATCGACGCCGCCGACACGCCCCTGCGCGACGGAACCATCAAGCTCCACGGCCCCGACGGGTTCGAAGGCATGCGCCGCGCCGGCCGGCTTGCGGCCGAGATCCTCGACGAGATCGCGCCGATGGTGCAGCCCGGCGTCTCCACCGCCGCGATCGACGACAAGGTGCGCGAGCTGACGCTGGCCGGCGGCGCGGTGCCGGCGACGCTCGGCTATCGCGGGTATCAGCATTCCAGCTGCGTCTCGATCAACCACGTCGTGTGCCACGGCATCCCGTCCGACAAGACGCTGAAGGACGGCGACATCGTCAACATCGACGTGACCCCGCTGCTCGACGGCTGGCATGGCGATTCCAGCCGCATGTACCTCGTCGGCGATGTCGCGTTGAAGGCGCGGCGGCTGGTCGACGTGACCTACGAATGCCTGATGATCGGCATCGAGAAGGCCAGGCCCGGAGCGCGGCTGGGAGATATCGGCGCGGCCATCCAGGCCTACGCCGAGCAGAACCGCTACGGCGTGGTGCGCGAGTTCTGCGGCCATGGTGTCGGGCGCCTGTTCCATGATGCGCCCGAAGTGGTGCACGCCGCGCGCGCAGGCACCGGGCCGGAGCTGAAGCCCGGCATGTTCTTCACCATCGAGCCGATGATCAACCTCGGCAAGCCGCCGGTGAAGCTCCTGGCCGATGGCTGGACGGCGGTGACGCGCGACAAGTCGCTCTCGGCCCAGTTCGAGCACTCGATCGGCATTACCGGAGACGGGTGCGAGATCTTCACGCTGAGCCCCAAGGGCCTGCACAAGCCGCCGTATTCGTAAGATCCTCCCCTGCAAGGGGAGGGCGCCGGCGTAGCGGGTGGTGGAGGGGGGTAACCCTCTTGGTCGAGCGCTACTCTGGCGGTGACACCCCTCCGTCACGCACTCCGTGCGCGCCACCTCCCCTTGCAGGGGAGGATCCAGGCAGCCACCCACCCCCGATATCGCCCGAGCGCTCGCAAGCGGGCGTGACCTCGCCGGCAAGCCATGACAGCCTCTCCCGGGACAAGGAGGAGGACAGCCCATGGCCACCATCGCAGCCGATCTGAGCGGCGGCATCCCGGTCGAGCGCGAGTACGTCCTGGTCGATCGGCCCGCAGCCGGCGTGCGTGACGCGGTCAACGTCTGGATCGAGGAGGAGAACGGCGCTTTCGCCATGCGCCTTGGCGTGGAAGCGGTGGCCGAGGAGTGGGAGCGCCACGAGCTCTGGCTCGACATCGCCTTCCCCGACGGGCGGCTCTACCAGCGCCGGATCGCCGCCGATACGCTGCCCGCGATCGGCCCGGAAGGCTTGCCGACGATCCGCGGCACCGGCCCCATGACCTTCCGCTGCGTCGAGCCGTTCCGCGTGTGGACCGTCGCGTTCGAGGGCGAGGCCGACGTGCTGACCACGCAGACGCTGATCGACACGCCCATTCCCGACGAGAGCCGGTTGCTCCAGTCCGACATCGGTATCGATGTCGCCATGACCATGGCCGCCGTGCCGTGGATCCCGGGATCGCTGCTGCCCGAAGCGGCCGAAGCGCTCGGCGGCGAGCAGGGCGACTTCATGAGCCCGCGCTACGAGCAGCTGTTCCGCTGCGAAGGCTCCTTGCGCATCGATGGCGAGGAGCGCGCCTTTCGCGGCAACGGGCTGCGCATCCGCCGGACCGGCTATCGCGCCTTTGCCGGGTTCGAGGGCCACTGCTGGCAATCGGCGATCTTCCCGAGCGGCAAGGGCTTCGGGCTCAATATCTACCCGCCGCGAAGCGACGGGCAGCCCAGCTATGCCGAGGGCTTCATCCTGGACGAAAACGGCACGCGCATTCCAGCAAGGCCAGTCGACGTGCCGTGGCTGCGCAAGCTGGTGACCGGAGGCGAGGCGGTGTCGTTCGTGCTCGAGACGATCGACGGCCGCCGCGTCGAAGTGCACGGCGAAACCTTCGTCAACATGCGCTCACGCGGGCATGCGGTGCTGCCGCCAGACTTCCCGATCGTCCAGCAGTCCCATGCGCGCTATGTCTGGGATGGCGAGGAAACCGTCGGCATGATCGAGCGGTCGAGCAAGCCGAGTGCGATGGGGGGATAGGGGCTAATTATCCTCTCCCCGAACGGGGAGAGGATACGAAGGCTTGGCGGCTCGCCGCCTAGCCGAAGTTGGAGAGGGGTTTGTGCACTCTCCGGCGCCGAGCCCCCTCTCCCAGCTGCGCTAGCCGCCTTGCGGCAAGCTGCGCTACCTCTCCCCGCCGGGGAGAGGGGTGGGGAGGCACACTCACCGCCGCCCCTGGCCGTCGCGGGCGGCGGCCAGGGCGAGGCGGCGCCCGGTCACCAGCGTCTGCACCACGAACAGAGTCATCAGGATCGCCCCGATCCCGCCGACGAACACGTCGAAGCCGGAGATGGACCCAAACAGGCCCGGGCCGTTGCCAAGCACCATCATGGCTACGGTCAACCCGATCAGCAGGAAGCGCAGTTCGGTGGGTCCGGCGGCGAGGTAGGACAGCTTGAATTCGCCCAGCACGCGCGCCGACAGATAGGCGTGGATCGACAGCAGCAGGTACCCGACGAGCGCGACCATGACGACGTCCATGGTGACATAGGGCGTAGTGCCGATGCCCCACACGATCAGCGCGGTGGTCAGGCCATCGCAGCTGTGGTCGATGAAGTAGCCATAGCTCGGCCGCTCGATCTTGCGCCAGCGGGCGAGGCTGCCGTCCATCGAATCGCCGAACCACTGGATCACGTAGCCGGCGATCGCCAGCCACAGCCACGTGTCCGCCAGGTTGCTGGCGGCGTAGCCTACGAAGGTCAGGATCGCGCCGATGACGCCCAGCGCGGTGAGCAGGTCGGGCGTCACCCAACCGGGCATGCGCGCGCACAGCCAGTTGAGCAGCTGCCGCTCATGACGAGCGAGCACGTTCTCCTGGATGCGCATGGTCTTGAGTTCGGGCTGCGCCGGCGCAGCACTGACGTCGGTGAGCACCGGCCGTGGGCTGGGGTTTGAAGGCGATATGTCGCGCTCGATGCGTTCGTGTCCGCGGGTCGCCATCAGTGTGTCAGGTCCAGGGGAACGATAAGATGATGCAAGGGGATGAGATCCATGGCTGCCCTCCAGTTTCGCGGGAGCACTTGGTCTCTCGGTCGCGGACGTGCAGGTGTGGTCGGCGATCTCGCCTTAGTACGCTTTGACTAGCCTCAAGGCTACCCGTGGCGGGGATCGCTCGGCGAGCAGCCGTGCGATTTGTGCGATCAGTCGAGCCATAGTGACATAAGCGTGTCTCAGAAGCTGATGGCCGCCTCGCCAATGACGTCCCACACCTGGCCGAGCTGCTCGGGGGTGATGCAGTAAGGCGGCATGACGTAGACGGTATTGCCGAGCGGACGCAGCAGCACGTCGCGCTCGCGGAAGAAGGCCATCAGCCGCGGCGCCAGGCTGTTGAGATAGCCGGCGTCGTCGCCGGTCTTGAGGTCGAGCGCGGCGATCGTGCCGAGCTGGCGCGGGTTGTCGAAGTGGCAGTAGCGGCCCAGCGCCACCAGCCGCTCGGCCTGCATGGCGGCGAGCGCGGCGACGCGGTCGAGCACCGGCTCCTCGCGCCAGATCGCGAGGTTGGCGTTGGCGGCGGCGCAGGCGATCGGGTTGGCGGCGTAGCTCGACGAGTGGAAGAACATCCGCGCGCGGTCGGCGGACCAGTGTGCCTGGAACACGGCCTCGCTCGCCATGGTGACCGCCAGCGGAATCGCACCACCAGTGAGGCCCTTGGAGAGGCACAGGATGTCGGGCACCACGCCGGCCTGCTCGCAGGCGAGCAAGGTGCCGGTGCGGCCCCAGGCGGTCATGACCTCGTCGGCAATGAACAGCACGCCATGCGCGGCGCAGATGTCACGCATCTGCGCCAGAACCTGTGGCCGGTAGACCAGCATGCCGCCCGAGCCGAGGATCAGTGGTTCGACGATCAAGGCAGCGGCGTCGCCTGAGCGGCACAGGGATTCCAGCGCATCCAGCGTCGTCTGTTCGGCCCCGGCGGCAGGGAAGGGGATGCGCCCCACGTCGAACAGCAGCGGCTCGTACGTGCGGTTGAACACGCCGCGCGCGCCTACCGACATCGCGCCGATGGTGTCGCCATGATAGGAGTGCTCCATCACCAGGATCCTGGAGCGGATCTCGCCTCGCGCCGCCCAGTAGCCGAGCGCCATCTTCAGCGCGACTTCGACGCTCGTCGAGCCGGAGTCGGAAAAGAACACCCGCGTCAGGCTCTGCGGCATGATCGCCACCAGCCCGGCGGCGAGCTGCTCGGCGGGCTCGTGCGTCCACCCAGCGAAGATCAGCTGATCGAGCCGCTGCGTCTGCTCCGCGACTGCGGCCATGATGCGCGGGTGGCAGTGGCCGTGCGTGGTGACCCACCAGGACGAGATCGCGTCGATGACGGCGCGTCCGTCGCGGGTGTGGAGAACGGCGCCTTCGGCACGCTCGACCAGCGGGATCGGCTCGCCCAGCCCATGCTGGGTGAAGGGGTGCCAGACGGGTGAGGTCATGGCGCGAAGTCCTCCAGCGCGAAATTTTCGGTGAAGGCGCGCGCCAGCGTGGACGCGTCGAGCTTGGCGAGGCGGGGCAGGCGACCGAGCCGCTTGACGTTGCCCATCGCCGCGATCGTCGCCTCGCTGTCGGGCTGGGGATCGCCGATGAAGGCGATGCCGAGCAGGGGCACATCGCGCGCGCGCAGGGCCTCGATGCTCAGCAGGCTGTGGCTGATGGTGCCCAGCGCCGTGCGGGCGACCAGCACGACCGGATGGCGCCAGCGGGCGAAGAGATCGGCGAAGGTCGTGGTGCGGGTGACCGGGACCAGCACGCCGCCCGCGCCCTCGATCACCAGCGGGCCGGATACGGCCGGCGGAGCAAGCGCATCGAGGTCGATCGCCACGCCGTCGATCTCGGCGGCGCGATGGGGCGAGCAGGGCGTGGCCAGGCAATAGGCGTTGGGCAGGATGCGCTCACTCGGGGCGCCGGCCATACGCGCCACCGCCTCGGCATCGCCGGTGCCGTCAGTCTCAAGGCCGGCTTGCACCGGCTTCCAGTAGTGCGCCTGCAGGGCCCCGGTGAGGGCGGCGGCGAAGACGGTCTTGCCGATGCCGGTGTCGGTGCCGGTGACGACGATGGTGCTCATGGCGGCTACCTAGCGCGGGTCAGGTGGCAGGTCATCACTTCGTAAGTCGCCAGCGCGCCGGTGGCTTCGAAGCGCCGCATGACCCGCCGCAGCGCTCCGGCACCGAGGGGGCGGTGACCGGGCGCGGCGGTGTTCGCGCCGATACCGCGCAAGGCGTGGAGGAATCCGGCCGCATCGGCGTGCCGCTCGCGATAGATGTCGGTGGAGAGCGGTTCGGCGAGGCCGAGGGCGCTCAGTTCGGCTGGCGAGGTGAAGGCCGGAGTGCCGGGCGATAGACCCTCGGCGGCATGGGCGGCGCGCCACTCGGCGAACGTGCCGGGGCCGAGCGTGGCGACCATGACGTGGCCGCGCGGCGCCAGCCACGCGCGCCAGCGGGACAGCGCCTGCGCTTCATGCGCGAACCACTGCGTAGCCAGGCTGGCGCAGACGAGGTCGTAGTCGCGCGCGGGCGGCATGCCGCGCTCGCCATCGAGCACGGTATACTGGACCGCGTCGCCGAGCCGCTCGCGGGCACGCTCGATCATGGCGGGGGCGATGTCGGTGGCCAGCCAGTCGCCGGTCAGGCCTTCGTCGCGCAGCGCCTGGGTGAGGAAGCCGGTGCCGCAGCCGATCTCCAGTACCTTGAGTGTGCGGGGCAGCGGCAGCGCGGCGATGCGGCGGGCGAGTTCGCGCGCGGCGAGGCGCTGGACGCGGGCATGGCGGTCATACTCGGCCGCCGCGCCGAACGCGCGCGATACGCTGCCCTCGGAGTGGATCACGCCAGCGTGGCCGCGAACGAACGGATCGCGTCGGCGCACCAGGCCGGGTCTTCGCTGGGCAGCAGGTGGCCGGCCTCCGGATGGGTGCGGCGCATGACGCCCGGCACCGCGGCGAAGACCGTCTCGCGCAAGCCCATCGGCAGCAGCGTGTCGCGCGCGCCTTGCAGCGAGAGGATCGGCAGGCGCACTTGCCCCACCACCGCGCGCAAGTCGCCGTCGCGCAAGGTGACGAGGCCGGCCTGCAGGCGCTCGGCCAGGGGCTCGCCCGCGGGCACCGCGCTGCCGACGCGCGCATGGAAGTCGGCCAGCACCGTCTCGGGCTCCTGCGCCACCGCGCTTACCATGCGGTCGACCACGCGGGCGGGGACGCCGGGAAAATCGGGTGCGGCGGTGAAGCGATCGAAGCCGTTGATCGCGACCATGCCGGCAAGGCCGGGCGGGGGCGCGGCGAGCAGGCGCATGGTGCCGAAGCTGTGAGTCACCGCGAGCACCGGACCGGACGGCAAGGCCGCTGCGCTCCCGCCGAAGTAGCCGGCGTCGTCGCGGACTTGCGCGAACTCGGGCAGCAATGCGGCGAGTGGATCCCACATGGCGGCATCGAAGCCCCAGCCATGGCAGAACAGCAGGCTTAGCGGCATGCGGCGATCGCCTCCAGCAATGCGTCTATATCGTCAGGCGAGTGCGCGGCGCGCAAGGCCAGGCGCAGGCGGCTGGTGCCCGGAGGCACCGTCGGCGGCCGGATCGCGGCGGCGAGGAAGTCGCGCTCCTCGAGCGCCGCGGCGAGCGCCAGGGTTTCCCCCTCTCCCCCGATCACCGCGGGCACGATCTGGCTGGCGGAGCCGCCGTGATCGAGGCCAAGGCGGTCCAGCCCGGCGCGTAGCCGGTCGGCAAGGGTCGAAAGGTGCGCGCGTTCGGCGCTCATCCCCGGCACCAGGTCGAGTGCGGCATCGATGGCGCCGAGCACGGCTGGTGGCAGGGCGGTGGAGAACACGAAACCGCTCGCGGCGTTGACCAGCCAGTCGATCAGCGCGCGGCTGCCGGCGATGTAGGCGCCGAAGCCGCCCAGCGCCTTGCTGAACGTGCCCATGATGACGTCGACCCCGCCGGGTACCGTCGCCGAGAGGCCGGCCCCGCGCGGACCCAGGACTCCGGTGGCGTGCGCCTCGTCGAGGTAGAGCACGGCGTCGTGCGCTCGGGCAAGGGCGGCGAGGCGCGGCAGGTCGACGAGGTCGCCGTCCATGCTGAAGACGCTTTCAGTCACGATCACGCGGGCCGGAGCCTCCGCGCCTCTGGTGGCGAGCAGCTCTTCCAGGTGCGCGAGGTCGTTGTGGCGGAAGCGGTGCTGACGGGTGCCGGCACTGGCGAGGCCGGCGTGCATGCTTGCGTGGTTCAGTCGGTCGCAGAACACCGCCGCGCCGGGCAGCATGGCAAGCAGGGCGGGCAGCGCGGCGGCATTGGCCTGCCAGCCCGAGGCGAAGACCAGCGCCGCCTCGGTGCCCTTGAACGCGGCGATGCGGGCTTCGAGGGCAAGCACGTCGGGGCTGGTGCCGGTCACGAGGCGAGAGGCGCCGCTGCCGGAGCCGTGTCGCGCGGCCCACTCGCGGGCGCGCTCGGTGAGCAGCGGGTGCGTGGCGAGGCCGAGGTAGTCGTTGCTGGAGAAGTCGAGCAGGGTCTTGCCGCCGCGCACGATGCGCCCGCGCGGCGCCAGCGTGGCGGGCCGCAGAACGCGGCGGCGACCGGCCTGTTCGACCTTCGCCAGTGCCGCTTCGAGATGCTCGTCCAGGCTCGCCATTGCCTTGGCGCGGTAGGGGATCGCAGCCGGGGTGACAACGGCCTGCGCTCAGATCCTCCCCTGCAAGGGGAGGTGGCAGTCCGCAGGATGGACGGAGGGGTGTAACCCTCTCGATCGTGCACTACGCTGTCGGTGACACCCCTCCACCATCCGCTGCGCGGACGGTCCCCCTCCCCTTGCAGGGAGGATCTGAGACGAGTCAGCCCTCCAGATCCAGGTACGCGACCACGTCGTTGTCGGTCGCGATCCACAGGGCTTCCTGCGTGGCCTCGTCCTGCTGCGCCGCCAGAGCGAGCGCTTGCGACAGCGGCCCGTAGAACAGCGTCGTCGCCGCGCCGCCCTCGCCGGCATCGTCGAGGTGGTAGAGCCGCACGGTGGCGTCCTGGTAGGTGGAGCGCATCAGTCGGGCTCGCGCCTTGCGCCATCGACGGTGCGGGCCAGGCGATCGGCTTCGTCCTTCGCCAGCCGCCGCTCGGCCGTGGACGCGCCATGACGCGCGCGGTTGGCATCGGCTTGGGACGCGGCGTCGGCGCGCTGCTTCGCCTTGCGCGCCTGTCGCAGGTTGACGATCTCGGCCATGCGCGGGTTCTACGCTTCGACGGAGGCAGTGGCCAGCCCGAGGTGCGGCAGGCCGACCGAGCGCTTGCCGCCGAAGTCGGTGCGCACCACCAGCAGTCCGTCTTTCTCCAGATAGTCGAGCAGGCGCTGGATGCGGCGCGGCGAGCTGGTGCCGTAGACTTGCGCCAGCTCGGCATCGTCGGGGCAGGGGCGACCTTCGATGGCCGCGCGGCCGATGAGCAGGAACGGCGCGAGCAGTTCGTCGGGCACGCCGGCGGCAAGGTCCAGCAGTCCGGTCCAGCGGGCATCGGCGGGATCGTCGATGCCCGCAAGCGCCATGGCGAAGCCGCGTCGGAAGCGCACGACGTCATAGCCGCGCACCGACAATCCGCGCATGCGGCAGCGCAAGGTGAAGTCCTGGAACAGCGTGGAGGCGGGCTGGAACGTGCAGCCTTCCTCCGCGGCCATGTCGGCGAAGATCGCGGCAAGCGCCGCCTCCGTCTCGGCCGGGTCGATCGCGGGCAGTTCCGGCCGGCGCGGCGGCGGCGTGTCGGCGGCGGCGATCCGCTCGACCAGTTCCTCGGGATCGGCGCGCACGGGCGCGGGTCGCACCACTTCGCGGGCGGGCTCGGCCAGGTTGTCGTGCAGCAGCGCGTGCAGCTCCTCCGCCGAGGCGACGGGCGGCGGGGCATAGCTCTGCACCACCGCGCGGCTGCCGGTGCGCACCGCGCCGATGTTGACCGCGACCGGACGGCGGCTGATCGCCGGGCCCAGGCCCAGGAACTGCCCGCGCGCGAGATCGCGGATCGCCTCGGCCTGGCGGCGCTCCATGCCCAGCAGGTCGGCGGCGCGCGCCATGTCGATGTCGAGGAAGGTGCGCCCCATCAGGAAGTTGCTGGCTTCGGCCGCGACGTTCTTGGCGAGCTTGGCCAGGCGCTGCGTGGCGATCACCCCGGCAAGCCCGCGCTTGCGTCCGCGGCACATGAGGTTGGTCATGGCCGCCAGGCTGATGCGGCGCGCTTCCTCGCTCACTTCGCCGGCAGCGGCAGGCGCGAACATCTGCGCCTCGTCGACCACCACCAGCGCCGGATACCATTCCTCGCGCGGGGCATCGAACAGCGCGGAGAGGAACTGGCCGGCGCATTTCATTTGGCTGTCGACCTCCAGCTCGTCGAGCGCGAGGACCACCGAGGCGCGATGCTTGCGGATCCGCGCTGCGAGCTTGCCGATCTCGGCCTCGGCATAAGCCGCGCCATCGATCACCACGTGCCCGAACTCCTCGGCGAGCGTCACGAAGTCGCCTTCCGGGTCGATCACCACCTGCTGCACCAGCGGCGCGCTTTCCTCGAGCAGGCGGCGCAGCAGGTGCGACTTGCCCGAGCCCGAATTGCCCTGGACGAGCAGGCGCGTCGCCAGCAGTTCGCCGACGTCGATCTCGACGGCAGCGCCATGGGGATCATGGCCGATGACGATGGTTGCGCTCACCGGCTTGCGCATAGGCCGGTGCGGCAGCGATTCGGAACCGGAAGGCCCGTGTTTTCCAGAGCTTTCGGCAGATCCGCTGCTTAGAGGTCCGCGAGAGCATCCTCTACGTCGCGGGCGGCTTCGCGCGCATGGTCGGCGGCGCTGGCGGCGGCCTCGTTGCCGCGCTGGGCCAGGTCGGACTCGAAGTCCGACCAGCGTTCCGGCGCGTAGTCCCGGTCGTCCTCTTCGCGACGCTGGGCGCCGCGCGGGGCCCGGTCTTCCCAGCCTCTCTCACTGTCGCTTCCGGGATCGATCGAGCCGCTCCAATGCCGCAGGGTGCGTTGGCCAAAGGCGATCCAGGAGCCGGTATCCTGCGCCCAGCGCGGCAGCTCGACGACCAGCGTGCCGTGCTCGAAGTCGGGCCGCACGCGCAGGCCGTCGTCGCGCGTGTCGGCGGAAGGCGCAAGATCGGGGGCCTGGGCATCGCCCTGGATGGGCTGGCTCAGCACCACCGGAGCCGATGCGCGGCGGTCACGGTAAGGGGCGAAGCTCGGTACCGTCGCGAACGCGAGGTAGGCCCCGGCTGCGGCACCGATCACACCCAGTGAAAAGATCATGCGCGTCGCGCCCATATGCACCTTGTAGCAACCTTCCGTCAGCAGCGCACCCAATATCGGCTATCGGCTGACGCGCGGCTGAATGTCCTACAGGTGCGACAATGTCGCAGCGCGCCGGTCAGCTCGGGGTGACGGTCTCTGGAGCGACGACCGGAGCACTGGCCTGGATCGCAGCGTCGGCCGGATCGGAGCTGCCAGCCGCGCTTTCGGCAACGCGCACGTCGGCCGCGGCATCACGCGCGGCTTGCGCCGAGTCCGCGGCATCGTCGCCGACACGCGCCAGCACGACCGTGGTCGGCTGCTCGCGCTGTTCGAGCAGTTCGGGAGGCAGCGCCTCGGCCTCGCCCGGCAGCGGCGTGGAGCTGTCGAGCAAGTCGGCGCCGTAGTCCGGCTCAGCCATGGTCGCGTCGCTGCCGGCGTAGGCGTATTCCTGCTGCGCGGTCTGCCAGCTGACCGGAGTCAGGTCCTCGGGCGGCGCCTCGAAAGCGAGCACCGGCGTGGCGTCGGCGGATGCCTCCCGCACGCCGAGAAGGTCGCGCAGGCTGTCCGCCTTCTGCGTCATCGTCGTGGGGGTCGCCAGCGCCATGAGGGCGCCGGCCAGGAGACCACCGCCCAGGATGCCGCCGGAATACTTAAGCGCCTTGGCCTTTTCGCTCTGGGTCATGGCATGTCGCCCCGTGTTGATCTTGCTCCTGTCGCCTCAACGTCGATCGGCCCGCGCGTGTTCCAGGCGGCGCTTCACATAGGTCATCGATCGCATGGAGCTCGCGCGGGAGCCGGGCCCATGCCATCGTAGCATCATGAGCAAAGGCGCGATCCGCATCGGTGTCGGCGGCTGGGTCTACCAGCCCTGGCGCGACAACTTCTATCCGGCGGGCCTGGCGCATACGCGCGAGCTGGCCTACCTCGGCGCGCATCTCACCGCGACCGAGATCAACGCCACCGCCTATCGCCTGCAGAAGCCCGCGACGTTCGCCAAGTGGCGCGACACGGTGCCCGGAAGCTTCCGCTTCGCGCTGAAGGGCTCGAACTACTGCACCAACCGCAAGAACCTCGCCGAGGCGGGGGAGAGCGTCGCGAAGTTCGTCGGGCAAGGGCTGGTGGAACTGGGCGAACGGCTCGGGCCGATCAACTGGCAATTGCGCGACACCAAGCGCTTCGATCCCGACGAGATCGAAGCGTTCCTGGCGCTGCTGCCCAAGAGCCACGAAGGCGTGACACTGCGCCACGCGATCGAGCCGCGTCACGAGAGCTTCGACGATCCCGCCTTCTACGCGCTCGCCAAGGCGGCCGGCGTCGCGGTGGTGGTGAGCGAAAGCGAGAAGTTCGCCGATTTCGCGGCGGCCGATGGGCCGTTCGTCTATGCGCGGCTGCAGCGCTGTCGCCCGGAGGAGGCGACCGGATATCCGCCGCCGGAGCTTGCCGCGTGGGCCGATCGGGCGCGCGGCTGGGCGAAAAACGGGCGTGAGGTCTACGCCTTCTTCATCGCCGGCGCCAAGGAGCGCGCCCCTGCCGCCGCGCAGGCGCTGATCGCCGCGCTGGCAGGGGATGCGGTGCAACCGGCCGAGTGCTAAGGCGCGTGGCATGACCACGATGCGCACCGCCGCCCTGTCCTTGCTCGCGCTCGCCGCCCTGTCCGCCTGCCACGCGCGCCGAGGCGAGGACAATGGGGGCGTTCCGGGCGACAGCGATTCGGCCAAGCCGTTCAGCGCCATCGCGCCGCGCGACACCTTGCACTTCGTCGGCACCGAACCGTTCTGGGGCGGCACCGCGCGTGAGGGCACGCTGACTTACACGACACCCGCGAAGCCGGAGGGCACCAAGCTGGCGGTCAACCGCTTCGCCGGTCGCAACGGACTGGGGCTGAGCGGAACGCTGGACGGAAGGGCCTTCGACATGACGGTCACGCCGGGCACCTGCGGCGACGGCATGTCGGACCGGCGCTTCCCCTATTCGGTGACGCTGCGCATCGGTGACGAGGTCCGCCAGGGATGCGGCTGGACCGACACCAAGGGGTTCACCCAGCCCAAGGGCTGAGCGCGTCGCGGTTCGTCGGCGGAGCGCCTCCCCGCCGACGATCGGCAGGGAGGCGCCTGGCGCTTAGCCTTCGAACGACGTGGTCAGGGTGATCTCGCAGTTGAGCAGCTTGGAGATCGGGCACCCTGCCTTGGCCTCCGCCGCGATTGCTTCGAACTCGTCCTGCGACAGCCCGGAAACCTTGCCCTTCAAGGACAGCTCCGACTTGGTCACCTTGAAGCCACCGTCCGCGGGCACCAGCGTCACCTTGCATTCGGTCTCCAGCGAGCCATCGCTGTGGCCGGCTTTGGCCAGTGCGAAGCTGGTGGCCATCGTGAAGCAGCTGGCGTGGGCGGCGGCGATCATCTCTTCCGGGTTGGTGCCGGGCGCATCCTCGAACCTTGTGGCGAAGCCGTAAGGCGCGTCGATCGCGCCCGAGCGGCTGGTGACGTGGCCCTTGCCTTCCTTGCCGAGGCCTTCGTAGCGGGCAGTGGCGGAGTTGACGGTCATCTTGGATCATCCTTGCAAGTGAAAGTGTTCGGATCGAGCCGGCTTTGGCGCCGTCTCGGCAACTGTTCTGGACAGCCAGGCAGCCGGCCGGGCATCATCGCCCCGCATTCGGGAGCATGCCATGGAATTCATGAAGGTCGCGAGTGTTGCCGATGTCGCCGAAGGCAAGCCGCTGGCGGTCGAGGCAGGCGGGCACAAGCTGCTCCTCGCGAAAGTCGACGGCGCGCTCTATGCCACGCAGCGCAAGTGCCCGCACCTGGGCTTCATCTTGTGCCGCGGCAGGATCGAGGACCGCGCCATCGTCTGCCCACTGCACAAGGCCCGCTTCGACCTGGCGACCGGGCAGGTCGAGCGCGACCCGCGACTGTGGATCATCGGCATGACGGTCAAGTCCGGCCTGCAGACGTATCCCGTGCGGGTCGAGGGGGGCGACGTGCTGATCGGCGTTTGACCGCAGTTCACGACTGGACAAGCCGTCTTCGCAAGTGCAGCGTCCCAAAAAGGCTAGCTGCGGAACTCTTGACCGGAGCGCGCATTGTGAGCCTGGGCATGGTGCCGCAAATGGAATGCAAGGGCGATCGATGTCGCACGATAATGATGTGACCTCGAATGTTCGGCCCGGCTGGAATGCGGAGCAATCGCATTACAATCCCGGCCGTGAGGCGCGTGGCGTCCAGGCGCCGGAAGATCAGTTCTTCGAAGCGTCGGGCGTCCTGTTCGAACAGGCCATGGCGCAGACTCGCATGGCGGTTTGCCTGTGCGATCCGCACCAGCCCGACCTGCCGATCGTCTTCGCCAACCGCGCCTTCCGCAACCTGACCGGATACGAAGAGCACGAAGTCGTCGGCCAGAACTGCCGCTTGCTCCAGGGACCGGAAACGGATCAGCGAGAGGTCGACAAGATCCGTGCCGCGCTCGCATCGGAAGATGTCGTGGTGGTCGAGCTGCTTAACTACCGCAAGGATGGCTCGACGTTCTGGAACGCACTGCACCTGGGGCCGATCTATCGCTCGGACGGTCAGCTGGCGTACTTCTTCGGCAGCCAGTGGGACGTATCGGAAGTGCGCGCCGCGCGTGCCGAGGAGCGCCACGCCCGCATCATGGCGCGTGAATTGTCGCACCGGATCAAGAACATGTTCGCGGTCATCTCGGGCATCGTCAACATCACCGGGCGCGTGCGCGGCATTCCCGGCGAGGCGGCCGAGATCAATGGCCGGATCCAGGCGCTGGGCCGCGCCTACGAAACCACGCTGGACGAGGCGTCGAGCGGCGCCATCGAGATCGGCCCTGCGATCCGCGCGATCCTGGCGCCCTACGATGCCGATGCCGAGCGGCTCAAGTTCCTGGGCAACGGCTTGCGCGTCCACTTCGCGACCGTGTCCGTCGTCGGACTGGTGCTGCACGAGCTGGCGGCCAATGCCACCAAGTTCGGCGCCTGGTCCAAGGACGGCGGGCGCGTCGAGGTGGACTGGCATGAGACCACGGGCGAGGATCCCGGCAAGCTGCTGGTGCGCTGGCGCGAGTACGACGGCCCCCACATCCCGATACCACCCGAGCAGCGCGGCACCGGCAGCCAGATCGTCGACCGCATGCTGCGGCACGGCGGCGGCTCGATGACGCGGCAGTGGCACCATGATGGCCTCGAAGCCACGATCGTGATCCCGGCATGAGCGGGCACACCCTACCCTTGGAAGGTCGCCCTGCATGAATATCCTGATGCTTGAGGACGAGCCCCTGATCCTGATGGACCTGGAGTTCGCCGCCGAGGACGAGGGCTGTCGCGCGCTGTGCGCCTCCAGCGTGAGCGAGGCGATGGCGATCCTCGACAGCGAGCGGATCGACAGCGCCATTCTGGACGTGACGCTGAAGGACGGCGAGACGTGCGTGCCGGTGGCGCGAGCGCTCGATGAGCGGGGCATCCCCTATCTCCTTCACTCCGGCGATCTCGACCGCCACGACGAAACGGTACGCGCGCTGGGCGCCGAGCTGGTCGCCAAGCCCGCCAGTGCGGCGACGGTTATCGCCCGCGCCATCAAGTATGCGCGCGACGCGCATCGTCAGACGGCGAACGGATGATGGCCAAGTCCGAACCCAAAGCCGTCGATGCGCTCGCCTGGCCGATAGTCGCCGCGGATGCCTGGTTTCTTGGCGCCGAAGCGAGCTGGGTCATCTGGCTGCGCTGTGCCCGCCTGGCGCAAGGCGGCGCCCCGGCCAACCGCGAAGCCATGCGCATGGTCGAAGAGAAATGGCACGCGCAAGTCGACCTCGCCGCGGCGCTCGCCACCGGCCGCTTCGGCACCGAGCCGAGCCAGGTCGCCGGTCGCACCATCGACCACTACCGCTCGCGTGTCAGCGCGAACCGGTCGAGGCTGACGCGCAAGTAAGGCTTGCGCGGGACGGTTTAGATCCTCCCCCTCTAAGGGGAGGTGGCAGTCCGCAGGACTGACGGAGGGGTGTAACCCTCTCGGTCGAGTACTTCACCAGCGGGGACACCCCTCCGTCACGCCTTTCAGGCGCGCCACCTCCCCTTGCAGGGGAGGATCTTCGAGCACTTGTTCTCCCCGATGCGGGGAGGGGGACCGCTCGGGCAGCGAGGGGTGGTGGGGGACTCGCGTCATCCCGCGAGCTTGGACGGAACCCGCCGGCAGCCTCGCTCCATGCCGAGACTCCCCTCCACCACGCTTCGCGCGGTCCCCCTCCTCGTGCCGGGGAGGACAGGCGCGGATCCTCAGCCTCTCTTCCCAGTCACTCAGCCGACTTCGACGCCTTTCCAGAATGCGATGCGGTCGCGGATCTGCGCAGCGGCAGCCTTGGGCTCGGGGTAGAACCACGCCGCGTCCTTGTTGGTATCGCCGTCGACTTCGAGCGAGTGGTAGCTCGCCGTGCCCTTCCAGGGGCACAGGCTGGTGGTGGAACTCGGTCGCAGCACCGTGGCGTCCACGGCTTCGCGCGGGAAGTAGTGGTTGCCTTCGACCACCACCGTGTTGTCGCTGCTGGCGATGACCTTGCCGTTCCAACGTGCCTCGACCATTCGGCGCTCCTTCGCAGGTGTTTGCGGCAGGCTGCGCCCGATCGGCGCTGCATTCAAGCGGCGACAGTGACCCGTGCGTCCTCCAGCACCATCTCGGCGCCTTTTTCCGCGATCATCATCGTGGGCGCATTGGTGTTGCCCGAGACGATCGCCGGCATCGCCGAGGCATCGATCACGCGCAGGCCCTCCACCCCGCGCACGCGCAGCCGCGCATCCAGCACCGTGCCCATCGCCGCGGTGCCGACCGGGTGGAAGATCGTCGTGCCGATTTCCGCCGCAGCGCGCTCCAGTTCGGCCTCGCTCTGCAGGTGCATGCCCGGGCGGGTCTCCTCCGGGTGGTACCTGGCCAGAGCCGGCTGCGCGACGATCTGGCGGGTGATGCGGATCGCCTCTGCCGCCACGCGCCGGTCCTCGGGTGCCGAGAGGTAGTTGGGGCGGATCACCGGCGCGCTGTCGGGATCGCGATCGGCGATGCGGGTGGTGCCGCGGCTCTCGGGCCGCAGGTTGCAGACACTGGCGGTAAAGGCGGGAAATGCGTCGAGCGCGCCCCCGAAGGCCTCCAGGCTGAGTGGCTGGACATGGTACTCCAGGTTCGCGGTGGCGAAGCGCGGGTCGCTCTTGCAGAACAGCCCCAGCTGGCTCGGCGCCATCGCCATCGGCCCGGTTCGCCGAGCCAGGTATTCCAGCCCGATCAGCGCCTTGCCGAACAGATGCCCGGCCCGCTGGTTGAGCGTCGCCACGCCCGAAACCTTGTAGGCACAGCGCAGCTGCAAGTGGTCCTGCAAGTTGGCGCCGACCTCCGGCCGGTCGACCAGCGGCGCGATGCCCAGGTCCTTCAGCCGCGCCGCCTCGCCGATGCCGCTGCGCTCCAGGATCGCCGGCGAGCCGATCGCGCCCGAGGACAGGATCACTTCGCCGCGTGCGCGCGCCGATCGTTCCTGGCCGCCGTGCTTACCACCCTGGCGCCAGGTGATGCCCGTCACGCGGCCGTTCTCGACCACGACCCTGTCGACGTGCGCGCCGGTGACCACGCGCAGGTTCGCCCGGCCGCGGACCGGCTTGAGGAAGGCGTCCGACGCGCTCCAGCGCCAGCCGCCGCGCTGGGTCACCTGGAAGAAGCTGGAGCCTTCGTTGTCGCCGGTGTTGAAGTCCGGGATGGCAGGCACGCCATACTGCCCGGCCGCCTCGCGGAAGGCTTCGAGGATGTCCCAGCGCAGCCGCTGCTTCTCCACCCGGATCTCGCCGCCCACGCCGTGGAACTCGCCGCCTTCGTAGTGGTCTTCTGCGCGGGTAAAGTAGGGCAGCACGTCGTCCCAGCCCCAGCCGGTGAGGCCCGCCTGGCGCCAGCCGTCGTAGTCCGCCGCCTGCCCGCGCATGTAGATCATGCCGTTGATGGACGAGCAGCCGCCCAGCACCTTGCCGCGCGGGTACTTGAGCGTGCGGCCGCCCAGGCCTTCCTCCGCCTGTGTCGTCATGCACCAGTCGGTGCGCGGGTTGCCGATGCAGTAGAGGTAGCCCACGGGCACGCGGATCCAGATGTAGTTGTCCCGTCCGCCGGCCTCGAGCAGCAGGACGCGGTTGCGCGGGTCGGCGCTGAGCCGATTGGCGAGCACGCAGCCCGCGCTGCCGCCGCCGGCGACGATGTAGTCGAACTCGTCCATGTGAAGGCGCTAGGGCCGCTGCCGTTCTCTAGCAAGTCTCGCCGCGATCGCGGCTCGTCCCGACGATGCCGCGATCCTTTCGCCGGCAAATCGCTTGAAGCCGCCCGCCCGGCGTTCCTAGATGCGGGCAGAACATGGAGGAAGCCTCGCGTGAGCACACCGGTCATCGGCAAAGTCGGCATCTGGTCCATGGAATTGCGGTTTGGCGACCGCGCGCAAGCGCTGGAGGCGACCGCCGAGCTGGACGAGCTGGGCTATGGCGCCTTGTGGGTTCCTGGCGGGATCGACTCGGGCGTGCTCGCGGACATGGAGGCCTTGCTGCAAGCCAGCAGAAGGATGGTGATCGCCAGCGGCATCCTCAACATCTGGAAGCACGAGCCGGCGGACGTCGCCGCGTGGTTCAAGGGGCTTGGCGAGGCGGAGAAGGCGCGCCTGCTGCTCGGCATCGGCGTCAGCCACGGTCCGATCATCGGCGAGCGATGGAGCAAGCCGCTGGAGGCGACCGGCCGCTTCTTGGATGGGCTGGAGGCGGGCGGAATGGCCATGGACCACGTCTGCCTCGCCGCGCTCGGCCCCAAGATGGTGGCGCTATCGGGCGAGCGGACCGCGGGCGCGCATCCCTATCTGGTCACGCCCGAGCACACCGCGCAGGCCCGCGAGATACTGGGGCCGGGCAAGCTGCTGGCACCTGAGCAGGGCGTGGTGATCGAAGCCGATCCGGCCAAGGCGCGCACGCTGGCGCTCGGTGCCGTGGAGCACTACGCGCGGCTGCCGAACTACCGCAACAACTGGAAGCGGCTGGGCTTCGAGGACGCCGAGATCGACGCCTGCAGCGATCGCCTGCTCCATGCGCTGTTCGCCATCGGCTCTGTCGAGGCGGCCGCCGAGCGGGTGCGGGCGCATCTCGACGCCGGTTCCGACCATGTCTGCCTGCAGGTCATCGTCGATCGCGAGGCCGGCTTCGCGCCCTTGCGCCGGCACTGGCGCGATCTGGCCGAGGCGCTGCTTTGAGGGCCGGCGACGACGACGCATGGCAGTTTTCGGGCGCGTGCGACGATCCCGGCCGCCTGCGCGGGCGCTGCATCGGGCACCGCGTCACGATCGAGGCGCCGCCCGAACTGGTTTGGGACTTCGTCGCCGACTTTCAGGGTTGGTCGAGCTGGAACCCGCTCTACGGCGACACCATCGGCTTGGCCGAGGAAGGCCAGCCGCTGCGCTTCACGGCCCGCCTGGCCGGAATGAAGCCGCGCAAGGGCAGGGCCGTGGTCCGCAAGGTGGAAACGGACACGACGCTGGAATACGCGATCTCCGGCCTCGGCGGCCTGGCGAAGGTGTACCGCTACGTCGAGATCGAGGAACTCTCACCCATCCGCTGCCGGGTCGTGAACGGCGAGATCATGGGCGGGCCGCTGGGTGGTGCGCTGTATCGAGCGTTCGCCGCCAAGGCGGGCGAGGGGCTCGAGGCGATGAACGAGGCGCTCAAGCACGTGGCCGAGCGCAAGTGGCGGGGGCGGCCGGGGTAGCGCGCGCGCTTGGCTGGTTGCGGGTCGGCGGTGAGGTTGCCCTCAGCTCCTCAGTTCAGAGGACGCCTGTGGCTTGCTTCCGAACCAAGCCAGGCAAGCTCAACCACGGCAAGTGAAGGCGAACCAGCCAAGCCGAGCTAGGCAGAGCAAAATGAAGCCAACTGCGCCAGGCGAACCGAGACAAGCGAAGTCGAACGAGCAAAGCTGAGCAAGAATGCGAAGCGGGGGCCGGGCAATCCAAACAAACAAAACCAAACAAGTTAAACAAACCAAACCAAACAAGTTAAACAAACCAAACCAAACCAAACCAAACCAAACCAACCATCGTCGCCCCCGCGCAGGCGGGGGCCCCGCTTACCTTCTTCCGCCGACAGCGCTTGTACAAAAAAGGGAGCGGGGCCCCCGCCTTCGCGGGGGCGACGGTTTTGTGTGGGGGCATTTGTCTGAACGGGCCGGGGCGCCTGCTTGAGCAGCCGCGTGGATGTAAACTCTCCGCCACTTGTGGGTCGTTGGCGGGCATGTGCGGGAGCACGACACTCAGGCCTCGCCTATTCGCGCGCGCCAAGGCATTTCCCACCCCGCTTGACGCCAACCCACGGCGCCGCGCATGGTCCGGCTGTTACCCCTACTAAGGATCCTCATGCGCACAGCCCTGCTCGCCCTCGCTTTGGCCGCTCCCGCGGGTTCGGCCATCGCCGCCAGCCCGGAGCAGACCGCGCAGGCGGCGCTCAGGGCTGCGCCGGTCTGGGACGGACACAACGACGTGCCCGAGCAGTTGCGCGAGCGGCGCAAGGACGTGCTCGAAGGTTTCGATTTCCGCGACACCACCGCCACCGCCGACCCGGCCACGGACCAGAAGGCGATGCACACCGATCTGGTGCGGCTGCGGCAGGGGCGGGTCGGTGCGCAGTTCTGGTCGGTCTACGTCTCGGCCGACCTGCCCGAGGCGCAGGCGGTGCAGGCGACGCTCGAGCAGATCGACGTCACCAAGCGCCTGGTCGCGCGCTATCCCGCCGAGATGCAGCTGTGCACCAGCGCGGCGCAAGTCGAGCAGGCGATGAAGGCGGGCAAGGTCGCCTCGCTGATCGGCATGGAAGGCGGGCACTCGATCGGCGGCTCGCTGGCCGTGCTGCGCCAGATGCATGCGCTGGGCGCGCGCTACATGACGCTGACGCACTTCAATACGCTCGCCTGGGCCGATGCCGCCACCGATGCGCCCAGGCACGGCGGACTGACCGACTTCGGCCGCGACGTCGTGCGCGAGATGCAGCGGATCGGCATGCTGGTCGACCTCAGCCACGTCAGCGCCGACACCATGCGCGACGCCCTTGAAGTGGCACGCGCTCCGGTGATCTTCAGCCACTCTGGCGCCCGCGCCGTCAACGCCCACCCGCGTAACGTGCCCGATGACGTTCTGGCCTTGCTCAAGGCGAACGGCGGCATCGTCATGATCGATTTCGCGCCCGACTACGTCAGCGAGGAAGTGCGCGCCTGGAGCGCGGCGAAGAAGGCAGAGGCCGCGCGCAACGCCGCGCTCTGGATCGGCAATCCCGACGGGCTGAAGAAGGCCGACGCGGACTGGCTCGCCGCGCATCCCGCACCGCGCGCGACGCTGGTGCAAGTGGCCGATCACATCGACCATGCGGTCAAGCTGGCGGGGATCGATCATGTCGGGCTGGGCGGCGACTTCGACGGTGTCGGCTCGCTGCCGACCGGGCTGGAGGACGTCTCCACTTATCCGGCGCTGTTCACCGAACTCGCCCGCCGCGGCTACACGCGCGCGGACCTGGAGAAGATCGCCAGCCGCAACATGCTGCGGGTCATGAAGGCGGCCGAGGCCTACGCCGCCACGCGTCGCAGCGATCCGCCGGTGGAGTCTGCGACGACGTTCTGAGAGCGCGCAAAAGCGTCCTTTTGCGATCCTCCCCTGCAAGGGGAGGTGGCGCGCGGCGCCAGCCGCGTGACGGAGGGGTGTCACCGTCAGCGTAGTACGCGACGGAGAGGATTACACCCCTCCACCACCTGCGGTGGTCCCCCTCCCCTTGCAGGGGAGGATCTGACTACCCCGCTTTCCAAACGAGCGGCAGGTTGCGGATCGAGAGCAGGCCGGGGAACACCGTCGTATCCGCGCCCGGCTTGACCCGGAACTCCGGAATGCGCGCGAACCACTCTTCCAGCAGCACGCGCAGTTCGCGGCGCGCGAGGTGGGCGCCCAGACAGATGTGCACCCCTCCGACAAAGGTGAAGTGGCGGTTGGCCTTGCGCTCGGGGTCGAACTCGCGCGGGTTCTCGAACCGCGCAGGGTCGAAGTTGCCGGCCGGATTGAGGCACTGGAACGTGTCGCCCTTGCGCACCTGGATGCCGTGCCACTCGAAGTCGAGCTTGGCGCTGCGCGCGGAGGAGAGGATCGGCTGCGTGCGCAGGAACTCCTCGACCGCCGAGTTGATGATCCCCGGCTCCCGGCGAATGCGCGCCTGCAGCTCGGGCTGGAGCGCCAGGCGGCGGAACATCTGCGCGATCGTCGCGGCCACGGTGTCGAGTCCGCCCAGCCACAGGAACCAGACCGTGCCGATCTTTTCGTCCTCGGTCAGGGCGCGTCCCTCGACCTTGCCGTGGACGATGGCGGAAACCAGGTGCTCGTCGGGTTCGCGTTCCTTTTCCGCGATGAACCCGCGCAAGTAGTCGAGCACTCCGCGCAGCGCCGCCTGCATCTTTTCGAGACTGCCCGAGTGCAGGATGTCCCACTCCCAGTCGAGGAACTGGGTGAACTTCTCGTCCGGGAAGCCCATCAGGCCCATGAAGATGCGCACCGGGAACACGCGCGCGAAATCCCAGGCCATGTCGACCTCGCCCTTCTCGGCCACCGCCTCGATCATCTCGACGCAGATGCGGCGGATGCGTGGCTCCAGGTCGCGGGTGATCCGCGCCGGAGAGAAATACGGCATCAGGAACAGGCGGTATTTCTGATGGTCCGGCGGGTCGATCGCCAGGGGGATCGACTTGAAGGTCTCGCCGATCAGGCGCTGGAACTCGGCGGTGCCGGCATTGGAGAAGTGTTCGTTGTCGGAATAGACCCGCTCGATGTCCTCGTAGTGGCTGACCACCCAGCTGCCGGTGCGATTGCCCGAGATCGCGCCCAGGCCATGGCTGGCGGGCGGATTGAACAGCAGGCGCGGCACGTCGGCCCCGGCAAGCCAGCCGACCGGCTCATAGGGATCGACGAGGTCGTTGGGGACGTTGCCCATGGCGAAGCCCAGGTCGACGATGCGGTCCCTGGGCACGTTGTCGGGCGCATCGAAGTCGACGCGGATCGCGTCGAGCGTGGCGGTATCGGACATCCTCGTCTCCCTTTTGGGCAGAGTTTGACGCGAGCCCGGCCCGCTCGCAAGCGGCGCTGAGAACAACGGGCTCAAGATCGACACCCCTGGGCGATTCATCGTGGCCGCGTTGGCCTAACCATTGTATTTATAGGGCTGGGCTGACAAAATGAGACACAATCAGCTTTTTGCCTTCCCGGGAGACGTGCCATGGCAGATGCCGACAACAACGATATTGCGCAGAACGCGCGCAAGTACTGGTCCGCCGAAGGGTACACCGAAGGCGGCGTGATCCGCGAGGTCGACTACGCGACCCAGTCGGGCGGCCTCGATCCGATGTTCGAAGGCATCAAGATCGTCGACACGGACACCCACATCACCGAAGCGCCGGACCTGTTCACCAGCCGCGCGCCGGCCAAGTGGAAGGACAAGGTTCCGCAGGTCAAGCTCGACAAGGACGGGGTCGAGCGCTGGTACGTGGGCGATCGCAACTTCGGCTCGATGGGCGGCAACGTCATCCGCAAGGACAACAACAAGCTGCTGGGCCGCCTCGCGTTCCCGAAGCTTGAGCAGGCGCACCCCGGTGGCCACCAGCTGAAGGAACGCCTGCAGGCGATGGACGACATGGGCGTCTATGCCCAGATCGGCTTCCAGAACTCGGGCGTGACGCAGGCCGGCTCCCTGATGAGCCTGGGCGACGACGAGCTCGCGCTCGCCATCGTGCAGATGTACAACGACGCCTCGGCCGACTTCCAGAACGCCTCGGGCCAGCGCATCTTCAACATGGCGCACCTGCCGTTCTGGAACCAGAAGGCGATGGAAGCAGAGGCACGCCGCTGCCACGACATCGGCCTGCGCGGCTTCGTGCTGCCCGACACGCCCGAGCGCGTCGGCGTGCCCAGCTTCATGCACGACTACTGGACCGGCTTCCTCGAGATGTGCGAGGCGACCGGCATGCCGCTGAACTTCCACCTCAACTCGGCGGTGGATCCCAACACGCTCACCTGGGAAGGCTTCCAGTTCGAGCAGACGCTGTCGGTCGTCGCGACCATGTTCTCGATCGGCAATGCGGCGACGCTGGGCAACTGGTGCGTCTCGGGCCGCCTGGACCAGCACCCCAAGCTCAAGATCGGCCTGATCGAGAGCGGCGCGGGCTGGGTGCCCTTCGCCATCGAGGCGCTGGAGCATCAGTTCAACGAGATGCTGCCGCGCTTCTCCAAGACGCTGAACCGCCGCCCGGCCGAGTACTTCCGCGATCACTTCTGGTGCACATTCTGGTTCGAGAAGGTCGCGCCCAAAATCCTGCTGGAGACCATCGGCGAGGACAAGGTGATGTTCGAAACCGACTTCCCGCACCCGACTTCGCTCTACCCGGGCGTGCAGGCGCACCTCAAGGACGTGCTCGGCGGCTACAGCTACGAGACGCAGAAGAAGGTCCTGCAGGACAACGCGACCAAGCTGTACAACCTGCCGTTCTGATCGGCCGGCACACGCTGACGAAAAGGCCGGGGCGCTGCGAGGCGCTCCGGCTTTTTCGCGTGCGGCGTGAAAGACCGGGCGGGCTGCACCCAATGGCCAACTGCCTGAATGTCGGCCAGCCAGGCGAGAGTCTGTTCGCGCCTCCTCGCCTATACGTTTCGCCGCCGGTTTGCGTGGAAGGTCAGGCTCTGAGATTTCCCGGCGAACGCTCGCGGACCTGCCGGAGCATTGTTTTGATACCATGCCTTCATTGCTGAGGCCGGCATTCCTGCCTAGCACGCCCGGCCCGCCGTCTCATCGGCTACTAACGGGAGTGTATTTTGATTGGGAGTTTTGTGCCTCACGCTGCGGTTTGGCGTGAGGACCGCATCCGACGTGACGCTATCCCAAGCCGTCGTCGTGTATAGTATTGCGTTTCCGCTGGTCGGCGGCAGCCATCAGTTTCTCCACGGACTGCCAGTCGCTGCCGCACTGTCGCGTCGTCGCGATGTGACAGTCGAGATCTTCGTGCCTTGTCATGCCGATGCGGACGTTGCGCGTGACATGCTCCATGCGCTGGGGGCGGAACGTGTCCCGGTCACGATCATGACGCTGCCCGCCATCGTGGATCGGGTCTTAGGGCACTTCGGCAAATCCGGGCCTCTGAAAATGCTTCGCCTGTCCTGGTGGTGTGGGCGCCTGCGCGAGTTTCAATGCATCGTCTCACTGGAACGCACCTCAACCTGGCTTTGCCGCTTGCCGGGTGCCTGCCCACCGATGGTGCACATTCCTCATGGAGTAGGCGGGGCGCGTCGGGCAAGCGGCGGCGGTGTGGACCGGCGGTTCTCGTTGTTCGACCTTGCGCTGCTTGCAGGACCAGCGGACGTTCGATGGACCGTCGAACACGGGCTTATGCCGCCAGAGCGGGTTTTTGCTGTAGGGCAGGTAAAATTAGCAGGATTGCATCGCCTGAAAAAGCTGGCCCGTCGTCCCTTATTTGCCAACGGTCGGCCGACGATCCTCTACAATCCGCACTTTCATCCACGTCGCGGAAGCTGGGCACGCTTTGGGAGAGAACTGATCTCGGCAGTCAAGCGGGATGGAAGTTTTAACCTGATCGTTGCGCCACACGTGCGGCTGTTTGCAGAAAAGTGCCCCGCCGAGCGCCAGTCCTTGGAAGCCCTTTCCGACCCCGATTGGCTCCTTGTCGATCTCGGCTCGGAGCGTTGCACGAACATGACCTACACATTGGGCGCTGACATCTATCTGGGAGATTTCAGCAGCCAGCTCTATGAGTGGCTTATATTCCCGCGCCCATGCGTATTCATCGATCAGATCGCCGATGGTGGGCGCGACGATAGCAAGTTGCCTGCTATGTGGAGTCTGGGTGAGACGGTCACGACACCGGACCAAGTCGTTGCTTCACTCCACCGGGCGACTGCAAGCCACTCGCGCTACAAGGCACGGCAAATCGAAACGATGCTGGACGCTGTCGGGGATTTTCGCTCTCCGGCGGACGAGAACGCAGCCGACAGGATTGTCGACTTCATTGTCGAAGGGGCGTCAATGCCGATACCACAGCGTCAATGACGCCGCGTGGTTCATGCGGGTGCGGCCTGCCGTCTGGTTGATCGTCTGGTTGAGGTATCCCACCTCCAGCGTGGAGGCGCCGGGCAGGCCGATCTCGGCGCCGGCGAAGGTGCGCAGCTGGTCGAAGCCGCTGCGGGCGCCCCAGTCGGTGTCGTCGAGGGCGACGAACGCCTCGGTCCAGACCAGCGCGTTGACGGCGTCGCTCTCGGCTTTCAGCGCATGTTCGTAGCGCAGCATCTGGCGCACGCGCCATCCCATGTCGCGGCCGTTGCTGCGCCAGCGCTGCTCCAGCCGGGTGCGCGAGGACAGCTCGCCGCCCAGCGGCTTGCCGAGCGCGAGGCTCAGCTGCTGGAAGCTGCGTTCCTCGTTGATGTCGCGCCCATCCTCGATAGCGGTGACCACGTGGGCGTAGCCCTGGTACAGCGTGGCCGTGGGCGAGAGCTTCCAGCCGACCGCACCGCGCAGCAGCAGTTGGTCCAGCCGCGCGCCGTTGCCGAACCGCGGCTGCACTTCGGCGAAGTAGACCAGGTCGCCCGAGACCGAACCCAGCGCGGTGAGGTTCACCCAGGCCTGCTCGTCATGCTCGGTCTGGGCGAGGGCAGGGCTGGTCCAGACGACGATTGCTGCGAGGGCGGTCAGGCAGGGGCGGATCATCCTGCGCGCCTATGTCGCGGGTGCCTCGGCCTGGTTGCAGCTATGTCACATAGTGTTTCCGCTGGTACCTAAGGCGCGTCGCCCCGGACTTGATCCCGCCTTCGCGGGGACGCGGAGGTTAGGCTAGGATTCCACTCAGCGGCAGAAGTCCGCGCCGTCCGCTTCCAGGTGCAGGTGGTTCTTGTGCGCGGCGTTGTATTGCGGGCCGAGCGTGGTGCCGAAGCGCTTGCAGGCGCTCTTGTGGACGACCCGCAGGAACCGCCTCTCGTCGGCCGTGCCGCCGTCCCAGTCATCCAGGATCGTGATGCGGCGGCCGTCCTCCAGCACGAAGCCCGACACGTCGATGGCGTTGGCGGTGGCATGGCCCGACAGGCGGCTGGTACCCGCGACCGTGCGGCACGAGTAGCTGCCGAAGGTCTCGATCCGGGCGACTCGCGATCCCAGGATCTGCTCGGCGGCGCGATCGACGCCGAAGCGCGCCCAGGCGGCGAACTGCTGCGCCATGGTGCAGGTCACCGGGCCCAGGTTGGACAGCGCAAGTTGCGCGGTATCGCTGCGCAGGGATGCCAGGCGCACGGTGCCGACATTGCGGCAACCGCCCGAGAAATACCGGTCCGGCACCGGCGTGAAGTTCGCCTGGAGCAAGCCGAGCTGCATCATGCACTGCCGGGTGTCGATGCCCCGGCTGACCTGTGGCGCACGGCGCGCAGGCTCTCGACGCGACACCTTGGGGGCATCGACGCAGCCGTGCAGCACGGCCAGGAGCGGAAGGAGCAAGAGGATCCGTCGCATGGCTACGGGTATTCCCAAATATGGTTTCCAGTTACTTAACCGATACTTGTCGCACCCACTGTAAGCGGATGAGGCGTTCGCGGCGAGCCATGTGCCGAGTGCGTTCGCCGCGAAGCCGGGGATATCTTCCTTGACTTGGCCCCTCGCGCCTCTAGAGCCGGCGCCGGGCCACGCGGTCCCAACGCCGCGCGTGCTCTCTGCAAGGAGAGACTACATTGACTGAGCATACCAAACCGGCTGCCAAGCCGCAGCGCCCGTTCTTTTCCTCGGGCCCTTGCGCCAAGCCTCCGGGCTACTCCCCCGACAAACTCGCGACAGAATCGCTGGGCCGCTCGCATCGCGCGAAGATCGGCAAGACGCGCCTGCAGTACAGCATCGACCTGATGCGCGAAGTGCTGCAGCTGCCCGACACGCACCGCATCGGCATCGTGCCCGGTTCCGACACCGGCGCCTTCGAGATGGCGATGTGGACCATGCTCGGCGCGCGCCCGGTCACCGCCATGGCCTGGGAAAGCTTCGGCGAGGGTTGGGTGACGGATGCCGTCAAGCAGCTCAAGATCGACCCGACCGTGATCCGCGCCGACTATGGCCAGCTGCCCGACCTCACGCAGGTCGACTGGTCGAGCGACGTGCTGTTCACCTGGAACGGC
This sequence comes from Novosphingobium chloroacetimidivorans, assembly GCF_014204535.1. GTDB lineage: Bacteria > Pseudomonadota > Alphaproteobacteria > Sphingomonadales > Sphingomonadaceae > Novosphingobium > Novosphingobium chloroacetimidivorans. The sequence goes on from NZ_JACHLR010000002.1 coordinate 340,575, forward strand.
ACCACCTCGGGCGTGCGCGTGCCGAACGCCGACTGGATCGCCGACGATCGCGAGGGCCTGTCCTTCGCCGACGCCACCAGCGCGGTGTTCGCCTATGACATCGACTGGTCGAAGATCGATGTCGCCACGTTCTCCTGGCAGAAGGTCCTGGGTGGCGAGGGCGGCCATGGCGTGCTGATCCTGGGCCCCCGGGCCGTCGAGCGGCTGGAGAGCTATACGCCGGCTTGGCCGCTGCCCAAGGTGTTCCGCCTGGTCTCCAAGGGCAAGCTGTCGGAAGGTATCTTCAAGGGCGAGACGATCAACACGCCCTCGATGCTCGCTGTCGAGGACGCGATCTTCGCGCTGGAATGGGCGAAGGGCCTGGGTGGCCTCTCCGGGCTCAAGGCGCGCTCCGATGCCAACGCCGCCGCGCTCGACAAGATCGTGGCTGAGCGCGACTGGCTCGGACACCTCGCCGCCGATCCGGCCAGCCGGTCCAGGACCTCGGTCTGCCTGACGGTGGAAGGCGCCGATGCCGACTTCATCAAGCAGTTCGCGGCCTTGCTGGAAAAGGAAGGCGCGGCCTATGACATCGCCGGCTACCGCGATGCCCCAGCCGGCCTGCGCATCTGGTGCGGCGCGACCGTCGAGACTGCCGACATCGAGGCGCTCGGGCCGTGGCTCGACTGGGCCTATGCGAGCTTGAAGGCCGCTTGATCCCTCGCATCGGCTAAAGCTGAACTCACCCGTCATCGTCGCCCCCGCGCAGGCGGGGGCCCCGCTTCCTTCCTCCCGCGCACGAAGAACAAGCGGGATCCCCGCCTTCGCGGGGATGACGGGGTAGGAGGCGCAAGTGACTAGGAAAACATTCATGACCAAGCCCAAAGTCCTCATCTCCGACAAGATGGACCCCAACGCCACGCGCATCTTCCAGGAGCGTGGCTGCGACGTCGACGTCATCACCGGCGAGACGCCCGAAGAGCTGATCGCCCGCATCGGCCAGTACGATGGCCTCGCCATCCGCTCCTCGACCAAGGTGACCAAGGCGGTGCTCGATGCCGCGACCAACCTCAAGGTCGTCGGCCGCGCCGGCATCGGCGTCGACAACGTCGACATCCCGGCCGCCTCGGCGCAGGGCGTCGTCGTGATGAACACGCCGTTCGGCAACTCGATCACCACCGCCGAGCATGCCATCGCGCTGATGTTCGCGCTCGCCCGGCAGCTGCCCGAGGCCAACGCGCAGACGCAGGCCGGCCTGTGGCCCAAGAACGGCTTCATGGGCGTCGAGGTCACCGGCAAGACGCTCGGCCTGATCGGCGCGGGCAACATCGGCTCGATCGTCGCCAGCCGGGCGTTGGGCCTCAAGATGAAGGTCGTCGCCTTCGATCCGTTCCTGACGCCCGAGCGCGCGGTGGAGATGGGTGTCGAGAAGGTGGATCTGGACGGCCTGCTGTCGCGCGCCGACTTCATCACGCTGCACACGCCGCTGACCGACCAGACCCGCAACATCCTCTCGGCCGAGAACCTGGCCAAGACGAAGAAGGGCGTGCGCATCGTCAACTGCGCGCGTGGCGGTCTGATCGACGAGGCGGCGCTGAAGGCGGGCCTGGACAGCGGCCACATCGCCGGCGCCGCATTGGACGTGTTCCAGACCGAACCGGCCAAGGACTCGCCGCTGTTCGGCACGCCCGGCTTCATCTGCACGCCGCACCTGGGCGCCTCGACCACCGAGGCGCAGGTCAACGTCGCGCTGCAGGTGGCCGAGCAGATGGCCGACTTCCTGGTCAACGGCGGCGTCACCAACGCGCTCAACATGCCTTCGCTCAGCGCCGAGGAAGCGCCCAAGCTGAAGCCCTACATGGCGCTGGCCGAGAAGCTGGGCAGCCTGGTGGGCCAGCTGACGCGCGACTCGGTGCCGCGGATCTCGATCCACACCGAGGGCGCCGCGACCGAACTGAACGGCAAGCCGATCACCGCTGCCGTGCTGGCGGGCTTCATGCGCGTGCAGTCGGCCACGGTGAACATGGTCAACGCGCCGTTCCTCGCCAAGGACCGGGGCCTGGAAGTGCGTGAGGTCAAGACCGAGCGCGAGGGCGACTACCACACGCTGATCCGCGTCTCGGTGAAGACCGAGGCGGGCGAGCGCTCGGTCGCCGGCACGCTGTTCAACAACGTCGAGCCGCGCCTGGTCGAGATGTTCGGCATCAAGGTCGAGGCCGAGCTGACCGGCCACATGATGTACATCGTCAACGAGGACGCGCCCGGCTTCATCGGCCGCATCGGCACTCTGCTGGGCGAGAGCGGCATCAACATCGGCACCTTCAACCTCGGCCGCCGCAATGCGGGCGGGGAAGCGGTGCTGCTGCTCTCGGTCGATAGCCCGGTCTCGGCCGAAGTGCTGGAGAAGGCGCAGCGGCTGCCCGGCGTGAAGACGGTCAAGGCGCTGTCGTTTTGAGGTTCTGCCCTCTCCCCGTGCGGGGAGAGGATACGGAGCCTTGGCAGCCTGCTGCCTAGGCGGAGTTCGAGAGGGGTTTGTGCGCTCTCGGGCGTCGAACCCCCTCTCCAAGCTGCGCTAGTCGCTGGCGCGACAAGCTTCGCTATCCTCGCCCCACTTAGGAGAGGATATGAGGGCCCCGTTTGCCGCCTGACGCAGCATAGTCTACAGGCCCTCCCCCACCCCTCCCGCACACGGGGGGAGATCGTCGACAGCCACCTGCGGGGCAGACTTCCAGTGCACCACGATACAGACCGCGATCTCCTGCCCGAAGGCCTGGGCGACCGTTCGCCTGCGCAAGCCGCTGCCGCCAGCCGCGTGCGGCGCGGGGCGCTCGATGTGTTCGCCAGCCATGGCTACGCGCGGGTCGAGACGCCGACAATCGAGTTCGAGAAGTCGATGGCCAGCCGCATGGCCGGCGTGCAGCCGCGGCGCATGTTCCGCTTCGTCGATCCGGTTTCCCTGCGCACGCTGGCGCTGCGATCGGACATCACCGTCCAGCTCGGCCGCATCGCCGCCACCAGCCTTGCCAACAAGCCCCGCCCGCTGCGCCTGTGCTATTCGGGCCAGGTGCTGACCATCAAGGGCGACGGTCTCGATCCCGCGCGCGAGCGGTTGCAGTTGGGCGCAGAGCTGATCGGCAACGACAGCGTCAGCGCGGCCGCCGAGGTGGTCGCCATTGCCATCGAGGCTTTGGAGCAGGCGGGCGCGACCGGCATCTCGGTCGACCTGACGCTGCCCGATCTGGTCGACACGCTGGCCGCCGAAGCCCTGCCGCTCGCCACCACCCAGGTCGAGGCGGTGCGGCGCGAACTCGACGCCAAGGATGCCGGCGGCCTCGTCGATGCGGGCGGCGCGGCCTATCTGCCCTTGCTCTACGCCGTCGGCCCGTTCGAACAGGCGATCGAGCGGCTGACCGAGTTCGACACCGACGGCGCGCTCGCCAGCCGCATCGCCGGCCTGCGCGAGATCGCCGCGCGCATCGGCGGGCGCGCACGCGTCACGCTCGACCCGTCCGAGCGCCATGGCTTCGAGTATCAGTCGTGGTTTGGCTTCATGATCTACGCGACCGGCGTGCAAGGCGCGCTGGGCCGCGGCGGCACTTATCGCATCCTTGGCGAGACGTCCGAAGGCGAAGTGGCGACCGGCTTCTCGCTCTATCCCGACCGCCTGATCGAGCTCCTGGCCGAAACCGCCAGCGAGGCGGGCGCGCTGTTCCTGCCGCTCGGGCACGATCCGCAAGTGGCCGCGCAGCAGCGCGCGGTGGGCTGGCGCACGGTGGCGGCGCTGTCGGGCGAAGACGATCCCGTGGCGCTTGGCTGCTCCCACCGGCTGGAAGGTGGCGAGGCGGTTCCGCTCTCCGCCTAGGCTCGCCACGGAAGTCGGGAGTTGTTGTCGGTGGCGTAGCAGGCCATTCTCCTCGGAAGAGGAGAGGCCATGATCGAGTTCCTCGAAGCCGAAGCGGGCATCCGCCAGCTGCATGCGCATTACACCGATGCCGTCTGGCGTCGGGATCCGGTCGCGTTCGCCGAATGCTTCACCCGCGATGCCGAGTGGCGCATTTCCGGCATGGTCCTGCGCGGGCACGATGAGATCGCCGGCGGGTTCGGTACGATCCTGGCCAAGTGCAACCGCGTGCTGATCAGCTTCCGCAATCCGCAAGTGGACCTGACCGGCCGGGGCAGGGCCAGCGCGCGGGTCTACGTGACCGAGCAGTGCAGCTGGACCGACAGGGCGCCCAACATGAATCTCGGCCGCTACCATGACCGCGCGGTGCTGGATGGCGATCGCTGGCGGTTCGAATGGCGGCTGTTCCAGCTGCTTTATACCGGCCCAGCCGACCTCACCGGCGCGTTCCAGGACCAGCCCGACTATGGCGCATGGCCGGCGATGCCGCGCCGCGATGCGGTGCCGGCCCCAACACCGGGGCGCGACTAGGGGCTGTCCTATGGGACCCCATTCGGTGCATGAGGGCGGCATGATGATCCGCCTCGACTCGCCCCGCCGCCTCGCCTCCCGTGCGAAGGCTCCATTTTCCGTTGCTCTGGACACCGGCCATTGCGGCAAGTGGGAGGCGGCACGATGAGCGGCGCGCCTGAGCTGGTCCTCACCGGCGGCCTGGTCCACACGCCTTCCGGCCCGGTTCACGCCGACGTCGCCGTACGAGAGGGCAAGATCGTCGGCATCGGTAGCTATCCCGACGCCGCGCGCCGTGTCGACTGCACCGGGCTCGACGTGCTGCCCGGCGTGATCGACAGCCAGGTCCACTTCCGCGAGCCGGGACTGGAGCACAAGGAAGACCTGGAGAGCGGCAGCCGTGCGGCGGTGATGGGCGGGATCACCGCGGTGTTCGAGATGCCGAACACCAATCCCAACACCGACACGGCCGAGCGCGTGCTCGACAAGCTGGCGCGCGGGCATCACCGCATGCACTGCGACCATGCGTTCTACGTCGGCGCCACGGCCGAGAACGCCGAGACCCTGGCCGAGCTGGAGCGCATTCCCGGCACCGCGGGAGTGAAGATCTTCATGGGTGCTTCGACCGGCAGCCTGCTTGTGGCCGAGGACGAAGCGCTTAGCCGTGTGCTCGCCAGCGGCCGCCGCCGCGTCGCCATCCATGCCGAGGACGAGGCGCGGATGAACGAGCGCAAGGACCATCGCGTCGAAGGCGACCCCTCCAGCCACCCGGTCTGGCGCGACGACGAGAGCGCCATGCTCGCCACCCGGCGCATCGTGCGGCTGGCGCGCGAGGCGCGGCGGCCGATCCACGTGCTGCACATCACCACGCCGGCGGAACTGGAGTTCCTCTCGCAGCACCGCGACATCGCGACGTGCGAAGTCACGCCGCAGCACCTGACGCTGGCAGCGGAAGAGGCCTATCCGAAGCTGGGCACGTACGCGCAGATGAACCCGCCGATCCGCTCCTCGACCCACCGTGCGGGGCTGTGGCACTGGCTGCAGCAGGGCGTGCCCGACGTGCTCGGTTCCGACCATGCGCCGCACACGATCGACGAGAAGAGCAAGACCTATCCGGCCAGCCCCAGCGGCATGCCGGGCGTGCAGACGCTGCTGCCGCTGATGCTCGACCATGTGGCGAACGGCCGGATGACGCTGGAGCGGCTGATCGATATGACCAGCGCCGGCGTGCAGCGGGTGTTCGGCCTCGTCGGCAAGGGGCGGATCGCCGCGGGGTACGACGCCGACTTCACGGTGGTCGATCGCAAGGGCACCTTCACCGTCGCCGAAGACTGGCTTGAGAGCCGGTGCGGCTGGTCGCCGTTCACCGGGATGGAGCTGAAGGGGCGCGTGATCGGCACAGTCGTGCGCGGGCACTTCGCGATGTGGGAGGGGCAACTCGGCAGTGCCGCGCAGGGAGAGCCCTTGCGGTTTGCCGGAGCGCTGTGAGCGGGCGCCGAGCCCTCAGGCGGGCTCGGTGACGACCCGCCGGGCGCTCAGCAAGTCCCAGCAGAACACGGCGATGGCTGCCCAGATCATCACGAAGCTGGCAAGCTGCACGGTGCGCAGCGGCTCATGGAAGACGAACAGGCCGAGCAGAAAGACCAGGGTGGGCGCCAGAAACTGGACGAAGCCCAGCGTCGAATAGCTCATGCGCCGCGCGGCCGTGGCGAACATCAGCAGAGGTATGCCGGTGACGATCCCGGCCAGTGCCAGCGTCGTGTCCTGCATGGCGTCGTCGCCCAGCGAGATCCCCCCAGGCTGCGCGCTCTGCCAGCCGATCATCGCCAGGGCCGGCACCATCAGCACCATCGTCTCGACGGTCAGGCCGGGCAGCGACTCGACCGGCGCGAGCTTGCGCACGAGGCCATAGCCGCAGAAGCTGAACGCCAGGCCCATGCTGATCCACAGGGTACTCAAGGCACCCCAGGCGAGGATGGCGACCCCGACCGCCGCGAGCGCCACGGCGAGCCATTGCCGGCGCGACAGCCGCTCATGAAGGAAGAGCGTGCCGGCGAGAACGTTCATCAAGGGGTTGATGTAGTACCCCAGGCTGGCGGCAAGGACATGATCGGTTGCGATCGCGACGACGTAGATCAGCCAGTTGACGCCGATCAGGAGGGCGCTGCCCGTCAGCAGCGCCAGCGTGCGTGGCGCCGTCAGCGCGCGGCGCACCTCGCCGAACTGGCGCAGAACCGCGACCAGCACGAAGCAGACCGGCAGCGTGAAGACGACTCGCCAGCCCACCAGCTCGCCCGGCGGGACGGCGTGCAGCAGCCGGAAGTAGAGCGGGATCATGCCCCAGATCAGGTACGCTCCGAGAGCATAGGGCAGCCCGCTCGACCGTTTCGCACCTGTGTTCATCCGACCGCGCTTAGGGATCGAGGGCCCCTGAGGCAACTTGTCGCCGGCGGAAACTCGGTTCGTCGCTTTCTTCAATCCTGACGGCCGCGTTGCGGTCTGTTCAGAATAACTGCGCTAAAGATGAATGCGTAAGGCGGATTTGATCTCCCCGGTGCCGCCGACAAGGAGAAGACTTATGAACACTCTGCTGAAGATTTCCGCACTCGCTGCCGCCAGCGCGACGCTCGCCACCGCCGTCCCGGCAACCGCTGCCGTCGCCTACAGCACGAACGAGGCCGGGTTCACCGCGCCCGGGCAGGAAACCTACAACGATCGCCGCGACTGGCGTGGCGACCGCCGCTGGGGCCGCGATGACTATCGCCGCGGTTACGGCAACAGCTACCGCAACCAGGGCCGCACCTGGCGGGGCAACGATGGCCGCTACTACTGCCGTCGCGAGAACGGCACCACCGGCCTGCTGATCGGTGGCGTGGGTGGCGCGCTGCTCGGCCGGACGATCGACAGCGGTCGCGACAAGACCCTCGGCACCGTGCTCGGCGCTGCTGCCGGCGCGCTAGCCGGCCGCGCAATCGACCGCAGCGACTCGCGTTGCCGCTAATCCTCTGACCGGTTTCCTCGTGCGGACGGCGACGCGCGAGGGGACGGCCTGGTAACCGTAGCCTCACATCCGCTGCGGACCGGGCCGGGAGGGCGCTTCCCATCCTGCGGGAGCGCCCTCCTTTTTGGCGTTTACGACTGGTTTGCCGATGATCCCGGATCGGCACAGCCCCTTCAATTAACCATGCTCCTCAACCCATCGTTAAGGATTGCGTCACAAGGCTAACGGCTCGTTAAGCACAGCGGGGAAGGACCCTACGATGTCGAGCCGCGCCCGATTTCTCACGAACACCCGTCTGCTCCTGAACGGGAGCCCTGCCATCATGCTCGTCCTGCTCGCCGCCTGTGGCTCGAAGCAGGACGCGCCCGTGCCGGCCGAGAGCGACCCGGCGGTGACCGGCGCGCTGGGCGACCAGATCATGGTGGACCCCAACATGTCCGGCGACAACGGCGCTGCTGTCGCGGCGAACGGCGGCGCGATCGAGCTGCCGGCGCAGCAGCGCTCGCCCCAGGCGGCTGCCGCGGCGCGGGAGGAGGCGATGCTGCAGGCCGGCGGCACGCTGAAATCCGCGCCCAAGCCCAAGACCGGCGCCGCATCCTCGCTGGTGGAGAGCGCCGCCACCGCCGCGCAAGTCGCGCAGGATGCCAAGGCGGCCAGCACCGATTGCACGCAGAAGGCGCAGTATTCCGCGACCTGGGCGGCCAAGCTGCCCAAGGACCTGCCGGTCTACCCGCGCGGCGCCGTGCAGGAAGCGGCCGGCACCGATGCGGACGGCTGCCACTTGCGCGTCGTCAACTTCGTCAGCCCGGTCACGCCCAAGGACGTGGTGGACTTCTACTACACCAAGGCGAGCGCGGCGGGATACGGCGTCGATTACCGCATGGACGGCACGGATCATGTGCTCGGCGGGCGCAAGGGCGCGCAATCGTACCTGATCTACGCGCGCAAGCAGGCGAACGGCCTGACGGAGGTAGACCTGATCGCCAGCGGCGGGTGAGGCTGACCCAGATCCTCCCCTGTAAGGGGAGGTGGCAGACGCGAAGCGGCTGACGGAGGGGTGTCACCGCTGGCGGAACCGCTGGCGGAGTGCTCGATCGAGAGGGTTACACCCCTCCACCACCAGCTGCGCTGGCGGTCCCCCTCCCCTTGCAGGGGAGGATCTATCTGAGCCCCACGCCGATCGCCGCCCGGGGCTGCTCCATTTCGCCCGAGGCGACCGGATAGGCGCAGTAATCCGCCGCGTAGTACCCGGTCGGCCGATGATTGCCCGACAGCCCGGTGCCACCCACCGGCCCGGCGTGCGAGGGCGAGATCGTCGGGCGGTTCCAGTTGACGATCCCGGCGCGCACGCCTCCCCAGAAGCGATTGTACTCCTGTGGGGTGCCGCCGATCAGCGCCGCGACCAGGCCGAAGCGTGTCGCGTTGGCTTCGGCGATCGCCTCGTCGAAGTCGCCGACGCGCACCACCTGCAGGATCGGGCCGAACAGCTCGACGTCCGGCCGATCCGCCATCGCGGTCACGTCGATGATCGCGGGCGAGAGGAACGGCAGCGACTCGTCCGGCCGCACCAGGTGCTTGATCGCGCGGCCGCCGTGGCCGAGCAGGTAGAGGAAGCTTTCGGTCAGCCCGTCGGCGGCCATGGTGTCGATCACCGGGCCCATGAACGGGGTCGGGCTGTCGAACGGCGCGCCGAAGATCACGCGGTCGGCCAGCGCCTTCACTTCGGCGAGCAGCGGCTCGTACATCGAATCCTTGACGATCAGCCGCCGCGCCGCGGTGCAGCGCTGCCCAGCCGAGGCGAAGGCGGATTGCACGACGATCGCCGCCGCGTCGGTCAGCTTGGGGGTGTCCCACACCACCAGCGGGTTGTTGCCGCCCATCTCCAGCGCGACCAGCTTGTCGGGCCGCGCCGCCAGCTTGCGGTTGATCGAGATACCGGTGTTGGCCGAGCCGGTGAACAGCACGCCGTCGATGCCGTCATGCGCGACCAGCATCTGGCCTTCGGCCGGACCGCCGGGGCACACCTGCATGACGGCGGCGGGAACGCCCGCGCGGTGGAGCAGCCGTGCCAGCAGTTCGCCGGTCGCGGGCGCCTTTTCGCTCGGCTTGAAGATCACCGTGTTGCCCGCGATCAGCGCGGGGACGATATGCGCGCCCGGCAGATGAGCGGGCATGTTGAAGGGCCCGAGCACCACCAGCACGCCATGCGGCTTGTGGCGCACCGCCATCGTGCCCTGCAGCGCGCTGTCCAGCTTTCGCTGCGAGGTACGGTCGGCATAGGCGCGGATCGAGATCTCGACCTTGGCGAGGACGCTTTCGACCTCGGCATGGGCTTCCCACATCGGCTTGCCGGTTTCGCGCGCGATGGTGGCCGCCAGCGCCTCGGCATCCTTGCGCACTTCGTTGGCGAAGCGGCGGACCAGTTCCATCCGGGTGGACAGCGGCTGCGCGGCCCATGTGGGGAAGGCGCGGCGGGCTCGTTCGACCAGGTCGTCGACATCGCCGACGCGTCCGCGCCACATTTCCACCCCGGTCGCCGGCTCGTACGACGCGAGTTCGCGCACCGCGGCGGCGCGGGGCAGGGCGCCCGGGCTCGCTACGGCCTCGTCTCGTGTCGAAAGGCGTTCCATTAGGGTTGATGTTCCGTTTCGTGGCGCCGGTTTGCGAGCGCAGCGCTATGCCACGAGGAGTCCTACCGGGTTATGAACGGACCCCTCGTTAACCCTGCACGTGCCGGCCGAGGCGTGGCACTCGCTTGCGGATCGCGCGCTCTCGGGCGATAGTGGTGGCAGGCGCCCGCCGATCAAGCCGGGCGACGGATCGAAGGCGCCGCAGGCCATGACGCGTTACCAGAGTCGGTTCTGGTCCAGCCGGGACGGATTGAAGCTGCATTACCGGGATTACGCCGGTGGCGATGCCGTGCCGATCGATGGCCGTCCGCCGATCCTGTGCTTTCACGGCCTGACCCGCAACGCGCGAGACTTCGAAGCCCTGGCTGAACGGCTGTCGCCGCAGTGGCGTGTCATCTGCCCCGAACTGCGCGGCCGCGGCGAGAGCGAGTACGCGCGTGACAGCACCAGCTACAAGCCGCAGCAATACGTCGAGGACGTCTCGCTGCTGCTGGACGAGCTTGGGATCGATCGCTTCGTGGCGGTCGGCACCTCGCTGGGCGGGCTGATGACGATGCTGTTCGCCGCGACGGCTCCGGAGCGGGTCGCCGGCGCGGTGCTCAACGATGTCGGTCCCTACCTGGAGCCCGAGGGCCTGGAATTCATCAAGAGCTATGTCGGGCAGGGCCGCAGCTTTCCCACCTGGGTCCACGCCGCGCGCGGGCTGGAGGAGATGCATGGGCGGGCGAACCCCGGCAAGGACCTGCCGTTCTGGATCGCCGCGGCCAAGCGGGTGATGACGCTGGGCAGCAACGCGCGCATCGTGTTCGACTACGACATGAAGATCGCCGAGCCCTTCGCGCAGCTCGACCCCGCGGCCGAGCAGTACGACATGTGGCCGGCGCTCGACGCGCTGCGCGGGCGTCCGGTGCTGATCCTGCGGGGCGCCCTGTCCGACCTGCTGAGCACCGCGACGCTGGACCGCATGCTCGCGCGCCTGCCTGATGCCGAGGCGGTGACGGTTCCCGATGTCGGCCACCCGCCGACGCTCAGCGAGCCCGAGGCACAGGCCGCGATCGATCGCTTGCTGGCGCGCGTCGCCTGAGCCAGCCGTTGCGCATCCTCCATCTCCATTCCAGCTTCGATCGCGGGGGCAAGGAGCTGCGCGCGGCGCGGCTGATGAATGCCTTCGGGCGCGGGATCGCGCACCATGTCGTCTCGGCGGTGCCCGGCGCCCTGGCGGCCGCTTCCGCGATCGAGTGGGGGATCGACGTCGCGTATCCCGACGACTTCCCCAGCCTCTCGGGCCGACCCACGCCGGCGCGTTTGCAGCGCCTGGCCACGGCGATGCGGGGATACGACCTCGTCCTCACCTACAATTGGGGCGCGATGGACGCGGTGATGGCGCAGACCGTGTTTCGCGATTTCCTGAAGCTGCCGCCGCTGGTGCACCACGAGGACGGCTTCAACGAGGACGAGGCCGCCGGGCTCAAGACCTCGCGCAACTGGTACCGCCGCCTGGCGCTCGGCCGCGCCTCGGCGCTGGTGGTGCCTTCGAGGCTGCTGGAGACGGTGGCGCTCGGCGCCTGGCAGCAGCCGCGCGGCCGGGTCCACCTGATCCCGAACGGCATCGCGCTCGGCGCCTATGCCAGGAAGCCCAAGGCGGACGCGCTGCCCCGCATCGTCAAGCGGCCGGGCGAACTGTGGGTCGGAACGCTGGCGGGCCTGCGCACGGTCAAGAACCTGCCACGCCTCGTCCGCGCCTTTGCCGGGCTGCCGCCTGCGTGGCAGCTGGTCATCCTGGGCGACGGGCCCGAGCGGGACGCGATCAAGGCGCAGGCGCTTGCCAGCGGCGTGGCCGACCGCGTCCATCTGCCCGGCTTCGCGCCCGATCCTGGCAAGGCGGTAGGCCTGTTCGATGTCTTCGCGCTATCTTCGGATTCGGAGCAGTTCCCGATCTCGGTCGTGGAGGCGATGGCGGTGGGACTGCCGGTCGCCTCGCCTGCCGTGGGCGACGTGGCGCAGATGGTTTCGCCCGAGAACCGGCCGCTCATCTGTGCACCCGGCAGCGATGGCGCGCTGGCGGAGGTGCTGGCGCGCCTGGCCGGCGACGCCGCCTTGCGGGCGAGTGTCGGCACGGCCAACCGCGCGCATGCCCTGGCGCATTACGACGAGGCGGCGATGATCGCGTCCTACCGCTCGGTCTATGCGCGGGCGATGGGGCTGGCGCAGTTTCCCCCGTCGTCCCGGTCCTGATCCTGGGCCGGTTCCGGCATGTCCCGAGAGCTTGCGCACGGGCGAAACCGAGACCGCGTCGACGCTGCTCATTCACTCCCGCTTCACCCGGCAAGCGCCAACGCTCATGACCGTTGAATTGCGCCGCTCTTCCGCTAAACAGCGCGGCTGACCTAACCCGTATCCCAGAAAGCGCTTAGCTCTTGGCCGTTCCTCCGCAAAATCCGGTGACCAATGTCGCCGCCGCTCGTCGCCAGGCCGAGCAGAGCGGCGTGTTCATGCGCGAGGTCGACGATGCGCTGCGCCAGGACCAGGTCGAGACCTTCCTGCGCCGCTACGGCAAGCCGCTGCTGGCGGTCATTATCGTCGGGCTGCTGGCCTTTGCCGGCTACCTGTACTGGCAGCACCGCCAGAAGGGCGAGGAGGAGGCCGCGTCCGAGCAACTGATCCTCGCGCTCGACGACCTGGATGCCGGCAATGCCGCGGCCGCGCAGGCGAAGCTGGCGCCGCTCACCCAGGGCGATGCGGGCCACGCCGCGCTGGCGCAACTGGCGCAGGCCGGCATCGCGCTCGACAAGGGCCGGACCGACGAGGCGGCGAACCTCTATGCCAAGGTGGCGCAGAACGCCGACGCGCCGCAGCCCTTGCGCGATCTCGCCACCGTGCGCGAAGTGGCCGCCGGGTTCGACAAGCTGCCGCCGCAGACGGTGATCGATCGCCTCTCGGCGCTGGCGCAGCCCGGCAACCCGTGGTTCGGCGTGGCCGGAGAACTGGTCGGCGGCGCATACCTGAAGCAGGGCAAGCCCAAGCAGGCAGGCCCTCTTTTCGCCAGAATCGCAAAGGACAAGACCCAGCCCGAAGGCTTGCGCGCGCGCGTGCGCCAGATGGCCGGGCAGCTCGGCTATGATGCCATCGACGATGTCGTGAGCGCGTCGGGCGAAGATGGTGCGTCCTCGGATACACAGGCGGCGGGTGCAGCGGCACCGGGCGCCGCGGGAGAATGAACTTGGCTCACAGGCCTGACCGCATGACGACACGCAAGCTGGCGCCCGCGCTGCTCCTGGCCCTTGCGCTGGGTGTTTCGGGCTGCGGCATCTTCAAGGGCAAGGGCGGTCCCAAGACGCCCACGGTGGGTGACCGGGTGCCGATCCTCTCGCGCATCGAATCGGGCGCCAAGGTCGATCCGGCGCTGGCCGGCGTCTCGGTGATCCTCCCGCCTGCCGAAGCGAACACCGAATGGGCCCAGGCCGGCGGCCCGGCCAACAAGGCTTCGGGCCATCTCGCGCTCGGCGCCTCGCCCACGCGCATCTGGACCGCGCAAGTCGCCGGCGCCAGCAACAAGCGCCGCCTTGCCGCCTCGCCGGTGGTGGGCGACGGGCGCGTCTACGTCATGGATACCGCGGGCGTCGTCAGCGCCTTCAACGCCGATACCGGCGCCAAGGTGTGGAGCCGCAACTTCGACGTGGGCGGTGACAGCAAGGCGATCTTCGGGGGCGGCGTCAGCTACGATTCGGGGAACGTCTACGTCACCACCGGCATCGGCGAAGTCGCGGCGCTCGGCGCTGCCGACGGTGCCGAGAAGTGGAAGGTCAAGCCCGCCGGTCCGCTGCGCGGCTCGCCCACGATCGGCTTCGAAGCCGTCTACGTGATGACGCAGGACAACCAGATCGTCGCGCTCAACGCGGCCGACGGCAAGCAGCTGTGGAACGAATCGGCCTCATCCGCGCAGTCGGGCGTGTTCGGCGTTGCCGCACCGGCAGCCGGGCAGGGCACCGTCGTCGCCGGGTACTCCTCGGGCGAGCTGGTCGCCTACCGCTATGAGAACGGCCGTCAGCTGTGGTCGGACGCGCTGGCGCGCACCTCGATCTCGACCGAGGTGGGCAGCCTGACCGATGTCGACGCCGATCCGATCATCGATCGTGGCCGCGTCTTCGCGCTCGGCCAGGGCGGACGCATGGCCGCTTACGAGCTGGTCACCGGCCAGCGCATCTGGGAGTTGAACCTCGCGGGGATCTCCACCCCCGCGATCGCCGGCGACTGGGTGTTCACGCTCACCGATCGTGCGCAGCTGCTCGCCATCGCGCGCACCACCGGCAAGGTCCGCTGGATGAATCAGCTGATGCGCTACCGCAAAGAGAAGAAGCGCAAGGGCCCGGTGTTCTGGACCGGCCCGGTGCTCGCCGGCAACCGCCTGTGGGTCGCGAACTCGCGCGGCGAACTGGCCTATGCCGACCCGTCCGAGGGCACGCTGACGCAGTACGCCGAGCTGAAGGATCCGATCAGCCTGGCGCCGGTGGTGGCGAACCAGACCTTGTACCTGCTGGACGATGGCGGCCGGTTGACCGCCTACAGGTGAGCTAAGATCCTCCCCTGCAAGGGGAGGGGGGACCGCTCACGCAGTGAGTGGTGGAGGGGTGTAGCCCTCTCGGCCGAGCACTCCACCAGCGGTGACACCCCTCCGTCAGTCCTGCGGACTGCCACCTCTCCTTGCAGGGGAGGATCTTGCGTCATTTCACCACCCTTAACCTTTCCCCGCTAATCCCGGCGCCATGAGCAGCGCCCCGCCACGCCCGCAAAGCGACGTTTCCGCCGGCGTCGGCCTGGTCGGCGTCGCAGGCTTGTTCTGCTGGGTCGCGATCTGCCGCAACTGGGCGAGCGTGGCCGAGGCGCTGGGCATTCCGGGCCCGCGCATGCCGCTGTCCGGCCCCAATGCCGCGGTGATGACGCTGCTGTTCACCGCCTTGCCGATGATCGCCTGGTCGCTGCTGGTCGACAAGGTCCACCGGCGCCCCTCGACCGGCATCGACTGGAGCCTGCGCCGCCCCCGGCGCGAGACGCTGGACGTTTCGATCACCAAGCTCGCCGGGTACTGGGCGACCTGGGCGGCGATCGGCTTCTTCTACTGCCTGGGCCGCTGGTATTGGGACGGCCAGTATCTTTTCGCCATGGAGGTGATCGGCACGTTCGCGGTGCCGATGTTCGCCTTCTCGATCCCTTACGTCCTGTGGCTCGACCGCAAGCTGGTGGAGCCGCGCGATAGTGCCTGGCACTTTGGCGCCATGCTGGTCGGAAGCCAGGCCTGGGAGCGCGAGCACGTCGCCAGGCACTGGCGCGCCTGGATCATCAAGGGCTTCTTCGGCGCCTTCATGATCTCGATCCTGCCGCCCGGCTTCGCCACCGTCGTCAACGCCGACTTCGGCGCGATCGCGCACGATCCGGTGCGGCTGGCGCAGATCCTGATCGAGACGCTGTTCCTGATCGACGTGCAGATCGGCACCGTCGGCTACCTGCTCACCTTCCGCCCGCTCGACGCGCACATCCGCAGCGGCAATCCCCTGCTGGCCGGCTGGGTGGCGGCGCTGATGTGCTATCCACCGTTCGTCTGGGGCACGATGGGCCGCGCCGACGTGCTCGGCTACCAGGCGGCGACGGCGGACTGGTCGCACTGGCTGGCGGGCAGCACGCCGCTGCTCTGGGCCTGGGGGGCGCTGCTGGTGTTCCTCACCGGGGTCTACGCCTGGGCGACCTTCGCCTTCGGCATCCGCTTCTCCAACCTCACCTACCGCGGCGTGCTGACGCATGGGCCGTACCGCTACACGCGGCATCCGGCCTACCTGTCGAAGAACCTGTTCTGGTGGTGCTCGACCATGCCGTTCCTGGTGACCAACGGATCGCTGACGGACATGGTCCGCAACACCGCGATGCTTGGCGTGGTGAGCGCGATCTACTATTGGCGCGCGCGCACCGAGGAAGCGCACCTGCTGGCAGAAGACGCCAAGTACCGCGCCTACCACGCGTGGATGGCGCGGAACGCGCCGATCACGCGGACCATGGTCGCGATCGGGCAGGCGCTGCGGCCCGGTGGACGCGATCTCGCTCCGGCGGAATGACGGCCTGCACGCTCTTGACAGCGCGAACCATTTGGGTTATATGCTGCGGCACTGGAGCCGGGTGAAAGCTCGGCTTTCGGTACACGGCGGGTGCGGGTGAGCGGTGCATCGCTCGACCAACCCCGCACCATGCGGCCGGCGCCTAGAGACGGGCGCCTGCACCCCTGATGCGAAGCCTTATCCCGCCTGGATGCGACACACTGCACT
>NZ_JACHLR010000003.1 GCF_014204535.1 Novosphingobium chloroacetimidivorans
GCCAACGGCTCCATGCTGAAAGGCCGGATACGTTTTCGCAGACTGCTCAGATCGTCAGACACAAACCGCTTGCCGACGGGGCGAGCCATACGTTTTGCGGTCGTGGCCTGTTGGTGTGCGCGAACCGAAGTGCTGTCAATCATCTGGATATCGCCATCGCACGAAGCATCTTGACCATCTGCAGCTATCGATCACGCGTAAGACAGCCAGCCCCTCCAACCCATTGCGAGGTAGAATAACTCGGTTCCATCGAAGCCGGCTTCGGCCAGCAACTGCTCGTTGCGTTGCGCAGGAACCACGCTCTCCATCGCGGCGACCCCCGCCCTTGCTCCGGCGACGACATCGTCATCCACACCCGATCGTCGGGCATATGCGGCATACCGGTCCAGTCGCTTGGTGAAGTCCGCCGCATTCCGGTCCAGGCATTGATCGACAAGGACGAACGGGGCGCCAGGCCTGAGGCGCTGGCGGGCCTGGCACAGCAGTTCGAGTTTGGCACCGTTGTCCGGGACGAGGCCCAGAACCAGAATGCAGGTGGCCGCATCGAAGGGGCCGTCCGGTGCATCTGCTACGGTCCCTTCAATAAGGCGCAGCCTTTCTCCCGCGACATCGCCGGCGGTTGCGCGTGCAAGGTCGAGCATCGCGGCGGCAGGATCGACCCCGACGAACCGCCATTGTGGCTCGATGCCAGCGAGATATCGTGTTTCCAGCCCTCCGCCGGCCCCGATGACAAGTAATGTCCCATCCTGCGGCATCGTTTCGCCAAGCAAGACGCCGATCATCTGCATCAGGCCAGCATGGCCTGGGGTAAAAGCGGGTGGCCCATTTTCGAGATACTGTCGGACGCGGTCCGGATCGGCAAAATGGGCGTTCATGTCGGTCATATCACTTATCCGTTACGTGGCGGCGGGATGGATCGTTGCAATGAACGCGATCAGCCTGTTTCGAAGAGGCCGGGACCGGTTTACGCGGAGCCGCCGTTGGCACGGGCGAGCAGTTCGTCGTCCTTGGCGACGGCCCGCTGGTAAGCCTCCCGTTCGGTCAGTTTCCCGGCATAGGCCAGGAATGCTTCGCGCGGCGGCAGGGTCTGGAGGCCTAGACCCCACCCGATATGCGATCCGACATACACGTCCGCAGCGGTGAACCGATCGCCGGCGATGAACGGCTGCCGCTTTACGGCCCATTCAAGCTGATCGACTGTGTGCTCGTAGCTCCCGTGACCCAGGAAAAACTCCTGCTCGGGCGTCGGCACGAAGCCTGCTCGATGGTTTGTGACAGCCTGTTCGAGCGGACCGGCCGCGAAGAATATCCAGCGATGATAGTCGGCGCGCTCCTGCGCTGTCGGCAGCAGACCTGCGTCGGGAAAGGTTTCGGCCAGATAGGCGATTATCGCAGCGCTCTCCGTCACGACATGTCCATCATGTTCGATAGCGGGCACTTTGCCTATCGGGTTTACCCGAGTGAAGAAGTGATTGCGATCGTCGGCAGGGCTTTCCGGTCGCGCGAGAGCGGCACCACCCCACGGATCGGCCGCGCTAGATTGCCCATAATCGAGCACGACTGTGTCATAGTCGCACCCGACTTCCTCCAGCATCCATCGCACGATGCGACCACGTGAATTGGGGTTTGTGAAGAAGGTCAACGTCATTTTCTATCGTCCTGGTGCAAGGAATTACGTCAGGCGTCAGACAGTGGCGCCCTTGAATGCGGGGTAGGCTAGTCTGCAGCCTCGCCGAGCCGCTGCCGCAGCGTCCGCAGCATGGTAACTGTATCCGCGATCTCCTGCGTCCGTAGACCTGCCGCGAGATCATTCGCCCAGCGTTCCTGCCGAAGACTTGCGCTGGCGTAAGCAGAGAGGCCATCTTCGGTCATCGCGACCAGCATCGCCCGGCGATGATGCGGATTAGGTTCGAGCCGGATCAGCCCGCCCATTCGCATGTCGTCCACGACGCGCTGCACCGACTGGCGGGTCAGACCCATGTTCCGGGCAATGTGCGCGACCGGCAGCGGCACCGGAGACAGCGCGATGGCGCCCAGCACCTGCCACCGCGCGCTGGTCAGCCCGAGGTCGCCAACCAATGCGTCCCCCATAGCGAGCAGGGCTCCATTCAAGCGGAACACCTCAAGAATGAGTGTGGTCAGGTCTTGTGGGGGGACATGGGGCTCGGTCGAGCTATGCGGGGATGTCATCACCGAAAGATAGAGAATTGAACGGAGCTGTCAATACGACATCACACTGTCAATATCGGTATGCCGCTTTTGGTCCTCTGAAACACCCGCGCGTCGGCAGCGCCAGGCGTTGCGTCGGAAGAGGACATCACCTTCCACGAGCACGTCGGCTACTGGCTGTGGGAGCCCGCGACCGGGCTAGTGCAGCAAACGGTCGCGATCCCGCGCGGTCAGGTCGCACTCGCCTCAGGTCATGCCGCTCCCGACGCGGAAGAGATCGTCGTGTCGGCCAGGCGCGGTAAGACTGAGTTCGGCATCTGCTCCACGACGTTCCTGGATCAGGCGTTCCGCACCGACAGCTACACGATGACCATCAGCTTCCATGCGGATGGATCATGGAGCTACGTCACCGACACCCGACTGATGCTTGAGGGGCGCGACACGCCCTTCGCTCATGCCGATCGCAACACCTTGCACCGCATCGGCGACGCGAAGCCGAACCCTTGGGCAGCCATCCTCGCCAAGCGCAAGGCGGGCTGAAGTAACAGGCGCGTCCTGCCGAAGGACGCGCCTGGATTATGGCAGCAGGCGGTTATCGGATCGCGAACTCAAGACGGGCGCTTGGCGCCGACTGACTGGATTGCGACCGCCGTGGCAGAGAGCACGGCTCCCAGGCCCGTCACCGGGATCCAACCGCCCATGCTCCAGGCCCAGGTCGCTCCTGCAGAACCTACCGCTCCGCCCAGGAACATGATGCCCATGAAGATCGTGTTCAGGCGGGCGCGCGCCTCGGGTCGGAGCGCGTAGACCAGGTGCTGGTTGGACACCAGCGCACTCTGCACTCCGAAATCGAGCAGGATCACACCGACGACCAGTCCCGCGATGGACTGCCACAAACCGAAGACGACCCAGGCGGCAAGCGTCATGCCTGATCCCAGGAGGATGACGAGATGCGGCCCCCGGCGGTCAGCGATCCGGCCCGCTACTGGAGCTGCGAGCACACCAACCGCTCCAACAATACCGAACAAACCCGCGATATCGGCTCCAAGCCCGAAGCGAGGCTGCTGCAGCCGGAGCGCCAGGATGGTCCAGAACGCGCTGAATGCCCCGAACAGGAGTGCCTGTGTCATCGCCGACTTGCGCAAGATGGCGAACTCGCGCCACAAGCTACCCAGCGAACGGATCAGGCCGGGATAGCGTAGGTCGGAATCAGGATGGCTCCTGGGCAGCATGACCGCCATCAGCGTGCCCACGCCGAGCGCCATCGGCACGCCCAGCCAGAACATCTCGCGCCAGCCCAGGTGCGAAGCGACGAAGCCTGCCAGGGTACGGCTGAGCAGGATGCCGCAGAGCAGCCCGGCCATGACCATGCCGACGGTCGCACCACGTCGCTCGGGCGTGGACAAGTGCGCGGCGAACGGCACGACCTGCTGGGCGACAGTCGCCAGCACGCCCACCAGCAGCGAGGCGGCAATGACAAGCGCTGCACTGGGCGCAATCGCGGCCAGCGCAAGCACGACCGCAAGGCCGATAAACTGAAGCACGATCAACCGCTTGCGCTCGACCAGATCACCCAGCGGCACGAGCAGGAACAAGCCAGCCGCATAGCCGAGCTGCGTCGCGGTCGGCACCAGGGCGGTCAGCGGCCCCGGCAAGTCGCGCTCCATGATGCCGAGCATGGGCTGATTGTAATAGATGTTGGCCACCGCCACGCCCGCCGCGGCCGCCATCGCGAAGGTCAGCGCACCGCTTAGCCGGGTTCCTTGCGCCGCTGTCGCATCAAGGGAAGTTGTCGTCATGGTGGCCTCCTGCTTCAAAGGGGATGGCCCGCGTCGGGCCGCTCGCTGGCCTGCATACGTAGCGCTTTTTGCAAGATCGACTTATCATCCAAAGATATGACGGCAGCTTACGGCACGCCCTCGGGCCACGACGCCGATCGCCGCATTCGGCTTGGCCGGCGTCAGCGGCATGTCGCGCAAGCGAACGCCAGTCGCATCGGCGATGGCATTGGCCGGGGCGGCCGAGGCGGGGCACTGGGCCGTCTCACCCGCCCCCAGGAACGGCAGACCAGGCCGGTACATCACCTCGACCTCGATAGAGCCGGGCACCTGATCGAAGCGCGAGATGAAATAGCTGCGCCAGTCGATTTTGGTGCGCTTGCTCTCGTCGAAGGTCGTTTCCTCATGGATCGCACAGCTCAGCGACTGGATGATGCCGCCTTCGACCTAGTTGCGGATGCCGTCCGGATCGGCCGCCTGCCCCACATCGATCGCGGCGTTGACCCGGTGGATGGTAATGCCGCCCGTCTCGCGTTCGACCTCGATCTCCATGGCCAGCGCACAATAGGCGCCCTCGTTCTTGTCGCGGGCATAAGCAAAGCCGCATCCGCGCCGGCCATCGCTCTTGCGTCGCCGTTCCCAGCCGAAGCTGCGCGCCGCGCCTCTTCTGTTGATGAATCACTTTGCATGGCCGCGAGTCCATGCAGCAGCGTTAAGCCAGAGCGAGCTAGTCCCAGATTGCCGAAGAGCATGGCCGGGCGTAGATATGTCGGGTGAGCCGCTCGCGAGACCGAAATACTAACCTGCACCGCTGGCTTGTGGAGATCATCGAGCGTGCGATGTCGCGGCAGGTGGGTCATGCCACCAGCGCCATCTACAACCGCACTGCCTCCTGGGACGAGCGGGTCGAGATGATGCAGTGGTGGAGCGATCGGCATGACGAACTCAGGGACGGAAAAGACCTGATCAAGCCCCAATTCCGAGTCCCCCAAAAGGCCGCAGGTGATCGGGGCTGGAGGCCTATAGAGGCGAACGCTCGCGACCGCTCGACATCAAAAAGCCCGGAGAAGTCCGGGCTTTTCGTTCAATTGGGGGTACCTGCGAACAGGTAGCTGGTGCCCAGAAGAGGACTCGAACCTCCACGCCCTTGCGAGCGCCAGCACCTGAAGCTGGTGCGTCTACCAATTCCGCCATCTGGGCACGGGGTAGGAGGGCGCCGATACGGGGTGGCTCGGGGGTTGTCAACGGGCAACGCATGTCGCTCGCGCATTTGGTGCGTGCCTCGCCGGTTGCCGATGGCGGGCGCTTATGCCAAGGGCGGCCGAGGTGACAGCGAGGTCGGCCGCGCGGGCGAGCGCGAGGCAACCGCAGCCGGTTAAAGGACTTATCTGGACATGAGCGTCAACGCGAACGGTTCTCTGAGCGGCAGGGTCGTCACGGTACTGGGCGGCACCGGCTTCGTCGGCTGCCACCTGGCGCAGGAACTGCTGTCACGCGGCGCGCGGTTGCGGCTGGTCAGCCGCCATCCGCAAAAGGCCTGGCGCATCCGTCCGCTCGGCAACCTGGGGCAGATGCAATCGGTGCCGCTGGACGTCACCCGCACGCAGGACCTGTCGCGGGTCTTCGCCGGCTCGGACGCGGTGATCAACCTGATGGGCGCTTTCGCGGGCAACCTCGATGCGCTGCAGGGCAAGGGATTGGCGCGCATCGCCACGGCGGCGCGCGAGACCGGTGTCGAACGCTTCATCCACATCTCGGCAATCGGCGCCGACGCCGGCTCGCAAGTGGCCTATGCGCGCACCAAGGGCGAAGGCGAGGCGGCAGTGCTCTCCGCGTTCCCCAATGCCACGATTGTGCGCCCTTCCATCTTGTTCGGCGACGACGACAACTTCGTGATGATGTTCGGCCGCCTGATCGCCAAGGCGCCCGCGCTGCCGGTGTTCGGCCCCCACGCGAAGATCCAGCCGCTGTTTGTGGACGATGCGGCCGAGGCGATCGCCAACGCCATCCTGCTGCCCGAGGCGCAAGGCCGGACGTACGAGATTGCCGGCCCCGAAGTCATCACCATGCTCGAGCTCAACCAGCGCATCGCCGCGGCGCAGTGCCGCAAGCGCGCCTTCATTGAACTGCCGGATGCAGTGTCGGGCGCGATCGCGTCGGTGCCGCTCGCGCCGATCTCGCGCGATCAGTGGGCACTGCTCAAGGCCGGCAACATGGCCGACGCGTCGCAGCCCGGCATTGCCGAGCTGGGCGTCACCCCGCGGCCGCTGTCGCTGTTCCTGGAACGCTGGATGGTGCAGTTCCGCAAGAACGGCCGCTTCAACGAAGGCAGCACAATCCCGGCCGAGGGGCCGAAGTTCTGATCCTGAACGAAGTGATCCAGTTTTACTCCGTTCGTGTCGAGCGAAGTCGAAACACGCTGATCTAGCGCTGGAGTATCTCGACTTCGCTCGCCACGAACGGGGTTGAGGACGGGGCGCTCAGGCGTCGACTTCGGCGTAGTGGCTGGGCGGCTGGATCACTTCCATCCGCTCCGACAGCAAGGGCCGGAAGCTGGGGCGACTCTTGATCACCAGATACCATCCGCGCGCCGGTTCGTGCGTCGACCAGTCGATACCGCCCAGGTAATCGGCCACCGAGATCTGCGCCGCGGCGGCCAGATCGGCGAGCGTCATCGTCGCACCGGCCAGCCAGGGGCGGTTGTCGATCAGGTAATCGATATAATCCAGCCAGTCGTGCGAGAGCTTCATCGCCTCGCGCAGCATCTTGGCGTCGGGCGCCTGACGCAGGATCAGCCGCTTCTTCATGCGCTCGTGCAGCAAGGGGCCGGACACGTCGTTGAAGAAGTTCTCGTCGAACATGGCGACCAGCCGCCGCACTTCGGCGCGCTGCTGGGCCGTGCCGCTGATCAGTTGATTGTTCTCGACCGTCTCTTCCAGGTACTCGCAGATGGCGCGGCTGTCGGCCAGGGTGATGCCGCGCTCCTCGTCGTGCAGCACGGGCACCCGGCCCGCCGGGTTCATCGCGAAGAAGCCGTCGCGCCCTTCCCACGGCTTCTCGGTCTGGAGTTCGTAGGCGATGCCCTTCTCGCTCATCAGCAGACGGACCTTGCGGCTGAACGGGCAAAGGGGGAACTGGTAGAGATGCCACATCCACCGTGCGATGCCAAAGCCTTGCACATGCGTCCAGCACGGCGGGCCCCGCGTGGCGGTGGACTGGTGGATAAGTGGGCGTTCCCGTAAAGCGAACGCGCGTTCGCAACGGCGAACTTGCATTGACCTGGCTGGGGCGAGACGACAAACCGTAGGCGCACGAAAAAGGGAGAACACGATGCTCAAGAGTTTGCGGTTTGGCTCGAACGATGTCGCCAAGTCCCGCGCGTTCTACGATGCGACCTTCGCGGCCTTGGGCGTCGGTCCCTCGACGGCACCGGCGGAGTATCCGCTGATCCTCTACACCCTGCCGGGCGGCACGCGCTTCCTGTGTGGCCCTGCGCGCGACGGCGAGGTGGCGACGCACGCGAACGGCGGGACGGTGATCTTCGAAGCGCCCAGCCAGGAGGCGGTGACGTCATGGCATGCGGCCGGCCTCGCCAATGGTGGCAGCGACGAAGGCGCGCCCGAGCCCAAGCCACAAGCGCGCGGCGCCTTCGGCGCTTACTTGCGCGATCCTGACGGGAACAAGATTGCCGCCTATCACGGACTCGGCATGGACTGAGGTCCGATTCGAAGGAACGCGAGTGGCTGAGGCGGTCGAGGTCAGAGCAGACGGAAGCCGCCGAAGCATCGCGCGCGAATGGGTGCCCGAGGTGCCCGTGGCGCTGGAGTTCAACGGCGTCGCCTACGCGGTGATGATGGCGACACCGGCGGACCTGGAAGACTTCGCCACCGGCTTCGCGATCGCCGAGGGGCTGGCGCAGACGGCGGCGCAAGTGCTCGACGTCGCCGTGGCCCAGGTCGACGCCGGCTGGATCGTGCGCTCGACGGTCGCAGGCCTTGGGGCGGAGAAGCTGGGCGAGCGCGTGCGGGCTCGCGTGGCCGAATCCAGCTGCGGTCTCTGCGGGATCGAGAACCTGGAAGCAGTGGCGCGGCCCCTGCCCCCGGTCGCCGCGCACGAACCGATCGCCAGTGCCGCGATCTTCCGAGCGCTGGCGGCGCTGCGCGAACGGCAGCCGCTAGGCCGTTCGACGGGGGCGGCACATGCGGCGGCGCATGCGGATGGAAACGGCGCTCTGGTCTGCGTGCGCGAGGATGTCGGGCGGCACAATGCGCTCGACAAGCTGGTGGGAGCGCAAGCCCGTGCAGGGGTGGCGCTCTCGTCCGGGTTCGTGCTGTCGACGGCGCGATGCAGCTACGAGATCGTCGAGAAGGCCGTGCGCGCCGGGGCGACGACGCTGGTGACGGTGTCGCTGCCGACCAGCATGGCGGTCGAACGCGCAAGGATGGCTGGGCTGAGCCTGTGGGTGCTGGCGCGAGACGACTCGGTGCTGATGGTCTGAACCAGAGCGGTGCCGGCTGCCGGTTTCACCGTGACAGCAGGAACACCGCATGCTCGGCGCGGAAGCTGGCGGCCGCGGGGCTGCAGCGGCGGTCACCGCGCAGGAACCACGCCTGCTCCACCTTGATCCCACGCTCTCGCACCATGTCGCGGAAATCGTTGACGGTGGCGTGGTGGATGTTGGGCGTCTCGTACCAGGCGACTGGCAGCAGCCGCGTCACCGGCATGCGGCCGGTCCACAGCAAGGAGGTGCGCACCTTCCAATGCGCGAAGTTGGGAAAGCTGACGAAGGCGCGCCGGCCGATGCGGAGCAGCTGCTCCAGCACCAGGTCGGGGCGCATGGTGGTCTGCAGCGTCTGGCTGAGAATGGCATAATCGACCGAGGCCTCGGGGTAGAACGCCAGGTCCTTGTCGGCATCGCCCTGGATCACCGATAGTCCGCGCGCGACACACTCGGCGACGTTGGCGGCATCGATCTCCATGCCGCGCGCATCGCAACCCCTGCGATCACGCAAAGCGGCGAGCAAGGCGCCATCGCCGCAGCCGACGTCCAGCACTTTCGCGCCGGAGGCGACGTTGTCGGCGATCACCGCAAGATCGGGACGCAGCGCCATCAGGCGGGCTCGGCCGCACGGCTGAGCAGGTCGGCGAATTCGTTCGAAAGCCGCTCCATGTAGCGCTCCGGCTTGAGCGGCGCGTGGAAGCCGAGGTTCTGGTAGACGCCGTGCGCGTCGGCGGTGACGAGCGCGAAGCGGCGCACCGTCGCGTAGTCCGGATGCTCAAGGAACCAGCGCACCATGCGCCGCCCCAGCCCCTGCCCGCGTGCCGCTTCATCGACCCAGACGTCGGCCAGCCAGGCGAAGCTCGCCTTGTCGGAGATGACGCGGGCGAAGCCGACCTGCCCATGCTCGATATGGTATGCGCCCAGGCAATGCGAGCCGGCGTTCTGCCTGGCGACACGGTCGCGCGCGATGCCGGGCGTCCAGTAGCTCATGGTCAGCCAGCCGTGCACCCGATCGAGGTCGATGCGGCGAGGATCGTCGGAAAGCTCGATCATTGCGCTTCGCCCAGGAAGCCGGCGACGACCCGATCGAGCGCGGGCACGTCGAGCAGGAACGAGTCGTGCCCGAACGGTGCGGAGAGCTCGACGAAGCTGACCGGCAGGCCCGCCGCCGTCAGCGCGTGGGCCACGTTGCGCGATTCGGCGGTGGGATAGAGCCAGTCGGTGTCGAAACTGACCAGGCAGAAGCGCGCCTTGCTGCCGGCGAAGGCATTGGCGAGCAGACCGCCGTGCTCCTCGGCGAGGTCGAAGTAGTCCATGGCGCGGGTGATGTAGAGGTAGGCGTTGGCATCGAAGCGGTCGGTGAACGACAGGCCCTGGTAACGCAGGTAGCTTTCGACCTGGAAGTCGGCATCGAAGCCGAAGGTCTTCTCGGCACGGTCCTGCAGGCGGCGGCCGAACTTCTCGGTCAGCCCCGCTTCCGACAAGTAGGTGATGTGCGCGGCCATGCGGGCGACCGACAGGCCCTTCTCCGGTCCCTTGCCATGCGAGTAGTAATCGCCCTCGCGCCAGGCCGGATCGGCCATGATCGCCTGCCGCCCGACTTCGTGGAAGGCAATATTCTGCGCCGAGTGCCGCGCCGTCGACGCGATCACCAGCACCGCCCTGGCGCGGGTCGCGAAGTTGGCGGCGAGGCTCAAGGCCTGCATGCCACCCATCGATCCGCCCACTACGGCATGCAGTTGCTCGATCCCCAGCGCGTCGAGGAGCGCGACATGGGCGCGCACCATGTCTCGCACCGTGATGACGGGAAAGCGCATGCCCCAGGGCTTGCCGTCCGGCGCGATCGAGGCCGGGCCGGTGGTGCCCATGCAACTGCCCAGCACGTTCGCGCACACGACGAAGAAGCGGTTCGTGTCGATCGGCTTGCCCGGGCCGACCATGCGCACCCACCAGCCGGGCTTGCCGGTCTTGGGATGCGGGCTGGCGAGGTGGTGGTCGCCGGTCAGCGCATGCGCGACGAAGATCGCGTTGTCGCGGGCGGCGTTGAGCGTGCCGTAGCTCTCGTAGGCGATGCGCACGCCTTCAAGCTCACGCCCGCTGTCGAGCGGCAGCGGCTGGGGCAGGTTCAGCACCTTGCTGGGGTCGATGATCGGGGCGGTGGCCATGGTGACCGGGTGACTTGGGGGAGGTGTCCGGCCCTGTCAATCGGCCCTGTCGATCGGCGCAGCAACACTCCTCATTGCGAGGACCGCAGGTCCGCGGCAATCCAGAGCGGCGCGGGTCGCCCCTTTGGATCGCATCGCTGAGTTCGCGATGACGATCGCAGGGGTCAATCTTGCGGCTAGCTCCCCCTTGCTCCTGTCGCGCCCCCTGCCCCATCCCGACGAGCGGCGCGGGTCGGAACTCGGGGGTGCCAATCTCCCCCAACCGCGCTAAAGGCCGCGGGTCATGAGCGATACCCAGACCCGCAGCCGAGCACCCGAACCCAAGCCCTGGATCGAGGCGATCCAGGCCTATGTGCCGGGCAAGTCGACAGGCGCCGATGGCAAGCCGCTGATAAAGCTGTCGGCGAACGAGAACCCGCTCGGCACCAGCCCGCTTGCGCTCGCGGCTAGGGCGCAGGGGCCGGCGCTCTATCCCGATCCCGACAGCAAGGCACTGCGCGCGAAGCTGGGCGAGCTGCACGGGATCGACCCGGCGCTGATCGTCATGGGCACCGGCTCGGACGAGCTGCTGAACCTTGCCGCGCAAGGCTATGCCGGGCCGGGCGACGAGGTGATCTACGTGCGCTACGGCTTCTCGGTCTACGACATCGCCGCAAGGCGCTGCGGTGCGACCCCGGTGGTGGCGCCCGACGCCGACTATGGCACCGATGTCGACGCGCTGCTGGCACTGGTCACCGAGCGGACGCGGGTGGTGTTCATCGCCAACCCCAACAATCCGACCGGCTCGTTCCTGCCCAAGGGCGAGATCACCCGGCTGCACGCGGGCCTGCCCGCCGACGTGCTGCTGGTGCTCGACCTCGCCTATGCCGAATACGTCGCGGCCGAGGACGACGACGGCGCGATGGCGCTCGCCGCTGCACATGAAAACGTGCTGGTCACGCGTACTTTCTCCAAGGCCTATGGGCTCGCCGGCGAGCGCATAGGCTGGGCCACCGGCGCGCCCGGCCTGGTGGCGACGCTGAACCGCATTCGCGGACCCTTCAATGTGCCCAGCACTGGCCAGGCGATGGCACTGGCGGCCCTGGACGACACTGGCTTCATCGAGGCCGCCCGCACCCACAACCGCGACGAGCGCGCGCGCTTCGTGAATGCCATCGAGTCGCTGGGCAACCACGGCCTGCGCGCCGTGCCGAGCGAGGCGAATTTCGTGCTGGTGCTGTTCGAAGGCGCCCTCACGGCAGAGGCTGCGTTCGACGGCCTGGCCGAGCGCGGCTACATCGTGCGCTGGCTGCCCGGCCAGGGCCTGCCGCAGGCGCTGCGCTTCACCATCGGCAAGGCGCACGACATGGATGCCATCGTCGCTGGCTTGCAGGAGATGGCGGGAGGGCATCGGTGAGCGTCATTCTCATCTCCGCGTGCTCGATCGACGCAGAGCGCACCACATGACCTTCCAGCGCGTCGCGATCATCGGCCTGGGCCTGCAAGGCGGCTCGATCGGCCTGGCCGTCCAGGCCTACCTGCCGGACGTGGTCACCACCGGGTATGACCGTGACGCCATCACCCGCACGCGCGCCGCCGAGCGCAGGCTCGTGCACAAGGTCTGCGACACCGCCGCCGAGGCCGTGGCCGATTGCGACCTCGTCATCTTCTGCGTGCCGCTCGGCGCGATGGGCATCGCGGCCGAGCAAGTGCGCGCCGCCCTGCCCGCCGATGCGCTGGTCAGCGACGTCGGCTCCAGCAAGCAGGTCGTCGCCAAGGCGCTGGGCGAGGCGCTGCCCGATCACGTGATCATCCCCGCGCATCCCGTCGCGGGCACCGAGAACTCGGGCGCCGACGCCGGCTTTGCCGAGCTGTTCCGCAACCGCTGGTGCATCGTCACACCGCCGCCGCAGACCAACCTGGTAAAGCTGTCACAGCTGGTGGCGTTCTGGGAGGCGCTGGGCGCCAATGTCGAGATCATGGACGCCGACCACCACGACCTGGTCCTGGCGGTCACCAGCCACCTGCCCCACCTGATCGCCTACACCATCGTCGGCACCGCCTCGGACCTGGAGGAAGTGACCCAGTCCGAAGTCATCAAGTATTCGGCCGGCGGCTTTCGCGACTTCACCCGCATCGCCGCCAGCGATCCGACGATGTGGCGCGACGTGTTCCTGTCCAACAGGCAAGCGGTGCTGACCATGCTCCAGCGCTTCACCGAGGACCTCACCGCGCTGCAACGCGCGATCCGGATCGGCGATGGCGAGACCTTGTTCAACCACTTTGCCCGCACCCGCGCCACCCGTCGCTCGATCATCGAGGAAGGCCAGGACGATGCCCGGCCGGACTTCGGGCGTGCGGACCATCGGGCCGATCACCGGACCGACCCCAAACCCGCCGACAGCTGACATCCAACTATACTTCGGGCATGCGGGAGCCGGACCGTTGCTCGTGCTTTGAGCGGCCAAACTCTTCCCGCAAAAGGCGCCGCATGAAACTCTCGATTTCCTCCGAGCTCGAATACGACGTGCCGTTCGAGGCGGATCTGCTGCTCCAGATCGAAGCCGCGATCATCCCCGAGCAGCGCGTGATCACCGCGCATATCGAGCTGCCGCCGGTCCAGCACTTCGCGCGCATCACCGGCCATGACACCATCGGCGATCGCATCTGGCTGCGCATGCAAGGTCCGCTGAAGGTGCGCTACAATGCGACGGTCGAGATCAATCGGCTAACGGCAGACATCGCGCAGCTGAACGCGGTGCCGCCGCACCTGCTGCCCGGCGAGACAATCGAATACATCCTGCCCTCACGCTACTGCGCTTCGGACCAGTTCCAGCAGATCGTCGGCGACTTGTTCGGTGACACGCAAGGGGGCGCGCGCGTCGCCGCCATCCGCGACTGGATCCAGGCTAACCTGACGTATCAAGCGGGCAGCTCCAATGCCGCGACGGGCGCGATGGACACCTACAACTCGCGCGAGGGCGTCTGCCGCGATTTCGCGCACCTGATGATCAGCATGACCCGGGCGAGCGCTATCCCCGCGCGGTTCTGCAGCGTCTACGGCTTGGGCGTCGAACCGCAGGACTTCCACGCCGTCGCCGAAGTCTTCCTCGACAACACCTGGTACATGGTGGACGCGACCGGCATGTCGACGCCCGATACGATGGCGAAAGTGGGCGTCGGGCGCGATGCCGCCGACGTGTCGTTCCTGACCAGCTATGGCGTGGCCAACATGCAGAACCAGTCGGTCCAGGTCAGCTACGTGGAGTAACCCGGTCGCCCGGGTCAGGCCGGGGACGACGGATGGTTCAGGACGTTGATCGCTTCGAGCACCCGGGCCTCCAGTTCCTCGCGCGGCAGGCCGGCGGGGATCGGCTCTCCCACGCGCACGGTGATGAGGCCCGGCCGCTTCCACGTGCGATGGTAGAGCCGCCCGCTGTCGAGGGCGATCGGCACGACGGGCAGGCGCAGCATCTTGTACAGACCGGCAAAGCCCGAGCCGAGCGGCACCCGGCGTCCGCTCGGCACCCGCGTGCCTTCGGGAAAGATCGCCATGAGCCGGCCAGCGTCGATCACCGCCCGCGCCTGGGTCAGCATGGTGCGCAGCGCACGCGCGCCTTGATCGCGCTCGACACCGATCAGGCCGTAAAGCTCCCCCGCCCGGCCCCATAGCGGTATGCGCAAAAGCTCGGCCTTGGCGATGATCGCCGGCATCGGCAGCAGACTGGGCAGGTCGATCGCCTCGAAGAAGCTTTCGTGCTTCATCGCGACGAGCACGCGCGAGCTGGGCAGTTCGCCCTCGACGACGAGGCGGATGCCCAGGATCCAGCGCGTACAGCGGCGATGAAAGCGCGACCAGCCCAGGACCACGCGCTGCAGGGCACCTCGGCCGAACGGAAGCAGGGCCAGCGCCACCAGCACATAGCCGGCCGTCCCGACATAGAAGACGACATAGAACACCAAGCTTCGCAGCACGTTGCCGAGCTGGCTCATCCCCGAACCCTTTGCCAGGTGTCGATCGCGTAGCGTGCCAGCAACTTGTGGTATTCCAGGAACAGGATCTGCAATGAGGGCTGGCTGCGTACCGCGTCCTCGATCATCACCGTACCCTTGGGCAGTTCGCGGCCGAGTTCGAAGGCGGCGCGGCGCATGTGCCAGTCGACCGTCACCAGCCGCACCGTGCGCGCTCGCCGCTTGCGCAGCCAGTTGGCGGCCTCGATCGCGTTCGAGCGCGTGTCGAACGCGCGGTAGCCCAAGGTGATGCAGCAGCGCATCAGATCGGCCGGTACGTCGTATTCCAACATGAACTCGCGCGGGAGCACTTCGGGGTCGACGCCGGAGACCAGCAGGCGCGGCGCCAGCCGCTGGCGCAGCACGGCCAGCGCGCGCGGGATCCGGCCCGGCCCGCCGGTGAGCACGATCACGGCATCGGTCCGCTCGGTGCCTGCAGGCCGCGGCAGGGCGACTGCGAACCACAGGAAGCCGAAGACCCAGATCAGCAGGAGAAAGGCGGCGATGCGGCGAAACATGGATGCAGCCTATAGCATCTTGCGCAAGGCATGCATCACCGTCAGCCGGGCAGTCAGCATCGCCAGACCCGCGGCCAGCAGTGGCACCAGCGCCAGCAGCAGCCAGTCGCTCCAGACCAGCGCCCCGCTGCTCACCATCCCGGCTCCCAGCCCTGCGAACCGCCGCCCAAGCGAGAGGATGACGACCATGGCCAGAGCGAGCCCGACCAGGCCGCCTCCCGCCGCGTCCACGGCCATAGAGCGCTGGAACACACGGGCGATCTGGCTGTCGGTGCCGCCCAGCAGGTGCACGATCTCGATGGTGTCGCGATTGGCGCCAAGCGCCGAGCGTGCCGCCAGCAGCACCGCCGCGGCGAGTGCGGCCGCCAGCAGCGCCACGAGCGCGATCGCCAGCCACTGCAGCGAGACGATCGCATCGAACACCGGCTTGAGCCACTCGGCTTGCGCATCGACCCGCGCCGACGGCGCCACGCCGCGCAACGCACGCCGCACTTGCGCGATCCGCTCGCGAGTGGCCGCGTGGGTCAGCCTTACATCGATCAACGCCGGCACCGGCACGCCGATGCCTTGGGTCGAATCAATCCCGGTGCCCAGCCAGGGCGAGACCAGCGCGTCGAGTTCCTGCTGGGGCACCAGGCGCATGCTGGCGACGCCCGGCACCACCCGGAGCGCGTCGAGCGCGCGCGCGGCTTCCCGCTGGCGCACGTCCGGACGCGGCTCCACCAGTTGGACGGTGACCCCGCCAGCGATTTCGGCACTCGCCGCCGTCACCGTGTTGCCGAGCGCCAGCCCGGCGGCGAGCGCGATCGCCGTCAGCGCCACCATGATCGCGATCACCCAGGGCATCGGTCCGGACAGGCGCGCCTGCGGAACCAGCTCTGCCTCTGCCCCGGCAAACAGCCGCCGCCCGCGGGCAATCCCGCGTCGCCTGTTGGCACGCGCCTTCAAGACGGGCGCCGTGGCGGGTAGCGCAAGGCGCCTGTGGGGTCGGACATGCGCCCCCGGTCGAGACGCATGATCAGCGCATCGGGCACTTTCCTGAGCAAGTGCACGTCGTGCGTGGCGACGACGATGGTCGTGCCCTGGCGGTTCAGCAGCTCGAACAGGCGCATCAGCTTTAGCGCCATGTCGGGATCGACGTTGCCGGTCGGCTCGTCGGCGACGAGCACGTCGGGCCGGCCGATGACCGCGCGGGCGATGGCGATGCGTTGCTGCTCTCCGCCCGACAGGGTCGCCGGGCGCGACTCCTTGCGATCCGCGAGCCCGACCCACTCGAGGATGTCGTGGACGGGGCCGGCGATGTCCCGCTCGCTGAAGCCGGCGACGCGCAGCGGCAGCGCCACGTTGTCGAAGGCGGACAGATGGGGCACGAGGCGGAAATCCTGGAACACGACGCCGATACGTCGCCGCAGCGCCGGCAAACCGCTGCGCGGCATCGTGATCGCATCCTTGCCGAACATGCGGATCACCCCGCGTGATGGCCGCTGGGCGAGGTAGATCAGGCGCAGCAGCGTGGTCTTGCCCGCGCCGCTGGCGCCGGTGAGAAAGTAGAACGAGCCGGGGAACAGCGTGAACGACAGATCGCTCAGCACCTCCCGATCATGCTCGTAGCGCAGGCCGACATTGTCGAAATGGATGATTTCGCCCTCGGCCCTGCTGCTCATCGCCCCGTCTTCGTAAACGTAAATTCGTGACGATGGCGGTAAGCCGCCGCTGGCGGCGAGGCAAGCGGCACCGCCGGGCACGGCGAACCTGCAAGCGGCACGATGAGACGAGCTTGTGTATAAGCGTCGATGAATGTGGAAAAAAGGAAGCGACGCCCAAGAACCCGTGTGTCACCGACTTGTCGCGAGCCACGCTCCCGTGCTTAGTGGTCCGACCATGATTATCGCCTGCCCCGCCTGCGCCACTCGCTATGCGGTCCCGGACAGTGCGATCGGCATTGACGGACGGACCGTCCGCTGCGCCAAGTGCCGACACAGCTGGTTCCAGGACGGCCCCGTGCTCGACATGGTGGAGGGCATTGCCCCGCCACACGCCGCCGAGCCGTCGGCAGCGACGGATACGGTGGCAGATCCCGTCGCCGCGCCGCCCGAGCCCAGGCCTGCGGCAGCCCGCGAGGCGCCGGCCCCGCGCCCTGCCTATTACGACGACACCACGGGCAGCCAGTTCACCGACGAAGGCCCGTCGCGCTTCGACTTCGCGCCGCCGTTTCGCCCGCGGCGCAACTGGGCCAGGATCGGCATGGCCGCGGCGATCGTCTTCGCGGTGGTCACGCTCGGCCTGGCCGGCGTGGTCGCCTGGGCCGGCCTGCCTGATTGGGTGCCGGTGGCCCGGCCGACCTTCGCCCAGGCGCAGCAGGACCTCGCGCTCGATTTCCCGCCCAAGCGGCAGGACCGGCGTACCCTGCCCAACGGCACCGAGTACTTCGGGGCGAGCGGCACCGTCAGCAACATCGGGCGAGAGACGCGCTCGGTGCCGACGATCCTCATCGTGCTGCGCGATGCACGTGAGCGGATCGTCTATAGCTGGGAAGTCGTGCCGCCCAAGCGCGAGCTTGCACCGGGCGAGACGATCACCATCAACGAGGCAGTGACCGACGTGCCCAAGTCGGCCAAGTCGGCAGAGATCGGCTGGAAGCCGGCCTGATCCGGTTGCATTAGGCGCCCGGCCCACCGACGACATAAAACAATCGCCATCGCGCTTGCAGCCCCCGCGTTGCTTTGCTAATGGCGCGCTCCTGCCCGGGGGACAGCGCTTTTGCGCATGCCCCCAAGACTGTGCGGTCATGGCGGAATTGGTAGACGCGCAACGTTGAGGTCGTTGTGGGCGAAAGCCCGTGGAAGTTCGAGTCTTCTTGACCGCACCAGGCAGTTTTCGACAACAGCATCGATTTTCGCCTTCGGGCACCCAGCTCGTGCGTGATCGATCCGCCGATCGGACCTATCGCGTCAGCGTTGACCGGAACGCCTGCCCCCTTGCGCAGGTTACAGGAATGCGACCAGGGCAAGCCTGGGTCCAGATCCCAGCCAAGCAAAGGAACGCGATGTCGGAGCGCCTGAAGGTCCTGCTGCAGCACCTGCTGCCCAAGCGCGCGCTGACGCAATTCGCCGGTCGGATCGCGCGTCATCGCGGCGGGGGCAGGACGACGCGGCTGATCCGCTGGTTCGTCGGACGTTATGGCGTCGACATGGCCGAGGCCGCCGATCCCGACCTTGCAAGCTACGGCAGCTTCAACGACTTCTTCACGCGCCCGCTCAGGACAGGTGCGCGTCCGCTCGCTGCTGCGGACTTCGTCTGCCCGGTCGATGGAGCGATCAGCCAGTTCGGCGCCATCGACGATCACCACATCCTGCAGGCCAAGGGACACCGCTTCACCACGACCGCGCTGATCGGAGGAGACGCGCAACTTGCCGCGACCTTCCGCCACGGCAGCTTCGCCAACCTGTATCTCTCGCCCAAGGACTATCACCGCATCCACATGCCCTGCGACGGCGTGCTGGAACGGATGATTCATGTGCCCGGCTCGCTCTATTCGGTGAATCCCGTCACCGCACGCGGGGTGGCGGGGCTGTTCGCACGCAACGAGCGCGTCGTCTGCGTCTTCCGCTCGCCCGAGCACGGGCGGTTCGTGATGGTGCTGGTCGGTGCCACGATCGTCGGCAGCATGGCGACGGTGTGGCACGGCGTGGTCAATCCCAAGCGCACGGGCACACTCGCCGAGTGGTCTTATGACGCAGACGCCGTCGCGCTCAAGAAAGGCGAGGAAATGGGCCGCTTCCTGCTGGGCTCGACGGTCGTGATGCTGTTCCGGCAGGACACTATCGTCTTCAACGCCGCTTGGACGCCGGAAAGATCGGTGCGGCTCGGCGAGCGGATGGGCGATCGGCCGGCCGACCGGCACACCTGAAGCGCCGCAAGCGCCGCGCGCTGGCGCTGGCTGCATCATGCCAGAACCAACGCCGCCTCCGCGATCGCGGAGCATCGCATACGGATGATCAGGCCGGAAGAGTGCGGTGAGGGCTGCATCGCGCCTGCACAAGCGGGCCAGCCCACGTGTGATCTGCCGCGCGCAACTTGCGCAAGGCGCTGGTCGGACATGCCGACAACCAAACCTGTGCCAGCCGGAAACCTGCGCACTCCGCCCGTCGGAACGAGGCGTCTTTCCCGCGCACGCCCGCCTTATCGAAAAAGTCGAACGAAGCGGACGATCTTATCAGGCTTCTGCGCAAGCGAGCTGCGGGCCATCTGTCCCCTCGGCAGAGACGCTCGCAGGAATTCGACATGACACAGACGATCAAGGCTCTCGAGGATCGCACCGGCGCACTGGCCGCGATGGCGCAGCCGGTCCTGGTCGCGCTGTCCACCGCCGGCTTGACCGGCGGCGCCATGGCGGTCGCAGGGATGCTGGCGGGAAGGATGATGCGGCGCGGCTGATCGTCCGCCTGCCGCGGTTCACGCTCGCGGGCTTACACGGCGGGCGCGGGTGTCTCGCTGGCGCGGCGGGCGATGAAGGCGCAGGCGATGAGCTGGATCTGGTGGAACAGCATCAGCGGCAGCAGCACCGCCCCCACTTGCGCCGGGGCGAACAGGACGCCCGCCATGGGAACGCCCGAGGCGAGGCTCTTCTTGGAGCCGCAGAACAGCAGCACGATGGCATCCTCGCGCGGCAGGCGCATGATCCGCGCCAGCACCGTGGTCAGCCCGAGCGCCGCGGCGAGGAGGACGCAGCACAGCACCGCCAGCAGCGTCAGCTCGGACCCAGTGACGCGGCTCCACAGACCCTCCACCACTGCGGCGCTGAATGCGGTGTAGACCACCAGCAGGATCGAACCGCGATCCACGAGTGTCAGCAGCGTCTTGCGCCGCGATACGAAGGCACCGATCCACGGACGCAGGAAGTGGCCGAGCGCGAAGGGCAGCATCAGCTGCAGGGCGATCGTCTCTATCGAGTCGAGCGCTACTCCGGAATGCGCGCCGCTGCGCGCCATCAGCAGCGCGACAAGTGCCGGCGTCAGGAAGATGCCCAGGACGTTGGAGAACGACGCGCTGCACACTGCCGCCGCGACGTTGCCGCGCGCAAGAGCGGTGAAGGCGATCGAGGACTGCACCGTCGACGGCAACAAGGTCAGGAACAGCAGCCCCGCCGCCAGCGGTCCCTGGACCAACGGCAAGGATGTGAGGCCAAGGCCGAGCAGCGGGAACAAGACGAACGTCGTGCCCAGCACGGCAAGGTGCAGCCGCCAATTGCGCGCGCCTTCCAGGATCGCCTCGCGCGACAGCTTGGCGCCGTGAAGAAAGAACAGCAGCACGATTCCGGCGGTGGTGGCGACGTCGGCCACGGCGGCGGCCTGCCCGCGCACCGGCAGCACGCTCGCCAGCAGCACGGTGCCCAGCAAGGCCAGCACGAACGGTTCGAAGATCGCCAGGAAACGTCGCATGAAGGTGCTCTCATAAGGGCGAACGCACGCCCCCTGCTTGCGAAGCGGTCGTGCAGACGTGGGAACGGGTCGGAAGCGGGCGCGTATGCCGCGGCTTCTTCGCGCGTTGAATACACACGCACTGTCCTGCCAGGCAACCGTGAGCCGGGCCCGCGATGCGTCCCTCGTTATCGGCGCCCGCGCACGGCAGTGACAAGGTATGCCGGCAAGCCTTAAACGGCATCACGCGGCGATTTAAGGCAAGATGCTGGCAAAACGCGCCTCCCTGGGCCAAGAGCACCGGCCTTCACGCATGCGTTGCATGTTCGCCCCACACTTGGCCTTGCGAGGATCTGCCGGTGTCCAGCCTTGTCCTGATCGATGCGGGCGGTACCATCGCTTCGATGCCCGATGCCGACGGCGTCCTGATCGGCCGCGACGGCAGCGCGGGACTGGCAGGCACATTGTCCCGGCCTGTGATCGAGCGGCAGGCGTATGCCGGCCTCAGCGAAGACATGACGATGGTGGACGCCATGCGCATCGTCGGCCTCATCGGCGAGGCCGCGGGCCAAGGCGCGCGCGGCGTGGTGGTCACCCATGGTACCGACACGATGGAGGAAGTCGCCTTCCTGGCCGGCCTGTTCCACGGCGGCGCCATGCCCGTAGTGTTCACCGGCGCGCAGCGCGCGCCTTCGCTGCCGGGTTACGACGGCGCGGCGAACCTGCGCGATGCCGTCGCGGTCGCCGATCGCGAGGACGCCAGAGGCATAGGCGTCGCCATCGTCTTTGCCGGGCGTGTCCTCGCCGCGCGGGGCGCGACCAAGCGCGACAGCAGCGCGCCCGATGCCTTTGGGCCCGAGAGCGCGGTGATCGCCCGCGTGGACGAACAGGGCGTGCGCTGGTCGTCACGCCCAATCCGGCCGGCGCCACTGCCCCCGTGCGAGCCCGACCCGTCCGTGCACATCGTGTCGCTGGGACTGGCGAGCGGGCCTGAGCTGATCGACGCCAT
The DNA here is from genome assembly GCF_014204535.1 of Novosphingobium chloroacetimidivorans. Classification (GTDB taxonomy): domain Bacteria; phylum Pseudomonadota; class Alphaproteobacteria; order Sphingomonadales; family Sphingomonadaceae; genus Novosphingobium; species Novosphingobium chloroacetimidivorans. The sequence continues at coordinate 21,551 of NZ_JACHLR010000003.1, forward strand.
GGTCGATGCCGGCGCGCGCGGCCTGGTGCTCGAAGGCTTCGGGCGCGGCAACGTACCGATGAGCCTGCTACCTGCCGTGGAGCGGGCGCAGGCCGCAGGCCTGGTGATCGGCCTCGCTTCGCACTGCCCGGAAGGCGGCGTCGCGCCGACATATGCGTCCGGCGCCAGGCTGGCCCAAGCCGGCGTAATCGGCGGCGGTGATCTCAGCGCCCGCAAGCTGCGCCTGCTCCTCGCAGTGGCGCTGGGAGACGGACGCAACGGAGCGCAGGCCACGCACATCGCTCAGGCCTGGCTCACGAGTTGACGCCCTAGCCGGACCTGCGCCGACGAGACGGTCGCCCACGCCCGCCGCAAAATCTCGGCGCGAGGCCTGGTTTCTCGCTCAGCGCGAGGCTCGGTTCGTCGCTCAGCGCGAGGCTCTGTTTGTCGCTCAGCGCGAGGCCTGAGCCGTTGCTCGCTGCAACTTCACCAAGGCGATCCGTGCGACTTCGCGCGAGTCCATCCAGCTGCCGTCCGCCAGCTCGAGATCGTAGCGTTCCGGGCTCGCCACGGCCGCGCGCAAAGCCGCCAGGGCCTTGTCGGTCGAACCCTGGCGGGCATAAGCGGTGCCCAGGTTGATCAGCACCGCCGGATCGCTGCGATCGGCCGAGGCATGTTCCAGCTTGCGCAACGCCGCGTCCGAGTTGCCGGCCGCCAATTCGGCATAGGCAACGTCGGGCGTGCTGCGGTCGGCTTGAGGAGCCATAGGCTGGGCCAGCGCAGAAGCGAGAATGAGGGCGGTCATCAACATAACACGAGTCTCCCGATTATCTTTGTGATGCGGAGAGCTTCTGCTCCTGCGTGGCAGTCCGCAACGAAATGCAGCAACTGTCATAAAACTGCAATCTCGATGTGAAGTTGCCTTCAGCCTCGCAATCGCGCCGAGTCGCGGGAACGATCGGCAAGATCCTTTGCAACCGCAGCGACCAGCCTACGGGAGCTTACCAGGGACTGTCATCATCTTGCCACCATAGTGTCACGTAGCATGCCTAACACGCCGGCCAGCGGCGGCGGACTCGCCCCCGTGTTCGTCCACCAATGGGGGATACATCCGTGAAGAACATCCATGGCCTGCTGCTGGTCGGCTGCAGCGCGCTTGCCCTCGCCGGCTGCGGCCCGAGCGACATCGCCTCGCCCGGCAGCAACGGCGTAGAAATCAACAACCCTGCTCCGACACCGGCTCCTACGGCCGCGCCGACCCCGACGCCCACCCCCACTGGCGTGACGCCGGCCGGCGGCTGCCCGACGATCGCCAGCGATGCAGGCACCGTGACCGGCCCGACCGGCACCTATCGCGTGTGCAACCTGCCTTCGGTGATCAGCCAGTCGATCACGCTGCAGAAGATCCCCGGCCTGGTCTACGCCATGCCCGGCCGAGTCGACGTCGGTTGTGACGGCGGTTACACCGCGCCGACCGCCGCCGCGCCTTTCGCCACATCGACCATCGGCTGCCCGACGGCCAGCCTGACCGCCGACACCAACGTCACCCTGACGATCCAGCCCGGCGTGATCGTGATCGCCTCGGCCGCACAGGCCTGGCTCGCGGTCAACCGCGGCAACAAGATCAGCGCCGTCGGCACCGCCTCGCAGCCGATCATCTTCACCAGCCGCGACAACCTGCTGGGCGTCAGCACCAACACCTCGCAGGGCGAGTGGGGCGGCGTCGTGCTGATGGGCCGCGCGCCCGTCACCGATTGCACCACCGGCACCGTTGCCACGCAGTGCGAGCGCCAGACCGAAGGCGCGCCCAACCCGGCTCGCTTCGGCGGCTCCGACAATGCCTACAATGCCGGCCGCATGAGCTACGTGCAGATCCGCTATTCGGGCTTCATCCTGGGCAACAACACCGAGCTGCAGTCGCTGACCGGCGAAGGCATCGGTACCGGCACCACGCTCGACCACATCATGAGCTTCAACAGCTCGGACGACGGATCCGAGTTCTTCGGCGGCAGCCCGAACATGAAGTACTACGTTGCGGTCGGCGCTGACGACGACAGCCTCGATGTCGACACCGGCGCGCAGATGAACGTGCAGTACGCGCTCATGATCCAGCGCGACGGCCTGGGCGACGCCTTGTTCGAGATCGACTCCAACGGCAACGAAGCCGACACGCCCCGCACCAAGCTGGCCGTGGCAAACTTCACCGCCATCCAGCGCCAGACCAGCAGCAACAACGAGAGCAACGACCAGGCCGCCGGGCTCTTCCGCGGCAACTCGGACACGACGCTGATCAACGGCATCATCAACACGCCGAACAACGAATGCATCCGCATGAACGGTTCGGGCGCGACACCGGCGACGCTGAACGCGTTCTCGGTGGTGATGACCTGCAACGCGACGAAGTTCATCGGCACGGGCACCTTCACGGCCGCCCAGGTCTCGGGCTTCTTCAACGTCGCCGGCCGCAACAACCGCGACGACTTCACCAGCACGCTGACCGGCGCGTTCGTGAACGGCGCGAACGAGAGCGGCGCCACGGCGACCGATCCGAAGGCGACTTCGGCGTTCTTCGACACCACCACCTGGGTGGGTGCCGTGCGCAACGCCGACGACCGCTGGTACGCCGGCTGGACCTGCAACAGCCCGCAGGCGGACTTCGGCGCCGGCAACACGGGTGCCTGCACCACGCTGCCGACCACTTGATAGCGGCTGCCTGACTCGAAGCGGGGGCAGCCGCCATGGCTGCCCCCGTCCTTGCATTTGGATCTAGGGGAATTCCGATGTCGATGACGTCGCGTCTCGTGAGCGCACTCGTTCTGACGACTGCTCTCGTCACGCCTTCGCTGGCCTATGCGCAGGCCGATCAGAACTCGGCGCCGCAACAGCCGCCCAGCGGGCCGGAGCTTGGCAACCCCGCTCCTGCGCAGCCGGTCGACGGCGTCGACCAGGGCGATGCGGGCCAAGGCAACACGGCCACCGCCGATGCCGCCGAAGAGGCGGCCGCTCCGGAGATTTCCGCGCCCGGCGGCGACATCATCGTCACCGGACGGCGCAGCCGCAACGTCGTCAAGGCTTCGAACCAGGTCATCTCGGTCCTCTCGGCCGAGGAAATCGCCCGCACCGGCGAAGGCGACATCGCCGGCGCGCTGGGCCGGGTCACCGGCTTGTCGGTCGTCGGCAACGGCCTCGTCTACGTGCGCGGCCTGGGTGACCGTTACTCGCTGGCGCTGCTGAACGGCTCGCCGCTCCCCAGCCCCGAGCCGCTGCGCCGCGTCGTTCCGCTCGACATCTTCCCCACCGGTGTGATCGCCTCCTCGCTGGTCCAGAAGAGCTACTCGGTGAACTACCCGGGTGAATTCGGCGGCGGCGTGATCAACCTCACCACCAAGGCCGTTCCCAAGGAATCGTTCCTCTCGATCGGCGGCGGCGGCAGCGTCGACACCGAGACCACGGGCGACATCGGCTACTCGTACTACGGCTCCAAGTCGGACTGGACCGGGTTCGACAACGGTGAGCGGGATCTCTCGCCCGAGCTGAAGGACTATTTCGCCAGCGGCTCGCAGGTGAACAACGATGTCGCGCTCGGCCGCCGCGTCGGCGCTACCCTGGTGAACGCGCGCAATGCCGTCGTCCAGCGCGTGCGCGATCTGCCGCCGGGCTACTCGGTCAACATCACCGGCGGCACCTCGTTCGAGGTGGGCGACGCGACGCTCGGCGTGATCGCCGCAGCGGGCTTCAGCAACAAGTGGCGCAACCGCGAGGTCGTTCAGCAGACCTCCAACAGCTCCGACCTGGCGCTCAACACCGACTTCACGCGGGTCAACACCGACAACCACATCATCGCCAACGGCCTGATCGGCCTGGGCGCCGAGTTCGGCGACAACAAGATCCGCTGGACCAACCTCTACATCCGCGACACCGTCAAGCAGACCCGCCTCGGCATAGGCCGGCGCTTCGTCAGCAGCGTCACTGCGGACTACCTGCAGCAGGACACCGCCTGGTACGAACGGCAGCTGATCAACTCGCAAGTCGTCGCCGAACTGCGCCCGACGCCCGAGCTGTCGGTCGACGTGCGCGGCGGCTATGCCAATTCGCAGCGGGAGGCCCCCAACGAGTTCGGCTTCGAGTACGTGCGCACCAACGTGGGCGATCCGCAGACCCGCGACTTGTTCATCAACAACCTGAACGGCAACAGCGGCACCGCCAACGTCGCCTTCTCCGACCTCAACGAGGATCTGTGGTCGGGCGGCATCGACGTGTCGTACAAGGTTACCCCGGACCTCAGCCTGACCGTGGGCGGCGTCTATAGCGACACCAAGCGCGTCAGCTCGCGCCGCGCCTTCACCTTCCGCGCGTCGAGCAGCTTCCCGGCCGGAGCCGCGGTGCTGCGCCCCGACCTGCTGCTGCAACCCGACCTGGTTCTGGGTGTCAACACCGACAGCAGCGGCCGGCCGACGCCGCTTGTCGGCGGGATCGACCTGATCGAGACCGATACCGGCAGCCCCAAGTTCGAAGGAAAGCTGCGCAACTACGCGGGCTATGGCAAGATCAACTGGCAGGCCACCGATGCGCTCAGCATCGATGCCGGTGTGCGCTTCGAGAAGGCACGCCAGTCGGTCGAGGCCGTGCAGGTGTTCAGCACCCCCACGGCGCTTCCGGACTCGCCGACGCTGCGCAAGGAATACTGGCTGCCGGCCGCGACGATCACCTACCAGGTCCAGCCCGACCTGCAGGTACGCCTCAGCGCATCGAAGACGATCGCCCGCCCGCAGTTCCGCGAGCTGATCTACCAACCGTTCTTCGATCCGGACAGCAACCGCCAGTACCTGGGCAACCCGCTGCTGACCGACAGCCAGCTCTACAACGCCGAAGCGCGGGTCGAGTGGTACTTCGCGCCTGACCAGCGCCTCTCGCTTTCGGGCTTCTACAAGAAGATCAAGAACCCGATCGAAAGCTACGTGTTCACGCTCTCCGACGACCTGATCACCAGCTACGCCAATGCGCCCGAAGCTCAGCTGTACGGTGCCGAAGTTGAGCTGCAGAAGTACTTCGACCTGGGTGCGAGCGGCGGCTGGTTCGCGGATCGCCGTGCGGTGGTGGTCGCCAACTACACCTACTCGAACTCCAAGCTAAAGGTCGGCGCTGACGATCAGGTGGCGATCTATCCGCAGGCGGCCGCGACCTCGGCCACCGACTTCTTCCGTGACGGCGCGCCGCTGACCGGACAGTCGGACCACCTGGTCAACCTGCAGCTCGGCCTGGAGAACACCGAGCGCCTGTCGCAGCAGACGATCCTGCTGAACTTCGCCAGCAACCGCGTCGTCAGCCGTGGCCTCAACGGAACCGAGCCGCTGCCCGACGTGATCGAGAAGCCCGGCATCACGCTCGACGTCGTGCTGCGCGAGGGCATCCAGGTGCGCGGCAAGGAAGTCGAGCTCAAGTTCGAGGCACGCAACCTGCTGCGGACCCGGCACCAGGAATACCAGGACAACGGCACCAACCGCATCCAGATCAACAGCTACGATGTGGGTCGTGTGTTCTCCCTGTCGGCGGGCATCACTTTCTGAAGTAGATCCGCCGGCGCGGTTCCTGCACCTGTTCACCCTGACTTTGCCCCGGCCGCAGCAATGCAGCCGGGGCATTTTTTTGCATCCAGCGCTGACGATCGGCGGCGGCGGCATCGCGCAGTCCTGGTCTGTCCAACCCAGGACGGGCCGCATCGTGCCTGGAACTGGCGGCTCGCCCGTCGGTTCGGTCTGGACACGCTGACAGCCAGGCTGCCCATGCCCACCTACACTCTTGTCCCCGACGAGCATGACTACGAGCCCGAAGAGATGGTGGCCGATGGGCCCCGGGACTTGTTGAACCGGGTCTACGGCTACGGCTGGAACGCCGCGCGCGTGCTGCAGGACGGCAGGTTCATCTTCACCGTGTCCCGCAACGTCCAGGGTGTCTGGGCCATCCTTCCGGACCTGCCCGACCGGCCAGAACTGCCCGAGAGCGATTGAGCCAAGCCTGAAGGCACACGCGCTTCGTGTTGCCCCGCAGTCACACGGAATGGTTAATAACCTGTCATCCTGACTGCCGCATCCATGTCGTGCGCGCTTGTAGCATCACTGTCACCAAGGCCCGCTAGCGGCAGCGCCAACGAGCGAGGGCATGCGCCCTCCCGACGATAGGGCACCAACCATGACCAAGCTACCCGTGCGGCTTCGCGCCGCACCGATGTCGACGCGCGCGCTGCTGATCGCCAGTTCGGCCTGGACCCTGCTCGGCGGGAGCGCCGCGATGGCGCAAGGCGTCGGCACCGTCCCGCCCGCGCCCACCGGCGGCGTTCCGGTGCCCGAGCAGTCCACGCCCAGCGCCGCCGCCAGCGCCGCGAGCACCACGATCGACCCGGCGACGCCAAGCCCGGGCGAAGAGATCGTCGTCACCGGCTCGCGCCCGATCGCGGAATCGATCGCGGCCGCCCTGCGCATCCAGAAGGAGTCGCCGGCTCTGGTGAGCGTCGTCTCCGCAGACGCCGCCGGCCGCCTGCCGGACCAGAACATCGCTCAGGCCGTCAGCCGCCTGCCCGGCGTCGGCGTCCAGCGCGACCAGGGCCAGGCCCGCTACATCAACTTGCGCGGCGCGCCGATCAACTGGACGACGCTGTCGATCGACGGCATCAACATCATCAGCCCCGAAGGCCGCGACGCCCGCTTCGACTCCATCCCATCGGCGATCGCCTCGCAGATCGTGGTGCGCAAGGCGGTGACCGCCAACATGACCGGCGAGACCATCGCCGGCAACGTCGACGTCATCACCCGCTCGGCGTTCGACTATGACGGCCTGCACGTCGCCGGCAAGCTGGGCGGCGGCTATGTCGAGCTCGGCAAGCGCCAGGAATACGAAGGCCAGCTGGTCCTGGCCAACCGCTGGGACACCGGCATCGGTGAGTTCGGCGCGCTGGTTTCGGGCAGCTACTACCAGCGCGACATGGTCACCGACAATGGGGAGACCGACTGGGAAGCGGTGAGCGAAGACCGCCGCCCCGGCAACGCCGACCGCGTCTGGGCGCGCGAGACCGAGAACAAGCTCTACCGCCTGACGCGCAAGAACTACTCGGTTTCCGGCAAGCTGGAATGGAAGCCGACGCCGGATCATCGGCTGTTCGCATCCTCGATCTACACCGCGTTCACCGACGATGAATCGCGCAACAACTACATCTTCGATCTCGATGACCAGCAGTCGCGCGTGCCCACCAGCACCGCCGCCTGCCCGACTACGACGAGCCTGGCTGCGAATACCACCGGATACGCCGACGTTTGCGCCGGCAACACGCCTTACCAGGGCACCGTCTACGGCGTCGACCTGAACTCCAACATGCTGATCCGCGAATACAAGCAGTCGGTCTTCACCAACACGGTCGGCGGTGACCATGATCTCGGCCGCATCCAGGTGCGCTGGCGGGGCAACTACACCCGCTCGGTGGATGACCGCTCGGCGCCGGCGCAGCTCAACTACGACAGCGGCGGCTTCGGCACCAATGGCGCCAGCGCTCCCGCAAATCGCCTCACCGTGGGTTACGACCTGACCGACAAGAAGCACCCGTTGGTGGAGCTCTACCGCACGCTGCGCAGCTCGACCGGCGTGCTCAGCCGCGGTGCGCGCGTCAACCAGATCGAGGACTTCGGCGCCACCCTCGCCCGCGTGCGCGGCCTGAAGGCCAAGGACGTCACCGACGCCTACACCGGCAAGCTGGACTTCAGCTACGATGCGGATTGGTTCGGCGGCACCAAGCTGATGTTCGGCGTGCAGTACGACAACCGCAAGAAGGAATCGAACGAGCGCATCCTCGACATCTCCGTCAGCTCCTCGAACAATCCCTACAACCTGCCGCTGAACTACTCGGCCGTGGCGCTGGCGAACGACCCGGCGTTCAAGGGCGAGTACCCCCTGGGCTACCAGTTCCGCTACCATGGCAAGAAGCAGAGCATCGCCATCGTCGATCAGGCGGAGGCTGGCGGCGCTAAGTACGTCTCCACCCTGGCTAACTTCTATGATGTGCGCGAAGAAGTCTGGTCGGGCTATGGCATGTTCGAGACCAAGATGGATTGGGGTTCGATCATCGGCGGAGCTCGCGTTGAGCACATCAAGAACGAGAGCTCGGCCTTTGCCACCGTCAACGGCACGTCCAGCCAGATCACCATCCCGCGCGACCAAACGCTGATCTATCCCAGCGTCCACTTCAATTGGGACATGGACGATACCAAGAAGCTGCGCCTGTCGTTCAGCACCGGTGCCTCGCGTCCCGACTACGATCAGCTAAGGCCGAACCTAACTGTCAGCGATGCGAACCAGACGATCTCGGGCGGCAACCCCGATGCCGAGCCCGAGCGTGCAAAGGGCGTCGACCTCTACTTCGAATGGTACATGCAGCCGCAAGGCTTCTTCTCGCTCGGTGCGTTCTACAAGGATGTGAAGGACACGCTGTTCGACACCACACGCCCCTTCAACTCGGACGCGTTGAACCTAGACGGAGTCGATCGCTCCGGTTACATCTTCTCCGGCATCGCCAACGGTGGTGACGGCTACATCTGGGGCATCGAAGGCGCGTTCCAGCAGCAACTCGAGGGCTACCAGGCGGACCTCGGCCTGCCGGACTGGACGGGCGGCTTCGGCATCCTCCTGAATGCCACTTACAACAAGAGCCAGGCGGAAACGCCGGACGGCCGCAAGGTCATGTTCCCCGGCACGTCCAAGTGGGTCATGAACGCCAGCCTCTTCTATGAGAAGTACGGCTTCTCGGCGCGCGTTTCGTACCAGAACCGCACCAAGTGGATCGACGCAATCGGTGACTTCGATACCATAAACGGCGTGTTCCGCGGCACCACGGGTGGCGACGAGTTCTGGGCGCGCGACGATGAGCTCGACGCCTCGCTGCGCTATGCGATCACGCCGAACTTCGAGGTCTATGCCGACTTCTCGAACCTGCTGAACGGCCCCGGCCGCCGCTTCGCCGGTGTCAGCGCGCGGACGCTGGAAGTCGAGACCTTCGGGCGGCGCTACACCGGCGGCGTGCGGTTCAACTTCTGATGCGGCGCGTTCCTTCCGCGATACTCACCTTTGCGTTCGCGCTGCTGGCTGGATGTGCCGAGGCTCCGGTCTCGGCACCGCTTGCACAGGGCGCGTCTGCGACCGTCACCGCACGGGGCGAGACCGTGCCGGTGGGCACCGGCGAGGATGCCGCGGACGATCCGGCGATCTGGCGCAACCCGCGCCGGCCCGCCGACAGCCTGGTGGTCGCCACAGACAAGCGCGCCGGGCTCCACCTCTATGACCTCGCCGGCCGCCACCTCGACTTCGCCCCCTCTCCCCGCCTCAACAACGTAGACTTGCGTGCCGATGTCGCGCTTGACGGCGGACGAGGCATCATCGTCGCCGCCAGCGATCGCGCCAACGAGGCGCAGGCCCGCATCGCGCTGTTCCGGCTCGATTCCGCAGCTCGCAAGCTCGTGCCGCTCGGTAATCCCGCAGCGGGTGCCGGCGAGGCATACGGCCTGTGCCTGTGGCGCCGCGCGTCGGACAAGGCGCTGTTCGCCTTCGTGGTGATGAAGGACGGGCGCATCGACCAGTTCCGCATCGGCGCCGAGGCCCGGCCTTCGGCGCAACTGGTCCGGCAATTGCGGCTCGGCACCCAGTCCGAGGGCTGTGTCGCCGACGATCGCACCGGCATGCTCTACGTCGCGGAGGAGGACGTGGGCATCTGGCGCTTCGCGGCCGATCCTTCCGCACCTGCAACGCCTGTCCCCGGCCCCCGGGTTGACAGGCGCTTCCTCGTCGCCGACGCGGAAGGCCTGGCGATCGCGCCCAAGGGACGCAGCGGCGGCTGGCTGATCGGATCGAGCCAGGGCGACGATGCCTATGCGGTATGGCGCCTGCCCGACCTCAAGCCCGTCGGCCGCTTCCGCATCGGCGCGGGGCAGTTCGGCGCGACGTCGCAGACCGATGGGATCGAGATCGCGCTGGGCAACTTCGGCCCGGAGTTTCCCAAAGGGCTGATGGTCGCACAGGACGGCGACAACGCGCCCAGCATGCAGAACTTCAAGCTCGTGTCCTGGGATGACATCGCCAAGGCCTTGCACCTGAAGTGAAGACCCACATCGACGCTCGCGGCAAGGCTGGGGCGAGTTGGAGCACTGATCCATGACTTATCCGCCCACCTCACGTACGCGTCTCCGCAAGGTCGCCGCCCTGCTCGCCGGCATGGTGGCGCTCGTCAGCGCGCCCCTCGCTGCCAAGCAAGAGCCGCAGCGTGCGCGCAACGTGATCCTGTTCCTCGGCGATGCCGGGGGCCTGTCCACGCTCAATGCCGCGGGCATCCTGGCGCACGACAAGCCGCAGTCGCTGTACATCCAGTCGATGCCGCATATCGGCCTGTCGGACACGTCCTCCACCGACCGCTGGGTGACGGACTCCGCCGCCGGGATGACCGCGATCATGACCGGTCGCAAGACCGGCAACGGCGTCGTCTCGATGGCACCCGGTCCCGGCGGCGCGCCGCTCAAGACCTTGCTCGAATATGCCGAGGAACGCGGCCTCTCGACCGGGGTCGTCACCAACATGAAGATCTGGGATGCGACGCCCGCCGCCTGCTACGCGCATGCCGCATCGCGCAAGAGCAAGGACGAGATCTTTGCCCAGATGCTTAGGCCCCGCTTCGGCAACGGTGTCGACATCCTGCTCGGCAAGGGCAAGGCGGACGCGCTCGCCTCGTTCTCGGCGCGCGGGACCAGCGCGCAGCAGGCGTTCACCGGCGCCGGCTATCGCTTCGGTGACGATCCGGCGCTGATCGGCTCGGCCAGCCGCGCGGTGGTGCTGCGCGACGAGGACTACGCGCCGCTCCCTGCCGTATCGGCCACGGTCAAGCAGCTGGCCCGCAATCCAAAGGGCTACTTCCTGATGGTCGAGTGGGACATGCACACCGACGATCCACAGGCAGGCCTGCGCCACGTGATCGAGATGGACGACATGATCCGCCAGATCAGCGCGCAGGCCGGCAAGGACACGCTGATCCTCTTCACCGCCGACCACAGCTTCGGGCTGCGCCTGATGGGGGGCAAGCGGGGCACGCCATTGCAGGCGCAGTTCGATGCAGAGGCGACCAAACCCGGTGCCACTCCGGCGAACAACGCTGTGATCCCTGTCGACGACGGGCATTCGGGCGAGGAAGTGATCGCCGCCGCTTCAGGTCCGGGCGCCGAACGCGTGCGCGGCTTCTTTCCGAATACACAACTGTTCGACGTGATGCTGGAGGCGTTCGGCTGGCGCTGAGGCGCCTTGGAGCGCCAAGCGCCAGCAAGGGCAGTTACTTGACCGGGCGCTTCTCGAGCTTGCGAGCCAGGGTGCGGCGATGCATGCCGAGCCGGCGCGCGGTTTCCGAGATGTTGAAGCCGGTGGCCGCCAGCGTCTCGTTGATCGTCTCCCACTCGCGCGTCTTGGGCGTGGCGGCGCGTGCGGCGATGGCGACTTCGGGATCGGCGGTGGTGCGGCCGAACGCGGCCTCGATGTCGTCGGTGGTGGATGGCTTCACCAGATAGTGTTGCGCGCCCAGCTTGATCGCCTCCACGGCAGTGGCGATGCTGGCATAGCCGGTGAGCACCACGATCGGCATCGCCGGGTCGAGCGCGTGGAGCTGCTGCACGCAGGGCAGGCCCGAGCTGGTCCCCAGCTTGAGGTCGACGACGGCATGAGTCGGCCTGCGCTGGCTTAGCAGCGCGTCGAGTTGCGCCGGATCGCTGGCCACGCGCACGCGGTAGCCGCGACGCTCGAACGATCGCTGCAAGGTGCGGGCGAAGGTCTCGTCGTCCTCGACGATCAGCAATTCGGGCGGCAGTTCGGGCTCAGCCATCGCCATGACCTCCTGCCGTTCCCGCGAGCGGCAGCGCCAGCGTCACTCCCGCGCCGCCCTCCGGCCGGTTGCTTGCCTCCAGCCTCCCGCCGAGGCGGCGCACCACGTTGGCGGCGAGGAACAGGCCGAGGCCATGCCCGGCGCCCTTGCTCGACTGGTAGGGCCGACCCAGCTGCGCCAGCACCGGGGCGGGGAAGCCCGGCCCCTCGTCCTCCACCACGATCGCCAGCATGCCGTCCTCGACGCGGGCCACGAGCCGGACGGCGGACGGCGAGACTTCGGCCGCGTTGTCGAGCACGCTCCAGATCGCTTGCCGCAGCTCCGGGTTGACCGCGGTCATGGCGCCGGCAATCCCTTCCGGACGGTAACTCAGCGGCACGTCGGGGTGCGTCGGGCGCCAGGCCTGTATGGTCGCGTTCAGGAATGCATCGGCGGCCGCGCCCTCCATCTGCTCGCCGCGGGGCTGGCCGGCGGAGTGCAGGATGTCGGTGACGATGCCCTTGCAGCGCTGGATCTCCGCCTGCATCGCCGCGACATCGGCGAGCAGCTCCGGATCGCGCGCGATCGCAGGATCCCGCCGCCAGTCGGCCAGGATCACCGCGAGCGTGCCGAGCGGCGTGCCGAGTTCATGCGCGGCGCCCGAGGCGAACAGGCCCATGCGCACGATGCCTTCTTCCTCCGCCGCATGCTGGCGCAGATCGGCAAGGTAGGCGTCTCGCGCGCGCAAGTTGCGGCTGATCCGGGCGATGAAGAACACCAGCAGCGCCGCCACCATCAGGAAAGCCGTCCAGCGGCCCAGGTCCAGCAAGTCGAGCGCGGAGCCGGGCAATGCCAGCGGCACGTAGCGCAGGCTCAGCAAGCCATAGCTCAGCGCCGCCGCGGCCGCGAGCACGCCTGCGGCCAACGGAGGCAGCAGGATCGCGCCGAGCACGACCTGCAGCAGGAACAGCGAGATGAAGGGATTGCTCGCCCCGCCGCTGAAGTAGAGTTGCAGCGTCAGCGCCGCCATATCGATCAGCAGCGCCAGCATGATCTCGCTGGCGAGCACCCGCTGACGTTTCAAAGCCATCGTCGCCAGCAGGTTGGCGAAGGCCAGAAAGGCGGTAAGCCCCAGCATCGGCGCGAGGGCGAGCGGCACGTGCAGCACATGGTGCGTCAGCAGGATGGTGAGCGTCTGCCCGGCGACGGCTATCCAGCGCAGCTGGATCAGCTGGCGCATGTTCTCCACCGCCGCTGTCTCCGGCGATGGGCCGGCAGGCGCTCGTCCGGTAAAGGGCAGCAGCGGCCTGTCCATCACCTCACCCCCCTCTCCCGCCAGACCCGGACGGCCGCGAAGCCACACAGACCCGCAAGGCCGAACCAGGTCAAGGCATAGACCAGGTGGTTGTTGCTGAAGCGGATCACGGTCAATCCGCCGACGGGCAAGGCGCGGGGATCGGCGGAGGCCTCGGCATCGACGAAGAACGGCGCGACATCGGTCAGGCGTCTGGCCCGGGCGATCGCGGCGACGTCGCGCGAGTACCAGCGGTTCGCGCCCGGATCGTTCGCGCGCAGGAAGCCGCCGCCCGGTTCGCTGACGCGCATGAGTCCGGTGACGCTGACGGGACCCTCCGGAGCCCGGGTCGCCGATGAACCGCGCAGCCCGGAAGGCACGAAGCCGCGGTTGACCAGGATCGTACCGGCAGTCGTGCGCAACGGTGTCAGCACCCAGAAACCGGGGCCACGCTCGGTCACCGCCTGCACCAGGGTCTCGCGATCGCGCAGGTAGGAGCCTGCCATGCGGACGCGGCGATACTCGAACGCGTCGGGCGTCAGGTTCCGCCAGACGGACGACGATGGCAGGGGCACGGGAGCGGCATGGACCCGCGCCTCGACCCGGGCGATCAGGTCAAGTTTCCATGCCCGCCGCTCCCACTGCCACGCGCCGAGGGCCACGAAGCCACACAGCGCCAGCAGCGCCAGCCCGGCAAGCCAGTACCGGCGCGTGGTGGTCAGGACCCCATGCCGGTCTGCACCACCGGCATCATGTTGGTGTTGAGGTGGTACATGATCCATAGCGAGCCCGAGATCACGATCAGCACGATCACCGCGGCAAAGGCATAGGCGAGCAGCGTCCAACCCCCCTCCGAGCGCGTGTTGACGTGGAGGAAGCAGACGGTGTGGACCAGGATCTGCACCACGGCCAGCGCGATGATGGCGATCGCCGTCACCTGGGTGCTCAGCGTGCCGGTCATCACCAGCCAGAAGGGAATGGCGGTGAGGACGACCGAGAGCAGGAAGCCGATCAGGTAGCCCTTGCGCGAGCCATGGCCCTCCATCTCGCCGGGAGCGTGGGCGTCACCATGGTGGCCATGATTGTGAGTGGCCTCGTTCATCGCAGCATCCCCAGGAGGTAGACGAAGGTGAAGACGCCGATCCAGATGACGTCCAGGAAGTGCCAGAACATGCTGAGGCACATCAGCCGGCGCTGGTTCTCGGGGTGCAACCCGCGCTGGCCGAGCTGGACCAGCATGACGACCAGCCAGATGATCCCGAACGTCACGTGCAGGCCGTGCGTCGCCACCAGCGTGAAGAAGGCCGACAGGAAGGCGCTGCGCTGCGGGGTCGCGCCTTCCGCGATCAGGTTGGAGAACTCGTAGAGCTCCACGCCGACGAAGGCGATTCCGAGCAGCCCGGTGAGCGCCAGCCAGGCCCGTGTGCCGCCCAGCTTGCCCTCCTGCATCGCGATCATCGCGAAGCCATAGGTGATCGAGGAGATCAGCAGGATCGCGGTGTTCACCGCCACCAGCGGCAGCTCGAAGATCTCGCGCGGGGTCGGCCCGCCGGCGTAGGCGGTACTGAGCACGCCGTATGTGGCGAAGAGCGAGGCGAAGATGAGCGCGTCGCTCATCAGGTAGATCCAGAAGCCCAGCATGGTGCTGCTACCGGGCTCGTGGTGATGCTCGTGATCGTCCAGGACGTAGAAGGACGGGGCTTCGTGATCCAGCGCCACGGGTGCGCTCGCTTCGGGTGCGGTGTTGCTCATGGCCTCAGGCTCCGGCCGCGAGCAGGCGGGTGCGCGCGTCTTCCTGGCGCGTCACTTCGTCGGCGGGGATGAAGTAATCGCGGTTGTAGTTGAAGGTGTGGGCGATGCTCAGGACCAGCAGGCCGACAGCCGACAGCACCGCCAGCCACCACATGTACCACACCATCGCGAAGCCGAGCGCCAGGGCGAGCCCCGAAAGGATCACGCCCATGCCGGTGTTGCGCGGCATGTGGATCGGGCTGAACCCGCTGGTCGGCCGGGACGCATTGCGGTTCTTCATGTCGTACCAGGCGTCGAGGTCGTGGATCACCGGCGTGTGCGCGAAGTTGTAGGCGGGCGGAGGCGAGGCGATCGACCACTCCAGCGTGCGCGCGTTCCAGGGATCGCCCGTGGTGTCGCGAAGCTTCTCGCGGTTGCGGATCGAGACGAATATCTGGATCAGGAACCCGGCGATGCCCACCGCGATGATCAGCGCGCCGATGGCGGCGACGATGAAGAACGGCTGCATCGCCGGATCGTCGAAGTGGCGCAGGCGGCGCGTCGCGCCCATCAGGCCGACGATGTAGATCGGCGTCCAGGCGACCCAGTAGCCGATCACCCAGCCCCAGAAGTGGACCTTGCCCCAGAACGGATCGAGCTTGAAGCCGAAGGCCTTCGGGGACCAGTAGTCGATGCCGGCGAACAGGCCGAACACGACGCCGCCGATGATCACGTTGTGGAAGTGCGCCACCAGGAACAGCGAGTTGTGCAGCACGAAGTCGGCCGGCGGCACCGCCAGCAGCACGCCGGTCATGCCGCCCACCGTGAAGGTCAGCATGAAGGCGACCACCCACATCATCGGCAGCTCGAAGCGGATGCGGCCGCGGTACATCGTGAACAGCCAGTTGAAGATCTTGGCGCCCGTCGGGATCGAGATCACCATCGTGGCGATGCCGAAGAAGCTGTTGACGCTGGCGCCCGATCCCATCGTGAAGAAGTGGTGCAGCCAGACCAGGAAGCTGAGGATGGCGATGACCACGGTGGCGTAGACCATCGAGGAATAGCCGAACAGGCGCTTGCCGGTGAAGGTGCTGGTGATCTCGGAATAGATGCCGAAGACGGGCAGGACCAGGACGTAGACCTCCGGGTGACCCCATATCCACACCAGGTTCCAGTACATCATCGGGTTGCCGCCGAGATCGTTGGTGAAGAAGTCGGTGCCGACGTAGCGGTCGAGCATCAGCATCGCGAAGGCGGCGGTCAGGATCGGGAAGATGGCGACGACCAGCACGTTGCTGCACAGCGCGGTCCAGCAGAAGATCGGCATCTTCATCATCGTCATGCCGGGCGCGCGCATCTTGATGATGGTGACCACCATGTTGATGCCCGACAGCGTCGTGCCGATGCCGGCGATCTGGAGGGCCCACAGGTAATAGTCGGGCCCGGTATCCGGACTGTTCTGCAGGTTGGAGACCGGCACGTAGTTCAGCCAGCCCGCGCGCGAGAACTCACCGACGAACAGCGACACCATCACCAGCAGCGCACCGGCGACGGTCAGCCAGAAGCTGAGGTTGTTGAGGAACGGAAAGGCGACGTCGCGCGCGCCGATCTGCAGCGGCATGACGTAGTTGATCAGGCCGACCACCAGCGGGATGGCCACGAAGAAGATCATGATCGTCCCGTGCGCGGTGAAGACCTGATCGTAGTGGTGGGCGTTGAGGTAGCCCTCGTTCGCCCCGAACGCGAGCGCCTGCTGGCTGCGCATCATCAGCGCGTCGGCAAAGCCGCGCAGCAGCATGATGACGCCCAGGATGATGTACATGATGCCGATCTTCTTGTGATCGACGCTGGTGAACCACTCGGTCCACAGATAGCCCCACAGGCGGTACTTGGTGACCAGCACGAGGATGGCCGTGCCCAGGACGACGACACCGGCGAAGGTGACGAGCAGGATCGGCTCATGGATCGGGAAGGATTCCCAGCCCAGTCGGCCGAAGATGATCTTTGCGAGAGGTTCGTTGAACATGATCTCTCCGGCGGCTCAGGCCGCGGCCTCCCGGGAAACGCCCGACCGGAGCAGGCCCGGCGCGGCAGGTACTAGGTTGAACGACATCGATTCGTTCTTGTGCGAGTGCGGCGCGGTGCTGCCCGTCGCATCGTTGGGGTTGCGCGGCTTGGTCACGTTGGGCGCGGTGCCCTTTTCCTCGCCCTCCTTGAAGATCGCGCCTTCGGGCTTTCCGCCACTGGGCGGAGGGGCGTTGCGCGTGCTCGGCATGCCGGAACCTGGGCCTCCCTGGCCGTGGTGCATCATCTCGCTCATGCAAGGCGTGCCCGGCTTGACGCAGCGGTTGTAGACGCGGTCGAACAGACCGGGCGCCACGCCGGAAAACAGCATCGGCGGCACCTTTTCGCTCGGCTTCTCAAGCTCCAGGAACCGTGCAGTGTCGAGCGGCGCGCCCGAACCCTTCGCGCGCGCCACCCAGGCATCGAAGCCGCGCTGGTCCACGCCATCCAGCGTGAAGTTCATGTAGGAGAAGCCCGCGCCGCTATAATTGCCCGACATGCCGCGATAGTGCCCCGGCTTGTTCAGCACCGCATGCAGCGTGCTGCGCATCCCCGGCATGGTGTAGATCATGCCCGCCAGTGTCGGCGCGTAGAAGGTGTTCATCATGTTGGTCGAAGTCAGCTCGAAGCGCACTGGCCGGTCGACCGGCAGCGCCAGCTGGTTGACCGAGGCGACGCCCTGCTCGGGGTAGATGAACAGCCACTTCCAGTCGAGCGAGACCACCTGCACCACCAGCGGCTTGGCCTTGGGGTCGATCGGCTTGCTGGCCGAGATGCGGTTCAGCGGCCGGAACGGGTCGAGCAGGTGCGTGCTCCACCAGGTCAGCGCGCCCAGGCAGATGATGATCAGCAGCGGCGCCGCCCAGATCACCAGCTCCAGCGAAGTGGAATGGTCGAAGTCGGGGTCGTAAGTCGCTTGCGCGTTCTTGGCGCGATAATGCCAGGCGAAGATCACCGTCAGCGCCATGACCGGCACGATGATCAGCAGCATCAGCGCCGTCGAGATGTAGATGATATCGCGCTGCTGCAGGGCGATGTCGCCCGCCGGGTCGAGCAGCTCGCTCTGGCAGGCACCGAGCAGCAGCAGGGGTGCCATGGCGAGGGCCCGCCCTGCCAGGTGCCGCAACCGAGAGATCAGCTTGTCTTCGCGCATGGATCGCCGCCTATCCCGCGCACCCGCGCGCCGACATTGGACATTTTGTCCTATCCCGCCCGCAGCGCTTTTCTGGTGCAAGGCGTTATCCAATGCAATACCAGCCAAGAGGCTGCCGGAGCGTGCGAAGATGACTGCAACGATCGCCGAGCCCAACTCGACGCAAATGGAGCGCGACGCTCGCCTGGTGAACGCGCGCGATCACCGCATCGCGCCGGGCGAGATCGCCATCGGCGTGATCGTCGGACGCACGAGCGAGTTCTTCGACTTCTTCGTCTACGCGATCGCCTCGGTGCTGGTGTTTCCCAGCCTGATCTTCCCCTATGTCGACCCGCTGACCGGCACGCTCTATTCCTTCGCGCTGTTCGCGCTGGCCTTCATGGGCCGGCCGATCGGCACCCTGGTGTTCATGGCGATCGACCGGGCACACGGACGCGGCGTGAAGCTGACGATCGCGCTGTTCCTGCTGGGCGGCTCGACCATGGCCGTGGCGTTCCTGCCCGGCTACAACGAGATCGGAATGTCCGCCGCCTGGCTGCTGGCACTGCTGCGCATCGGCCAGGGCGTCGCGCTTGGCGGTGCGTGGGACGGCCTCCCCGCCCTGCTCTCGCTCAACGCACCCAAGGAGCGCCGCGGATGGTTCGCGATGATCCCGCAGCTGGGCGCACCTTTGGGCCTGATCGTGGCCGCGGCGCTGTTCGCGTTCTTCATGGCGACGCTCTCGCGTGAGGACTTCCTGAGCTGGGGCTGGCGCTATCCGTTCTTCGTCGCCTTCGCGATCAACGTGGTGGCACTGTTCGCCCGCCTCCGTCTGGTCGCCACGCCCGAGTTCCAGGAGCTGTTCGAAAGCCGCGAGCTGCAGCCATCGCCCGCCTTCGCGACTCTGTTCAAGCAATGGCGCACGATCGTGCTGGGCGCGCTTGCCCCCTTGGCGAGCTTCGCGCTGTTCCACCTGGTGACCGTCTTCCCGCTGTCCTGGGTCACGCTGTTCAGCAAGGATGATCCGGTTCGCTTCCTCACCATCGAGATCGCCGGCGCCATGGTCTGCGTGCTGGCCATGCTGGCCTCGGGCCTGATCGCCGACCGGGTGGGCCGGCGCGCGGTGCTGGGCGTCTCGGCGGTGTTGATCGGCGCCTACAGCGGCTTTGCGCCGCAGCTGCTGAACGGAGGAAGCCTGGGCCAGATCGTCTACATGCTGGGCGGCTTCGTCCTGCTCGGCCTGGCTTTCGGCCAGTCCTCGGGCGCGGTGAATGCGAGCTTTCCCAGCGAGTACCGCTACACCGGCGCGGCGATCGTCGCCAACTCGGCCTGGCTGATCGGCGCCGGCTTCGCGCCTCTGGTCGCGCTGACGCTCGCCAGCCGCATCGGCCTGTGGTCGGTCGGCGCCTACCTGCTGTCGGGCGCGATCTGCACGCTGGCCGCGCTCGCCATCAACAAGGAATGGGCCGCCCGCGCGCAGCAGTCCTGATCGAGACGCCCTGCGCGGGCGATTGCCGGACCGCCGCATCGCTGCGTGCTTGCTTCCGCGCGCGAGTGCTAACAAGGTGGCGAACCGGGACGATGGCGCACTAACCACGATCATCGACCGGGTGGGGAGCAGGGCCATGACCGAAGCGACCGCCGAGGCTTTCACGAAGATCGCCAGCGGCCTCTATCTCGAGGGGCTGGCGGTGGACCACGAGCGCGACGTCATCTGGTACAGCGACGTGATCGCCGGCGGCATCCATGGCGTGAAGCCCGACGGTGCGAAAGTCGCGACCTTGAACAAGGGCCGCATGTGGACCGGCGGGGTCATCATGAACGCCGATGGCTGCGTGCTGTCCACCGGCGAAGGCGGCATCATGTGGAACCATCCCGAGAGCGGCGCATCGGGCTGGCTGCTGGATGCGATCGGCGGCAAGCCGATCAACGGGATCAACGAGATGGCGCCCGATGGTGAAGGCGGCCTGTTCTTCGGCACCAGCGACCTGGAACGCGTGATCCAGGGCGAGCCGGCCCGACCCTCCCAGATCTACCACCTCTCGGCTTCGCGCGAGCTGACCCGGCTCGCCGACGGGGTCGGTTTCTCGAACGGCATCATGTTCGATGCACAGCGTCGTCGCTTCTATTGCAACGACACGTTCCGCGGCACCTGGGCCTTCGACGTTGGCGAACAGTTCGCCTTGTCGAACAAGCAGGGCTGGCTCGACAAGGAAGACGCGGACGGCATGGCCCTCGACGCCGAGGGCAACCTGTGGATCACCGGTTTCCGCTCGAACTTCCTCGAACGCATGGCACCCGATGGCTCGCCGCTCGCGCGCTACGAGACACCGGCCGGCGCGATCACCCAGCTGCGGTTCGGCGGGGCCGACATGCGGGACGTCTACTTCACATCGGTGCCCGCGGACGGTGGCGACACGCTGAAGGACGGCGGCCAGATCACGGCGGAGAACTCGTTCCTGTTTCGCGGGCGCTCCGACACGCCAGGTTTGCGGATCGAGCCGGTGCGCTTCTCGGTGGGCTGAGCCGGCAACGCCAACAAGCAGACCAGAAGAAAGGCACGGATGCATGGATATCGAGGGCGAACTCGCGCAGCTGAAAACGACGATGCAATACCTCAAGGACCGGCAGGACATCCTCGATGTGATCGTACGGGAATCGCGCGGTCGCGACCGGCACGACGCTGCGCTGACCGCGAGTTGCTACTGGCCCGAAGGCGCGGACGAGCATGGCGCGGTCCCGCTCTCCGCGCTCGACTATCCGGAACTCGCGAACCAGGGCCATGCCCGCGCCTTCTCGATGAACCAGCACAACCTCGCGAACCACACCTGCGAGATCGACGGCGACACCGCCTATTGCGAGACTTATGTCGTGGGCACCTTGCTGTCGCACGACGGCCAGACCTGCACCATGGCGTCCGGGCGCTACATGGATCAGCTGGAGCGGCGCAACGGCGAGTGGCGCATCCTGTGGCGCCGCTCGACCGTAGAGGCGGCCATGCAAGGCGACGCGTCGTGGCTGCACACGCCGCCGGTCAAGGGCTTCCTGAAGGGCACGCGCGACCGGACGGATCTCTCCTATCATCGGCCTTATGAGCCAGGTGGCGCCGGCGCGCGCTGGTAACCCTGCGCCGCGGCGATCCGGCATGTCCGCCGCTGTTCATGATGGTGAGCCCTGCTGGGTTCGAACCAGCGACCTACTGATTAAAAGTCAGTTGCTCTACCGACTGAGCTAAGGGCCCCGAGCCGCCGCGCTTGGAAACGCCGGCGGGAGGCTTGTGCCCTAAGGGCGGGTCGCGCCCGGGTCAAGCGGGGCCGGTCAGGCGCCTGGGTCGAGTGGCCTGGTCACGCGGGCGGTCAGGTGGGCGAGCGTAAGGCCGGTCAGCGGGTCGCGCCATCTGGGGGCGATGTGGCTGGCCGGCTGGAGGACGAAGGCGCGGTGGCGGAACTCCGGGTGGGGAATGACCAAGCCGGGCGCGGCATAGGCGCCTTCGCTCCACAGGATGATGTCGAGATCGAGCACGCGCGCGCGCCAGCGCATGCCACCGGCGCGGCGGCCGAAGCTCGCCTCCGTCTGCTTCAGGTGCGCCAGCAGCGCCTCCGGCTCGAGCCAGGTGCGCACGATCGCGGCGGCGTTGGCATAGCGGCGGTGCGAGGGTCCGAGCGGGGCCGAGTTCACGATCGGCGAGTGCACTTCCACCGCCAGGCCATCGCCGGCGAGTTGCGCCAGGGCGGCGTGCAGGACCTGCGCCGGCGCGCCATGACGGACATGGCGCATGTTGGAGCCAAGCCCGATCAGGTAGCGGTGTTCGGCCAAGCCTTAAGTCACACGTCTTGCGCGATGCGGCCGTAGAGCTGGGGACGGCGGTCGCGGAAGAAGCCCATGCCGGCGCGGTGCCTGGCGGCGCGGTCGAGGTCGATCTCGGCGAGCAGCACGCCGGTCTCCTCGGCGCCGAACTCGGCCAAGTAGTCGCCCCACTCGTCGGTGATGAACGAATGGCCGTAGAACGCCTGGCCCTCGCCACCACACTCGTTCTCGATACCGATGCGGTTGGCCGCGATCACCGGCATGCAGTTCGACACCGCGTGGCCAAGCATGGCACGCCGCCACATGCGGCTGGTGTCGAGGCTGACGTCGTAAGGCTCGGACCCGATCGCGGTGGGATAGAACAGCAGTTCCGCGCCCATCAACGCCATGACCCGCGCGCTCTCGGGATACCACTGGTCCCAGCACACGCCGACGCCGATGCGGGTGCCGAACAGGTCCCACACCTTGAAGCCGTCGTTACCGGGGCGAAAGTAGTACTTCTCCTCGTAGCCGGGGCCGTCGGGAATGTGGCTC
Source organism: Novosphingobium chloroacetimidivorans (assembly GCF_014204535.1). GTDB lineage: Bacteria > Pseudomonadota > Alphaproteobacteria > Sphingomonadales > Sphingomonadaceae > Novosphingobium > Novosphingobium chloroacetimidivorans. The sequence goes on from NZ_JACHLR010000003.1 coordinate 43,964, forward strand.
TTGCGATACGTGCCCATGATCGCGCCATCGGGACCGATCATCGCCAGCGTGTTGTAGTAGTGGTGCCCGTCGCGCTCGAAGAAGCTCGTCGGGATCGCGATCTTCAGCTTGGCGGCCAGGCTCTGCATGGCGCGCACCGACGGGTGCTCCGCAGTCGGGCGGGCAAGCGCGAACAGCGCCTCCTCCTCGACCTTGCAGAAATAGGGGCCGGAGAACAGCTCGGGCGGAAGCACGATCTGCGCGCCCTTGCCCGCCGCCTCCTCGACCAGCGCGGAGACGGCGGCGATGTTCTCGCCCTCGTCCGCGGCGTCGAGTGCGAGCTGGAGGGCGGCGACGGATACGCTGCGAGTGGAGTGAGGGCGGGTCATCGCCCGCTCATATTATGGACGTTTGCGAAACAGCAAGGTCATCCGGTCGCTTTCGCCGATCGCCTGATACTTCGCCCTGTCCTGGTCCTTGAGCGCCAGCGATGGCGGCAGCGTCCACACGCCTTCCGGCCAGTTGGCGCTGTCCTTGGGATTGGCGTTGATCTCGGACGCGCGGACCAGCTCGAAGCCGTTCAGTTCCATCAGCTTCACCACGTCGGCCTGGCGCAAGTAGCCCTTCGAGCCGTCGGCGTAGGCGAACGGCGCGTCGGCCTTGGCGCGGTGCTGCTCGATCCCGATCAGGCCATTGGGCTTGAGCAGGTCGCGCATGGTCTTCAGTTCGCTATCCGCATTGTTCCACTGCAGCATGTTGTGGAGCATGCGCGGGATCAGGATGCGGTCGAAGGTGCCCTTCTGGTCGGCCGGCACGTCCTTGAGCGTCATGGCCGAGAAGCGGGTGGCGGGCAGCCCGGTGAAGGTAGCCACGTCCTGCGGGTACTTGGCGGCGCTCGCGGCGATGCCGGTGCGCATCTTGTCACTGAAGGCCGGCGTGTCGGGATTGAAGAACAGGCCGACCAGCTTGCCCTGCTGGCCGAGGTAGAGCCCCAGGAAGCGCGAGTACCACTCACCGCCCGGCGCATATTCGCCGACCTTCATGTCGGGACGCACGCCGAAGAAGGCCATGCTCTCGACCGGGTGGCGCGCGGCGTCGCGCGCCCGATCGGCGCTGCGCTTGGGGTTGGCGGCGGCAAGCTCCAGCAGCGCCTCGCAGCCCGCGCACGCTTCGGTGTCGCGCGCATCGCCCGCAGCCTCGGCGGTCAGGGGCGCGGCGAGCAGGCCGAAGCCTGTGGCGAACGAGAGCAGGGCACGGCGCATCGTCGATTCTCCAGATGAGGGGCAGCCGTGAAGGAAGCTAGTCACATACGCCGGCATGGCAAGCATGCCATGGTAAGCACGCGGGCCGTGCCTATCTACGGATCGACGAAGAACGGTTATAGGACGATCAACCACATGGAAACGGCAATCGTGGCTGGCGGATGCTTCTGGTGCACCGAGGCGGTGTTCCGCGACGTGATCGGCGTGCAGTCGGTCGAAAGCGGCTACATCGGCGGCACCGTCGAGAACCCGACCTACAAGCAGGTCTGCGCCGGCAGCACCGGGCATGCGGAGGCGATCCGGGTGACCTTCGATCCCGACGTACTCTCTTACGGCGACCTGCTCGACGTGTTCATGGGCACGCACGATCCGACGCAGCTCAATCGCCAGGGCAACGATGTCGGCACCCAGTACCGCTCGGCGATCTTCCCGCTCGACGATGCCCAGCGCGCCGAGGCCGAGGCGGCGATCGCCCGCAGCAACGCAGAGAATGGCGGGCGCGTTGTGACGACGATCGAGGAGGCCAGCCAGTGGTACCCGGCCGAGGACTACCATCAGGAATACTGGGAAGGCGAAGGCCAGCGCAATCCATACTGCCTGGCGGTGATCCCGCCCAAGCTGATGAAGCTGCGCAAGAGCTTCCAGGCCAAGGTGAAGGCCTGACATAGGGGCGAAGGCAAGGGCGGCGTCTCGACCGGCTTTGACCCCGCCCTGCCTTCGCAATGTCAATTTTCACGCTTAACCCGCTTGACGCTAGGGATGCTCCGGACCATATCCGCGCCGCTGGCACTCTCCACCTGAGAGTGCCAAGCCCCGTTTTTGATCATGGATAAGGGAGTTTCCCATGGGTTTTCGTCCGCTGCACGACCGCGTGCTCGTGCGCCGCGTTGAGGCCGAGGAAAAGACGGCTGGCGGCATCATCATCCCCGACAGCGCCAAGGAAAAGCCCGCTGAAGGCGAGATCGTCGCCGTCGGCACCGGCGCCCGCGCCGAGAACGGCACGATCACCCCGCTCGACGTCAAGCAGGGCGACCGCGTCCTGTTCGGCAAGTGGTCGGGCACCGAAGTCAAGGTCAGCGGCGAAGACCTGCTGATCATGAAGGAATCGGACATCCTCGGCGTCATCGCCTGAGCATCCGACTTTCGTAACTCCACTTTCTAGAAGGAAATCAAGCAATGGCAGCCAAGGACGTACGCTTTTCGCGCGACGCTCGTGAGCGCATTCTCGCCGGCGTGGACACTCTCGCCAACGCCGTGAAGGTCACGCTGGGCCCCAAGGGCCGCAACGTCGTGATCGACAAGAGCTTCGGCGCGCCCCGCATCACCAAGGACGGCGTCACCGTCGCCAAGGAAATCGAACTCAAGGACAAGTTCGAGAACATGGGCGCCCAGATGCTGCGCGAAGTCGCCAGCAAGGCGAACGACGCAGCCGGTGACGGCACCACCACCGCGACCGTGCTGGCCCAGGCCATCGTGCGCGAAGGCATGACCGCCGTCGCCGCCGGCATGAACCCGATGGACCTGAAGCGCGGCATCGATCTCGCCGTCACCAAGGTCGTGGAGAACCTGAAGGGCCGTTCGAAGAACGTCTCGGGCTCCTCGGAAATCGCCCAGGTCGGCATCATCTCGGCCAACGGCGACGTGGAAGTCGGCGAGAAGATCGCCGAGGCCATGGAGAAGGTCGGCAAGGAAGGCGTCATCACCGTCGAAGAGGCCAAGGGTCTCGAGTTCGAGCTGGACGTCGTCGAGGGCATGCAGTTCGACCGTGGCTACCTCTCGCCCTACTTCGTCACCAACCCCGACAAGATGACCGTCGAGTTGGATAACCCCTACATCCTCATCCACGAGAAGAAGCTGTCGTCGCTCCAGGCGCTGCTTCCGATCCTCGAAGCCGTGGTGCAGTCGGGCCGTCCGCTCCTCATCATCGCCGAGGACATCGAGGGTGAGGCTCTGGCCACGCTCGTCGTCAACAAGCTGCGTGGCGGCCTGAAGATCGCAGCCGTCAAGGCTCCGGGCTTCGGCGATCGTCGCAAGGCCATGCTGGGCGACATCGCCACGCTGACCGCCGGCGAGATGATCAGCGAAGACCTCGGCATCAAGCTCGAGAACGTGACGCTGGGCATGCTCGGCCAAGCCAAGAAGGTCTCGATCGACAAGGACAACACGACCATCGTCGATGGTTCGGGTTCGGCCGAAGAGATCAAGGCTCGCGTCGAGCAGATCCGTGCGCAGATCGAAGTCACCACTTCGGACTACGACCGTGAGAAGCTGCAGGAGCGTCTCGCCAAGCTGGCCGGCGGTGTTGCCGTGATCAAGGTCGGCGGCGCTTCGGAAGTCGAAGTGAAGGAGCGCAAGGACCGCGTCGACGACGCCCTGCACGCCACCCGCGCGGCTGTCGAGGAAGGCATCGTCCCCGGCGGCGGTACCGCCCTGCTCTATGCCACCAAGGCTCTCGATGGGCTGAAGGGCATCAACGACGACCAGACCAAGGGCATCGACATCATCCGCAAGGCGATCACTGCTCCGCTGAAGCAGATCGCCACCAACGCAGGCCATGACGGCGCCGTGGTTGCCGGCAACCTGCTGCGCGAGGGCGACGAGAGCCAGGGCTTCAACGCCTCGACCGACGTCTACGAGAACCTCGTCGCGGCCGGCGTGATCGACCCGACCAAGGTCGTTCGCACCGCGCTGCAGGACGCGGCTTCGGTCGCCGGCCTGCTGATCACGACGGAAGCCGCGATCAGCGAGAAGCCCGATGACAAGCCCGCCATGCCCCCCATGGGCGGCGGCGGCATGGGCGGCATGGGTGACATGGGCTTCTAAGTCCGACCTCACGCAGTCCAGACGTACCGGAAGGCCGGGGGAGCGATCCCCCGGCCTTTTGGTTTGCGCCCGCCCGGATCGCCAGTCAGCGTCGACCCCTGGGCTCGACCCGGGTCCGGTTGCGGAAGCGATGAACCTGTCGGCGAGGCGCGCTTTTCTGAAAGGGTCGTCGCTGTCGGAACCGGTCCCGGATCAAGTCCGGGACGACGATAAACTTGACATTTGGAACCACATAGGTTAAACGCCGCAGCAGGTCGGATGCAGACGAGCGGCTTTCAGGCCTGTCGCTCTTGCCCGCACCACCTGCAGCCGGCGCTCCAGACGGGCGTCTGCAACCATGCGAAGCCTTGCTCTCACTTGAGAGGCCGGCGGCAAGCTGCGAGCCCGTCTCGCCGGTGCTTCGCGTATCAGGGCCGATCCGGTGGCGCTTACGCCTTCCCACGCCGGACGTTCGCAATACTGGAAGCGCGAGCCAACCCTGTCGCGCCAGGGCAGCGCCGGCCGCTTACGTCCGACGTTTCATCTGTGGCGTTATTCCGCACTCGCCCGCGGACGATAAGCCGTGCTCTCAGATCCTCCCCTACAAGGGGAGGGGGACCGCCGCCGCAGGCGGTGGTGGAGGGGTGTAACCCTCTCGTCCGAGCACTCCGCCAGCGGTGACACCCCTACGTCAGCCGCTTCGCGTCTGCCACCTCCCCTTGCAGGGGAGGATCTGGCTGGCCTCCCCGTACCGGGGAGGGGGACCGCTCGCGCAGCGAGGGGTGGTGGGGATTCGCAGTCTCACGCGCGCTTGCCGGCTAGGTCCGGAGATGCCGAGACTCCCCTCCACCACGCTTCGCGCGGTCCCCCTCCCCGTCCCGGGGAGGACAGCCAAGAAGACCTTGCTGCAAGGAGAGGATCGATGCCCCTACGAACGTCAGGCCTGAACTATCGCGGCAAGGCTCAACCTGGCTTCTCGCTACAGAGCCAGGGTCCCAAACATCCAGCCGCTCAGGCCTTTTCCAGCGTGCACTGGAGCGGATGCTGGTTCTGTCGGGCGAAATCCATCACCTGGTTCACCTTGGTCTCGGCGATCTCGTAGGGGAAGATGCCGCAGACGCCGACACCCTTCTGATGGACGTGGAGCATCACGCGGGTGGCCTGTTCCATGTCCATGTGGAAGAAGCGCTTGAGGACCAGCACGACGAACTCCATCGGCGTGTAGTCGTCGTTGAGCATCAGCACCTTGAATTGGCTGGGCTTCTTGGGCTTGGCCCGCGTCTTGGTCGCGACGCCGAGCTGATCGCCGTCGCCGGGCGGGCGCGTACCGTTACCATCGCCGTCGTCCGCGCCACGAACCGTGCCGAGTACATGCGTGCCCGGAGCCGGGCGCGAGTGCGCAGCCACGGCAGGCGGGCAGGGAGAATCGGTCGAAGCGTGGAGGGAATTCATGTTTGCAGAATATCGTATGCGACGGGTCATCTTCAAGATGCCCGAGCATGCCTCCGATCGGAACCGTCGTGCCGCGGGTACGCGCGGGCGGGAGGCCTGTGCGACACAGGCCGGGGCGACTGGCCCCGGCCCGCGTGCTTTGTCAGTCGATCATCATCGCAAAAGCGATGGTCAGATCGCCGCAGTGTTGACCGGAGCGGCGGCCTGAGGGGCAACCTGGCGCGCCTTCTCGACGGCGAGGCTGACGCGGCCCGAGATCGGAGCGAAGGCATCGTTCATGAGCTTGAGGAACGTCTCGCTGTTCTTCGAGCTGTACGCCACGGCGCTGTCGAAATTCTTGCGAACCATGTCGCTCTGGAGCTTCAGGAAGTCGGTCGGCGACTTGGCAGCGGCGAGTTCCTTGATGTCACCGGTCATGCTCTCGAAGGCGGTACGGCCCTCGGCAACGAAGGTGCTACCGATTTCTTGAACGCCCTCGGCCAGGATCTTGCCCGAAGCGATCACCGCCTCGACGTTGCCCTTGGCGAACTCGCCCACTTCGCCGAACACGGTCGAGCTCTTCTCGAAGGCGGCCTGGGCCTTGGCCTGGGCATCGCTGATAGCATCCTGGAAGCTGCTGAAGTTGGCGCTCATGTCCATGGTCTTGTCCTTGGGTTTAAATGCAGATGAAGTGGCGGTGGCGGCAATCGGAACGTCCGGAATGGTCCGGGCGGGTGCGACGGCCGGCATCGCCGCAGAAAAGGGTTGAGGTGCGCGCGGCGTCGTCGGCCTCTCAGGCTCGACTTTCGCCGGCTGCGACTTGGTCGCGGCGACGTGGCGCGGAGGCAGTGGCTTGGCAGCGACCGGCTGCGTCGGCTTGGCGATCGGCCCTGGCTTGGCGCTCGACAGGGGCTTGGCGGCCTTCGGTTTCGTCGACGGCTTGAAATCGCCAGGTTTCGGAACCGACATGGACGGGCTGGCAAGCTCAGGCTCGGAACGCTTGGCAACGACCGGCTTGTCCACGCCCCCTGCGATCTCGCTTGTGGGAGCATCCGGCTTCGGCTCCTCTGCGAGCGGGAGCGAGGCCACGGCAGATGACAGCGCGGTCTGATCGGGAGCAATCACGCGACGGCGAAGCGAGGGCTTGGTTTGGCGAGCCTCAGACAGCTCCACAGCGCTGCCCTGCGCGGACGCAGCATTGTCGTTCTTGTCGTCGGTATCGGCCATTATCAGCAGTATCCCGCACGCTACTCAGGTCCAGAACGTCGATCAACGACGCTGGTTTCCATGCATGTGCGAAAAGGATTTCCTCACATGCTGCGATGCAACAGTATGCCTCCTGCACACCTGAGTCAAGCGTTATGCTGCATTGCAACATGGTGCCAAAAGTGTTGCCGAATGTTGCGGACGGGCCTTATTTCAATCGCTTGCAGCGTGCGCCGGCAGCTGTCCTGGGGCCACTCAGCCTCTGGTTGACGACGCGCGTTCAAGTCCGGGCACGACTCACCGCATGGCGACGTAGCGTCCCGGTGCATCCTCGATCACGCGATCCCCACGGCCGCCGGGCACACGCTTTCCCTTAGCCGGCACGGTCGCAGCATCGATCGTCTCCAGCCAGCCGCGCCAGTGATTCCACCAGCTGCCCGGTTCCTCCCCCGCGCCGGCGACGAACTGGTCGAGCGAATCGCGCGCCTCCGGATTGGTCCAGAACTGGTATTTGCGCTGGTCGGGGTGATTGACCACGCCGGCAATATGCCCGGAGCCCGCGAGCACGAAGGTCCACGGCCCTGCGAGAAACCGCGTCAGCTTCCACACGCTGGCGGGCGGGGCGATGTGATCCTCGCGGCCGGCCTGGATGTAGCAGGGCGTGGTGATCCGTCGCAGGTCGATCGGCACTCCGCAAGCGGACAGCGAGTCGGGCACCACCAGTCGGTTGTCGCGATAGAGATCGCGCAAGTAGTCGCGATGCCAGCGCGCGGGCAGGTTGGTGACGTCGCCGTTCCAGTGCAGCAGGTCGAAGGGCATGTGCTCCTCGCCGCGCAGATAGTTCTTCTCGACGTAGCTCCAGATCAGGTCGTTGCCGCGCAGCAGGTTGAACGCCGCAGCGAGGTAGCGGCCATCGACATAGCCTTCGGGCGAGAGGTGGCCGAGCGCCTCGATCTGCTGATCATCGACGAAGTTCTTGAGGTCGCCCGCGTCCTCGAAGTCGACTTGCGCGGTGAAGAAGGTGGCGCTCGCGACCTTCTCGGCCTCGCCGTTCCGAGCCAATATCGCGAGCGTCGCCGCTAGCGTAGTGCCGGCGACGCAGTAGCCGATGGTGTGCACCGACGGCACGCCCAGCCGGGCGCGAACCACGTCCACCGCTTCGATCTGCGCGGCGATGTAGTGATCCCAGACATGGTCGGCCATGCTGGCGTCTGCCGATTTCCAGGACACCATGAACACGGTAACGCCCTGCTCCACCGCCCAGCGCACGAAGCTCTTCCGGGCGTTGAGATCGAGGATGTAGAACCGGTTGATCCACGGCGGGAAGATCACCAGCGGCGTCGCCAGCACCGTGTCGGTCGTCGGCGAATACTGGATCAGCTGGAACAGCGGTGTCTCATGCACGACCTTGCCGGGCGTCGCCGCAATGGTCTCGCCCAGTTTGAACGCCTCGGCCGGAGTGTGCGTCAGCTGGCCACGCCGCAAATCGGACAGCAAGTGCTCCATGCCCTTGACCAGGCTCTCGCCGCGTGTCTCGATCGCCTTTTCGAGCGCGACCGGGTTGGTCAGCGGGAAATTGGCGGGACTGAGCCCATCCACGAACGCACGGGTGGCGAACACCAGCTGCCGCTTCCTCGCCGCGTCGAGGCCTTCGACCCCCTCGGCCATGCCGATGACCTGCTCGGACACCATGAGGTAGAGCTGGTGAACGAGCGCGAAGAACGGCTGCTTGCGCCAGCTCGGATCGGCGAATCGGGGATCCTGGCGCGGCAGCTCGGCAGGTGACTGCGCCTTGCCCGAGCCGAGATCGAACTGCCCGAGGATGGCCGTGGCGAGCGTCAGCCCGTCGTCCCACAGCTTGCCCTGGACCTCGGGGTTGGCCAGCGGCAGCTGGCGCAGCACAGTGCCCGCGCCCTCCATCCAGCGCGTCGGATCCATCAACTGCGGCGAAGCGGCGCTGGCTCTGGCGAGCTGTTCGACCTGGAAGTCGGTCCACAGCGCCTGCAGCCGGGCAGCGGCCTCGGCCCACTTCGCTGCGTCGCCGCTCGGTGCTGCCGTCCTGCTGCTGTCCGCCAGTTGCGCGGGCTGCGCTTGCGGCAACATCTGTCCGAACAACGCCAGCGCACCTTGCGCCTGCGCCATCATCAGCTCGCCGAACAGGTTCATGCTGGCGTCGAACGGTCCTGCCTGCGTCGGCATCGGCGCAACATCTCCTTAGGCGTTCCCTTGCGTCTCCCTAAGTGCGATGCGGCAAGCGATCTGTCGAGTCCTGCACGCCCTTTGCCGATCCGCCGCACGATCAGCCATTTGCCGCGCGGCCGTAATCCCTTACAGCGCGTGGACGCGGCGATCCTGCCGCCATCAAGAAAGCCTGTGAGGTCATGGAAGACGAGTTCTACCGCATCAAGCGACTGCCGCCTTATGTCATCGCCGAAGTCAACGCGATGCGGCATGCGGCACGCCAGGCGGGACGGGACATCATCGACCTGGGCATGGGCAACCCCGACCTGCCCCCGCCGAGCCACGTGATCGACAAGCTGGTCGAGGTGGCGCAGAAGCCCAGCGCGCACGGTTACTCGCAGTCCAAGGGCATCCCCGGTCTGCGCCGCGCGCAAGCGGGATATTACGCCAAGCGATTCGGAGTGGACGTCGATCCCGAGCGTGAGGTGGTGGTCACCATGGGCTCCAAGGAAGGCCTTGCCAGCCTCGCTACCGCGATCACCGCGCCGGGCGACGTGGTGCTGGCACCAAACCCCAGCTATCCGATCCACACCTTCGGCTTCATCATCGCCGGCGCGACCATTCGCTCGGTGCCGACGACGCCGGACGAGAACTACTGGCGCAGCCTGGACAAGGCGATGGCCTTCACCGTGCCGCGCCCGTCGATCCTGGTGGTGAACTACCCCTCGAACCCGACCGCCGAGACAGTGGACCTCGCCTTCTACGAGCGACTGGTCGCCTGGGCGAAGGAGAACAAGGTCTGGATCCTGTCCGACCTGGCCTATTCCGAGCTCTACTACGACGGCAACCCGACGCGCTCGATCCTGGAAGTGCCGGGCGCCAAGGACGTCGCGGTCGAATTCACCTCGATGAGCAAGACCTATTCGATGGCCGGCTGGCGCATGGGTTTCGCGGTCGGCAACCAGAAGCTGATCGCGGCCATGACGCGGGTGAAGAGCTACCTGGATTACGGTGCCTTCACGCCGATCCAGGCAGCCGCCTGCGCCGCGCTCAACGGGCCGCAGGACATCGTCGAGAAGAACCGCCAGCTCTACCAGAAGCGCCGCGACGTCATGGTCGAGGCGTTCGGCAGGTCGGGTTGGGAGATCCCGCCGCCGAAGGCATCGATGTTCGCCTGGGCACCGCTGCCGCCGGCCCTGCGTGAGATGGGGAGCCTGGAGTTTTCCAAGCAGCTGCTGACCCATGCCGATGTCGCGGTCGCACCGGGGGTGGGCTACGGCGAGGACGGCGAAGGCTTCGTGCGTATCGCCATGGTCGAAAACGAGCAGCGCCTGCGCCAGGCGGCGCGTAACATCCGGCGTTATCTGAGCTCGATGGGCGTGAATTCCAGCGCGGCTTAAGCCGACTGCATAGGGCGGCAGGATCACCACTGCCGCCCTCTGTTGCGCGGTGACAGCTGACACCCGGCCCCCGCTGCTGCCTGTGAGCAGGCCGGCCGGTAAGCTGCGGCCCTATGTCGCCGGATCGCGTTGTTCGATCAGGCCCTCGCGCAGTTGCTACCCCCCCGGTCCATGATCTGGCGATTCGCATCGCCGCGACTTCGCGCGAGCAGACAGACGAAACCACCCTGTACATACGCTGCGCGAAGCGTCGCAACGATGGCGCAGTGTCCCCTGCAAAACCAGCAGCTTAGACCTTCCTTACAGTATGGTTATAAGATCATTTACCTATGCCTGAATGCCCCATCTTCCATGCTGCGGGTGCGAGCGTCGGACGAACGAGCCGCACGTATGTTCGGGTCGTGCCGAATCTCGACAGGGGAAGACGATGGGCTCGTTTCGATGGATTTCAGAAGGCAGCATCCCTGCCAATCGTGACCTGCGGCAGCACGGCTGGACGCTGGCCGACGCGCAGGAAGCGCCGACCGACTGTATCCTGATCGTCCATGCCGCCGGTCTGACGGCCGATGTCGCCGGCTCGCCGCAGGACGCATGGGACAAGGCTCGGCGAAGGACGCTGGTCAGCGGGGTCAACGCCGGGGTCACGCGGGCACGCCTGCTGGCACAAGGCTTCGGCGAAGCAGTAAGCGACGAGGCGACGCTCGTCGAAGTCGATGCCAGAGCCCGGCGCCTTCACGACTTGGCCGCATGGCTGCCGCGCCAACGCACCATCGGCGAACTCGAGCTTGATCTCTTCGCGCGCGAAGCGGCTTATCGCGGGCGCAAGATGGGGCTGCATCCGCTCGAATTCGCGCTGCTCTGGCGCTTGTCGGAGGTACCTAGCGAAACCGTCAGCAAGCAGATTTTGGCCGACGAGATCTGGGGCGCGAGTCGCGGCTCGAGCAGCAATTCGATGGCCGTGCAGCTTTCGCGGCTGCGCGCCAAGCTCGGCTCGCTCGGCCTTGCAAACCTCATCGTCACGGTCGCGGGTGGCTACAGCTTCGACGTGGCAGCCTTGAGCCGTAACGAGCGACCCGTGTGGATGGCCATGCAGCAAGCCTGCCCGTGATCGTCTGCGTCAGCGGCGCTGGCGCTGGCGCTGCAGGGCGGCGAGATCGTCCGGAGTGTTGATGTTGGCAGGCGGCCGAGCCACTTCCACGCTGCGCGCACCGATCGTCTCTGCAAAACCGTAGAGCGAGTGCGGGCCCTCGCCGTGCAGGATGGTCTCGATCGCCTGCACGGCCGTGGCCGGCCAGATGCCGATCACGGGCTGAGACGCCAGATATGCCGGTGCGGCACCAAGCAGCGTCGGCAGGTCATCGGGCAGCGCCAGCGAGTCGACGCCGCAGCTGAGCACCGCGTCGTAGCCCTCGTCCACCGCCAGATGCAGCGCCGCCGCGAGCCCCGCCAGCGGCCCCATGTCGGGGCGCGGCCAATCGGGCAACGTCGGCGCAGGAGCGGTCGCCCGACCGGCCACGACGACATGCTCGCACCAGCCCGCCAGCGTGTCGACCGCGATCGAGATCAGGCTGTGCCCGTCGACCTCGGCCAAGGCCTTGTCACTCCCGAAGCGTGTCGATCGACCGCCCGCCAGCACGACTCCCAGGATCATCGCAGTCTCCGTGAAGAGGAACAAGGCTAAGCCATCAGCCCGCGTTTGGTTGCCGCGCGTCGATCCGAACCTGCGCAACAGGCACGAAAAAAGGCGCGCTGGATGGGCCAGCGCGCCTCTTTTTGTCTCAGTCGAGAGAAGAAGCTTAGTTCTTCAGCTCGGCTTCGGCGTCGGCAGCGGCTTCCGAAGCGGCAGCGGCAGCGTCGCCAGCAGCGTCGGCGGCCTTGGCGCCGGCTTCCTTGGCAGCGTCGCCTGCGTTGGCAGCGGCTTCCGAAGCTTCGCCAGCGGCATCGCCGGCAGCGTCGGCAGCGTCGCTGGCGCTGGCCGAAAGATCTTCAGCAGCCGAGCTTGCGGTGGCTTCAGCGGCGTCCTGCGTCTTTTCCGAGCAAGCGGCCATCGTCAGCAGGCCGAGGCCAGCTGCAGCAGCGAGAACGATCTTGCGCATTGTGTAGTACCCTTGAATTGTTTTTCCGGACCTGCGGGAGCATGACCCGCTAAAGCCAACCTCACGGCTAGACTTCGTTCGCGTCGATAATCGGCTTACCGCATCTATGCAAGCGTTGGTCGCCAAGTTGAGCCGCAACTCGTCGCACGCCATTCTTTGGACACAGAGTTTTGCCAGCGGCTCCGGCCCACCGACCGACCTGGGTACTGCTCTGGCTCCCACGTTCGCTGGATCATGGTCCCCCCTGCTGCTACCACGCGCGCCATGGAGCCCAAGCAGCATCTCTACCTGGTCGACGGATCGGCCTACATCTTCCGAGCGTACCACCGTCTCCCGCCGCTGACCGACCCCGAAGGGACGCCGGTGGGCGCGGTCTATGGCTATACGACGATGCTGTGGAAGCTGGCCGAGGACCTCAACAAGGCGGACGGGCCGACCCACCTCGCCGTCATCCTCGACAAGGCGAGCACCTCGTTCCGCAACGACTTGTACGACCAGTACAAGGCGCATCGCCCCCCTCCGCCCGAGGACCTGGTGCCGCAATTCCCGCTGATCCGCGATGCGACGCGCGCCTTCAGTCTGGCCTGCATCGAGGAACCGGGCGTCGAGGCCGACGACATCATCGCCAGCTATGCGCGCGCGGCGGTCAAGCGCGGCTGGGACGTGACCATCGTCTCATCCGACAAGGACCTGATGCAGCTGGTGGGCAAGTGCGGCGAACCGCATGACGGCATCGAAGGTGGCTGCATCGACATGCTCGACACCATGAAGAACCAGCGGATCGACGTGGCCGAGGTGGTCGAGAAGTTCGGCGTGCCGCCTGAGAAGGTCGGCGACGTGCTGGCGCTGATGGGCGACTCTGTCGACAACGTGCCGGGCGTTTACGGCGTCGGCCCCAAGACCGCCAGCAAGCTGATCCAGGACTATGGCGATCTTGAATCGGCGCTGGCGGCGGCGCCGACGATGAAGAAGGGCAAGCTGCAGGAACGCCTGATCGAGCATGCCGACCTGGCGCGCCTCTCCAAGCAGCTGGTGACGCTCAAGGAAGACTGCCCGCTGCCGATCGAGATGGACGACTTCAAGCTGACGGCGATCCCTCCCGAACCGCTTGCGGCGTTCCTCTCCAAGCATGGCTTCACCAGCCTGCTCAAGCGCCTGGACGGCGGGCACGGCAGCCCCGAGCGCACCACGCAGCTGCACCCCAGCAAGCCCGTCACCGCCGGCGCCAATCCGATCGAAGGCGCCGCGCGGCAGGACATGCCGGAGTGGCCCAAGGTGGACCTCGACGCATACAAGTGCGTCACCACGGTCGCCGACCTGGAGGCGTGGATCGCCCGCGCCTACGAGAAGCGGCTGATCGCGATCGACACGGAGACTTCGGCGCTCGACGCCATGCGCGCGGACCTGGCCGGCATCAGCATGGCGCTGGGACCCAACGATGCCTGCTACATTCCGCTCGGCCACGGCGGCAGCGACATGTTCGCCGAGCGCCCCGAGCAGATCCCGCTGGACGAGGCGCTGGCGCTATTGAAGCCGCTGCTGGAGGACGATGCCGTCCTCAAGGTCGGGCAGAACATAAAGTACGACCTCAACGTCTTTGCCCGCGTCGGCGACAGAGTGGGGGGCATCCACGTCGCCCCCATCGACGACACCATGATCATCTCGTTCTGCCTCGACGCCGGGCGCCAGATCGAGGGCATCGGCGGCGGCCACGGCATGGACGAGCTGTCCGAGCGGCACCTCTCCCACAAGACGCTGACGTTCAAGGACATTTGCGGCACCGGCAAGAAGGCGATCCCGTTCGGCGAAGTGCCGCTGGACCGCGCCACCCGCTATGCCGCCGAGGATGCCGACGTCACCTGGCGGCTCCACCAGCTGCTCAAGCCCCGCCTTAGCCATGAAGGCGGCACGCGGATCTACGAGCGGGTAGACCGCCCGCTGATCCCGGTCGTCGCGCAGATGGAGCGCCACGGCATCAAGGTCGATCGCGAGAAGCTTGCCGGCCTGTCCAAGGAGTTCGCCACCGCCGTCACCGCTCTCGAATGCGAGATCTTCGGCCATTGCGGGTTCGAATTCACCATCGGCAGCCCCAAGCAGCTGGGCGACGTGCTGTTCGACAAGCTTGGCTACAAGGGCGGGCGCAAGGGCAAGTCGGGCATGTACTCGACCGACCAGGCGATCCTGGAGGGCCTCGCCGCGCAAGGCGCGAAGGTCGCCACCAAGGTGCTCGAATGGCGACAGCTGACCAAGCTGCGCTCGACCTACACCGAGGCGCTGCAGGCGGCGATCAACCCCGCCACGGGCCGCGTCCACACCAGCTACTCGCTCGTCGGCGCGCAGACCGGGCGCCTGTCCTCGACCGATCCCAACCTGCAGAACATCCCGATCCGCACCGAGATCGGCCGCCAGATCCGCGATTGCTTCGTCGCCGAGCCGGGCAACGTGCTGCTCAGCGCCGACTACTCGCAGATCGAACTGCGCCTCGCTGCACACATGGCCGACGTGCCGCCCCTGAAGGAGGCGTTCGCCGCCGGAGAGGACATCCACAGCCGCACGGCGATGGAGATGTTCGGCACAGTCGATCGCGACACCCGCGGGCGGGCCAAGACGATCAACTTCGCGATCCTCTACGGCATTTCGCGCTGGGGCCTCGCCGGACGGCTCGGCACAGAATCCGATGAGGCGCAGGCGATGATCGATCGCTATTTCGAGCGCTTCCCGGGCATTCAGCGCTACATCGTCTCGACGCTCGAGACCGTGCGGGAGCGCGGCTATTCGGAGACGCTGTTCGGCCGCAAGACCTGGTTCCCGCGCATCACCTCCAAGGCCCAGGCCGAGCGTGCCGGCTCGGAACGCGCGGCGATCAACGCCCCGATCCAGGGCACCAGCGCCGACATCATCAAGCGCGCCATGGCGCGGATGGGCCCGGCTCTGGCCGACGCCGGGCTGAAGGACGTGCGCATGCTGCTGCAAGTGCACGACGAGCTGGTGTTCGAGCTGCCGGCGGGCGATGTCGCCGCCGCCAGGCCGGTGATCGAGCGGGTCATGTCCGAAGCGGCGTTGCCGGCCGTGACGCTGGATGTGCCGCTGGGGGTGGAGATCGGCTCGGGCGACAGCTGGGGCACGGCGCACTAGCGGATCATGGCAGGCCAGACATTACCCTTTGTCTTGCGACAAGGTGTGGGCGACGAGCGCATTGGCATGACCATGACCCATGCCATGATCGTTCTTGAGCATCGCGACCAGCTCCATGTGCTTGGCGGGCAGGCGTTCGCGCAGTAGAGCCTGCCATTCCGAGATGGGACGACCGTACTTCTTCTCGATCGACGGAAAGTACGAAGCGGGTCCTTTGACAGGTTCGTCGTTCATGAAGTGAAATGCCCTGAAGATCGCCTGAGATCTGCGATCCTCCGCGATTTCCCGCAGCACATCAAGCAGGCCTGACGCTTATCCGTGCCCGCGGCACGATTTAACGTGCAACTTGCTGCACCGCAGCATCGTTAGCCCGGCATGATCCATCTGATCGAGCACTACATCACCGGCGTCCCTTTGTGGGCGGAGCGGACGATCGTCGCCGTGATTGCCGCAGCCGTCGGGGCGCTGGCGGCGCTTCTCGTGCATACCATCCTCTACCGTGTCAGCGCGCGCATTGCCCGCGCCAGCCGCAGCAAGGCGGACGACATCCTTGTCGACCGGCTCGGGCGACCGACGCGGTGGTCGTTCGTGGCGCTGGGCGTCATCATCGCGGCGCGTGAGACCCCGGCGTTGGCAAGCGCCTGGGACAAGGTCGCGGGCTTCGTCATGCCGGTGCTGATCGGTTGGATTGCGCTCGCCATCCTGCGCACCTTCGTCGAGACGATGTACTTGCGCTACGACATTTCGGTCGAGGACAACCGCAATGCGCGCCGTCGGCGCACGCGGCTGGGCATCATCAGCCGCATCGTCAGCTTCGGCATCGTTTTCCTCACCGTTTCGCTGATGCTGCTGTCGATACCGGGCGTGGCCAAGATCGGCGTGACGCTGATGGCGTCCGCCGGCCTTGCCGCGCTGGCGGTGGGCGCCGCCGCGCAGCCGGCCTTGAAGGCTCTGATCGCCGGTTTGCAGATGGCGCTGACCGAGCCGATCTCGATCGACGACGTGGTGATCCTCGATGGCGAGTGGGGCCGGATCGAGGATATCCGCACCACCTACGTCGTCGTGCGTGTCTGGGACGATCGCCGCCTGGTGGTGCCGACCACCCGCTTCCTCGAAGACACCTTCCAGAACTGGACCAAGAGCACTGCGCAACTGCTGGGCACGGTGATGATCTACCTCGACCCCGGCGCCGACATCGGCCCGATCCGCGAGGAGTACACCCGCCAGATCACCTCCCATCGCCTGTGGGACAAGCGCGCGCAGATCCTGCAAGTCACCGATCACAGTGCCGATGCCATGGAGGTGCGCCTGCTCATGAGCGCCAAGGACGGGCCGACGCTGTTCGACCTGCGCTGCGAGATCCGCGAAGGCATGATCGACTGGATTCGTCGCAACCAGCCCGAAGCCCTGGTACGCCGGCGCATGCTGCCGGTATCACCGCTGGAGTTGGCAGCCGGTGCGCAGATGCTTGACGCCACCGTCGACGGAGCATCGAGCGGGAACGCCGCCGCCCGCTACAATCATTAGCTTTTCGGATTGTTGCCGCGCCACTGAGCGCATTCTCCGATCAGTCTGATGTGCCGAAGTCCTTGGCACAAGCCGTGAGGCTGCTGCATCTTCAAGCCTTCAACAGGAGGAGAGAAGATCATGAAGGCTTCGTATCGCTTGGCGCTGCTCGGCGCCGCCGCTCTGGTCCCATTCACCGGCGCCGCCGGGCAGACGTCCACCCAGGTCGAGGACCGGATGACGACGGTCGCTGCCCCACTCGCCGCTTACAAGCCCACGGCCGACCAGGCCGGTGTGGCCGGCACCGTCGACGCCGCTGCCGGACAGCCGGGCGCCGCGCCTGCGCAGATGACGCGCGACAACGGCGCGCCGATCGGCTCAAACCGCAACTCGCTCGCGGTCGGCGATGCGGGCCCGGTCCTGCTGGAAGACACCACGCTCATCGAGAAGCTCGCCCGCTTCGACCGTGAGCGCATTCCCGAGCGCGTCGTCCACGCGCGCGGCACCGGGGCGCTGGGCGTGTTTCGCGCGACCACCGACTTGTCGGACGTGACCAAGGCATCGCTGTTCGCGACGGGCAAGGAGACCCCGGTCTTCGTGCGCTTCTCCACCGTCATCCATCCCAGCGGCTCGCCCGAGGGACTGCGCGATCCGCGCGGCTTCGCGATCAAGTTCTACACCGATCAGGGCAATTGGGACCTTGTCGGCAACAACCTGCCGATCTTCTTCATTCGCGACGCGATCCAGTTTCCCGACATGATCCACTCGCTCAAGCCGTCGCCAGTGACCAACAAGCAGGATCCCAACCGCCTGTTCGAGTTCTTCTCGGGCACGCCCGAGGCCACCAACATGCTGGTGCACGTCTATTCGAACCTCGGCACTCCGGCCTCGTACCGGACGATGGACGGCAACGGCGTCCATGCCTTCAAGCTGGTCGACAAGGACGGCAAGGTCACCTGGGCGAAGTTCCGGCTGATCAGCCGTCAGGGCGTCAAGAACCTGAACGGCGATGCCGCGAACAAGGCGCCGTTCAACTACCTGACCGACGATCTGTACAGCGCCATTGCCGCGGGCGACAATCCGACCTGGGACGTGATGCTCCAGACGATGACGCCGGACGAGCTGGGCAAGCTCAGCTACAACCCGTTCGACGACACCAAGGAGTGGCTTGAAGTGCCGTTCCGCAAGATCGGCGAGTTGACGTTGAACCAGGTGCCGGAGAACTTCTTCCGCTGGACCGAGCAATCCGCCTTCGCGCCTGCCAATCTGGTGCCCGGCATCGAGGCGTCGCCTGATCGCATGCTGCAGGGCCGCCTGTTCTCCTACTCCGACACCCAGCGCTATCGCGTCGGCGCGAACGTGATGGACTTGCCGGTGAATAAGCCGCGCGTGCCGGTGGTGAACAACTACCAGGACGGACAACTCGACACCGCACTGGCCAACAAGAAGGTCGACGTGAACTACTTCCCTTCGGTCCTCGATCCCAAGACCGTCGACCCGTCGTTCGCGCCGACGCCCTACAAGGTCGATGCGATCGCCCGGACCGCGCCGATCTCGAAGACCGAACCGTTCGACCAGGCAGGCCAGTTCTATCGTTCGCTCAAGCCGGCGGACAAGGCCGACCTGGTCAAGAACCTGGCGGGCGACCTTGGCGTGGTCACCTCGATGCGCACCAAGGTGGTCATGGTCAGCTACTTTACCCAGGCCGACCGTGACCTGGGTGCTCGGCTCGCGAAGGCGGTCAAGGTGCCTATGGGCGAAGTCGAGCGTGCCGTGGCCGAATACACTGCCGCGGTCGACAAGCGCTATGCGGGGCAGCCGTGATGCCGTCGCTGCTGCTCGCCTCGATCCTGGCTGCCTCCGCTCCGGCGGCGGCAGTCACGACGCCGCCATCGCCCAGCGCCTCCGCTTCCGCCGCGCTGCCATCACTGGAGCGGAGGCAGGAGCTGCTATTCGAGGCGGCGAAGCTGGGCCGCGCCGACCTGATCCCGCTGCTGGTCCGGCAAGGCGCCGACGTGAACGCCTATGAGGGGCGCGGCTTCACGCCGCTGATCCTGGCAGCCTACAACGGCCAGGCCGCAGCGGTGGACGCACTGCTGAAAGCCGGTGCAGATCCATGCAAGGCGGACCGCAGCCAGGGCAACACCGCGCTGATGGGCGTCGCGTTCAAGGGCGACGATCGCATCGCCGCGATGCTTCTGCGCCAGACGTGCGACGTCGATGCCCGCAACAACGCAGGCCAGACGGCGCTGATGATGGCTGCGCTGTTCAACCGCACGCAGCAGGTCGGCATGTTGCTGAAGGCGGGTGCCGACCCGCAGGTGATCGATGCCGCGGGCCGCTCGGCCGCGAGCGTCGTGGCGGCACAGGGGAACACCGCTCTGGCAGAGCAGTTGGCCGCGCCGAAGCGATAGCCGCTTTGTCGGCGAGGGGCGGCCGACCTGGATACCACTGACATGCTCCACGCCCTTGCATTCTTAGGGCAACGGCAAGTGGATGGAGCACCCCTTCGTCACCTTGAAACGAGTTCAGCGTGACGATACTTTCCGAGTGAAGCGCTGGCCACAACGCGTGAAAGGCGGGGCACAAGCCCCGCCTTTCGCACATCAGTGGTCGTGCTTACGCTCGCGGCGGGGCTCGACCATGCCCGGGACGATGAAGCCGATCGGCTCGACTGCCATGGCGCGCTTCTTCAGCTCGCCCTTCATGCGGGCGTACTCTTCCTCCATCTCCACGGTCACGGTGGCGCGGCTGTCCTCCAGCGCCTCGTCGAAGTCGGCACGATCGACGTTCATCACGTCCGAGCCCTTCTTGCGGATCGCGATCAGGCCGGCGCGGCGGACCACGTCTTCTAGGTCGGCACCGGTGAAGCGCTCGGTCGCGCGGGCGATGCGGCCAAGGTCGACATCGGACGCCAGCGGCATCTTGGACGTGTGAATGCCCAGGATGTGCTCGCGCCCGGCCTCGTCGGGAGTGCCGACATAGACCAATTCGTCGAACCGGCCCGGCCGCAGCAGCGCCGGATCGACCAGCGCCGGGCGGTTGGTGGCACCGATCACCACGATCGACTGCATGTCCTCCATGCCGTCCATCTCGGCCAGCATGGTGTTGACCACGCGCGATGTCACTTGCGGCTCGCCCATGGAATTGCCACGCGCAGGCACCAGGCTGTCGATCTCGTCGATGAAGATCACGCAAGGTGCCACCTGACGCGCCCGGCTGAACAGCTTGGCGATCTGCTGCTCGCTCTCGCCGTACCACTTGCTGAGCAGGTCGGACGACTTGATCGAGATGAAGTTGGCTTCCGCCTCCTTCGCCACGGCCTTGGCCAGCAAGGTCTTGCCGGTGCCCGGAGGCCCATAGAGCAGGAAGCCCTTGGCCGGCCGGATGCCGAGGCGGTGGAAGCTCTCGGGGTTCTTCAGCGGCAGCTCGACACCTTCGCGCAGCTTGAGCTGGGCTTGGTCGAGTCCGCCGATATCGGCCCAGCCAATGTTGGGCACCTGCACCATGACCTCGCGCATCGCCGAGGGCTGCACGCGCTTCAAGGCCGCCAGAAAGTCGTCTCGACCGACCGACAGGCTTTCGAGGACCTCGGCCGGGATCGTGCGGGCTTCCAGGTCGAGCTTGGGCATGATCCGGCGCACGGCCTCGATCGCCGCCTCGCGAGCGAGCGCGGCAAGGTCGGCACCGACGAAGCCGTGCGTGGTGCGCGCGATCTCGTTCAGGTCCACGCCCTGCAGCGGCATGCCGCGGGTGTGGATGCCCAGGATCTCGCGCCGGCCGCTCTCGTCGGGCACGCCGATGACGATCTCGCGGTCGAACCGGCCGGGACGGCGCAACGCTTCGTCGATCGCATCGGGCCGGTTGGTGGCGGCGATGACGACGACATGCGCGCGCGAGTTCAGCCCGTCCATCAAGGTCAGCAGCTGGGCGACCAGGCGCTTCTCCGCCTCGCCGTGGACCTGCGAACGCTTGGGCGCGATCGAGTCGATCTCGTCGATGAAGATGATCGCGGGACTGGACTTGCCCGCCTCCTCGAACACCTCGCGCAGCGCCTTTTCGCTCTCGCCATAGCCCGAGCCCATGATCTCGGGCCCATTGATCGAGTGGAACGTCGCGTCGCTCTCGTTCGCCACGGCTTGCGCCAGGCGCGTCTTGCCCGTCCCCGGCGGGCCGTGCAGCAGGACGCCCTTGGGCGGATCGACGCCCAGGCGGGTAAAGAGCTCAGGGTAGCGCAGCGGCAGCTCGACCATCTCGCGCAGCTGGCGAATGGTGTCGGACATGCCGCCGACGTCGTCGTAGTTGATGTCACCGCGCGGGCTTTGCGCTTCCTCGTAGACTTCGCGCAGCTCGACCTCGGTGTTCTCGTCGATATGGACGATGCCCCTGGGCACGGTCGACACGACGTTGAGGCGGATCTGCGTCAGCGAATAGGCCGGCGCGTTGAACATGCGGCGCAGCTGCGGCGGCAGGTCGGCGACCTGCTGCTGGCCGGTGGTGGCGACAAGATCGCCCTGCATCATCGGCCGCTGGAAGAAATTGCGCTTCAGCGCCTGCGCCGGGCCCTGCAGCCGCATCTCCTTGTGCGCCGGCGCGAAGACGACGCGCTGGGCCGGGCGCGACTCCGCCTTGGCGACCTTCACGTGCTCGCCCGAACCCACTTCGGCGTTGCCGCGCTGCAAACCATCGAGGCGGATCACCTGCAGCTCCTCGTCCTCGGGATAGCCGAGCACGGCGCGCGCCACGGTGGTGGACTTGCCGGTGATCTCCAGCACGTCCCCTTCCAGCGCGCCGAGGGCGGACAGGGACGCGCGCGACAGGCGAGCGATGCCGTGCCCGCTCTCTTCCTGGCGAGCCGCTGCGACCTGCAGCTTGATCGTCCTGTCTTCCGTCTGGACCGCGGCTTCCGCCATCGCAATTCCCTTCCCTCGGTAAGCGGCCCGCCCCGGGCCTGACGCCGAGCTAGGAACGAGAGTCGGCGATTGCAAACCAATGGGTGGAAGGTGGGCTCGGTTCCGAGCAAGCGCGCGAGCGTGCACCCGCTCGAAAGCCGGGCGCGGGAAGGCAAGAAAAAAGGCCCGATCGTTACCGACCGGGCCATGGAAGTTTTGGGAGAGGATGCCTGAAAGGCACTTTCGATATGCCGTTCACGCCCTTTTTGTGCAAGTGCGAAAACTTTCAGTACAGTTGCGCAAACTGCATCCGATCGCCCGCGCGACGCAGCCAACCGAGCAAGACAGGGGGCCGCAGGAGGTTCACCGCCCTTGCAGGGCAAGCAATGTGCTTAAACTGTGGGCATGCCTGGTGAACTTTGTTGCTGTGGTGAGGGGCGGTCTCGCCACTTTGCTGCATCGCAGCAGAGAACGATGTCCCAGTGTCCGTGCACCGCTTTCGGAACTGGACCCGGCCCCGCTCCTTCGGCTATCGGCGCCGCAAAGCATTGCAGCGCAGCAGGCGCATGACACGGGAGCCCGCACGATGAAGAAGCTCTACCCCGATGCCACGGCCGCGCTGGACGGCCTCTTGCGCGACGGCCTGCTGATCGCGAGCGGCGGCTTCGGACTTTGCGGCCTGCCCGAGCGGCTGCTGGACGCGGTGCGCGACAGCGGGGTCAAGAACCTGACGTTCGCCAGCAACAATGCCGGGATTGACAACGAAGGCATCGGCAAGCTGCTACGCACCAGGCAAGTCAGCAAGATGATCTCGTCCTACGTGGGCGAGAACAAGGAGTTCGAGCGCCAATACCTCTCCGGCGAGCTGGAGGTGGAGTTCTGCCCGCAGGGCACCCTGGCCGAGCGCATGCGAGCCGGCGGCGCCGGCATTCCCGGCTTCTACACCAAGACCGGCGTCGGCACCCTGATCGCCGAGGGCAAGGAGACGAAGGTCTTCAACGGCCCGAATGGCGAAGAGGAATACGTGCTGGAACAGGGCATCTTCGCCGACCTGGCGCTGGTGAAGGCGTGGAAGGCGGACGAGACCGGCAACGTCGTGTTTCGCAAGACCGCACGCAACTTCAACGTGCCGGCCGCCACCTGCGGCAAGGTCTGCGTGGTCGAGGTGGAGGAGATCGTGCCGGTGGGCAGCCTCGATCCCGATGCCATCCACTTGCCGGGCGTCTACGTCCAGCGCCTGGTCCTGGGCGCGCCTTACGACAAGAAGATCGAGTTCACCACGACCCGTGAGAGGGAGACCGCCTGATGAGCTGGAATCGCGACCAGATGGCCGCCCGCGCCGCGCAGGAATTGCAGGACGGCTTCTACGTGAACCTCGGCATCGGCATCCCGACGCTCGTCGCCAACCACGTGCCCGCGGGCATGACGGTGACGCTCCAGTCGGAGAACGGCATGCTGGGCATCGGCCCGTTCCCCTATCCCGACGAGGTCGATGCCGACCTGATCAACGCCGGCAAGCAGACCGTGAGCGAACTGCCGCACTCGGCCTACTTCGATAGCGCGCAGAGCTTCGCGATGATCCGCGGCGGCCACATCGATCTCGCCGTGCTGGGCGCGATGGAGATCGCGCAGAACGGCGACATCGCCAACTGGATGATCCCGGGCAAGATGATCAAGGGCATGGGCGGCGCCATGGACCTCGTTGCCGGGGTCAAGAAGATCATCGTCGTCATGGAGCACACCGCCAAGGACGGCAGCCCCAAGTTCATCCCGGCCTGCACGCTGCCGCTCACCGGCAGGAACGTGGTGGACATGATCGTCACCGACTTGTGCGTCTTCGCGCGACCGGACCACGCGAGCCCCTTCAGGCTGGTGGAACTAGCGCCCGGCGTGACCGCGGACGAAGTGGCGGCGAAGACGACGGCGCACTACGAAAGCTGAGGCTTGGTCGCCCGCCTCGATCGAGCCGAGCGGAGTGTATGCACGCGGGCGTTGCGCCAGGCAGCTAGCGTCTTGCCGCCGTCATGCCGGCGCTCCATACCCCTCGCGCAACCTACGGGAGATTGAACATGGCCGACCTCGCCACCATCGCGCTGACCCGCATCGACGGCAAGCCCGACACCCTCGCGCAGCATGCCGGCAAGGTGCTGCTGGTGGTGAACGTCGCGTCCAAGTGCGGCCTCACGCCGCAGTACGAGGGCCTGGAAAAGCTCTACGAAACCTACAAAGATCGCGGCTTCGAAGTGCTCGGCTTCCCGGCCAACGACTTCGGCGCGCAGGAACCCGGCACGCACGAGGAGATCGTCGAGTTCTGCCAGCTGAACTACGGCGTTTCGTTCCCGCTCTTCGCCAAGGCCGACGTGACCGGCCCGGCCAAGCAGCCGCTCTATGCCGCGCTGATCGAAGCCGTGCCTGGCAAGCAGGGCGATGTCGAAAGCATGAAGGAGCGCTTCAAGGGCTATGGCATGACGCCCAACGAGGATCCCGAAGTGCTGTGGAACTTCGAGAAGTTCCTGATCGGCAAGGATGGGACGGTGGTCGGCCGTTTCGCGCCGGCGATGACGCCCGAGGACCCGGCGCTGGTGGCAGCGATCGAGGCCGAACTGGCGAAGTAGGCAGCGCCGTCAGGAATACCTGCTCGCGTTCCACTGCCCGCCCGGTACAATATACCACGTCGTCCCCGCGCAGGCGGGGACCCCGCTTCTCTCTTCGACGTTAAACAGGAAAGCGCCCCCCGCATGCACGGGGACGACGGATGTCGGTCAAGTAGGTGCAGGACGGTCAGGGAGCACCCGTCGCCGTCCGGCGTGGAGGCTACCTTTCCACCGGACGCGAGGGATCGCTCGTCCACTCGCTCCATGATCCGGGATAGAGCCGCCCGCCTTTCAGGCCCGCCACTTCCATCGCCAGCAGGTTGTGGCACGCGGTCACGCCTGAGCCGCATTGCAGCACTGCCTGCTCAGGCGTCTTGCCGTTCAGCGCTGTCCCGAACGCCTCCGCCAGTTCCGCAGGCTTCTTCAAGCGCCCATTCGCATCGTAGTTGTCACGGTAGAAGCGGTTGCTCGCACCCGGAATGTGCCCGGACACCGTATCGAGCGGATGCGGCGCGCCGGCAAAGCGCTGCGCATCGCGCGCGTCGATGACCTGCAGTTCGCCAGTGCCGATATTCGCCAGCACCTCGCGCGCGGTGATCGGCTGTCCGACCAGCGGCTCGCCCAGCATGAAGTCGCCCTCGCGCACCGGTCCGGGTTCGCCGGACTCGGACGGCAGGTCGGCGTCGCCCCAGGCCTGCCGCCCGCCATCGAGCACCGCGACCGCGCCATGGCCCAGCCATCGCAGCATCCACCACAGCCGCGCGGCGTAGATCCCGCCGTTGCCGTCGTAGGCGATGACCTGCTGTCCCGACTTCAGCCCGAAGCCTCGCATCGTCGCCGCGAAGGCGGTGCGCGCCGGCAGCGGGTGGCGTCCGTTGCTGCCGGTCACTTCGCCCGATAGATCGAGTTCGAGATCCAGATAGCGGGCCCCCGGCAGGTGCGCCTCCAGATACAGCGCCCGTCCCCGATCGGGATCGCCGAGGTCGAACTCGCAATCGAGCACCAGCACGTCGGCCCCGCGCGCCAGCATCGCGCGCAGGTCCTCCACTTGGGCGATCGTCTCGTACGTCATGCGATCACCCTTCCATCGCCAATCCTACTCGGCGGGTTCGAGCTTGTCCGTCCGGGCTGCCACCGCCGCGGTGAGCGCATCGCCAAGGTTCGTGCGCTCCCACGGGAACAGCTCGCCTTCGGGCTTGCGGCCGAAGTGGCCATAAGCGGCGGTCGGACGGTAGATCGGCTTGTTCAGGCCAAGGCCGACGCGGATGCCGCGTGGGGTGAGACCGCCCAGCTTGTCCGCCGCCACTTGCACGATCGCTGCCTCTAGCACTTCGTCCGGCACGGTGCCGGTGCCATGCGTGTCGACATAGAGAGACAGCGGCTTGGAGACGCCGATCGCATAGGAGACCTGGATCGTGCAGCGCGCCGCCAGCCCTGCGGCGACGACGTTCTTGGCGAGGTAGCGGGTGACATAGGCAGCCGAGCGGTCGACCTTGGTCGGGTCCTTGCCCGAGAACGCACCGCCGCCATGAGGCGAGGCGCCGCCATAGGTGTCGACGATGATCTTGCGGCCGGTCAGGCCTGCGTCGCCATCGGGGCCGCCGATCACGAAGCTGCCGGTCGGGTTGATGTGGTAGACGGTCTGCTCGCTCAGCAGTTCGGCCGGCAGCACGTCGGCCACGACCTTCTTCACATAGGCTTTGAGCTCGGCTTCCTGCTCGCCCTCGTCGTAGCCTTCCTTGTGCTGGGTCGAAACGACGATCGCGGTGGCCGCGACCGGACGACCATCGACGAAGCGCAGGGTGACCTGGCTCTTGGCGTCGGGCTCCAGGAACGGCGCCGCGCCGGAATGGCGGTCGGCGGCCATGCGGTGCAGGATCTTGTGGCTGTAGTCGAGCGTCGCCGGCATCAGGTCGGGCGTCTCGTCGCAAGCGAAGCCGAACATGATGCCCTGGTCGCCAGCGCCCTCGTCCTTGTTACCGCTGGCATCGACGCCCTGTGCGATGTGGGCCGACTGGGCGTGCAGATTGTTCGAGAAGTCGAACGTCTTCCAGTGGAAGCCATCCTGCTCGTAACCGATGTCGCGCACCACGGCTCGCACGGTGTCTTCGATCTCCTGCAGCGCGCCCTCGGCCCACTTGCCGTTCTCGAACACGCCCTTGCAGCGGATCTCGCCCGCCAGGACGACCTTCTGCGTCGTCGTCAGCGTCTCGCAGGCGATCCGCGCCTCGGGATCCTTGCTGAGGAACAGGTCGACGATCGCGTCGGAGATCTGGTCCGCGACCTTGTCGGGGTGACCCTCGGCAACGCTTTCGGAGGTGAAGACATAATCGCTACGCATCGGTCACCATCATATAAAGAAATCTTTATAGGTGGGATTAGGCCCTTCGGCGCCTGCGTGCAACCACCGATAGAACGAGGAGCAGCACGGCCAGGGCCAGAGGCAAGGCATTGCCGAAGCGCGCGAACAACGTCGGTTCATGCGCCGGCGGAATCTTCCCGTCGAGCCTGGTGGCCAGATGCATCGGCGCGAACTGACGCACGAGGCCATCGGCGTCGATCACCGCGCTGATCCCGGTGGTGGTGGAGCGCAGCACCGGCAGCCCCTCCTCGATCGCGCGCAGACGCGCCTGCGCCAGGTGCTGCGGCGGACCCCAGCTGCCGAACCAGCCATCGTTGGACGGGTTGAAGATGTAATCCGGCCTTTCGCGGCGATCGACCACCTCGCCCGAGAAGACGATCTCGTAACAGATCTGGATGCCCGCCTTGCCCAGCGTCCCGAAGTCCGACGTGCGCGGGCCCGGCCCCGGCCAGAAGTCCAGCGCGCCCGGCACCAATCGCGTCGCGCCCAGTGGCTCCAGCAGCCAGCGCAGCGCCAGGTACTCGCCGTAAGGGACGAGGTGCGCCTTGGAATAGCCATCCAGGATGTTGCCGCGCCCATCGATCGCGGTGACCGAGTTGCGGGCGGCGACGGCGTCGTCGTTCTTCATCACCAGATCGACCGCGCCGGTCAGCAGCAGGCTGTAGGGCCCGATCACCTGACCGATCCGGCGGCGCGCCAGTACCGGATCGGCTTCGTAGGTCATCTGCCGATAGAAGTAGTCGGGGTAGCCATCGCGCAAGTAGTCGGCGAGGCCGGACTCCGGCCAGAGCACCAGCCGGCGCTCGCCGCGGTCCTTTGGCATGGTGAGCCGCGCCATCTTGATGAAGTGCGGCTCGAAGTTGCGCGGGTCGTCCAGCGTCTCCTGGCGCAGGTCGGGCTGGATCAGCGTGTAGCGGATCTCGCCTTCTTGCCGGTCGAGGTAGCCGGCAGGGAGCAGCATCAACGCGGTTAGCCCCACGGCGAGCAGGCCGGCGCCCGCAAGCCAGCCGGCGCGCGTCGAGCCGTTGCTGGCGCGCGCGCTGCGGATGGCGTGATGTCCCAGCGCCGCGATGAGCACCAGCACGCCGGACAGCCCGTACGTGCCGATCCACGGCGTCAGGAGCGCCAGTCCCTGGCTGGCGAAGGGTCCGAGCAGCGCCACGCCAAGCGGGTTCCAGGCGAACCCGGTGAAGACCCAGGCTCGCATCCACTCGGTGACGATCCAGCAGCCCGCCAGCGCGATGCCGAGGGACACGCGGCCGGGCGTGCGCTCCGCGCCGAAGCCGCGCGCGAGCAGCCATGCGCCGAGCGTGGCGACACCCGGAAAAACCGCGAGGTAGAGCGAGAGCAGCACCACCGCGATCCCGCCCAGCCAGGCAGGCATCTGCGCCTGATAGGTGAACGCCGTGGCAATCCAGTTGTCGCCGATGGTGAAATGAGCGAGGCCGAACAGCCAGCCGAGCAGGAAGGCACGGCGCGCGCGATGGGCATGGCCAACCAGTTCGATCAGCCAGACCACGCCAAGGATGGTGAGCGGCCACCACGCCAGCGGCTGGAAGCCGCAAGCCGCAAGCGACCCGGCGACGAGCGCGCCGATATGGGAGTGCCGCAGGATGGCGATCAGCGGCTTGCGAAGTGCTCCGGGTCCTGGTGCTGTGGGTGCTGAATCCATGCGCAGCGGCTTGCCGGGAGGGGACGCGCGGCGCAAGCGATAGTGCCGCGCCGCGCGTCCTCCAGCGTCAGTTTACCGTTTCGGGCAGAGCGCCGGCGGCATCGTCGGCCGGCGGCGCGGCGCGGCGCGTACGGCGCTTGGGCTTGGCCGGTGCCTCTTCGGCGACGTCGTCGCGCGGAGCGGCGGTCGCCTCGGCGCGCGCTTCCTCGCGACGGGGCGAGATCGCCGGCGGCAGCATGGCCGGATCGAGATTGGCAGGCTCGGACTGGGCGGCGCCGGTCTCGGTCGCCTCGTCACGACGCGGCTTGCGACCGCGCGGTGCGCGGGCCGGACGCGCTTCACGCACGAACGGGTTCTCGGCTGGCTCGAACAGGGTCGGCTCACCCGCCGCGTCGGGCTGCTGCTCGGGCGCGAGAGCGGCTGCCGCCTCTACCGGCGCGCGGTCGGTACGCTCGGCACGGTCCTGGCGCTCGGGACGATCCTGGCGCTCGGGACGATCCTGGCGCTCGCCGCGACGGCCGCGATCACCGCGTTCGTTGCGGTCATTGCGCTCGTTGCGGTCATTGCGCTCAGCGCGATCACCCCGGTTCTCGCCGCCGTAGCCCTGGCGGTTGCCGGACTCGGCCTGGCCGTTCTGGCCCGTGTTCTGACCGGCACTGTGATTGCCGTTCTGCGACTGCTGACCGTTGCCGTTCTGGCCACCGTTCTGAATCGAGGGGGCATAGTTGCCCGCGCGATCGTACGGCGAGTTGGGATCGGCGTAGTAGTCGTCCTCGGCCTCTTCCTCGTTGTACTCGCCCGGACGGTCGTTGGGACGCGGCTGGCGCTGCTCCTCCTGACGCACGCGCTGGTCGGCGATGACACGGAAATAGTGATCGGCGAACTGGAGGTAGTACTCCTCCGTCACGCGATCGCCGTTCAGGTGCGCATCGTGGGCGAGCTTGCGATACTTCTCGAGCATCTGTGGCGCGTTGCCGCGCGCCCTGCTGTCGATCCGGTTGAGCTGTTGCCCGCCTTGCTGACGATTGTTATTCCCCCGGCCACGCCGACGGTTGTTGTTATTATTACGATTGTTATTCAAGGATAGCGTTCCTCAAAACCCCGGATCAGTCGGTACCCCGCCAGGCCAGCTGGTCGAAATCCGCAATGCCGCATGTCGCTCCATCACGGGTCGCTTTCCGACGGCCGTGATCCCGACATCTGCCGGATCGCAACTCCCCCGCCGCGACCGAATGCAAATGCTGGAGTCGAACCGGGCATGGGAAAATCCACGTCCATAGGCCGGTTCGATCTCTGACCTAGGCGGTGCGCCGCCAAATTCCAAGCGAAATCTTATGTCCGCAGCGCTAATTCGACGACCCGTGCGCGGCCGCCCAGATCCTGATGGACTTGCGTGGCAAAGCCACTCTCCTCGGCGAGCGACCGGACCGCCTCGGCCTGGCTCGCGCCGATTTCCAGAAAAGCGGTGCCGTCCGGAGCCAGAAGGCGGGCCAGCTGAGGTATGAGCAGCCGATAATCGTCGAGGCCGTCGGCTCCGGCGAACAGCGCGCCTGCCGGTTCGTAGGCCCGGACCGATGGCGCAAGGTCGGCATCCGCCTCGACGTAAGGCGGATTGGCGAGCACGAGATCGAAGCGGCCAAGCGTCTCGTCCCACCCCTCCTGCGACCAGTCGGCCGGCAGCATCGTCGCGCGATCCGCCAATCCCAAGGCCTGCGCATTGGCCGCCGCCAAGGCGACTGCGCCCGGGCTACGATCGATGCCGATGCCTTCGGCCCCCGACAGGTGCGCCAGAGTGGCGAGCAGCAGCGCGCCCGAGCCGGTGCCGCAGTCAAGGACGCGCCGGGCATCAGGCTGTGCAGCGAGTGCCCGCTCGACCAGCACTTCGCTGTCGGCGCGGGGAATGAGAACCTCGGGGCCGACGCCGAAGGGCAGGCCGAAGAACTCTTGCGTGCCGGTGATGTAGGCGACTGGTTCGTGGCGCAAGCGGCGCTCGGTCAAGGCGGCATAAGTGGCGGGTGCCGGGTCGCCCATGTGGCGCAGCAGCAGGTCCGAGCGGCTCACACCCAGCGCATGGGCCATCAGCACTTCGGCATCGAGCCGGGCGGTGTCGCTGGTGGCGGCAAGCTCGGCTGCCGCATCGCGGATGGCTTTGGTCACGGGCGACGTCATCGGCAGGAACGATCGGCGAAAGCCCGTCGCCCCCGCGCAGGCGGGGGTCCCGCTTTCTTCTGGCTCAAGCCGGTTCGCGGGAAGATAGCGGGGCCCCCGCCTGCGCGGGGGCGACGAAATGCATGCGACGCAAGTTTCCTTCCCTCACCCATCCATCGCCGCCAGGCGCTTGGCCTCGTCCTCGGCGATCAGCGCATCGATCATCTCGGCGAGGCCCGGGCCCTCCAGCACTTCCGGCAAGCGGTGCAGCGTCAGGTTGATGCGGTGGTCGGTGACGCGGCCTTGCGGGAAGTTGTACGTCCGAATGCGTTCCGAGCGATCGCCCGAGCCGACCATGGCCTTGCGCGCCTCGGCCTCTGCTCCTTGCGCCTCGTCGCGCATCTTTTCGTACAGGCGGGTGCGCAGGACCTGCATGGCCTTGGCCTTGTTCTTGTGCTGGCTGCGCTCGTCCTGACAGATCACCACCAGGCCGCTCGGCAAGTGGGTGATCCGCACCGCCGAATCGGTGGTGTTGACGTGCTGGCCGCCGGCGCCGCTTGCGCGGTAGATATCGATCTTGAGGTCCTTGTCGTCGATCTGGACGTCGACTTCGGTCGGCTCGGGCAGCACCGCGACGGTGGCGGCGGAGGTGTGGATGCGCCCGCCGCTTTCGGTCACCGGCACGCGCTGGACGCGGTGGACGCCGCTCTCGAACTTCAGCTTGGCGAAAACGCCGGTGCCCGCGACGTTGGCCACCACTTCCTTGAAACCGCCGACATCGCTGGCGCTGGCGCTGATCATTTCGACCCGCCAGCCCTGCTCGACGGCGTAGCGCTCGTACATGCGATAAAGGTCGGCCGCGAACAGCGCGGCTTCGTCACCGCCGGTGCCGGCACGGATCTCGAGCATGGCCGGGCGCTGATCGGCGGCGTCGCGCGGCAGCATGGCGAGCGCGAGCCGGCGTTCGGCCTCGGGCAGCTCGGCCTTGAGGCGCGCGACCTCCTCCTCGGCAAGTGCTCGCATTTCGGGATCGGGATCCTGGAGAGCCTGCAAGCTCTCCAGCTCCCCCCGCATGGCGAGCACCTCGGAGGCGATGCGGGCGACCGGCTCCAGCTCTGCATAGTCGCGCGAGGTGCTGACGAAGGCGTCGCCCTCCAGCGTGCCAGAGGCGAGGCGCGCTTCGAGCTCGGACAACCGACCGGCGAGCTGCTGCAGGCGATGTTCGGAGATGGTGCTCATGGGACCGCGAGTTCCTCCCCTGCAAGGGGAGGGGGACCGTCCGCACAGCGGACGGTGGAGGGGTGTCCCCGCTGGTGTCGCACGCTCGCGAGAGGGTTACACCCCTCCGTCAGTCCTGCGGACTGCCACCTCCCCTTGCAGGGGAGGATCTGGGACATGTCAGCCATTGCTGCCGATCCGCGAGGGAATGGCATGGAGCGGCACGCGCTCCTGGTCGCCGGTGATCAGGTCCTTCACCATTGCCTCGCCGGCGGCGAGTTCCTCGTCGCCGACGATCAGCGCGAAGCGGGCGCCGCTGTCGTTGGCGCGCATCATCCGCTTCTTCATGTTGCCGCGATAGCCCATGTCGACCGCCAGCCCCGAACGGCGCAGCGTCGCGGCGAGGCCCAGGCACGCGGTGTCCGCCGCCGGCCCGAGCGGGATGATCGCCACGTCCGCCTTGGCTTCAGCCACCTCGCCCGCATCGGCGACCAGCATCGCCAGGCGCTCGATGCCCGCCGCCCAACCGACCGCCGGAGTAGCCGGACCGCCGAGTGCCTCCATCAGGCCGTCGTAGCGCCCGCCGCCCAGCACGGTGCCTTGCGCGCCCAGCCGGTCGGTGACGAACTCGAACGCGGTGTGCCGATAGTAATCCAACCCACGCACGAGGGCCGCAGCGCGGGTGTGCGCCACCCCTGCCGCTTCGAGCCCTTGCGTCACCGCACCGAAGAAGTCCTGCGCCTCTGCCGACAGGTAATCGTCGATCCGCGGCGCCGCATCGGCGAAGGGCCGGTCGCGCGGGTCCTTGGAATCGAGGATGCGCAGCGGATTGCGCTCAAGCCGGTCCTGCGAATCCTCCGACAGCTCGGCACTGTGCGCGCGGAAGTACTCGACCAGCGCGGCGCGCCAGGCATCGCGGCTCGCCGCATCGCCCAGCGTGTTGAGCTGCAGCGTCACGCCGTCGGCGATGCCGAGCTCGCGCAGGAGGTGATCGGCCATGACCAGCAGCTCGACATCCGCCGCCGGCTCGGGCGCACCGATCACTTCGGCGTCGATCTGGTGGAATTGGCGATAACGCCCCTTCTGCGGCCGCTCATAGCGGAACAGCGGGCCATGCGTGGCGACCTTCAACGGCGCGTGCTGCTGCCAGCCGTTGGTGATGAAGGCACGGGCGATGCCGGCGGTGAATTCCGGCCGCAGCGTCAGCGATTCGCCGCCGCGATCCTCGAAGGAGTACATCTCCTTGGAGACGACATCCGTCGTCTCGCCCAGCGAGCGCGAGAACACGGCGGTCTTCTCGAACACCGGCATCTCCGCACGGCGGAAGCGGTAGAGCTTGCGGACGCGCTCGAAGGTCTCGACGACGCGGGCGAAGGCCTCGGCTTGGGGGCCGAAGATGTCCTGCGTCCCGCGAATGGCTTGGGGGGTGGTGTTCATCGTCCGCGCGCTTAGCCGACACGCGCAGTGAAGCAAAGGTGGCGGCGGCGACGGGCACCAGCCTTCGATCCAATTCATCGTCACCCTGAACTTGTTTCAGGGCCTTTTGCGCAGTTGTAACCGGGTTGCTTGCCGGCCAACTGCCAGTGCGGTTTGCGTGCTCGAAGCACCGGGCTCTCGGCATGATAGATCCTGAAGCAAGTTCAGGGTGACGAAGGATGCGACTCGCGTCTTCTTCGCGATACTGAGGCTTGCAGTTTCCAGATTGCCTAAGCATTGATGTTGCATGAAGATAATCCACGCGGTCGCACCGCTCGCATTCGCCACTCTCTCCATCACCACCCCCGCAGCGGCGCAGCAAGCCACCGGCAACACCGCGCCAGAAGCCGTCGCCCTGCCGCCTGCGCTCCCGCCGGCGCGCGATGTCGCATATCCGGGCACGATCACGCTCACCATCGATGCCACGGACACCCGCCGCGGCGTCTATGCCGTGACGCAGACGATCCCGGTCGCCGCCGGCACGCGCGAGCTGACGCTGCTGGAACCGCTGTGGATCCCCGGTGGTCATAGTCCCCGCAACAGCCTGGCCCTGTTCGCGCAGATCCGCTTCGAGGCGGACGGCAAGCCGCTGCGCTGGCAGCGCGACGACGTGCAGGTGAACGCCTTCCACCTCGCCCTGCCCGACGGCACGAAGACCGTCACCGCGAGGTTCGTCCACACCTCGCCGTTGCAGGCATCGGAAGGGCGCATCACCATGACGCAGGAAATGCTGAACCTGCAGTGGGAGAAGATGAGCCTCTACCCGGCCGGGTACTATGCTCGCCGGATCCAGGTGGTCCCGCAGGTCAAGGTGCCGGCGGGTTGGAGCGTGTTCACCGCGCTGGACGGCATGAGCCGGCAGGGCGACGTGGTGCGCTGGAGCAAGGTCGATTACGCGACCCTGGTCGATTCTCCTATCTTCGCCGGCCTGCACGCCAAGAGCTGGGACCTTGGGCAGAACGTCAAGCTGGATGCCGTCGCCGACGACCCGCGCGACCTGGCGATCAAGCCTGAGCACCTGGAGACCTACCGCAAGCTCGTCACC
The DNA here is from genome assembly GCF_014204535.1 of Novosphingobium chloroacetimidivorans. Classification (GTDB taxonomy): domain Bacteria; phylum Pseudomonadota; class Alphaproteobacteria; order Sphingomonadales; family Sphingomonadaceae; genus Novosphingobium; species Novosphingobium chloroacetimidivorans. Next base: position 78,369 of record NZ_JACHLR010000003.1, read on the forward strand.
GAGGCGACCGCGCTGTTCGGCGCCCGCCATTTCGATCACTACGACCTCATGCTGGCGCTGACCGACCGGATGGGCGGCATCGGCCTGGAACACCACCGCTCCAGCGAGAACCAGATGGAACCCAACACCTGGGTCGACTGGAAGGAGATGGACTGGGACCGCAACGTCATGCCGCACGAGCTGGTGCACAGCTGGAACGGCAAGTACCGGCGCCCGGCCGAATTGTGGACGCCGGAGTACCAGTACCCGATGCGCAATTCCCTGCTGTGGGTCTACGAAGGCCAGACTCAGTTCTGGGGCCTGGTGCTGGCGGCGCGCTCGGGCGTGCAGAGCAAGGAGGTGGTGCTGGGCGCGCTGGCGGCACAGGCCGGGCGCTACTCCGAAGGCCTGCCGGGCCGCGCCTGGCGCTCGGTCGAGGACACGACCTACGATCCGATCATCAACGGCCGCAAGGCCCTGCCACACGATTCGCTCACTCGCGGGGAAGACTATTACAACGAAGGCGCGCTCGTCTGGCTGGAGGCCGACCAGGTGATCCGCCAGGGCACGCGCGGCGCCAAGGGCCTGGACGATTTCGCCCGCGCCTTCTTCGGCATGCGCGACGGTGACTGGGGCGAGCTCACCTACACCTTCGACGATGTCGTCGCCACGCTGAACGGGGTCTACGCCTACGATTGGGCAAGCTTCCTGCGCGATCGGCTCTACACCCCGAATGCACCCGCGCCGCTCGCCGGGATCGAGAAGGCCGGATACAAGCTGGTCTGGAAGGACAAGCCCAACCCCTACACCGAAGGCGCGTCGAAGGATCGCAAGACGCTGGACCTGACGTACTCGCTGGGCCTGGCGGTCAACAACGAGGGCGAGGTCACATCGGCGGTGTGGGATGGTCCGGCGTTCGATGCCGGCGTGGTCAAGGGCGCGAAGATCGTCGCGGTCAATGCCACGGCCTACACGCCCGAGGTGATCAAGGACGCGGTCGTCGCGGCCAAGACGAGCAACAAGCCGATCGAACTGCTGGTGAAGCGCGGCGAGCAGTACCAGACGGTGCCGGTCACCTGGAACGGCGGCCTGCGCTATCCGTGGCTGGAGCGGGCGGGCAGCAAGGACACCGGGCTGGACAGGCTGCTGGCACCCAAGGGCTAGGCCGTCTCCGCTCATTCGTCATCCCCGCGAACACGGGAATCCATCTCCAGGTAGTTGGTCAAACGCGAACTCAGGAGATGGATCCCCGCCTTCGCGGGGATGACGAGTATGCGCACAGGGCCGTGGCCTGCGTGCGCTGTCCCCCACGCAACCTTACCCAATAGCAAGCATGAATTCACGTTGCGGCGCAGCATTACGCCCGCTAAGCCGCCCGCACCCAAGTCAACCGCGGCGTAGACGCTGCAGGAGAGAAGGACCGCCATGCGTATCGACATGATTCCCGTTGGAGACAATCCACCTGAAAGTCTGAACGTGATCATCGAGGTTCCGGTCGGCGGCGAGCCGGTTAAGTACGAGTTCGACAAGGCGTCCGGCGCACTGTTCGTGGATCGCATCCTGCACACGCCGATGCGCTACCCCGCCAACTACGGCTTCGTGCCGCACACCCTCTCGCCCGATGGCGATCCGCTCGACGCGCTGGTGATCGCGCGCTCGCCGTTCGTGCCCGGCTCGGTCGTGGCGGCCCGTCCGATCGCGGTGCTGAACCTGGAAGACGAAGCCGGCGGCGACGAGAAACTGGTCTGCGTGCCTGCCGATACCGTCTTCCCCTATTACTCCAACGTGTCCGAGAAGGACGACCTGCCCGGCATCGTCATGGAGCAGATCGAGCACTTCTTCACCCACTACAAGGACCTGGAAAAGAAGAAGTGGGTCCGCGTCGGCGTCTGGGGCGGCCGCGCCGAGGCGCAGCAGATCACGCTCGAGGCGATCGAGCGCTACAAGCAGGCCGGTCCGGCCGGCGATCCCAAGCAGACCTGATTACGGTTGAGACATGCAAAAATGCCGGTGGGGGAGTGCCCTCGCCGGCCTTTTCTGTTGGCCACTTTAGATCCTCCCCTGCAACGGGAGGTGGCAGTCCGCAGGACTGACAGAGGGGTGTCACCCTCGGCGCAGTGCTCCACAAATAGGCTTACACCCCTCCACCACTGGCTACGCTGGCGGCCCCCCTCCCCTTGCAGGGGGAGGATCCGATCATCAGCCCACCACGTGCCTGCGCTCACACGTAATGGCACTTGATGGCTGCTTTGTATCGCCCTCGATCGACCCGACGTCTCTCGTCGTCCCCGCGAAGGCGGGGACCCCGCTTGTTCTTTCTTCCTCACCCTGTGCGGCAAGGAAGCGGGGCCCCCGCCTTCGCGGGGGCGACGGTTGTCAGAGTTCTTGCCACCCCTTCACACGAACTTCCCTCAGCTCACCACGCGCCCACCGTTGACCCCGATGGTCTGCCCGGTGACGTACTGGCTGCGCTCGTCGCAGAGCCATGCGCAGGCGTTGGCGATGTCGTCGGGTTCGCCCATGCGGCGCACCGGGATCGTCTGAAGCAGCACTTCGGTGGGGATCTGGAAGCGGTCGCGGTTCTCCTCGGACATGATCGTGCCCATCACCGAGCCGGGCGGGATGTTGTTCACGGTGATACCGTAAGGTCCGAACTCCTGCGCCATCGAGCGGGTCATGGTGATCACCGCGCCCTTGGACGAGGAATAGCAGATCATGTTGATAGCCCCCGTCTGCCCGCTGGAGGACGAGATGTTGACCACCCGGCCCCAGTTCGCCGCCTTCATGTCGGGCAGGACCAGCTGCGTCATGATCATCGGCCCGCGCACGTTGACGGCGTAGACGAAGTCCCAACGCTCGTCGGTCAGGTCCTCGAACTTGGTGAAGTCGGTGACGCCGGCGTTGTTGACGATGATCGTGACAGGGCCGAGCGCATCGCGGCATTTCTCGATCGCGGCGCTGGCGGAGGCGCGGTTCGACACATCTGCGCCGAGCGCGATGGCGGTGCCGCCTGCATCCTTGATCGCCTGGACCGTGTCGGCACAGCGCGCCTCGTCGAGATCGAGCACGCCGACCGCGACGCCCTCCCTGGCCAGCCGCTTGGCGCAGGCCGCGCCGATTCCGGCTGCCGCGCCGGTGACGATGGCGACTTTGTAGCTCATCTTAGCATCCTCCCGAAGTTTTCGACGCTTTGGCTAGGGCCAAAACGCTTGCGGGTGAAGCCGAAAATTGAACGCCTGTTCAGCGCATCGTGGGGACGTAGCGAGCGTCGTCGTCACAGCACTCGCGTCAGGCACATGCTGAAGTCGTCGGACACGTAGTCGCCGAAAGGCGCGCATTCGACGAAGCCGTTCGCCCGGTAGAGCGCTTGCGCCGCATGGAACGGCTCGGGGCGGCCGGTCTCCAGGCTCACCCGCGCATAGCCGCGTGCGCGCGCTTCGGCGAGGAGGTGGTCGAGGATCGCCCGGCCCACGCCCCGGCCGCGGTACTCCGGCGCCGCGCGCATCGACTTGAGTTCGCCGTGCTGCGCGTCGAGGTGCTTGATCGCGCCGCACCCGGCGAGCGTCTCGCCATCCCAGGCGCTGAAGAATGTCACGTCCGGCTGGCGCAGGCGCCCGGCCGGCATGGCGTGGACGCTTTCCGGCGGGCTCCATCGGTGCATCTCGTCAAGGTGCAGCTGCAGCAGCGCCAGGATTTCAGGTCCCGTGAGGTCATCGCGCACGATCCGCAGAGCAATCACGATGCATCCCCCGCATGCTTGTCCGCCTTGCGCCGCCCCATCCGCATGCCTGCCTCCAGCCGCGCGCGCAATTGGGCGTAGTAGGCCTCCAGGAACGCACGCGAATCCGGCACCCAAGGGTCGCGGCCGATCTTGGCGGCGATGGTCGCTTGCACCGACTCGATCGCGGCATCGCGATCCTCGCGCAGGATGCGCTCCAGCGTCTGCAGCTCGTACTCGCCGTAGACCGCCAGTTCGGCTTCGGTGAACAGGTAGGCGGACGAGGCAGCCGAGGGTACCGCCGGAACGCTCATTGCCGCCTCCAGCTTGCGGCGCGGGGCCTCGACCACCCAGGTTCCGGCGATCACGTCTCCGGCGCGCAAGCGGTCGCGGTTGAAGCAGGGGAACAGCAGGAACATTGCGAACCAGGCGGTCGCGGCGAGCCAGGCGGGCGGGCTCTCCACCCCGGCCGAGGCGATGAAGGCGACCGGCAGGAACAGCTCGATATCGCGCAGCAGGTTGCGGGCGATGACCATCTCGGCGGTGAGCCGCCCGCCATCGCGCGCGGCGATGCGGATGCCGCTCAGCCGCTTGCCCGGCGTCGCGCCGCGCGGCCCCAGCTCGAAGACCAGGAACCAGGCGTAGCGGAGCAGGAAGGTCGCGATCATCCACACGACGATCAGGAACTGCAGCGCCGCGGGCGCCTCGCCGCCGCTGCCGAAACGACCGATCAGCTGGGCGACACCGCCGGCCAGCGAGATCAGCGCAATCGTCACCACCACGAACACGGTGCCCAGGAACACGAAGTCGAGCAGCAAGGCCCCTGCGCGCGCACCGCGACTGGCCACGGTGAGCGGCAGTGCCACGCCTTCGGGCGTGATCAGCATGCGGTCGCGATTGCTGCGCGCCTGGCGCCTGGGCATGGCGGCCGTGCGCGCCATCAGCGGCGTGATCCTGCGTGGCCCGGCGAGCGCCCGGGCGCGAAGGCGAAGAAGTAGGCGCACCACAGCGCCAGCATGAAACCGCCGATCGCGAGCCGGCCGGGGGTGTTGTCGACCAGCTGGCGCGCGAAGCCTTCCAGGATGGCCGCCACCACCAGCATGATGACCACGCCGGCCATGACTTGCGCGGCGCGCCTGCCCGCCTCGGACGCCGCGGCAAGCACGCTACGCTCCCCCGGGAACGCCATCGCGCGCCCGATGTGCAGGCCCGCGCCGCCCGACAGCAGGATGGCGAACAGCTCGGTGGTGCCGTGGACCGAGATCCATGCAGCGAAGTCCAGCGTCAGACCGGCGCCATGGTAGAGCCACAGCATCGCGCCCAGGATCGCGGTGTTCTGCACCAGCAGCAGCAGCGTCGGCACGCCGAACGCGAAGCCCAGCGCAAAGGCGAGGATCGAGACGCCGGCGTTGTTGCTGAACAGGTAGGCGGCGAACGCACCCATTCCATCCTGCTGGCTGTTCCCAAACAGCGTCGCGCGCAAGGCCTCGCGGCTGGCGCCAGGAACGCGCGTGTCGGCGAACTGGCCGGGCACCAGCGCCTGGTACCAATCCGGATCGTGCGCCACGAGCAGCCAGCCGACCAGCACGCCCGCGCACATTACCGCGAAGGCGATCGCGAGGTCCAGGCCGAGGCCGCGCACCGACCGGCTCCAGCCACCGCCCAGAAAGCCGCGCAGCCAGTCGCCCAGCGAGGAGCGCGGTCCGTACACCACGAACCAGGCGCGCTGCACCAGCGCCTCCAGGTAGCCCAGCGTCGCCGCATCGAGCGAGATCGCGCGTGCGATCGAGAGGCTTGAGGCGACGGTGCGGTAGAGCTGCGGCAGGGCGATGAGGTCGGCATCGGGCACGCGGCGCAGGCGGCCCTTCTCCATGGCGGTGACGATTGCGTCCAGGCGGCGCCAGTCCGCCTCGCGCTCGACGCGGAAGCGGTCGGAGCGCAGGAGGGCGCTGACGAGGGGGTCGGGGGTAAGGGGGTCGGAACCGGCTGGCATCACCACATGACCTCGAACTCTGAAATCTCGTCATTCCCGCGAAGGCGGGAATCCATTTCCAGGTGGTTCCTGTTACGCCAGGGCAGGAGATGGATCCCCGCCTTCGCGGGGATGACGAAATTCATTGGTGCAGGGGCGCTGCGCACCATCACCCGATCACCCCCTTGCGCTTGATCGCGAAGTACGCGTCGAGCAGCCGCGTGCCAATCTTGTCCCAGGGCGCCTCGATCACGTCCACCCCCAGCTGGCGCAGGCGCTGCAGCACCCGCGCGCGCTGGCGCAGCAACCCGTCGGCCGAGACAGCGCTTGCCACGGCGGAGAGATCGCCCGGCGTCGCGACCGCAAGTTCCTCCAGCTCGCTGTCGGCCAGTGTCACGAACAGGACGACATGGCGCGCCACCAGCCGCGAGACGCTCTCCACCATCAGTTCCGCCCCGGTGGGATCGGTGAAGTCGGAGAACACCACCACCAGCGAGCGCCGGGTCAGCCGTGCCGACAAGGTGGCCATGGCGAGGGTGAAGTTGGGCTCCTCCGGTCGGTAATCGAGCGCGGCGGCGGCGCGTTGCAGGCGATGGAACTGGGCCGAGCCGGAGACGAACGGGCTCATCGCCTCGGGCCTGGCTGCGAAGCCGTAAAGCGCCACGCGGTCGCCGCCCTTCAGGGCGACATAGGCGGTGGTCAGCGCGGCGCTGGTGGCGCGGTCGATGCGGGCCATGCCGGCGACCGGCTCGCACATCGCCTGGCCGCAGTCGAAGGCGAAGACGATCTGGTTGTTGCGCTCGGTTTCCATCTCCTTGGCATAGAGATGGCGGTGCCGGGCCGATGCCTTCCAGTCGATGCGGCGGCGGTCCATGCCGGGCTGATACTCTGCCAGCGCCTCGAACTGGGTGCCCTCGCCGCGAATGCGCCGGGCGATGAGGCCGAACTGCGCGTCGCGCAGGAAGGTCTGCAGCGCTGGCGAGCGTACGTCGGAGAGATTGGGCCAGACGCGCACCTCCTGGTCGAGCGCTCGCGCGTGCTGGCGCGCGCCCAGGCCCAGCGGCCCGGTCCAGCGCAGCCAGGCAGTGGCGACGCGGCCGGTGCCCCGGCGCGAGGGGGTGAACGGAGCGCGACCGATCATGTCCGCCTGCCCGGCCAGCGGGGCGGAGGCGCGGCCGCCCTCCACCAGCCGCGGGTCACAGGCGAGCGCGGCCTCGGCCTCGCTGCGGCGACCGCCGCGGAAATGGGCGTGGAAGGCGAAGTGGTGCTCGGCGCCGACTTCGGCATCGCCGGGCACGGTGACGGTGAAGCTGTCGAGGCTCCCGGCGAGCAGCGCGTCGACGATGGCGAGCAGCAGCACCAGCAGAGCGAGCGCGACGACCGCCAGCCGTGCGCCTGGAGCGATGGCGGCGACGAGCACCGCCAGCGGTGCCAGAGCAGCGAGGATGGCGACCGTGCGCGCGGTGGGGACGATGGGGCTCAAGCGGCCTTGCACCCAACCTTCGTCATTCCCGCGCAGGCGGGAATCCATCTGCTGACCTTGCCGCCCTCGTCGCGGTCAGTGCGAGGCGCATGTATGCCGTGATCCCTTGCTATGCCCTCACCGTCGCCCGAGCAGATAGCGCAGGAGATGGATTCCCGCCTTCGCGGGAATGACGAGGGTCTAGGGGGAGGTGATGCGGATCGAGGCGGGGAAGAGCACACATGCGAGTATGCTTGCCCCTGGATCTCAGCTCCAAGTCCCGCCTCGAACGCAACCAAGATCCTCCCCCTCAAGAGGGAGGATGGGTGGGGGTTTCCGATGCCAGCGCGGACGCGCCGCCTTCGGCGTCGCTCCCCCACCCCCATCCCCTCCCCGCCGGGGAGGGGGGATTGTATGGCGCGAAAGAAGCGCACCCTCAACGCGGCGCCTCGGTGGCGGCGACCAGCGAGGCGACCAGGTCCTCCACCTGCCGCCCCTCGATCTCGGCCGAGGGGCTCAGCGCCAGCCGATGTCGCAGGCATGCCGCGGCGAGCGCCTTGACATCATCCGGCAGCACGTAGTCGCGCCCTTCCAGCGCCGCCCGCGCCCGCGCCGCGCCGGCCAGCAGTACCGCCGCGCGCGGGGAGGCGCCCAGCGACAAGTCGTTGCTCTCGCGCGTGGCGCGCACCAGCCGCACCACGTAGTCGGCGACCGGCTCCGCCAGCGTGACTTGCGCCACCGCTTCGGTCGCCTCGGCTAGGCGCTCGGGCGTCACCACCGGCACCACGCCAAGCTCGACCGGATCGGGCAGGCCGCGGTTCTCGGCATAGCGGGTGACGATCCGCCGCTCCTCCTCGTGGCTCGGATAGGGCACCGAAAGCTTGAACAGGAAACGGTCGAGCTGCGCCTCGGGGAGCGGGTAGACGCCCTGGCTCTCGATCGGGTTCTGCGTCGCCACCACGGTGAAGTGGGCGGGCAGTTGGTGACGCGTGCCGTCCAGCGTCACCTGTCGCTCCTGCATCGCTTCCAGCAGCGCGGCCTGCGTCTTGGGCGGCGTGCGGTTGATCTCGTCCGCCAGCAGCAGTTCGCGGAAGATCGGCCCGCGCGTCAGGGTGAAGGTGCTGGTCTGGAAGTTGAACAGGTTGGAGCCCAGGATATCGCCCGGCATCAGGTCGGGCGTGAACTGGATTCGCCCATAGTCCAGCCCCAGGCTGGCCGCGAAGCTCTGCGCCAGGAACGTCTTGGCCGTGCCCGGAGGTCCTTCGAGCAGGACGTGCCCGCGCGCCATCAGCGCGATCAGCAGGTGGTCGACGATCTCCGCCTGGCCGACCACCGCCTTGGCGATCTCGCCCCGGATGGCGGCGGCGAGATCGGCCACCTCGTTCAGAGAAACGGTCATTTCGTGAGCGTCCTTTCGAGCGCGTGAAGTTCTGCGGCCGCCTTGACCAGCTCGCGCTCCGAGCGCGCGCGGCCGAGCCTTGCGGCAAGGTTCGAGAAAGCATGATCGCCGCTGCCGGCCGCCCGCGCCGCGCGATCGAGCGCCGCGGTCTCCGTGGCAAGGTCCCCCGTTCGCGGCAGCGCGAAGGCGCGGGCGAGCCGCTGGCGCGCGGCCTCTGCATAAGGCGCGCCCAGCAGGTGCAGCCGGCGCGAGCGCACGATCAGCGCGGCGGCGTTGCTCACCAGCGCGCGCTTGCCGAAAGCGATCGAGCGCGCCGGCGCCAGCGGCGGACCGAAGCGCAGGAAGGCGCGCCAGCCGGTCGCCGCCGCCGCGAGCAGCAGGCACAGCGTCGCGGCCAGGAACGGCGGGGTGAAGGCGAGCGTCAGCAGGTTGGCCTTGCGCTCCAGTCCGTTGAGAGTGAGATCGAAGATGACAGGCGCGTCGGCACCGGCACTTGCCTGCACCAGGGTGGCGGCAAGGCGCGCGCTGGGCAGGCTCGCCATGCCGTAGTTGTCCAGCAAGTCGGGATCGAACACGACGATCAGGGGATAGCGCGCAGACCTGTCATGTGTGGCCCGGTCACGCGGGCGCGAAGCCAGCCCGGCGAGCGAGGGGAACTCGCCGTCGTCACGATAGGCGACATAGATCCGTCCATCGCTGCCGGTCACCAGCGGCACCAGACCTGGCCCTGCGCCGAACATCGTCACGCGCGGATCGGGAAACGCGCCCGAGATGCCACGCGCATACCAGCCGACAGTCTCGCCACGCTTGCCGCGGGCCAGATTGACGGTGAGCTCGTCAAGGAAGCCCGGCCAGTTCGGCGGGCTGGGTCCAACCAGCTGGACCCAGCCCTTGCGTACCGGCAAGTCGCCCCCCGCCGCCGGCACCGAAGCCCACTTGGGCGTGATCACCAGCGTGGGGCCGAAAGGACGATGGCGATCGACCGCCTCGGCGATGTCCTCGCCATTGGCGTCGGCGGGCGGCGTCAGGATCAGCAAGCCCGGCTGCTCGAAGCCGCGATCGGTGCGGCTGCGACGCACCGGATGGCCGCGCGCCTCCAGCAACCGGGCCAGCGCGGCGTAGCCGTTGAGGCCACGCCCTTCGGCATGGGCGCCGCCGTTGTTCGCCTCGCCATCGGCCAGGCCGTTGCCGATCATCCACAGCAGCGCGACGAACACCAGGCAGCCGAACAGCACCAGCGCCAGCGCCGTGCGGCCGGTGAACGGGTTCGCGCCGACCGGCGTGGTCGCGGCTTCGCTCATGCGCGCAAGTCCGCCAGCGCGAACTCGGCATAGGCCGCGCGCGCGGTCTGCCAGTCACCGGCGTCGAGATCGCGCAGGGCGAACAGGCAGCGCTCCACCCGCTCGGCGATGACGGCGAAGGCGGTGCGTGCGCCTTGCGGCAGTTGCGGGAGGCTGGCGATTTCGCGCGCGGTGCTGGCCGGCACCAGCGTGCCGGGCCGCCGCGCGCGGATCTGGCCGACGCTGCGCAAAAGCAGCAAGTGCGCCGCCTCACCGAAGCGGCCTTGCGCCGCGAGCCGGTCGGCATCTTCCAGCAGCGCCAGGGCTTCCTCGCGGCTGGGCGTCCAGGTCTCGTCGGGGCTCGCCCGGCCCCGCCATCGCGCGATCAACGGTCCGAGCAGCCGCCAGGCCAGGAACAGGACCAGCAGCACGGCGAGCACGACCAGCCCCCTCTGGATCCAGGGCCAGGCGACGATCAGCCACTCCGCCAATGGTCCGAACACCGCGCGCAAGGCCTTGCCCAGCCATTCGAGCCAGGCGGGCGTCGCGGGCGGCTTGATCGGGGGCATGGGCGCGAACTGGATGTCGGCAGAGGCGCGCACCGACTCCCAGTCACGCGTTGCCGCCGCATCCGCGCTGTTGGGGCCGCTCCCGCTCACCGGGCGAGTGGTGGCATGGGTGAAGTGGCGGCGCAAGCGGATGCTACGAGGTCCTCCCCTGCAAGGGGAGGGGGACCACCGTAGGTGGTGGAGGGGTGTAACCGCCGGCGGAGTGCTCGACCGAGAGGGTTACACCCCTCCGTCACGCCTTTCAGGCGCGCCACCTCCCCTACAAGAGGAGGAGCCGGGGCCTCAGCCCCGCGCCCGGCCCTGCGGGTAGCTGCCCAGCATGCGCACGTACTTGCAGTGGAACGCCAGCTCCTGCAGCGCGCGGTCGATGCGCGGATCGCCGGGGGCGCCTTCGATGTCGGCATAGAACGTCGTCATCGCGAAGCTGGCGCCGACCTGGTAGCTTTCCAGCTTGGTCATGTTGACGCCGTTGGTCGCGAAACCGCCCAGCGCCTTGTAGAGCGAGGCCGGCTCGTTGTGCACCTCGAAGATGAAGGTCGTCATCGTCGGGCCCGCCAGGCTCGCCGGGTCGAGCGCCTCGCGCGCAAGCACCACGAAGCGGGTCATGTTGTCGGCCGCGTCCTCGACCCGGTCCTCCACGATCTCCAGCCCGTACAGCTCCGCCGCCAGCGCCGGCGCGATCGCCGCCACCGTGGTGTCGCCCTGCTCCTGCACGTAGGCCGCGGCTCCGGCGGTGTCGGGGTAGGACAGCGGCACGATCCCGCGCTTGCGCAGGAAATGGCGCGACTGGCCCAATGCCTGCGAGTGGCTGTAGGCACCGGTGAAAGGCCCCTTGCCAAGCCCCATCAGCGCGTGGCGGATCGCCATGAAGTGCTCGCCCACGATTGTCAGCCCGCTTTCGGGCAGCAGGAAGTGGATGTCAGCGACACGCCCGTTTTGCGAATTCTCGATCGGGATGATCGCGCGGCCGGCGCGGCCGTCCTTCACCGCGTCGAGCGCGTCCTCGAACGCGAAGCAGGGCAGCGGCAGGCAGTTCGGATCGTATTCCAGCGCGGCGCGGTGGCCGTTGCAGCCGGGCGCGCCTTGCAGCGCCAGCACACGGGCCGGATCGGAAGCGGCGGCGGCTTCCATCTGCGCGACGAGCGCGCGGGCGGGTTGCGGGTAGGAATCCATGGTGCCGGGCGCTTAAGCCGCCGTGCCGAGGACCGCAATGGGCTCCGGCACCATGGCGCCGCAATGGCTCTTGCACTCGCTCCCGCGCGACACTAGAGCGCGGAGCCAGTCAGCTGACCAAAATTCTCCCGGGGCACGCTTAATGGAAGATCGCTTCAATACCATCGCCGGCTGGACTTTGTTCGCGGGCGTCGTGGCCTTGGGTCTGAGCAGCCTGAGCTCGCACTACTTCAGCGCCAACAAACCGCACCGCCCGGAGAAGCTGGGCTACGTGATTGAGGGCGTCGAGGAAGAAGGCGGCGAAGGCGCGGCCGAGCAGCCGATCGCGGCGCTGCTGGCGACGGCGGACCCGGCCAAGGGCGAGGCGGTGTTCGCCAAGTGCACCTCGTGCCACACCATCAACGCCGGCGGCGCCAACGGCATCGGCCCCAACCTGCACGGCGTGGTGGGCGAGGCGATCGGCCAGGGCGCCGGCGGCTTCGCGTTCTCCGACGCGCTCAAGACCAAGGGCGGCAACTGGACCTTCGACCTGCTCAACGAGTGGCTGAAGAGCCCCAAGGCCTTCGCGCCGGGCACCAAGATGACCTTCGCCGGCCTGTCCAAGGCCGAAGACCGCGCCAACCTGATCGCGTACCTCAACACGCAAGGGTCGAACCTGCCGCTGCCGGCCGCTCCCGCTGCGGGCGCCGACGTGGCTCCGGCCGGCAAGGGCGCCGAGCCCACGCCCTCGGGCACCCAGGCTGCCGCCGGTGCGCTGGCTGCCAAGCCGCCGAAGCTGGAAGGCGGCGACAAGGCCGTCGGCGGCGCGAACCAGGACGATGCGGGCGATACCAACGTGCCCTGACGGGCGCGCAATCGGCAAATTCGAAGAGGCGGCCGGTGCGAACCGGCCGCCTTTTTCGTGCGCGCCTGTCTTTCACGGTGCGGGTGAGGACAGGCGGGACGACATCCTCCCCTCCACTACCAGCTAAGCTGGGGGTGCCCGCCCCCTTGCAGGGAAAGATTTGCCCTGTCCTCCCCGGCACGGGGAGGGGGACCGCGCGAAGCGTGGTGGAGGGGAGTCTCGGCATCTCCGGGGCTCGCCGGCAAGCTCGGATGAGGACGCGAGTCCCCACCACCCCTCGCTGCGCGAGCGGTCCCCCTCCCCGGTCCGGGGAGGTCAAGGTGCTCTCAGATCCTCCCCTGCAAGGGGAGGTGGCGCGCCTGCAAGGCGTGACGGAGGGGTGTCCCCGCTGGTGGAGTGCGCGACCGAGAGGGTTACACCCCTCCACCACCGCCTGCGGCGGCGGTCCCCTCCCCTTGCAGGGGAGGATCTGAGAGCACAGGTCATCCCCCGCTGGCGAGTGCGGGGTAACGCCACAGATGAAACGTCGGACGTATGCGGTCGGCGCTGCCCTGGCGCGACAGGGTTGGCTCGCAGCTTCCAAGATTGCGAACGTCCGGCGTGGGAAGGCGTAAGCGCCACCGGCTCGGCCCTGATACGCGAAGCGCCGGCGAGACGGGCTCGCAGCTTGCCGCCGGCCTCTCGCGAACGAGAGCAAGGCTTCGCATGGTTGCAGACGCCCGTCGAAAGCGCCGGCCGCAGGTGGTGCGGGCAAGGGCGACAGGCCTGAAAGCCGCTCGTCTGCATCCGACCTGCGAGGCCAAGTAACCTATGTGGTTCTAAATGTCAAGCTCGCAGATCCTCCCCTGCAAGGGGAGGTGGCAGACGCGAAGCGGCTGGCGGAGGGGTGTCACCGCTGCCGGAGTGCTCGACCGAGAGGGTTACACCCCTCCACCACCGCCTGCGGCGGCGGTCCCCCTCCCCTTGCAGGGGAGGATCTAAAACCGCGCAGTCTTTCAGCGCCAGTGCGAGGTGGATGTCTCAACCCCGCCCCGCTCACCTCACTGGCAGGCGAGGCACTCGTCGTAGTCGGTCGTCTCGCCGATCTCGAACTTGGGCGCCTCGGGCGTGTTGTCGGCTTCCACGCCGCCGGCGAAACCGGCGCGCTGCACCGACTTGGAGCGCAGGTAGTAGAGCGACTTGATGCCCTTCTCCCAGGCCTGGAAGTGCAGCATCATCAGGTCCCACTTGTCGACATCGGCGGGAATGTAGAGGTTCAGCGACTGGGCCTGGTCGATGTAGGGCGTGCGGTCGGCCGCGAACTCCAGCAGCCAGCGCTGGTCGATCTCGAAGCTGGTCTTGTAGACCGCCTTTTCCTCCGGGCTGAGGAAGTCGAGGTGCTGCACCGAGCCGCCGTGCTCCAGGATCGAGTTCCACACGTTGGTGGAATCCTTGCTCTTCGAGGCGAGCAGCTTTTCCAGGTACGGGTTCTTCACCACGAAGCTGCCCGAGAGCGTCTTGTGGGTGTAGATGTTGGCCGGGATCGGTTCGATGCAGGCCGAGGTGCCGCCGCAGATGATGCTGATCGAGGCGGTCGGAGCGATCGCCATCTTGCAGCTGAAGCGTTCCATCACGCCCACGTCCGCCGCATCGGGGCAAGGTCCGCGCTCGTTCGCCAGCAGCATCGAGGCCTCGTTGGCCTTCTGGTTGATGTACTGGAACATCTGCATGTTCAGCGCCTTGGCCATCGCGCTTTCGAAGGCGATGCCCTTCTTCTGCAGGTACGAGTGGTAGCCCATCACGCCCATGCCGACCGATCGCTCACGCGCGGCCGAGTACTTGGCACGCGCCATCTCGTCCGGCGCGCGGTCGATGTAGTCCTGCAGCACGTTGTCGAGGAAGCGCAGCACGTCCTCGATCACGTGCTTCTCGCCCTTCCACTCGTCCCAGGTTTCCAGGTTGAGCGAGGAGAGGCAGCACACCGCGGTGCGGTCGTTGCCCAGGTGATCGCGGCCGGTGGGCAGCGTGATCTCCGAGCACAGGTTCGAGGTCGAGACCTTGAGGCCTAGCTCGCGATGGTGGCGCGGCATCATGCGGTTCACCGTGTCGGAGAACACGATGTAGGGCTCGCCAGTGGCGAGGCGCGTCTCGACCAGCTTCTGGAACAGCGCGCGCGCGTCGACCGACCCGCGCACCGAGCCGTCCTTGGGGCTGCGCAGCGCGAACTCGGCGCCGTCGCGGACCGCGGCCATGAACTCGTCGGTCAGCAGCACGCCGTGGTGCAGGTTGAGCGCCTTGCGGTTGAAGTCACCCGAGGGTTTCCGGATCTCGAGGAATTCCTCGATCTCGGGGTGCGAGACGTCGAGGTAGCAGGCGGCCGAACCCCGGCGCAGCGATCCTTGCGAGATCGCGAGGGTCAGCGAATCCATGACGCGCACGAACGGGATGATGCCGCTGGTCTTGCCGTTGAGGCCGACCGGCTCGCCGATGCCGCGCACCGAGCCCCAATAGGTACCGATGCCGCCGCCACGGCTGGCCAACCAGACGTTCTCGTTCCAGGTGGCGACGATGCCTTCCAGGCTGTCGTCGACCGAGTTGAGGTAGCACGAGATCGGCAGGCCACGACCGGTGCCGCCGTTCGACAGCACCGGCGTCGCGGGCATGAACCACAGCTTCGAGATGTAGTCGTAGAGCCGCTGGGCGTGCGCCTGGTCATCGGCATAGGCGTCGGCGACGCGGGCGAACAGGTCCTGGTACTTCTCGCCAGGCAGCAGGTAGCGATCGTCCAGCGTGTCCTTGCCGAACTCGGTCAGCAGCGCATCGCGGGTGTCGTCGGTGACGATCGTGAACCGGCGCGCGTTGATGGTCTTGGAATCGTCCGGCTTTTTAGGAGATGCCGGCTTCACGGACGCCGGTGCTTCGGCGACGAGTTCGGCGGTGGCGGCATCGGTCTTGTCCATGGCGACACCCTTCCTCGTGCTCTCGGCGGGCCTGGGCTCGGCGACACTGGGCTCGTTAGCCTTGGCCGCCGGCTTCTCGGCAAATGTCAGCTCGGTCTGGTCGGCATCCACGGTGTCTATCGGCCCTTCGTTGCCCGTCCTGAAGTCCACGTCGCGTACCCCTTGCTGGCGTTCTCGCCATAATCTGCATTTCGAATCGCGAGAGGCTTAGCGTAGCATCGGCACAAAACAGGAACAACGCTCCTGCTACGCCGACACAAAGGCCGCTGTACCCTCGTTCTCGCCAGGCAAGGTGCCGTTCCCGGCCGCTTGCTTGAATCTAGGTGTTGAGCCCCCCGGATCAACCGCCCACAACCCATAGTGCCCGATTGAGAATCCCGTGCAAGTGTCGCGCCTTGGGGCGGATCGGCGACATCGCCGGGCATGGTAGCGCCGCGACGCGCCGGAAGTCCTTGGCTCGATCGATACGCAAGAGGGAAATGGTCCGCTGAGCCGTTTTCTTTTTCCACATTCCTGAGCGACGAATGGAATCAGGCTTGCGGCGGGTGGAGTGGCCCGATCCCCCCCTGCAAGGGGAGGTGGCGCGCGGCGTCAGCTGCGTGACGGAGGGGTGTCACCGGCATCGTAGTGAGCGATTGAGAGGGTTACACCCCTCCACCACCTGCTGCGCAGGCGGTCCCCCTCCCCTTGCAGGGGAGGATCTCAGGCCCGCGTCCTTGGCAACCCCAGCGCGCGTTCGGCGATCATGGAGCGGTGGATCTCGCTGGTGCCGGCGTAGATCGTGGTGCCATGCGCATGGCGGTAAGCCGTGTTGACGTGGGCCGCCGCGCCATCGCGTTTCGAGAGGGATAGCGGCGCCGTCAGGTCCAGCAGGTCCGAGCCGTCCTCCAAGAACTTCTCGGAGGTGAACACCTTGGCCATCGGGCCGCAGGCGGGCAGGTCCTGCTTCTCCTCGACGCTCCACAGCGAGCGCAGCACCAGCATCTCGCCCACCATGTGGTGCGCGCGCGCCCTGGCCAGGCGGACTTGCGCGGCGGGATCCTCGATCAGCGGCTTGCCGGCGAAGCGGATCTCGCGCGCCAGGTCCTCGGCCATGCGAATCAGGAGCCCGTGCGCCTTGGCGAAGCCGCCGCCGCCGTGCTCCAGCTCCAGCGCCGCGCTCATCGCCCGCACGCCGCCATCGACCGGGCCGATGCGCCAGGTGTCGGGCACTTTCACGTTGTCGTAGAACGTGATGTTGGTGCGCTCGTCCTGGAAGGTGTGGACCGGCTGCACTTCGATCCCGTCGGCCATGAGCGGCACGATGAACATGGTCAGGCCCTTGTGCTTCGCCACGTCCGGGTTCGTCCGGCACAGCATCAGCACGTAGTCGGCCAGGTTGGCGCCGCTGGTGAACATCTTGGTGCCGTCGATCCGCCAGCCATTGCCATCGGGCGTGGCCTTGGTCTGGGCCGAGAAGACGTCGGAGCCCGAGCCCGGCTCGGAATAGCCGAGCGAGCAGACTGCCTCACCGGCAAGGATCCTGGTCAGCACTTCGGCCTTGAGCTCGTCAGTGCCGAACTTGTCGATCATCGCCGCGGCCATCATCGTCGTGCCCCGGGCATGTCCCGACCAGCCGTGCTCCTCCCAGACGTCCGCCGCGGCGTAGCGGGCATAGGGGCTGGCGCCGCGGCCGCCTTGCGCAGGGCTCAGCTCGGGGAACAGCAGGCCCGCTTCGGCCAGCTTCTTGTGCACCGCCGGATGGTGCCCGTCCCACGAGTAATGCGCGTGGGCCTTCAGCTCGGGCGTCAAGGTCTCCTCGAAGAACCGATCGACCTCGGCAGCCAGCGCGCGGGCATCTTCGCCCAGGTCGAAGTCGATCGAAACCGGGCCCACGTCAGGGAGCACCGCCGGTTCGCCCGCGTAGAGGCGGCGGCCCGCTTCCTCCAGCAGGCGCGCGGAATCGCCCCAGACCAGCGCGGTGGCCTTGGCGCGCAAGTTGTAGAGGTGGATGTCGTACTCGGTGGTGAGGCCATAGCCGCCGAACGTGCGCAAGCTCTGGATCGCCGAAGTGCTGGCGACCTTCGCGGCCCACCACAGCGCCAGCGAAATCGCGGCGCCGGCTTGCGGCTCGCCGGTCGCGACCATGTGGACTGCCTTCCAGGCAAAGGCGCGGCCGCCCTCGATCTCGGTGATGAAGTTGGCCAGCGGATGGCTTATCGCCTGGAACGTGCCGATGGGCACGCCGAAAGCCTTGCGCTCGCAAGCATAGGCGGCGGCGAGGCGCACCGCCTCGCGCGCCAGGCCGAGCAGCTGACAGGCGGTGAGAAGCTTCCACTCCTCCAGCGCCGCCGCGAACAGCGCCAGTGCCTCGGGACCGGAGGCGAGCACGGTGCGGGGCGCGCGGCCGAGATCGACTTCGGCGATGCCGTTGGCGGCCAGCGTCTCATCCACGCGGCGGTGGGCGTCGGCGGGTGCCACCATCACCAGATCGTCGCCATGCCGGGCGATGACGAGGTCGGCGCGGTCGCCGCCGTTCAGCCACTGCACCGGCTCCTCGGCCACATCGCGAAAGGCCAGGGTCGCCACCTGCTCGCCCGCGATCACCGCGTCGATGCCCTCGCCGGTGGTGAGCGCGATCAGGCGGGCGGCGAGAATCGCTTCGGCGATCGGCCCCAGCGCAAGCGTGCGGCCGGCTTCCTCCAGCACCAGGGCAGCGTCGAGCGTACCCATGGCGAGGCCTCCCGCCTCCTCGGGCACGCGCATCGCGAAGGTGCCGAGATCTGCGAGACCGGACCAGAGCGCGGGATCGAAGCCCTCCCCTTCCAATGCCTGGCGGACGCGGGACATGCTGCTCTCGCTGTCGAGGAAGCGCGCGAAGCTGTCGCGCAGCATCTGCTGGTCGTCGTTCAAGCCGAAGTTCATCGATCGCCTCTTACCCGCGCCGGCCGTTCGTGGCCTTGTGATGCACAGTGTGTCACGGGCCGGTGCGCCGGGTCAATTCGTCGAACGGCAGCGGGATCGCCCGCCTTGGACTTGGCTCGCCAACGCGCCTGTGCGAGACTTCGCGCAACCGGCACGCCGATGCTGCGTTGCGGTACGGTTGCGAACTCGAGTGGAAGGCGAAGGTCCATGATCAACATCATCAGCGCAATCATCAGCGGCTTGATCATCGGCGTGCTCGCCCGGTTCTTCTATCCCGGCTCGGTCAACATGGGATGGATCGCGACCATCCTGCTGGGCATTGGCGGTTCGCTCGTGGCGGGCCTGGTCACCAGCCGCGGCGCGGGCGACTTCAATCGCGCGGGATGCCTGGCCTCGATCATCGGCGCGATCGTGCTGATCTTCGTCGGCCGCCTGCTCGGGGTCGGCTGAGCGCTTAAAGCATCGCCCCGCCATCCACCGGGATCACCGCGCCGGTAATCCAGCGGGCGCGGTCCGAGCAGAGCATGGCGATGGCATCGCCGACGTCCTCGGGCTGAGCGACCCGCTTCAGCGCCTGCACGGCGATCGTCATGTCGCGGCCCTGCTCGGTCTGCGTCCAGGCGGCAATCGGCCCGGTGGCGGTCGTGGCCGGAGCGACCGCATTGACGCGGATCCAACGGTCGCCGAGCTCGGCGGCGGCGCGGCGCACCAGGTGCTCGATCGCCGCCTTCATCGCGCCGTAGGCGGCAACCGCCCCCGTCACCCGCCGCGCCGTCAGCGACGAGAGGAACACCACGCTTGCGCCTTCGGCGAGGATCGGCGTCAGGCTTTGCAGCAGGAAGAACGGCGCGCGCAGGTTCACCGCGGTCAGCTGGTCGAAGATGTCGGGGGTGCAAGCGGCGATGTCGGAGTTGCCCGGCATGACGGCCGCGTTGAGCACCAGCGCGTGCAAGCCTTCGGGGCAGAGCGCCGCGATCTGCCGCGCGAGCGTTGCAGGAGTGGCAGGGTCGGCCAGATCGCCGCCGACCAGCTCGGCCGTGCCGCCGGCTTCGCGGATCGACCGGGCGACCTCCTCGGCAAGCACGCGATTGCCGCCGTAGTGGACGATCACGCGGTATCCGTCCGCGGCAAGCGCCCGGGCGGTGGCGGCGCCGATACCTTGGGATGAGCCGGTGATGAAGGCGGTCTTTTGATCCATCTGTGCTCTCCCTTTCGCTTTTGATCCTCCCCTGCAAGGGGAGGGGGACCGCCGCTGGAAGCGGTGGTGGAGGGGTGTCACCCAGTCGTGCATGCGCGCGGGCGGGGACACCCCTCCGTCACGCCTTGCAGGCGTGCCACCTCCCCTTGCAGGGGAGGACCTTAAGGCACCAGCACTGTATCCACCGCCTCCGCCGCCGTCTCCGGGTAATCAAGCGTATAGTGCAGGCCCCGGCTCTCGTGGCGCTTCAGGGCCGAGGTCACGATCAGTTCCGCGCTCTGCAGCAGGTTGCGCAGTTCGACCAGATCGGTCGAGACGCGGAAGTGGCGATAGTATTCCTCGATCTCGTGGTTCAGCAGCTTGATGCGATGCTGCGCGCGTTCCAGCCGCTTGGTGGTGCGCACGATGCCCACGTAGTTCCACATGAACCGGCGGATTTCGGTCCAGTTCTGCTTGATCACCACTTCCTCGTCCGGCTCGGAGACGCGGCTCTCGTCCCACGGCTTGACCGGTGGCGGCGCGTCGAATGCGTCCCAATGGTCGAGGATGTGCGCCGCCGCCGCCTCGCCGAATACGAAGCATTCCAGCAGCGAGTTGGAGGCAAGGCGATTGGCGCCGTGCAGGCCGCTCTCGGTACACTCGCCCGCGGCGTAGAGGCCCGGCAGGTCTGTGCGCCCGTCGAGGTCGATCAGGATGCCCCCACAGGTGTAGTGCTGCGCGGGCACCACCGGGATCGGCTGCCGGGTCATGTCGATGCCGAGGCCGAGCAGCTTCTCGTAGATGTTGGGGAAGTGCTCGCGCACGAACTCAGGGCTCTGGTGGCTGATGTCGAGGTGGACGTAGTCTAAGCCGAAGCGCTTGATCTCGGCATCGATGGCGCGGGCCACGACGTCGCGCGGGGCCAGCTCCAGGCGCTCCGGGTCGTAGTAGGTCATGAACCGCTTGCCGGTGCGCGGGTTGATCAGGTGCCCGCCCTCGCCGCGCACGGCCTCGGTGATGAGGAAGCTCTTGACCTCCAGATTGTAGAGGCAGGTCGGGTGGAACTGCATCATCTCCATGTTGGAGACCCGCGCGCCCGCGCGCCAGGCCATGGCGATGCCGTCGCCGGTGGCCCCGCGCGGCGCGGTGCTGAACTGGTAGACGCGGCCCGCGCCCCCCGTGGCCAGGATCGTGGCGCGCGCGGTGTGGGCCTCCACCTTGCCGCTCTCCTGGTCGAGCGCGTAGACGCCCCAGACCCGGCCCGAACCGGAGTAGCGCGCCTCGTGCTTGCCGGTGATAAGGTCGATGCAGGCGCGGCCCGGCAGCAGGGTCACGTTGGGATTGTCCTGCGCGGCCTTGAGCAGCGCTGCCTGCACCGCCCAGCCAGTGGCATCGGCGACGTGGACGATGCGACGATGCGAGTGCCCGCCCTCGCGCGTCAGGTGCAGCGCCTCTCCGTCGGTGTTGAATGGCACGCCCAGCTCGACCAGCCGCTCGATCGCGTGCGGCGCGCGCTCGATCACGAACTCGACTGTTTCCAGCCGGTTCAGTCCGGCTCCCGCCACCATGGTGTCTCGGATGTGATCGTCGAACGTGTCGCCCGCGTCGAGCACAGCGGCGATGCCGCCCTGCGCCCAGGCCGTGGAGCCGCCGGTCAGCTCGCCCTTGGCCAGCACCAGCACCTTCAGCGTCTGGGCCAGCGCCAGCGCGGCGGTCAGCCCCGCCGCACCCGAGCCGACGATGATCACGTCGTAAGTCGGCTCCGTGCCGCCGTTCAAGTCATCCATCGCGCTTCCTTGCCGTCAACGCGACGCGCCCGCAACATTTTGCAATTAACCACGCATCCGCGTTGCAGACGGCGATCCGCAAATATATAAAGAGCTTACCGTAGTAAACGACGTACCGGGGGGCACGTCGTTGAGACCAAAATTCAAGCTTTTCGAAGTCGAAGGCCGCCGTCCGGCGGAAGGGATCATGTTCATGGTGCTGAAGAGATTTTTGTGCCTTTTCAACAAGCACACGCCCAAACGGTCGACGACTCAGTGGGATGGGGTCAGCTATGTGGGCGATTGCCGCCATTGCGGGCGACGAATCCGCCGGTTGTCGCGCGGCAACTGGAAAACCGACCAGCGACTCGATCATCCCGCACCACCAGTGCCATCGCCCCCGCCGATCACGCCGGCCGAGCCTCACTCGTCAAGCTGACGAAAACGTCCTCCAGGTCGGCCTCGCGCGTGGTGACGTCCACGATCGTGAAGCCTTGCGCCTGCACCGCCGCCAGCACCTGTCCCGCGTTGCTGACGTCCTTGTTGTACGTAATCGCGATCGTGCGCTCGCCGGTCTTCTCGCTCTTGATGAAGGCGGCGTCGACCGGCAGCTGGCCGAGATCGCGATCCAGCGTCAGTTCCACCACCTTCTCGCGTGCCATGCCGACCAGCTCGCGGGTGGGCTTGTTGGCGATGCAGGTGCCGTGGTTGATGATGGCGATCCGGTCGCACAACTCTTCGGCTTCCTCCAGGTAGTGCGTGGTGAGGACGACGGTGACGCCCTCGCGGTTCATCTCGGTGACGAGCTCCCAGAGCTGGCGGCGCAGTTCCACGTCGACCCCCGCAGTCGGCTCGTCGAGCACCAGCACCGGCGGCTGGTGGACCAGCGCCTTGGCGATCAGCAGCCGCCGCTTCATGCCGCCGGACAGCGCACGGGCATAGGCGTCGCGCTTGTCGGCCAGGTGGACGGCGCGCAGCAGTTCCTCGGAACGGCGCAAGTGCCTGGCGATGCCATAGAGGCCCGCTTGGTTCTCCAGCACTTCGAACGGCGTGAAGAACGGGTCGAACACGATCTCTTGCGGGACGATCCCGATCGAGCGCTTGGCATTGCGCTGGTCGCGGTCGATGTCGAAACCCCAGATGGAGACCGAACCCGAGGTCTTGCGCACCATGCCCGACAGGATGTTGATCATCGTCGACTTGCCCGCGCCATTGGGCCCCAGCAGGCCGAAGATCTTGCCGGCCGGGATGTCCAGGCTGACGCCCTTCAACGCCAGCTTGCCCTCCCCGCTTCCAGCAGGGGCGTAGCGCTTGACGAGGTCACGGATCTGGATGGCGGGAGTATCGGTCATGCCCGGCATTTGGGGCATGCGACGGGCGCGGTAAAGGGCGAGCTGGCGTGCTGACGTCCCCCCGGGCTCGAACCCGGGACCGGTTTCGCCATGTCGCAACCTCTCCCGCGTGCGCAGCCAGGTTCGTCGATGCCGGAACCGGTCCCGGGTCAGGCGCGGGACGACGTAGTGCTGCAAGCCTCTGGATCGCTTCGCCTCGCGCTGATAATGGCGATCCCATGATCAACCCGCCCGAGACCGTCACCACCGACAAGCGCCGCGTGTACTGCGATGGCGCCACCGACATTCGCGCCGGAGCCGCACTGGGCCATCCGCGCGTGTACCTGGAGATCGACCAGAAGGGCTATGTCGAGTGCGGCTACTGCGACCGCCGCTTCGTGCTCAAGGGTGGCGCTGCGGACGAGCGGGACCGGGTCGAGGTCTTCCCCGGCGACAACAACGAGTTCGGCGCCAGCGCCAGCACGAGCCAGAACCCGTAGAGGCCGGCGCGGCGCGTCCGGTCCTCGCACTCTGGATGGGCTGCGCCGCCACGTCAGACCCCGAAGCAGGCCCGGGGTGACGGTAATTCGTTTGGTGTGCGGCGCCAGCTTGCACCCACAGCTCGATCCCTAGATCGCGGGCGCCACGCGCACCAGCAGCTTGCCGACGTGATTGTGGCCGGCAAAGACGCTGGCGAAGGCTTCGGGCGCGGCATCGATGCCGTCGACGAACGACTCGGCGAAGCGGATCTTGCCCTGCTTCATCCAGCCGGCGATGTCGTCGAGGCCCTTCTGCCCCGCGAAGAGCCCGGCGAACCCCTTGATCTCCAGCGCCTTGTTCATGATCTGGCGGTAGAAGCCCGGCAGGTGATCTGGCCCCGGCCCTTCCATGCCGAGGCCGTAATAGGCGATGAACCCGCACATCGGCATGCGCGCGCCCCGCTTGAGGTGAGGCAGCACGGAAAGCGTCACGTCGCCGCCGACGTTCTCGAAATACACGTCCGCGCCGTCGGGCAGCGCCGCCTTGAGCTGCGCGGCGAAATCTGACGCCTTGTAGTCGGCCACGGCATCGAAGCCGAGGTCGAGCAGGCCCTGGCACTTCTCCCGCCCGCCGGCGATGCCGACCGCGCGTGCGCCGAGCGCCTTGGCGATCTGCCCCGCCATCGAGCCGACCGCGCCGCCGGCGGCCGAGATCACGATCGTCTCGCCCACCTGCAGCCGCCCGACCTTGATCACGCCTTCGTAGGCGGTCTGCCCCGGCCCGCCTAGCGCACCCAGAGCCGTCGATACCGGCGCGAGCGCGGGGTCGAGCTTGCGCGGGGGCCCGCGATAGTCGCTCTTGTCCGGCGCCACGACGGTCGTCTCGGCCCACGCCGTGCGGCCCTCGACATAGTCGCCCGCCGCATAGTCCGGGTGGTTGGAGGCGATCACCTGGCTGACCGTCGGCCCGATCATCGGCGCGCCCAGATCCATCCGCCCGCCGCCCGTCAGCGTGCTCTCGTCCAGCGAGAAGCGCAGCAGCGGATCGACGGCGATGTACAGCGTCCGCAGCAGCAGTTCGCCCTCGGCCGCCTGCGGTTCGGCCGCCTCTTCGATCCGGAAGTCCGAAGCCTTGGGATTGCCCTGGGCATAGCGCGCGACGACGACCTGCTTCATGGCGCTCACCGCAGCTTGACGGGAACGGCGGTCATCCCGCGGTGTTCGAGCCCGCGATACTCGGGCTTGGGCTTGGCGGGATCGAGCGTCATGTCCGGGAAGCGATCGAGCAACCCGTTGATGGCGACGATCATTTCCTGGCGCGCGACTTCGATGCCCAGGCAGCGGTGCGGGCCGAAGCCGAAGCCCATGTTCGCCTGCTTCTTGCGGAAGATGTCGTACTCCAGCGGCCGCTCGAAGATCGCGGGGTCGTGGTTGGCGGCGCCGAAGCAGAGGTAGACGCGTGTCCCTTCCGGCACGAACACGCCTTCGACTTCGGCGTCGGCGGTGCTGACGCGCGGCATCATCGGATCGGTACAGCGCCAGCGCAGCGACTCCTCGACCGCGGCATCGACCAGGCTGCGGTCCTCGCGGCAGGCGTCCCAGAACTGGCGGTGATTCATCAGCGCATCGATGGTGATGCCCAGCTGCCGCCAGGTGGTGCCACCGCCGGCAAAGATCGTGAGCTTGCAGTAACCGAAGATCTCGTCCTCGGTCAGCTTGCGCTTGTATCCGTCCTCCTCGTCGACGATCTCGGCGGCGAGCAGCCCGGCGATGAGGTTGTCGCCCGGCGCGCGGGTGTTCTCGGCGATCAGGTCGCGCAAGGTCTGGTCGACCCAGGCGCGCGAAGCGGCGGACTCTTCGGGCGGCAGATTGGCGGCTCCGAAGGTCGCGCGGTCCAGCTGGTAGCGGAACTCGATCACGTCCTCGCCCTCCAGCCCGATCGCGCGGGTGACCGTCGCCATCGGCAGTCGCGCGCAGAGCTCGAAATTCAGGTCGGTGGTTTCCTGGTCCAGCAGCCGGTCGAGCAGCGTGTCGACCGTTTCCTCGATCCAGCGCTTGTTCCACCAGTCGATCACCTTGGGCCGCTTGAACAACGGCTGCGCGGCCGAGCGCAGGCGCTTGTGCGGCTTGCCGACCATCGACAGGATCGTGGTGCCGATCGTGCGCACTCCCGCGCTCTCGTTATACCCTTCCGAGGAGAACAGCAGGTTCTCGCGAAAGCCGATCTCGCAGGCGCGGTACGAGAAGAAGGTCATCTCGTTACGCGGCGGACCCATGGCATGGCCGGCGATCTCGGGCACGCCAAGCAACCCGCGCAACGACCCTTGGTGCACGGGGGCCCGATCGCGCAGCGTGTTCATGTCGTCGGTGTAGTCCCGGTCGCCATCGACGCCGACATTGGCGCTCTGGCTGTTGACGTCGAACATCTCGGCATATCGCGGATTGTCGCTCATCAGCGAGTTGAGCGCGTTCGAGTTGCGTCCGGTCATGGGGCACGTCGCCATCGATCAGGCTCCTGTCTTGCGGCCGGCCATCAGGCCGCCGTCCACCGGCAGGTTCACGCCGGTGATGTTCGATGCGAGGTCGGAGCAGAGGAACAGGGCCGCCGAGGCGGTGTCGCGCGGCGCGATCGCCTTGCCCAGCGGGTGGGCGTTGCCCATGCTCTCCAGGATCCGGTCCTTGTGCTCGCCGTCCGGGTCCATGCCGGCGTAGCGGGTGAGCATGCCGGCCGGACATACCGCATTGACGCGAATGCCCTTGCCCGCCACCTCGATCGCCAGCGCGCGTGTGAGTTGGACCACCGCGCCCTTGGTGGTGCCGTAGAACACGCCGCCGTAGCCCATCAGCCCGGCGACCGACGCGGTGGAGACGATGCAGCCGCCGCTGTCCAGCCCCGCCCCGGCCTGCCCCGCTTCTGCCTGCCGATCGAACTGGCGGATCGCCGCCTGGCAACCGTAGACGACCCCGTTGACGTTCACGTCCTGCACGCGCTTCATCTCGGCGGGATCGAGCTCGACCAGGCTTTTCAGGCCCTTGCCGGGGATCGGGTTCACGGTGATCCCGGCGTTGTTGTACATGATGTCCAGCCGGCCGAACGCCTCGACCGCCTTGGCCACCGCGGCGTCGACCGAAGCGGGATCGGACACGTCACAGCCGATCGCGATCGCCTCGCCGCCACTCGCCCTCGCCGCGGCGGCGGTCTCCTCGGCGTTGGCGGCATCGATGTCCGCGGCAACGACCCTGGCGCCATGCTCCACGAACAGCAGCACCGCCGCGCGGCCCAGACCCGAGCCTGCGCCGGTGATCACGGCGACCTTTCCTTGGACCAGACCGTCCATCATGCTCTCCCGTATTTGTTCTTATATGTGTGTGCCGCTCTCCAAGATCCTCCCCTGCAAGGGGAGGGGGACCGCCGACGAAGGCGGTGGTGGAGGGGTGTCACCCTCTCGGTTGCGCACGCCTTCACCGGTGACACCCCTCCGTCAGTCCTGCGGACTGCCACCTCCCCTTGCAGGGGAGGATCTGGGAGCGCACCTGCATCACCCGCCGATGTTCAGCGTGGTCATCATCTGGAACTCGCGCAGGCCCTCGATGCCGCGCTCGCGCCCCTGGCCGCTCATCTTGATGCCGCCGCCGCTGGCGTAGCTCGACATCAGCGCGCCGTTGATGTTCACCGCGCCGCTGCGGATTCTGAGGCCGACTTCCAGCGCCTTGACCTTGTCCGCGCCGTGCACCCAGCCCGAGAGGCCGAACTTGGAGTCGTTCGCCATCTCCACCGCGTGGTCGAGGTCGCGATAGCCGATCACGCCGATGACGGGCCCGAAGATCTCGTCCTGCGCGGCCGGGTTCTTGTTGTCCGGCAAGTCGAGCACGGTCGGCTCGAAGTAGAAGCCCTTGTCGAGGCCCTCGGGCCGCTTGCCGCCCGCGACCACCCTGCCACCCTCGGCCACCGCCGCCTCGACGAAGTGCTCGCACCGTGCGCGCTGGCCGGCGCTGATCACGGGGCCGAGCACCGTCGCGGGGTCGCTCGCCGGGCCGATCTTCACGCCTTCCAGTGCCTTGGCCATGCCTTCCAGCACCTGGTCCTTGCTCTCCTGCGGCACGAACACGCGCGTGCCCAGCACGCAGCCCTGGCCGGCGTGCGAGAGGCAGACCGAAGACGCCGCCGAAGCCGCGCGGCCGACCGCGTCGGGCAGGTAGATCTGCGCCGACTTGCCGCCCAGCTCCAACACCAGCCGCTTCAGTGTGGGCGCGGCCTGTTCGGCCACCTTGGCGCCGACGGTGCACGATCCGGTGAAGCTGACCATGTCGACGTCCGGGTGCGTGGTCATGGCCAGGCCGCCTTCAAGGCCCTGCTCCATGATCACGTTCATCACGCCCTTGGGCAGACCCGCCTCGTCCGCCGCTTCGGCGAAGACCAGCGAGGACAACGGGGTGAGTGGATTGGGCCGCAGGATCACCGTGTCGCCCGCCATCAGCGCCGGGATCACCTTCCAGAACGCGGTATAGAACGGCACGTTGTAAGCCGAAATCGCTGAAACCACCCCGAGCGGCGACCAGCGCTTCAGGCTCTGCACCGTGAAGAAGGGGTTCACCCGCTCGTGGATGGGGAGAGGGTTCTCCTCGTGCTCTGGCAGGCGCAGGAACAGGTCGACGATCTCGTCCGTCATGCGCAGCGGCGTGTGCACTTGCGCGCCCATGACGTTGGAGGAAACCGGGCAACCGGCTTCGAGGATCGCGCATTCCTTCAGCCGATCGGCACGGGCCCGCAGCGCCTCGGCATAGCGGGTCATGTACTTTGCCCGCTCCTTCATCGACAGGCCCGACCACCCACCGTGGTCGAACGCGCGGCGCGCGGCGGCGATCGCCGCGACCGCTTGCGCCTGGGAGACGCCGGTTACGGTATCGACGATGCTTTCGTCCGACGGATTCTCGACATCGAAGGCCGTGCCCTCGCCCTCGACGAACGCGCCATCGATGTAGCCTGCGTAGTCCAGAACGCCTCTCCATGATTTTTCGCTATAGCGAATTATTGTTCGAACTTGAGACTAAACGAGGCGCTGGTTGCCGTCAATCGAACTCACATGCGATCGGCACCTGCAGCATCGGCGCATGGTTGCATCGCGCGGGACCGATCCCTATTCCACTGCCGTCGTCGCGCCACGCTGACTGCGTTCAGCCTTGGCGCCCAGCTTGCAAGCGAGAGGATGCCTCTTCCCATGGCCTATACCGATTTCCTGAAGCAGCAGTGCTACATCGACGGCCAGTGGGTGGACGCGGATAACGGCGCGACTTTCGAGGTTACCGATCCCGGCTCGGGCAAGGTGCTGGGCACGGTGCCCAAGGCCGGCGCCGCTGAAACCGCCCGCGCGATCGAGGCCGCCGAGGCCGCCCTGCCCGGCTGGCGCGCCAAGACCGCCGCCGAGCGCGCCAGGATCATGCGCAAGCTCTTCGACCTGATGATGCAGCACCATGACGACCTGGGCGAACTGCTCAGCCGCGAGCAGGGCAAGCCCTTCGCGGAAGGCAAGGGCGAGATCGCCTATGGCGCCGGCTTCATCGAGTGGTTCGCCGAAGAGGGCAAGCGCGCCTATGGCGACGTGATCCCGGGGCATGCCGCCGATCGCCGCATCGTCGTGATCAAGCAGGGCATCGGCGTGGTCGGCGCGATCACGCCCTGGAACTTCCCGAACGCGATGATCACCCGCAAGCTGGGCCCGGCGCTGGCCGCCGGCTGCACCATGGTGATCAAGCCGGCTTCGGCCACGCCCTACTCGGCGCTCGCGATCGCCCGGTTGTGCGAGATGGCGGGCGTGCCCAAGGGCGTGGTCAACGTCGTCACCGGCAGCGCCGGCCAGATCGGCTCGGAACTGACGCGCAACCCCAAAGTCGCCAAGATCACCTTCACCGGCTCCACCGAGATCGGCCGCGAGCTGCTGAAGGAGTCTGCCGAGACGATCAAGAAGTGCTCGATGGAGCTGGGCGGCAACGCGCCGTTCCTGGTGTTCGACGACGCCGATGTCGATGCCGCAATCGAAGGCGCGATGATCTCCAAGTTCCGCAACGGCGGCCAGACCTGCGTGTGCACCAACCGCTTCTACGTGCAGGACGGCGTCTATGATGAATTCGTTGGCAAACTGGCGGACCGGGTCAAGGCGATGAAGATCGGCTACGCCATGGACGAGGGCACGCAAGTCGGCCCGCTGATCGACGAGAAGGCGGTCGAGAAGGTCGAGGAGCATCTGCAGGACGCCCTCGCCGGTGGCGCCAAGATCCTGGCAGGCGGCAAGCGCAGCTCGCTCGGCCACAGCTATTTCGAGCCCACCGTGCTCTCGGGCGTGAAGGCCGACATGAAGATCGCCAGGGAAGAGACCTTCGGGCCGCTCGCCGGCGTGATCCGCTTCACCGATGAGGCCGACGCTATCCGCATGGCGAACGACACCGAGTTCGGCCTCGCCAGCTACTTCTACGCGCGCGACATCAGCCGCGTGTGGCGCGTGGCCGAGGCGCTGGAAGCAGGCATGGTCGGCATCAACACCGGCCTGATCTCCACCGAGGTCGCGCCGTTCGGCGGCGTCAAGCAGTCGGGCCTGGGGCGCGAAGGCTCCAAGTACGGTCTGGAGGACTTCATGGAGCTCAAGTACTTGTGCATGGGCATCGAGACTGCCGCGCCCACGACCAAGCAGGGCCAGCCGCAGCCCGGTTCGGGCGATGCCGGCGGAGAGTAAACCACTTAACCCCTCCACCACCCACTTCGTGGGTGGTCCCCCTCCCCGAGCGGTCCCCCTCCCCGAGCTTGCTTGAGGAGGATCCTAGGTCGGTCCTGAAATCCTCCCGGAGCTTGCTTGGGGAGGGGGATCGCGAGCCGCAGGCTGGGGGTGGAGAGGTATGGCGCAACTACGCCGATTGACGCGTCCCCTCAATCCGGCAATGTCGCGAGGATGATCCTGCGCGACGCCACTCCCGAAGACGCCACCACCATCGCCCAGCTCGGCGCGGACGCATTCTGCGCCGCCTTCGCACACCTCTACAACCAGCAGGACCTCGGCGGCTTCCTCGCCGCCAGCCACTCGCCCGCCAGGACTGCCGCCGAGATCGTCGATCCCGGCATGCGCATCCGCCTGGCGATCGACGACGATGGCAAGCTGATCGGCTTCTGCAAGCTGGTCCTTGCCTGCGGCTGGCCCGAGCACGCGCGGGCGGAGAGGGTGATCGAGTTGAAGCAGCTCTACACCGATCCTGCCGTCACCGGGCGCGGCATCGGTGCCGCGCTGATGGACTGGGTCCTGGACGAAGCGCGGGTGCAAAACGCAGGCGAGATACAACTCTCGGTCTACAGCGACAATCATGGCGCCCAGCGCTTCTACGCACGCTACGGGTTCGAGAAGGTGGCCGACATCCACTTCATGGTCGGCGAACAGCGCGACGAGGAATTCCTGTTCAGCCGGGTGTTATAGGGTGGTCCGGGCTTGATCAAAGGGGTCGACGCCCATCGATAGGCGTATTCGGCCGCCGGCTCGTCCTCGCGCAGCAACGGGTTGATGGCGCCGTGGCTCTCGCCGGCCATGTTTGGACGGAGGGTGTTTGCCGGAGCGACCTGAGCCCACCGCGAACCAGGCAGTCGCTCAGAACCACCTCAGGCGACGGAACAGCAGCAACAGCGCGCCCGCGATCGCCGCGCCGATCATCACCACTTCCCAGAACGCGAAGGGGTCCTTGGCATGCGGGATACCTTCCACGTTCATGCCCAGCAGACCGGCTATGAAGTTGAGCGGCAGGAAGATCGTCGCCACGACCGCCAGTTGCGACTGGGTGCGCGCATTGCGCTCCAGCAGCCGTGCGCGCACGTCGTCCTGCAGAACCAGCGCGCTTTCCTTGCTGATGTCGAGATCCTCGACATAACGACGAAGGCGATCGATCGATTCGGCGATCTCGCGCCGGTCGTGCTCCTCGAACCAGGCGGGCGCATCGCGGGAAATGTTCTCGAGCGCCTCGTGCTGTGGCGACATGTAGCGCTTGAGCGCCAGGCATTCGCGCCGGATGCGCGTGATTTCATTGAGGGTCGCCTTGTCGGCGCAATCGACCTCGCCGGCCTCCAGCGTATCGATCGCCTCGTCCAGATCGAGGATGACGTGGCTCATCCGGTCGATCATGTGCTCGGTCAGCGATGTGATCAGCGATCCGGCATCGACCGGGCCGTGCCCTTCGTCCAGTTCGTGCCGCGTATCGCGCGGGGTCTGCAGGGCGACGCGGCGCAGGGTGATCAGCCGCTGGCCGTCGCACCAGACCTGCATGGAGACCATGTCCTCGGGCTCGGCGCCGGGATTGAAGTTTATGCCGCGCAGCGTCGCCACCAATGCCTCGCCCTCGCGGAAGGCGCGCGGACGCGTGGCGTCGCTGGTGAGCAGCTCGGCAGTGGGCTCGGGCACGGCGAGCGCGTCCATCAACCATGCGCGGACGCCGGGCACCGTGCGGCACATATGCAGCCAGAGCACTTCCCCGGCTTGCGAGGATCGCCAGTTCTGCGCCTCCTCCCACCCGATCGCGCGTGCGCCGCCCCGGCCGTCGAGCACGCGGCCGAACAGGAGCGGTCCGTCGAGGTCGCAATCGTCGTTGTGGGTCGGGTCGAGCATCGGCGCTGCATGCCCGAACGATGGACCGCGCGAAAGGTGCCATCTCACCGGACGCGCGCACGTGTACTTCAGGCCCGCATGTGCTGCTCCATCGCGAGCGTCGGCTTGTCCTCCAGCGAAACCCGCATCGGCTGGTCAAGCCGAAGCGGACGTCGACCGTACCCGCTCCCGTGCGGCTGCGGCGGGGCACAGCCGTATCCGTCGTCGCCTTGCGTCATCGGGCACGGCGCTGGTTGCGCAGCGAGCAGGGGCGCGGCGAAAGGCGCGGCGCTGGCCACGAGCAGCGCGGCGACGAGCAGCCAATGATGCGAGATCCTCATGGGATTTGCTCTCCTCTTGTCGTGGTTCTCTTCGTCGTCGTCAGCGGGTCCTGACGGTCGCCGCCTCATGCCGCAGGGGCGCAACCGAGGAAATCGCGCCCGTCGCAAGGGCTCGCACGTTGGTCGATCACGGACGCAACAGCCGCCTTTCACCTGTCGCACGAAGCGCGTATATGAGCGCCCATGTCCTCCATTCGTCCCTGGCGCACTATCGAGCGCCGCAAGAGCCGCCAGATCATGGTCGGCAAGGTCCCCGTCGGCGGTGATGCCCCGATCACGGTGCAGACCATGACCAACACGCTGACCAGCGACGCCGGGGCGACGATCGACCAGATTCGCCGCTGCGAGGATGCCGGCGCCGACCTGATCCGCGTCTCGTGTCCCGACGTGGAAAGCACGGCGGCGTTCCGCGAGATCGCCCGCGCGGCGAAAGTGCCGCTGATCGCGGACATCCATTTCCACTACAAGCGCGCCCTGGAAGCCGCCGATGCCGGCGCCGCCTGCCTGCGCATCAACCCCGGCAACATCGGCTCCAACGAGCGCGTCGCCGAAGTGGTGCGCGCCGCCAAGGCCAACGGCTGCGCCATCCGCATCGGCGTGAATGCCGGCAGCCTGGAGCGCGACTTGCTGGAGAAGTACGGCGAGCCTTGCCCGGAGGCACTGGTCGAATCGGCGCTGGATCACATCAAGCTGCTGCAGGACCACGATTTCCACGAGTACAAGGTGGCGGTGAAGGCCAGCGACGTGTTCCTCGCCGTCGCCGCCTACCAGGGCCTGGCCGAGGCGACCGACTGTCCGCTGCACTTGGGGATCACCGAGGCGGGCGGACTGATCGGCGGCACCGTCAAGTCGGCACTGGGCATCGGCAACATGCTGTGGGCCGGCATCGGCGACACCCTGCGCGTCTCGCTCTCGGCCGAGCCGGAAGAGGAAGTGCGCGTCGGCTTCGAGATCCTCAAGTCCCTGGGCCTGCGCACCCGCGGCGTGCGCGTGGTTTCCTGCCCGTCCTGCGCGCGCCAGGGCTTCGACGTGATCCGCACGGTCGAGGCGCTGGAAAAGCGGTTGTCGCACATCAAGACGCCGCTCTCGCTCTCGGTCCTGGGCTGCGTCGTCAACGGCCCGGGCGAGGCGCGCGAGACCGACATCGGCCTTACCGGCGGCGGCAATGGCAAGCACATGGTCTATCTCTCGGGCGTGACCGATCATCATGTGCAGTCGGCCGACATGCTCGACCACATCGTCGCGCTCGTCGAAGCCAAGGCGGCCGAGATCGAATCGCAGATGACCGATGCCGACAAGGTGACCGAGGCGGCGGAGTAAATAATTCGACTGCCGGTCGCCAACTATAGCGCGGCGCGAAGCAACTGTAACTTCTGTGTTTAAGCACGTGCTCTTGGCTGTTCGACAGCGCCCCTGATGATGCCCAGCTGTTTCTACGTATAGACAGGCAATCGCCTCCCGCAGATACCAGAACCCGGCTTCCCGGGTGGCCTTCCAGAAAACACTCCGCACCGCGTCCGGTGCGCCTGTTCTGTTTCTTGAGGGGCAAATCTCATGGCATTATCAGCATACCGGCTGGCGTTGTCGCTCGCCGGCGCGGCGATCTGTTCGACGCTCGGTGCATCGCACAGCGCGCAGGCCGCCACCTGCATCGGCAACTGCGGCCACAACTTCGGCACCGCCGATGGCGTCATCGTACCCGCTCCGGGCAGCTTCGGCGAATACGACTGGGTGTCGACCCAGGGCGGCCTCGATGGTGCGGCAGGGATCGCCGGCTACGACACCAGCGCCACCAACGGCTCGGAACTGCTGTCAGACATCTTCTTCGCCGCCGTGGGCCAGATCGTCAGCTTCAACTTCAACTACGTGACGTCCGACGGTTCGCAGTTCGCGGACTACGGGTTCGCACAGCTGATCAACACCACCACCAGCGAAGTCTACGAGCTGTTCAACGCTCGCACGGTGCCCGATGGCGCCATCATTCCCGGTCGCGATCTGCCGCCGGTGGTGGCGACACTCTCGCCGGCCGTGGTGTCGATCAATCCGGGCGCACCGACTTGGTCCCCCCTCGGAGACTCGAGCGGAGACTGCTACGGCCCGGGCTGCGGCTATACCGGCTGGGTCGCGTCGACCTTCACGGTGCCGACCGAGGGCTCGTACCAACTGCGCTTCGGCGCCGCCAATTGGCTCGACGCCGCCTACGACAGCGGCCTGGCGTTCAGCGGCCTGCTGCTGGACGGCGCGACCATCGGCGATGGCTCCAGCTTCGAGAACCCGCTGCTGCCGCAGGAGATCGGGCCCAACGGCGAGTTCCAGTTCGAGTTCACCGCGACGCCCAACCAGACCGTGTTCGTCGATCCCTACATCACCACGGGCTACGACTTCGAGGTGCAGTCCGGCCAGCTGATCCTGAGCGCCATCTTCCCCGAGCTCGGCGATGCGAACGGCTACGACGTGTTCAGCCTGACCGACCTCGTCAATCCACTGGGAACGGGCATCATGGGCGGATCGCTGTTCAGCTTCGGATCGGGCGTGAGCGGTTTCGCCTTGCGCGGGATCGATCCCTCGCTCGCGCTCGATCCCGCGAACGTGGGTGCGTTCGTGACCGGCCTGACGTTCGACATCAGTGGCCCGACCACGATCCAGCTGACCCAGACTCCGGTGACCGAGTTCTCCGCCGCCGTGCCCGAGACATCGACCTGGGCCATGATGATCCTGGGCCTCGGCCTTATGGGCGCGACCCTACGCCGTCGGTCTGCCGTACGGGCTGTAGCGGTGGCTTAGTGGCCCTGGCCCTCTTCCCGTGCGGAAAAAGGAACGGCTGAGCGGCATGCCGCCTGGCCGCAGTGAGAGAGGGACTTGTGCGCTCACAGACGTCGAGCCCCTCTCTCCACCGGGGAGAGGAGGTGCACTCCGCGCGCGACATAGGCTCCGTCTTGGCGGCAGTTGCTTCAGAGATCGATCAGCCCGAGCGAGCGGCGCGGCTTGCCACCCTGGTCGGATTGGACATGGCTGCAGCCCGGACCGAAGCATGTCTCGGCCGCGCCGGCACGCACGCCGGTCCACAGCGCGAACGCGGTCATGGCCAGGACCGCGGCTGCGGCGGCTGTGGTGACGGGCGAGTGCGAGCGGAACATCGGCGAGACTTTCACGGCTGGTCTGTGTGCGTCACCCATGCCGCATCGCGTCCGCCGAGGCCATGTCGCCCGTCGAGCCGGCCATGTCGCTCGTCGACGAAGCGCCCGCCGCGGAAGATCTGCCAGCAGAATGCGCCCGATCTCAGGAGGGATGGCGCCTCAGAAATGAATGTCGATGTAGTCGGTCAGCCTATCGCACCACTCGAACTCACGCAGCCGGTAGTATGGGCGCCCTTGGGTGATGGCGAAGTGCCAGTCCTTGGTCGCTTCGCAACGGCGGCCGAGATCCGGCGTGTCGGTCATGCGGATGGTCCCGCGAAAGGTGAAATGGCCCTTGCCGATCTCGGTCACGGTGCCGTCCAGCTGCAAGCGCCCCGGCCCACCCGCCTGCGCCTGCGCGGCGGTCAGACGCCACACCGGTCCCTTGACTACGCGCACCGAGCCTCGGGTGTGCCAGTCGATCCATTGCAGCGTCACGCCCTTGGCCGCGAGCAGGCGCTGTGCGTCACGGGCGCTGTTGATACGCGTGCGCTCGCCCGGTGCGGCAGCGGTCAGCAAGGCAAGCGGCAGGAGCAGGAGGGCGCGCATCTTCGCATGGTAGCGCCTTTTGGCCGCCTTGTCCCGTAGCGAGGCGCGAGCCTACGCGTTCGCACTTGCAAAACGATCCAGATCGGACACACTCGGCTCAGGCGATTTGAAGAAGGACGACTCAGCTCGTGTTGAAGCTGATCTTCTTGCTGGCCATCGTGATGGCGACCGGCACGGTCCTGGTCCTGCTGGTGATGTCGCGCCGCAATCGCCATCGCCGCCGCCTCAGCCGCGCGCGACGCGAAGGCGACTATGCCGAGCGACAGTCGCAATGGCGCAAGTACCTCAGCATCGATCAGAGCGGCCCCGAGCGCCGCAACACCGACCAGGGCGACGGCAAGTAACGGCAGGCGAGTACCGCGTTCCAGGGCGTCTTGACCAAGAGCGAAGCCGCTCCAGGTTTCGATGCCGCATTGCCCGAGACGATGACCGGAAACGGTCGACTGGAGAATGCTCTAGCGGGAGCAGATCGACAAGCTCCTGCTCCCGTTCGTGTCGGGCCAAGTCGAAACACGTGAGCGTGGCGCTACCGTGTCGACTTCGCTCGACGCGAGCGGGGGGAGAGCAGCATGCGCAGGGATGGCCGCGTGCCCCAAACATGAAGACCCCGACCGACCAACGAAAAGCCCCGCCGGATCACTCCGGCGGGGCTTCTGGTTAGCCGAGGTTCGGCGAGCCAGGCTTACGCCTGATCGTCGTCGCCCTTGATCAGGTAGTCGCCGGCATCCGCATCGGTGCCATGCGTCTCGCCCTCGTAGGCCGCCAGCGGATCGTCGCCGATCGCAGCTTCCGGGCCCTGGCGCAGTTCGGCCGCGTGCTCTTCGGCGGCGCTGTTCGGGATGACCAGCGCTTCCTGGAGCTTGCGATACGAGGCCCGCAGGGCAGCGTCGCGGCTGGTGGCGGCGACGCGCATGCGGTTCATTCCGGCACCGGTGCCCGCCGGGATCAGGCGCCCGACGATCACGTTCTCCTTTAGGCCGATCAGCGAGTCGCGCTTGCCTTCGACCGCCGCCTGCGTGAGCACGCGGGTGGTCTCCTGGAACGATGCGGCCGAGATGAACGAGCGCGTCTGCAGCGAGGCCTTGGTGATGCCGAGCAGCACCGGCTTGCCTTCGGCGGGGCGCTGCCCGTCTTCCAGCTTGCCGTTGTACTCCAGCATCTCCTCGTGGTCGACCTGCTCACCCGCCAGCAACGTGGTGTCGCCGCCGTGCGTGATCTCGACCTTCTGCAGCATCTGGCGAACGATCACTTCGATGTGCTTGTCGTTGATCTTCACGCCCTGCAGACGATAGACCTCCTGGATTTCCGCACACAGGTACTCGGCCAGAGCTTCCACGCCGAGCACTTCGAGGATGTCGTGCGGATCGGGCGAGCCCGAGATCAGGTTGTCGCCCTTCTTGACGTAGTCGCCTTCCTGGACGTCGATCACCTTGCTCTTCGGGATCAGGTACTCGACCGGCTCGCCTTCCTCGGGAATGATCGCGATCTTGCGCTTGGCCTTGTAGTCACGCACGAACTCGATGCGGCCACTGGTCTTGGCGATGATCGCGTTGTCCTTGGGCTTGCGCGCCTCGAACAGCTCCGCGACGCGCGGCAGACCGCCGGTGATGTCGCGGGTCTTGGCGGCTTCGCGGCTGGCACGCGCGATGATATCGCCCGCTTCGACCGCCTGTCCGTCCTCGACCGAGAGCGTCGTGCCCGGAGCGAGCATGTAGCGCGCGGCCTCACCCGAGTCCTCGTCGAGCAGGGTCAGGCGCGGACGCAGATCCTCCTTCTTCTTGGCGCGGGTCGAACGGTCCTCGGTAACGATGCGGCTGGTCATGCCGGTCGCCTCGTCAGCCTGCTCGGTCAGCGTACGGCCGTCGATCAGATCCTGGTAGCGGATCACGCCCGAAGTCTCGGTGATGATCGGCAGCGAGAACGGATCCCACTCTGCCAGACGCTCGCCTTCCTTCACCGCGCCACCGTTCTCGTGGATGAGGACGGTACCGTAAGGCACGCGGTGCATGGCGCGCTCGCGGCCCTCGGTGTCCAGCACCACGATCTCGCCGTTGCGGGCCAGGCTGAGGCGACGACCACGCTTGTCGGTGATGGTCGGAATGTCGCGATAGACGACAGTACCGTCCGAGATCGATTCCAGATGGCTGGTCTCGTTCAGCTGCGCCGCACCACCGATGTGGAAGGTACGCATGGTCAGCTGCGTGCCCGGCTCACCGATCGACTGCGCGGCGATGACGCCGACAGCCTCACCGATGTTGACCGGCGTACCGCGAGCGAGGTCACGCCCGTAGCACTTGCCGCACACGCCCTGCGTGGCTTCGCAGACCAGCGGCGAACGGATGCGCGCCGCCTGCAAGCCGGTCGCCTCGATGCTCGCCACCGCGGCTTCGTCGAGCAGCTGGCCGTTGGACGCAACCACGTTGCCTTCCTTGTCGACGATATCCTCGGCCAGGGTCCGGCCCAGGATACGCTCGGCGAGGCTGGCGATGGTCGCACCGCCCTGCACGATCGAGCGCATTTCCAGCGCACGCTCGGTACCGCAATCATCCACCACGACCACGCAGTCCTGCGACACGTCGACCAGACGGCGGGTCAGGTAACCCGAGTTCGCCGTCTTGAGCGCGGTGTCGGCCAGACCCTTGCGGGCGCCGTGGGTCGAGTTGAAGTACTCAAGGACGGTCAGGCCTTCCTTGAAGTTCGAGATGATCGGCGTCTCGATGATCTCGCCCGAAGGCTTGGCCATCAGGCCGCGCATGCCCGCGAGCTGCTTCATCTGCGCTGGCGAACCACGCGCGCCCGAATGGCTCATCATGTAGATCGAGTTGATCTGCTTCTGGCGGCCGGTCTCGGGATCGATCGGCATGGCGCGGATCTCGTCCATCATGGCGTTCGCCACCTGGTCGCCGCAGCGGCTCCAGGCGTCGATCACCTTGTTGTACTTCTCCTGCTGGGTGATCAGGCCGTCCTGGTACTGCTGCTCGTAATCCGCGACCAGTTCCTTGGTCTCATTGACGAGAGCGACCTTGCTGTCCGGGATGATCATGTCGTCCTTGCCGAACGAGATGCCCGCCTTGAACGCGTTGCGGAAGCCGAGCGACATGATCGCGTCGGCGAACAGCACCGTGTCCTTCTGGCCGGTGTGACGATAGACCTGGTCGATCACGTCACCCAGTTCCTTCTTGGTGAGAAGGCGGTTGACGACGTCGAAGGGCACCGTGTGGCTCTTGGGCAGGCACTCGCCGATCAGCATGCGGCCCGGCGTGGTCTCGACGCGGAGCATGTACTCCTTGCCGTTCTCGTCGGTCTGCGGGATCCGGGTGTGGATCTTGGAGTGCAGCGTCACCGCACCCACGTGCAGCGCCTGGTGCACTTCGGCGATGTCGGACAGCATCATGCCCTCGCCCGGCTCGCCTTCGCGGTCCATCGAGAGATAATACAGGCCCAGCACCATGTCCTGCGAGGGCACGATGATCGGCTTGCCGTTGGCGGGCGAGAGGATGTTGTTGGTCGACATCATCAGCACGCGCGCTTCCAGCTGGGCTTCCAGCGAGAGCGGCACGTGGACGGCCATCTGGTCACCGTCGAAGTCGGCATTGAAGGCCGAGCAGACGAGCGGGTGCAGCTGGATCGCCTTGCCTTCGATCAGCACGGGCTCGAACGCCTGGATGCCCAGCCGGTGCAGCGTGGGCGCACGGTTCAGCAGAACCGGGTGCTCGCGGATCACCTCGTCAAGGATATCCCAGACTTCCTTGCGCTCCTTCTCGACCCACTTCTTCGCCTGCTTGAGGGTCATGGAAAGACCCTTGGCATCGAGACGGGCGTAGATGAACGGCTTGAACAGCTCGAGCGCCATCTTCTTGGGCAGGCCGCACTGGTGCAGCTTGAGCTCGGGACCGGTCACGATCACCGAACGGCCCGAATAGTCGACGCGCTTGCCCAGAAGGTTCTGGCGGAAGCGGCCCTGCTTGCCCTTGAGCATGTCGGACAGCGACTTGAGCGGACGCTTGTTGGCGCCGGTGATGATGCGGCCACGACGGCCGTTGTCGAACAGCGCGTCGACCGCTTCCTGCAGCATGCGCTTTTCGTTGCGCACGATGATATCCGGCGCGCGCAGCTCGATCAGGCGCTTCAGACGGTTGTTGCGGTTGATGACGCGGCGGTAGAGGTCGTTCAAGTCCGAGGTCGCGAAGCGGCCGCCGTCCAACGGCACCAGCGGGCGCAGCTCGGGCGGGATGACCGGCACGACGTCGAGGATCATCCACTCGGGGCGATTGCCCGAATCGATGAACGATTCCACGACCTTGAGCCGCTTGATGATCTTCTTGGGCTTGAGCTCGGACTTGGTGGTCCGCAGCTCTTCCAGCAAGTCGTCACGCTCCTGCTCGAGGTCGAGCGACATGAGCATGGCCTTGACCGCCTCGGCGCCGATGCCGGCCGAGAACGCGTCCTCGCCGTACTCGTCCTGTGCGTCGAGCATCTCGTCTTCGGTGAGCAGCTGGAACTTCTCGAGCGGGGTCAGGCCCGGCTCGATCACCAGGTAGCTCTCGAAGTACAGCACGCGCTCCAGCTGCTTCAACTGCATGTCGAGCAGCAGGCCGATGCGCGAAGGCAGCGACTTCAGGAACCAGATGTGCGCGACCGGCGCGGCCAGCTCGATGTGACCCATGCGCTCGCGGCGCACCTTGGTGACGGTCACTTCGACGCCGCACTTCTCGCAGACGACGCCCTTGTACTTCATGCGCTTGTACTTGCCGCACAGGCACTCGTAGTCCTTCACCGGACCGAAGATGCGCGCGCAGAACAGGCCGTCACGCTCGGGCTTGAACGTGCGGTAGTTGATCGTTTCCGGCTTCTTGATCTCGCCGAAGGACCAGGAGCGGATGCGCTCGGGCGAGGCTAGACCGATCTGGATCTGATCGAAGGTCTCGGGCTTCGCCATCTGGTTCGTGAACTTGGTCAGGTCGTTCATTCTGAACTCCGTTTAAGCCCTCTCCCCTTCGGGGGAGAGGGTTGGGAGAGGGGGCTGTCCCCCTGAAACTTCGCTGGCGAGAAAGGACAACAAGCCCCCTCTCCCCGACCCTCTCCCCCTGAAGGGGAGAGGGAGATTGCCTTATTCCGCCGCCAACCGGCCGTTGTTGATCGCCTCGTCGTCGGCCTCGTCGTGGTCGATGACCGAGTTCAGCTCGACGTTCAGGCCCAGCGAGCGCATTTCCTTGACGAGCACGTTGAAGCTCTCGGGAATGCCGGCCTCGAAGGTGTCGTCACCCTTGACGATCGCCTCGTAGACCTTGGTGCGGCCGACCACGTCGTCGGACTTCACCGTCAGCATTTCCTGCAAGGTGTAGGCGGCGCCGTAGGCCTGCAAGGCCCAGACCTCCATTTCACCGAAGCGCTGGCCGCCGAACTGCGCCTTACCGCCCAGCGGCTGCTGGGTGACGAGGCTGTACGGCCCGATCGAACGCGCGTGGATCTTGTCGTCGACCAAGTGGTGCAGCTTGAGCATGTAGATGATGCCCACCGTCACCTTGCGGTCAAACTTGTCGCCCGTGCGTCCATCGTAGAGGTCCGACTGGCCCGACTTGTCGAGGCCGGCCAGCTCCAGCATTTCGGCGACATCGGCTTCCACCGCGCCGTCGAACACCGGAGTGCCCATCGGTACGCCGCCGACCAGATTGCCCGCCAGCTCCAGGATCGAAGCGTCGTCGCGTCCGGCGATGTCCTCTTCGTACTTGGGACCGTAGATCGTCTTCAGGCGATCGCGGACCGCATCGGGCGGAGAGCCCGCCTCGGGGTTCGGGTTGGCGTGACGCCAGTCTTCCAGAGCCGTCTTGACCTGCTGACCCAGGCCGCGCGCGGCCCAGCCCAGGTGGGTCTCGAAGATCTGACCGACGTTCATGCGCGAAGGCACGCCCAGCGGGTTGAGCACGAGGTCGACCGGAGTACCGTCCGCCAGGAACGGCATGTCCTCCTGCGGCAGGATGCGCGAAATCACACCCTTGTTGCCGTGACGGCCGGCCATCTTGTCGCCCGGCTGCAGCTTGCGCTTCACCGCCACGAAGACTTTGACCATCTTGAGCACGCCGGGAGCCAGCTCGTCGCCGCGCTCCAGCTTCTCCTTGCGATCCTCGAACTTCTCCTGGATCGCCTTCACGGTCGCGTCGTACTGCGTCTTCACCGCTTCGAGCTGCGACTGCATGTGGTCGTCCGCCACCGCGAACTTCCACCAGTCGTGACGCTCGGCCTCGGCCAGCAGTTCGTCGGTGATCTCGCCGCCCTTCTTCACGCCCTTCGGCGCCGCCGTGGCGGTCTGGCCGATCAGCATGTCGCGCAGGCGGTTGTAGGTCGCGCGGTTGAGGATCGCGCGCTCGTCCTCGCGGTCCTTGGCGAGGCGTTCGATTTCCTCGTTCTGGATCGCGCGGGTACGGTCGTCGATCTCGATGCCGTGGCGGTTGAACACGCGCACGTCGACGATCGTGCCCGAGACGCCCGGCGGCAGACGCAGCGAGGTGTCGCGCACGTCGCTGGCCTTTTCACCGAAGATCGCGCGCAGGAGCTTCTCCTCCGGCGTCATCGGCGATTCGCCCTTCGGCGTGATCTTGCCGACCAGGATATCGCCCGGGTGCACTTCGGCGCCGATGTAGACGATACCCGCCTCGTCGAGGTTGCGCAGGGCTTCCTCGCCGACGTTGGGGATGTCGCGGGTGATGTCCTCGGGCCCCAGCTTGGTGTCGCGGGCCATGACCTCGAACTCGTCGATGTGGATCGACGTGAACACGTCGTCCTTCACGATCCGCTCGGAGATCAGGATCGAGTCCTCGTAGTTGTAGCCGTTCCACGGCATGAACGCGACGAGGCTGTTGCGGCCCAGCGCCAGCTCACCCAGCTCGGTCGAGGGACCGTCTGCCAGGATGTCGCCCTTGCCCACGATATCGCCAACCTTCACCAGCGGACGCTGGTTGATGCAGGTCGACTGGTTGGACCGCTCGAACTTCTGCAGGCGGTAGATGTCAACGCCGGACTTGCCGGCCTCGATGTCGCCCGAAGCGCGGATGACGATACGCGTCGCGTCGACCTGGTCGACCACGCCGGGGCGCAGCGCCGAGATCGCGGCGCCCGAATCGCGCGCCACGGTTTCTTCCATGCCGGTGCCCACGAACGGTGCGTCGGCCTTGACCAGCGGCACCGCCTGGCGCTGCATGTTCGAGCCCATCAGCGCGCGGTTGGCGTCGTCGTTCTCCAAGAACGGGATCAGCGAAGCGGCGACCGAAACCAGCTGCTTGGGGCTGACGTCCATCAGCGTGACCTGATCGCGCGGGCTCATGACGAACTCGCCGTTCTGGCGGGCCGAGACCAGCTCTTCCACGAAGCTGCCGTCGTCGTTGAGCTCTGCCGAGGCCTGCGCGACGGTGTGCTTCTGCTCTTCCATGGCGGAGAGGTAGACGACGTCGCCGGTCACCTTGCCGTCGATGATCTTGCGGTACGGCGTCTCGATGAAGCCGTACTTGTTGACGCGCGCGAAGGTCGAGAGCGAGTTGATCAGACCGATGTTCGGGCCTTCCGGCGTCTCGATCGGGCAGATGCGGCCATAGTGGGTCGGGTGAACGTCGCGGACTTCGAAGCCGGCGCGCTCACGGGTGAGACCGCCCGGGCCTAAGGCCGAAACGCGGCGCTTGTGCGTCACTTC
Organism: Novosphingobium chloroacetimidivorans; assembly: GCF_014204535.1. Lineage (GTDB taxonomy): Bacteria > Pseudomonadota > Alphaproteobacteria > Sphingomonadales > Sphingomonadaceae > Novosphingobium > Novosphingobium chloroacetimidivorans. The sequence continues at coordinate 121,723 of NZ_JACHLR010000003.1, forward strand.
GGACAGCGGGTTGGTCTGGTCCATGAACTGCGACAGCTGCGAGGAGCCGAAGAACTCACGCACCGCGGCAACCGCCGGCTTAGCGTTGATCAGGTCATTCGGCATCACCGTCGACACGTCGACCGAGGACATGCGCTCCTTCACGGCGCGCTCCATGCGGAGCAGGCCGACGCGGTACTGGTTCTCCAGCAGCTCGCCCACCGAACGCACGCGGCGGTTGCCGAGGTTGTCGATGTCGTCGATCTCGCCCTTGCCGTCCTTGAGGTTCACCAGCTCCTTGACCACCGCGAGGATGTCGTCGGTGCGCAGGGTGGTGACGGTGTCCTCGACTTCGAGGCCCAGGCGCATGTTCAGCTTCACGCGGCCCACGGCCGAGAGGTCGTAGCGATCGGCGTCGAAGAACAGGCCGTCGAACAGTGCTTCGGCGGTTTCCTTCGTCGGCGGCTCGCCGGGACGCATGACCTTGTAGATCGCCTCCAGGCCCATGTCGCGGTTCTCGGCCTTGTCGACCTTGAGCGTGTTGCGGATCCAGGGACCCGTGTTGACGTCGTCGATGTCGAGCAGCTCGATCTGGTCGATCCCGGCGGCGTCGAGGGCCTCGAGGTTCTCCGGCGAGACTTCGTCGCCCGACTCGATGTAGATGCGACCGGTTTCTTCGTTGATCAGGTCCTTGGCCGAGAAGCGGCCGAAGATCTCCTCGGTGGGGATCAACAGCTCCTCCAAGCCATCCTTCTGCGCCTTGTTGGCGGCGCGCGGGGAGATCTTGTGGCCGGCGCCGAACACGACTTCACCCGACTTGGCGTCGACGATGTCGAAGGCCGGCTTGGAACCGCGCCATGCTTCGGGCGTGTAAGGCAGGCGCCAGCCGCCCTCGCCACGCTTCCAGGTCACGGTTTCGTAGAAGTGGTTGAGGATCTGCTCGTCATCCAGGCCCAGCGCATAGAGCAGCGCGGTGACCGGCAGCTTGCGCTTGCGGTCGATGCGGACGTTGACGATGTCCTTGGCGTCGAACTCGAAGTCAAGCCACGAGCCGCGATAGGGGATCACGCGCGCGGCGAACAGGAACTTGCCCGAGGAGTGGGTCTTGCCGCGATCGTGGTCGAACAGCACGCCCGGCGAACGGTGCATCTGCGAGACGATCACGCGCTCGGTGCCATTGACGATGAAGGTGCCGTTCTCGGTCATGAGCGGCATGTCGCCCATGTAGACGTCCTGCTCCTTGATATCGAGCACGGAACGGGTCTCGGTCTCGGCGTCCACCTCGAACACGATCAGGCGCAGCGTCACCTTCATGGGAGCGGCATACGTGATGCCGCGCTGGCGGCACTCGGTCTGGTCGTACTTGGGGTCTTCCAGCTCGTAGTGGACGAAGTCCAGCTCGCTGGTGCCGGCGAAGTCGCGGATCGGGAACACCGAGCGCAGCGTCTTCTCAAGGCCCGAGACGTAGCCGGTCGCCGGATCGGAGCGCAGGAACTGCTCGTAGCTCTCGCGCTGAACCTCGATCAGGTTAGGCATCTGCACCACTTCGTGCGCGTCGCCGAAGATCTTGCGGATGCGCTTCCGGTTCGCCCTGGGCGGATTGTGGTTCGCCTGGGCGTCCATGTTGACGGGCTTGGTGGCCATGAGAAATCTATCGCCTTTTCGCTTCGCCGGTCTCGCGCCGGAGGAACCGGGCAAGCCTGCCATCGTTATCTCTCGCGATTCGCCGCCGAAGCGACGAAGCCATCCACAAGCGCAACAAAGGCCGCGGACGCACGCTGCCAAGTGGCAGTCCTGCGCTTCGCAGCCTGTTGCGTCAGATGGATACTCGGGTTCCGCTTCCTTCCGTGACGAGTCCCCGCGCTGGACTCACCTTGCTCGAAGCGCCGAGCTGGACCCGCCATATAGGACCGTGCCGGCTCGCTGTCAAACGGGCGGCAACTGTGTTTTGCGCGGCGACGTGCGCTGGCGAGACGACGAATGCCGCTCGTCATCCGGCAACGCAGTGCAGTCTACTCCATTCTGACGGAAGAAGAGAACGCTCGGGGCATATCGGGTCTTCCTTGATGCGAATGCAGAGCGTTAACACAACTGAACCGCAAGTTAATGCCGTGCAGCGTGAAGTCATCATGACCGGCACAAGCAAGCCCAGAAAGCGTCTCCCTAAAAGCTTAGCTAGTTCAGCAACACTCAATCGGTCGCAACTCCCATGTCAACTCATCGGAAAAATGAGTATTAGCACTGTAACTGCGGTGTCGATTGCGCATTCTACCAGTCATGACACAGACACTCACTCGATCGCTTAGCGCGACCGCCGCGATTTCAGCGGTTCTCGCGCTCGGTTCCACCCCGGTTCTGGCTCAGGAAGCCGCACCGACGATCAAGGTTCCGCCCGTTACCGCTTCGCCGGCAGCCCCGGAGACCACGACCGCACCTGCGACGACGAGCGTGGCAACGCCGGCCGCTGCTGCAGCGGCGCCCGCACCCACGATCGTGCTGCCGGATGTGACCACCACTTCGGCGCCGGCGCCGGTGCAGGCCCCGATCACCACTCAGGCTGCCACCACCCAGGCTACCACGACTCAGGCCGAAACCGCTCCGCCCCGCTCGCAGACGGCTCGTCCGGCTGAGCCCCGCAGCGCCAGCGCCGCTCCCCGGCGCGCGTCGGGCGCGACTCCATCGCCCGCCCGCGCTGAGGTGGCAGACACACCGGCGCGTCGTGCTGCGGCTGCACCCGCAACGGCAACCGAGCCGCCGCGTGCATCGAGCGCAAACATCCTGAACGATGCGCCGACTCGTCCGGCCGTGGCGCAGGACACCCCCTCGCCAGCCGCACCGGCTTCGAGCCCGGATGACGGCATCCCCGGAGAGGCACTTGCCGGCTTGCTCGCCGCGCTCGGCATCGGTGCCGTCGGCTATGCCGCGTTCCGCTCGCGCCGCCGCCGGACGGCGCCCGACGAAGCTTATCTCGCGGACGAAACCCTGGCGGACCGGAGCCTTGCCGCCGAACCGGTTCATGACGAGGTTGCCCCGCCGCGAACCGCGCCCGTGTTCGGCACCCCGCGACAGGCGCAGAAGACCGAGTGGCGTTATGGCTTGGCGCCGATCCGAGCAGAAGATGCCGAAACGCAGGTTATGGAGCGCGAGCCGATGGCTGCCGATGATCGCACCGCCGTGCTCGACCGGATGGTCGATGCCGCCCCGGACGAGGCCAACCCGTTCACCTCGCGCAAGGCGCGGCGCAAGCGGGCGAGACTGCTGCTCCAGCAGCGCGAGGCCGAAGCCCAGCGCAGCGCGCCGTTCGACTGGCGCTCCTACAGTCCGTCGACCAAGCCCTCCACCCCTGCACACACCCCGTTGGTCACGGCCTGATCCAGCCCCCCCATCGGGGCTGACAAGGGGCGGCTTTCCACGTCGGAAAGCCGCCCCTTTCTTCGTGCGTCCTCCACCACGTTCCCGAGGCTCGATAATCTACACATCGTTTTTCGATATTATTGATTGACGATATGCCGAGACGAGCATATTGAAAGTCGATATAGACCATATCGGAGAACGAACATGACCCTGACCCATCAACGCCCGCTTGCCATCCTCTTCGCCGCCGCGATTACCTTCGCGCTGTGGAGCCCGACCTTGTCCGGCCCGCTGCCGCAAAGTGCCGCTGCAACGCACCAGTCCACGTCGACCATGACCCGCGGTGCCGTCGTGTTCGCCGCGGCGCCCTCGTCGCCGGTGCTGATGTAATCGACCAGACACGAAGGGGGCCTGCCATGACTTCGATCACCCGCGATCCGCTGCTCGCCATTGCCAAGGGCATCCTGTGGTTCCTGATGGGCTGCATGCTCATCGCCGCCGCTGCCTGCCTTGTGGCGATACCGATGATCCACATCTTCCAGCACGAGATAACCATCGAACTGGCAAAGGAAGCCACGGTTTTCCCGACCGGCATGTTCCTGTGGGGCTGCAGCGCGATCCTGTTGTTCGCCGCGATAACCGTGCTCATCGTGTTCCGGTTGTTCCAGCTGCTCAAGCGCATCGTCGACACCGTCGGCGCCGGCGATCCATTCGTGCCAGAGAATGCCAACCGGTTGACCCAGATGGCCTGGCTGACCCTGACGTTGCAACTTGTCACTCTGCCGATCGGCGCACTTGCGGTCTGGATCGGGACGGAATTGGAGAAATCGAGCAGGGGCCACACCCAGATCGACGACCTCGGCTTTGGCATCTCGGGCAACGGCCTTCTGCTGATGCTGATCCTGTTCATCCTGGCCCGCGTGTTCCGCCAGGGTGCCGCGATGCGCGCCGAACTGGAAGGCACCGTGTGATGGCGCCGCGCCCCAAAACCCCCACCCAAGACCGCGAAGAGTCCGAAGGAACCCGCATCGTGGTGAAACTCGACGATCTCCTCTACGAGCGCCGCATGACGCTCACCGAACTGGCCGAGCGCATCGGCATCACGCTGGCCAACCTCTCGATCCTCAAGACCGGCAAGGCCAAGGCGATCCGCTTCTCCACCCTGGAAGCGATCTGCCGCGAACTGGGCTGCCAACCGGGAGATCTGCTGGGCTACGACGCTGCGGAGACGCCATAGTCGTCACGCGCCTGGAGCCGCCTGTCGGTATCCATTTGTCGCAACCCATCGGTCCTGCAAGCGTATCACCATGAACATATCGAGGAGGACGCGATGGACAGGATGATCAGGAACGCTGCTCTGGCAGGCTTCGCAAGCCTGGTGCTGGCCGGCTGCAACAGCAATCCCCAGCCGGCTCCCGGCTCCGATACGGCCGAGAATGCACCCGCCGCCGGCGTCACGCGGCAGACACCGGCTCCCGAAGCGGCCGAGCCGCCCGTCACCCCGATGCCGGCCCAGACCGCGATTCAGAGCCAGCCCGGTCCCGACGGGTCGCAGGTCGATCTGATGAAGGTCGCGGTGACCGGGGACATCCTGACCGTCACCATGCGCTGTTCGAGCTCGGAGAAGATCAACAGCGAGAGCTTCCGCGCCTCGAACATCAGCGTGATCGATGATGCGACTTCGCAGCGGATCGGCATCCTCAAGGACAACGAGGGCAACTGGCTGGCGTCCAACATCGCCGGCGATTCGATCATGGCCTCGTGCGAGATCAAGCCGGGCGTGATCTGGGCCAAGTTCGCGGCACCCTCCGCCGAGGCCAAGACGGTTTCGATCAACTTTCCCGGCGTCGCGCCCTTCGATGGCATACCGGTAACCCGCTGATGCGCGTTACCCTGCTGGCGGTGCTGGTGCTGACATCGGCGGCCTGTTCGGACGAGCGCGCGCCGGAGCCGGGCAGCAGCGATGCGCCGCCATCCGCCGCGCGGACCTCGCCGCCCCCGCCGCCGCCAGGCGAGCAGCGGCCGAAGTCGGGAGGGCTGGTCGGTCAGGTCAGCCCCCTGAACAGCGCGCTCAGCGATCTGAACGTGCGGGTGACCGACATGGGCACGATCATCGACCTGCCGACCGATGCGCTGTTCGCGTTCGACAGCGCGGAGCTCAATCCGGATGCCACCAAGCAGCTGGAAGCATCGGCACGGATGATCCGCTCTGCGCCCGCCGGTCCGATCAAGGTGATCGGTCATACCGACAGCAAGGGCGACGACGCCTATAATCAAAAGCTGTCCGAAGATCGCGCGCAAGCCGTGGCGGCATGGCTCATGAAGCAGGTCGGCGTACGCAAGCGCGCCATCGAGACCAGCGGCGAGGGTGAAAAGGCACCGATCGCGCCCAACGAGACGCTTTCCGGCCAGGACGATCCTGCCGGCCGGGCGCGCAATCGGCGGGTCGAGCTGGTCCTTCCCAGATAGCGAGCGCCGGTCCCGGCAAACGGCCGCGGTGCGCGCCTGCAAGCTTGACTCGCGGCGGACTTTGCCGCAGATGCCCGCCCCGACCGATCCCTTCGGGTGTCGAGTCAGCCGTCCGAGACAGCTGGTGGGGGTTTCCCTCTTAATTTCCAGCCTAGACGGGGACAGAGAATTTCCCGGCCCTTCGCTTCCATGCGCGGTGCCGCTTGCCGGGCCTTCGGGCGCGGGCTCCTTCCCCATCGAACGGATCTTCCATGCCGCACGCAGCGGCACGGGAAAAACGTAGCCGGTCGCTGCGGGCGCATGTCCAAGGCGGCCATTGTGAAGGAGTAAGGCATGGATCGTTCGCAGAAAGCCGAATCGGTCGCCCAGCTCAGCGCGACGTTCAACGAGGTCGGCGTGGTGGTGATCACCCGCAACCTCGGCATGTCGGTGGCCCAGTCCACCGCCCTGCGCACGAAAGTCCGCGATGCGGGCGCGACCTACAAGGTTGCGAAGAACAATCTGGCCAAGCTTGCCATCAAGGACACGGACTACGCGGGCATCGATTCGATGTTCACGGGTCCGACGGCGATCGCCACTTCGGTCGATCCCGTCGCTGCCGCCAAGGCAGTCGTGGACTTCGCCAAGACGACCGACAAGATCGAGATCGTCGGCGGTTCGATGGGCACGCACGTTCTGAACGCGGACGGCATCAAGGCACTCGCCTCGATGCCCTCGCTCGACGAGATGCGTGGCACGCTTATCGGCCTCATCCAGGCACCGGCGACCAAGATCGCCCAGCTCACGGTCGCTCCGGCGTCCAAGCTGGCGCGCGTCTTCAACGCCTATGCCGAGAAGGACGCCGCTTAAGCTTCGCTAAGCGATTTCTAGCCAAGCGCAGCTTGGCGGCTCGGAAATCGCGACAACGAACAAGCTTGATCAAGCATTGCACAGCGATTTGCCCGGTCGCCTTTCGGCGCCGGGACCACAACTAGGAGTGAAATACCATGGCCGATATCGCCAATCTCGTTGAAGAACTCTCGAAGCTGACCGTTCTCGAGGCCGCTGACCTCGCCAAGGCTCTGGAAGAGGCATGGGGCGTTTCCGCCGCTGCCGCCGTTGCCGTTGCCGGCCCTGCCGGCGGTGGCGCTGCAGCTGAAGCCGTCGAAGAGAAGACCGAATTCGACGTCATCCTCACCGGCGACGGTGGCAAGAAGATCCAGGTCATCAAGGAAGTCCGCGCCATCACCGCGCTGGGCCTCGCCGAAGCCAAGGCTCTGGTCGAGGGCGCTCCCAAGGCGATCAAGGAAGGCGTGAACAAGGCCGAAGCCGAAGAGATCAAGAAGAAGATCGAGGAAGCCGGCGGCACCGTCGAGGTCAAGTAATCTCGTCTTCCGGTCTTCGGAACGGAAAAACAGGAAGGGCGGCCTCTCGGGGCCGCCCTTTTTCGTTGTGCAACGAGCGCTGCGGATGATGGAGCGAGTGGTCAGCCGCGCTCGCTTCTCGAAAAGCCGTCATCCTGAACTCGTTTCAGGATCCATCGCGCCGCTTGCCCGGGCATAGCTGGCGTAGACCGCCAACATGGATTGCCAATCACAGCCTCGCACTCATGGCAAAGTGGGCCCTGAACAAGTTCCGGGTGACGTCGGCTAAGGATGGCGAGCGGTCGTTAGCGAAAGGAAATCAAAGGCGCGGTAGCGGCAATTGTTCGAAGGTCTGATGCATCCTACTGTTCCGGGCAGCGCTACGAGCGGCATCGCATCCAAAGTCCATTAAGAAGTGCACGTCATACTTCGGACCAATCCAGCGAATGTACATAGCACCCATATCGGAAGCACGCGCCGCCCCTTCTGGGCACGTACCCCTCACGTATCGCATGGCGCTTTCATCAGTGTACCGCTCGGCTTTCGCCCGGTAGCGCTCCAGCCTCGCTAAGAACCCAGCCAACTGCTTGTGCGTCATTCGGAATTCGCCGCTCGTCGGCTCGGACGAGCGATTAGGATCGAAGATCGAATAACGCCCGACACCCGCTGAGGTAATGGTGACATCTTCAGAGGCTCCGCCGGAGCGCCTCATCTCAATTCGGTCGATCTTAGGCGAGCTATCGTTGCCGCACGCTACTAAGATCAGCATCGCGATTATGGAGGCGAAGAAGCGCATCAGCGCACGATAACGGCATGTGGCGACATCCGCTATTGGGCGTCCCCGGTTAGGCGACTTTCGTCCGGGAAGTCGCGGTAAGTTGCCGTTCTATCGAACGTAACGCAAGTCGCTAATCGCGCCTGTGCAGCGATCGATCCGCATGGATAGACCTCCACCGCCCACGACAACGCCGATCTCTTTGCGGGCGATCTTCGGCTTGTTCTCAGGGCCTTGATAGGCGAACCAAGATTTTTCGGTCAGGCTACCTCCCCTGATGCGAAGCCGGTGTTTGCGCAGCCGTTCACTCGCGGGCTGAGCCGAGATGACTGCTTTGGCTACCGCTCATGCTGTCTTTTCATCGGGGATGACAGGTCCGGTGGGCATGGGGCATTCGGGCTCGTCACTCGGCGATGCGCCGAGACAAGCAAGAAGAACAAAAGCTGAAGGCCAGCGCTGCATTAGCCGAGCATGACGGTCCGATTGAACGTCCGCAACTGGGCGATAGCGGCCCGGTCGAGCCAAGCTTCAACAGCCATCCGGATGTGCTATGCTCCACCCGTTGCGCGAAGGAGGTTGGACATGCGGCGATGGATCTTGTCGGCGGTGCTCGTTTTCACGGCCTCTACGCTCGCGGCCGAGCCGCCGAAGCCAGACGATCGCGAGAAGTCGGCGGACAAGGGCGAGAAGATGATCTGCAAGCGGTTCACCGAAACCGGCTCGCTGGTAAGGGCCCGCCGCGTCTGCAAGACGAAACGGGATTGGGAGCGTGAGCGCGAGGCGATCCGCTCGATGACGAACAGTTCCGGCTCCTGCGCCGGGCAGGGCCTCTCCGGCGGCTGCTAAGCCCTGACCACTGCTCGAGTTCTCGCCCGGTTGACCAGAGCTCGTCATCCCGGGCTTGACCCGGGATCCCGCTTCTTTTCTGCGGTTTGGCGAAAGGCAGCGGAGCCCCGGATCAAGTCCGGGGCGACGAAGTGTTTGTGGATCTGACGATCCGATGCACCCACCCGCTACGAGCTCAGTTCACGTCCGCAGCATGCTCGCCGGGGCGACCCACAGGGTCTTGGGCCGGCGATGCGCGATCAGCCAGTCCTCGCCTTCGCGCCTCAGCCGGTCGACGTAGAAGCCGTTGTGGTCGAGCCCGGCTGCGCTGGTGACCAGCCAATAGGTGCGCACGGCGGCGGTATGCTCGTCCGCGAAGGCGATGTGCGACGTCGTCAGATGGTGGCTGATGAACGAGGGGGCGCCGCTTGCCGGTTGCGGGATCACCGAAGGCGCACTCATCCAGGTGAAGATCGCCGCACGTCCGGCGAGCGTCTCACCGTCCAACTCCAGCACGCCATCTTCGGCGAAGCAGTCCGCATAAGCCCGCGCCTTGCGCGCGTCGCCCGCCTGGGTGCAGGCCGCGAGACGCTGGCGGATCGACTCGCTCCAGCGCGCCTGCTCGGGCGTGAGCGCGACCGAGCTCATCCGCCGGATCTCACTTACCAGTTCTCACTTGAGCGTCTTGAGGTACTCGATCACCGACTTGCGTCCCTGCGGATCGGACAGGCCGATCACCATCTTGGTGCCGGGCACCATCTGGACGGGACCCTGCAGCCAGCGGTCGAGCGCGGCATCGTCCCAGACGATCCCGGCGTTCTTCAGCGCCGGGCTATAGGCATAGCCGGGCATCGATGCAGCCTTGCGGCCATAAACGCCGGCGAGGCTCGGGCCGATCCGGTTCTGCCCCGGCACCACCGCGTGGCACGAGGCGCAGACCGCGAAGGCGGGCGGTGGCGAAGCGGCCGCCACCGCAGGCGCTACCGTGGGCGCTACCGTAGTCGCAGCCGCGTTCTGCGTCGGAGATGGCGTGCCGGCCGCGTCATTCTGCTCGCCCTTGCCGCAGCCACTCGTCAGCGCGAGCGCCATCGTGATCGCCGCCAGGGTGACGGGCCGCCTGCGCATGGTCATGTCTGCCTCTCTCCGCAAAATCGTTGCACCAGCCTATGACAGAACCCGCGGCGCTGCCAAGCTGGGTAAAATCGCTTTGCGCATGGGACCGCAGTGCGTATCGCACCGATCCGCCACGCATCTTGCGCTCCGCGGCTCCGCACACACGACCAGATCATGACCGCCACACCCCTTTTCGCCCGCTTGTCCGGCAGAACCGTACAGCGAGGCCTGTTTCGCGCCGAACTTGCCGCGACGCTGCGCCTGTCCGCGCCGCTCGCGACCGCGAACATCCTGCAGATGGCGGTCTTCGCCACCGACGTGATGTTCGTCTCGCGACTGGGGCAGGAGGCGCTCGCCGCATCGAGCCTGGCGGTGGCGATCTTCGCGCTGATGCTGATGGCGTTCTACGGCCTCACCGGCGTGGTCGCCGCGCTGATCGCCGCCGAACTCGGCCGCCGCCGTCACGCGGTGCGCGAGGTGCGCCGCTCGGTCCGCATGGCACTATGGCTCTGCGCTCTGCTCGGGGTGCTCGGCATCGCGGTGTGCCTCAACGGCGAGGCGATCGTGCTGGCGACCGGGCAGCAGCCGGTGCTGGCGCGCCTGGCGGGCGACTTCCTGGAGGTCTGCGCGCTCAGCGTGATCCCGATGCTGGTCGTCAACGTCCTGCGCACATTCGTGTCCGCCATGGGCCGGCCGGTGTTCGCCACGGTGATCACCGGGCTGTCGATCGCGGTGAATGCGCTTGGCAACTGGGCGCTGGTCTTCGGGCACCTGGGCGCCCCCAAGCTGGGCCTGCTGGGCTCCCCGCTTGCCAGCTTCATCACCGCCTGCGCGACCGTCGCGGCCTATTGCGTGGCGATCCGATCGGACCGGCGGCTGCGGCGCACGCACGTGTTCGGACGCTGGTGGCGGCCCGAGTGGTCGCGCATGCGCCAGCTGGTCGCGCTCGGCCTGCCGATCGCGCTGACCCTGATGGCAGAAGGCGGACTGTTCAGCTCCGCCGCGTTCCTGATGGGCCTGATCGGCGAGGCGCAGCTGGCCGCGCACACCGTGGCGCTGCAGATCGCGGCGATCTTCTTCCAGGTGCCCTTCGGCATCGGCCAGGCCGCCACCATCCGCGTCGGCTATCACTTCGGCGCGGGCGACCGGGCCGCGATCGGCCGCGCCGGCTGGGCCGCGCTGCTGACCGGGCTCGTCTTCGTCGGCGTCTCGGCGACGGTGATGCTGCTGGTGCCCGAAGCGATCGTCTCGCTCTACGTCGACACGTCCGACCCCGCCAACGCGGTGCTGGTCGGCTTCGCGCTGCAGTACCTGCTGGTCGCCGCGGCGTTCCAGCTGGTCGACGGCGCACAGGCGGTCGCGGCCGGCGTGCTGCGCGGGGTGCAGGACACGCGCGTGCCGATGGTGATCGCCATCGCCAGCTACTGGGCGGGCGGGTTCGCGGTCGCCTGGTGGCTCGGCTTGCGCACGCCGCTGAGCGGCCTGGGCGTATGGATCGGCCTCGCCGTCGGGCTGACGTTCGCGGCGGCGCTGCTGGTCGCACGCTGGGCCGGGCGCGAGCGGTTCGGCCTCCTGCCCAGCGCAGCAAGCGCCTGAGGGACTGCGCGCGCCTCTGAGCCTAGCCTTGCAGCAGCTCCGGCAGCTTGCCCGAGACGCCCCGCGCCTCGTCCATGAAGAAGCGCTTCAGCACCGGCAGCCGCTGCACCGCGCCCATGCCCAGGCGCCGCGCGGCGGACGGCAAACGCCCGGGGATGCCGAACAGCCGGTTGAGCCCGTCGGTCACCGACATGACCATGAACGCGTCGAGGCTGCGCCACTGCTCGTAGCGAGCGAGCCCTTGCGCGTCGCCGGGATCGAGGCCGAGCCGCGCGCCCTCGCCCAGCACCTCGACCAGCGCGCCGACATCGCGCAGGCCCAGGTTGAGGCCCTGCCCCGCGATCGGATGCATGCCGTGGGCCGCATCGCCGATCACCACCAGACGGTCCTCGGTGACGCGGGCGGCGTGGTGGAAGCGCAAGGGGTACGACATGCGCGGTGCCGCCAGCTCGATGCGGCCGAACACGTCGTGCATCCTTGCCGCCACTTCGCTGCGGAACACCGCATCGGGCAGCTTGGTGATCCCGGCTGCGTCCTTTTCGGCCACCGTCCAGACCAGCGCCGAGCGATGGCGGCCATCGGGCAGGTCGAGCAGCGGCAGCAGCGCGAACGGGCCGTCGGGGTAGAAGATCTCCCAGGCGACGCCCTCGTGCGGCTTCTCGTGCGTCAGGCCGGTGACGATAGCACGGTGCTGGTAGTCCCACTTGGCGTAGGCGAACCCGGCCTCATCGCGCGTGGGCGACTGGCGGCCCTCGGCGGCGACGAGCAGGCTGCCCGCCAAAATCGTGCCGTCCGCCAGCTCAACCTCGACGCCGTAAGGTCCGCGCGTCCGCCGCATGACGGTGGCGCCGGTGTGCCAGGCAATCGCTGGCTCCGCCTCACCGGCCTCGAACAGGGCAAGGCGCAAGTCGCGGTTGGCGAACATGCGGCCGAGCGTGCCCTCCTCGGGTGTCGGGCGGAAGTCGATGCGGCCGGGCTTCATCCCGTCGGTCACCGCGATCGCCTCGATCGGGCAGCCCAGCGCATCAAGGCGCGACGCGACGCCGATGTTGGTGAACAGGTTCCAGCTGGCGGTCGAGATCGCCGAGGCGCGCCCGTCCGCGCCCTCCGCGGTCAGTTCGGCAGGCGTGGCGCGATCGACGACATGGCTGGTCAGGCCCTGGCGCGCGGCGGCGAGCGCCAGCGTCATGCCGACGAGCCCGCCGCCCAGGATCACGAGGTCGCGGCGCTCGGGGGCGGCCGCCGGTGTGCTAGCGTTCGACTCTGCGTTCATCGCCTGCACGTATCGGCCGCCGAGCCGTCGATGTCGAGACAGCGCCCGTCCCAGGTGCCCACAGGTTCAGCCAGGCCGATGGCGGCCGCAAGCGTCGGCGCGATGTCGACGGTCTCGACCGGATCGGGCTGCTCGAACCCGGCCATCCCCTTGCGCCAGAACAGCATCGGCACCCGGCGATCGTAGTCCCAGGGACTGCCGTGGGTGGCGGTGTAGCCGGGCTGCGGATCGCCGGGGACGACGCCGCGCCTGGTCATCATCATGACCTGGCCCGAGCGCTCCGGATCGAACGAGGCACGCACACGCTGCTCCACCGTCCAGTCCTGCGGATTGCCCTGTGGCACCGGCAGCTTGGCCAGCGCTTTCGCGTCATAGACCGCAGCGACCTGCGGATGCGCGGCCAGGCGCTTGAGCAACGCGGCGGTGACCTTCTTCTGCTGCGCCGGCGTCAGCCCCGGCGCGAACCAGATATCGCCCGATGCGCCCGCGCCATGGAGCAACTGCCCTGACTTGGCCGTGACCCCGGTATCCCGCGAAATCGCGGCCGACAGCTGCTCTGCCGTCAGCGCCGGATCGATCCTCTGCGCGCTCGCGAAACCCTGGAGCTTCAGCCGCTCGGGCGCGTCGATGCCACCGTGGTCGGCGCTCAGGACCGCCAGGAAGTCGACCCCGCGCCTGTCGAGCTCGGCGAAGAGGCGACCCAGCGTCTGGTCGAGCTGCGCCAGCTGGATGCACATCTCGGCGCCCTCGGTGCCATAGGCATGGCCGACGTAGTCGGTCGCCGAGAAGCTGACCGAGAGCACGTCGGTGACATCGTCCTTGCCCAGCCCCATCTCGTCGACCAGCCGCACCGCCAGTTCGCCGGTGGCCGCGTCGATGCGAGGCGTGCGGCCGAAGCTCTTGGTGTCGCCGGCCTTGAGCGGAAAGCGGTAGGTGCCGATGGTGAAGTCCTTCACCGGCGTCGCGCGATCCACCTTCTCGCACCATTGCGGCAGAGAGAACGCGGGCGCGCCGGCGTCGATCAGCTTGCCCGTCGCCACGTTCTGCGCTTGCACGGCGGCAGAGACAGCACGGCCCTGATAGGTGGTGAAACCCTTGCCCAGCCACCAGTACGCCGCGTCGACATCGTGGCCGCTCATCATCACCGCCGCGCGATCCTTGGCCGATACGGCGACGTTCAGCGCGGCAGGGTTCGCGCGCTTCATCAGGTCGCCCAGCGTCGGCACCTTCAGGTGCCAGTTGGAGACGACCGGTTCCTTCGCGCTGCTCCTGGGATCGCGCTCGTTCTCGGCGCAGTAGACTTCGCGGCCCAGCTTCGCATCGTACCAGCTGTTGGCGATGACACCGGTGCGCGAGGGATGCGCGCCGGTCAGCAGGGTCGAGTGGCCGGGGCAGGTCTCGGTCGCGGCGTGCGATTGGAAGCCTTGCGGAAACACCGCACCGGTCAGCAGTCGCGCGAAGCCGCCGGTGAAGTGCTCGCGATACTGCGCGAACAGGTCGGCGGAGAACTGGTCGATCGAGATCGCCAGGATCAGCCTTGGCTTCGGGGCGGGGGCGGGTGCGGGCGTGGCAGGGACCGGCGGCGGTGTTTCCTGCGCCATCGAAGGCAGCGCGACTGTCAGCGCCAGGGCGGACGCGAGCGAGGCAAGGGCGACACGTGCAGCACGCATGGGGAGGATTCCTTGAATTGTCCTTGCGAAAGGAGCAGAGGCGTCGATGACCGCAATGCCGCCAACGCGCAAGCCACTCCGTCCGCGATGGACCTGCCTGAGGCCGATGAACCGGTCGGCGCTCCGCCGGTCGTCACTGGGGCGCCGCTATGCCCTGCTTGTTGCAGTTCTATGGCAGGCCCTTGCTCTGCTGCTACTGCCGAGCGCCGCGCAGGCCGCGCCCAACCACATCGCGGCCGAACTCGTCGCCGGACCTTCCGCGCCGGGTAGCGGCACGCAGCTCGCGATCCGCATGCGACCCGAACCGGGCTGGCATGGCTACTGGCGCAATCCCGGCGATGCGGGCCTTGGCATGCAGCTCGACTGGTCGCTGCCCGAAGGCGCCAAGGCGGGCGAGCCGCAGTACCCGGTGCCCCAGACGCTGCTCGTCTCGGGCTTGATGAACCACGTCTACGAGAAGGAGTACGCCGTGCTGGTGCCCTTCTCCGTGCCGGCCGGGGCCAAGGCGGGGATGAAGCTACCGGTGCGGGTCAAGGCGCAGTGGCTCGCGTGCACGGAGCAGCTTTGCGTGCCGGAGTCGGCCGAGCTCGCCGTCGAGATTACGGTCGGAGCGCAGGCACATGCGCGCGAGTTCGAGGAGTGGACGCGCCGCCTGCCCGCACCGCTCGGCTCTCGGGCCAGGTTCGCGCTGGAGCCCACCGCCGTGCGCTTCGCGATCCCGCTGCCCGCCACCGCGCCGCTCGCCGCACCGCACCTGTTCGTGGTGCAGGACAAATTGGTCGACTACGCCGCCCCGCAACAGTTCACGCGCCAGGGCGACACCCTGCTCGTCACCATCCCGCGCGCGAAGTTCGCGCCTGCGTCGCCGTCAACGGTCGACGCCGTGCTGCGGCTTGATGGCGAAGGCAGCGGCATCGCCCTGAGTGCCGCGCCCGGCGCAGTACCCATGGGCGGCACGCCGCTGTCCGGCCCTGGGACGAGCGAATTGCCCGCCTTGCCGTGGCTGCTGCTGGGAGCGCTGGTGGGTGGCTTGCTGCTCAACGTCATGCCATGCGTCTTCCCGATCCTCAGCCTCAAGGCGATCAGCCTCGCCCGCGCGGGCGAGAGCGAGGCGCATGCGCGGGTCGAGGGGCTGGCCTATACCGCCGGCGTCGTGCTCGCCTGCCTGGGGCTCGGCGCGGTGCTGCTGGGCTTGCGCGCGACCGGAGAGCAAGTCGGCTGGGCGTTCCAGCTGCAGGAGCCCGCTGTCATCGCCGCGCTGCTGCTGCTCGCCTGCGCGATCACCGCCAATCTGCTGGGTCTCTTCGAGTTCGCGGTGCCCGGCTTCGCGAGCAGCGGGTCACCGCAAGGCGCCTTCGCCACCGGATTGCTCGCGGCGTTCGTGGCTACGCCATGCACCGGACCGTTCATGGCGACCGCGATGGGCGCGGCGCTGCTGCTGCCGATCCTGCCCGCGCTGGCGCTGTTCGCGGCGTTGGGCGTGGGTATCGCCCTGCCATTCCTGGCGATCGCGTTCGTACCCGCCTTGCGCCGCCGCATGCCCCGCCCGGGTGCATGGATGAACACGTTCCGGCGCTGGATGGCAGTGCCGATGGGCCTGACTGCGCTGGCCCTCGCCTGGC
The DNA here is from genome assembly GCF_014204535.1 of Novosphingobium chloroacetimidivorans. GTDB lineage: Bacteria > Pseudomonadota > Alphaproteobacteria > Sphingomonadales > Sphingomonadaceae > Novosphingobium > Novosphingobium chloroacetimidivorans. The sequence continues at coordinate 137,742 of NZ_JACHLR010000003.1, forward strand.
TGGCCAGCCGCATCGCCGGACCCTGGTTCGCGCTGGCGGCGGTGGTGCTTGCCGTCCTGCTCGTCGCCCTGCTCGCCCTCGCCGGCCGGCGCCAACGCCAGGGCCAGGCGGCGATCCGGCCGACCGGCGCGGGCCTCGTCGTGCTGGGCGCGATGGCTGTGGTCGTGCTGCCGCTCACCGAGCGGGCGCCGAGCGCTGCCTCTGCAAGCATGCTCGCCGTCCGGCCGTTCAGCGAGGCCGCGCTGGCAAAGGCGCGCGCCTCGGGCAAGCCGGTGTTCGCCTGGTTTACCGCCGACTGGTGCCTCACCTGCAAGGTCAACGAGGAAGTCGCCATCGAACGCGAGGAGACGCGCGCCGCGTTCGAGAAGGCCGGCGTCGTCGTGCTGCGCGGCGACTGGACACGCCGTGACCCGGCGATCACCCGCTACCTGACGGCGCAGGGTGCAGCCGGGGTGCCGCTATACGTGTGGTATCCGGCAGGGTCGGGTACGCCCGAGAAGCTGCCACAGGTGCTCACGCCATCGACCTTGGCGGACAAGGCGTGTGCCGGTGGGGCGTGTCGGTAAGGTCACGCCTCGCCCGCAAACCAGCACGCCTTCGTTAGCGACACCCTCATCCCCAACACCGTCGTCCCCGCGAAGGCGGGGACCCCGCTTGTTCTTCGGACCTCGGCAAAGAAGCGGGGCCCCCGCCTTCGCGGGGGCGACGAGAATAAGATGACGGTGAGCGGCGGCAACCGCCCCTTCAGTGCCCCAGCTTCTGCTTCAGCTCGTCGATCATCTTGGACGCATCCGCCTTGTTCAGGTCCGCCGAGGGCGGGTCGATCTTGGCTTCCTCGCACAGCGTCGTGAGGTACGAGGCTTGCGCGCCCGTCATCGGATCGTGGCCGGAAACCCAGTTGTCCGGGTCCTTCTCGGCGTTCGATCCAGGATGCTCGTCGAGCTTGGGATTGTGCAGTTCTTCGGACATGTCCGCTCCATCGTTCGCCATGTGTTCCCATGACAAACGAGCGTGCGGCCCTGCCGGTTCCCGGGCCCGACGAGCCCCTGAGGGCAGCGCGGGGTCAGAACCGCGCGCGCACCCCGCCGTAGATCGCGCGGCGCTCCACCGGGTAATAGATCGCCGAGGTCGCGGTCGCCCGCAGCGTTGCCGAAATGTCGCCGACCGCCTTCTTGCCCGTGAGATTGCGCGCGTCGAGGAACACGTCGACTCCGTCCAGCAAGGGCGCGGCCGCCGTTACGCCCAGCAGCGCATAGCCCCGCGTGCGATGCGTGTTGGCGTAGTCGGCAAAGGCACCTTGCGGCACCCATTCCAGGCTGGGCGCGACATGCAGCGCCTCGCCGCCCAGCCGCACCTCGCTGCGCAAGGCATGGCGCGGCACCACCGGCAGGCGGTTGTCGCCGAACACCGCGTCATTGCGGAAGCGGAAGTCGGAATACTGCCAGGTCTGGCGCAGCCGCAGCCAGGCGGTGGGCTCCAGCGTCAGTCCCGCCTCCACGCCCTGGTGCAGCGTGCGATCGGCGTTGAAGGTCGAAGCCGGGATGCCGCCGTTCACGTTGACGTTGTACTGCAGCAGCTCGCCCTTGAGCGTCGCGCGATAGAGCGACACGTCCCAGCCGAGCGCCCCGCGCTTGCCCCGCGTGCCGATCTCGGCCGTCCAGGCGCGCTGCGGGCGAATCGCGCCGATGAAGGTGCTGGTGGTGCCGACCGTCTGGAACACCTCGCCGAAGCCGGGAAATTCGGCCGAGCGACTGTAGTTCGCGTAGAGCTGGACGTCCGCCACCGGCTCGAACAGCATGCCGAACTTGGGCGAGAACTGGTCGAAGTCGATGCGGCCGTTCTGCGTCGGTGCGGTCGAGAAACTGACCTCTCGCGCTCGCCAGCCATCGGCGTAGATCCCGCCCGCGATCAGCGTCAGGTGTTCGACCGGCCGGAACCGCACTTCGCCGTAGAGGTTGGCCGTGCGCGCGTCCTGATCGGCATCGAGAGTCAGCGCGCCGCGCCGGCCATTGACGTTGAGAAACTGGCGCGCCCGCGTGCTTCCGCGCCGGATCTCGCCGCCGAGGGTGAAGGCAAGCGGGCCTTGATCGTCATGCTCCAGCCGGGCGAAACCGCCGTAGTCGGTCGATTTCTGATCGATGACCTGGAAGATCGGGTGGAACAGCTCCTTGGAATTGAGGAACACCCCCGCTTCCAGGCTGGTGCTGCCCCACTCGACGCGCGTGCGGTTCTGCAGGCGCAGCGAATCGATGTCGCGGTGCTGGTCGCCGGCGAAGCTGCCGGTCTTCGGACGGCTGAGCGCGACCGCCTCGGTCAACGCGCCGGGCAGTTCCTGCACGATGTGGTTGGCGCTGCCGTAAAAGCGCGTGGACACCGTGTCCGAAAGCTTGAGCTTGACGTTGAGGTGACCGCGCAGCGAGTTGCGCTTGGCGTGTTCGCGATCGCCATCGCCGGTGTCGGCGCTCAGCGCACCCCAGGCGCTCGCCCGCTCGTCGCCGAATCCGGCAGAGACCAGGCCGCGCAGGAAGTCGTACGATCCAACGTCGAGCCTGGCATAGATGCCCTTGGCAGTGTCACCGCTGGGCGTCACCCCGTTGATCGCACCGCCCAGAGTGCCGGAACCGAAGCGCAGGGCATTGGCGCCGCGGTAGACCTCCAGGTGGTCGAAGAAGATCGGCTCCAGTTCCTGGAAGTCGCCGTTGTCGTCGGCGAGGTTGATGGGCACGCCGTCCTGCAGCAGCGTCAGCCCGCGCATGTGGAACCCGCGCGAGAGGCCCGAGCCGCGGATCGAGATCCGCACCTCCTGCCCGAAGCGCGGCTGGGTGTAGACGCCGGGCGAGAACGCAAGCGTGTCGCGCAAGGAGACGACGGTCTTGTCGGCATAGTCCTGGTAGCCGACGACATCGGCGCCGCCGGGCGTCTGGCGCACCCGCTCTTCGGCAGCATCGGCGGCGGCACGGCCGGTCACGATGATGGTAGGGTCCTTGGCCTCGTCGGCAAAGGCGGGCACCGCGGACAAGGGGGCGAACACGCTCGCGGCGGCGAGCGCGAAAAGGGAGGCTTTCATGGTCGAAGATTCCTGAACCGTCCGCGCGCGCGAAAGTGCGCGGCGCTTGACGTGGGTTGAGCAAGTGGCTCCGCACGGGAGCCGAGCAGGGATCAGGCTTCGAGTGGTGGCCCGCGCAAAGGTGGACGCAGGTAGGCGCGCGTCGGCAGGCGCAGGACGGCGCGCGGGGCCAGGCCCACTGCCAGGATGAAGGCGAGCGCCAGACCGAGCAGCACCGGATCGGCGCCCGGCGTACCCGCCATGTCGAGCGCGCTGAACGGGCAGGCCGCGCTCTTGGTGTGCTGTGCCGCCCGCTCCTGCGGAGTCTCGCGCTGAGGTACGACGATCTGCCGGGTGAGGTGCGCGCCCGAGGCGTCGCCGCAGATGGCGATCGTGATCGCCTGGCTCTCTTCGCGCAGCATGAAGCCGCCCGGCACCAGCGCCTTCATCGCCAGCGCAAGCGCTATCAGCCACAGCGCAAGGCTGCGATGTTGGAGCAGGGTCTGGCGCAAGGCCCTCATGCGCCGCGCCTTAACGGGGCATGGCAAGGCTGTCACTCGCGATTGCTGCCGGGACGGCACGCCTCAGTCGAGAAGATCGACCCGCCGCGCATCGCGATGGATCGCGAAGCCATAGCGCACGGATCGGAACGCGACGAAGCCGGCGGCCGGTTCGTCCCACTGCGCGTCCGTCATCGGCCCGTGCCGCCCGAGCCACTCGCCCTGCGGGAACTGCAGGAACGCCTCGGCCCGCTTCGCCCGCCAGAGCGCGAGCGCGGCGACGTGGTCCTCCAGGTCCAGGTCGCGCCCGGTCCAATCGACCCAGGTCACGGCATTGTCCTGCGCATAGGCATTGTTGTTGCCGCCCTGCGAGCGCCCGAACTCGTCGCCCGCGCTGATCATGATCGTACCGGTCGAGGCGAACAGCGTGGCCAGCATGGCCTTGGCGAACGCACGCCGCGCGTCGAGGATCCGCGGATCGTCGCTCGGGCCTTCGACCCCGTTGTTCCACGAGTGGTTGTCGCCATGCCCATCGCGGTTCTGCTCGCCGTTGGCCCGGTTGTGGCGCTCGACATAGGCAAGCGTATCGGCGAGGGTGAAGCCATCGTGCGCGGCGACGAAGTTGACCGAGCGGCAGTCATGCCCGAACAGGTCGGACGAGCCCGCCAGCCGCGTCGCCAGGGCGCCGATCGCGCCATCGCCGCGCCAGAAGCGACGCACCTCGTCACGAAAGCGGTCGTTCCACTCGAGCCAGTTCGCCGGAAACGCGCCGAGCTGGTAGCCGCCCGGCCCCGTGTCCCAGGGTTCGGCGATCAGGATGCGATCGGCGAGCAGCGGATCGGCGGCGATCTCGGCGAAGATGGGGGCTTGCGGAGAGAACCCCGGTCCGCGCGCGAGCACCGGCGCCAGGTCGAAGCGGAAGCCGTCCACGCCGCAAGCGGAGACGAAATGCCGCAAGCTGTCCAGTGTCAGCCGCCGCACCGCCGCGTTCGCGAAGTCCAGCGTGTTGCCGGTGCCGGTGTCGTTGATCAGGTTGCCATCTGGCGCGCGGGCATAGGCGGCATCGTCCAGCCCCCGCAGAGACAGCACGCCGCCATGCACGTCGCTTTCGCCGGTGTGGTTGAACACCAGGTCGAGGATCACGGCGATCCCCGCGGCCTGCAGCGAGGCCACCGTATCGCGCAGTTCCGCCACTCCGCCCGGGCACAGCCGCGGGTCGAGCGCCATCGGCGCAACCGGGTTATAACCCCAGGCATTGCGCAGGCCCAGCGGCGGCAAGTGGCGCTCTTCGATCCAGGCGACGATCGGCATGAGCTCGACCGCGGCGACGTGGAGCTTTTGCAAGTGCGCAAGCACCGCCGGGTGCGCCAGCGCCGCGATCGTCCCCCGCTGCGCCTCGGGGACCTCGGGGTGCAGCATGGTGAAGGCGCGGACGTTGAGTTCGTAGATCAGCCCGCCGCGCACGGGCAGCGGCGGGCGGCGCAGCTCTGGTCTCGCAGGTGCAGGCACGATGGCGCGTGGGACGATGCTCGCGGTGTCGATGCCGTACTCGGCCAATGCCGGATCCTGCACAAAGCAGCGGTCGAGCTCGCGCGCGTAAGGATCGACAAGCAGCTTGGCGGGATCGAACCAGCGGCCTTGCTCGGGCGCCCACTCGCCCTCTGCACGGTAGCCGTAGCGCGTGCCGGAGAGATCGCCGGGCAGGGCAAGGCGCCAGTCGTCGCCGTCATGAACCAGGCGATGGCGGCTCTCGCGCTCGTCAGCGAACAGGCAGAGCCACACTTGTGCCGCAAGCGGCGCGCGAACCGCGAAGTGTGTCGCACCGTTCTCAACCCAGGCGCCGAGGCGCTGCGTCACTGGATCAGCGAGCGGTACAACTCGGCGTAAGCCTTGCCGCTGGCGCCCCAGGAGAAGTCGCAGGCCATGGCGTTGCGCTGCAGTCGCAGCCATTCCTCCGGACGGTTGTAAAGCGCCACGGTGCGGCTCAGCCCCGCCGACAGGCTGGCGTAGGACACCGCGCCGTGCTGCACGCCGGTGGCGACGCCGGCGGCGAGCGCGGCCGGGTTGGCGTCGATCACCGTATCGGCGAGACCGCCGGTGCGCGCCACCACGGGAACGCAGCCATAGGCCAGGCCGTAGAGCTGGGTCAGCCCGCATGGCTCGAACCGCGAGGGGATCAGGATCGCGTCGCCGCCGCCCTGCATGCGGTGCGACAGCGCCTCGTCGTAACCGATGCGCACCGCCACGCGGCCGGGATGGCGCGCAGCGGCGGCGTGGAAGCCGGCTTCGACCTCCGGCTCACCCGAACCGAGCAGCGCCAGCCGTCCGCCCAGGCCGACGAGGTGGTCGACGGCCTCGAGCAGCACGTCCATGCCCTTTTGCCAGGTCAGCCGGCTGATCACGACGAAGATCGGCCCACCCGCGCGCGGCCCTTCGCCCGGCTCCAGCCCGAACTCGGCCTCGAGCGCGCGCTTGTTCGCGACGCGCCGGCCGAGCGCGCGGGCGGTGAAGCGCTTGGCGAGCAGCGGGTCGACCTCCGGATTCCAGACCTGACCGTCGATGCCGTTGAGGATGCCCGAGACATCGCGCCCGCGCGCGACGATCAGGCCCTCCAGCCCCATGCCGAACTCGGCCGTCCGGATCTCCTGCGCATAGGTTGGGCTGACCGTGGTGATCGCGCTGGCAGTGACGAGGCCCGCCTTCAGCATGCTGACGCCGCCGTGGTACTCGACCCCGTCCATCGACCAAGCCTCGCGCGGCAAGCCCAGGCGCGGGAACACCTCGGCGCCTTGCCAGCCCTGGAACGCCATGTTGTGGATCGTCACCACGGATGGGACGATCGGCGCTTCGGGCGGCATGCCCCAGTGCAGGTAGGCCGGCGCCATGCCCGCCTGCCAGTCATGCGCATGCAGCACGTCGTAGAGCCGGCGCTTGCCACGCACCACCATCGCGCCGCTGGCAATGTCGGCCGCCGCGCGGCTGAGCGCGGCGAAGCGATGCCAGTTGTCGCCCCAGTCCCGCCCGGCGGGATCGAGGTAGGGGCTGCCCTCACGCGCGAACAGGCCGGGCGCGTCGAGCACCACCAGCGGCGCATCGCCGAGCATGCCGGCGAGCAGACGCGCCGGTTCGCCCAGCAGGCTCTCCCACACGTGCACCACGCGCTTGCGGCCCAGCTTGGCGAGCACCGACGGGTAGCCCGGCAACAGCGTCGTCACTTCGATGCCATGCGGCGCCACCGCCGCAGGCAGCGCTCCAGCGACATCGGCGAGGCCACCGGTCTTGACGAACGGCACCGCCTCCGACGTCACCGACAATACGCGCAACGGCATGGTCAGTTGATCAGTCGGTCGATCATTGGTTTGGTGATGAGGCATACGCCGTTGCTGCTACGGCGAAAGCGGGTGGCATCCAACCGAGGATCCTCACCCACGACCAGGCCCTCAGGAATACGGACGCCCGAATCTATGATCACCCGCTTCAGCCGCGCCCCGCGCCCGATGTTGCAGTAGGGCAGGATCACGCCTTCGCTGACGGCAGAGAAGCTGCCCATCTTGACGCCCGTCATCAGCAGCGAGCGCGTGGCCGTCGCGCCCGAGACGATGCAGTCGTTCGAAACCAGCGAGCAGATCGCGCTGCCGCGGCGCCCTTCCTCGTCGTGGACGAACTTGGCCGGGGCGGCGACCACCGCATCCGACCAGATCGGCCACTCGCGGTCATAAAGGTCGAGCTTGGGCACCGTGTCGGTCAGGTCGAGATTGGCGTCGAAATAGGCATCCACTGTGCCGACGTCGCGCCAGTATTCCTCCGACTCGCCCGAAGCGCGAATGCAGCTGGCGGTGAAGCGGTGCGCCTGCGCCTTCCCGTGCTTGACAAGGTAGGGGATGATGTCGCCACCGAAATCGCGCTTGGAGTCCGGATCGGCGGCGTCACGACGCAACTGGTCGAACAGGAAATCGGTGTCGAACACGTAGATGCCCATGGAGGCGAGCGCCATGTCCGGCTGGCCGGGAATACCGGGAGGATCGGCGGGCTTCTCGACGAAGGCGGTGACGCGGTCGTCCTCGTCGACGTGCATGACGCCAAAGCCGGTCGCGTCCATGCGCGGCACCACCAGGCAGCCCACGGTCACGTCCGCGCCGGAATCGACGTGCTGGCGCAGCATCAACTCGTAGTCCATCTTGTAGATGTGATCGCCCGCCAGGATCACCATGTACTTGGGATCGTGCGCGGCGATGATGTCGATGTTCTGGTAGACGGCGTCGGCGGTGCCTTCGTACCATTGCGTTTCCGAGACGCGCTGGCTGGCGGGCAGGATGTCGAAGCTCTCGTTGCGCTCGGGCCGCATGAAGTTCCAGGCGCGCTGCATGTGGCGGATCAGCGAATGCGCCTTGTACTGCGTCGCGACGCCGATGCGGCGAATGCCCGAGTTGATCGCGTTCGACAGTGCGAAGTCGATGATGCGCGCCTTGCCGCCGAAGTACACCGCGGGCTTGGCGCGGGTGTCGGTCAGCTCATGCAGCCGGCTGCCGCGTCCACCGGCAAGGACGTAAGCCATCGCGTCACGCGCGAGCGGCTGGCCTGAGGGGCGGTTCATCGGCGGCTCTCTCCTGCTTGTTCTGTGTGTCCTCCCCGAGACGGGGAGGTGGCAGCGCACAGCGCTGACGGAGGGGACTCTCGACCATGCGCGCTGCTGTGAAGGAGACTCCCCTCCACCATCGGCTGCGCCGATGGTCTCCCTCCCCGTACCGGGGAGGACAGCGATGCCTCAGCCCGCATATTCGAACATCACCGTGGCGAGCGGCGGGAGGGTCACTTCCGCGATCCCGCCCTTGGCCTCGACACGTCCCAGATTGCCGACGCCGCTGCCCGCATAGTGGGGAGAGTCGGTGTTCAGTATCTCACGCCAGTGCCCTTCCCATGGCAGCTTCAGCCGGTACTTGGTGCGCAGCGCGGGCGTCATGTTGCTGACCACGGCGATCGCCGGACCATGCGGGGCCTTGCGCAGCCAGGCGAATACCGAATTCTCGCTGTCGTCGGCCACCAGCCATTCGAACCCGTCGCCTTCGCAATCGCGCGCGTGGAGCGCGGGCTTCTCGCGATAGAGCCGGTTGAGATCGCGCACGAGATTGCGCACGCCTTCGTGCGGCGCGGATTCTCGCAATTCCCAGTCGAGCGCACGATCCTCGCTCCATTCGCGGCGCTGGGCGAATTCCTGCCCCATGAACAGCAGCTTCTTGCCCGGATACCCCCACATGAACGCGTAGTAGGCACGAAGGTTCGCGAACTTCTGCCAGTCGTCCCCCGCCATCTTGTTGAGGAGAGAGCCTTTTCCGTGAACCACTTCGTCGTGACTGAGCGGCAGGACGAAGTTCTCGTTATAGGCGTAGACGAGGCCGAAGGTGATGTCGTCGTGATGGTAGCGGCGGTGCACCGGATCGCGGCCCATGTAGCGCAGCGTGTCGTGCATGAAGCCCATGTTCCACTTGAACCCGAAGCCCAGGTTCGTGCGCGGGGCATCCTCGTGCGCGGGCGCGGTGACGCCCGGCCAGGCGGTCGATTCCTCGGCGATGGTGATGAAGCCGGGGTGCGTGCCATAGACCGCGCGGTTGACGGCGCGCAGGAACTTCACCGCCTCCCAGTTCTCGCGCCCGCCTTCCTGGTTGGGGATCCACTCGCCGCTTTTGCGCGAATAGTCGCGATAGAGCATCGAGGCGACCGCATCCACGCGCAGGCCGTCCACATGGTAGCGCTCGGCCCAGAACAGCGCGTTGTTGACGAGGTAGCTGCACACCTCGCGCCGGCCGAAGTTGTAGATCAGCGTGTTCCAGTCAGGGTGGAAACCGAGCTTGGGATCCTCGTGCTCGTACAGCGCCGTGCCGTCGAAACGGACGAGGCCGTGCTGGTCGGTCGGGAAGTGCGCGGGCACCCAGTCGACCAGCACGCCGAGCCCTGCCCGATGCGCGCCGTCGACGAAGCGGGCGAAGCCGGCGGGGTCGCCGAAGCGGGCGGACGGCGCGAACAGGCCCGTGGTCTGGTAGCCCCACGAGGGATCGTAGGGATGCTCGGAGATCGGCAGGAACTGGATGTGGGTGAAGCCCAGGTCGATGACATAGGGGATCAGCTTGTCCGCCATCTCGTCCCAGGTGAGGAACCAGTTGAACCGGTCGCGCTGCCAGGACCCGGCATGGACTTCGTAGATCGAGATCGGCACCCGGCGTGGATCGACCGAGGCCCAGTGATTGCGGTGCGCGGCATCGCCCCACTCCACGCCGCCCGGACCGGGCTTGGCCGGCCGCGCGGTGATCGACGCGGTAGCGGGTCGCACTTCGCTGGCGAAGGCGAACGGATCGGCCTTGAGCGGCTGGACGGTGCCGTCCTCGCCGACGATGTGAAACTTGTAGGCGCGGTACTCGCCGATGTCGGGGATGAAGATCTCCCACACGCCGATGTCGGTGCGCCGGCGCATGGGATAGCGCTTGGGATCCCAGTCGTTGAAGTCACCCACCAGGCTGACGTGGCGGGCATTGGGCGCCCAGACCGCGAAGTGCACGCCGTGGGCGCCTTCGTGCTCGATCAGGTGGGCGCCCAGCTTGTCGAACAGGCGGTAGTGGGTGCCTTGCGCGATCAGCAGATCATCGACCGGACCCAGCACCGGGCCGAAACTGTAGGGATCGGTGACCAGCCAGTCATGCCCGCCGGCGCTGCAGCGATAGGTGATCGGCTCGCGCTCGCCGAGATAGCGCCCTTCGAACAGTCCGCGCGGATCGACTCGTTCGAGCGGGCCGAGCGCGGTGCCGTCGAGGGTAAAGGCCTCTGCCTCCTCGGCACCCGGCAGGATCGCGCGCAGCAAGGTGCCGGCCGGCCCCTCGTGAACGCCCAGAAGCGAGAAGGGATCGGCATGCGTCCCTTCGAGCAGCGCTTCGATGGCGCTCTGCGGTGGCTTCACGTCACGTTCCAGATATCTTTCGCGTATTCGGCGATGGTGCGGTCCGACGAGAACCATCCGACATTGGCAATGTTCCGAATTGCCGAAGCGCGCCAGGCATTTACGTCCTCCCACCGCTGATCGACCGCCCGCTGCGCCGCGGTGTAGCTTTCGAAGTCGGCGGCGACCATGAACCAGTCGTGTTCGTAGATGCCGTTGATCAGGTCGGTGTAGCGGCTGTCGTCGCGCGAGAATACGCCGGTCGCGATGGCCGAGAGTGCCTGCCCCAGTTCGCGCGATTGCTCGATTGCCGCGCGCGGATCGTAGCCGCCCTCGCGCTTCGCGGCGACTTCCTCCGCGGTGAGGCCGAAGATGAAGATGTTGTCGTCGCCCACCCGGTCCTTGATCTCGATGTTGGCGCCATCCAGCGTGCCGATCGTCAGCGCGCCGTTCATCGCGAACTTCATGTTGCCGGTGCCCGACGCTTCCATTCCGGCGGTCGAGATCTGCTCGGACAAGTCGGCCGCCGGGATGATCCGCTCGGCCAGGCTGACGTTGTAGTTGGGCACGAACACCACCTTCAGCAGCCCGCCCACCGATGGGTCGGCATTGATCCTTCTGGCGATGTCGTTGGACAGTTTGATGATGAGCTTGGCGTTGTGGTAGCTGGGCGCCGCCTTGCCGCCGAAGATCTTCACCCGCGGCACCCAGTCGCGCTCCGGGTGGCTGCGGATCTGGTCGTAGAGCGCGACGGTCTCGACCAGATTGAGCAGCTGGCGCTTGTACTCGTGAATGCGCTTGATCTGGACGTCGAACATGGCCTCGGGATCGAGCTTGATCCCCATGACCTGCCTGATGTGATTGGACAGCGCGATCTTGTTGGCGCGCTTCACCGCATCGATCTTCTCGCCCAGCGCAGCGTCGCCGGCGAGCGGGTTCAGGTCGGACAGCTTCTCCGCATCGTCGAGGAACGCGGGGCCGATCGCGTCGGTGATCACCGAGGTCAGGCCCGGATTGCACTGCTGCAGCCAGCGGCGCGGAGTGACGCCGTTGGTCTTGTTGTTGATGCGCGTGGGATAGAGCTTGTGGAGGTCCGAAAAGACCGTCTGCTTCATCAGCTCGGTGTGCAGCGCGGCGACGCCGTTGACCGAGTGCCCACCGGTGAACGCTAGGTTCGCCATGCGCACGCGCCGCTCGCCATTCTCGTCGATCAGCGAAATGTTGGCGATCGCCGCATCATCGAGCCCCGCCTCGCGCGCCTCTCGCAGGACGCGGCTGTTGATGGCGTAGATGATCTGCATGTGGCGCGGCAGGAGCCGCTCGAACAATGGCAGCGGCCAGCTCTCCAGCGCCTCGGGCAGCAGGGTGTGGTTTGTGTAGCTGACCGTCTTCTGCGTGATGGCCCAGGCCTCGTTGAACTCCAGACCGTGCAGGTCCGCCAGCAGGCGCATCAGTTCGGCTACGGCGACGGCAGGATGAGTGTCGTTGAGCTGGATCGCGGCCTTGTCGGGCAGCGTGCGGATATCGCCTTCGTACTGGACGTGCCGGCGCACGATGTCCTGCACCGATGCGGCGGAAAAGAAGTATTCCTGCCGCAGCCGCAGCTCCTGGCCGGCCTTGTGCGAGTCCGCCGGGTAGAGCACGCGCACCAGCGAATCCGCGCGCACCTGGTCGGCGAGCGCGCCGGCATGGTCGCCGGCGTTGAAGGCGTCGAGCTTGAGCGGGTCGATCGCATTGGCGTCCCACAGCCGTAGCGTGTTCACGCGCTTGCCACGCCAACCAACCACCGGGGTGTCGATGGCAGTCGCGTCGACTTCTTCGGCCGGGTGCCAGACGACATGATCGCCGTCCGCAACGACTTCGCCGCCGAAGCCGATGCGGTAGGTGCTTTCCAGCCGCTCGAACTCCCATGGATTGCCATGGGCCAGCCAGGTCTCGGGCAATTCGACCTGCCAGCCATCGTCGATGCGCTGGCGGAACATGCCGTTCATGTAGCGGATGCCGTAGCCGTAAGCCGGGATGTCGAGCGTCGCCAGGCTCTCCATGAAGCAGGCCGCCAGGCGACCCAGGCCGCCGTTGCCCAGCGCCGCATCGGGTTCCAGCTCTTCCAACGCGGCCAGGTCCAGGCCGTGCGATGCCAGTGCCTGCGCGGTCTGCTCGGTCACGCCCATGTTCGACAGCGCATCGCGCAGCAGCCGGCCGATCAGGAACTCCATGGAAAGATAGTAGACCCGCTTGCCACCCTGCTCGTACGTGCGCCGGGTGCTCTCGATCCAGCGGTCGATCACCTCGTCGCGGATCGCGAGGATCGAGGCCTTGTACCAGTCGTGCAGCTTGGCCGCGCGCTCGTCCTTGCCGATGCGGTGGCGCAGAACGTCGACGATCAGCGCGTCGGTTTCCCGAATGGCAGCGTTCATGGTGACCACGGCGTTGGCATTCCTTCTTGATCGAACCGGAGTCATGGCCCCGGCATGGCGACGGACGGATACCTGTCAGGCGGCTATGCTGCCGCTTCGTTCACCCGCCCCCCGCCTTGGCTATGCCGCAGTTGCGAAGGCGGCAAGCAAGTTCGTGCGCTTCCGCGGAGAAATACCGGGTGGATCGTCGGTGCCTCAGGCCTTGCGCGTGCATCCGGCGATCAGCATGGCCACCAGCTTGCCGAGGAAATGGTCGCATTCCTCCACCGTGGACACTTTACCGCGGAGCACCGAAGCCGTGTAATGGCCGCGCAATGCCATGACATAGCTGGTCGCCATGGCTTCGGGATCGTCGCAGACCAACCCCTCGCGCGGGGCGGCTTCGGTGATGAATGCCGTGACGGTTTCGATCCCGGTATCGATACGATGCGCGACGAGTTGCCCCAGTTCGGGAAAGCGCAGCCCTTCGGCCAAGGCCATCCGTTCGTAATTGGTCCAGAGCGGCAGCCGGCTGATCATGAGCGCATGGCGGCCGAACGCCATCAGGCCGCCAGCGATATCCCGCGTCCTTCGCCTGCCGGTGTCTAGCTGCCCGTTCTCGATGCGGCTGACGGTGAGGTCGAGCGAGGCCTTGAACAGGTCCGACTTGGTCGCATAGCGGGCGTAGAGCGTGGTCTTGGATACGCCCGCCGCCTTGACGATCATCGCCATCGACGTGCTCTCATAGCCATGCGCGAAGAACAGGTCGCGCGCGGCATGGAGAATCTCGCGGTCGATCTGGGCAGCCGCCTCGGGGCTTGGCCGTCCCCGGGTGCGGCTTGGCACAACCTCTGGCGCGCTCATGGCGGCGCTTTGCTCCTTGTCTTCGGACGCGCTCATGCTCGCCCGCTCCACCTGTCGAGGCCCTACCATACCCTCTCCCTTGTGTCTCACCTTTGCAGGCGGCCGCTTGCCTCGCGGACGCCCGTCGGTGGCTTGGATCATCTTGGATCAGGAAAAGGATACCATGCTGTAAATGAACTGGCAGGTACATTAAGACCCGGTTTCGGACCGGTCACGCGCCCCTCAGCGCAGCGCGTCGCCATTCAGGAGTGTCGGCGGGGTTTCGCCGCGATGGATCATGTCGATCACGGCGGCGCAGTGGAGCGCCATGTGCTTCATCCCGGCCTCGGTCACGCCCGCGACATGGGGCGAGAGCAGCGCGTTGGGCAGGTCGAACAGCGGATGGTCGGCGGCAGGCGGCTCGTCCTCGAACACATCGATCCCGGCACCGCCGATGCTGCGCGCCGCCAGTGCCGCGACCAGCGCCGCCTCGTCGATGATGCCCCCGCGTGAGCAGTTCACGATGATCGCCTTGGCATGCATTTGCGCAAGCTCCGCCGCGCCGATCAGGTTGCGCGTGCCCTCGGTCAGCGGCGTGTGGATCGAGATGACGTCGCGCTTGAGGATCTCGGTCAGTGGCATCGGCTCCACCCCGGCGGCGCGCACCTCCTCATCCGGCACCATCGGATCGTACGCAGCGACCTCGGCGCCAAAGCCGGGGCCGCAGATCCGGGCGACATAGCGGGCGATGCGGCCGAAGCCGATCAGGCCTACCCTGGCGCCGGTCAGGTCACCCAGGCGGATGTCCCAGCGCTCGCTCCAGCGATCCTCCCGCACCAGTGCATCCATCTCGCGCACCTGGCGCAGCAGGGCCAGCATCATGGTGACCGCGCCCTCGGCCACCGCGGTCGAGTTGTTGCCGCCAGGCGTGTTGGCGACCTGCACGCCCATTGCCGAGGCGGCGGGGATGGCGATGTTGTCGACCCCGGCGCCGTGTTTCACGATCGCCTTCAGGTTCTTCATCGAGCCGAAGATGTCCTCGCCCAGCGGACTGGTGCGGATCAGGATGACGCTGGTCTGGTCCAATCGTGGATCCTCGCGCCAGGAAGAGCCCTGGATCAGGGCATGGCCGCTCGCCAGCAGGGCCTCGACACCGGCGGGATGAATGGGATCGATGATGGTGACGAGTTCGCCAGCGCTCACACTGCTCTCCTGATGTATACACGCGGTGCCTGAAAGCACTTTGCGCCAAGGTCAACTGCGTTTAGGTCAGGGCGGCAAGAGAGCACGCAAGGAGAGAGCCATGTTTGCCGCCCCGCCCGCAATCCAGGCCGAAGTGTTCTGCCGCATCCCGGACAAGTTCCGCCGGTACCAGAGCTCGGAGTGGGCGAACGTACAGCTCAACGGAGCCGCCGCTCCCGCCTTCCTGGAAGGGCCGGTGTTCGACAAGCAGGGCAACCTATGGGTCACCGACATTCCCTGGGGCCGGCTGTTCAGGATCGATCCGGATGGGACGTGCGAGGTGGGCTTCGAGTATGACGGCCAGCCCAACGGCATGAAGTTCCTTCGCGACGGGCGCATCCTCGTCGCCGATCATCACAAGGGCATGGTCATCTGCGATCCCGCGACCGGCAAGTGGGACTACTGGTTCGAACGCTACCTGCTCGAGCCGTTCCTGGGCTGCAACGACCTGACGATCGCCAGGAACGGCGATATCTACTTCACCGACCAGGGCCAATCGGGGTGGCACAATCCCAATGGCCGCCTGTTTCGGATCAAGGCGGGCACCGGCAAGCTCGAGTTGCTGCTCGACGGCATCCCCAGCCCCAATGGTTTGGTGCTCAACAAGGCCGAGACGGCGGTGCTGCTCGCCGTCACCCGCGCGAACGCGATCTGGCGCCTGCCGCTGGTGATGGACGGCGCGGCGGTCAGCAAAGTCGGCACCTTCATCCAGATGTCGGGCGGCAACGGCCCCGACGGTATCGCCATCGACGAGGACGACAACCTGGCCGTGTGTCACGTCGGCTTCGGTGCGGTCTGGCTCTTCAGCAACCGCGGCGAGCCGATGCTGCGGATCGACGTGCCCGAAGGCCGGTACACCACCAACGCCTGCTATGGCGGGCCCGACAACAAGACGCTGTTCTTCACCGAATCGATCACCGGAACCGTCTACAAGGCGCCGATGCCGGTGGCGGGCCGCGCAATCTACGAGGCGTCTGTATAGGGGAGCCACAGCCAGTCCGAGCGGCGGCGTGCAGGCGACCTATCTGTGGACAATGTATACGTCGGACCCGTTTCCGTGCCTCCAGCTTCGCGTTGACAGCCCACGCCCCTCACTCCTAATCGAGTGCTCAGCATCCGCCGAAACGGAGAGGGAGAGAACCCATGCCGCCCCAAGACCCGCCCGCGCGCATGCCGCCGATCCGGCCCGACGAGATCGGGCCGGAAACGCGCGCGTTTCTCGATAAATGGAGCGGCGGGTTCTTCCAGGACGCGGACCGGCATCCGGTACTGCTGACCTTAGCGCACAATCCCAGGCTTGCGGACGTGTTCTCCGCCTTCAACATCCACGTGCTAACGACCAGCACCCTGCCGGTGAAGGAACGCCAGATCGCGATCATGCGGCTGGCGTGGCTGACCAAGGCGACCTTCATGTGGTCGAGCCACCTCAACACCAGCGTCCTGTGCGGCCTCGATCCCGAGATGTACGAACCGATCAAGGTCGGCGCATCCGATCCCTACTTCACCCCGTTCGAGCGCGAGGTGATCCTCGCCACAGAGGAACTGATCGCAACCAGCACGCTCAGCGATGCCACCTGGGCCGCGCTTAGTGCCGTGTGGGACAAGGCGCAGATGCTCGACTTCCTGTTCGCGATCGGCTGCTACATGACCGTGGCCTATGTGATGAAGGCGACCGCGATTCCCCGCATGCCCGACTTGCTCGCCCTGGCGGACAAGTACGGCGCGCCCGAATAAGGCAGAAGGATCAAGCGTCCTTGCGCGCGAACAGCTGCGATAACCAGTCGGTCACGAAGGCATGCGTCTCCAGATGCGCCGGGATCGCGAAGTTGGTTCCGAACAGGAAGCTGCGCGCCAGGTTCTCCAGCACCGTCGCCAGGTGCTGCGGCGTCCAGCCGGGCAAGTCGATGCCCCGCTCCGCCAGCGTCGCCTCAATGATCTGCGCCTGGCGCGCCTGGTAGCGGACGCCGAACTGCGAGATCACCGCCGCGATCCCCTTGCGGTGGTTTGCCAGCGCGAGAAACTCGGCGACGATCGTCGCACGTGAGGGATCGGAACTGAGCTTCCACATCGCCAGGATCGGTTCGTCTTCCAGTGCCGCCTCTTCCAGCGCGGCTTCGATCCCCTGGGCGAGCCGCAGGAACACCGCCTCGAACAAGTCGTCCATGGTGCGGAAGTAGTAGTAGACGATTTGCGGCGACATCTGCGCCGCCTTCGCCAACTGGCGAGAGGTCACCGCGGCGTAGCCCTCCTCGCGCATGATGGTCTCGGCGATGTCGAGCAGGAACGTGCGGGTTTCGGAGGACTTCGCCCCCATCCTGCGACCACCGCCGCGCGAGCCCGGGGTCGCAATCTCCTCGACATCGCTCATCGCGCGCGCCTGGTCAGAGCTTGCCGAACTTCGCCTCGTAGGCGCCTGTATCGCCACCGGCGAGCAGGCGGGCCTGCTCGACCCAGGCATCCCGCCGCGGCCGGCCGGCAAAGGCGCCGAGCTGCGCGTCGAGCGCGTCGAGATCGGCATCGGTCCACGCCGCGATCTGGGCATAACGGGTGATGCCCAGCGCATGCAGCGTCGCCACCAGCTTCGGGCCGACGCCCTTGATGCGACGCAGATCGTCCTCGCCGCCATCAGGAGCCGCGGGCGCGACGGTCTGCTGCTTGACGGCCTGCTGCTCGACAGGTGGTGCCTCCGCCGCTGGAGCATCATCCGGCACCGGAGCCTGCGCCGCTCGCACTTCGGCCTGCGCACCATGGGCGATCGCTTCGCCGATGCCGGCGAAGGTGCCCGCGGCGGCGGGAGGCACGACCGCAGGCGGTACGATCGGCGAGGGCATCGTCGCGGCCGCCGGCGGCGCGTCGATCAAGGCCTGGTTGCGCTGTGCCGGGGCGGCCCCCTCGTCGAGCACATCGGGCCGGCGATCGCGCACCTTGGGCTTGCCGGCGCGGCCGAACAGCCAGAAGGCAAGGATCAGCGCGATCACCAGTGCCACGGCGAAAAGCAGCCAGTTGGCCTCGATCGTCTGCAGCAGGGTCATGGCAATTCCTCGTAAGTCAGGAGCGATGCCGCTCCGCGTATACGGCCACTCCTTGTCCCGGCGCGCGGGCCAGTCAAGCCGCGCTGCGCGCCGAGGACTTCTGGAACAGCACGCGGTCTTCCGGTCCAAAGGCACGGCGCCACAACACGCCGAAGTAGACCGCCAGGATCGCGGGGATGCCCAGGGCGAGTTCCGCCCACTCCGGCAGGAACCGCGTCGCCGCCCAGCCCACCAACCCGGCCGGGACCACCGCCCAGACAAGCGCCCAGCGCCAGTTGTTGACTGCCTCGTCGAGGATACCTGCCAGGATCCGCGACTTGACCAGCGACGCGAAACCTAGCGCAATGGCAAGGCCGAGCGCTGCCGCGGCGGCCTGGAACAGCTCGTTATAGCCCAACTCCTGAACCAGCAGGATGCCGCCGACGGTGACCAGCGCCTGCAGCACCACGGTCAGGACCGACACCACCAGGTTGCGGATGCGCGCGACGTAGATCAGTGCCGCCTCGCTCACCACCGCGGTGGCCGCGACGGCTTCGGCGGCGAGCAGGAACGCCAACGCGCCGGTGCCACCGACGAACTGCGGCCCGATCAGGCCCATCACGCCCTCGCCGGGGATGCCCAGCGCCATCGCGATGCCGAGCTGCGCCGCCAGGATCCAGAAACCCACCTGGCGCACCTGGCGGCCGATCGCGGCATAGTCGCGCGTCTTGAGGTTGCGGGTGATGACCGGGCCCAGGATCGGCTCGAAGCTGGTCTTGAGCTTCTGCGGCAGCGAGGCGATCTGCTGCGCGACATAGTAGACGCCCACGGCGCTCGGCGCCGCGAACAGGCCCAGGATGAAGATGTCGAGCCGGCGGGTGCCCCATTCGATCGCATCGGCGGTGGCGATCGGCAGGCTGCGCCAGGTCAGCTTGCCCATGTTCCGGAGCGAGGGCTGCCAGTTGAGCGGCAGTCCATAGGCCCGCAGGAACGGGATGAAGGCCGCGATCGCGGCGGCATAGACCGATGCCAGATAGGCGACGGCCAGTCCGCTCTGCGGTGCGACCAGCGCCATGACGCCGGCGACGATCGAGATCGTCCAGGGCTCGACGATCGCGCGGGCGCGCACCGTCGCAGCAACATCGAAGCGATAGGCCAGCGCCGCCAGCCAGATCTCGGTCAGCGCCAGCGGCGGGATCGCCAGCACCATCAGCCGGTCGATCCAGGTGTAGTGCCCACCGGGAAACAGCGGCGCGGGAAACAGCCAGAAGGCCAGCGCCGCTACGCAAGAGGCAACCAGCGCCACCAGCGAACCATCCGCGATCAGATTGGCGGGATGCTCGTCGGACTCCGACAGGCGCTGCGCCAGTCCGCGCTTTTCGCCCAGCGTGCACAGCATCGCCGTCAATTCGATCAGCACCAGCGCCGACGCGAAGACGCCCAGCGCCGCCGCGCCGTAGCCCGGAGCACGGCCGGCGATGAACAGGAACGGGATGCGCGCGGCCAGGCGCATGAAGAAGCCAAGCAGGTTCGTGCGCCCACCCTTGGCGATCGCCGCGAGGTCTTCCTGTCCTTGCCCGTCCTTTGCCGCAGGTTGCGTCAAGCGGCAGGCCCCTGGCGCTCGAGCTCCGCCTTGAGCGGGCGCGAAAGGATGTCCGACACGACCGCGCTCGCAGGGCTCGCGCCGCTGAGCAGGCGGCAGACGCCTTCGACGATCGGCATCGCCACGCCTTCGCGCGCTGCCAGTTCGGCGAGCACTGGGGCAGTCGCCGCGCCTTCGGCGACGCTCTTCTTGCCGCTCAGCGCCTCGGCCGCGGTCAGGCCTTGGCCTAGCGCCAGTCCCAGCGAGAAGTTGCGGCTGGACGTGGAGGAGCAGGTCAGCACCAGGTCGCCCAGCCCGCACAGGCCCGCCAGGGTCTCGCCCCGTGCACCGCGCGCCAGGCCGAAGCGCAGCATCTCGGCATAGCCGCGCGCGATCACCGCCGCGCGGGCGTTCTGGCCCAGGTTCATGCCCTCCACCACGCCGCACGCGATGGCGAGCACGTTCTTGACCGCGCCGCCGATCTCGGCCCCGACGACATCGTCGGAATAGTAGGGCCGCAGCGCCGGGCGGGCCAGCAGCGGCGCCAACCGGTCCCACTGCGCCTGCCCGCCCGAGCATGCGAGCGTCACCGCCGTCGGCAGGCCTGCAGCCACTTCATGCGCGAACGTCGGGCCGGAAAGCACCGCGAGCCGCGCGGACGGGTCGGCATCGGCGGCGACTTCGGCCATCAGTCGGCCGCTGCCGCCCTCGATGCCCTTGGCGCATAGCACGAGGTCGCGGGCGCCGGCCGGCAGTTGCGCAACCACCGCAGCCAGGAACTGCGCGGGCACGACGATCAGCAGCGCGGCCAGTCCGGCAAGCTCGTCCAGGTCCTGCGTGGCGCGGATCGTGGGCGCCAGCGTGGCGCTCGGCAGATAGGGGCTGTTGCGCCGCTCGGTGTTGATCTCGTGCACCAGCTCGGGCTCGCGCGCCCAGAGCAGCACATCGCTGCCATCGCTGGCGAGCGCCTGCGCCAGCGCCGTGCCCCAGGCTCCGGCGCCGACCACTCCGACCTGTCCACTCATGCCTTCACTCCCGCACCGCGCACGGCCTCAGCCGATGGATCGAGCGGCCAGCGCGGCCGCGCCGGAGTGTCGAGCGGATCGTTTTGGCCGAGACGTTCGATGCCCGCCCAGGCGATCATCGCCGCATTGTCGGTGCACAAGGCAAGCGGCGGCGCGACGAACGGCAGGCCGTGCGTGTCCGCCAACCCCTGCAGCGCCGAGCGGATCGCGGCATTGGCGGCGACGCCTCCCGCGACCACGAGGGCGCTGACCGGTCCGCTCGCAGCCAGGGCGCGGCGGGTGCGGTCGATCAGGCAATCAATCGCGGCCTGCTGGAACGAGGCGGCGATGTCGGCGTCGGTGTACTGACCGGCGTCCATGGCCACCTTGGCGCGCATCACGGCGCTCTTGAGCCCGGCAAAGGAGAAATGCGGCTCGGCGCTCCCCACCAGGGGGCGCGGCAGAGGCACCTTCTTCGCGTCCCCCTCACGCGCGAGCCGTTCGACCGCCGGGCCGCCCGGATAGCCGAGGCCGAGCAGCTTGGCAGTCTTGTCGAAAGCCTCGCCGAGCGCATCGTCGATGGTGGTCGCGAGGCGCCGGTACCGGCCCACGCCCTCGACCAGCAGCAGCTGGCAGTGCCCGCCCGAGACCAGCAGCAGCAGGTAGGGGAACGCCAGCGTCTCGTCCGCGAGGCGGGGAGACAGCGCGTGGCCCTCCAGGTGGTTGACCGCGATCAGGGGCTTGTCGCTCGCCATCGCCAGCGCCTTGGCGGTGACCAGCCCGACCATGACGCCGCCGATCAGCCCCGGCCCGGCGGTCGCGGCGATCGCATCGACGTCCGCCAGCGTCATGCCCGCGTCAGCCAGGGTCGCCTCGATCAGCGGAGTCAGCCGCTCGGCATGGGCGCGGGCGGCGATCTCGGGCACGACGCCGCCAAAGGGCCGATGCGCCTCGTCCTGCGAGGCGATGCGCTGCGCCAGGATCACGCGCCCGTCGGTGACGAGCGCGGCGGCCGTCTCGTCGCACGAGCTTTCGATCCCCAATACGGTGCTCATGTCAGTACCGTCGTCATCCGCACCATCTTTTCCTGAGCCGAAATGCCGAGTAGCACGTTTCGCCCATGATCCCACCTGACCCCCCGCGCTTTCGCCTCGGCACCCGCCGCTCCCCGCTCGCCATGGCACAGGCGGAGGAAGCGCGGGCGAGGCTGGCGGCGGCGCACGGCATCGAGGCTGCGCATATAGAGATCGTGCCGGTCACCGCCAGCGGCGATCGCATCCAGGACCGGGCCCTCGCCGAGATCGGCGGCAAGGCGCTGTGGACCAAGGAGCTCGACGCCTGGCTTACCGCGGGAGAGATCGACTTCGCGGTGCACTCGGCCAAGGACGTCGAGACGATCCGGCCCGAGGCGATCGCGATCGGCGCCGTGCTCCCTCGCGAGGACGTGCGCGACGTGCTGGTCGGCGCCGCCAGCGTGACCGCGTTGCCGCAGGGTGCGATCGTCGGTACCAGCGCGCCACGGCGCGCGGCCCAGCTGCTCCATGCCCGGCCCGACTGCCGGGTGGTCACCTTCCGCGGCAACGTGGCGACGCGGCTGGCCAAGCTGGCAGCGGGCGAAGTGGATGCGACGTTCCTCGCGCTCGCCGGGCTAAACCGGCTGGGCGAGACCGGCACCGGTCACCCGCTCGACGCCGAAGCCTGGCTACCCGCCCCCGGTCAGGCCGCGATCCTGATCGAATGCCGCGCCGACGATGCACGCACGCGCGAGTTCCTCGCCGCGGTGGACGATGCGCTGAGCCGCGAGGCGGTGCTGGCCGAGCGGGCACTGCTGGCGGCGCTGGGCGGAAATTGCCACAGCCCGATCGCCGTGCTGACGGGGCGGGAGGGTGCCATGCTGACGATACGCGCGGCGCTCTACAGCCCGGACGGCGCCGAACGGGTCGAGGGAGAGACGGCCTTCGCAGCCGACGATCTGACGGCGCCGGCCCGGCTGGCCGCCGACTTACTCGCCCGTGCGCCCGCGGCGATCACCGTGCACTTCTCGGGCCCTGCGACTTCATGAGGCGATTGATCGTCGTGCGTCCGGAACCCGGCGCCACGGCGACCGTAGAGGCAGCGCGGCTTCAGGGGCTCCAGGCCGACGCCTACCCGATCTTCGTCGTTCGGCCGATGCCGTGGGAGCCTTTGCCGCGCGAGGTGGTCGATGCCGTGCTGCTGGGCAGCGCCAACGCCTTGCGCCATGGCGGCCCCGCGCTGGCGGCCTTGCGCGGTCTGCCCTCTTACTGCGTCGGCCAAACGACCGGCGATGCGGCCGGCGCGGCGGGCTTCGACGTGGTGGCAGTCGGCACGGGCGGGCTCCAGAACGTTCTCGAGGCACTGGCGCCGAACCATCGGCGCCTGCTGCGCCTGACCGGCGCGGCGCACGTGCCGCTGGATCTGCCTCCCGGGATCACGGTTGAAACCCGCGCGGTCTACGCCAGCGATGCGCTGCCACTGCCAAGCGACCTGCAGAGCGCGCTTGATGGCGGCGGCGTGGTCATGCTCCATTCGGGCGAGGCCGCGCGCCACTTCGACAGGCTCTGTGCACCCGCCGTGATCGACCGCGCCGGCATCGCCCTTGCCACCATCGGCCCACGCGTATCGGCGCTCGCCGGGGAGGGCTGGTCCGAGGTGCGCAGCGCCCCCCGCCCCAGCGACGCCGCGCTTCTGGCCTTGGCCCGCGAGATGTGCCAAGACGCCGCTGGGGAAGCCGAAATCCCCCGCTGAAAGGCCCGATGCAGGACGATACCCCGAACGTAACGGAAGCGGTTGGGCCGGAGGCGACTGGTTCGCAAACGCCATACGCGCCCGCCACATCCATCCCGACACCGCGGCGCAGATCCGTCCGCACCGTGTTCCTGGCCATGCTGCTGGCCTTTCTGGCCGGCGCGGGCGGTGTGGCCTACCTTGCCTGGCATGGTGAGCTTGCCCGTTACCTGCCTGCCCGCAGCGGTTCCGGCCAGTCCTCTGCGACCGATGGAGCTCGAGACGGGATTGCCGGTACCGCGTCCGGGGCCGGAGGGAGCCGTGCAGCCACGCCGAACGAGGCGGTCGTCTCGATGGAAGCGCGCCTGGCCATGCTGGAGGATCGCTTCTCCCGCCTCGATTTCGAAGCCAGCGCCGCCTCCGGAAACGCCGCGCGCGCCGAGGCGCTGCTGATCGCCTCGGCCGCCCGCCGGCTGATCGAGCGCGGCGAACCGCTCAGCTTCGTGGCCGACCAACTCACCTTGCGCTTCGGCGATGCGCAGCCACAGGCGGTGCAGACGATCACGACATTCGCGAGCAACCCGGTCACGCTCGACCAGCTGACTGCTCGCCTCGAGGCGCTCGCCCCCGATCTCACCGACAAGTCGCAGAGCATGAACCTGTGGTCGCGCACCCGCCAGGAGCTCGCCAACCTGTTCACCGTGCGCAGCGATTCGCCGACGCTGCTGACCCCTGCCGCCCGCATCGATCGCGCACGCCTGATGCTCACCGCCCGACGGATCGACAATGCCATCGACGAGGTGGAGCGGATGCCCGGCGCCGACGCGGCGCAGAAGTGGATCGCCGATGCGCGCCGGTTCGAAGAAGCCCAACGCGCGCTGGACCTGGTCGAGACGACAGCGATGCTGGAGCCGCGCCGCCTGCGGGACGGCTCCGGCCAGGACGTGACGCAGCCGAGCCCGCTCTCCGCGCCTGAACCGAGCCCGGTGCCGACGGCCGTTCCGACGGCGCGGTAAGGACGCGGGTTACACCAAGCCAACGTCCACAGCGTTTCATATGGTGGATGGCGCCGCTCCCGATCCAGCTTCACGGATCAGGGGCTAAGGCTTCGCCGTCGCCTCCGTGCCGTCCTTGAAGCGCACGCCCTTCAGCGTGACTGGCGCTGGCACGGCAGCTGGCGCCGCGGGCATCGGCTTGTTGGCGGCGGGAGCGGGTGCGGGTGCGGGAGACTTGCTCCACAGGCACTGTCCCGCCGGCCGCTTGAACTGGGTGCAGTTCCACAGCGCGCGTTCAAGGTTGATCGAGCGATCGCGCAAGTAGCTGAACGACAGCGCGCCGAGCTGGTCGGCCGACAGCTTGGCGGTGGAGCCTTGCGGCAACTTGGCCGGATCGGTCCAGCCCATGAACTTGCAGCGTGGACGCGCGCCGCACGTGAAGGCGGCGATCTCGGCGAAACTGGCGGCCTGTCCCGGCGAGAGCAGCACGAGGTAGCTGTCCGGGTTGTCGTTGCTGGGTTTCACCACCTGGTTGCCGATCGCCACCGTCGGGGGCCCCGGTACGCCCTCGCCAAGCATGCCCGGCGCAAGCTGCACCCCGTGCTCCGGGAAACGGGCAGAGAGCTGCGGAATGCGAGGCTCTTGCCCCGTCGCGCGGAAGCGGAACGCGGCCGGGGTGCCCCACCACCCGCTCCAGCGGAAAAACAAGTGCGAGTGCACCGCCACGATCTTGTCGAGGCTGGCGCTCCAGTACGGCACCACCCAGTCGGTGTGGTAGTGCGTCGCCTGTCCCACCGGCTTGTAGACGCTGCCTGACAGCGCCGCGGATGCGATCGCTCGCGCCCGGGTCCACGAAGGCTCGGAGTAGAACCGGGCAAGCGCGCCGTCGCACGTGAAGGTGAACTGACACCCCGTCCGGCGCTCGGAGCCTTGGAACACCACGCCGCAGACAGTGCGCGGGAAGGCGGGATGGCGCACGCGGTTCAGCACCACTTGCGCGACCGCGCGCTGCCCTTCCGGATCGTCGCCCGCCTCGTAGAGCACCGCGGCAGCCAGGCAATCGAGCGCGCGCAGGCGATCCTCCTCGCTGCCGGCGAAAGCGAACGGGCGAGCGGCGGGGTTGGGTGCGGTGCTGAACGGAACCGACGCATTGAACGCGCGCGCATCTCCTGGTGCCAGGGCTCGAAATTCGATCGGCTCGACAGGCGGGACGACGTCGGGCGGCGCAACGGTGGGCCGGCCGGCCGGCATCGGCGCAGCACGATGAGCAAGCGTGGCCGGGCCGATGCGCATGACGGCGATCAGCAGCGTCAGCGCCGCCAGCGTCACGCCGATCACCAGACCGGCAAGGGCGGGCGAACCCGCGCCCGTTTTCAAAAGCTTGCTCATCCGCATCGCGCCGGCTCATACTCTGCTGGACGCGCGTGGCTAGGCTGAACCTCAGGCCGGCTTGAGCCGCAGGCGGTAGCCGACGCCAAGCTCGTTGCAGATCAGCTCGGGCCTTTGCGGGTCCTGCTCCAGCTTCTGGCGCAGGCTGCGCACCAGGACGCGCAGATACTCCACGTGGTGCTCGGACTCGCGCGGCCAGACCGAGGCCATGATCTGGTTGTGCGTCACCACCCGGCCCGCGGCGGAGGCCAGCTGCGCCAGGATCGCGAACTCCTTGGGTGTAAGATGCACTGGCTCGCCGCCCTTGGTGATCTCCCGATTGAGCAAGTCGATAGTGACGTCGCCGGCCGCCAGCGCCGCCGGTCCGCCCTCGCGCGTCACCTTGTTGCGCAAGGCGACGCGCACGCGCGCGAGCAGTTCCTCGGTGTCGAACGGCTTGGTCAGGTAGTCGTCGGCGCCCAGGTCCAGCGCGGCGACCTTTTCCTCCGTGGCCTCGCGCGCCGAGACGACGATCAGGGTCGTGTCGAGCTCCCGCTTGATCAGTGGCACCAGTTCCAGCCCGTCGCGGTCGGGCAAGCCCAGGTCGAGCAGCACCACGTCGGGTCGCTCTGCGCGCAAGTGCGCCATCGCCTCGCGTGCGTTGCCGGCTTCGAGGGCGGCATAGTCGGCCCGCTGCAGGGCGGCGAGGATCAGCCGGCGGATCTGCGGCTCGTCGTCGACCACCAGCACCTTGTGGCGCAGCTTCATGGCACCTCGCTCGCCGCCACCGACGTCAGCAGCAATGCCTCGGGAAAGCGCAAGGTAAAGCAGGCGCCGTGCGGATCGAGGTTGTTGGCGGCCTCCACGCTCAGCCCCATGGCCTCGGCAAAGCCCTTGACGATGGCAAGGCCCAGCCCGGTTCCATGCTGGACCCGGTCGGAACCCTGCAGGCGGGTGAAAGTCTCGAACACGCGGCGCTCCTCGCCGGGCGGGATGCCCGGTCCACGGTCGATCACCGAAACCAGCAACGCATCGGGCAGCCGCCGGCCGCGGATCACGATCGGGGTGCCGGCATCGGCATAGCGTCCGGCGTTGTCCAGCAGGTTGATGAGGCAGTGGTGCAGCAGCACCGGATCGACGCGCACCAGCGGAATGTCGGCGGGCACGTCGACCACGACTTCATGCCCCTGCAGCGCGGCCCGGGTATCGTGCGCGGCGCCGGCGACCGCATCGAACAAGTCGGTCGCCTCCAGCTTCATCGGCAGCGCGCCCGCTTCGATGCGCACCATGTCGAGCAGGTTGGCGACGAACCGGTTGAGCCGCTGCGCCTCGGTTTCGATGGTCGCGGCCAGCTCTGCCGATGGCTGGCGACGCAGTTCCTGCGCCGCCGAGAGGATGGTGGTGAGCGGCGTACGCAAGTCGTGGCTGACCGAGGACAGCAATGCCGAGCGCAGGCGATCGCGCTCGCCGATCGCGCGGGCCTGCAGGTTCTCCTCCTCCAGCGCCACCCGGTCGAGCGCGATGGAGGCCTGGTCGAGCAGGCTCATCAGCAGCGGCAGCTGGTCCGAGCGGAGGGGATCGCCGGCATCGCCGCGCGCGACGCCAAGAGCGCCAAGAACGCCCCGGTTGGTGCGCAAGGGGTGGAACAGCCAGTCCGATGCGGTCAACGTTGCCGAGCCCCGGCCTGCCGGCTGCCCGTTCGCCAGCGCCCATTGCGCCGCGGCCATCTCGATCTGGTCGAGCCGATCCTCGGGCGGGTAGGCCGCGCGCAGTTCCGGTCCGTTGGCCGATGGCAGCAGCAGCACCGTGTTGAGGTCGAGCAGGCGCGCCACGTCCGCGCAGATCGCCTGCATCAGCTCGTCTCGGGTGGCCGCCGCGGTCAGCTGGCGCGAGAAGCTGGCGAGCGCGGCGTTCGCCCGGCTGCTGGAGGCCGCGAGATCGGCCTGCGTGCGCACCCGCGCTGCGAACTGACTGGTGACCAGCGCCACGCCCAGCAACACCAGGATCGAGACGATGTTCTCGGGATTGTTGACGGACAGGGTACCAGTGGGCGGCAGGAAGAAGAAGTTGTACGCGAGACTGGAGGCGATGGCGGCGAGCAGTCCTGCACGCACCCCGAAGCTGGCGGCCGCGAACATGACCGGCACCAGATAAAGCAGCGCGACGTTGCCAAGGTCGATCACCTGCAGCAGCAAGCGCCCGAGCAACGTCGCCGCGACCACCGCCAGCAACGGCCAGAGGTAGTCGGTCGGCT
Source organism: Novosphingobium chloroacetimidivorans (assembly GCF_014204535.1). Taxonomy (GTDB): domain Bacteria; phylum Pseudomonadota; class Alphaproteobacteria; order Sphingomonadales; family Sphingomonadaceae; genus Novosphingobium; species Novosphingobium chloroacetimidivorans. Next base: position 165,653 of record NZ_JACHLR010000003.1, read on the forward strand.
TCCCCCAGGCGCTCGCCGGGGGCAGGCGCAATGGCTGGCGCCGCACCGGGGCCTCGCCCGAGGGGAGCACATGCACGGCGACGTTGCCGATCGTTCGCACAAGACGATCGACCACCGAGCCGTGGCGCCGCTCGAACCACCACGAGCGCTCGGACTTGCCGAGAACCAGCTGCGTCGCCCGCGCCTCGCGAGTGAAGCGGCGGAGCCCTTCGATGGCGCTGGTCGCCGGCACGCTGGCGGTCGAGGCGCCCAGGCGCGAGGCCAGCGCGAGCGTATCGGCCAGTTGCCGCCGTTCCTCGGGCGTGAACTGCCGGTCGCGCGCGGTTTCGATGTGCACCGCGGTCCAGGGCGCCTTCAAGGCATCGGCCAGCCGCTTGCCGGCGCGCACCAGACCGGCGGCGTGGACCTGTTCGCTGACCGCGACCACGATCCGCTCGCCTGCCGCGAAGCTGCCCGCCAGCGAGTGGGCGCGGACATGCTCCAGCATCTGTGCGTCGACCGCCTGCGCGGCACGGCGCAGCGCCAGCTCGCGCAAGGCCGTCAGGTTGGACTTGGAAAAGAAGTGGCCCAGCGCGCGCGTCGCCTCGTGCGGCACGTAGACCTTGCCTTGCTTCAAGCGCTCGATCAGCTCGTCGGGCGGGATGTCGACGACTTCGATCTCGGCCTGCTCCAGCACCGAGTCCGGCACCGTCTCGCGCACGCGCACGCGGGTGAACGAGGCGACCACATCGTTCAGGCTCTCGACGTGCTGGATGTTCAGCGTCGAGTAGACGTCGATCCCGGCCGCGAGCAGCTCCTCGACATCCTGGTAGCGCTTGGGATGGCGACTGCCCGGCGCGTTGGTGTGCGCCAGCTCGTCCACCAGCGCCAGCTGCGGGCGGCGCTCCAGCAGCGCGTCGATGTCCATCTCGCCCAGGCTGTGGCCGGCGTGATCCACCTGACGGCGGGGCAAGATCTTGTGACCGGCGAGCAGCGCCTCGGTCTCGCGCCGGCCATGAGTCTCGACCACGCCGACGACCACGTCGGTGCCCTCTTCCTGGCGCTGGCGGCCGTCAGACAGCATCTCCCAGGTCTTGCCGACGCCCGGCGCGGCCCCGAGGAAGATCTTCAAACGGCCACGGCCCTCCTGCGCGGCAGCACGCAGGAGGGCTTCGGGAGAGGGTCGATCGTCGGTGTTCACCGCGATGGCTTAGCGGACACACCATCGAGCCGTCGATTCAACTCGAACACATTGACCCGCGGCTCGCCGATGAAGCCGAAGATCGGCCGCTCGATCTGGCGCTCGACCAGGCGGCGGATCTCGCCTGCCTTCAGGCCGCGGGCGCGGGCGATACGCTCGATCTGATAAAAGGCCGCCTCGGGGCTGATATCGGGATCGAGCCCCGAGGCGGAGGTGGTCACCAGGTCGGACGGAACGGGTCGACCGGGTGCAGCAGCTTGGTGGGATTGCACATCGGCCTTCACGCGGTCGGCCAGCACCTGCGAGGTGGGGCCCAGGTTCGAGCCGGAGGACGCGAGGCCGTCGTAGCCCTCGCCGGCGGCGGAGGGGCGCGTTTGGAAGTAGCGGTCGGACGTGAAGGCCTGGCCGACGATGGTGGAGCCGACGGCTTTGCCGTCCTGCATGACCAGGCTGCCGTTCGCCTGGCTCGGAAACACGGCCTGGCCGATGCCGGTCATGGCGAGCGGATAGGCGATGCCGAGCAGCAGCGCGAACAGCAGCGTCATGACGAGCGCCGGACGCAGGGAGGTGAGAATGTCGTTGTTCATGAGATGAACTCCTGATGGAGCAAGCAAAGGTTCCATTCGCGACCGACGTCACCCTGAACTCGTTTCAGGGTGCATCGGGCGGCGCGTCTCGAAGGCTCGAGTTGCCAACGGCGAATGCGGCATGCGGCGGCATAGCGCCGGGCTTGGGGGCGAGATGGATCCTGAAACAAGTTCAGGGTGACGATTGATGTTCGACAGATGGCTGTTGTGATCATCACGCCAGCCCCATCCCGTTCACGGCGAGGTCGATCAGCTTGATGCCGACGAAAGGCGCGATCAGTCCGCCCAGACCATAGACCGCGAGGTTGCGCGCCAGCAGCGGGCCGGCCGCCATCGGCTTGTACGTCACGCCCTTGAGCGCGAGGGGCACCAGCAGCGGGATGATCAGCGCGTTAAAGATGATGGCCGAGAGGATCGCGCTTTCCGGTGTCCCCAGTCCCATCACGTTGAGCACGCCCAGCCCCGGATAGAGCACCACGAACATGGCCGGGATGATCGCGAAGTACTTGGCGACGTCGTTCGCGACCGAGAAGGTGGTGAGCGCGCCGCGGGTCATCAGCAACTGCTTGCCCAGGCCGACAACCTCGATCAGCTTGGTCGGGTCGCTGTCGAGATCGACCATGTTGCCCGCCTCGCGCGCGGCCTGGGTGCCGGTGTTCATGGCGACCCCGACATCGGCCTGCGCCAGCGCCGGTGCATCGTTGGTGCCGTCTCCGCACATCGCCACCAGGCGGCCGCCCTCCTGCTCCTTGCGGATCAGCGCCAGCTTGTCCTCGGGCGTCGCCTCGGCGAGGAAATCGTCGACCCCGGCCTCGGCGGCGATCGAGGAGGCGGTCAGCGGGTTGTCGCCGGTGATCATCACGGTGCGGATGCCCATCGCCCGCAGCTCGCCGAAGCGCTCGCGGATGCCCGCCTTGACGACGTCCTTGAGGAAGATCGCGCCGAGCAGCTGGCCATCCACCGCGACCGCCAGGGGCGTGCCGCCGGCGCGGCCGATCTCGTCGGTGATGCGGCGCAGCTCGGTCGCCGCCGCGGTGCTTCCGGCGCCGGGATTGGCCTTGAGCACGGCCTGCACCGCCCCCTTCTGGATGACGCGGCCTCCGGTGTTCACGCCCGAGATGCGGGTTTGCGCGGTGAACGGGATCACCTCGGCTCCTTCCGGCAGCGTGGTCGCGTCGAAGCCGAAGCGCTGGTGCGCCAGCACGACGATCGAGCGGCCTTCGGGGGTCTCGTCCGCCAGGCTGGCCAGCAGGGCCGCTTCCGCCAGCGCGGCGACATCGGTGCCGCCGACGGGCCGGAACTCGGTCGCCTGCCGGTCGCCGATGGTGATCGTGCCGGTCTTGTCGAGCAGCAGCACGTCGACATCGCCCGCCGCCTCGACCGCGCGACCGGACTTCGCCAGCACGTTGAAACGCACGAGGCGGTCCATGCCGGCGATGCCGATGGCCGAGAGCAGCGCCGCGATCGTCGTCGGGATCAGCGTGATCAGCAGCGCCGCCAGGATCGAGACGGGCACGCTGCCGCCGGCGTAGCTGGCAAAGCCGGGCACGGTGGCGACGGCGATCAGGAAGATGATCGTCAGTCCGACCAGTAGCAGGGTCAGCGCGATCTCGTTGGGGGTCTTCTGCCGCTCGGCGCCTTCGACCAGCGCGATCATGCGGTCGAGGAACCCCTGGCCGGGATCGACGGTGACACGCACGCGGATCTCGTCGGAGATGACGCGGGTGCCCGCCGTCACCGCCGAGCGGTCGCCGCCCGCCTCACGGATCACGGGAGCGCTCTCGCCGGTGATCGCGGCCTCGTTGACCGAGGCGACGCCGGCGATAACCTCGCCGTCCGAAGGGATGAGGTCGCCGGTCTGCACCAGCACCACGTCATCCTTGCGCAGCGCGCTGGCGGGAACCTCTTCAACGCCTGCACCCTTCACGCGCTTGGCGGTGAGTTCCGCCTTGGTGGCGCGCAGCGAAGCGGCCTGCGCCTTGCCGCGCCCTTCGGCGAGCGCCTCGGCGAAGGTGCCGAACAGCACCGTCAGCCACAGCCAGACGACGAGCTGGAGCTTGAAGCCCAGGCTCAGCCCATCCTGCCCGACGACGAGCAGCACGGTCAGCAGCGTGGCGACGACGGCGGTGGTGAACATCACCGGGTTGCGGATCAGCTCGCGCGGATTGAGCTTGCGGAAGGCGTCGCCGATCGCGGGAACGATCAGGTCGGCGGTGAACAGGGACTTGGATTGTGCTCGGGACATGGAACGGTCCTCAGAAGAGCTGGCCGCGGATCATCGCGAGATGATCGGCGATGGGCCCCAGCGCGAGGCTGGGCAGGAAGGTAAGACCGCCGACGATCAGCACGATGCCGATCAGCAGGCCGGTCCACAGCGGGCCGGTGGTGGGGAAGCTGCCGGCAGTCTCGGGCGTGTGCTTCTTGGCCGCGAGGCTGCCGGCGACCGCCAGCATCGGCACGATGATGAAGAACCGCCCGACCCACATCGCGACGCCCAGCATGCCGTTGTAGAACGGGGTGTTGGCGGTCAGACCGGCAAAGGCCGAGCCGTTGTTCGCCACTGCGCTGGTGAAGGCGTAGAGGATCTCCGAGAAGCCGTGCGGCCCCTTGTTGAGCGGCCCTGCCAGGCCCACCGGCAACACGGCGGCGAGCGCCGTCATGCCCAGGATCACGAGCGGCAGCACGGCGATGGCGAGCACGGCGAGCTTCACCTCGCGGCTCTCGATCTTCTTGCCCACGTACTCGGGCGTGCGGCCGACCATCAGCCCCGCCACGAAGACGGCCAGGATGGCGAACAGCAGGAAGCCGTAGATGCCCGCGCCGACGCCGCCGATCACGACTTCGCCCAGCTGCATGTTGAACAGCGGGATCATGCCGCCGAGCGCCGTGAAGCTGTCGTGCATGGCGTTGACCGCGCCGCAGCTCGCAGCGGTGGTAACGACCGAGAACAAGGCGCTGGCGGCCACGCCGAAGCGGACTTCCTTGCCCTCCATGTTGCCGCCGGGGACGCCCAGGTTGTGGAGCACCGGATTGCCCGCCGCTTCCTGCCAGTAGGTCACCGTGGTGCCGACCAGGAACAGCGTCATCATCGCCGCCAGGATCGCCCAGCCCTGGCGCGTGTTGCCCACCGCCTTGCCGAACGTGTAGGTCAGCCCGGTGCCGATCGCGAAGATCGACAGCATCTGGATCAGGTTGGTGAGCGCGTTCGGGTTTTCGAACGGATGCGCGGAGTTGGCGTTGAAGAAGCCGCCACCGTTGGTGCCCAGCATCTTGATCGCCTCCTGAGAAGCGACCGGCCCCAGCGCCAAGGTCTGCCTGGCGCCTTCCAACGTGGTCACGTCCACCGAACCGGCGAGCGTCTGCGGCACGCCGCTGGCGATGTAGAACAGCCCCAGCACGATCGAGAGCGGCAGCAGCAGGTAGAGCGTCACGCGCGTGATATCGGCCCAGAAGTTGCCGATCCCGGTCGCACCCCCGTTCGGGCTTGGACGCCGCGCGAAGCCGCGGAACAGCGCGAAGGCCAGCGCGATGCCGGTCGCCGCCGAGAGGAAGTTGTGCAGCGTCAGCGCCAGCATCTGCGACAGGTTCGACATCGTCGATTCGCCCGCATAGCTCTGCCAGTTGGTGTTGGCGGTGAAGCTGATCGCCGTGTTGAACGCGAGATCGGGGCCGACCGCGCCCAACCCTCGCGGATTGAGTGGCAGCACCGCCTGCGCGCGCAGCAGCACATACGTCAGCAGCAGGGCCGCCGCGTTGAAGATCAGCATGTGCACGGCATATCGCCGCCAGGACTGGTCCTCCTGCGGGTCGATGCCGGACAGGCGATAGAACCCGCGCTCCACCGGGCCGAGCACGGCATGCAGCGGCGTGCGGCGTCCCTCGTAGAGTGCGAAGAGCCACAAGCCGACGGGCTTGGCGAGCGCCAGCAGCACGCCGACGAAGACTGCGATCAGCAGCCATCCTGCGATGGTCATGTGCCCGTGCCCCTCAGAATCGTTCGGGCCGCACGAGCGCGGCGACGAGATAGACGAGCAAGCCCAGCGCGGTCGCGCCGGCGAGCCAGAGATCGATGGTCATGGCTTGGCTCTCCTCACGCACGCTCGCAGAGCGCGGCGTAGGCCAGGCTCCCGATCAGCAGTACGAGGAAAAGGCCGACCCAAAATACGTCGTGCATGGCGAAGCTCCTGCAGGCTCGCGCGACAAGGATGCGAGCCGTTGCAGGCGACCCATTAGGCCCGCCGCGCGTTGGAAATCGAGATGTGGGCTAAGCTCGCCGCATAGTGATTGCGTATGATTTCACGCTACTTGCCCCCGCGCCCATCCCTGCTCTCACGCGCGAGCGCATCTTCCGGCCACAACTTCCGCGCTCGCGCGCCGTTTCGCTTGGATGAGGCAGAAAGGCGATGGACCGGACATGACAAGGCCAACACCGGATAGTTCGCGAGGACAGACCCATGATCGCGACGAAGCGGAAGGCCGCGCCAGGCCCGCAGCTCCCGTCACGCCCGACGGCCGCTACCTTGTCGTGCGCGGCCGCTTGTGGCGGCGGAGCAATCCCCACCTCGACGAGGCGAGGCGCAAGGCGCTGGTCGCAGAGCTGATGGACGCACGCCGCGCCGTGAAGTCAGCGCTTCACGGCGCGGCCGAGGATTTGCGCACCGCGCGCGGCCGCGTGGATGCCGCGAAGGTCGCCCTGGGTGAACGCGGCCCGGTCTGGTGGGACGATGGCGCGCCCGACTACAATCGCCACCTCGTCCGCAACACGCCTTACGCACAATGGCATGCGCTGCCGGAGGATCAGGCCTTCGTCCAGCGGGCGATGAAGAAGCCGTCGAGCCCGCCTTCGTCCCGCAGCATGCCGGGGTCGGTTCGCAGCCAGCCCTCATGATCAGGGGCAAATCCCGCCGGCAGTTCGTCGGCGCGGATCACGTTCCGATCGAGCGCGACCTTGCCGGCGCGCTCCTCGCCCTCCTCGGGCTCCAGCGAGCACACCGCGTACACGAGCCTTCCGCCCGGGACCAGCCATTCGGCTGCCCGTGACAGCAGGGCGCTCTGCAATTCGGCCATGTCGGCGATCTGGCGCGGGCCGATGCGATGCAGCACGTCCGGGTGACGGCGGCACGTGCCGGTCGCGGTGCACGGCGCGTCGAGCAGGATCGCATCGTAGGCTTGATCGGGCTGCCAGGTCCGGGCGTCGGCGGTTACCACTTGGGCGGCAAGGCCCGTGCGGTCGAGGTTGTGGCGCAGGCGCTCCAGCCTCCGCTTGCTGACATCGAGCGCAGTGACCTGCCACCCGGCGGCGGCGAGCTGGAGCGTCTTGCCGCCTGGCGCCGCGCACAGATCGAGCACGCGCCGGCCCTCTCCCTGTCCCAGCAATCGCGCGGGCAGGCTGGCGGCGAGGTCCTGCACCCACCAGGCGCCATCGCGGTAGCCGTCCAGGCTCTCGATGGAAGCGCCGCGCGGCAGCCGCACATGGCCGGAAGCCAGGGACGTGCCACCCAGGCGCGCGGCCCACTCCGCCGTCGCGTCGATCTCGCGCAGGGTCACGTCGAGCGGCGGCGGCTCGGCCAAACCTCGCGCGATCGCAGCGGTCCGCTCGCCCCACCGCTCGCTCACGGCAGGGGGCAGAGTGGGCATCTCGGGCAGCGCCGCCCCACCCTTCATCAGCGTCGAGAACACCCCATGCGCGAGCCGCCGGGGGCCACCCATCAGCAGCGGCAACCCGGTCGCGATCACGGCATGCGCGGGTGTCTCCAGCCGCAGCACTTGCGCCAGCATGATCTCCAGCACGGCACGCGACTTGGCATCGTCGGGCAGCACCTGCTGCGTGGCGCTGTCGATCAGCGCGTCAAGGTCGGTGCGCCACCGCAGCGCTTCGGAGGCTATGGCGCGGGCAAGCGCACGGTCGGGCTCGCCCCGGATACGAGCCAGCGCCGAGCTGCCCGCCTGCTCCAGGGTCTCGCCACGCCGCAGCACCGCATCGATCAAGCTGAGCGCGGCACGTCGCGCCGGAAGTCCGGGTATGTCCATCGCCTGCACCTAGGAGCGATTGCCAAGCCGCGCCAGCCGCCCCACATGCAAAAGCATGACACAGCCAGCCAGCTTCCAGCGAGCCACCCGGCGCCCGGAGACCTTCCAGAAGCCCGCGCACTGGACGGACACACCGCCCCCGAAGCCCGAAGCCGCCCGGTCGGAACCGGATCCCGACGGTCTTTCGCCCACGCGCTATGGCGACTGGGTGCACAACGGCATCGCCATAGACTTCTGAGCGCTGCTCAGGGCTGCGCGGCGTCCATTCCTGCGGCGACGCAACAGTTGCGACCGCCGCGCTTGGCGGCGTATAACGGAGCATCGGCGGCGGCAAACCAGTGCTCTGCGTCGGTCGTCGCGCCATCGAGCATGGCCACCCCGAAGCTGGCGGTGATTACCAGGTGCACACCCGGCAAGGGCTCGATCGAGGCGGAGGCTATGGCCTCGCGGAAGCGGTCCGCAGCGGCGAGTGCCGCCTCGCTCCCGGTTTCGGGCATCAGCATGGCGAACTCCTCGCCTCCCAGCCGTCCGAGCAGGTCATTGGGCCGCTTGGCAGCTTCGAGCACTGCGGCGACCTGTCGCAGCACCGTATCGCCTGCCGGATGGCCATAAGTGTCGTTGATCGACTTGAAGTGATCGATGTCGATCATCGCCAGGCTCGCCGGGCGACCATAGCGACGGTGCCGCTCGATCTCCTGGTTGGCGCTCTCGACGAAGCCTCGTCTGGTCAAAACGCCCGTCAACTGATCGCGCCCGGCGATGCGGCGCAGTTCCAGCTCGTCGACGACGATCCGCGCGAACTTGTCGAGGATGGCGATCTCGGCGGGCGAGAATTCGCGCGTCTGGGTGTCGATGGCACAGAGCGAGCCGACGTTGTAGCCCTCCGAGGTGCGTAGCGGCACGCCGGCATAACTGCGGATGTTGAGCTCGCCGCGCACCAGCGGATTGTCGGTAAAGCGCTCGTCCTTGGTGGCGTCTGGAATCACCAGCGGCTCGCGCTGGGCAATCGTGTGGGTGCAGAACGACACGGCGCGCGATGTCTGCGCCGCGTCGATCCCGCTGCGGGCCTTGAACCACTGCCGGTCGGCATCGATCAGCGACACCGCGGCCATAGGCACGCCCAGGACGGTACGGATCAGGGCAACGACATTCTCGAAGGGTTCTTCGGGCGGTGTGTCCAGCACTTCGAGACGGCGCAGAGCCGCGAGCCGGGCGAATTCATCGTTCAACGCAGGATCTCGATACATCCCTTGTACTCACTCTGGCCTGACACTCGTTTAGACGACCACTTGCCACATTGCCGACCTGGATGAGTACACAAGTGATCGTTAACAAATCTCTTCTCGATCCGCTCCGCTCGCCGCAGCGTGGGTGCCATCAGGGGACGATCTCGATCTCCGCGCCATCGGGGACGAGGCGCCACAAGGTTTCGATCTCCCGGTTGGACACGGCGATGCAGCCGTCGGTCCAGTCGCCGGCGATGCGCTCGGGAGAGGCATTGGGCTGGCCATGGATCATGATCAATCCACCGGCGCTGCGCCCCACCGCGCGTGCCGCCGCGACCTGGGCGGCCGTGGGGTAGGAGACGTGGAGCGAGAGATGGTAGGCGCTGCGCGGATTACGCCAGTCGATGCGATACCGACCCTCCGGCGTGCGGCCATCGCCTTCGAAGCGCTTGGCTCCGTGGGGCTCGGGGCCAAGCTGGATGTCAGCGACGGTCAGCAGCAACTGCCGCCCCGACCAGACCTCCAGCGTGCGCGCGGCCTTGCGCACGCGCAGGAAGTCGGCCCGGAGCGCCGGGCGCGGCGCGTGGGCGATGGAGGATGGCGCAGGTCGCGGCGGCAAAGGCGCCGAACTGCAGCCCGCCACGATCAGCAGGACGATGGGAGTGAACCGCCGCATCGCCCTGCCTATCATCACCCTCAGTCCTGGAACGGGTCGCGCACGAGGATGGTGTCCTCGCGCTCGGGGCTGGTGGAGACCAGCGCCACCGGCGTCTCGATCAGTTCCTGCACGCGCTGGATGTACTTGATCGCCTGCGCCGGCAGGTCCGCCCACGAGCGGGCTCCGGCGGTGGTGCCGCTCCAGCCTTCCATTTCCTCGTAGATCGGCTCGACGTTGGCCTGGTCGGCGGCGTGGCTGGGGAAGTAGTCCAGCACCTTTCCATTCAGGCGATAGCCGGTGCAGATCTTCACCTTGTCGAAGCCGTCGAGCACGTCGACCTTGGTCAGGGCGATGCCGGTCACGCCCGAGATCGCGCAGGACTGGCGCACCAGCACCGCGTCGAACCAGCCGCAGCGGCGCTTGCGGCCGGTAACGGTGCCGAACTCGTGACCACGCTCGCCCAGCCGCTGGCCGGTTGCGTCCTCCAGCTCGGTCGGGAACGGGCCCGAGCCGACGCGGGTGGTGTAAGCCTTGACGATGCCGAGCACGAAGCCGGTGGCCGAGGGACCCAGGCCCGAGCCGCTGGCGGCAGTGCCGCTGACGGTGTTGGAGCTGGTGACGAACGGATACGTGCCGTGATCGACATCGAGCAGCACGCCCTGCGCGCCTTCGAACAGGATGCGCGCGCCCGCCTTGCGCACCTTGTTCAGGCGCTTCCACACCGGCTGCGCATACTGCAGCACGAATGGCGCGATCTGCTTGAGCGCATCGATCAGCGCGGCGCGATCGACCGGCGCCTCGCCGAAGCCGGCGCGCAGCGCGTCGTGGTGGGCGCAGAGACGATCGAGCTGCGGTTCCAGCGCGTCGAGGTGCGCCAGATCGCAGACGCGGATCGCGCGGCGGCCGACCTTGTCCTCGTAAGCCGGGCCGATGCCGCGCCCGGTGGTGCCGATCTTGCCCGAACCGGCGGCGGCCTCGCGCAGGCCGTCGAGCACGCCGTGGATCGGCAGGATCAGCGGGCAGTTGTCGGCGATGGCGAAGTTCTCGGTATTGATCACCACGCCCTGGCCTTCGAGCTTCTCGACCTCCGCCTTCAAGGCCCAGGGATCGAGCACCACGCCGTTGCCGATGATCGAGAGCGTGCCGGTGACGATGCCCGAGGGCAGCAGCGAGAGCTTGTAGACCTGCTCGCCCACGACGAGCGTGTGGCCGGCATTGTGGCCGCCCTGGAAGCGCACCACGGCATCGGCCCGGCTCGCCAGCCAGTCGACGATCTTGCCCTTGCCCTCATCGCCCCACTGGGCGCCGATCACGGTTACGTTGGCCACAGTTACACTGCCTCCACCTGCCAGGGTGGATCCACGGAACGCCCTTCGACAGGACTCGGCGATCGGGATGGTTCGGTCGAGCGGCAGGCCGCCCGGATTGCGGGGGCGCTCCTAAGGCAAGGGCGATGGGCACGTCAAGCCGGCATCGCGGGGCCCTTCAAGATGACAGGCCGATCCCTTCGTAGAACTCGCCGGTCAGATCGCCCGGACCCGAATAGAGCAGTTCGTGCAGGCGCCAGGAGATGCGCCAGCGATCGCCGCCGTCGACATAGTACTCGTAGTAACGCGCGACCGTCGTGGTTGGCGGGCCCAGGATCCAGGCGTAGTGCTCGGTAACATACGTCCGCCCGCTGGCGCGCTCGGGTCCGGTCAGTTCGAGGTACGGGGTGCGATAGCCGACGAGCACCCGCTTGATGCCTGCCAGCGTGCGCTCGAACTCGCGCACGATCTCGTCGCGGCCGCGCAGCACCGAGCCGTCGACCCGCCACTCGGCGTCGGGGGTGAAGCACTGCGCAAACGCCGCGGCATCCTTGCGCCAGACCGCATCGGTGTAGAGCGCATGCAACTGGCGGATGCGCGCCTCGGAATTGGCGAAATCGGTCATCGGCGAAGGCGTGTCGCGCTGGCCCCGGTGGCGGACATGAGCAATCGCTAGACCCGCAATAGGCCGGCCTGGCAACCGATAGTCCGGTCCGATCCTCCACCGGATCGGACCAGCGCAGTTGCGAGTCAACGAACCGCGACAGGGCTCTTCGCGAACAGATCGCGCGCGTGCCAGGTCCGGCCTTGCGCCTCGATCCGGGTGTCGCCCCACCAGTCGGCGCTAGGCACGGGTTCGACGTCTCCGAACAACGCGGCACCGAGCCGCACGGCAACGGCGCACAGGACCGTCTCGCCCTGGTGCGCGCGTGAGAAGGCCACGACGTGCTCGGCCCGTTCGCCAACGGCGTCCAGCGGCTCGTACCCCCCCTCGCGCAGAGCGCCACTGCCCTTGCGCGCTTCCAGCAGCCTGGCGACGAGCCGCAGCTTGGCCGCCTCTCCCTGGTCGTCGTCGGCCGCCAGCAAGCGACGGCGGCGCTGGTAGTCCACCGGGCGGCGATTGTCGGGGTCGACCATCGAGAGGTCGAACAACTCGCAACCCTGATAGGTATCCGGCACTCCGGGCACCAGGAAGTGCAGCGCCGCTTGCGCCAATGTGTTCGCCAGGGCCGGTGCGGCCAGCGCCTCCATGAAGGCAACGAAATCCTGCCGGAAGTCCGCACCGTCCTCACGTGTCAGCAGCAGCGTGGCAAGGTCATGGCAGCGCGCTTCGTACTCCTCGTCCGGCGCTTCCCAGGACGAGCGCAACTTGGCTTCGCGCAAGGCCTTGCGCTGCCAGTCGTGCACGCGCTCGAGCAGGCTGTCGTCGCCCTCCTGCGACGCTCCCACGAGAGTCTGGAACAGCAAGTAGGCATCACCCGCGTCCACTGCCGGCGCATGCTCCGCCGCAAGCGCCAGCCAACGGCGTACCCGCTGCGACCATGCATCCGGCACGGCACTGAGCACCGCCAGCCGGGCGCGGGCATCCTCGCCGCGCTTGTGATCGTGCGTCGCGGTGGCGAGCATGGCACGCGGGGTGCGCATCGCGCGCTCGCGCATCTCGCGGTGGAACTGCCCGAGATCGCAGGCGAAATGCCCCGGCTCGAAGCCGACATCGTTGGCGGAGAGGAGCGCGCCATGGCGATAGAACGCGGTGTCCTCCACGCCCTTGGCCGCAATCGGAGCGGAGAGTTGCTGGAACTGGCGCACCGCCTCTGCCGCGCCTTCACCTCCCTCGCCGGCAAGCCAGCCGAGCACCGCGTCGAGCACCGGCACTTCGCCAGGCGGCATGAGCGGCACCGCCGCTTCACGCGCGGCCGCCCGGATCGGCGCGTCGTAATCGGGTGCGCCCTGGCCGGTGGCGTACGTGCGATAGACCGGGAAGACCCAGAGCAGTCGCTCGATCGCCCGGCGCAGCATGCCCCGGGTGATCCAGGTATGGCTGACACCCGCTTGCGCCAGCGCATGGAAGCTCTTCACGCAAGCGACGAGTTGCCCCTCGAACTGCCACGCCAGCAAGTCCTGCCGCGCCGGCACCGCCTCCTCTTCGAAGGTCGCGCTGCGGCCGCTGATCTCTTCCCAGAGCTGGCCCAGCGGCGCTTGCCCGGCGGGATCGTGCAACACCTCGGACACCTGGCGCATGAAGTCGTAGCCGCTGGTGCCCTCGATCCGCCAGTCGGTGGCAAAGGGCTCGTCGCCGGCAAGAATCTTCTCGACGACGATGTACGCGGGCCGATCGGGCGCGATCGCATCGAAGCGGGCGCGCAACGTGCGGCAATAACCGGCGGGATCGGCAAGGCCGTCGACATGATCCACGCGCACCCCGTCGATGAGCCCACGCCGGAACAAGTCGAAGTAGAGCGCGTGGGTACGCTCGAACACGGCCGGATCCTCGATCCGCACGCCCGCCAGCTCGTTGATCGAGAAGAAGCGGCGCCAGTTCAGCTCATCGTTCGCAGCGCGCCAGTAGACCAGGCGATAGTGCTGCCGATCGAGCACCTCGGCGATCTGATCGGGCGAGAACGCCGCGCTGCGGTCAGCCTTGTGGATCGGGTCGTCTTCCCGGATCGGATAGATGGCGCCGCCGTAGAGTTGGACCGCCAGTCGCTCGCCACGAGGCACCAGCTGGATCGCACCATCCGCCAGCGCCTCGCGCAAGGGCGTGCCGAGCACCGGCAGAGCCACGCGCTCGCGCCAATCGATATCGAACACGGGCGCGTATTCGCTCGCCTGCCCATGCTCCAGCACGTCCAGCCACCAGGCATTCTCGTCGCCGGCCACGCCCATGTGGTTGGGCACGATGTCGATGATCAAGCCCAATCCATGCCGCTTCAGCGCTGCGACGAGGCTGAGCAGACCCTGTTCGCCGCCGAGTTCGGGATTGATCCGGGTGGGGTCTACGACGTCGTAGCCGTGCGTCGATCCGCGCGCCGCGGCGGTGATCGGCGAGGCGTAGAGGTGGCTGACGCCAAGCTCTGCCAGATAGGGCACCACCGCCTCGGCATCGGCGAAGGTGAACCCGGCGTGCAACTGCAGGCGATAAGTCGCCGTCGGGATCATGCCCGCCGCGCCTCGATCAGCGCGGCGAGGCGGCGCGCGGTGGCAGGTTCTGCGAGCAGATCGGCGAGCGGGCCGGACAGGCGGCGGCGCCAGTTGGGATGCTCGTCGATGGTGCCGGGCAGGTTGGGCTGCTCCTCCAGGCCGAGCAAGTCTTCCAGCGGCACGATCGTCAGAACACTGGGCGTGCGCCCCATGTGGGCGATGGCCGCCTCGACCACCGGCGCGGGCGCATCGGCTGGAGGCTGCGGTGCGCCGTTCCCGATCGTGGACCAGAGTGCCGAGCGGTCGGCCATGCGTTGCGTCTCCTCACTATGCCAGTCGCCGCGCGCGAGGCGGCGATTCCAGGCGATGTCGCGGCCCATCCACCAGCCGGCGACCGTCGGGGTGTCGTGCGTTCCCGTCATGGTGATGGCCCGGGTGGCGTAGTCTTCGGCTGGCGCGAAACCATGTTCGTCGCGCTCGAACCAGAGCACGCGCATGCCCAGGATCGCCTTGTCCGCGATTGGTTCGGCGAAGCCCGGCGGGCGCGTGCCCAGATCCTCGCCGATCACCACCGCGCCGGCCCGGTGAGACTCGATCGCGACCACACGCAGCATGTCGGCGAACGGGTAGCTCAGGTACGCGCCCTCGCTGGCGGGGCGGCCCTCTGGAACCACCCATAACCGCGCGAGGCCGAAGGCATGATCGATGCGAACACCTCCGGCATGGCGCAGCGCCGCGCGCAGGGTCGCGATCCAGGGCGCGAAGGCGCTCTGCTGCAAGCCACGCGGCGAGAAGCCGGTGAGCGCCCAGTTCTGCCCATCGGGCCCGAGCGGATCGGGCGGAGCCCCGATGGTGAGCCCGCTGAGCATGGTGCCCTGCAGGGCCCACGCATCGCTCCCGGCCGGATCTATTCCAACAGCAAGGTCGGCAACCAACCCGATCGCCATGCCATCCGACTTAGCCTCGTGCTGCACCGCAGCCAGCGAGCGGTCGGCGAGCCATTGCGCGAAGAAGTGGAAGGCGATGGCATCCGCGTGCTCGGCGGCGAAGCGAGCAACACCAGGCGCTTCGGGATGCGCGTAATCGGCCGACCACTTGCGCCAGTCGCTAGCGCCCAGGTGCTGGACGAGCGCATCGAAGGTCGCCTGCCGACGGAGCGCGGAGCCTTGCTCCCGTGCCCAATCCTCGACGGCGCCACGCTGCTCGGTCGTGAGGCCGGCAAAGGCGGCGCGCAACGTGGCCTCTTGCTGCGGCAAGGCCTGCGCCCAGTCGATGAGGTCGCTCGCGGGGAGGGACGAGGCGGTCGCCGCCCCATCCAGCTCGGCAAGCGCGGGATTGAGGAACAGGCGGCTCGAAGGCGAGTAGGGGTAGAAGCTCTTGCCGCCGGGCAGCGGCGCATGGACGGGACTGATCGCCGCAGCAGCAGCGCCGTGTTTGGCAAGGAAGCGCACGGCTTGGCGCAAGTCGGCGAAAGTGCCGAACGGCGCAGCACGCTCGTGGAGTGATGGGATCTGGATCGCCGTGCCCCACAGGCGCCCGGACTTCGCACCCGGAAGGTCCTCGGGCAGCAGACAGCGCGGCGGTGCAATCGCGAGCACCACGGTATGCGCGCCCACTTGCAGCCGATGGTAGCCAGCCTCGGCGATCGGCGGCAGCACGCCGCGCACGATCGGCAGCGCGCGCTGCTCGCCGTGCTCCAGCGTCAGGTTTGCGGCCTCGGCGGACGCCAGCGAGGCAGGCAGCGCCAGCGGCACGTCGACATCGACCGAGAGGAACGCAGGCGGACGGCTCTGCTCCTCGTTGAGCGCTGCGAGGCTGGCTGTCGCGAGATCATCGGTTTCGCACGGGTACCCCAACGCGGCGAGCACGGCGGCAAGCGCCTCGTCGGATACGACCTGGTCGCGACCGTCCGCATCCTGCCAGGTCCGCGCGATGCCGACCGCCGCAGCCAGGATGTGAAGCTTGCTCATGCAGGCGCGAGCCGCGCGATGAAGCGACGGCCTTCGGCGTGGATGACCTCGCCGGCCGCCTCGGGCAAGTCGCCGGCTTCGTCGGCGAGGTCGATGGCGATGGTCAGCACTGCGCCGTCGCCCAGCGCCCACGACGCCATGACGGCGGCCGGACCGATCGTCTGTGCGCCGATCGCCCTGGTGCCGACCAGACGCGGCACGATCTGCTGTGTGCGCAAGGCGATCAGTTCGCGGTACAAGGCTTCCCACTCGGATGCATTCGGCCCGGGGCGAGGCTGCGAGGCGGTGAAGGTGCTCTCGGCGTTGGGATCGGGGATTCGGGCACGCGCCGCCTCGTCGGCGAAGGCCGCGAACTTGGCGAACTCCTTGCGGCGACCCTCGCGCACCGCGTCGGCGAGTTCGTCGTGGAAGTCGGTAAAGAACAGGAACGGGGCTTCGGACCCGCTCTCGTCGCCCATGAACAGCAGCGGGATCTGCGGGCACAGCAGCAGCAACGCGGTCGCGGCCCGCAGCTTGTCCGGGCAGGTGAGCAGCGTCAGACGCTCGCCCATGGCACGGTTGCCGACCTGGTCGTGGTTCTGCAGGAACGCGACGAAGCTGGTCGGCGGCAAGTGCCCGCTCAGCGAGCCGCGGTACTTGCCATCCTGGTTGGCCGAGGGTTCGCCCTGATAGATGAACCCTTCCGCCAGGCATCGCGCCAGGCGTTCGGCCGGGTGATCCGCGAAGTCGGCGTAGTAGGCGTCGGTCTCGCCGGTGAGCAGGACATGCAGGACATTGTGGAAGTCATCGTTCCACTGCGCATCGTAGAGATCGGGCGCGAGCCGCTGCGCATCGTTGTGCTCGTTCTCCAGCACCAGATGGACATGGCGGCCGGGCAGGGCCTCGCGTATGTCTTGGGCCAAGGTGTCGAGGAACGCGGGGTTGCCGATGGCGTGCACCGCGTCGAAGCGCAGTCCGTCGAAGCGATAGTCGGTCAGCCACATCAGTGCGTTCTCGCGGAAGAACGCCGCGACCGCGGGCTCGTCGACGGCTACCGCTCCGCCCCAGGGCGTATCGACATCGGTGTGGAAGAAGCCGGGCGCATAAGCCCCGAGGTAGTTACCATCGGGCCCGAAGTGGTTGTACACCACGTCGAGGAAGACCATCAGGCCAAGGCCATGAGCGGTGTCGACCAGGGCGCGCAAGTCGTCGGGCGTGCCGTAGCTCTCGGCCGGGGCGAAGGGCAGGACGCCGTCATAGCCCCAGTTGCGCGTGCCCGAGAAGGCGTTGATCGGCATCAGCTCGACGGCAGTTATGCCGAGCGCCGCGATCCGCTCCAGCTCCTGCGCAACGCCGCGAAAGCCGCCGAGGGTGCCGACGTGCAGTTCCTGCACGATGGCCTCGTGCCACGGCCGTCCGCGCCAGTCCGCGTGCTTCCAGGGGTAAGCCTCGGGCTCGACCAGCACGCTCCAGCCGTGCACGCCGCCGCTCTGCGAACGCGAGGCTGGATCGGGAACGACGGTGCCGTCCGCCAAGCGAAAGCGATAGCGGGTTCCGGGCTGCGCGGGTGCCTTGAAGGTGACGAAGCCGTTGGCGGCGAGGTCTTCGTCATCCCCGCGGAGGCGGGGATCCCGCTTCTTCGGATCCGGCGTTGCGTTCTGAAGAACAAGCGGGGCCCCCGCCTGCGCGGGGGCGACGGGGCTTGAGTTCGATGAGCCAGCCCTTCCGATCGACGAAACAGGCTCCTGCCCCTCGATTTCCAGCGTGACGCCGTCCTGTCCCGGCGCCCAGAGCGCGATGTGCCAGAGCCCGGGTGCTGCCTTCCGAGGGCCCCACCATCGCGTCACGGGTTGAATTCCGAAACCGAGCGGACCAGCGCGGCACTGTGGGAGGCGAGCGTGTACTCGGCGCCGATCTCCTCGTCCGCCACGTCGGGTCGCGAACTGTCGACCAGCAGCGTGCGCGCGGCGTTGGCGGTGGTCAGCGTGAAGCTCACCGGATCGTCGCTGGCGTTGACCAACAGGTTGATCGCCTCGACCGAGCCGTCGGCCAGCCGGGTCGCACGGCGCATGGAGAGGGCGCGCCCCTCGGGGTTCTGCCAATCCTCGGGCGAGAGTTGCTGGCCGCGCTCGTCCCACCATTCGACGTCGTTGATGCCGCCACCGGGCGAGTCCTGGCCATAGAGGAACACCTCGCTGCGCAGCACCTCGTACTGCTTGCGCAAGCCGATCAGCCGCGAGGTGAAGGCATTGAGCGCCGCGCCTTCCTCGCTGTCGAGAAGGGACCAGTCGATCCAGCTGATGGCATTGTCCTGGCAATAGGCGTTGTTGTTGCCGCCCTGGGTGCGGCCGAATTCGTCGCCCGCCACGATCATCGGCGTGCCGAGCGAGGCCAGCAGCGTCGTCAGCATCGAGCGCTGCACCTTGGCGCGGGTCTGCCTGATGCCCTCGTCGTCGGTCGGGCCTTCCGCCCCCCAGTTGCGAGACAGGTTGTTGTCGTGCCCGTCGCGGTTGTCCTCGCCGTTGGCTTCGTTGTGGCGCTCCTCGTACGAGACCAGATCGGCGAGCGTGTAGCCGTCATGGCTGGTGAGGAAGTTGACCGAGGCCCAGGGCCGCCGCGCGCGCCGGTCGAACAAGTCGCCCGAGCCGGAGAGACGCGCCGCCAGATCGGCGCGCATGCCTTCGTCGCCGCGCCAGAAGCGACGGTTGGTATCGCGGAACTTGTCGTTCCACTCGGCAAAGCCGGGCGGGAAGTTGCCGAGCTGGTAGCCCCCCATGCCGACGTCCCAGGGTTCCGCGATCAGCTTCAGGCGCCCGAGGATCGGGTCCTGGCGCAGGACGTGGAAGAAGGCGGCGTTCGGATCGAAGCCGTAGTCCGTCCGGCCGAGCGTCAAGCCAAGGTCGAACCGGAACCCGTCGATGCCGTAGGATGTCGCCCAGTAGCGCAGCGAGTCCGCCACCATCTGGATCACGCGCGGATGCGTCAGGTTGAAGGTGTTGCCGGTGCCGGTATCGTTGAGGCAATAGCGCTTGTCGTCGGGCAGCAGACGGTAATACGTCGCGTTGTCGAGCCCGCGCCAGCTGAGCGTCGGGCCAAGCTCCGATCCCTCGCAGCTGTGATTGTAGACGACGTCCAGGATCACCTCGATGCCGGCCGCATGAAGTCGCCGCACCGCCACGCGCAGCTCGTCTTGCGTGCTCTCGTCCGCGAAGTAGCTGGGCTCGGGCGTGAAGAAGTTGAGGGTGTTGTAGCCCCAGTAGTTACGCAGACCCTTTTCCTGCAGAAAGCGGTCCTGCGTAAAAGCCTGGATCGGCATCAGCTCAAGCGCCGTGACGCCCAGCCGCTTGAGGTGATCAATGACCTTGGGATGCGCCAGGCCGGCAAAGGTCCCGCGCTCCTGCGGCGGCGCTTCTTCCAGCAGCTTGGTCAGGCCCTTGGCGTGGGCCTCATAGATCACCGTCTCGGACCACGGCGTGTTGGGCCGGCGATCCTCCGACCAGTCGAAAAAGTCGTGCGTCACCACCGCCTTGGGCATAGCCGGCGCGGAGTCGCGCTTGTCGAAGCCGAGGTCCGCGCGCTTGCCTCTCAAGGGGTAGGCATGCAGCACGTCGTTCCAGCGGATGTTGCCGGAGAGGCGCCGGGCATAAGGATCGAGCAGCAGCTTGTTGGGATTGAAGCGGTGGCCCTGCTCGGGCTCATAGGGCCCATAGGCACGATAGCCATAGATCAGGCCGGGCCGTGCATTGGGCAGGTAGCCGTGCCAGACCTCGTCGGTGCACTCGGGCAAGGCGAAACGCGCGACCTCGCGCTTGCCGGCGGGATCGAACAGGCACAGCTCGATCTTTTCGGCGTGGGCGGAGAAGATGGCGAAGTTGACGCCCAGACCATCGAAGGTGGCGCCGAGCGGATAAGGTCTGCCGCTCTCGAGGCGATCGGGAAGAAGGCTCAAGTGTGCTCCGTGCATCTTTCTGGCTTGCGGCAGGGAGAATGCCCGCTGGCGCAATAGGATGCAGGAGAGAGCGTTGAGCTCACAAAAAAGGCGGTCTTGAGGCGTTCACCGTCTGCCGGGTGTTGCGAGCGTACTGGCCAAGGGAGCCTGATCGCCAATGGTCGCGTCAGGCAAGCCCGAACGTAACCGAAGCGATGCCGCGAACGGAAACGGGAACCCCGTTTTGTTGCTGCGGTGCATAGCGCCAGCGCTTGACCGCGCTCAGGGCTGCTCGGTCGAGCAAGTCACTACCGCTGCTGACGGCGACCTGCAGATCGCGGACTCTGCCGTCAGGACCGACCAGAATACGCAACTTAACCGTGCCCTGGATCTTCTGCCGCCGTGCGTCGATCGGATAAACCGGCGGCTTTCCGGAAAGCAATTGGCTCGACAGATCGCCACCCTCGACCGGCGCGCTGGGCGCCGGCGCGGCAGGCGCGGCGGCGGGGGCTGTTGGAGCGGCGATCACCGGAGCGACGGTCGTGGGGGGCTGGGCAGGCGGCGGCAGGTCCAGCGCGACTTGCGTCGGACCGGGCGAGGGAAGCTGGATCCTGGGCTGCGGCACGAAGGCCTGCTCGGGCTGGGCGACCGGCTCCTCGAGCTTCTGGGCCGGCGGTGGCGGTGGCGGCGTGGTGTCGAGTTCCTTGATCGACACGACCGTCAGATGCGCCGCTTCCTTGTGCTGGCCGACGATGTTGAGCGTTGCGAGGGCGGCGCCCACTGCCAGCAGCACGCCGGCAGACGCGACGAAGGCGATCGGCCCGGAGCGCCGCGAAGGCTGGTACACGGCCCGCTCGTAGACCGGTGCTACTGCGACTGCTTCGCGCACGTCCGCAAGCGAGACCACTTCGCCTCGCACGCGCGGCGAGGGTGCTGCCTGCGGTATCAATCGTGCCGATGCCAGCGTCGCCATGGATGCCCCTTCTCGATTGCAACAACCAAGCTATTGCGAGTCATTCGCATAGGCACTAAGGACCGTTCCGTCCAGACCTAATGGAGCGTCAGGCAGCCCCTTCCGATACGGAACCGGCCCTGCCCTCCGATCAGCCCCGTGGAAAGTCGCGCACGTTGGAAGCCGTCGAAGCCGCCGAGCCCGTTGCAAGCCCACGCGCCGCCACGCCGTCCGTGCGCAAGCCGGCCGAGCCGCGCAAGAGCCGCAAGGTCCGCGCCTTCTGGGTCAAGCAACTGCACACATGGCACTGGATCAGCGCCGCGGTTTCGCTGGCGGCGATGCTGCTGTTCTCGGTCACCGGCCTGACGCTGAACCACGCCGCCTCCATCGCGGCGGAACCGGTGGTGACGCAGAGCAGCGGACGCCTGCCCATGGCCTTGGTCGAAAGCCTTCCCGCAGCCGGCGACAGCCATGCTCCGCTGCCCGGCAAGGTCGCACAAGCCGTGGCCAAGGTCGTCCCGCTCGATCCTGCTGGCTTCGCGGCGGACTGGTCGGACGAGGGCGAGGTCTATGTCGCCATGCCGGGACCGGGCCGCGACGCCTGGGTCAGCATCGACCGCACCACCGGCGCGGTCAGCGCCGAGCGCACCGGACGCGGGTGGATCTCCTACGTTAACGACCTGCACAAGGGCCGCAACACCGGCTCTGCCTGGTTCTGGTTCATCGACGTCTTCGCGGTCGCCTGCCTGGTGTTCACGATCACCGGGCTGGTCCTGTTGCAACTCCATGCCAAGCATCGCCCGTCAACCTGGCCGCTGGTCGGCCTGAGCCTGGCAATTCCGGTCGTCATCGCCCTGTTCTTCATCCACTGACAAGAAAGTCCTGCCCAGATGAAATCGAAGGTTCTGCCCTCCCTTCCCTTGCTGGTCGCAGGCACGGTGGCGATGCCCGCCGCCGCGGCGACCGTCAGCGTCACGGTGCCGCGCATCAACGTCGCCGAGTATCACAAGCCTTACGTCGTGGGCTGGCTGGAGCCTGCCGCCGGCGGCGAGGCGAAGACGGTGTTCGTGTGGTACGACGTCAAGAAAGGCGGCCGTGAGCCCGGCACCAAGTGGCTGTCGGACTTGCGCAGCTGGTGGCGCAAGGGCGGCCGTTCGCTGAAGCTGCCGGCCGACGGCGTGAGCGGCGCGACGCGAGCGCCCGGCACCTATCAGGTCGCGCTCCCCGCCAACCTGCCCGCCGGACAGTACGTGCTGAAGGTCGAGGCCGCGCGCGAGACCGGCGGGCGCGAGCTCGTGTCGGTGCCGATCACGTTGCCGAAGGGTCGCGGCGCTGCCTCCGGCAAGACCGAACTGGGTGCCGTCACCGTCCGCTGAACCCTTGGCCCTGAGCCGCTGCCCTAACTCTCATCCTTGCAAAGGATCCATCATGCGCACTCGTCACGCCCTGATCGCCGCCGCCCTTCTTGCCGCTGGCTTGTCCTCGCCCGCCTGGGCACACCGCCAGTGGCTGCTGCCCTCCACCACCACGCTCGCCGGAACCAGCGAATACGTGACCGTCGATGGCGCGATTTCCAACGACTTGTTCTATGCCGATCACTTCCCGATCGACCCTGCGCAAGTGAAGGTCTGGGCGCCCGATGGCAGTGAGGCCAAGATCGAGAACGCGGCCACGCTGCGCTATCGTTCGACCTTCGACGTCAAGATCGACAAGCCGGGCACCTGGGTGATCGGCACCGAGCGTTCGGGCCTGATGGGGACGTTCAAGGTCAACGGCGAAACCTGGCGCGTGGGCAGCCGTGGCCGCAACGGCGGGCAGTTCGGTGGAGCGGGTGGCGCTGGCGGACCCGGCGCACCGCGTCCGGGCGGAGCGCCGCAGGGCCAGGCGCCCCGTGGCATGGGTCCCGGTAGCCCCGGTGGCCCCGGTGGCCCCGGTGGCCCCGGTGGTGCGCCGATGAAGTTCGTCGCCACTGCGGCCGAGATCCCGGCCAACGCCACCGACGTGAAGCTGACGGAGACGATCGGCCGCAACTACATCTACGTCACCGCCGATGCCCCGACCGAGAACGCGTACAAGGTGACCGGCAAGGGATTGGAATTCCAGCCGATCACCAAGCCCGGCGCACTCGCCTCCGATGAAGAGGGCCAGTTCCGGTTCCTGGTGGACGGCAAGCCGGCCGCCGGGATCACCGTCAGCGTCGTTCCGGGCAGCAAGAAGTTCCGGGAGGCCGAGGAGGCCCAGGAGCTGAAGACCGGCCCCGACGGCGTGCTCCGCGTGAAGTGGCCGGTGGCGGGCATGTACTGGCTCAACGCCAACGTGACCGACACCAAGACCAGCGAGCCGCGCGCCACCGAGCGCCGGCTGAGCTTCACCACCACGCTGGAAGTCGTCGCGCCCTGACCCATGCGCCTGGCGGTTCCGCTCGAGCTCGATCCGGCCACGCTGGACGGTTGGCGCCCCGGTGCGCCGGTCGTCGATCTGGCTGGCGAGACGATGGGGACGACCTGGCACGTCCGCCTAGCCGCACCGCCGGCCTTCAATCGCACGGCGTTGCTGAGCGCGATCGAAGGCCGGCTCGAGGCGATCCTGGCGCAGATGAGCCACTGGCGGGCGGACTCGCTGCTCGGCCGCTTCAACCGGGCGGGCGGGGGAACGTGGATCACGCTGCCACCGGACTTCCGCACCGTGCTGGAAGCAGGACTTGTCGTTGCCGAACGCAGCGGCGGCGCGTTCGACCCGGCGATCGGCGCGCTTGTCGACGCGTGGGGCTTCGGTCCCGAACCGGCCATGACCATGCCGTCCCCTGCCGAGCTGGAGCAGGCGCACGCAGTCTCCGGCTCGGCGCGGCTCGCCTATGACCGCGAAGCGAGCCGGCTGCGCCAGTCGGGCGGCGTGCGTCTCGATTTCTCCGGCATCGCCAAGGGGTTCGCTGTCGACGCGCTGGGCGCTGTGCTGCTCCGACATGGCTGCCGACACGCACTCGTGGAGATCGGCGGCGAGCTGCTGGGCCTGGGACTGCGACCCGATGGCGATCCCTGGTGGGTGGACCTGGAGACACCGGACCAGGGGATTTCGCCGCTCCGCGTGGCCTTGCACCAGATGGCAGTCGCCACCTCGGGCGACTACGTGCGCGGCCGGCACACCATCGATCCGCGCACCGGCGCCCCGGTCGAACATGCGCTGAGCGTCAGCGTGCTGCACGCCAGCGCCATGTGGGCGGACGCCTGGGCCACCGCGCTCGGTGTGCTGCAAGGCGCCGAGATGGAGGCGCTGGCATCCCGCGAGGCGCTCGCCGTGCGCACCCTCACGCGCGTGGACGGCACCTTGCACGAGTGGATCAGCCCTGCGCTCCAGGCGATGATCGACGAGTTGGACGAGCCTCCTACCGGCTGAGCGCGCAACGGAGTCCTCGAGGGTAAGCCGCTGATAACCTGAGCGATCCTGCCCGACATCGACGACGCTTCAATATAGCCTTGCTACTGAGTTTGACTCGCAATATCTGGCGCCCAGAGCAAAAGAACACGCCTTGTCCTCTAAGGGGGGAAATCCATGACATCCAAGCTTTCGCCATCGGCCGCGCGTCGCACGTTCCTGGCGCTCTCCTGCATCGCACCCGCCTTCGCCGGCGCCGCGCACGCGCAGCAGACCGACACGCCCGAGCGATCGCTCGGCACCGTCACGGTCACCGACACCGCGATCGAGGAAGGCAGCTACAAGGTCGACAAGCCCAGCTCGCCCAAGTTCACCGCACCGCTGGTCAACACGCCGCGCTCGGTCACCGTGGTGCCGGCGCAAGTGATCAAGGACACCGCCTCCGCCTCGCTCGTCGAAGCGCTGCGCACGGTTCCCGGCCTGACTTTCGGCGCGGGCGAAGGCGGCAATCCGCTGGGCGACCGCCCCTTCATCCGCGGCTTCGACAGCCAGGCGAGCACATACCTGGACGGCGTGCGCGACATCGGCGCGCAGAGCCGAGAAATCTTCGCGGTCGAACAGATCGAAGTGGTCAAGGGTTCCGACAGCGCGATGGGCGGGCGTGGCAGCGCCGGTGGCAGCATCAACCTCGTTTCCAAGATGCCGACCTCCGAGCGCTTCGTCGCCGCGAGCGGCGCGATCGGCACCGACGACTACAAGCGCGCCACGCTGGATGTGAACCAGCCCATCAACGACCTCGTCGGCGTGCGCGTCGCCGCCATGTGGCACGACCAGGACATCGCCGGTCGCGATGCGCTGTTCTCCAAGCGCTGGGGCGTCGCGCCTTCGGTCAAGATCGGCCTCGACGGCCCGACCAGTCTGACGATCGGCTACTACCACCTCGAGAGCGACGAGCTGCCGGACTCGGGCATTCCATACCTCTACACCGGCGCCAACGCGCCGGCCGGTGTGACCGAGACCGCGCCCGCACGCCGCTACACCACGATCTCGGGGGTCGAGGTCAACCGTCCGCGCGACGCCTTCTACGGCCTCAAGAACCGCGACTTTCGCAAGACCAACGTCAACAACCTGACCGCGCGCTTCCAGCACGAGTTCGACGGGGGCGTCACCATCCGCAACACCTCGCGTTACGGCCACAGCACGCAAGGCTATGTGTGGACCCAGCCCGACGACCAGCAGGGCAACGTCTTTGGCTTGCGCAACGCCGCGGGCCTGATCACCGCGCCGGGTGATCAGGTGTGGCGCCGTGCGAACACCCGCTACAGCTTCGCCGAAGGTCTGATCAACCAGACCGACCTGTTCGGCGAGAAGACGTTCCTGGGCCTCAGGCACAACTTCGCCGCCAGCCTGGAGTTCGCCTGGGAGAACGCCGGCAACGGCACCTACGTCTCCAACGCCGCGACCGGTGCCGCGATCTCCACCGGATCGAGCGTATCGCCCCGCTGCTCGGCGCAGAACATCGCGCGCTTCAATTGCACCAGCGTGTCCAATCCCAACTCCAACGATCCGTGGGTCAGCTATGCCGCGGACGACTCCAACGTGCTGGCGGGGGTCGAGCGCAGTCAGCGCAAGACCTGGACGCTGACCAAGATCGAGAGCTACGGCGCCTCGCTGTTCGACACCATTACCATCACCGACAGCCTGCTGCTCAACCTGGGCGGTCGCTACGATCACTACAAGGTCCAGGTCAGCCCCGGCCTCGCCGCGACCTCCACCGCCGCCCCGCGCAGCTGGGTCGAGCGCAACGACGACTTGTGGAACTACCAGGCCGGCCTCGTCTTCAAGCCGACGCCGCAAACCAGCCTCTACGTCTCGACGTCCAGCTCGGCGACGCCGCCCGGCTCGTTCCTGGCCCAGGGTTCGGAGGGCAACGCCCTGGGGACCTCAGGCACCACCGTCAACGGCGTGGTTCTGACGCCTCTCACTGCCCAGCAGCTGACCGATCAGCTCAAGATCGAGAAGACCAAGTCCTACGAGGTGGGCGCCAAGGCGAACCTGTTCAACGAAAGCCTGTCGCTCAGCCTCGCCGCGTTCCAGACCGACACCAAGAACGCTCGCACGACCGGACCGAACAACACCGTCGAGTTCATAGGCGAGCGCCGCATCCGGGGCATCGAGTTCGGCTTCAACGGCAACATCACGCCCGAGTGGAGCGTCTTCGGTGGCTACACCTACATGGACGCCGAGATCCGCGACGGTGGCTTCACGGCGACGACGGCGGTCGACAGCGCGACGGGGCAGACGCGCACGCTGCTGGCGCCCTCGGTGAACACGGGCAAGCCGTTCCCCAACACGCCCAAGCACAGCTTCACGGCCTTCACCAACTACAACGTGACCGACCGCTTCACCGTCGGCGGTGGCGCGATCTACATGAGCAAGGTCTACGGCGGCTTCCAGGAAGTGGGCGCGCGCACCATTCGCAACGGCGTGGTGATCATCCCAGGCCAGGTCGTCGGCCGCATGGTGCCCAGCTACTGGCGCTTCGATGCGAACGCCTCGTTCAAGGTCAACGATGCGATCCAGATCCAGGCCAATGTCCAGAACGTCGCCAACAAGCTGTACTACGACAAGGCGTTCACGGCGCACTACGCGAACCAGGCCGCCGGCCGCACGGCGATCCTGACGGTCAACGTCAAGTACTGACCTCTCGCGTTCAGGCGCGACCCGGCGAGCGCTGCACCGCAGGCGCTTGCCGGGTCTTTGCTTTTGGCGCCAAAGGGAAACGATATGGTCATCGAAATCCCAGAGCTGTTCGAACCCACCGAGGTGCGCGAGATCCGCGCCGCGCTCGAAGCTGCGCCGTGGACCGACGGACGCGCCACCGCCGGGCACCAGGCGGCGCGCGTCAAGGATAACGAGCAACTCGCACTCGACCTGCCGCTGGCGCGCGAGTTGTCCGACCGGGTGCTCGCCCGCCTGTCGCAAACGCCCTTGTTCATCGCCGCCGCCCTGCCCGCCCGCGTACTGCCGCCTCGCTTCTCGCGCTATGACGGCAGGGGCCAGTACGGCGCCCATGTCGACAACGCGATCTTTCCCGTGCCCGGCACCGGCGAGCACTTGCGCTCCGATGTCTCCGCCACGCTGTTCCTCTCCGATCCGGCCGACTACGATGGCGGGGAGCTGGTGATCGAGGACATGTTCGGCACCCACAGCGCCAAGCCGGCGGCAGGCCACCTGATCGTCTATCCCGGCAGCAGCCTGCATCGAGTCATGCCGGTGACGCGCGGCGTGCGCTATGCGGCGTTCTTCTGGGTCCAGAGTTTCGTCGCCTCGGCCGAGCGGCGGCGGCTGCTGCTCGACCTCGATGGCGCGATCCAGTCGGTTGCCGGCGATCACCCCGAGCACGCCGCGGTCGACACACTGACCCAAGTCTATCATAATCTCCTGCGCCAGTGGTCGCAGACGTGACCCTGCCGCCGCACCCCGGCGTGCCGCCTGGCATGGCAACGCTGGCGGACTACGAGGCAGCGGCGCGGGCACATCTGGAACCCGAGATCTGGCGCCACATCCAGGAAGGCTCAGGCGCCGAACGCAGCCTGGCGGAGAACCGCGCGTCCTTCGCGCGCTGGGGCTTCCTCCCGCGCGCACTGGCGGACTTGCGCGGGGGCAGCACCGAACTTTCGCTGTTCGGGCGCCGCCATGCCGCGCCCCTGCTACTCGCGCCGATGGCATACCAGCGCCTCGCTCACCCCGAGGGGGAACTTGCGGTCGTGCGTGCCGCGACCGCGCTGGAGACCGGCATGGTGGTCAGCACGCTGGCGAGCGTGACCATCGAAGAGATCGCGGCCGCCGGTCGCGATGCGGCCGCTGCGCTCGACAGACCTGTGCCGCCACTGTGGTTTCAGCTCTACCTGCAGCCCGATCGCCAGGACTCGCTGGCGCTGGTCCGGCGGGCGGAAGCGGCGGGCTACGAGGCGATCGTGCTGACCGTCGATGCGGCGATCAAGCCTGCGGGCCTGACGCTGCCAGCCGAAGTGGACGCCGTGAACCTTGCCGGCATGCGGCGGATCCGACAGACCGCGACGCCAGGGACGAGCGGCATCATCCTCGGCACAGCCCTTGCCGATGCCGCGCCGCGCTGGGCCGATTTGGAATGGCTACGCAGCGAAACCCGCCTGCCGGTGCTCTTGAAGGGGATGCTGCTGGGCGAGGATGCGGCGCGCGCGGTGGACCTTGGCGCCGACGGGCTGATCGTCTCCAACCATGGCGGGCGCGTGCTCGACGGCTTGCCCAGCGCGCTCGATATGCTGGACGCCGTCTCGGCAGCGACCGGCGGGCGCGTTCCGCTGCTGATGGACGGCGGCGTGCGCACCGGCTCCGACGTGGTCAAGGCGCTCGCGCTGGGTGCCTCGGCCGTGCTGGTCGGCCGCCCGCAGATGCATGCCCTGGCGGTGGCTGGCATGGCGGGCGTCGCCCATGCCATCCACATGCTGCGAACGGAGCTGGAGGCGACGATGGCGCAGCTGGGTTGCGCTCGGTTGGATGCGATTGGCCCCGACCGGCTGTGGCGCTTCGAGCAGCACGCTCGTCAGGCCATGCTTTCTCCTGACCGGCCTGACGTAACTTGGCCTGACCTGACCTAGCGTGAATGACCTGACCGCTCACCGCTACCTGACCCACACCCGTCGCCCCCGCGCAGGCGGGGGCCCCGCTTGTTCCTTATCAGGTGGCGCTTGCCCATGAAGCGGGGCCCCCGCCTGCGCGGGGGCGACGACGGGTTATGCTGGCTGTTTGGTTTGGTTTGATTTTGGTCCCAGGTGCCGGGTGCTGCGTTCTCGACCCAGCACAATCACCCCGCATCGACCAACCGCTTCACCTTGGCCAGATAGTCGATGTGCGCATCGATGTCGTCACCCAGCCCTTTGTTCATCGACGGTGCCGTCCCATGCGTGCCGCCTGCGTCGCGCCAGCGCTTGAGGTGGTCGGCGGCCTCCTGCGCATCTCGGGCGAAGATCGCCAGGAGATCGCGGCCGAAGCTGTCCTCATCGCGCCCGGCCTCGTGCAAGTGATGGCGCACCCGGTTCCAGGCGTCCACCGCGCCCTCCCCGGGCGCTGCGAAGACGAAGCCATCACCGATGCACGCGCCACGCTCGTAGGCGGGTTCCGAGTGCCCGCCGAGCCAGAGCGGGATGGCGCGGCGGGGACGCGGGTTGATGCCGGCACGATCGATGCGGTCGAATCGGCCGTGAAAGTCCACCAGCGGCGTCGTCCAGAGCTGGCGCAGCAGGTCCACCTGCTCCTCGATCCGCCTGGCGCGGGTCTTGAAGTCCTGGCCGAGCGCCTCGTATTCCACGTAGTTCCAGCCAATACCCACCCCCAGCCGCAGCCGCTCGCCCGAGAACAAGTCTACGTCGGCAGCCTGCTGCGCCACCAGCGCCGTCTGCCGCTGCGGCAGGACCAGCACGCCGGTCACGAACTCGAGGCTGGTGGTGATCGCCGCGGCGAAGCTGAACAGCGTGAAGGGATCGTGGAAGGTATCCTCGTCGGTGTAGGGCCCGGTCAGCTTGGGATCGCGCCCGTCGTGGGGACACTTCACCACATGATCGTAGGCCATCATGTGCGCGAACCCGAGGTCTTCGGCCGCGGCGCAGAACTTGCGGATCGCCTGGGGATCGCCGGCGACTTCGGTGGTGGGATAGGCGGCGCCGATCTTCATGGGTCTGGCTCTCCGATCAGGATTTCAGCGCGGCGCGCACCGCGTCGAGGTCTGTATCGTGCTCGACGACCGTCAGGATGCGGAACGACGCGCGATCGAACAGCTGCTCCTCGTCGGCGACGATCTCGGCCGGCATCGGCGAACTGGTGAGATAGGCCAGGGTTTGCCGGAACGTCGCCTCGTCATCGAACCACAACTCGGTGATAACGTCGTAGGGCAACTCGCCGGGCTCGCCGGTTTCGGGATGCGGATGCGCATCGAGGTAGCGGCGCACGTAGCGCGCGAGCATGCCTGATGACTGGGCCGCGAGCGGTGCGTGGTGGTTCTCGTAGTACTCGCGGAAAGCCTCCACCGACATGCCGGGCTTGCGCTTCATCGGCAGCAGGATCTTGTAGGTCGTCGCGGCGCGATCGTCCGGGTTCATCGGGCTGGCTCCTCTCGCTCGTCTTTGCAGGCAGCATAGCGCGGCGGCAGAGGATAACCACGATCCGGCGCGAAGGACGAGCAGGCGCGGGACTGGATCGGACCGACGCCGCAGGCTAGACCCAGTGCCAAGTCGTCAAGAACCTCGTGTGTGGAGCACCTTAAAACATGCGTTCAGCCATTCGCTCGTTTGCTACCGCTTCTGCCGTGATCGCCCTGGCGGTGTCGCTGCCCGCCCTTGCCGCTCCTGCGAGTGCCCCCGCGTCGACGCCCGTCGCGCTGCCCGAGACGGTCCCGAGCGACCTGCCGCGCACCGCCCGTCCGACGCACTA
Organism: Novosphingobium chloroacetimidivorans; assembly: GCF_014204535.1. GTDB lineage: Bacteria > Pseudomonadota > Alphaproteobacteria > Sphingomonadales > Sphingomonadaceae > Novosphingobium > Novosphingobium chloroacetimidivorans. The sequence goes on from NZ_JACHLR010000003.1 coordinate 196,454, forward strand.
CCGCATCGAAGTGACCCCCGACGCCAAGGCATTGACCTTCAACGGCAAGGTCGGCGTCGACCTGGTCGTGTTCACGGCGACCGACGCCCTGACGCTGCATGGAAACGGCCTCAAGATCGCATCGGCGCAGCTTGTCGCCAAGGACGGCAAGGCGACGCCGCTTACCGCCTCCGCCGACGAGAAGGCGCAGACGCTGCGCTTCGCCGCGCCTGCCCAGATCAAGCCGGGCACCTACCGCCTCGACATCGCCTATACCGGCACCATCGGCACGCAGCCGTCGGGCCTGTTCGCGCTCGACTACCCCGACAAGCGCACCGGCAAGGACACGCGCGCGCTGTTTACCCAGTTCGAGGCGCCCGATGCGCGCCGCTTCGTCCCCAGCTTCGACGAGCCCAGCTACAAGGCGACGTTCGACCTTTCGGCCGTAGTCCCCGCCAGCCAGATGGCATTGAGCAACATGCCCGTCGCGCGCGAGGAAAAGCTTGCCGGCAACCTCAAGCGCGTGACCTTCGCCACCACCCCGAAGATGAGCTCGTACCTGCTGTTCTTCGGCCTGGGTGATTTCGAGCGCTCGGCCAAGATGGCGGCGGACGGCGTGGAAGTCGGCATCGTCTCGCCCGCCGGCAGCGGCGCGCAGGCGGATTATGCGCGCGATGGCCTGGCGCAGATCCTGCCGTGGTTCGACGACTACTTCGGCGTCAAGTTCCCGCTGCCCAAGCTCGACAACATCGCCGCGCCGGGCAGCTCGCAGTTCTTCGGGGCGATGGAGAACTGGGGCGCGATCATGACCTTCGAGCGCATCCTGCTGCTCGATCCCGCGACCACCAGCCCCGATGGCATACAGGACATATACAGCACCCAGGCGCACGAAACCGCGCACCAGTGGTTCGGCGACCTGGTGACGATGGCCTGGTGGGACGACATCTGGCTTAACGAAGGCTTCGCCAGCTGGGCGGCGGACAAGATCACCGATCACTTCCACCCCGAATGGAACTATCGCCTGAACGCTGTGGACGGACGCGAGGCGGCGATGTCGCTCGACGCGTTGCCGACCACGCACCCGATCGTGCAGACGATCCGCACGGTCTCGGAAATGGAGCAGGCCTTCGACGCGATCACGTACCAGAAGGGTCAGGCGACGATCGCCATGCTCGAGGACTATGCCGGCGCCGACACCTGGCGGGCGGGCATCCGCGCCTACATGGCGAAGCACGCCTACGCCAACACGCAGAGCAAGGACCTGTGGGCCGCCATCGAAGGTGCGGGCGGCAAGGACGTGAACCGGATCGCCGAGGCGTTCACGCGCACACCCGGAGTGCCGCTGCTGCGCGTCAGTTCCATCACCTGCCAGGGCGGCCAGTCCCGGCTGAGCCTGACGCAGGACGCCTTCTCGCTCGATCCCGCCAGCCGTGGCGGCACGAAGCCGGTCTGGCCGTTGCCGCTGCTCGTGCGCGTCGGCGAGACAGCGCCTGCGCGTCACCTGATGACCGGCAAGACCGACAACGTCGTGCTGCCGGGCTGCGGGCCGGTGCTGGTGAACAGCGGGCAGCTGGGATACTACCGTACGCTCTACGACGCGGCCTCGTTGCAGAAGCTGGTCGCGAGTTTCGGCAAGCTCGCCCCGATCGACCAGTATGGTCTGGTCCGGGACAACCTCTCGCTCTCGATGGCAGGCTACCAGGACATGGCCGCCGGCCTGTCGCTGCTGTCCGCGGTGCCTGCGAGCGCGGATGCCACGCTGACGGGCAACGCGGTCGGCTTGTGGCAGGCCGTCTACGACCTGCTCGAGAAGGGCGAGGCCCAGCAGCAGCTCGGCGCGCTGATCTCACGCACATGGTCGCCGCGCTTGCAGAAGCTCGGCTTCGATCCTGTCGCGGGCGAGCCCCTCACCGACACCAAGCTGCGCGCGCAACTGATCGGGACTCTCGGTGCCGCGGGCGACGCCGCGGTGGTCGCAGAGGCCCGGCGCAGGTTGCAGGGCCTCGCCACCAATCCGGCCGCTCTCAACGGACCGCTCAAGCGCACCTGGCTTGATGTCGCCGCCACCAACGCGACGCCATCGGACTGGGAACTCCTGCGCCAACAGGCAGCCAAGGCCACCGGCGTCGTCGATCGGCAGCTGTACTACAGCAGCCTCGGCGCGGCGCGAGACGATGCACTGGCAGCCAAAACCCTGGACCTCGCGATCTCGGGCACGCCCGATGCGACCAGCGGCTCGCAGATGATCACGTCGGTCTCCCGTGCGCATCCGGAGCAGGCGTTCGACTTCGTGCGTGCGCACCAGGCGCAGATCGACAAGCTGGTCGAGCATGCCGGGCGCCCGCGCTTCATCTCGCGCCTGGTGGCGGCGAGCACCGACCCGACCATGGTCGACAAGCTTCAGGCCTATGCCGCCGCTCTGCCCGCCGACGAGGCCAAGCCGATCATCCAGGCGCAAACCGGCCTGAAGCAGCGCCTGGCCAATCGCCCGACGCAGCGCGCGCAGCTTGCCGCCTGGCTCAAGACACAGGCGAGGTAAGGCGCCTAGCGGGCGGCTTCGTCACGCAGGCGCTTGTCGAGCAGCGCCTCGAAGCGGTCCGCGTAGGCCTTGCACGAGGCGGGGTCGCGGAAGGGGTTGGGCCGTGCTCCGGCCCGCACGGCGGCAAGCTTGCGGTCACCCCCGGACTGGTCGGGGTGCGGGGTCAGGAGGATATCGCAGGGCAGCTTGCGGAAGCGGGCAAAGGTGCCCCGGAACATCGCCACGCGCTCGGGATGGTCGGCAAAGCGCCAGCCATCGGCGGCTGCCGGGTTGAGGCTCGAGGCAAACAGCACGGTGGCGCAGGCCTTGCCTTCGCAGCTTTGCCACTGCCAGCTCATGCTGCCGCTGGTGTGCCCGGGCGAAGCCACTGCGGTGACCGTCACGTTGCCCAGGCGGATGCGCTCGCCGTCGCGAACGGCACGCACTTTGGTGACAGCTGGAAAAGGTTCGAGCACCGCCGCCTGCGGATCTGCCGGATCGTGACCGCCGTTTTTCAGCACCACCGATGCGCGAGCGCTCGCCAGCACGGTCGCGCCACTGTCACGGGCCAGCGCGGCGATGCCGGCGGCATGGTCCCAGTGCGGCTCGGTCGAAAGGATCAGCTTCACGTCGCGGATCGAAAAGCCCAGCTTGCGCAAGTTCGCTTCCACCACCGGCACCCCCTGCGGAACGCCGCCGTCGACCAAGATCAACCCGGCGTCGGTGCGTATGACCGCCACGGATAGTCCGCCGAAGCCGACGGAGAACGTGTTGCCGAACACACGCACCGGTGTTTCGGGCGCGAGCCAACGCTGTGCGTACTCAGGCGATATCGGGCGCAACAAGGGGTCGTCCGCAGGTGCCGCCGCCAGGCTCATCATAGCCACACTGATGGCTGCTGCCCATTTCGTCATCATGCTCGTGCCTCCCTCGACTTGGATGATGAGACAGTGGCCGTACTTCTGGTCACGCACAAAGCAGGGTTTCTCGACAGAGCCATGAGTCCAACTTATGGCTCGCAAGCATGGACCGCGCGCAGATCCCGCTCAATGCCCTGCGCGCGTTCGAGGCGGCGGCGCGGCACCTGTCGTTCACCCGCGCGGCGGTGGAGCTCTGCGTCAGCCAGGGCGCGGTCAGCCAGCAGGTCGCCGCCCTCGAGGCCAGGCTGGGAACGCCGCTGTTCCGTCGCCTGCCGCGCGGCCTCGCGCTGACCGACGAAGGCCAGGCCTTGTTCCCGGTCATGGCCGACACGCTCGACAGAGTGGGAGACCTGCTCGAACGAATCGCAGCGGGCCACCCGCGCGACGTGCTTTCGCTCGGCGTGGTCGGCACCTTCGCCAGCGGATGGCTGCTGGAGCGGCTGCCGGACTTTACCCGCGCCTGCCCGCAAGTGGACTTGCGCCTGTCCACCAACAACAACCGCGTCGACATCGCCGGGGAGGGCCTGGACATGGCAATCCGCTTCGGCGGGGGCGCCTGGCACGGCACGCACGCCATTCGCATACTCGACGCGCCGCTGACCCCGCTGTGCACGCCCGAGATCGCGCAGAGGCTTTCCGATCCGGCGATGCTCGGCCGCGAAACGCTGCTACGATCCTACCGCAGTGACGAGTGGCCGACCTGGTTCGCGCAAGCCGGTACACCCTGCCCCGCCCTGCGCGGGCCGATGTTCGACAGCTCGGTGCCGATGGTCGATGCGGCGCGGCACGGACTGGGCGTCGCGCTGGCTCCCGCCGTCATGTTCACCGGCGATTTGCGCGCTGGACGGCTTGTCGCGCCTTTCGCCACGCGGATCGATGCCGGGAGCTATTGGCTCACCCGGCTGCAATCGCGAACCGACACGCCGGCCATGGTGTGCTTCCGGACCTGGCTGCTGAACACTGTCGGCGAAGGCGGCCCCATCGACCGGAACATGGCGCAAAGCTTTGCGCCGCCTTGCGCAACACCCGCGAGTGCCGGCGCTACCTCTTCTTAAGTCTCTGCACGTTAAGGACCTTTCGCAAGGACGCGCCAGGTCGCACCTGTTTGTCACGGCTTCGCGGTCCGGGGCAGTGAGATGAATCGTATCGAAGTAGGGGCTGAGTGACGCATGAGGGAGCTTCCTGAATACGACGGAGAGGCTCCTACACCACTCGAGGCGGAGCACGCATCCCGCCTTCTTGCGGAGCTGGAGCGCGCCGCGCCGTCGCTTGCCCGGATCGCAGCTCAGCCTGAAGCTGCGTTGCCGCTTCTGTTCCAGGACATGATCGACGCGCTCAGCCAGGCCAACGTCGGGTTCGTCTATCGTGCGCTCGACGGGCGCATCCTGGCAGCCAACGACTTCTTTTGCGAACTGATGGGGCGCCGGCGCGAAGAGCTGGCCGATGTCACACTCGAACAGTATTCGCACCCTGACGAGATCGGCCCGCTGCTGGACCTTTTTCGTGAACATGTCCGCGACGCCACGCCGTTCCATGCGGAGCGGCGCTTTTTGCGGCCGGACGGCACTCACACCTGGTGCCTCGTCCATGTCAGCTTCCTGTGCGACGGCAATGGCCGGCCCACCGGCACTATCGCGGTCGTCCTGGACGATACGATCCGCCGGAATGCGGAAGCCGAACTGCGCGAAAGCGAAGCGCATTACCGTCACAGCTGCGAACTTGCGGCGCAGATCCGCTGGACCGCGGCGCCCGACGGCGCCATCCTGGAAGTCAGCTCGCGCTGGGCCAACGTGACCGGCAGATCCGTTAGGGAAGCCTTGGGTCATGGCTGGATGCGCGCCCTGCACAAGGACGATGTCGCTACCACCTGCGGCGCCTGGGAAGACGTGCTCGTCAGCATGGATCCACTGGACGTATCCCATCGCCTGCGCACCGCGGACGGCACGGATCGCTGGTTCCGCGCCCGCGCTGCCCCGCGCCTGGACGATGCCGGCAAGGTCGTGCGCTGGTATGGCACCCTTGAGGACATCGACGACCGCAAGCGGACCGAGGAAGCCCTGCGCGAGAGCGAGGAGCGCTTCCGCCTTGCGGCAAAGGCGGCCGGTCTGGGCATCTGGGACTTCGACGCGGTGCAAGACCGACGCGAGTGGTCGGACGATTTCAAGCGGATGGTCGGCCTGCCGCTCGACGCGGAACCGGACCCTGCCGTCGCCTTGGCGTTGGTGGTGCCGGAAGATCGCCAACTGCTTCAGGAACTGGTCGACGCCGTAGAGGTCAACGACAGCGAGCACCGCTTCGAGGTGGTTCTGCGTATCCGGCGCGCCGACAACGGCGAAGAGCGCTGGATGCAGACGAGCGGGTGGCGCATCGACGGGCCGAACGGAAGGCTCGAACGCGTGCTGGTCACCATCCGCGACGTGACCGAGCAGCGCAATGCCGATGAACGCGTGCGCTGGACGGCCAACCATGACGCGCTGACCGGCCTGCCCAACCGTGCCTACTTCAACCAGCATCTCGAAACCGCGATCGCACGGGCGCGCGAGCACGGCGAGACGCTCGCACTCGTCATCTTCGACATCGACAACTTCAAGGAAGCCAACGACACGATCGGCCATGACGGAGGCGATGCGCTGCTGCGCGCCTTCTCGGCCCGACTCACCGCCGGCATCGGCGAGCGGGGCTTTGTCGCGCGACTGGGCGGCGACGAGTTCGCGGCCTTCGTACAGGTCATGGACGAAAAAGCGCTGAGCGGCCTGGTGCTGCCCTCGCTACAGGACGTTGCCGACCACCTGGAGTGTGACGCGCACGGCATCGCCTGCGAGGCGACGGCCGGGGCCGCGCTGTTCCCGCGTGACGGGTTCAGCACGGACGAGCTGCTCAAGGCCGCGGACATTGCGCTCTACGCCGGCAAGTCGGCACAACGCGGCACGCTGACGATGTTTAGACCGCAGTTGCGCGAGCCGGTGCAGCGCCGCGCCTCGATGCTCGCCACGGCCCGCAACGTCATCGCCGACGAGCGCGTCATGCCGTTCTATCAACCCAAGGTCCGCCTGGCGGACGGCCGCATCGCCGGCTTCGAAGCGCTGATGCGCTGGCGCCATGACGAGCTCGGCGTTCTCGGCCCCGACCGGCTGTGGGCCGCGTTCGAGGACTTCAACCTGGCCACTGCCCTGGGCGAGCGCATGCTCGATGGCGTCTGCCGCGACATTGCACGCTGGCGGGAAGAAGGGTTCGATTTCGGACGCGTGGCCGTCAACCTGTCCCCGGCCGAGTTCCGGCGCGAGGACCTGTTCGACCGGGTCATGGCGTGCCTGCACCGCAGTCGCGTCGCGCCCTCGATGCTCGAACTGGAAGTCACCGAGACCGTGTTCATGGGTCGCGGCGCGGACTCGGTCAGCGACGTGCTGGAACGGTTCCACCGCGAGGGCATCTCGCTTGCCCTGGACGACTTCGGCACGGGCTATGCCTCGCTTACCCACCTGCAGGCGTTTCCGGTCGACGTGATCAAGATCGACCGCAGCTTCGTCACCCACCTGGCGCCGGACTCCGCCAACGCGGCGATTGTCGATGCCATCATCGGCCTTGCCGAGCGGCTCGGCATGGATGTGATCGCCGAGGGTATCGAGGCGGCGCAGGAAGCGCGGTACTTGCGCGAACGCGGCTGCGGCTATGGTCAGGGCTACCTTTTCGGCCGAGCGATGGCTGCCAACGCGGTGCTCCGCCTGCTGGCGCAGCCTCAGCGACCGAGCGGCGAACTCGAGTAATCGGCGAGGAGGGCCGCGACGTCGTCGTAGATGGCGATGGCACCGGCGTCCGTCAGCGCAGCGTCGGAGAACTTGCCCGAACGGACGGCGACGGCGGCGATCTCGCACTTGGCGGCAGCTTCGATGTCGTAAGGCGTGTCGCCGACCACGATCGCCTCCTCGGGCCGGAGCGGCGCGAGCTTGGCCATGGCGGCGGCGAAGATGTCGGGCGCGGGCTTGGTATGCTCGACATCGTCGCCGCTGGTAGAGGCATCGACAAGATCGCCAGCCTCGAGCAGTTGCACGTAGTGCTCCAGCTCGGGCGCCGACGCCGAACTGGCCAGCACCACCTGTTGACCTGCCTCATGCACCCGCGCGAGCAGGTCACGCGCCCCGGCGAACGGCTCTACCCGGTCCAGGTACTCCGTTTTGAAGATCGTTCCATGCAGTTCCCCGGCCTTGCCTTGGGTCGCTTCATCGGCATAGGGCAGCAAGGCGGGGACGAGCATGTCCTTCCCTTTGCCGATCTGGTCGTGAATGGTCTGCGCGTCGATGGCGGCGCCCACCTGCTCGAACGCGCGCTGCCAGGCAAGAACGTGCAGATCGTTGCTGTCCACCAGGGTTCCGTCGATATCGAAAAGCACGGCGCGGATGGGCATGGTGTGGAAAGCTCCTGTCGACGGGGATCGCCTGCGACAACGCCTGGGAGGCCCGTAAGGTACCGCCTCTGACGGAACTCAGGGTGCCATGCGAAGGAACCTTCCGCAGTTGCGCATCGTTGTGAGCAGCGGAAGGCCGGACGCAAAGAATGGCCAAGCTTGCAGAGGCTTGCTTCCCGTCCAGACTGGCGAAAAGGATTTTGCGCATGGCCGTTTTCAACAAGGACATCATCGCCCTCACCACGAAGAACAAGAACTTCCAGAAGGAAGTTTATTACGACGAGAACTGCCAGATCGTCATGATGAGCATCGAGCCCGGCGATGATATCGGGGAAGAAACGCACGATGCCGACCAGACGACCTTCTTCGTCTCGGGCGAAGGCCAGGCAGTTGTGGATGGCAGCCGCTCCAAGGTGACGCCCAACCACATCATCGTCATCCCGAAGGGCGCCAAGCACAACATCATCAACAAGGGCGAGGAACCGCTCAAGCTGTTCACCGTCTATTCGCCGCCCGCCGAGGAGCAGGGCATCAGCCACAAGACCAAGGAAGAGGCCGAGGCTGCAGAGGAAGAGTAAGCCGAGGGCCGCAACGGCCCGCGCGTCTGCTCCGCGCATCGTGCCGTTGCCTGAAAGGCCTGATGCACAGATGCCGACGTGACGGTAAGAGCGGCCCAGTCGGCAGCGTGAAGGATGCCCCTCGCGCCGCTCAGGTGTCGATTGCCGCGTTCCGCTTTTTCCGGCAGTCGGTGGTGTTCCGATCGTGGGCGCCGGAACACGTCGTCACGGTCGCTGCAGGGAAGATTCAAGGCCATGGTTGACCAGAGCACGATATCGACGGGCAACGACGGCCTCGACATGATCCTGAAGGGCGGCCTCACGCCCAACCGGCTCTACTTGCTCGAAGGTGCGCCCGGCTCCGGCAAGACCACGCTGTCGCTGCAGTTCCTGCGCGAAGGCGTCGCCCAGGGTGAGCGGGTGCTCTACATCACGCTGTCCGAGACGCGCGAGGAACTGCTTGCGGTCGCCGCCTCGCACGGGTGGGGTCTCGAAGGGTTCGACGTGTTCGAATTCAACTCGGCCGACGATGTCTTCGGCGGCGGACGCGAGCAGTCGATCATCCATCCCTGGGAAATGGAGTTGGGCGAAACCGTGCGGCTGATCCAGGACGAGGTCGAGCGCGTCAGGCCCAACCGCGTCGTCTTCGACAGCCTCTCGGAAATGCGCCTGCTGGCGCAGGATCCGCTCCGCTACCGGCGTCAGGTGCTCGCGCTCAAGCAGTTCTTCGCCGGGCGCGACTCGACGGTGCTGCTGATCGACGACATGACCGCGTCGCACGAGGCGCGCGATGCGCACCTGCACAGCCTGTGCCATGGCGTGATCACTCTGGAGCGCCTCACTCTGGAGTTCGGGGCGGCACGGCGGCGCATGCAGGTGCAGAAGCTGCGCGGCATCGATTTCACTGCCGGCTATCATGATTTCGTGATCCGCAAGGGCGGACTGGACATCTTCCCGCGCCTGATCGCGGCCGAACATCACGTCGAGTTCGTCGAAGAGCCGATGGCCAGCGGCATCGCCGCCCTGGACGATCTTCTGGACGGTGGCCCCTTGCGCGGCACCAACGTGCTGATCTCGGGGCCCGCAGGCTCGGGCAAGACGACGATCGCGCTGCAGTACATGCATGCGGCTTGCGACCGCGGCGAGGCGGTCTCGATCTTCCAGTTCGACGAGCGCGTCGGCACTCTGATGAGCCGTGCCGCCGCCTTCAACCTTGACCTTGCCAGGCACGTGCAGAGCGGTTGCATGGTCCTGCAACAGATCGATCCGGCGGAGATCTCGCCCGGCGAGTTCGCCACGCGTGTACGCCGTGAGGTCGAGCTGCGCGGCGCCCGCGTGATCGTGATCGACAGCCTCAACGGCTACATGGCCGCCATGCCGCAGGAGCAGCAGCTGCTGCTGCAGATGCACGAGCTGCTCTCCTACCTCAGCCAGCGCGGCGTCGTCACATTCCTGATCAACCCGCAGCAAGGCCTGGTCGGCACCATGACCACCAACCTCAACATCTCGTACATCGCGGACGCGGTGATCCTGCTGCGCTACTTCGAGGCCGGCGGCCGGGTGCGCAAGGCGATCTCGATCATCAAGAATCGGGGCGGAATGCATGAGGATTCGATCCGCGAGTTCCGCATCGATCGGGGTGGGCTGCGGATCGGCGCACCTTTGGTGGACTTCAAGGGCATCCTCACCGGCACGCCCGAGTTCACCGGCGCCGATGCCCCGCTGCTGGAAGGTCGGCTAAGTGTCGGCTGAGACGCCTGTCGAAGGTCGCCGTGTCGTCGTCTGCGCACCGTTCGGTCGTGATGCGGAGAGTGTCGCAGCGCTCCTGACAAGAGCGGGCTACGAGGCGGCGGTCTGCGCCGATCTCGCGCAAGTGGCCGCACATGTCGATGACAAGCTCGGCGCCGTTCTGGTCACCGAAGAAGCCATGGGCAGTGGCATCGACCTGCTGCGCGACGCGCTCTCGCGCCAGCCTCCCTGGTCCGACTTGCCGTTCGTACTGCTCAAGGCGCAAAGCACGGGCCGTTCGGCGCCGAGTTCCACGCTCGATGGGCTGGCAGGCCTGGTCAACAACACCGTCATCCTCGAGCGGCCGCTCGGCACCGCCTCGCTCGTGAGCGCCGTCGCCTCGGCCCTCCATGCCCGTCGCAAGCAGTTCGAAATGCGAGACCGCATTGCCGAGCTCGCCATTTCCGAAAGCCGCCTGCGCCTGGCGACGGAGGCAGCGAACATCGGTACCTGGGACTACGATCCCGTCGGAAACGTGCTGCGCTGGGACACGCGCTGCAAGGCACTGTTCGGCTTGCCCCCCGAAGCGGCTATCACGTTCGAAGACAGCTTCGTCGCCGGTCTGCACCCCGACGATCGTGAGCGCACCAACGCAGCAGTCAGCAGTGCGCTCGATCCCGAGGGGCATGCCGACTACGACATCGAGTATCGCACGATCGGCCTTGACGACGGCGTCGAGCGCTGGGTCGCCGCGAAAGGTGGCGCGGTGTTCGAGAACGGGCGCGCCACCCGCTTCGTCGGCACCATCATGGACGTTTCCGAACGCAAGCGCGCCGAAGCGGCGCTCGCCGCATCGGAAGCCGCGCTGCGCGAGGAAAGCCACGCGCTGGAAATCCTCAACCGCACCGGCAGCCAGGTCGCCGCGGAGCTGGATCTCGACACTCTGGTGCAGGCCGTGGTGGATGCCGGGCGCGAATTGACCGGCGCCGAAGCCGGTGCGTTCTTCTACAACAAGGTGGATGAGAGCGGTGAGGGCTACCTGCTCTTCAGCCTGTCGGGACCGCCTGCATCGGCCTTCGAGAACTACCCCATGCCGCGCAACACCGCGCTGTTCGGCCCGACCTTCACGGGCCAGGGGGTGGTGCGCTCGGACGATATCCGGCAGGATCCCCGCTACGGCCGGAACGACACGTATCACGGCATGCCCGCAGGCCACATACCGGTGGTCAGCTACCTGGCGGTACCGGTGGCCTCCCGTTCCGGAGAGGTCATCGGCGGCCTGTTTTTCGGCCACCACTTGCCCGCCCAGTTCGGTGACCGCGCCGAACGGCTTGCCATGGGGCTCGCCTCCCAGGCCGCCATATCGATCGAGAATGCGCGGCTGATCCAGGCGGCGCAGCGGCTGAACCAGACGCTCGAGCAGAAGGTGGCCGAGCGCACGCGCGACCTGGAAGAGGAAATGGCAAGTCGTGCGCGCGCCGAAGCCGCGCTGCGCCAAAGCCAGAAGATGGAAGCGGTCGGCCAGCTGACCGGCGGCATCGCCCACGATTTCAACAACATGCTGACCGGCGTCATCGGCGGTCTCGACATCGTCAAGCGCCGCATCGCCTCGGGCCGCACGCAAGACCTCGACCGGTTCATGGACGCGGCCGCGGCTTCAGCGCATCGCGCGGCCAGCCTGACCGCGCGCCTGCTTGCCTTCTCGCGCCGCCAGTCGCTCGATGCTCGACCGCTCGACGTCAATGCCCTCACCGCCTCGCTCGATGATCTCCTGCGCCGCACGATCAACGAGAACATCGCGCTCAAGATCGTGCCCGGCCCCCACGCGCCGCACGCGATCGCCGATGCCAACCAGCTCGAGAATGCGATCCTCAACCTGGCCATCAATGCGCGTGACGCGATGCCCGATGGCGGCCAGCTGACGGTGGAGGTGCAGACCGTCGAGCTCGACCAGGCTTACGCCGCCACCGAGCCCGACGTCGCGCCTGGCCGCTACGTCGTCGTCGCGGTGTCCGATACCGGCGTTGGCATGCCCGCCGATGTCATCGAAAAGGTGTTCGAGCCGTTCTTCACCACCAAGCCGATCGGCCAGGGCACCGGCCTCGGCCTCTCGATGGTCTACGGCTTCGCGCGCCAGTCGGGCGGCCAGGTGCGCATCCACAGCCGCCCGGGCGAGGGCACTTCGGTGAAGATCTACCTGCCTGCCTGCGAAGGCGATGTCGCCGGCCAGAGCGATGGCCCCCGCGCCGTCCAGGAAGGCCATGGCCAGACCGTGCTGGTGGTGGAAGACGATCCTTCCGTGCGTCTGCTGGTTCGCGAAGTGCTGGAGGAGCTGGGCTATGCACCGATCGAGGCAAGCGATGCCGTCGAGGCGATCCCGATCCTGCGCTCGGCCCAGGCGATCGACCTGCTGGTTTCCGATGTCGGGCTGCCGGGCATGAACGGCCGCCAGCTCGCCGAAGTCGCACGCGAACACCGGCCCGACCTGCCGATCCTGTTCGTCACCGGCTATGCCGAGAACGCGGCGATCCGCGCGGGCTTTCTGGGCACCAACATGGCGATGATCACCAAGCCATTCGCCATCGAGGCGCTCGCCGCCAAGATCGGTGAGATGGTGAACTGACGTTCGCGGCTGCGCGATCCTTTCCTGCAAGGGAAGGTGGCGCGCACGCCGTGCGTGACGGCGGGGTGTCACCGTTGGCTTAGTGCTCGACCGAAAGAGTAGACCGCTCCACCAATCGCTACGCGAGCGCCTCCGTTCAGGACGCCCTCAGCTGCCGCGATCGTACCACCAGCGCAGCAGGACATGCGCGATCGCCGTGGCGGGGGGCGCACCGAAGCTGCGGCCGGCTTCGCCGCGCTCGATAGCCGCCAAAGCATCGCCCACGTCCTCGCGCGCAAACCAGCGAGCGTCCTCGAGCTCGGTGGTGTCGACGGTGATCGCCGGATCGTCCGCCAAAGCATGGCACCCGATCATCAGTGAGGACGGGAACGGCCAGGGCTGACTGGCGACATATGCGACATCGCGCACCCTGACGCCGGCTTCCTCGAAGACCTCGCGCGCGACGGCTTCCTCGATCGACTCGCCAGGCTCGACGAAGCCAGCCAGCGCCGAGTAGCGCCCGGCAGGAAAGCGGGGCTGCCGGCCGAGGAGAACCCGTCCCTCATGCTCGACCAGCATGATGGTCACCGGATCGGTGCGGGGGAAGTGCTCGGCGCCGCAGCCGGGATCGGTGCAGGTGCGCTGCCAGCCACCCTTGACCAGTTGTGTCGGGTGGCCGCTCTGCGCACAGAAGCGATGCCGTGCATGCCAGCCAACCAGCGCCCGTGCGGCGCCGTAGGTCGCCAGCTCGTCGGCGGGCAGCACCGCCATCGCCTGCCAGCTGCGCGGTCCCGCGACCATCGCCTCGCGCGGGAAATGGGCCGGCACCTCGGCGAAGCATCCGGCGCAATCGCGATCCGGGTCGATGCCGAGGAAGACCAGTTCGGCGTCCGGCTTCAGACCGGAGAGATCGCGCCAGGCCAGCAAGCCGTGTTCGGTCAGAACCGGGTCGAGCCCTTCCAGCTGCAGCAGCCGCCCCCCGCGCGCCTTCAGCGCGTCGAGTGCCGCAGGGTCCGAGCGGATGTGGTCGGCCCGATCGATCCGCGCGCCTGCAAAGGCAATGGGCGGCAGCGTGCTTGCAATGCTCATCGTTTCTCCAGGAGAGCCAGGACATCCGCTTTCAACGCGGTCTGGAACTCGGGCAACAGGTTCATCGAGTCCGCAGGCATGAACTGGGCAAAGATCTGCGACCGCAACCCGTGCACCATGTCGACCATGCCTACCGTGCCGGCCGCGCCTGCCCAGCCATAGACGCCCGCCTCCGGTCCCAGGCCGACCCGCCCCCCGGCGCCGAACCCGCCGACCGGCCCCATGATCGTGGGTCCTGCGACGCCCTTTGGCAGCAGGTTCGAGGTGCCGAGCCGCACCGCCTTCTCGGACAGGACGCGCCTGCCGTCGATCTGCCCGAACTGGGCCAGCATGCGCAGGAAGCGGTCATAGTCCCGAGGCGTGCTGACCAGCCCTGCCCCGCCGAAGGGTGCCGCAGGCTTCTCCAGGAACAGCGAACGGCTGCCCTCGTCGATGGCGACGAAGATGCCCTGGATCACGCCGTAGTTCGTCGCCAGCCGGCCCGCATCCGCGCGCGGCACCTGGAACACGGTATCCTTCATGCCTGCGGGTGCGAAGATCGTTTCCTTCAGGTACTGGTCGAACGCCTTGCCGCTCAGCACCTCGATCACATGCCCCATCAGGTCGAGCCCCATGGAATAGCTCCAGTGCGTGCCCGGATCGTAGACCAGCGGGACTTGCGCCAGTGCATCGGCGAACGCCTTGAGCCCCGAGATCGACTTGGCGCGCGTGAAGCCGTTGATCGGCAAACGCGTGACCTGGCCCGGGATCAGTCCCTTGCGCTCCATCAACTGCACGATGGGTCCGCGCTGGACGATGGCATAGCCCAGGCCCGACGTATGCGTCAGCAGGTGGCGCATGGTGATCGGCCGCGGCGCGGGGTGGAGTGCGGTGATCGACCCGTCGTAGGTGTTCTGGACCTTCATGTCCTTGAACTGCGGCAGCACTTCGTGGACGGGCTGATCCAGCGCCATCTTGCCTTGGGCGATCAGGTGCATCGCCGCCATGCCGGTGATCGGCTTGGTCATCGAATAGATCCGGAACAGCGTATCCGGCGTCATCGGATCGGGATCGGTGAACCCCTGGCTGCCGATCGACACGAACTCCGGTGCTTGCCCCGGTCGACCGAGCGAGGCGACGAGGCCAGGGAACTTGCCCGGTCCCACCCACCGGGTGAGCAGAGCCCGCACGTTGGCCAGCATGTCGGGCCGTGCCGCCGCTTGTGCCAGGCTTGGAAGCAGACCGGTCAGCCCTGCTGCCGCTCCCAGCTGGAGCAAGGCACGGCGGTTCAGGGCAGCTTCGAGCACGCGATGATCGGACTTCAAGCCTCGACTCCGGTTGAGACCAGCGCGAGGCGCGCCGCCTTGGCAAAGAGCGTAGGCAGGCCGGCTTCGTCGATACGCTCGACCGGCCACCACTCGCCTTGTTCAGCGCCGAGACCTGCCCAATCGTTCCCGCGATAGATCAAGAGGTCCAGATCGAGGCCGAAGTGGGTGAAGCCATGCGCGACCGTGCCGCCAGGCTCCCAGCTGCCGCTCACCGGAGCCTCGCCGCTGCCATCGCCCTTCGCACTCCATCCGTCATCGGGCAAGGCGCGCATGCCGCCGAGCATGCCCTTGTCCGGACGGCGCACCAGCCACACCGCGCCGTTGCGCGCGATCCAGAAGGCCCGACCGTTGCGTTGCGGCTTGGGCTTCTTCGCCGCCTTGACCGGAAAGCGCTCGGGCTCGCCGGTCTTCCGGGCTGCGCACGAGGCCGATAGGGGGCAGAGCAGGCACCGTGGGCTGCGCGGCGTGCAGATGGTGGCGCCCAAGTCCATCATGGCTTGCGCGAAGTCGCCGGCACGAAGCTCGGGCGTGATCGCATCGGCATGGCGGCGGATGGCCGGGCGCGATCCCGGCAGCGGCTCGGCCACGGCGAACAGCCGGGACACCACGCGCTCGACATTGGCGTCGACCACCACGGCGCGGCGCCCGAAGGCGATGGCGGCGACCGCTGCCGCCGTGTAGGCGCCCAGCCCCGGAAGCGCCCGCAGACCGTCCTCGGTGTCCGGGAACACGCCGCCGCGCGCCGCCACCACACGCGCGCACGCCAGCAGGTTGCGCGCCCGGGCATAATAGCCAAGCCCCGCCCAGGCGGCCATGACCTCGCCCTCGGGAGCCTCCGCCAGCGCCGTGACGGTCGGCCAGCGGCGGGTGAACTCGGCGAAGTAGCTCTTTACCGCCGCCACCGTCGTCTGCTGCAGCATGACCTCGGACAACCATACGCGATAAGGGTCCGGCGCCGAGGTCCCCGGAGCCGCCCGCCACGGCAGCGTGCGGGCATGCGCGTCGTACCAATCCAGGAGAGCAGAGGCCAACGGCGCAGGCACGGCGGCTTTATGCGAACTGGCATCCATCGCGCCGCTATGGCATTGGCTGGCCGGCAATGGAACGGGCCGAACGGGTGTCAGATCGCGATACGGGCAAGGATGCCGCGGACAAGCCGGCAAAGGCGCCTGCCCGAAGCACGAAGGCAGGCCCGAAGGGCGCAGGCCTCAAGCCCTACGAACGTCCGCGCGGCGGCCAGGCTCGCCCGATTAGCGACCTCATGCCCGAAGTCGGCCGCACCGCCTTTCGCCGCTTCGGCTTCGTGCAGTCCAGCGTCGTATCCCGGTGGCCGGAGATCGTCGGCGCGCGCCATGCCAAAGTCTGCACGCCCGAATCGATCCGCTTCCCGCCCGGCGAAAAGCATGACGGGATCCTGCAACTGGTCGTCGTCCCCGCGCACGCGCCGCTGATCCAGCACGTGATCCCCGAGATCATCGAACGGGTGAACCGCTTCGTCGGCTACAATGCCGTGGCCCGCGCCAAGATCCGGCAAGGCGAGGTTAAGCCACCACCTGCTTCCGGGCCCAGGAGCGCGCCGCCCTCGCTAAAGCCGATCCCGATGGAACTTGGCGATTCCCTGCGCGATATCGGTGATCCGGAGCTTCGCGCCGTGCTGGAGTCGCTGGCACGCAGCATGGGCGCCGCCAAGGACAGGAACGAGGACAAGACGTGATCCATCGCAGCATCCTCCCGATCAGCGCTCTCGCAATCGCAACGCTTTTGGCGCCGGTCGCCTCGGCCGCACCGGCGCCCGCCAATCACGGCAACTGGAATGCCGCGATCGCGCAAGGCGCCGATGGAAGCTTCACGCTGGGCAATCCCAAGGCCAAGGTGAAGCTGACCGAGTACGTCAGCTACACCTGCCCGCATTGCGCGAAGTTCAGCAAGGAATCCGAACCGCTGCTGCGGATGAGCTACGTTCCGCAGGGCAAGGTCGCGGTGACGGTGACGCAAGTGCTGCGCAACCCGATCGACATCACGATCGCGCTGCTGACCAACTGCGGCGATCCCAAGACGTTCTTCACCCGCCACAACGGCTTCATGGCTTCGCAGGACCGCTGGCTCGCCAGGTACGAAAGCTTCTCCGAAGCGCAGACCGCCCGCTGGGCCAGCGGCCCCGTCGCCGCCCGTTTCCGCGCGATCGCCTCGGATTTCGACTTCTACGCCATCATGGCGCGCTGGAGCTATTCCCGCGCGCAGGTCGACCGCTGCCTGGGCGATGCGGCCATGCTCAAGCGCCTGACCGCGCAGACCGAGGCGGCTTCGGCCAAGGGCGTCGACAGCACGCCGAGCTTTGCGATCGACGGTGAGGTGCTGGTCGGCACCCACGACTGGAAGACTCTCGCCGCTCAGATCGACACCCGACTCTGACACTTGGGCTTGGAAGCTGTGGAGACACGGCGTTCCCACCCACGCTTCGCGCTTTGATCCTGCAGCGCTCTGCGCTAGCGCCGAATATTCTTGTGAGAAGGACCTCTTGCATGGCTTCCCGTTTCCGTTCCTTCGCCCTTGCCGCTGCCGCCCTTCCCCTCGCGCTCGCCCTCTCGGCCTGCGGCGACAAGAAGGCTGACGGGGCGCCCAGCGGCGAACCGGCCGCCAAGGTCGCCCCGCCCAGCGGGAAAGCCTGGAGCGACGTCGTCGCGAAGACAGAGGAAGGCGGCTATCGCGTCGGCAACCCCGATGCGCCGATCAAGCTCGTCGAGTACGGCGCCCTCTCCTGCTCGCACTGCGCCGAGTTCGCCAAGGAAAGCAGCGAGAAATTGCTGAACGACTACGTCGCCAGCGGCCGCGTCAGCTACGAACTGCGGTTCTTCATGCTCAACGCCTTCGACGTGCCCGCCACCTTGCTGGCCACCTGCGGCGCGAACGAAGCGGTGATCCCGCTGGCTGAGCAGTTCTGGGCCTGGCAGCCCAACATGTTCACCAACCTGCAGGCCGCCGGCGATCCGAAGATCCAGCAGGCCGCCGCGCTGCCGCCGGCCCAGCGCATGCAGGCAATCGCCCAGCTTGCGGGCATGAGCGAGTTCTTCGCCTCGCGCGGCATCTCGCGCGACCAGGGCGCCGCCTGCCTCGCCGACACTGCCAAGGCCGATGCCCTCGCGAAGCAAACCGAGACCGCCTCGAACAAGTACGAAGTCTCGGGCACGCCGACGTTCTTCATCAACGATACGCCGGTCGGCACCTCCAATTGGGCGACGCTGGAGCCCAAGCTGCAGGCCGCCGGCGCCCGCTGATGCAGCGGGACGCCTGATCACGCGATGCACTTCCGGCGGCTGAAGCTCAGCGGTTTCAAGAGCTTCGTCGAGCCCGCCGAACTGCGCATCGAGCCTGGGCTGACCGGCGTGGTCGGCCCCAACGGCTGCGGCAAGTCCAACCTGCTCGAGGCGATCCGCTGGGTCATGGGCGAAAGCTCGGCCAAGTCGCTGCGCGGCGGCGGCATGGAGGACGTGATCTTCGCCGGCACCGCCAGCCGGCCGCCGCGCGCCTTTGCCGAAGTCGTGCTGCAGGCGGGCACCGCGTCGGGCGAGGACCTGGAAGTCGTGCGCCGGATCGAGCGCGGCGCCGGCAGCGCCTACCGCGTCAACGGTCGCGACGTGCGCGCCAAGGACGTCGCGCTGATCTTCGCCGACGCCGCCACCGGCGCCCACTCGCCCGCACTCGTCAGCCAGGGCCGCATCGCCGCCGTCATCAACGCCAAGCCGGCCGAGCGCCGCGCGATGCTGGAGGAGGCGGCCGGCATCGCCGGTCTCCACGTGCGGCGCAAGGACGCCGAGACACGGCTGCGCGCGACCGAAGCCAACCTCGCCCGCCTGGACGACCTCATGGCCGGGCTCGACAAACAAGTCGGCACGCTGCGCCGCCAGGCCCGCGCGGCGGAGCGCTATCGAACCCTGTCGGACCAGATCCGCACGGCCGAGGCCCGGCTGGTCTTCGCCCGCTGGCGCGACGCCGCCGCAGCAGCCGAAGCCGCCCGCAAGGAAGCGCAATCCGCCGAGGCCGCCGTCGCCGGCATGCAGGACGCCGCTCGCCAGGCCCAGGCCGCGCAAGCCACTGCCGCCCAGGCTCTCGCCGATGCGCGAGAGGCCGTGACCGACCGGCGCGACGATGCCAACGCGCAAGGGCACCGGCTCGCGACTCTCTCCGGCAAGCTCGAAGCCGCCGAGCAGCGGCTTGCCGACCTCGACCGGCAGCGAACGCGCCTGGAGCAGGACCGTGGCGACGCCGATCGCCTCACCCGCGATGCCGCCGACGCCCTCACGCGGCTGGAGCACGAGCTGTCGGACGCCGCCGCGCGCCTTCAGGCCGCCGAGGCAGAGAGGCCGCGACTCGTCGTCACGCTCGACCGCGCCGAAGCCGCATCTCGCGCCGCCGAACTGGCCCTGGCACAGGCCACCGCCGAACAGGCCGGCGTCGAAGCCGAGTGGCGCATCGCCGAGGCCGAGCGCGCGCAGGCGCAAGGCAGGCTCGATCGGATCGCAAGGGAGATCGCCCGCCAGTCGGCGCTGATCATCGAAATCGATCGAACCGCCGATCCCCGCATCGCAGTCACCCAAGCGGCCGAGCGTCGCGACCGGGCCACCTCGGCTCTTGGCTCGGCGCGCGCTAACCTCGCCGAGCGGACGGCGCGCAAGGCCGATCTCCAGGCCGCCCGCGACGAGGCGACGGCCGCGCTGGCCGGCGCGCGCGCCGACTGCACCGGCATCGAGCGCGAGCATGCCGCGCTGCTGCGCGACCGGGAGGCGCGGGCGAAAGGCGCGAAGGCCGCACATGGCCTGCCCGTCGCCATCGACGCGCTGAGCGTGGAGCCGGGCTACGAGCGCGCGCTGGCCGCCGTGCTGGGCCGCGACGCCAAAGCTCCACTCGGCGCTCCGCCGGGCACTGCCGACGGACGGTTCTGGACGGGCGCCGGGCCGCCAAGCCCCCTCGCCGACAGCCTGGCTCACCACGTCACCCGCTGCCCGCCACAACTCGCCGCCCGGCTCGCGTTGGTGCACGTGGCGGACGCGGACGATGGCGCGGTGCTCGCCCCGGGCGAGTGGCTGGTGACCCGCGCCGGAGCGCTGCGCCGATGGGACGGCTTCGTCGCCCGCGGCGAAGGTGCGGCGGAAGCCGCGCGGCTCGAGGCCGAGAAC
Organism: Novosphingobium chloroacetimidivorans; assembly: GCF_014204535.1. Classification (GTDB taxonomy): domain Bacteria; phylum Pseudomonadota; class Alphaproteobacteria; order Sphingomonadales; family Sphingomonadaceae; genus Novosphingobium; species Novosphingobium chloroacetimidivorans. The sequence goes on from NZ_JACHLR010000003.1 coordinate 216,730, forward strand.
CGCTTCGCCGAACTCGACGCGCAACTGCCGCAGCTGCGGGAGCGTGCAGCCACCGCCGAGGCGACGCTGGCCGATGCGCAGCAGGCTCTGGCAGCGCTCCAGCAGGAGCTGCTGGCGGCCGAGCGTGCCGTCTCCGCCGCGGTGGAAGAGGAGCGCGCCGCGCTGCGTGCGCTCGACCAGGCGGAGGATGCCCGCACCCGCCACGCCGCGCGCCGCGCCGAGCTGGAGCGCACCGGCGCCGACCTTGCCGAGCAAGCCCAAGCCGCACAGGCCGAGGCCGACGCCGCCGCCACGCGCCACGCCGCGCTGCCCGACCCCGCCGAGGGCCGTGCTGCACTCGGCGCCGCGCGCACCGCCCACGACGAGCAGCGCCGCGCGCTCCAGTCCGCCACCGCCGCGCTGGCCGCGCACGACCAGGGCCTCGCCGCGCTGCGGGAGCGGACGGCCACCCACCGTGCCGACATCCGCGGCTGGCAGGCCCGCGCCGGGGATGCCGCCAAGCGCCTCGCCGACACCGCGCTGCGCCTCGAGACGATCGAGGACGAGCGCGCCGGCGTCGCCGCCATTCCGCCCGCGCTCGCCGCCGAGATCGACGCCGGCGAAGCGGTCCGCCAGCGCCTCGCCGGCGAGCTGGCACAAGCCGAAGCCGCGCTCGCCCATGCCACCGAGGCCGCCCGCCAGGCCGACTCCGCGCTCGCGGCAGTGCAGGAGAGCCTGGCCGCTGCCCGCGAAGCCCGGGCCGGCGCCACCGCCCGCGCCGAGAACGAGGACGCCCGCCGCGTCGAGATGAACCGCGTCTCCGGCGAGCGCTTCCAGTCCCCACCGCCGCTGCTGCCCGGCCGCTTCGGGTTTGCCGGCGACGAGGTCGGCCTCGCGGTCGACGAGTCCTCCGCCATGGACCGCCTCTCCGCCGAGCGGGAGCGGATCGGCCCGGTCAACCTCGTCGCCGCCGACGAACTCGCGGCAGCAGAGGCACAGCTGGGCACCAACGCCACCGAGAAGGCCGAGCTGACCGAGGCGGTCAACCGCCTGCGCGGCTCGATCGGCAACCTCAACCGCGAGGGCCGCGAGCGGTTGCGCGCGGCCTTCGAGGCGGTCGACGGGCACTTTCGCCGGCTGTTCACCCGCCTGTTCCAGGGCGGGCAGGCGCACCTGGCGCTGGTCGACTCAGACGATCCGCTCGAAGCCGGGCTGGAGATCTTCGCCCAGCCGCCCGGCAAGCGCCTCCAGTCGCTCACCCTGGCGTCGGGCGGTGAGCAGGCGCTGACCGCAGTGGCGCTGATCTTCGCGCTGTTCCTCACCAATCCCGCGCCGATCTGCGTGCTCGACGAAGTCGACGCCCCGCTCGACGATGCCAACATCGAGCGCTTCTGCGACCTGCTCGACGCGATGGTCGCCGAGACCCACACCAGATACCTCATCGTCACCCACAACGCCGTGACCATGAGCCGCATGCACCGCCTGTTCGGCGTGACCATGGTGGAGCGCGGCGTCAGCCGCCTCGTCAGCGTGGACCTGGGCGGTGCGGAGGAGCTGCTGGCGGCGGAGTAGCGCCCCACCAACTCAGTTGCCGCTCCCGCCACGGAATGTGTTTTGCGGCCCGCCTCTCACCACCCCTCCTCGTCCAGCGCCAGGCGCGAGCGGTCGATCTGGCCCAGATGCCGCAAAAGCGCGGAAACCTGCAGCATCACGCGCGTCCCGACATAGCGCCCGCGTCGCATGACCACCCGCACGACGCCCACGGTGGCCGCCGCCGCGACCCGATCGCGTGTCAACTTCCAGGGACCCACGTCCGCCTGCCCGCCCGAAGCGGCAACCTCCCACGCCGCCGCGAAATCCTCCGCACCCGGCCGCCGCCGCAAGGCATAGGCACTCGCCCGCGAACACCCGACAAACGCCGCCGCCTGCGCCACCGACCCACTCTGCGCCAACCACCCGACGAACTCGCCCTGCTTGACCGGCGTCCAGCCATCGTGACGCGTGCGCAGCGGCACCGGCACGAAGTCGGGAATGCGCTTGTAGGCGGGCCAGCGGGGTGCGGGTTTGGACATGGTGCGCGGAACGTAGCGCGAACGAGGGCGTGTAGGAAAATGCAAATAGAGCGGGAATGAAGGTGCGAGGGTTACCACCCTCGCGCTCCCCATCATGTCGGCGGCATTGCTTGCCGGCCGCGTTTGTCAGAACCGCGATGTTGCTATACATGTATAGCGAAGGAGCATGGTCATGTTGGCTGTTCGCATCGATGCCGAAACCGAGAAGCGCCTCGAGGCGCTCGCCGCCAGAACCGGCCGTACCAAGACCTTCTATGCGCGCGAGGCGATCCTGGCCCACCTCGACGACCTGGAGGACTTCTACCTCGCCGAAGAGCGCATGAAGGACTTTCGCTCGGAAGACGCAATCTCATTGGCAGACCTGAAGGCCGACCTTGGCCTGGACGATTGAGTTCGCGCCCGAGGCCGCCAAGGAACTCAAAAAGCTTGGCCGAATGGAAGCGGCGCGGATCATCCGCACACTGGAAGACCGGATTGCCCCGCTCGATGATCCGCGTGACCTAGGCGCAGCGCTGACGGGAGATCATGCAGGCTACTGGCGTTGGCGGATCGGCGACTATCGAGTCGTCGCGCGGATCAAAGACGAGCGCGTGACGATCCTTGTCGTGCGGATTGGGCATCGTCGCGAGGTGTATCGATAACGATCAGGACATAGTCCTTAATTCACGGCAACTTGCCGACTTGAGTGTAAAGCGAACTTTGAGCGACACTCACCGCCTTTCGGCTCGTCTGTGAGCAGTGTAGCCAACAAACAGCCAAATGGGTCGCAGGCTGGATACGTAACCGTTCTATCAAGTTTTTGAAAAGCACTTAATGGCCTGCATTTATGACGGATTTATTCATTTCTTATGCTTGGACATCGTCAACTCATCGCAAGTGGGTGCGCCTTCTTGCGAGCCAGCTTCATCTTCTCGGTTACGATGTAAAGATCGATGAACAGGTAGACTATGGCTCTAGCCTTAACGGCTTCATGCAAGAGGTAACGAGTGCTACCCATGTTTTGCTGATCGTCGATGAAAATTATGTCGTGCGTGCGGACACTATGCCGGACTCTGGTGTGGGCATCGAGAACAAGTGGATCAGTGGCGCGTTCGATAGCAAACCGTCTCGCTGGTTATCGCTCCTGTTTGTAAATAATATTTTGTTCAAAGTTCCGGCCTGGCTCTCAGATTACTCCCCTAAAGGCTTCGATTTTAATTCAACCCCTGAGGAAAACGTCTTCCCGGGGTCGGTGCAGATCGACGAGATATGGCGTTGGGTGGAGGGACTGCCCGCGTCTAAAGGTCATGCCGCCTCTCTCGCCGATGTCCGCAAACGGGCGGCACGGATCGAGCGCATCGACGCTCTACGCGATCCAGCCAACTACGCCAGCCCAGCGCTCAAAGGCCGTGTCACCTTCCGACACAACGATCACCATCATTTCAAGGTTGGTAGCGGCGAATACGAATTCAAGATCATGTTCAGTAGTCGCTCACATGACGGCGTCTACGTTTATATTGACAGCGACCTTAAAGCAGTCGGTCTGATAACAGCTTCAGATTACGATCCTCTCTTGGTTTCAAGCTTTCTCACGCCCGCGCGAACTGCAGAGCCTCTAGTTGGACAAAGTGTTGTCTGCATGAATAGTCACGGCGCGCTATGTGTCGTTACGATTGAGGAGGTGCAATCAGAGGTGAACGCTCAGACCTATGTGGCTCCGCACGTCACGTTCTCATATGAAGTGCTGACCGCTGGCTGATTGACAGAAGAAAGGAAGCAAGCCTCCTAACGGTCGCCTATTTCGATCGCCCGCTTCCAGCTGCTCAACTCGTAGACCCGAATGCCCGATTGTGGGCGTAAGCTTATATGCCTGTAGGCGGTCAGCACTCTCAAGCCATCGTAACAAACACCTCCGCCTCGATCACCCACTCGCCTGCGACTTCGCGCCACTTGGCGGCGTAAGTGCCGGTGGCGGTGGCGTCGCCGTTGGGGGCGAGGGCGTCCCAGGTGCCGTGCTCCATGGCAATGGGCTCGACGGCGGAGACGTCGAAGGCTTCGGGGGTTCGGATGTAGATGTCGCGGGTCGGGGCGGCGAACTCGCGGCGCCAGACTTTCACCTGGGCGAGGCGGCCGGCGATCACGGCGCTGTCGGTGCCGGTGAGCATGACGCAGTCGCGGGCGAGCAAGGGGCCGATGGCGGCGAGGTCGCCTTGCGCGATGGCGCGGTTGAAGGCGGCGCGGCGGGTGCGGATGGCGAGTTCGGTGGCGGCGGGGTTCATGCGCGTGGGTGTGCGACGGCGCGGCGCGATGGGCAAGCGCCGGAGGGTGCCGGCAGGCGCGAGGTGGACATGATGGGGAGCGCGAGGGCAGTGGCCCTCGTGTCTTTCTTCTCCCTTGGTGTGGGGGAGCGGGCGGGAGATGGATTCCCGCGTTCGCGGGAATGACGAAGGGGGAGAGGTTGTGTTCTCGCCCTGCCCCTCCACCACTCGCTTCGCGAGCGGTCCCCCTCCCCGAGACAAGCTCGGGGAGGATTTTAGGGAGCGGTGTGCTGGCGGAACCAGTCGGTGAGTTCGTCCTCGGTGAGTTCGCCGGCGGCGAGGGACAGGACGAGGCGGATGGCGTCTTCGGGCTCGAAGGCGATCGCCACGCCGTTCAGGCGCAGGAAAAGGCGCGCGAGGACCCAGGCGGTGCGTTTGTTGCCGTCGCTGAAGGGGTGGTTGCGGGCGATGCCGTAGGCGTAGGCGGCCGCGAGAGCGCAGCGGTCGTCTTCGCCGTAGGTCCACTTGTTGACGGCACGGGACATAGCGCATTCCAGCGCTCCTGCGTCGCGGATACCGGTCGCGCCGCCGTGTTCGGCGAGCTGCCGGTCGTGGATGGCGAGCGCGAGTTCGGGTTCGAGCCAGGTCGGCTCGGTGCGGGCTGTCATGAGTGGGTCAACTACTTGGCGAGGACGCGCAGGATATCACGATCCTCGCGCATGATCTCCTCGGCTGCAGCCATTTTGGCGGCAAACTGCGGGTCGGTCGCCGTGAGGCGGACGCCGTCGGGTGCCTCGGTCAGATGCAGGGTGTCGCCCGGACCGACCCGCAGGCGGGCGAGCACTTCCTTGGGCAGGATGATGCCGGCGGAGTTGCCGATCTTGGTGATCTTCAGCGCGTTCATACGCTGGTTATAACACTGCGAGGGTCAGCCCGCAATGTGGTGGCGGGAGCGGATGCATCCGGTTTGCAACGCATCCTCAGCTTCGCGCATGTCGATAGGCTCCTACCTGCCTGCTTCGTCATCCCCGCGGAGGCGGGGATCCATCTCCTGAGGTCGCGTAACCGGAACCACCTGGAGATGGATTCCCGCCTTCGCGGGAATGACGAAGAAAAGGGGATCGTCGTGCACGCGCCATGCCCTCTCCAAGCTGCGCTAGCGGCTGGCGGAGCAAGCTGCGCTATCCTCTCCCCGGCGGGGAGAGGATAGGCGTGCGCCTCAATCGTGCTCGCGGTTGCCGGCGCCGATGTAGAGTTCGCGGCCGCCTTCCTCGTACTTCTGGCTCATAGCCTTCATGCCGGCTTCGGCTTCTTCCTCCGAGGCGATGAAGGTCTGGACCGGCTGGTTCTGCTTGGCGGCGAAGTCGCGCACTTCCTGGCTGATCTTCATCGAGCAGAACTTGGGACCGCACATCGAGCAGAAGTGTGCGGACTTGGCGCCTTCGGCCGGCAAAGTCTGGTCGTGGTACTGCTCGGCGGTGTCGGGGTCGAGCGAGAGGTTGAACTGGTCGCGCCAGCGGAACTCGAAGCGCGCCTTGCTGAGCGCATCGTCGCGGACTTGCGCGGCGGGGTGGCCCTTGGCGAGGTCGGCGGCGTGGGCGGCGAGCTTGTAGGTCACCACGCCGACCTTCACGTCGTCACGGTCGGGCAGGCCGAGGTGCTCCTTGGGCGTAACGTAGCAGAGCATCGCGGTGCCGTACCAGCCGATCTGGGCGGCGCCGATGCCGCTGGTGATGTGGTCGTAGCCGGGCGCGATGTCGGTGGTGAGCGGCCCGAGCGTGTAGAACGGCGCTTCGCCGCACGCCTCGAGCTGCTTTTCCATGTTCTCCTTGATCTTGTGCATCGGCACGTGGCCGGGACCTTCGATCATGACCTGCACGTCCTGCGCCCAGGCGCGCTTGGTCAGCTCGCCCAGGGTGTAGAGCTCGGCGAACTGGGCCTCGTCGTTGGCGTCGTAGATCGAGCCGGGGCGCAGGCCATCACCCAGCGAGTAGGCGACGTCGTAGGCCTTCATGATCTCGGTGATCTCGTCGAAGCGCTCGTAGAGGAAGCTCTCCTTGTGGTGCGCCAGGCACCACTTGGCCATGATCGAGCCGCCGCGGCTGACGATGCCGGTCATCCGCTTGGCGGCGAGCGGCACGTAGGGCAGGCGCACGCCGGCGTGGATGGTGAAGTAGTCGACACCCTGCTCGGCCTGCTCGATCAGGGTGTCGGCGAAGATCTCCCAGGTGAGGTCTTCGGCCACGCCGCCGACCTTCTCCAGCGCCTGGTAGATCGGCACCGTGCCGATCGGCACGGGGCTGTTGCGGATGATCCACTCGCGCGTGTCGTGGATGTTGCGACCCGTGCTGAGGTCCATGACGGTGTCGGCGCCCCAGCGGATCGACCAGACCATCTTGTCGACTTCGGATGCGAGGTCGGAGGCGACGGCGGAGTTGCCGATGTTGGCGTTGATCTTGACCAGGAAGTTGCGGCCGATCGCCATCGGCTCGCACTCGGGGTGGTTGACGTTGCTGGGGATGATCGCACGGCCACGAGCGACTTCGTCGCGCACGAACTCGGGCGTGACGTAGTCGGGGATCGAGGCGCCGAAGCTTTCGCCGTCGCGCTTGTATTCGGTGAGGCGGGCACGGCCCAGGTTCTCACGCTCGGCGACGTACTCCATCTCGGGCGTGATAATGCCACGGCGGGCGTAGTGCATCTGGCTGAGGTTCATGCCCGCCTTGGCGCGCAGGGGACGGCGCAGCGCCGTCGGGAACGGGGGCACGCCGCCCGAGCGGTCGGGGCCGAGCTGGCCGTTGTCTTCCGGCTTCACCTCGCGCGGGGCGTATTCCTCGACGTCGCCGCGCGCGAGCTGCCAGTCGCGGCGCAAGGGGGCAAGGCCGGAGGCGATGTCGATCGTCGCGTTAGGATCGGTGTAGGGGCCCGAGGTGTCGTAGACCCGCACGGGCGGCTCGCCGCTGCCGGGCTCCAGGTGGATTTCGCGCATGGCGACGCCGAGCGGGCCGACGTGGATCTTCTTCGAGCCACGGATGGGTCCGGTCGTGACGCCGATTTCCAGCTTGCTGTTGATGTCTGCCATGGAGCGCTCCTCTTGCAGGCGTGGAGCGGATTGCGGGCGGCAGGCCCGTCCAACTCCCTCCGCCCGTGCTAACGGGTTCAGGTTCGACGGGTCGTGAGGAGCATACCCTCACCTCTCAGCCAGTTGCTGGCTCCCCGGTGGTGGCACGATGATAGACGTGCCGCGCCCGCGCGTCTAGCGCTGCCGGCGATGACGATGCTCTATCGCCTCGACGCTCCGGCCCGCGACGTGGCGCGCACCTTCGGCGCCGACGAGCGCGAGGATCCGTGGGCGGGCGGGCACGTCGCGCCCGGCGGCTTCGCGCCGGTGATCACGGCGGGGCGCGAGTTCATTGCAGGACCCAGGCCCGACCTGCGCGCGCCCCGGCGGATGGTCCCGCGGCTATGGGGCGTGCCGCCGCCGCCCTCGGCGATGGAGGCGCGGCCGGTGCTCTCGGTCCGCAATGTCGAGAGCCCCTTCTGGATCGGCAACTTGCGCAACTCCGAGTTCCGCTGCCTGGTCCCGGCGACCGCGTTCATGGAGTGGGGTAAGGGAACCGACCGCGACGGCAAGCGCGCGCGGCACTGGTTCGCCTGCGCCGACCAGCCAGTGTTCGCGCTCGCCGGCGTGTGGAAGGACAGCGAAGTGCCCAGCTTCGCCCTGCTCACCTGCGAGCCCAATGCGGTGCTGCGCGCGGCGGGGCGCGATGCGATGCCGGTGATCCTGCCCGCCGACAGCGCGGCGCAGGACCTGTGGCTTCGCGGCGGATGGGACCGCGCGCAGGCCCTGCTGGTGCCTTATGCGTCGTCGATGATGTTGGAGCGCGAGTGAAGCCGATCGGAGCCATGCGTCAGAGCTGGACTTAGGTGATCGGCATGATTGCGTTTGGCGGCGTACCCCAACTCGGCATGCTGAACTTGTTTCAGCATCTATCGCGCCATGAGGCTCTGCCGTTGCCGACCGGATGCCGAGGCGGCTTGCTGATCAGAGCTCCGGGCAGGCTGCCTGATGGACCCTGAAACAAGTTCAGGGTGACGTCTGCTATGGGGTGGATTCGCGACTGTCTGCTATTCCCTTATCTGCCACGTTAGCAGACTTTGGTGTTCACGTTGGTGGAAGACCACTCGGATAATCGAGACCCTGAAGTTTTCGGACTGAGACTGCTGAGAAGCCCGCACTCTTTACCAACCGAAATGCTTCAGCAACGCAGCTTTCAGAAGCGCTGAGGTCAACGACATCCACCATTCGGGATTTGTCTGAGAGGTCTCGCATCCATTCCGATAATTGCGACTTACTAAGGATCATGTCTTGAACTTGAAATGAGCAGCGGCGGTTCTCTGAACGCACGAACACAGGATAGCCTAATGGCTTATCAACCGACACGTATGGCGGAAGGGCCGACTAGACGCATCCGGCTAGAGTTAGCGGCGCTAAGCACAATAGTCTCATAGCCGCAGCTTAACACCCATATGGATGTCGGCAATTGGCACGTTGAAAGTTGCTGTGGAACGTCCGTTATGGGGCGTAAGCCGACCGTCCGCTTCGAACGACCTAGGCAGCACCGACCGACCTGTCGGCATCCCAGTCAAGCTGGCTCAAGCGGTATGCTGTGCCGCCATCCGGGGCGATGAAAGGGTGAGGGGCGTCACACCGCTACCCTTTACCGCCCACCCAGAGACCAGTTGCACGCTCGTGCGATTACCGGAATCGTTTAAGCTCGCCATGCAGGTCGGGCACAGGCGACGGGGCGTCTTGTGCCGAATGCCGCTTACAAGGCCCAGGCCAGCGGGCGAGGTTCGAGCTCTCTTCCTGTCTACATCGGCCGATCAGGCGCCGGCCGCCTCAAATCGCCAGATCGGTCGCATTGATTTACTATAGGCCAAGCATTCTCGACAGCACTCCGCCCCGCTCTCAATACTTCGCCCGGAACGTCACGCCATAGCGCGAGGGCTGGTTGTAGTTCACGGTTCGGCCCAGGTAGGCGGTCACGCCTGCACCGGAGGGCGCTGCCAGCAGGGCTTGCGAGATGATGTTCTTCTCGTTCGTGGCGTTGTTGGCATAGAGCGAGATGTCGTACTTGCCCTCGTCCAGGCGCACGCCGGCGCGCAAGTTGAGGTTCGATTGCCCGGGCACCTGCGTGTAGATCGATTGGGTCACGCCCGTGCTGTAGGAACTGGTATAGGAATACTGCGCATAGCTGTAGAATTGCGTCCCGGGTCCGATCTCGTAGTCCCATGACGGCGTGACCGACAGCGACCACTTGGGGGCGTAAGGCGCTCGCTCGCCCTTCGCGTCGATGTTGGCGATCCCGTTGTAGCTGAGCTCCGCCGGAGCCGGCAGGGACGGCGCGCGCGTGTAGACGGCGTCGTTGTAGTTGCCGTCGAAGGTCAGGCGAAGGCCCGATCCGAAGTCGGCGCCCACGCTCCACTCGAACCCGCGAGCGCGAATGTCGCCCACGTTAGTGGCGCCGCGCTGCGCGGTGCCGTCGGGCAGGGTATAGGAGATCGAGGTCTGGAAGCCGTTCAGCTTCTCCTGGTACACCGCAAGCGCAAGGTTCAGGTGGCGGTCGAGCAGCGAAGCCTTGATGCCGGCCTCATAGTTCTTGGTCTTGGTCGGCTGAACGGCCGGCGCGGCGGGATTGAGCGAGCGGTTGTTGAGATCCAGCCCGCCCGCCTGGAAGCCGGTCGCATACGTCACATAGGCCGTGATGTCGGGCGTGATCTTGTACGACAGGCTGGCCGTGCCCGACAGGTTGTCGTTGGACGTGCGGATGTCGAGCGGATAGCCGGTGGTCGCCGCGCCGGTCGGGTAGCCGGGTACGTTATAGATCACGCCCGGATTGCGCTGCACGGCATCGATCGCGTTGTAGAAGGCGTTCAGCTGCGCGTTGGTGATGCCGGGCGGCAGCGAAGTGGGCAGCTGGCTGGTGTCGACCGGGCTGCTGCCGTTCTTGCGGTCATAGGTATAGCGCAGGCCTCCGGTCAGATCGAGCGCGTCGGTGATGTGCCAGGTCGCTTGCCCATAGACGGCCGCGTTCCGGTTCTCGACCGTCGTGTCCTCGATGATCTGCTTGCCGGTCAGTTGCGATCGGAACGAGAGCGGGATCGGCGTGAAGGCGTTGCCGGCCAGCGTGTTGTAGGCGTTGTACCACGGGATCACGTCGGCCCCGAACTGGTGCACGACGTAGTGGTCCTTGAGCTTGGAATAATAGAGGAACGCGCCCACCTGCCAGTCGATCGGGCCATGGCTGTCCGATGCCAGGCGGAATTCCTGGCTGAACTGGTTGCTCTTGCTGATGGCCATGTTCTGGTAGATGTCGATCGGCGTCAGGTCGCTGTCCTGCGGCGGGTCGAAGCTCCAATGCCGCCAGGCGCTTATGGAGGTCAGGGTCACGCCGCCGAAGTCGTAGTCGGCGGTGAGCGAGACACCCGCGTTCTTGGTCTTCATGCGGTTGTAGTTGTTGGTGATGCTGGACCGGGGATCGACGGTCGGCACCCAGTTCTGGACACCGCCGAAGTCGGCCAGGCGGGCCAGCGCGGAACGCGCCGCGGTGACCCGCGCGCGCTGCGCCGCAGTGGTGTTTATACCCCAGTTGCCGGGTCCGAATAGCTCGGTGATGCCGCCTCCGGAGCTGAACCCGGACGAGCTGTCGTTCTCTACGTTCAGGTCTCCCGACAGGTTGACGCGCAAGTCGCCGGTCTCGAGCAGGAACTGCTGGCGCACGCCCCAGCGGAAGGTCCCGGCGGTCTTGTCTTCGCTGGTCGCGGTCGGCGCGTAGATGCCCTTCGCCTCTGCCGCTTCCTTGAAGCCCCGGCGCAGCGGCGTGTCCAGCCAAGGGTCGGAGTGGGTGATGTAGCCGACGGTGCGGAAGGCGATGTTCTCGCTCAGCGGGCCGGTGATGATCGCCTTGCCCTGCGCGAAATTGTACCGGCCGTACGTGGCTTCGAAGGTCTGGCTGGGCGTGAAGCTGGGCTTGTTGAAGGTGATGTTCAGTGCGCCTGCGGCTGCGTTGCGGCCGAACAGGGTGCCTTGCGGTCCGCGCAGCACTTCGAAGCTCTGCACGTCCACCAGGTCTTGCAGAACCTGGCCCGGTCGCGCCTGATAGACGCCGTCGAAGTACACGCCGATCGCGTTGTCGAGGCCGTCTGCGGCCGTCGGCGCGTAGCCGATGCCGCGGATCGTCACCGAGAAGTTGCGCGGGTTGCCGCCGGTGGCGTTCAGGCCGGGCGCCTGGTCGATCAGGCTCTGCAGGTCGATCGTGCCCTTGGTCTGCAGCGTCTCTCCGCTGATCGCCTGGACGGAGATCGGCACGTCCTTGATGTTCTCGGTGCGGCGGCGCGCGGTGACGACCACTTCCTCGCGGGCAGCCGCATCCGCGTCGTCGGCTGCGGTGCCATCCGCCGCCCAGGCCCGTGCCGGCGCGACCAGAGTGGATGCGCTTGCCAGCAGCGCTCCCGCGAAAACCACACGCTTCATCCGATCGTTCCCCGTCACAGCTTTAACAATTCCTACTGATTCGGTAGGGTCACTAGGTTGAAGATTCTCTACTCTCTAACTAGAGAATCTAGCGCTCGCCAAAGATTTTCTGAATCGCGGCAAAGCGCAGCTCGATCCACACAGGGGCCGAGCCAACGTCCGCGGACGGCGGGCTGGACGACACGAAAGGATGAACGTGGCGAAGATCGGTTCTTTGGAAGTGAGTGCGCAGGGCTTCGGCGCGATGGGCTTGTCCCACGTCTATGGTCAGGCCGATGAAGCGGAGTCGATCCGTACGCTCCATCGCGCGATCGATCTGGGCGTGACCTTCTTCGATACGGCCACCGGCTACGGCAACGGCCATAACGAGGACCTGCTCGGCCGTGCGATCGCGGGCCGGCGGGACGAACTGGTGATCGCCAGCAAGTTCACGCATGGCCAAGGTGGAGAAGGCCGCAAGGTTTCGGCACGCGAGGCGGTGGAAGCCAGCCTGCGCCGCCTCAACGTCGATCGGATCGACTTGTACTACCTGCATCGCGTCGACCCGGAGGTGCCGGTGACGGAGTCCGTCGGGCAGCTGGCGCAGCTGCGCGACGAGGGCAAGATCGGCGGCGTGGGCCTTTCGGAAGCGAGCGCATCGCAGCTCCGCGCCGCCCATGGCGAGACACCGATCACCGCGCTGCAAAGCGAATACTCGCTGTGGACCCGCGACGTGGAGGCCGAAATCCTGCCGCTCACGCGCGAGCTCGGGATCGGGTTCGTCGCGTACAGTCCGCTCGGTCGCGGCTTCCTGGCCGGCGCCGGCCCCGTCGAGGACAACGATCGCCGGCGAATCCACCCGCGCTTCCAGGACGAAGCGGTGGCGGCCAACGCACGCCGCCGCGTCACGATCGAAGGCGTGGCCGAACGGCTCGGCGTCACGCCCGCGCAAGTGAGCCTGGCCTGGGTGCTGTCCAAGGGCGTGGTGCCGATCCCGGGCACGCGGCACATCCGCCACCTGGAAGACAACTGGGCAGCCGGCACGATCAGTCTCGACGACGAGACGGTCGCCGAGCTCGAAGCCGCCTTCCCGCGCGGCGCGACCGTGGGCGACCGCTATCCCGCCGAGCAGATGGCTTTCGTCCCCGCTGCCGAGCCCGCGTTGTCCTGATGCCGATGCCGGCCGCCCGCTGGCCGAAGGGTTCGGCCGCGCTTGCCATCTTCGTGGCTGCGTCGGTGGCGGCGCTGTTCGCGTTGGCACCGGCCCGGCGCGCGGCGGAGGCGAAAGGCGGCCTGCCGCTCACCGCGCCGCTGCCCGACCGGGTGCCCAAGGGCGTGGTGCTGCGGGTCGGCGATCCGGTTTCGCGCTGGGTGTTCCGGCACAACGGCTGGGACAAGAAGCTGCCGTTCCGGATCGAGTGGGCGGAGATCACCGGCGGCCCGGATGTGACCGAGGCCTTCCACGCCGGTGCGCTCGACGTAGGGTTCGGCGCCAGCGTGCCGCCGATCCACGCGGTGTGGATGGGCATTCCGGTGCGGATCGTCGGCTTTCGCGAATATGCCGATCGCTCGCGCCGGCGCGCCTACGTGTTCGGGATCTCGCCCAAGGCGCAGATCCGCACGCTGGCCGACCTGCGGGGCAAGCGGATCGCCTTCAGCCCCAGCCAGGTGCAGGCGCAGATCGTGCTCCAGACGCTCAAGTACCAGGGCATCGCTCGCAAGGACGTGACGCTGGTGGAGCTGCCCTCCAGCACCGGCGGCGATGTCTACTCCGACGCGCTGGCGGCGGGCGTGATCGATGCCGCTCCGATCCGCGGCGACCTCGTGGCCGAACGCTACATCCGCAAGTTCGGAGCGCGGGGCGCGCGGCTGCTCGACCATCCTCCGTTCCGCGACGATGGCGCCGGCATCTACGTGCCCGAGACGGTACTGGCCGATCCCGGCAAGGTGGCCGCCCTGCGCGTGTTCGTGCGCTACTGGGGCCTGGCGCAAGCCTGGATCCGCACGCACCCGGACGAACTGGCCGCAGGCTACTACGTCAAGGACCAGGGCCTCTCGCCCGAGGACGCGCGGATCATGGCCGGGTACACCAGCAACATCTCCGTCCCGCGCAACTGGGAGGGCGCGATCGCCTACGAACAGGCGGCGGTCGACACGCTCGGGCCCGAGACGAAGCACCCACGGCTCGATGCCGCCACTCTGTTCGACCGCCGCTTCGAAACCATCGCCGGCGATGCCGCTGCAACGGCGCAAGGAAAACAGCCATGAACGCGCATTCCCATGACCTGCAGGTGCCGGTCGAAGTGCACGCAAGGACGCCGCCGCCGCCGCTTGCGCCGATCACGCAAACGGGCCGCTTGATCTTGCGCCAGCGACTGAGCCCAGGCACGCCGGCGCGCTACGGCATTCTGCTCGGGCCGGCGCTGCTGCTGCTGTACTGGTCGGTGCTCTCGATCACCGGCTTCCTCGATCCACGTATCCTGCCCGCGCCGTGGACGGCGGTAGGCACATCGATCGAGCTGATCCGCGAGGGCCGGCTCCAGACCAACCTTGCCGTCTCGACCTGGCGGGCGATGAGCGGGCTCGGCATCGGGGTACTGGTCGGTGCCGGACTGGCGCTCTTGTCCGGGCTGTCGCTGCTGGGCGGCTACGTCATCGACGGCCTGGTCCAGATCAAGCGCGGCATTCCCATACTCGCGCTGATCCCGTTCATGATCCTGTGGCTGGGCATCGGCGAGGCCATGAAGATCACGCTGATCGCCACCGCCGTGTTCTTCCCGGTCTACATCAACACCCACAATGCCCTGCGCGCGATCGACATCCGCCATGTCGAGCTGGCAGAGACGCTGGGCCTCAGCCGCTGGCAATTCCTGCGCCGGGTGGTCGTGCCCGGATCGCTGCCCGGCTTCCTCACCGGTCTTCGCTTCGGCGTCACCTCGTCGTGGCTGGCGCTGGTGGTGGTGGAGCAGCTGAACGCCACCAGCGGCATCGGCTACATGGTCACCCTGGCGCGCAACTATGCGCAGACCGACATCATGCTGGTGGGCCTGGTGGTCTATGCCCTGCTGGGCTTCGGCTCGGACGCGCTGGTCCGGCATCTCGAAACGCGCCTGCTCGGCTGGCGCAGGACGTTGGGCAAGTGAGCGCCCGGTCCGCCCCGCCCGCCGTGCAAGTGCGCGGCCTGGTGCGCACCTTCACCTTGAAGGGCGTGCTCAACGGCATCGACCTGGATATCGCGCCGGGCGAGTTCGTGGCGCTGCTCGGCCGCAGCGGTTCGGGCAAGAGCACGCTGCTGCGCGCGCTTGCCGGGATCGACCACGAGGCGGACGGCGTCGGAGAGATCGTCCTGCCGGAGCGGCAGTCGGTGATCTTCCAGGATGCGCGGCTCCTGCCCTGGATGCGCGTGCTCGATAACGTCGTGCTCGGCCTTGCAGGCAACGACGTCCGCGAACGCGGACGGACTGCGCTGGCCGAAGTGGGCCTTTCCGGACGCGAGCGGGCCTGGCCGCACGAACTGTCCGGTGGCGAACAGCAGCGCGTCGCGCTCGCCCGGGCGCTGGTCCGCGAACCCAAGCTGCTGCTGGCCGACGAACCGTTCGGCGCGCTCGATGCGCTCACCCGCATCCAGATGCACACTCTGCTCCGGCGCCTGTCGGACCTGCACGACCCGGCGGTCCTGCTGGTGACGCATGACATCGACGAGGCCATCGTCCTCGCCGACCGGATCGTCCTCCTCGACCAAGGGCGGCTCGCCGCCGACCTGCGGGTCGAGCTGCCGTCGGCCGGCCCCGCGCGGCAGGATCGCATCGCCGGTCTGCGCCGCGACCTCCACCGCCTGCTCGGCGTGGAGGACGCGCCGGCGGAACACCGCGACCACGCGGCTGTCGTCACCACATTGCGAGGACAATCATGACATTCGAAACCACGCTGGCAGCGGACCGCAGCGACACTCTGCGCGAAGTGCGCCTGCACGACCGGTACCGGGACAGGCTCGACCTCCCGGTTGCGTGGAACGAGACCCTGGACACCATCGTCTCGCACCGCTCCGTCCGCGCCTATCGGCCCGACCCTTTGCCGGCCGGCACGATCGAGCTGCTGGTGGCGGCTGCGCAGTCGGCGGCGAGTTCGTCCAACCTCCAGCCCTGGAGCGTCGTCGCGGTCGAAGATCCGGAACGCAAGGCACGCCTCGCCGCCCTCGCCGGCAACCAGAAGCAGATCCTCCAGGCTCCATTGTTCCTGCTGTGGATCGTCGACCACAATCGCCTTCATCGGAACGGCGAAAGGCTCGCGACACCCGCCGAAGGGCTGCACTTCCTGGAAAGCTTCCTGCTGGGTGCGGTGGACACTTCGCTGGCGGCGCAGAACGCGGTGGTGGCGCTGGAAGCGATCGGCCTTGGCAGTTGCTACATCGGCGGCATCCGCAACAATCCCGCCGAAGTCGCGGCCGAACTCGGCCTGCCGCCGCACGCGTTCGCCTTGTTCGGCCTGACCGTCGGTTACCCCGACCCGGACGCACCCGCATCGGTCAAGCCGCGCCTGCCGCAGGAGGCCGTGCTGTTCCGCGAGCAGTACGGAAGCCCGGAGAACGCCCCTGCCATCGCCGCATACGACCAGCGTCTGCGCAGCTTTCAGCGCGAGCAGGGCATGATCGAGCGCGACTGGAGCGAACAGGCCAGCCAGCGCGTGCGCGGGGCCGACTCGCTCGCCGGGCGCGATGTGCTGCGCCAGGTCCTGAGCGGCCTCGGCTTCCGGCTCGACTGACCCCCGCGATCCTTACCAACTCTCCTGCCTAACTTCGGAGCTTCCCATGGCGACATCGTCCGAATTCCTCTGGTACATCCCCAATCAGGTCGAAGGCGGCCATCGCGGCGACGTCAGCGACGGCGATCCGGCCAGCCTGGAGACGCTCACCGAGCACGCCGAGGCGCTCGAGCAGCATGGTTGGAAAGGCGCACTGATCGGCACCGGCTGGGGACGGCCGGATACCTTCACCGTGGCCGCCGCGCTCGCTGCGCGGACCAGGACGTTCGAGCCCCTGATCGCGATCCGTCCCGGCTACTGGCGTCCGGCGAACTTCGCATCCGCAGCGGCGACGCTCGACCAGCTCACCGGCGGGCGCGTCAGGATCAACATCGTCTCCGGGCAGGACAACCTCGCCGCCTATGGCGACAGCGAGGGCGACCAGGCCCACCGCTACGGGCGCACCAAGGACTTCATGCGGTTGGTCCGCCGGCTCTGGACCGAAACCGACGTGACGTTCGAAAGCGAGCATTTTCGCGTCAGTGGCTCGACCGTCACGCCGCGCATCGCTCCGCGGGGCGAGCGCCTCCACCCCCGGCTCTACTTCGGGGGCGCCTCGGAGGCGGCCGAACGCGTCGCCGCGACAGAAGCGGACGTGCAGCTGTTCTGGGGTGAGCCGCTGGACGGCGTGGCCGATCGCATTGCCCGGCTGAAGCGGCTCAGCCGCGATCTCGACCGGGACCTGCCGCCGCTCGAATTCGGCCTGCGCATCACCACGCTGGTGCGTGACACGACCGAGCAGGCCTGGGCCGACGCGGAAGCCAAGGTCGACGCCATGGCCGCGCGGCAAGGCCTGGATCAACATCGCGGTGCGCCGGCCGTCGGCCAGCAGCGGCTGCTCGACCTTCAGACGCGTGGCGACGTGCTGGACGACAACCTCTACACCGCGCCGGGCCGCTACGGCGGTGGCGGCGCGGGGACGACCTGGCTGGTCGGATCGGCAGAGGATGTCGCACGCTCGCTGCGCAAGTATCGCGACCTGGGCATCACCCACTTCGTTCTCTCGGACACGCCGTACTTGTCCGAGATCGCGCGCCAGGGCGACCAGCTGCTGCCGCTGCTGCGCGACGAACCGGTCACGGCCGCCGAGCGCGTGCTGCAGCCTGGCGAAGTGGCCTGAGCAGGACCCGCGGTCGAGCCGACGAGACACGGGCAGATGACGGACGACAGGCGCGACCGGGAAGTCCCGGTCGCCGGCGGCGGGCTGCTGCATCGGCGCGCGTTGCTGATGGCAGGCGCGATTACGGGCGGCGGGCTGGCGACAAGCGTGTTCGCCGCCGGCCGTTCTCCGCCGCCTGCCTCGATGCTGCAGCCGGGCGCGGCGTTGTCCGGCTATGGCGCCAGGTCACGATCCGGCGCGGCGATCCAGCGGATCGTGCCGGAACTGCCGTTCCCCGGCACGGGATCTTCGCGCACGCCGCTGCAGCTGCTGGAAGGCACGATCACGCCCAACGGGCTGCACTTCGAGCGGCATCATAATGGTGTACCCCAGATCGACCCGGCCACGCACGAGCTGCTGGTCCACGGCCTTGTCCGCCAGCCGCTGCTGTTCCGCTACGAGGACCTGCTGCGCTATCCGCGTGAGAGCCGCGTGCTGTTCCTGGAGTGCTCCGGCAACAGCGGCGCGCTGGGCGCGCCCGAACCCGTGCAGGCCAGCGCGGGGCAGCTCAACGGGCTGGTGTCGGGGGCCGAGTGGACCGGCGTGCGGCTCTCCAGGCTGCTCGGTGAGGCCGGGCTGACCGGCGAGGCCGCATGGGTGCAGGCCGAAGGCGCCGACGCGGCCGGTATGGTGCGCAGCATCCCGCTTTCGATCTGCCTGGACGATGCCATGGTCGCCCTGTTCCAGAACGGCGAGCCGCTGCGTCCCGAGCAGGGTTTTCCGATGCGGCTGCTGTTGCCGGGCATCGAGGGCAATGCCTCAGTCAAGTGGCTGCGCCGCCTCAAGGTCATGGCCGCGCCTGCCTTCTCGCGCGAGGAGACCTCGAAGTACACGGACCTGCTGCCGGACGGAAAGGCCGAGCAGTTCTCGCTGCGCATGGGGGTCAAGTCGATCATCCTGAACCCGTCCTACGGTCTCGATCTGCATGGCGCGGGCTACCAGGAGATCAGCGGCCTGGCCTGGTCCGGGCGCGGAAGCATCCGCAAGGTGGAAGTCAGCGCGGACGGCGGCGCGACCTGGGGCGAGGCAGCGCTTGGCGGCCCGGTCCTGCCAAAGGCCCTGACGCGGTTCCGCATGCCCTGGCGCTGGAACGGCGCACCCGCGACGCTCATGAGCCGCGCCACGGACGAGACCGGCGCAGTCCAGCCGCTGCGCGCAGCCTGGCTCGCGCAGTCCGGCGCCAGCAAGGGCTATCACAGCAACGTCGTGCAGAGTTGGCGCGTCCAGGCCGATGGCAAGATCGCGCATGTCTACGCCTGACCGGGTGATCCTCGGCGGTGTCGCGGCGCTCGCCTTGTCCTGCGCCGCCGTCTACGCGCATCTGAACTCGCGAAGGGTCGATAGCCCGCAACTGGGACGTCCGGCGTCGCCGGACGTGATCCGCCGGATGGATATCAGCGTCGGCGCCGACGGCGGTGGCTTGCCCCCAGGCGCGGGAACGGTGGCACAAGGCCGGGCGACGTACGCGGCCAAGTGCCAGATGTGTCACGGCGAGGCCGGAACCGGCGGCATCGCGGATCCTCTGACCGGCGGGATCGGCTCGCTGGCGACGGCCAAGCCGGTCAAGACAGTGGCGAGCTACTGGCCCTATGCACCGCCGCTGTTCGATTACATCCGCCGGGCCATGCCGCTGACGGCCCCGCAGTCGCTCAAGGATGACGAGGTTTATGGCCTCGTCGCGTACCTGCTGTCGGTCGATGGCATCGTCGCACCCGATGCCCGGCTGGATGCAGGGTCACTGACGCGGATCAGAATGCCCAATCGCAAAGGCTTCATCAGCCTTGAGGACCGCGACTTCGACGGCAACGCCGAGCGCATTGCTCCGCCTGTAGAGGGCGCACGGTAGCTGATCATGCGGCGATGGGCGAAGGCTGATGTTTGTTCGATAGATGCTTGGCATTGCCGCGGACGAGAGACCATCAACGGCCAAAACGGGTCATTGTGTAACGGAATATCGAATCGGGAACTTTACCTGTTTCCCGGCAAGGCGCTGCTTCACTCGTAGCTTTGAAGACAGGCACATCACCGCTTCACGAAGAGCCGGAGGCCACCCCTCTGCGCGGCATCGGATCAGTTGGCCCGTGCGGTCCACTCCGCAAACTAAGGCGACGTCGCCGATGTCTGGATCCGTAGCGCGGGGCGCGCACACCGTTAAAGCACGCAACGACGGGGTTTCACCCAATCGCTACGTTGAAGCTGAAACGTCGGTGGACCCGCGCCTACCAAGGCTACCAGTAGGATGGCCGGAAGTATCGTCTTGCTCATCACAGCACACCGCTCTTTTTGCCTCTATTGAAACTCGCATGTCTTGCGGCAGCTAACCACCCTTTCCGGTCGTCAGCTTCGCCGGATGGTGTTCCCAAAGGCGGACGGGCGGCTTACGCCCAAACGCGGAAGTTCGACGCGGAGTTGCCTCGCCCTGAAAGCGGACGAGAAGTAGCCGTCAGCCTGACCAGCGCGTGCGCGGCTCGGCTATGGCGAGCGCAATGGTCTTCGCGTCTCGTTCTTCGATGTCGATCACGTGCTTGGCCGAGAAGGGAAGCTCAGTTCCAAGCCAGAACTCGTCGTTCTCAGCAATCGCGGAGGGTTCGTTGTCAAGGACCCCAAGATACCCGTCTGGTGTTCGCTCTCGAACAAGAACCCACATGCGCTCGACTGAGACATTCTCGTCCGCGTTGTCGACGCTGATGCGAAAAATGAGCTTTGCAAGATCGCCAGCTTCAAGGCCTTGTCGCCTATGCCGCTCAGGTATCCAGAAGGTATCAGGTGCTTCGGCGTGATAAGCCTCCCCATCTTCAAGACACCACCCGTCGATCTCAAAGTCTGGCTCGCGCATCGGACGAGCTTAGCGCCATAGCGTGAGTCCGCAATGTGCTACCGATCTCCCGAAAGCCGCCTGACCGCTTTCCACCAAGTTCGGCCGTTCCGGGGCCCCATACTGTCGAGATAGTGCCTAGCTCGAACGCGAACCCCAAAGCCTGCCCTGGTTCATCCTCATGAGGCATCTCAGGGCCATTTCGACAGTCGGTCGCCCCTTCCGCACGTTGAGAAGGGCCAGGGATCGGGAAGCTGCAGCACTGGCGTGTGTCAGCTCCGCGCGACGTTCTGGCCCTGAGGGCGGGGCGAGCTGTCAAACGGCGCTCCCCATTGCTATCGCCCACGCCGGGAACCGGCCCTGTGCTGGCGCTCTTCGCCTGCAAGTTCGAGAGGGGTCTTCGATGCTCAAGCTGATCGGCGCCTGCGGGTGCCTAGCCCTGCTGCCTGGTACCGCGTGGGCGCAAGAGCGGGCGTATTGCCCCGATCGGCCCGGCATCGGCACGCCCGCTTGCACCACGGCGCCGGGCCGGGTGTCGCTCGAAGTCGGCATCGGGGACTGGTCGGTGGACTCCACTGCCGACGAGCGGCAGGACGTGTTCGTCGTCGGCGACGCCTTGTTGCGCTATGGGATCGCCGATCATGCCGAAGTGCAGCTGGGCTGGACCATGCTCGGTTTCGCGCGCACGCGTGACCACCTGACCGGCGCGGTCGATCATCGCAGCGGCACGGGCGATGTCAGTGTGGCCCTTCGGCGCAACCTCGTGAATCCCGATGGCTCCGGCCTGTCGCTGGCGGTCATGCCCTATGCCACGCTGCCGGTCGGCCGCGAGCCGTTCGGCGATGGGGACTGGAGCGCAGGACTCAAGATCCCGGCCTCCTATGAGCTATCACAGGCGTGGAGCGTGGTGGCGACGACCAGCTTCGATGCGGCGGTGGACGAGGACGGATCGGGTCGCCATTTCGTGTTCGACGAAGTGGTGGGCGCCCAGTTCAAGCTGTCCGAAGCGGTGAGCGTGACGGCGGAGTACGAGTTCACGCTCGACCGCGACCCCGCCAGCCACCACACCGAAAACGTGGGTGGGCTCTCGCTGGCGTGGCAGCCGGCCGACGACTTGCAGCTGGATCTCGGCACGAACCTCGCCCTCGATCACCGTGCACGCGATGCGCAGGTCTACCTCGGCGTGTCGCGGCGGTTCTGATCGGCCCTCAGGCGACCACGGGCTCGAGCAGCCGCACGGTGCCGGCGTCGGCGTCGATCTCGGCCAGGACGCCCTCCGGCATGCAGGCCTGCCCGGCCACATGGCCGAACGACAGGCCCTGGAACGCAGGCACGCCAAGCGGTCCGAAGGCGCGGTCCATCACCTGGTAGACGGTGAAGTTGCCGTAGCCGGCCTGGCGCTCCACGCAGTTGCTGCACTGGCCGAACACCACCCCTGCGACTTTGCCCAGAATGCCGGCCAGCGCCAGCTGGGTGAGCATGCGGTCGATGCGATACTCCGACTCGTTGGTGTCCTCCAGGAAGAGGATCGCGCCGGCAAAATCGGGCAGGTAAGGCGTGCCGACCAGCGCGGCGAGCACCGTCAGGTTGCCGCCGAGCAGACGCCCCCGCGCCTTGCCTCCGCGGAAGGTGCGCAGGCGATCGGCCCCGCGATCGAGCGCAACCAGCGGATCGACCGGCACGGAGATCGTCGGCGTCGCGCCGTCGAATGCCAGCGCGCGGAAGGCCTCCCATGATCCGGCATGCCATGACCCGGAGGCGTTGGGCCCGTGTAAGGTGGGAAAGCCGCAACGCGCCGCCAGCGCCATGTGCAGCGCGGTGTTGTCGCTGAAACCGCTGAACAGTTTGGGATTGCGGGCGATGCGGGCGAAATCGAGGTAGGGCAGGATTCGCGCCGATCCCCAGCCCCCGCGCACGCTCATCACCGCAGCGACGCTCGGGTCCTCAAACATGGACTGGAACTCGGCGGCGCGGGTCTTGTCGTCGCCCGCGAGATAGCCCTCGCGCGCGGCGAGGTGGGCGGCCGGCCTGGGCACGAGGCCGACGGCGCGGATCGATTCGAGGATCGCCTCGACACCGAAGCGATCGGCGATGAACCCGGCCGGCGCGACGAGGCCGACGGTGTCGCCCTCTCGCAAGCGCCTGGGCCGGGTAGCGGGGCGCGCGACCGGGCGCGCCGTCAGCCTCGGCGCGAGCGCGGTCGCGGCGAGCGTGCACAGGCCTGCAGTGACGAAGCGACGGGTCGGCATGCGGCTATGCTTAGCGGTATGTGGGATGAGGTCGAGTGGTTGCGCGGCGCCTCGGTGTGGAGAGTGTAACGTTTAGTTTAATCGACACATATGGGCGGGGAACCATGACGCGACTTCAACGTGGCTCTGCAGGAAGTATGTAGACGGGAGATCGGGCGAGGCTCTGAGCCGGTACGCACCTGCTACGGCTTGGCTGTATCAGGCCTGAGGCGCAGTGCAGTGGGCAACGGAAACGCTGGCTGAGGCAGGCTCTATCGCGATCGGCCGTGGCTCGGCTTCGCACCATGACGGGTTAACGGGTCGGTGGGTCCTGGTTTTCGAGCGTGGTCGCGCTTGCCCTCCCGGCGAGTTCCGAGGCGATGCAGGCGCGCCTCAACTCTCAGGCCAGCGCCTTGCGCAACATGCGGGAGAGAGGGGTCAGCTTCACCGCTTGCTTGATCGGCGCGAGTTGGCTCTTGGGTCGGTTCCCGAAGATGGCGAGCCGGCTGAGCCGGCGCCCCTGGCGGATCAGATCGACCAGCGGCACGTGCGTCGCTGGGTCCGACACGCGGACGGTCCGCGTCTGCGCCCCCTTCCCCGCCTTCATGCGCGCGTTCAGGTGATTGGCGATGTCGAGATAGCCGGTCCGGGTATAGTGCCGATCGTCGAGCAGGCGGTTGGCCGGAACGACCTCGTCGATCGAGACGAACTCCCAGCCGGGGCGCCCGGCGCACAAGGTCAGAGCTGCCTGGTTGTAGCGCTGCGCCAGATCGCGGTCGGCCTCGTTCATCGGCGTTGCGGCATCGCGGGTGTTCGCACCCAGCAGGAACACATGCCTGGCATTCACGGCCCGCTGGTCGATCCACTCGACGGCATGGTCAAGCAGGGTCAGCTTCTGCGCAAGGGTCAGATCGTAGAACGCCGCGCCGGTCAGCCAGGATGAGGCCGGGTCATGGTCGATCGCGTGGCCCAGGCCTTCCGGGTGGATGCGTACGACGACGCCGTCCTGCGTCACCAGATGGTGCCCCTTGAGCGTGGCGGAAAGCGAAAGGACCAGGATCTCGGCTCCGCCAAGTTCCTGCTGGAACGCGGCGAAGTCGCGCGGCTCCCACGCGGGGAGCGCCGGCAGAGCCCGGGATCGCGCGATTGCCGCGGGATCGCCGAGGATGAAGCCGAAATCGTCGTAGCGGGTCATGACGCCATGTTTCACGCCGTTGACGAACTCCACGCGATCGGCGCTGCAATAGCTGGCGACCGCAGTGAGATCGCAGCTGCCGAGCAGCAGCAGCCGGGGCGCGCTGCCGGGGGCGACCTCCTCCTCGCCGACTTGCTCGGTGATCCAGTCGACCCGGTCGAACACCACGATGGGGTTGGAGACGGGCTGCACCACGTCGATCACCGGGCTGCCGAGCCGCTCGAAGACATATTGCTCCAGCCCGGCGTTCATCATGCGGCACGACCAGACGTAGTGCAGCAGCCGGTTCTCGCGTTCCGTACGCCGCTGCATGTAGAAGCCGATCAGGCCATGCGCGCCGTACTTGTCGCTGGCGAAGACGGCGGCGGCGAACACGTCGTGCCGCTGCAACTGCTCGCGGAAAGTGGCGAGGGCAGCGTCGCTCTCCAGCCGGACCTTGGTGTAGTTGAGCTGGTTGGAGCGGTTGATCAGTTCGACGATGCGATCGAAGTGGCGCTCCACATCGAAGTCGAAGCGCAGCCGCACCTGCGACTGGCGCAGGAACTCGACATTGCTGAGGTCGCTCTCCGCCTGTTCGACGACCTTGCGCTCGAGCTGCTTGTACTGCTGGAGGCGGGTATGCTCGGGATCGCTCTTGCCGCGCGCTTCGGGGAGCGTGAGGAGCACCGGCAGCACGTCTTGCGGGTAGGCGACCATCATCGCGGGGAAGCGATACCGCGCTTCCTCGATGTTGATCGCATTGTCATCTATGAACAGCACGTTGTCTGCGCGCAGGTTCGCCTGCTCGATGATCTGCGCGATCTGGCTGCCTTTCGCGTTCCACGAAACCTTCGGGAAGATGAAGCAGTCCCAGATGCCCGCCTCCTCGAGCACGCGGCGCACGGGTTCGGGGTCGTTCTTGGACACGATCGAGGAGACGATGCCGCGATCGAGCAGGGTGCGCACGATCGCCATGTTGTCGTCGATCAGGGCGATCGGACCTTCGGACAGGGTTCCGTGCCAGAAGGTATCGTCGAGATCCCAGATCACCAACTTGATGGTCGCAGTGGGCGTGAAGGTCATGTCGCGGCTCCTTCCTGTCCGGTGGCGGCCTGTCCGGTGGCTGCGTGCCCAACGGCCTGTCCAGCAACGGCCTGTCCCGTGGCTTCCCGATCGGCAGCTCGGCGGCTGGCCCTAA
This sequence comes from Novosphingobium chloroacetimidivorans, assembly GCF_014204535.1. Classification (GTDB taxonomy): domain Bacteria; phylum Pseudomonadota; class Alphaproteobacteria; order Sphingomonadales; family Sphingomonadaceae; genus Novosphingobium; species Novosphingobium chloroacetimidivorans. Next base: position 241,908 of record NZ_JACHLR010000003.1, read on the forward strand.
GCCGCGCCGCATCCGCCAAGAGCTTGCGATCGGTGGCCAACACCGCCGCGCCGTAAGTGACTGCGCCGAGGCATACGAGCAGTACCACCCGCCAGATGGGGGCGAGATCGGGCGGGAGGACCTGGCGCAAGGCGAACGTCGCCGCCAGCATCACCCCCACGGAAACAACCGCCGGCACCGCCGCGCGCGCGCTGCGCGAGGCGGACACCCCGGCCACGCGCTGGAGATAGACGAAGCCCAGCGGCGTCGTGATCGCGGCGCGCACGATGTAGCCGACGGTCGCGCTCACCAGGCCGAACGGGGCGAAGGCCGCCGCGCAGAGCAGCGCGAGCAGGCACTCCAGCGCATTGAGGTAGAGCACGTGGCGATACGCACCATGCGCGATCAGCACGCTGCCCTTGAAGTTGGTGAGCGGGATGAACACGCCCACGAAGCACAGCATCGAAAGCAGGCCGGCGCTGGTGGCCCACTGCTCGCCGAAGATCATCGGCACCACGTCCGGCGCGACCACCGCCAGGCCGACGAACACCGGCATCACGAAAATGGAGGAATACCGCAGCAGCGCGATGTATTCGTCTTCCACGCTGCGGCCGGCGTGGAGTGCCTTGGGCAGCGTGGTCATGGCGACGTTGGCGATCGGCCGTACTACCAGTTCGTAGAGCAGGTCGAGCATGCGCCAGGCGATGCGCAAGTAGCCGAGCGCCACGGGCCCCAGGAAGTAGCCGACCACCAGATCGACGATGCGCTGGTTGCCCGCGCCCAGCACCGAGGACAGCGCGATCGCGGAGCCTTGGCGCAGCTGCACTGCCATGTCCCCGGCATCGATGTCGAGAGTGGGCCGCCAGCGCGTCGCCACCATCATCGCGAGGAGGCTCCATACGGTGGCGATCAGGCGCTGCGCGACGAGGGCGTAGACGCCCCAGCCGGTCAGCGCCATCGCCAGCGCGACCAGGCCGCTCACCACCGTGGCCGTGGTGTTGCGCAGCGCGAGCTGCTTGAATTGAAAGCTGTGGCGCAGGATGCCTTCGTAGACCGCGCCTGAGGCATAGAGCAGGCAGATCGGAGCCAGCAGCAGCATGACTTCGCGCAAGTCGGGAGTGTCGAACACCTCCGCCATCCACGGTGCCGATAGCGCCAGGATCACGGTCAGCCCTGCGCCGGAAATCAGGCTGGCGAAGAAGCCGGCGTTCATCGTCCGCTGATCGAGGTCGCGGCGCTGAACCAGGACTTCGGTGATGCCACCCCGTCCGATGAAGTTCAGCAGGTCGATCACGGCGGTGGCGATGGCGACCACGCCGAACGCGGCGGGGCTCAAGGTGCGGGCGAGGACCACGAAGACCAGCAGCTGGAACAGCGCCTGGCCCGCCGCGCCGCCCATGCCCCACACGACGCTGCCCAGCACTTTGCCGCTGCCCGCCCGGGTCAACGCGCATCTCCTGGAATGCCGTGCAGGCAATGTCGACGCAGCGCCCTGATCATGGACCGAGTTGTAGGTGAGCCCGCCCGGACCTCGTAGCAACGTTAGGTCGATTGCGGACCAATTCTCGCAAGTGCAGCACGGTCGAGCCGGCCTGGCCGGGGCCGAGCGCCCGATTTCATCTCGACGCCGCTCGCGCCAATCCCCATGTGGCGGCGATGACTGAACCTGAAGACAAAGAACTCACCCACCGTCGTTTCTACAAGGCCGAGCAGGAAGCCAGCTTTGCCGGCGCGCAGGGCGCGGGCACGCCGCAGACGCAGGACCCGGCCTACAAGCTGGCTTTCCTCGATTCCGAATTCCTGCTGCGCGACGAACTGCGCCCCGTACGCTTCCAGCTGGAGCTGCTGAAGCCCGAGATGCTGCTGGAAGAGGCCAACATCGGCTCGACCCTGGTAATCTACGGCTCGGCGCGCATCCCCTCGCCCGAGCATGTCGATGCCGTGCGCGCCACCGCGACGACGCCCGAACGCGGGAAGGTGATCGAGCGGCTGATCGCGAAGTCCAAGTACTACGAGGAAGCGCGTAAGCTCGCCCACACCGCCAGCACATGCGCCATCGTCGAGAAAGGCATGCGCCAGTTCGTCGTGTGCTCGGGCGGCGGCCCGTCGATCATGGAGGCGGCGAACCGCGGCGCGAGCGAGGCGGGCGCCGAGTCCCTGGGGCTCAACATCGTCCTGCCGCACGAGCAGGCGCCCAACCCCTATGTGACACCGCACTTGTCGTTCCAGTTCCACTATTTCGCGCTGCGCAAGATGCACTTCCTGCTGCGTGCGCGGGCGGTGGCGGTGTTCCCGGGTGGCTTCGGCACTTTCGACGAGTTCTTCGAGCTGCTGACGCTGATCCAGACCGGCAAGATGAAGCCGATTCCGATCCTGCTGTTCGGCAAGGACTACTGGAACCGAGTGGTGAACTTCGAGGCGCTGGCCGAGGAAGGCGTGATCAACGCCAACGACACCGACCTGTTCCGCTGGTGCGAGACGGCCGAGGAAGGCTGGCAGCACATCGTGGACTTTTACGGGCTGGAGTGCGGGTGAGGGTCGAGGTGAAGGGCAATGGCGTGAGCTAGAGTGAACTTTCCTTCGTCATCCCCGCGAACGCGGGGATCCATCTCCTAAGGTCGCGTAAAAGGAACCAGCTGGAGATGGATTCCCGCTTTCGCGGGAATGACGAAGAAAAAAGAAGAACGCGCAGCGGGGCTCCTGCGGGGGCGATCTGGACCAATCCCGTTTTCAGGCGATCACCCGCTCGTAAAGGTCGATGGTCCTGCCCTCTTTGTCTGGAATGCTCGCGTAAGTCGAAAAGCCGAGCTTTGCCGCGACCCGGTGAGATGCGGCGTTCTCATGCTCGATCATCGCCACGATCCGGCGGACGCCATGTTCGGCATCGAACCAGGCCAGTGCCGCCTGCATCACCTCGCCCGCGACGCCCCGGCCGGCCCAGTCGGAGCGCACGATCCAGCCGGCTTCGGGCTGGTCGTCCATTCGCGGATCGAGGCCGCGCCAGGAGTGGAACACGCCCATGCTGCCGATGAGTTCGTCGCTGCCATGCGGCCGGACATAGAAGACGCCGTAGCCGTACAGGCTCCAGGACCCGGCATTGCGCATCAGCCGCTCCCACTGCGACTGCGGCTCGGCGCGCGCGGGTCCGAGGAAGCGCCGCGTCTCGTCGTCGGCGATCAGGCGGCAGAGCGGTTCGACGTCCTGAGGCCCGCGTGGGCACCACAGCTCGAAGCGCTCGGTGGTGAGATATGGCGTGCTCATAGCCAGCGCTCCACGGCATGGATCACCAGGCCGAACAATCCACCCACCAGTGTGCCGTTGATGCGAATGAACTGCAGATCGCGCCCGACGGCGCCTTCCAGCCGTGCCGTCACGGTCTGCGCGTCCCAGCGCTTCACCGTTTCGGAGACGATCCGCACGATCTGGTCGCCATAGCGCGAGACCACGCCCACCAGCGTGCGCCGCGCGAAGCGGTTGAGCTGCAGCTGCAGCGCCGGGTCCTTGCGCAGCGCCTCGCCCAGTTCACCCAGCATGCCCGAGATACGCGCGCCCAGCGCCGTGTCCGGATTGCGCGCGGCCTGGATCATGGCATGGCGCAGGCGTTCCCACACGCTTTGCCACCAGGCGCTGACGGCAGGATTGCTCAGCAGGTCGAGCTTGGCGCGCTCTACCTTGAGGCGGGTGGCGGGATCGTTGACCAGCTTGCCCGCCAGCTCTTCCAGCATCGATTCCACCTTGAGCTTGAGCGGGTGGTCCGGCTGCACGATCATCTCGGCCAGGAGCTTGTAGAGCCCGTCGAGCACGGCATTGGCCAGCCGCGTATCGAGCCCCGCGAAGCGCATCAGCGAGTTGGCGCGCTCGCTGATCATGGTGCGCACCATGTCCTCGTTCGCCTCCAGCGCATGGCCCGCCCAGCGGATCGCGCCTTCGAGCATGGGCAAGTGGCGGCGGTCGGCGATGGCGGCGCTGAGCATCTGGCCGAGCAGCGGGGCAAGCTCCACCTTCTCCAGCTGGTGGACCAGTCCGGCGCGGACCTGGGTGCCCAGCCGCTCGGGGTCCAGCGATTCGAGCACGTCGGCGAGGAGGTTCGCGGCGCCGGCGCGCAATCGGGACTGCCCGCTGCGGTCCGGGTCGGCGAGGAAGGTGCCCGCGCTGGCGGCCAGGTTGAAGGCGGAGACGCGGCGGGCGACCACCTGCGGCGTCAGGAAGTTGTCGCGCAGGAACACCGCCATGGTGTCGGCGATGCGGTCCTTGTTGGTCGGGATGATGGCCGTGTGGGGGATCGGCAGGCCGAGCGGGCGACGGAAGAGCGCGGTGACGGCGAACCAGTCGGCGAGGCCTCCCACCATGGCGGCTTCGGTAAAGGCGATGGCGTAGCCCCATGCCGGATGCGGCCCGCGGGCGAGTTGCAGCGCCACGAAGGCGGCCGCCATGAGCAGCAGCAGCGCGGTGGCGGTGCGGCGCATGGTGCGGGCGCGGTCGATCGTGGGCACAGCTATATTCCGCAAGCGCTGTCCTCGCCCTCTCCCCTTGAGGGGAGAGGATAGTGCAGCTTGCCAGCTTGCTGGCTAGCGTAGCTTGGAGAGGGGTTTCCGGCGCCCGCGAGGTCACAAACCCCTCTCCAACTGCGCCTAGCGAGCAAGCTCGCAAGGCTTCGTATCCTCTCCCCGTACGGGGAGAGGCCAAGAGTGGGCAGCAACCGCGAACACGAAGTCTCTATTACTCTGCGGCTTTGCATGATCATCCGCCGCACAACGCCTATTCGGCAGGAAGGGTCCCTGGCGTTCCGGGTGCGCCACCATGCGGCCCATGCGAGTGCGTGGGATCGTAGGTCAGGAAGGTACGGCGCAGCTTGGGGCCGATACGCTTCTCGAACCCGTCTGCCAGGCTGAACGCGGCGGGCACGATGACCAGGGTCAGCAGGGTCGAGAGCACCAGGCCGCCGATCACCGTCAGGCCCATCGGCTGGCGGAACGCGCCGTCGCCCGAGAGCGAGAACGCGGTGGGGATCATGCCCGCCGTCATCGCCACGGTTGTCATGACGATCGGCTGCGCGCGCTTGCGGCCGGCGTCGATGATCGCTTCGACCTTTTCGACGCCTGCTTCCATCTCCTCCAGCGCGAAGTCGATCAGCAGGATCGAGTTCTTGGCGACGATGCCCAGCAGCATCAGGATGCCGATGTAGACCGGCATCGACACCGGCTGGCCGACGATGGTCAGCGCCAACAGCCCGCCCAGCGGCGCCAGCAGCAGTGAGGCCATGTTCACCAGCGGCGAGACGAACCGCTTGTAGAGCAGCACCAGCACCGCGAAGACCAGGAAGATGCCGCTGACGACGGCGACGATGAAGCTGTTGATCATCTCGCCCTGCCACTTGTCCTCGCCGACGGGATCGTTCGACACGCCGGTGGGCAGGTGCTGCATGATCGGCAGCTTGGCGATTGCCTCCATGACCGGACCCTTGACCTGGCCCGGGCCGAGGTCCGCGCCCACGAAAATGCGGCGCGACTGATTGTAGCGCTGGATCTGGGTCGGGCCGGCGCCGAACTTGATCTCGGCGACACGCTTCAAGGGCACCGAGCCGCCGCTGGCCGTGGGCACGGGCAGGTTCTCGATCGTCGAGAGATCGCGGCGCGAGTTGGCCGGCAGGATGACGCGGATCGGCACCTGGCGATCGGTGAGCGAGAACTTGGCCGCGTTCTGGTCGATCTCGCCCAGGGTGGCGATGCGGATCGTCTGGCTGAGCGAGGCGGTGGTGACGCCCAGCTGCGCGGCAAGGTCCAGGCGGGGCACGACGACCAGTTCGGGGCGCTTCAGGTCGGCGGCGATCCGCGGCGCGACCACGCCATCGACGCCGCGCATCTGCTCGACCAGGGTCTGCGCGGCGGCCTGCAACTTCACCGAATCGCTGCCCGCGAGCATGACGGAGATGTCGCGGCCCGAGCCGAAGCCGCCCGACTGGGTGGCGAAGGTCACGCGCGCATCGGGGATCTGCTGCAGCTGCGGCGCCAGGCGGCGCTCGAAGTCGATGCTGGTGCCATCCCGCTCCTTCGCGGGCTTCAGGGCGACGTAGAGCGTGCCGTTGCCTTCGCGCGCGGCCTCCATGACCAGGGACACTTCGGGCTGTGCCTCGATCAGCCGCGTGACCCGGCCCGCCACGGCGGAGGTCTGCTGGATGGTGGTGCCGGGCACCATCTCGATGTTGACGCGGCTGGTGTCGGAATTGGTGTTGGGCTGGAACTGCTGCGGCGCACCGGCGAGCAGCGCGAACGTCACCACCAGCGCATAGATCCCGGCGCAGAAGGCGAAGAAGCGGTGGTCGCGCATGCGCGCGGCGATGCGGTCGGACAGATAGCGGTACCAGCGGCCAAAGCTGCCCATCGCTCCGAAGAGGGCGCGGAACAGCTTACCGGCGACGATCACCACGAACGGCACGGCCACCGGCGCGATGACGGCCGAAAGGATGAAGGCAGTGCGATCGAAGCCGATCGAGCGCAGGCCCAGGTCGACCACCTTGAAGGTCAGATAGGCCAGGACCATGCCGGCCGCGAGGATGACGAGCAGCAGCACCAGTCCCAGCGGATAGAACCAGGCTTGTGAAGGCGCACGTTGCACCAGCGCACGCAAGCGGCGCGATTCCCGGCTGTCGAGGGTCCAGGTGAGCACCCGCAAGTACGCGTCCATCGCGCGGCCGCCACCGTGCTCGGCATGGCCCTGCGCCTTGAGGAAGTAGGCCGCGACCATCGGCGTGATGATGCGCGCGACCGCCAGGCTCATCAGCACCGCGGCGACGACGGTGAGGCCGAACGCCTTGAAGAACTGGCCCGGAATACCCGGCATCAGGCCGACCGGCAGGAACACCGCGACGATCGAGAAGGTGGTGGCCACCACTGCCAGGCCGATCTCGTCGGCGGCGTCGATCGAGGCCTGGTAGGCGCTCTTGCCCATGCGCATGTGGCGCACGATGTTCTCGATCTCCACGATCGCGTCGTCGACCAGCACGCCGGCGACCAGGCTCAGCGCCAGCAAAGACAGGAAGTTCAGCGTGAAGCCGAGCAGGTCCATGAACCAGAAGGTCGGGATCGCGGACAGGGGAATCGCCAGCGCCGAGATCGCCGTTGCGCGCCAGTCACGCAGGAACAGGTAGACGATGACGATCGCCAGCACCGCGCCTTCGACCAGCGCCTCCATCGAGCTGGTGTACTGGTCGCGGGTATAGTCGACGGTGGTGAACAGCTGGGTGAAGTGGACGTTGGGATTGTCCTTCTTGATCTGGTCCAGCTTCTTCATCGCCTCGTCGTAGACGGTGACTTCCGAGGCCCCGAGCGCACGCTCGAAACCGAAGGTCACCACCTCGCGCCCGTGGAGCTTGGCGATGCGGGTCTGTTCGGAATAGCCGTCGTAGACATGGGCGATGTCGGCCAGCTTGACCGAGCGGCCGCCGCCCAGGTTCACCTGCGTCTGCGAGAGGGCATAGGCGTCGTCCGCGTTGCCCAGCACGCGCACCGACTGGCGCGAGCCGGCGATCTCGGCCTTGCCGCCGGCCGCATCGGTGTTGACCGCGCGCAGCACGTTGTTGACGTCGCGCGCGGTGACGCCGAGCGACTGCATGCGGTCCGGATCCATGACCACGCGGATCTCGCGATCGACGCCGCCATTGCGCTCAACCTTGGCGAGGCCGGGCACGCTCAGCAGGCTCTTGGCGACGGTGTCGTCGATGAACCAGCTGAGCTGCTCCATCGTCATGTCGTCGGCACTGACGGCGAAGTAGCCGATAGAGCCGCCGCCGCCCGCCTCGATCTTCTGGACCTGAGGCTCGAGGATGCCCTCGGGCAGTTCGGAGCGGACCTGGTCTACCGCGTTCTTGACCTGGTTGGTCGCGACGTCGGGATTGGTGCCGACGTTGAAGAACACCAGCGTCTGCGAACTGCCTTCCGAAGCGGTCGACTGGATGTTGTCGATGCCGGGGATCGAACGGACCGAACCCTCGATCACCTGGGTGATCTGTGTCTCGATCTCGCTGGGTGCGGCGCCAGGCTGCGAGACCTGGACGATGACGCCCGGAAACTCGACGTCCGGCATGTTGTTCACGTCCATGCGACTGAACGAGACAAGCCCGGCGATCACCAGCCCGATGAAGAAGACGATCGGGATGATCGGATTGCGGATCGACCATGCCGAGAGGTTCTGGAGGCCCATGGGTGTGGCTCAGCCGCCCTGTTCGACGCGGCGCGGCGTGACCTTGTCGCCCGGATTGAGGAAGCCGCCGGCGCGCAGCACGACCTGCTCGGTGCCGCTCAACCCTTCGGTCACGGCGATGCCACCGGCCGTCACCAGACCCGTGCGCACGCCGCGGCGCTCCACCTTGCCGTCCTTGCCGACCACGTAGACGAAGCTGCCCTTCTCGTCGCTGAGGATGGCGGATTCCGGCAGGCGGGGCGCCACCAGCGTGCCTGCGGCGATGCGCGCGGTGGCGAACCCGCCGGGGCGCAGGCCGGGCGCGTAGTTGAGCGCGATGCGCGCGACGCCCTGGCGGTCCTGCTGGTCGACCACGGGCGAAAGCTGCCAGATCTGGCCGGCGAAGGCGCGATCGGTGCCGACCGGCGTCACCTCGGCGCGCACGCCGATAGAGAGCTTCGACAGGTCGTCTTCGGAAAGCCGCGCGGTCATCTCCATCTCGCCGCCCTTGGCGATGCGGAACAGCACGCCCGAGCCGCCGGTGACGACCTGGCCGGGCTCCACCGCGCGGGTGAGCACGAGGCCGGCTTCGGGCGCGACGATGTTCAGGCGGTTGTTGCGCGCGCGGGTCTCGCCCAGCTGCGCGCGGGCGACCTTGACCCGCGCGTTGGCGGCGTCACGGGTGGCGGTCAGCCGGTCGATGTCGGCCTTCGAAATGAAGCCGCGTTCCACCAGGCGCAGCGCGCGATCGAGGTTGGCCTGCGCCAGCCGCGCGTCGGCGGCGGCAACGTCGACTTGCGCGGCGAGGCTGGCGGCCTGCTCCACCTGCACCGACCGATCGATCACCGCCAGCGGCTGGCCCTTGCGCACCCAGTCGCCGGCATCGACGAGGACGCTGACCACCTGGCCGCCTTCGCCCACCGATCCCACCGGCATCTCGCGACGCGCGGCGATCGACCCGGTTCCGGTAATCTCGCCCGCGATGCTCGCGCGGCCGGGCGTGGCGACGCTCACCACCGGGATTTGCGTCGCCGCGGCAGTATCGGCCGGCTTCTCGGCACGCGCGTGGAGGATGAACCAGATGGCGATCAAGGCGATCACCGCCGCCCCCACGATCAGCCATACGCGGCGGCCCGAACGCGCGTCGTGCTCGTCACCGGCGTCATAGACGTCGACCGTGCCCGAGTTGCCGTTGCCCATCATGCCGGTCGCCGTATCGATCTTGGCGTCGTAGTTCATCCGCTGCCACCTGCGCGGGCCGGGCTGGTCCCGGACGCCGCAAAGCCGATGCAAAAGGCGCGTGTTCGCGCCCGCCGACATCGGCATCTTCCCTCGTCGGCAGCCATATACGCGGCGCCCTGCACTGGCAAACGGGAAGTCTGCGGCCGCGCAGACCCTCGTCGCAAAGACGTGGACGCGTGTTGTTTGCGCCACGTGAACAGTGCCGCCAAAGAGAAACGGCGGCCCGCTTCGCAGCGGCCGCCGTCCTTTTCACTTGGGCTGTCCCGCAATCGCGGGACAACGCGGCGTCAATACTTCTGCTGGCGCTCGTACAAGTCGCGGTAGTGCTGGATGCGGGTGACGCGCAGGCCCTGCATCCCCGAGCGATCCACCGCGCGCTGCCACGAGGCGAACTCCTCCAGCGTGAGCTGATACCGCTCGCACACCTCGTCGATCGAGAGCAGGCCGCCATTCACGGCGGCGACGACCTCGGCCTTGCGACGCACGACCCACCGCGTCGTACTGGGCGGCGGCAGGCTGTCGAGAGTGAGCGGTTCGCCGAGCGGGCCGATCACCTGCGCCGGACGGATCTTCTGGTTTTCGATCATTGTTACCCTCGTCCACCGGATCTGGTTAGGCCGGCGACGGCTGAGGCTATGGCCTCACCTGACTTGCGATTGCCTAAATCGTTTGGGTTAACGGACCTGTGCCGAACGGGAAAAGCGGCCAGGCACGCCGCGGCAAAATCGTCGAAACTGCCGCGCATGGCGATCGTTTCGGTGCGAATTCCCTTGGCGAGCGAGGCACTTGCCTCACGCGAGGCGACGAGCCGCGCGAGCAGGTCGGGCCAACGCGGGTGAACGACGGGCAAAGCCTGCACGCCGGCATCCGCGGCCAATCCACCGCCATCGAGGTCGAACGCCATGTCCATGGGCGACGCAGTACCACCGGCATGGTCAAGAGGAGGTAAAGACCGGGTTTACTTGCTGTTTAGGACGTTTGGTCCAATCGCGTGCGGCGCGCAGCCGCGCGTGGTCAGCCTGACCGAAAGGGTTTATGGGCGGCACGATGACTCTTGCCCCCGATCTTGCCCGGCTCGACTTCGCCGAACTGTTCCAGCTGCCCCAGCCGCTCTCTTCCCGGCGCATCGTCGTCGCCATGTCGGGCGGGGTGGACAGCTCGGTCGTGGCGGCACTGGCGGCGGCGAGCGGGGCGGAGACGATCGGCGTGACGCTCCAGCTCTACGACTATGGCGCGGCGACGGGCCGCAAGGGCGCGTGCTGCGCCGGCGACGACATCCGCGACGCGCGCGCCGTCGCCGACCGGCTCGGCATCGCCCATTACGTCTTCGATCACGAGAGCGCCTTTCGCGAGGACGTGGTCGAGCGCTTCGCCGACGACTACCTCGCCGGGCGCACGCCGATCCCGTGCATCCGCTGCAACATGGGGCCCAAGTTCACCGACTTGTTCGCCATGGCGCGCGACCTCGGCGCCGATTGCCTGGCGACCGGCCACTACGTGCGCCGCGCGATCGGAGCAGCCGGTCCCGAACTGCATCGCGCCGCAGACCCCGCGCGCGACCAGAGCTACTTCCTCTACGCGACCACCGAGGCACAGCTCGACTTCCTGCGCTTCCCCTTGGGCGGACTACCCAAGCCCGAAGTGCGCCGCCTGGCCGAAGCGGCTGCCTTACGCAACGCCGCCAAGCCCGACAGCCAGGACATCTGTTTCGTCCCCGACGGCGACTACGCCAAGGTCGTGCGCGCGATCCGACCCGAAGGCGAGGCGCCCGGCGCGATCATCCATGCCGAGACGGGCGCCACTCTGGGCGAGCACCGCGGCGTCATCCACTACACCGTCGGCCAGCGCCGCGGCCTGGAGATCGGCGGCCAGCCCGAGCCGCTCTACGTCACCGGTATCGACGCTCCGACGCGCCGCGTCCTCGTCGGCCCGCGCCGCCTGCTGGGCGTGAGCGCCGCGCGCCTGGTCGAAACCAACCGCATCGGCCCGCTGCCCGACGAACCGCTGACCGCCAAGGTGCGCTCGCTGGCCAAGCCCGTGCCGGTCACGCTGGAGGGGCCGATCGGAGACGGCGCGGAGGCGACGATCCGCTTCGCGGAGCCAGAGTACGGCGTCGCGCCGGGGCAGGCGGCGGTGCTCTACGCGGGCGATCGGGTAGTTGGCGGTGGCTGGATCGAGGGAACTGAAGCCGCGGCTTGAGGACGCTCTAGGGACAACGGCAGCTTACGCCCAGTTGCGGTCATAATGCGGTGTGCTACTCCTAAGACGAAAGGAGACGCTTGTGGCCCTAGCCGTGATACTCGTATCTGCCATGTTCGCGCTGATATTGGCGGGATTGTCTATCCGCGCGAATGCTCGCTTTCGGCAAGAGCAGAGACTACCAATGCAATGGATGATCGCTAGGTCAATGCCATTATCTCAAACTGTCACTCGGTCTGCGCCCCGCGTTTTCGCCCTCGCTTTTATTCCAAGCCTCGCAAGCTTTGTGTTGGTGCTGCTCGCTGCCGCAGCGATGACGCTGACGCCGAGACCCGGCCAAGAGGGCATGCTGCTACCGTCTGCCCTCTTCCTAGGCGGTGCGTTCGTTGCGGTTCACATCCTTTACCTCTGGCTGGTCGAAAGAACGATTCGCCGGAACGGCAGCTAACCACCATAACCCGCCGTCACCCTGAACTCGTTTCAGGGTCCATTTAGCCGATAGCTCCGAGCCTTGCTCGAAAACCGGCTGCCCGGTTCACGCCAGCGACGTTTGAGCCGAGCGGCACGATGGATGCTGAAACGAGTTCAGCATGACGAGGTCTGTGGTCGTTCGGCTATGCCGCCTCTCAATCCTTCCACACATCCTGCACGCAGCCGGCATCGCGCGACCAGCGGGACGTCTGCTCGGCCAGCAGCGGCACGCTGGCCGTCAGGGTCCGCGCCGCCGTATCCTCGTGGAGGCCGACCCAGTCCTGCTTGATCGCGGGGTCGGCCTGGCACGAGGCCAGCGGCCTGCCGGCGGCGAAGCGGCACAGGCAGGCGGTCTGCGCCGCATAGGCCGTGCGGGCCACGGCGTCGGTGCGCATGCGGGTCCAGAACCAGGCGGTCAGGCCCAGCGCCACCGCCGCGATCAGCAGCAGCAGATTTCGTCCCCAGCGCGCTGGCTGGCGGGACTGCATTTCTGCCCTCTGTCCTGTTGCCATCGCGTCACGCCTCGCACATCACCCGCGCCAATGTCGCCGCGTCGCCTGCCTCTTATCCGCGCCCTCACCCTGCTGCCAGCCCCCCTGCTCGCGCTGGCGGCATGCGGCGGTGGACAGGACGGCCCGCCTCCGCCCAGCGCCGAGGCGCAGGCCGCCGTGCGCGACGATGGCGGCGCCGCGCGGATCCCGCTGGCGCGCGCGATCGACGGACTTTTCGACGCCGATGCCGTGGGCGCGACTCAGGCCCTGGTGGTGATGAAGCGCGGCAGCGTCATCGCCGAGCGCTATGGCTCCGGGATCGATGCCAAGACCCCGCTGCCCGGCTGGTCGATGGCGCAGTGCGTCACCGCGCTGATGATCGGACAGCTTGCCAGCGACGGCCGCCTGCGCATGGACGAAACCGCGCCTGTGCCCGACTGGCAGCGCCCCGGCGATCCGCGGGGCGAGATCACCTTGCGCCAGCTGCTGCAGATGCGATCGGGCCTGCGGCACACGGAGACGGCCCAGAATGCGAATGGGTCCGAGCGCCCGTCCGATCGCACCCGCATGCTGTTCCTCGACGGGCGCGACGACATGGCCGCCTATGCAGAAGCCCAGCCGCTGGAGGCACCGGCCGGTCGCCGCTTCGAGCCCTCCGCGGCGACCGGCGTGATCCTGGCCGACCTGGCGGGACGGGTGCTGACCGACAGCCGCGATCCCGCCCTGCGACGGCGCGCCGTGAGCGACTACTTGCGCACCCGCGTGCTCGACCCGGTCGGCATGAAGGGTACGCAGGTCACCTTCGATCGCGCCGGCACGCTGGTGGGATCGAGCATGATGCTCAGCCCCGCGCGCAGCTGGGCGATGCTGGGCGAGTTCCTGCGCCACACCGGCTCGGTCAAGGGCGCGCAAGTGCTGCCGCATCGCTGGGTGACCTTCATGCGCACGGCGTCCCCACGCAATCCGGCCTACGGCGCCGGCGTGTGGCTGAACGGCACGCCGCCATCCGGCAAGGCGCCGCTTTGGCCCGGACAAGGGCGCAAGGGGCTGTTCGCGTGCCTGGGCGAGCACGGGCAGTACCTCGTCGGCTCGCCCGACCAGCTGCTGACAGTGGTGCGGCTGGGGCACTCGACGCCAGAGCAGGAGGCGACGCTGCACGACCGATTGGGCGAGCTGATCGAGCTGTTTCCGGGGTAGTGTGGCTTACCGTCGTCCCCGCGCAGGCGGGGACCCCGCTTGTTCTTCTCGGGTCTGGCATTGAACGCGAGAAGCGGGGCCCCCGCCTGCGCGGGGGCGACGGGTGATTGTGACGCAGACGCATGGCGAGCTACGCACCCTGCTCTCAAAACGTAAACCTGCCTTCCACCACCGTCACGCAAGGACCGCCCAACCAGGCGACGTCCCCCTCGATCCGGCAGGTCAGCAAGCCGCCGCGCTGCGAGGCCTGGTACGCGGTGAAGCTCTCGCGCCCCAGCCGGCGCGTCCAGAACGCGGTGAGGACCGCGTGCGCGGAGCCGGTGACGCTGTCCTCGTCCACCCCGCCGCCCGGCACGAACACCCGGCTGACCACATCGGTCTCGCTGCCCGGCGCGGTGACGATGAACTGGTCGTCGCCGAGCGCCTCCAGCCCGCGCATGTCGGGAACGAGCGCGCGCACCGCCGCTTCGTCGGGGTAGAGGAACACATTATAGCCCAGCGGCGAGCGCCAGGTCTCCACCGGCTCGGCCCCGAGCAGCGGAACGGCCGCCGCGACCTCGGCCGGTTCGGTGGCGATCGCCGGCAGGCCCAGGCTCAGCACGTCGCCCTCGCGGCGCACCACCAGCACGCCGGCCTGACGGGTACGGAACGTCACTTGCTCAAGCTCTGGTTCGAGCCCCAGCAGCACATGCCCCGAGGCGAGCGTGGCATGGCCGCACAGGCGGATCTCGCTAGTGGGCGTGAACCAGCGCAGTTCCCAGTCCGCCTCGCCGGTCTCGTCCCGCACCAGGAAGGCGGTTTCGGCGAACATGTTCTCCGCGCCGATCGCCTGCAGCACCGTGTCCTCGGGCCAGTCCTCCAAGATCATCACCGCCGCCTGGTTGCCGGCGAACGGCCGGTCGGCGAAGGCATCGACATGCCAATAGGGAACGGTTTGCGTGGCGGGGGCAGGCATCAGGCGCGTCCTTGTTCGCGAGTGGTGGCGAGGTGATCCCCGACGTCGCATGTATGCGGCAGCACGTCCTCGCCGGCAGGTCCCTGCTCGTCGACGTGACCGGTCGGTTCGGGATGGATGATGATCTCGGTGTCCGGGAACTCTGCCCGGAGCCGTGCCTCCATGTCGTCCATGACGATGTGGACGTCGCGCAAGGTCATCTCGGGATCGACCCAGACGTGGAACTGCACGAAGTCCTGGTTGCCCGAGGTACGCGTGCGCAAGTCGTGCACGCCGGTGATGTCGGGGTTGCGCGCCAGCACGGCAAGGAACCGCTCCTTCTTCTCGGGCGCCCACTCGTGATCCATCAACTGGTCGAGCGCCGCTTGGGAGGCCGTCCACGCGCTCCAGCCCAGCCAGCCGGCGATCAGCAGGCCGAACAGCGGGTCGGCGGCGGGGATGCCGGCAAGCTGGTCGATCGCCAGCGCCGCGATCACCGCCAGGTTGAGCAGCAGGTCTGAGCTGTAGTGGACGCTGTCGGTCTGGATCGCGAGGCTGCCGGTCCGCCGCACGACGTGGCGCTGCCAGGCCAGCAGCGCCAGGGTGACGGCGATCGCCGCGAGCGACACGCCGATGCCCTCCGCCGCCGCCTGCGTGCGCCCGCCCTCGACAAGCTGCTCGATCGCGCGCGCGGCGATGCCCAGCGCCGAGATCGAGATCAGCACGATCTGGAACAACGCCGCGATCGCCTCGGCCTTGCCGTGGCCGAAGCGGTGCTTGTCGTCCGCGGGCATCGCCGCGATCCACACGCCTGCCAGCGTCGCGCAACTGGCGACGAGGTCGAGCGCAGTATCCGCGAGACTACCCAGCATCGCCGTCGAACCCGTCGACCACGCCGCCCAGCCTTTCAGCCCCAGCAGCAGCAAGGCGGCGGCAATGCTCGCGAACGCGGCGCTGCGGTTGAGAGTGGCGCTGCCGCTCACTGCCAGGGACTCATGGATACAGCAGCGTGCTCGACCAGCCGCCGCCCTCACCGTCGTTCGCGGCCGTGAACAGCCGGCGCTCATGCAGGCGGTTGGGGCGATCGATCCAGAACTCGATCGCGCGCGGGCGAAGCCGGAACCCGGTCCAGTGCGGCGGCCGCGCGATCTCGCCCTCGCCGAAGCGAGCCTCGACCTCCTGGAAGCGGGCAACGAACGTCTCGCGCGAATCCAGCGGCGCCGACTGATCGGACGCCACCGCACCCAGCTGCGAATCGCGGGCGCGTGAGTGGAAATAGTCGTCCGCCATCGCGGGATCGACTTCGCTCACCGGGCCTTCGATGCGGATCTGGCGGCGCAGGCTCTTCCAGTGGAACAGCAGCGCGGCGTTGGGATTGGCCAGCAGCTCGCCGCCCTTGCGGCTGTGCGCGTTGGTGTAGAACACGAAGCCGTCGGGTCCATGGCCTTTCAGCAGCACCATGCGCACCGACGGCAGTCCGTCCGGCGTCGCGGTGGCGAGGGCGACCGCGTTGGAATCGTTGACTTCGCTCGCCCGCGCCTCGGCATACCATGCGTCGAACAGGGCGAGCGGATCGCGCGCGGGGATCACGTCGTGGGTTCGGTCCAGGTCCATCTCGGCCTCAATGCTTACGGTGTCGCGAGACATAACCCGCGTGTGCCCGATCGGTAACGCCTGTGATCGAAGGTGCAAAGCCGCCGCTTGCCGGAAGGCGCGCGCAATCCTAGCTATGTCGCCGATATGGCAGCTGATCCTTACTCCACTCTAGGTGTGTCCCGCGGCGCTGGCGAAAAGGAGATCAAGTCCGCTTATCGCAAGCTGGCCAAGGAACTCCACCCCGACGCCAACAAGGACAATCCCAAGGCGTCCGAGCGCTTCAGCGAAGTGACCTCGGCTTACGATCTGCTGTCCGACAAGGACAAGCGCGCCCGCTTCGATCGGGGCGAGATCGACGCGGACGGCAACCCGATGGGCTTTGGCGGCATGGGCGGCGGCGGCTTCGGCGGCGGCGCGCATCGCGGCTTTGGCGGTGGCGGCGGGGGCTTCGAGGGATTCTCCAGCGAAGGCATAGACCTGGGCGACCTGTTCGGGGACATGTTCGGCGGCCGGGCCGGCGCGCGAGGCGG
This sequence comes from Novosphingobium chloroacetimidivorans, assembly GCF_014204535.1. Classification (GTDB taxonomy): domain Bacteria; phylum Pseudomonadota; class Alphaproteobacteria; order Sphingomonadales; family Sphingomonadaceae; genus Novosphingobium; species Novosphingobium chloroacetimidivorans. Next base: position 258,725 of record NZ_JACHLR010000003.1, read on the forward strand.
TGGCATGGGGGGCGATCCGTTCGGGGCCCGCCAGCAGCGGCGCACTGCGCCGAAGGGCGCGAACGTCTCGTACCGGCTCTCGGTGTCGCTGCCCGATGCCGCGAACCTCTCGCCCCAGCGGATCACGCTGGGCGATGGCAAGACGATCGACCTGAAGCTGCCCGCCGGCGTCGAGGACGGCACCCAGATGCGCCTCGCCGGCAAGGGCGAGCCCGGCATGGGCGGGGCCGGCGATGCGATCGTCACCATCCAGATCCAGCCGCACCCCTGCTTCAAGCGCGACGGCGACGATGTGCGGCTCGATCTCCCGGTCACGCTGGACGAGGCGGTGAACGGCGCGAAGGTGCGTGCGCCGACGGTGAGCGGCGCGGTGATGCTCTCGGTGCCGCCGGGGAGCTCGTCGGGCAAAGTGCTGCGGCTGAAGGGCCGCGGCTTCACCCGCAAGGACGGCACGCGCGGCGACCAGCTGGTGACGCTGGAGATCGTGCTGCCCGAAGGCGACGCGGACCTCGCCCAGCGGCTCGAAGGCTGGCGCGACACGCGCGACGTGCGCGGGAAGCTCGGCGTTTGAGCGCGCGCGGAGCGCTCAAACGCGCGTGACCCAGGCCAGCCCCGCCCCATCCAAGTCCGCGCTGACGCCAGAGGCCCGGCGAGAGGACGCGCAACGCCGCAAGTCCGGCTTGCAGGCGCGCATCCGCGAAAAGACCGGGCCCGGCTCCAGCTTTTTCAACGTCACCTGGCGGGTGATCAGCGGGACCTACCAGGACGGCTTCATCCATGCCGGCAATCTCGCCTACATGACGATGCTGGCGCTGTTCCCGTTCTTCATCGTCGTGGCGGCGGTCTTCTCGCTCATCGGCGAGCAGACCCAGCTCGACGCTTCGATCGATTCGCTGCTGGCGGCCTTGCCCGCGCGCGTCGCCGAAGTGCTGGCGCCGGTCGCGCACAACACCGCGGCGGCGCGCCAGGGCTGGCTATTGTGGGTGGGCGGCCTGTTCGGCATCTGGACCGCCGCCAGCCTGATCGAGACGATCCGCGACATCCTCCACCGCGCTTACGGCACGCAGCCCACGCATGCCTTCTGGCGCTATCGCCTGACATCGACCGGCATCATCCTCGCCGCGGTGCTGGTGCTGCTGGTGGCCCTGTCGGGGCAGGTCATGATCGCCTCGATCCAGGAGGTGATCTTCACCCTGTTTCCCCGGCTTCCCACGCCCGTCGCCACGCTGGTGTTCACCCATGGCCTCAGCGCGCTGATGCTGTACGGATCGATCTACACGCTGTTCTACACGCTGACGCCCTCGGCCTATCAGAAGCCGATCTATCCGCGCTGGCCCGGCGCCCTGCTGGTGACCGCGTGGTGGGTGATGGTGGCGCTGGGCCTGCCACGCGTGTTGCGCACGTTCTTCAGCTACGATCTGACCTACGGCAGCCTGGCCGGGGTGATGATCGCGCTTTTCTTTTTCTGGCTGGTCGGACTAGGGATGGTCATGGGAGCCGAGCTGAACGCGGCGCTGACGCAAACGCCCGAGGAACGGGCGCTGAGCGGCAAGACGAATACGACACGGGAAGATATTGAATGACAGGTCTGATGCAGGGGAAGCGCGGTCTCATCATGGGTCTGGCGAACGACAAGTCGCTGGCCTGGGGCATCGCGAAGAAGCTGGCCGAGCATGGCGCCGAGCTGGCCTTCTCCTACCAGGGCGAGGCGCTCGCCAAGCGCGTGAAGCCGCTGGCCGAAAGCCTGGGCAGCGACTTCCTGCTGGAATGCGACGTCTCGAACATGGACGCGCTCGACACCGCGTTCGACACGCTCAAGGCGCGCTGGGAGACGATCGACTTCGTCGTCCACGCGATCGGCTTTTCCGACAAGAACGAGCTTCGCGGGCTCTATGTCGACACGAGCCTCGACAACTTCCTGATGACCATGAACATCTCCGCCTACAGCCTGGTCGCGGTGACCAAGCGCGCGGCCGAGATGATGCCCGACGGCGGCTCCATCCTGACGCTGACGTATTACGGCGCCGAAAAGGTGGTGCCGCACTACAACGTGATGGGCGTGGCCAAGGCGGCACTGGAGACTTCGGTCCAGTACCTCGCCAACGATCTGGGCCCGCGCAACATCCGGGTGAACGCGATCTCGGCGGGGCCGATCAAGACCCTGGCCGCCAGCGGCATCGGCGACTTCCGCTACATCCTGAAGTGGAACGAGCTGAACGCGCCGCTGCGCCGCAACGTGACGATCGAGGACGTGGGCGGCAGCGGGCTCTACTTCCTGTCGGACCTGGCTTCGGGCGTAACCGGAGAGGTGCACCACGTCGATGCAGGCTATCACGTCGTCGGCATGAAGCAGGAAGACGCGCCCGATATCGCGCTGAGTTGAGGGGCCAGGCGCGTCTCAGGTCCGCGGCAAGCTACTCCTAACCACCCCAACTACGTCTCACCAACCCAACTTCGTCATTCCCGCGAAGGCGGGAATGACGAAGTTAAGAGTTGGGTGGCGTGTCGCGACTCACGGCGCTTTCGTCGTCCCCTGCGCCGCCGCGTCCTGGGCCTTTCGGCGTGCTTCGTAGGCGCGCTCCTCGACCTCGACACTGGCCTGTTCATCGGCGGCGGTGGCATCGATCGTCGAAAGACGCTTCTCGCGCTCCTTCTGGATCAGTTCGCCGAACTTCACGTCGGTGCCGTTGGCGCGTTCGGCCCGCGCGCGCTGGATCATCGCCTGGGTGCAGCCGGTGAACCCGCCCGCGCCGACCGGCGAGCAGCTGTCGGTGCCGAAGCGACCCACCGTCTCGTAAGCCATGACCTTGTTGCTCCACGCCTCGGACGTGGGCCGATCGATGCCGCGCAGCGGCTCGGGGATGCGATAGCGCTCGCTCTCGGGCTTGCGGGCGCAGACGGTGATCTCATCGCCGGCGGAGGCGGGGCAAGGATCGTCGCCATAGACGATGACCTGATTGACCCGCTCGTTGCCGTTCGAGGCGTCGCTGGACGAGCCTTGCGCCAGGGCCGGCGTGGCGAAGGCCAGAACCGCGAGGGCGGAAGCGGTGGCGGTCCAGGTACGCAGCATAGCATCGAGCTCCATCAGGCCATCCCTCTCGCCGAGGGCACCGTGCCGACCATATAGGGCCGGCGCCTATTGAATGATAGCTGAAGGCGCTGCGTTTGGTTCCCGCACGATCTTCGAAGTCGCAGGTCAGATGCGCTCGGACAGCCGGATGGCGAGCCGACAACCCAGCCGGATCGCGCCGGACAGCAGCGGATAGGCGGGCGCCTTTTCCGCGCCGCCGGCAATGGCGGCGTCATGATGCTCGCGCTCGTCGTCGCGGAACTTGGCGATATGCGCGGAGAGTTCCGGATCCTCGTCGCCCAGGTCATCGAGTTGCTGGCTGTAGTGCCGCTCGATCTCGGTCTCGACCGCGGCGGTGCATGCCATCGCCGCCTCTGGTCCGAGCAGCGCCGTCGCGGCACCCAGCGCGAAGCCCGCGGCAGACCATACCGGCTGCAGCAGCGTCGGGCGCACGCCGCGCTCGGCGATCATGGCATCGAAGACCTGGCGATGCTCGGCCTCGGCCGCGGCCATTCCGGCGATCTCGCCGGCGCCGGGCGCGCGGCTGCCCATGACCGCAAGCTGCCCGGCGTAGATGCGCGTGGCGCCGTACTCGCCCGCCTGGTCGACGCGCAGCATGCGCTCTGACTTGGTCCCGGCGGGCTTGATCATGCGGATTTCCTTCCACGCGCAAGCAGGAACGCGATCGCCAGCGCAGCCGCGCCGGAGAACAGGAAGTTCCAGCCTGCAAGGGATATCCCGAACAGCGACCAAGGCGCCACGTCGCAGCGGATCACAGGAGCCGCCAGGATCGCGGCGAGTGGGTCGCCGCCCTTGGCGAACGTGCCGGCGGTGCAGGCGGTGACGCCCTGCCACCAGCCATATTCGACACCGGCGTGAAAACCCCCGATCAGCCCGGCAGCAGCGATCGCCGCCGCCGCCAGGGCTACCACCGCCCGCTTGGGCAGCGCGAAAGCCAGCAGCGCCAGGAGCAGCGCCACGAAGTGGGCATAACGCTGCCACCAGCACATCTCGCAAGGCGGCAGCCCAAAGCCGTACTGGCTAATGTAGGCCCCCGCGAGCAAGGCCGCGGGGGTCAGCAGCGCCAGCCAGCGCGCGGCGCGGAAGGGCTCGTCAGAATTCGGCCTGGTCACCCTTCGTCACCTACACTCCCGTCCGAGCGGAAACCAGACGGATCGCTGATCCCACCGCTCACTTCCTGGCAGCAAGCGCGGGCCGCCCCGCCGTGCGATCCAGCGTCTGGATCGCGTAATGCAGCTGGAAGTCCTTGATGCCCTGCTTCTTCAAATCCTCGGGCGTGGCGGTGAAGCGCGGGTCGTCCTTCTTGTCGGTCTCCAGCTCCTTGTCGTCGAGCGAAGCCTCGTTGATGAGGTGGCCGCGCAAGTCTGATTCGCGCACCGCTCGCTCCGCCCGCGCCTTGGCGTCGGGATCGGACAGCTGGGGCACGCGGATGTCGGGATCGATGCCGCCCTCCTGCACCGAGTGGCCGGACGGCGTGAAATAGCGCGCCGTGGTCAGCTTGACCGCGCTCGTCTTGTCCAGCCCGATCAGCGATTGCACGCTGCCCTTGCCGAAGCTGCGCTCGCCCATGATCACCGCGCGGTGCTGGTCCTGCAGCGCGCCCGCCACGATCTCGGACGCCGAGGCGGACCCAGCGTCGATCAGCACGATCATCGGCATGCCCTTGATCGCATCGCCCCGGAACATCGATTCGGCGCGATAGAACTGGTTCTCGCTCGCGACGCGGCCGCGCTGCGAGACGATGTCGCCCTTGTCGAGGAAGAGGTCGGACAGCGCCACCGCCTCATCCAGCGAGCCCCCTGGATTCGAGCGCAAGTCGAGCACCAGCCCGGCGAGCTTGCCCTGCGGCGTCTTCGCGGCTTGGGCCTTGAGCGAGTTGATCGCGGTGTTCACGTCCTTGCCGACATCGCGCGAGAACTCGTTGACCGAGATCACGCCGACATCGCCCTTGAGCTCGGACGTCACCGGCTCCAGCTCGATCACGCCGCGCGTCACGGTGACGTCGAACGGCTCGTCACGGCCAGTGCGGAAGATGGTCAGGCGGATGGACGTACCCGCCGCGCCGCGCATCTTGGCCACGGCTTCGTCGAGATCGCGTTCGAAGTAGAGCGTGCCGTCGAGGTGGGTGATGAAGTCACCCGCCTTGATGCCCGCCTTCTCCGCCGGCGAGCCCTTGAACGGTGAAACCACCTTCACCGCGCCGTCCTCCTCGACCACCGAGAGGCCGAGGCCGGTGTAGTTGCCGTCGATCATGGTCTCGATCCGCTGGAGCGAGGGCCCGTCTAGGTACGTCGAGTGGGGATCAAGGCTGGCGAGCATGCCATCGATCGCGCCCTTCAGCAGCTTGTCGTCGCTGACCTGGTCGACGTAGTTCTCTTTCACCAGTTGGTAGATCGCCAGCAGCTTGCCGAATTGCGGCCCGCTGCGCGCATCGACCGCGGCAAGGCCGGCGGTGGCGGTTGGCAGCAGCGCGACGGCGCTGACCAGCATGGAGGCGCGCAGGAAGGGGGAGAGCGTCTTGGAAAGGGGCATGTGGGCCGGTGAGCCTCTTGTCGTGAATCCGGTCGGTCGAACTGGCCGCCGGTCATTTCAACATAATAGTGAATGTTCCACACGATAGCCAGTCCGTGAGCTCAGATCCTCCTCTGTACGGGGAGGATCCAGTCACAACGACCGCAAGTACTGCAACGGGTTCACCGGCTCGCCATTGCGGCGCAGTTCCACCCCGACGCGAGGGCGGCCCGGCCCGGTGGTGCCGAGCGGCGAGCCGGCGACCACTTGCTCGCCGACACCGACATCCAGCCGCGCGAGGCCGGTCACGAGCGTGACCCAGCCGCCGTCGTGCTCGACGATCACGATCTGGCCGTAGCCCCGGTATGGCCCGGCATAGGCGATGCGGCCCGGCGCGGGCGCCACGGCCTGCGCATTGGATCGCGTCGCCAGCACAACTCCGCGCGAGCGGGTCTGGCCGGCGCCGCCCGGGCCTTCCTCGCCGAAGCCGGTGACGAGGCGACCGGTAAGCGGCAGGATCCAGGTCGGCAGGCCTTGCGGCGGCGCGGAGAAGCTCTCCGCTTCGACCACTCGCGAGTCCTCCGGGCGTGGCGGACGCATGATCGGCCCCGGCAGGCGTGCCAGCGCCGCGCGCAGTTCGCCCTCGCGGCCGATCGCGCCGATGAGATCGCCAAGGTCGCGCGCGCGCTCGGCCAGCATCAGCGCCCGGTCCGATTCGCGGCTGGCGATGCCGGCTGCGGCGCGGCTGGCCAGGCGCTGGCGCGCTTCGACGGCGGCGAGCTGGCGGCGCTTGTCCCGCAGGGCGTTCTCGCCCGCGCGCAGCTGGTTCGAGGCAGCCTGGGCGACCTGCTCGAGCTGGCGCGCGCGCGCGATCTCTGTCCGCAAGGCCGCAGTGCGGCGCTCGACTTCGGGCAACATGGTCTGCAGCAGCGCGCGCATCGTCACCAGTTCGCGCAAGGAGCCGGGCCGCAGCAGCGCGAGCACCGGGGGGCGGCGCGACAGGCGCTGCAGCGCGGCGGTGAGCCGCACGAGCGGAGCCTGGCGCTCGGCCATGCGCGCGCGCAGGCGCTCGCGAGCGGCGGCGATCAGCGCCACCCGCGCTTCCTGCACCGCGATCTGCGCCTCGGTCTCCTGCACGCGGGCAGCGAGCGCCGCCGCCTCGCGGGCGGTGCGATCGGCCTGGAGCGTCACGGCGCGCGCCTGCGCCTCCAGCGCTTCGGCGCGGGCCCTCGCGGCGGAACCCTGCGCCTGTGCCGCGGCAAGTTCGCGGCGCGTCTGCGCGGCGTCGGCGGGTGCGGAAGCGGGGCTCTCCTGCGCAGTGGCATGGAGACCGGCGATGGCAGTGGTAAGTGCGGCAAACAGGAAGCCGAACACGAATGCAAAGCGCCATCTTGTCCGGCGCACTCGCTCCTCCCCCCTTGAGGGGAGAGGTCGGAAGGGGGGTGTACCCACGCCAGCGTCGACGCGAGCCCTGGCGGCCTCGCTCCCCCACCCCCGTCCCCTCCCCGCCAGGGAGGGGGGCTGACGGTCCTTCAAACGATTGCGAACGCAAAGCACCCCTCACCCCGCCCGATGGTAGGGATGGCCAGCCAGGATGCTGGTCCCACGCCAGAGTTGTTCGGCGAGCATGGCGCGGACCATCAGGTGCGGCCAGGTCATCGCACCGAAGCCGAGCAGCAGGTCCGCCCCGCCGCGCGCCGTGTCGCCATGACCATCGGCAGCGCCGATCAGGAACCGCGCCTCGCGCACGCCTTCGTCGCGCCAGCGTCCGAGCAGCGCGGCGAAGTCTTCCGAGGACAGCGGCTTGGCGCGTTCGTCCAGAAGCACGTCGCGCGAAGGCGTCTGCGCCGGTGGGGGCACGCGGCCACCGACATCGGGCAATTCGGTGTGTCGGAAGGGCCAGGTCAACCGCCTGGCATAGCGATCGACCAACTCGGCCTCCGGCGAGCGCGCGATCTTACCCCGGGCGATGATGTGCAACAGCATCGCGCGTTCGTAGCGCTACCATGCGCGTCCGGCGAGGCTCAATATCCTCTCCTTTCTGGCCCGCGCGGACCCGACGGGAGAGGATCGAGCGATCAGGCCGCGCCGGCGCTGCCTTCGCCGAAGCCCCACATGCGCTCCAGGTTGTAGAAGCTGCGCACTTCGGGGCGAAACACGTGCACGACCACGCCGCCGCCGTCGACCAGCACCCAATCGGCTGCGGGAAGGCCTTCGATGCGGGCATGGCCGTGGCCGCCGTGCTTGAGACGCTCGGCAAGCTTCTGCGCGATCGCGGTGACCTGGCGGCTCGAGCGGCCGGACGCGATCACCATGTGATCGGCGATGCTCGACTTGCCCTCGAGGTCGATGACGACCACGTCCTGGGCCTGGTCTTCGTCGAGCGAGTGCAGGACGAGCGCGAGTAGCGGGTCATCCGATCCGGTGACCGCTGAGGCCTGTCCGGGGTTCGCGGTGCCGGTGCGAACCGGCTCTAGGTGTGCCTGGGGCATCTTAAGGTTAGTCAGCTCCTCTCTGCTGATATGCGCCGGCCACGAGCACAGTGCGCGCGGCCGATCCGGTGGGCGTAAGCGGTTATCATCGAAGTGAAATGGTGGCTGCATCGGTGAAGAGCAACCGGCCGGCTCAAGCCGCGTCTCCGGGAATGATGTGATGCGTGACCTGGTCGCGCACATCGCGGCGCGGCAGCCTGTCGGCCCAGTCCGGATCGGCTTGGCGGATCGCCGTGGCCGAACGCGAGTCAGGATCGAAACGCAAAGTCAACAGCGCCGGGGCGCTCCACGTTTCCCGGAACTTCAAGCAGGCGGGCGGCTTCCGGTACCGTCCCAACCAGGCCATCGCGGGGCTCGCGAAGACCGCGTCATCATAGCCCGGACGCGCCACCACCGCAATCGGCATCATCCGCGCGATCCTCCGCCAGTCGCGCCAGCGGTGGAACTGGGCGAGATTGTCCGCGCCCATGACCCATACGAAGCGCCGCCGGGGGTAGCGGCGGACGAGCTTGCGCAAGGTGTCCGCAGTGTAGCGCGTGCGCAGTTCGCGCTCGATCGCGGTGACCCGGATCGGCGCGCGGCGAGCCTGCCGCCGCGCCGATTCGACGCGGGCGGACAGCGGCGCCATGCCGGTGCGTGGCTTCATCGGGTTGCCCGGCGAGACGAGCCACCAGACCTCCGCCAGCTCCAGCGCGCGCAGGATCTCCAGCGAGATCTTGCGATGGGCGCCATGCGCTGGGTTGAAGCTGCCGCCGAGCAGGGCGGTCGGCATGCCGCTCATGAGGTTTCACGCGGAGGCGCGGAGACGCGGAGGAAGAGGAAGCAAGTGGAACGCGCGCAAAGGCGCAGAGGCGCAAAGGGGTAGCTTTCGCGGCGAAGCCGCTTTCTCCTGCCTGCGTGCGGAAAGCGCGACGAGGCGCGCATGACAGTGGCCTGACGGACAGGCGCTACTCCTCCGCGTCTCCGCGCCTCCGCGTGAACCAAGTTAAGGCCGCACCTGTCCGGTACCACGCACTTGCCACTTGTAAGTCGTCAGACCCTCCAGCGCGACGGGGCCGCGCGCGTGGAGGCGGCCGGTGGCGATGCCGATCTCGGCGCCGAGGCCGAACTCGCCCCCATCGGCGAACTGGCTGGAGGCATTGACCATCACGATCGCGCTGTCGACTTCGGCCAGGAAGCGCTCGGCCGCCGCATGGTCGCCGGTAACGATCGCGTCAGTGTGGTGCGAAGAGTGCCGGGCGATGTGCTCGATCGCCGCGTCCAGCCCGTCGACGACCGCCACCGCCAGCACCGCGTCCAGGTACTCGGTGTCCCAGTCCTCTTCCGTCGCGGTCACGATCCGCGGATCGAGCGCCTGCGCCCGCGCATCGCCGCGCAGTTCGCAGCCGGCGTCGAGCAAATCGCCCGCCAGCGCCACCGCATCGGGGAACTGCGCGTCGATCAACAGCGTCTCCATCGCCCCGCAAATGCCGGTGCGACGCATCTTGGCGTTGAGGGCCAAGGCCCGCGCCATCGCCGCATCGGCCGAGGAATGGACGTACGTGTGGCAGATGCCGTCGAGGTGGGCGAGCACCGGGACGCGTGCGTCGGCCTGCACCCGCGCCACCAGGCTCTTGCCCCCGCGTGGCACGATCATGTCGATGAGGCCGGCCGCCGTCAGCATGGCGCCCACCAGCGCGCGGTCCTGGGTCGGCGCCAACTGCACCGCATCGGCGGGCACGCCCACGCTCTCCAGCCCGCGCGCGAAGGCGGCATGGATCGCGCGGTTGGAATGCAGCGCTTCGCTGCCGCCACGCAGCAGCACGGCGTTGCCCGAGCGCAGGCACAGCGCGGCCGCGTCGGCGGTGACATTGGGCCGGCTCTCGTAGATGATGCCGATAAGCCCGATGGGGATCCGCACGCGCGAAAGCTTGAGGCCGTTGGGCCGCTCGCTCTGGTCGATCACCTGACCCACCGGATCGGGCAGCGCCGCGACCTGCTCCACGGCGTCGGCGATCCCGGCCAGGCGCTTGGGATCGAGCCGCAGCCGATCGAGCAACGCGTCTGTCAGCCCCTTGGCCTCACCCGCCGCGACATCCCGCGCGTTCGCCTCCAGGATCGGCCCCTCGTCCTCGCGCAACGCGACTGCGACGGCGCGCAGGGCCTCGGCCTTGCGCGCATCCGGGAGCAGCGCAAGCCCGCGCTGGGCTTCGCGACCGGCCTTGGCGAGGCGTGCAACCAGCACCTCGGGCGACTCCGTGATGGGGCTCTCCATGTTCATGGCCGCCGAGTATCACCGCGGAGCGAACCTGTCACCGCATCGCACGCGACGGGAGCAACATGGATGCAACGATTCGCTGCGAACCGCACGAACCGTTCCCGCACCAAACTCCGCTCGTCCCGCTCTGGGTTCGACTCACCCCCGTTTCGCACTTGCACAAGGCAGGTGGATTCGCCTTTGTGACACTGTGTGGCTAGGGGCGGCGCCAACTAAACAGCTTTCCAAAAGCGGGGTCGATTTGAAAATGCCAACCGCCGGCGCGCTCCAGTCGCGCCTGCGGACCCTCTTCCCCGACCGTGAGTTCTTCATGCGGTCGCAGGGGCAGGTCCGATTTATCAAGCTGTCGACCAAGGTCCAGGCACTCGCGGCGCTGGGCGTGGTGGTGGTCCTGGCCGCATGGCTGGTGACCATGGTCGGGCTCACGCTGTCGCAATGGTCCGCCTCTCGCGAGCGAGGCGAACTGCAGGCACGCGAGGCGCGGGTCGCCAGCGCGCAGAGCCGGGTCGAAGCGTATCGCCGCGACGTTCACGCGGTCGCTGCCGATCTCGCGCGCCGCCAGGAATTCATTCAGCGCATGGTCGAGGCGCACCTGGGCGACTTGCCCGAGGACGCCGGCGACACAGATGGCAGCACCCCCGCCCGGACCGATGCGAAGCCCGAAGCCGCCGTGCGCAAGATCAGCATGGCCCTGCCCGAAGCCGCATCGCTGGCGCGGCTGGAATCCGACCAGCTCGCCTTCGTCGATCGCCTGACCCGCTATGCCGATCGCCGCGCTACCCGTGCCGCCGATTCGATCCGCGCGCTGGGCCTGAACCCGCGGGCGATGATGGCGCCCCACGCGGCTGAGGGTGGTCCGCTGCTGCGCCTCGCCACCGGGCGCGACGGTTCGCTGGACCCGCAGTTCAAGCGCCTGGGTGCCAGCCTGGCGCGGATGGATGCGCTCGTCACCGGGCTCGCCAGCGTGCCGCAGGTTCAGCCCGCACACGTCGCCTACGTTTCCTCCAGCTTCGGCTACCGAGCGGACCCCTTCAACGGTGGGGCCGCGTTCCATGCCGGGCTCGACTTCCCGGGCCCGATGGGATCGGCGATCTATGCCGCCGCACGCGGGCGCGTGACCTTCGTCGGCCAGAAGCAGGGCTATGGCAATTGCATCGAGATCACGCATGGCAACGGCCTGGTGACGCGCTATGCTCACTTGTCGGGCTTCGGCACACGGGTCGGCCAGATGGTGGAGCCCGGCACCCGGATCGGCGCGATGGGGAGCACCGGCCGCTCGACGGGGCCGCACCTCCACTTCGAAGTGCGGGTCAACGACCAGCCGGTGAACCCGCGACTCTTTCTGGATGCCGCGCGAAGAGCGCAAGCTGAAGTTCAGAAATAAGCTGTCAGGCGCTTGAAAATGATAACACCGAGGACACCCACCACGATGCCCAAGCCGCTCGGCAGCCACCGTCCGATCCACGGATCCACCACCAGCATCCTGGGCGGCGACACCGCGATTTCGGGCAACATCAGCGCGACCGCCGACCTCCATGTCGAGGGCCGGGTGGAGGGCGACATCACCTGCACCGCCCTGATCCAGGGCGAAGGAAGCGAAGTGGTGGGCGCGATCACGGCGGAATCGGCGCGCATCGCCGGCCACGTCGACGGGTCGGTCACGGCGCGCGACGTGGTGATCCTCAAGTCCGCGCGCATCCGTGGCGACATCGTCTACGATGCGCTGACGATCGAGCAGGGCGCGCAGCTGGACGGCCGCCTGACCCCGCGCACGGGACAAGGCCCGTCCGTCTCGCGTTCGGGCGAAAGCCTGGAGCAGCGCCTAGTCCTGGCCGCGCCGGCGCAGAAGCTCGAGCAGGACTGAGCTTGGCGGCGGCCGGGACTGCCGGCCTGCCGCACGTCGATCGACTCTGATCCTGTAGCCTCAATACGCCCGCGCAGGCGGGGGTGAGGCTTGTTCCTTCTTGCGCACTGCCTGCTTCAAGAAGCGGGGCCCCCGCCTGCGCGGGGGCGACGGGTTTGGGCTTGATCCCAGCCGGACCGTGAGCCCTGAACACCCTGTCTCGAACGTTGCCCTCTCCCCGGACGGGGAGAGGATACGAAGGCTTGGCTCGCAGAGCCTAGCCGCAGTTGGAGAGGGGTTCGTGCCCTCTCGACCGCAGAACCCCCTCTCCCAGCTCCGTTAACCGCTATGCGCTAAGCTGCGCTACCTCTCCCCGCCGGGGAGAGGAGATGTAAGGCAGGAACGCTCCGCGCCCACCTTACCCGCGGCGTTCTTCCGCTTCGGCGGCCCGCTTGGCTTCGAGCCAGGCCGCCGCCTCGGCTTCCTGCGCGGCTTCGCTGGCGGCGACGCGCGCGTCCTCACGCTCCTGGCGCAGCTCCTCGAGCAGGGCCTGGCGATCGTCGCCCAGGCGCTCGTCGTCGCGGCCGTCGTCCTCGATGCCGGCCTTCTTGGCCGCCTTGGCGACGATACCGTCGAGCTCGCGCTGCGAGCACAGGCCCAACGTCACCGGGTCCTTCGGCGTGATGTTGCCGATGTTCCAGTGGCTGCGGTCGCGGATCGCGGCGATGGTGTTGCGGGTTGTGCCGATCAGCTTGCCGATCTGCGCGTCCGAAACCTCGGGGTGGTGGCGCAGGATCCAGGCGATGCCGTCGGGCTTGTCCTGGCGCTTGGACACCGGGGTGTAGCGCGGGCCCTTGGTGCGGCTGACGTTGACCGGCGCCTTGTGCATCTTGAGCTTGTAGTTGGGGTCCGCCTGCCCCTTCTCGATCTCTTCCTGCGTCAGCTCGCCCGAGCGCAGCGGATCACGGCCGGTGTACTTGCTGGAGGCGAGATCGTCGGCCATCGCCTGGACTTCCAGGATGTGCAGGCCGCAGAACTCGGCGATCTGCTCGAAGGTGAGGCCCGTGGTATCGACCAGCCACGAGGCGGTCGCGTGCGGCATCAGCGGGGTGGGCTGGCTCATGTCTCTTGGTCCCAATCGAAGCCGGACGAAACACAAGCGCCCGGCGCAAAAACGATAAGGGCCGCCCCTTGCGGAGCGGCCGTACTGGGTTGATTTAGGCAATCGCGCCGGATTCGGCAAGCGCGGTGTCGTCGACGCGCTGCATGACGCCGGTCCCTACTACGCCGGCCCTACTTCTTCGTCATCCCCGCGAACGCGGGGATCCATCGCCTGACCTCTCGTAAAAGGAGCTAACTGGAGATGGATTCCCGCCTTCGCGGGAATGACGAGGTTTGGGGTGCCAACACGTGCTCAATCCATCGGCACGTAGCCTTTCAGCTTCTCGATCCGCTTCAACCAGCCGCATACCGCCGGATAGTCGCGCAGGCGAAAGCCGCCCGCCTCGCACACATGGGTGTAGGGATAGAGCGCGATGTCGGCGAGGCTGACCTTGCCGCCCACCAGCCAGTCATGCTGGGCGAGATGATCGTTCATCATCGCCAGTGCCGCCTCGCCGCCGGCGCGCTTGGCCGGAATCTGGTCGCGCTGGAACTTGGACAGGTTGCCCTCGCCCACGAACAGCAGCCAGAAGCGCAGCGTCGCGACGTTGGGCTCGTGGTTGTACTGCTCGAAAAACATCCAGCGCAGCATGTCCGCGCGCTCGAAGCGGTCGCTCAGAATCAGCTTGCTGCCCTCGGCCAGGTACCAGCACGCGGCGTTGCTCTCGGGCAGGAAGCGCTTGCCGATCTGCAGCACCGGGATGCGGCCGTTGGCGTTGACGGTCTGGAGGAACTCGGGCTTGCGCGTATCGCCGCGCATGATGTCGTACATGCGCCGCTCCAGCGGCAGGCCGAGGAGCGCGGCCGTCAGCCGGATCTTGTAGCAATGGCCGCTGCGCGGGTCCTCGTGAAGCGTCAGCTTGTCCATCCAGCCCCTCCGTTGAACGCAGACTATACGGCGGATGGCGGCGGACGGAAGAGGCTTACAGGTGCTGCTGCAGAGCGTTCGAAAAGAGGCGGACACGCGAGGCGGAGCATCCTCCGCCACATCCGCTTCGTCATCCCGGGCTCGACCCGGGATCCCGCTTTTCCTCGGTGGCCGCGCAGAAAAACAGCGGGGCCCCGGATCAAGTCCGGGGCGACGTCCGGTAAGGGTGGTCAGCGGACATCATCCCCGTCGTTTAAACGGTCACTCGCAACTGCTGCCGCTCGCCTGACCTCACCCCATAATGGATGGCACACGAAGTCATCGTCTCCTGCGTCGCCAACCAGATCGAGAATGGCCTCCAACGCCAGCTTCACCGCCTCGATCGACTGAACTTCGGCTTTGCTGACAAGTGAGTATCCTACTGCCGACCTGTCGAAGTCATGGTCGTCGAAGAAGAAATGGAACACTTGATCTATGCCGGACACCAGCCCAAGCTGACGCGCTTCCTGCCACAAAGCTTTAGGGTCGTCTGCGGTTAGTTCGGCCAGATACTGTGTCAGTTCAACACGCAGATGCGGCCACAAGAGAGTTGGCAGATCGGTCATGCTTGGACAGTCGCGCCAAAGCCAAATGTCCGCAAGCCGGCATAACTGTTCACCCCTTCGCCCCTTCCCGCCGACACCGGTCCGAGCAGAACTTCACGTTCTCCCAGTCGCGTTCCCACTTCTTGCGCCAGGCGAAGGGGCGCTGGCAGGCGGCGCAGGTCTTGGTCGGCAGGTTCAGCTTCTTGTGCGTCATACCTCCAGGACGATCTTGCCGATGTGGTCGCCCGCTTCCATGCGCCGGTGCGCTTCGCTCGCCTGCGCAAGCGGGAAGCAGGCGTCCATGACCGGGCGCAGCTCGCCGCGCTCGACATGAGGCCAGACTTGCGCCGCGATCTCCTGGGCCAACAGCCGCTTGAACTCCCTGGAGCGCGCCCGCAAGGTCGAGCCGGTCAGGGTGTAACGGCGGCTCATCACCACCGCCATGTTGAGCGTGGCCTTCGCGCCGCCCAGCACCGCGATCGTCACATGCCGCCCGTCTTCGGCCAGGCACTTCAGGTTGCGCGGCACATAGTCGCCCGAGATCATGTCGAGCACCAGGTCGACACCCCGGCCGCCGGTGATCCGTGCCACCTCCTCCACGAAATCCTGCGCCTTGTAGTCGATCGCATGGTCGGCGCCGATCTCCCGCGCCCGCTCGCATTTCTCGGGCGAACCGCAAGTGACGATCACGGTCAGCCCGAACAGCTTGCCCAGCAGGATCGCCATGGTGCCGATGCCGCTGGTGCCGCCGTGGACCAGCATCGTCTCGCCCTCGCTCGCCCAGCCGCGCTCGAAGACGTTGTGCCAGACGGTGAACAGGCCCTCGGGCAGCGCCGCCGCCTGCGCCAGCGGCAGCGATTCGGGCACGGGGAGGCATTGCGCCGCGTCGGCGATGCAGTACTCGGCATAGCCGCCGCCCGCCACCAGCGCGCAGACCCGCTCGCCGGGCAGCAGCGTGGTCACGCCTTCGCCAAGCAGCGCCACGCTGCCCGCCACCTCGAGTCCGGGCAGCGGCGAAGCATCTGCCGGCGCGGGGTAATTACCCTGACGTTGCAGCACGTCCGGCCGGTTCACCCCGGCGTAGGCGACCTTGATCAGCACTTCGCCGGGACCCGGCCGCGGCACGGGCACCTCCCGCGGAACCAGCACCTCTGGCCCTCCCGGAGCGTCGATGGCGATGGCTGTCATGTGCTCGGGCAGTACCTGGGTCATGCCGCAAGTGTTGCCACAATGCGGCGGCAAGCGAGAACACAAATCGGGGCAGTTGACAGGCACGAAAACGAGTCCGATGCTGCATTGCAATGGACGATGACGAGCGACCGCGGCGACGGTCGACCGAGGGCAACTTCGGTGCCGCCAGCCTCCTCGCCAGCGAGAGCCTAGAGAGCTATTCGCTGGACGAACTCGACGCACGTGTCGCGCTGCTCGAGGCCGAAATCGGCCGGATCGGGAACCACCGGAGCAGGACGACCGCACACATGGCTGCGGCGGAATCGCTCTTCAGGCCGAAACAGCCTTGAGCGGCCGGAGTTTTACAAGGACGCGTTATCTCGAAACGCGGAACACGCTTCCTATATCGGTCGCAATCGATCGCTTACCTTCGGGCCTTCCCTCACTGCTCTGCCCGACAAGGAGCGCAAGCATTCCAACGAAAGAACGCTAATGCCAAGTTTCGCGCAAAGCCTTGAGAAGACACTGCACTCCGCGCTGTCGCATGCGTCGGACCGCAGCCACGAATACGCGACGCTCGAGCACTTGTTGCTCGCGCTGATCGACGATACCGATGCGGCGCAGGTCATGACCGCATGCGGGGTCGACCTTGGCGATCTGGGCGATGTCGTCCGCCAGTACCTCGACCAGGAATACCAGTCCTTGAAGACCGAGGAGAAGGGCGATCCCGCCCCGACCGCCGGCTTCCAGCGCGTGATCCAGCGCGCGATCCTGCATGTCCAGTCCAGCGGCAAGGACACCGTGACCGGCGCCAACGTGCTGGTCGCCTTGTTCTCCGAGCGGGACAGCTATGCCGTCTACTTCCTGCAGCAGCAGGACATGAGCCGCCTCGACGCCGTCAGCTACATCAGCCACGGCATCGGCAAGGGCGGCCGCCGCATCGAGGACAAGAGCCCCAAGGGCTCGGACGAGGAACCCAAGGCTTCGGAAGAGAAGTCCGAAGGCAAGGGCGGCAACAAGAAGGAAACCGCGCTCGACCAGTTCACCGTCAACCTCAACGAGAAGGCGCTGTCGGGCAAGGTCGATCCGCTGATCGGCCGCGGCCCCGAAGTGGACCGCACGATCCAGATCCTGTGTCGCCGCTCCAAGAACAACCCGCTCTACGTGGGCGATCCGGGCGTGGGCAAGACCGCCATCGCCGAGGGCCTGGCGCGCAAGATCGTCGAGGGCGACGTCCCCGAGGTGCTGGAAGAGGCCGTCATCTACTCGCTCGACATGGGCTCGCTGCTGGCGGGCACCCGCTATCGCGGCGACTTCGAGGAGCGGCTGAAGCAGGTCGTCTCCGAGCTGGAAAAGATGCCGCACGCGATCCTGTTCATCGACGAGATCCACACCGTGATCGGCGCCGGCGCCACCAGCGGCGGGGCGATGGACGCGTCCAACCTGCTCAAGCCCGCGCTCTCGGGCGGGACGATCCGCTGCGTCGGTTCGACCACCTACAAGGAGTTCCGCAACCACTTCGAGAAGGACCGTGCGCTGCTGCGGCGCTTCCAGAAGATCGACGTGAACGAGCCGACCATCGAGGACACGATCAAGATCCTCAAGGGCCTGCGCACCGCGTTCGAGGAGCACCACAAGGTCAAGTACACGCCCGACGCGATCAAGACCGCGGTGGAATTGTCGGCCCGCTACATCAACGACCGCAAGCTGCCGGACAAGGCGATCGACGTGATCGACGAAGTCGGCGCGATGCAGATGCTGGTGCCGCCCAGCCGCCGCAAGAAGACCATCACCGCGCGTGAGATCGAGGCGGTGATCGCGACGATGGCGCGCATCCCACCCAAGTCGGTCAGCTCGGACGACAAGAAGGCGCTCGAGTCGCTCGATCGCGATCTGAAGCGCGTGGTGTTCGGTCAGGACAAGGCGATCGGCGTCCTCTCGACGGCGATGAAACTGAGCCGTGCGGGCCTGCGCGATCCGGACAAGCCGATCGGCTCGTTCCTGTTCTCCGGCCCCACCGGCGTCGGCAAGACCGAAGTCGCGCGCCAGCTGGCGACGATCATGGGCATCGAGCTGAAGCGCTTCGACATGTCCGAATACATGGAGCGTCACTCGGTCAGCCGCCTGATCGGCGCGCCTCCGGGCTATGTCGGCTTCGACCAGGGCGGCCTGCTGACCGATGCGATCGACCAGAATCCGCACTGCGTCCTCCTCCTCGACGAGATCGAGAAGGCGCACCCGGACCTGT
The DNA here is from genome assembly GCF_014204535.1 of Novosphingobium chloroacetimidivorans. Classification (GTDB taxonomy): domain Bacteria; phylum Pseudomonadota; class Alphaproteobacteria; order Sphingomonadales; family Sphingomonadaceae; genus Novosphingobium; species Novosphingobium chloroacetimidivorans. The sequence continues at coordinate 276,950 of NZ_JACHLR010000003.1, forward strand.
TTAACATCCTGCTGCAGGTGATGGACAACGGACGCCTCACCGATCACCACGGCAAGACCGTCGACTTCCGCAACGTGGTCCTGATCATGACCACCAACGCGGGCGCTTCGGACATGGCGCGCTCGGGCATCGGCTTCGGCGATGTCAGCCGCGAGGATGCGCAGGACGAGGCGGTGAAGCAGATGTTCACGCCGGAGTTCCGCAACCGCCTCGATGCGATCGTGCCCTTCGCCTACCTGGGCAAGGAGACGATCAGCCGCGTGGTCGACAAGTTCATCCTCCAGCTGGAACTGCAGCTGGCGGACCAGAACGTGCACATCCAGTTCGACTCCGATGCGCGCGAGTGGCTGGGTGAGCGCGGCTACGACAAGCTCTATGGCGCGCGTCCGATGGGCCGCCTGATCCAGGAGAAGGTCAAGCAGCCGCTCGCCGAGGAACTGCTGTTCGGCAAGCTGGCGACGGGTGGCGAGGTGCACGTCTCGGTCAAGGAGAACGCCCTGTCGTTCGAGCTGACACCGGCGGCGCCTAAGCTGACCAAGTCGAAGAAAAAGGCCGTGAAGTCGGCGGCGCCCGAGACGGGCTCCGAACCGGAAGCCAGTTCGGACGAGTAACTCGCTCCTCCTCCCTTGAGGGAGGGGATTGGGAGGTGGGTGTACCCACGCCAGCGTGGACGCGTGACCTTCGGCCCCGCTCCCCCGCCCCCAACCCCTTCCCGCCCGACCTTTCTCTTCATCCCCGCGCAGGCGGGGATGACGCTTTCTTGGCGGCCATCGCTGTCTTTAGGAAAGAAGCGGGGTCCCCGCCTTCGCGGGGACGACGGGGTGGGGCTGATAACTCCAAAGCGCTGACACCTGCCCTCAAGCATGGGATGGAACCACACCGGTTCCGCCCCATTCTTCTATCCATGGCCCGCGACTTCTCCTGGATCCGACCCGAGCCCTGGGGAATTCACGTCACCCCCGCCGATTGCTGGATCGATCCCTCCCGCCCGGTCGACCGCGCGCTGGTGACGCATGGCCACGCCGACCACGCGCGGGGCGGCCACGGCGAGACCTTCGCCACGCCAGAGACGCTGGCGATCATGAAGCTGCGCTACCAGACCGACGAGGGCGCGCAGGCGACTGTCTATGGCGAGACGATCAGCCTGGGCGGCGGTGTCGATGCCACCTGGCTGCCGGCCGGGCACGTTCTCGGCTCGGCGCAGATCCTGCTCGAACATGCGGGCGAGCGGATCATCGTCACCGGCGACTACAAGCGCCGGCCGGACCCGACGTGCCCGCCGTTCCAGGTCACGCCCTGCGACGTGCTCATCACCGAGGCGACCTTCGGCCTGCCGGTGTTCAAGCACCCGCCGATCGAGGACGAAGTCGCCAAACTGCTGAAGGCGCTTGCGGACAACCCCGACCGTTGCGTGCTGGTCGGCGCATACGCGCTCGGCAAGGCGCAGCGCCTGATCGCCGAAGTCCGCCGCGCCGGGCACCACGAGACCATCTACCTGCACGGCGCGATGGAGCGAATGTGCCGGCTCTACGAGGAATTCGGCGTCGACCTCGGCGACCTGAAACTGGTGAGCGAGGCCAAGAAGGACGCAATCGCCGGCCACATCGTCGTCTGCCCGCCCTCGGCTCTCAACGACCGCTGGAGCCGCCGCCTGCCCGAGCCGATCACCGCCATGGCGTCCGGCTGGATGCGGGTGCGCCAGCGCGCTCGCCAGCGCATGGTCGAGCTGCCGCTGGTGATCTCCGACCATGCCGACTGGGACGAACTCACCCGCACCGTGGAGGAGGTGAACCCGTTCGAGACCTGGATCACCCACGGCCGCGAAGAGGCGATGCTGCGCTGGTGCCAGCTCCACCAGCGGCGCGCCAAGGCGCTGGCCCTGGTGGGGTACGAGGACGAGGATGATTGAGGTTGCTTTTCTTTTCCCTCTCCCAAGTGGGGAGAGGGTAGCGAAGCTTGCCCGGTCACGGGCTAGCGCAGCTTGGAGAGGGGGTTCGACGGGCGAGAGGGCACGACCCCCTCTCCAACTGCGCCTAGCGAGCAAGCTCGCAAGGCTGCGTATCCTCTCCCCGTCCGGGGAGAGGGACTAGCCATGGAACACTTCGCCGCCCTCCTCGATGCGCTCGTCTACACTCGCAGCCGCAATGCCAAGCTCAAGCTGCTGGCCGACTACTTGCGCGAAACACCCGATCCGGATCGCGGCTGGGCGCTCGCGGCGCTGACCGACGGGCTGGATTTCCCGGCCGTCAAAAGCTCCACCATCCGCAACCTGCTGAGCGAGCGGGTCGACCCGGTGCTCTACGCCCTCAGCCGCGATTTCGTCGGCGATTCGGCCGAGACCGCCAGCCTGCTCTGGCCCGAACCCGAGACCGCGCCCGACCCGCCGACCGTCACCGAAGCGGTCGATGCGCTCGCCCACATGACGCGCGCCAGCGTCATGTCCGAACTGCCTAAACTGCTCGACCGGCTCGATTCCGACGGCCGCTACGCTCTGCTGAAGATGGCCACCGGCGCGATGCGGATCGGCATTTCCTCGCGCCTCGCCAAGACCGCTTTCGCGCAGGCCTTCGGCGTCACCGTGGAGGAAGTGGAGGAACACTGGCACGGCCAGACCCCACCCTACCAGCCGCTATTTGGCTGGGCCGCGCATGGCGAGGAGGCGCCCTCGTCCGAGGGCATCCCGCTGTTCCGCCCGTTCATGCTCGCCCACCCGCTCGACGAGACCATCGTCGACATGGCGGACTATGCCGCCGAGTGGAAATGGGACGGCATCCGCGTGCAGCTGGTCCGCGCCGGGGACGAGACGCGGGTGTATTCACGCTCCGGCGACGATATCTCCGGCACGTTCCCCGAGGTTGCGGCCTCACTGCCCTTCCCCGCCGTGCTCGATGGTGAGCTGCTGGTGCGCGGCAGCCATCAGGGCGGCCCGGAAAACGATAAGACTCAAGGCGGCGCGGCCAGCTTCAACGCACTGCAGCAGCGGCTCGGACGCAAGGTCGTGAGCAAGAAGATGCTGGCCGATTATCCCGCGTTCGTGCGGCTCTACGATGCGCTGATCGTCGATGGCGAGGACTTGCGCGAGCTGCCGTGGGAGCAGCGCCGCCAGCGTCTCGAAGCGCTGATGCCGCGCCTCGATCCGGGCGATTTCGATCTCAGCCAGGTGATCGAGGCCAAGACCCTCGACGATCTCGCCAAGATCCGCGAGCGCACGCGCGACGATGCGATCGAAGGCGTCATGCTCAAGCGGCGCGACTCGCCCTATATCGCCGGGCGGCGCACGGGCCTGTGGTACAAGTGGAAGCGCGATCCGCTGCTGGTCGACTGCGTGATCATGTACGCGCAGCGCGGAAACGGGCGGCGCAGCTCGTTCTATTCGGACTATACCTTCGGCTGCTGGGACGGCGACCCCGACCAAGGCGCGGAGCTGCTGCCGGTCGGCAAGGCTTACTCCGGCATCACCGACGAGGAGCTGAAGTTCCTCGACAAATACGTGCGCCAGCACACGCTCAACCGCTTCGGCCCGGTCCGCGAGACCGAGCGCACGCTGGTGCTGGAAATCGCGTTCGATTCGATCCACGCGAGCAAGCGCCACAAGTCCGGCGTCGCCATGCGCTTCCCCCGCATCAACCGCATCCGCACCGACAAGCCCGCGCATGAGGCGGACAGGATCGAGACCTTGAAAGGCCTGATCAGGGATTGAGTTGCGGTAACCCATGAAGGTCTGGCCGCATTTGCCTTGGACGTTCCGACACTCTAAGAATACTAAGAATGACACAGGATGGTATATGAAGTTTAGATGGCTATGCGTGTGGCTAGCATTACTTCTGGCAGCACCAGCGATCGGTCGCGAAAGTACGTCCGCGCAAGCCAAGTGCCTTGTTCGTGCCAATGAACCCAATGCCAAGGCATTTGCCCGATCGATTCCAGGATCGGACGAGGAAAGGCAGATGCTTTATGTGATGTCACATGATCTAAGCCGCTGCGCTGACCAGGCTGCCTTGATGTCCGACGACATTCTACTCCTTGGCGGAGCTATAGCGGAGAGGGAGCTCAAGAAGACATCCAGAACTGTGATTAGCCGAAGGTTCAGAGGCTTCGATCCGCAAGAGATGGACTCTTTAGGAGTATCAGAACGAACTCTGGAGCGAACGCAAGCATGGCCACCACTGGTCGCAGCCCTGTTCTGCGCCAACACACGCGACCCTCGCTCCGCAGCCGCCATCCTGAAAGCTAGTCCCAAGTCAAAGGCCGAGAACAAGGCTGTAGAACAATTCACTCCGGCTATCACCCGATGCCTAGACAAAGGAAAGGCTTTAGCCCTAAATCCGCCTAAAATACGAGCCGTACTCGCGCGTTTTGAATATGGGTCGTCATCGATACCAACTCATTAGGATATTGTTGCGGTTTCGCTTCAACAATTTGAGGTGGCATCTTGATGCGCGCTTCTAGGCAGGCGCTATTGTGTATAAAGATTGATTTAAAGATACTTTTGTCGGGCCGCTTGGTGACCCATCGGCCCGTGCCCAGCGCCAAATCCGGGGGCTGCCTCTAGCGCAGCCCGCACGTATGCCCGCCCGGTTTCGATCGCGTCGGGCAAGCTTACGCCTCGCCCCAACTCCGTCGCGATCGCGCTTGAGAGCGTGCAGCCGGTGCCGTGGCTATGCCGCGTGTCGATGCGCGGCGCGCTCCATTCCAGATCGGCTTCGTCGGGGCGGACGAGCCGGTCGAACACGACGTCGCCCGGCGCGTCGCCACCCTTGGCGAGGTAGACGACGCGGCGCGTCGCCATGGCTTCGGCCCCGCCCAGCGCCGCAAGCTCAGGCACGTTGGGCGTGGTGAGCGTCGCCAGCCGCATCAGCCGCTCGAACGCGGCCACCGTCGACGGATCGGCAAGGACCGAGCCGCTGCTGGAGATCATGACCGGATCGAACACCACCGGCACGTCCAGCGCCTCCAGCCGGTCCGCCACCATGTTGGCGATATCAGCCGAGCCGAGCATGCCGATTTTCACCGCATCGACGCCGATGTCCGATACGCAGGCGTCGATCTGCGCGGCCACCATGGCGGGCGAAAGCGCCTCCACGGCCGTCACGCCGAGCGAGTTCTGCGCGGTGATCGCGGTGATCGCCGTCATCGCGAAGCCACCGAGCATGGTGATCGTCTTGATGTCGGCCTGGATGCCCGCGCCGCCGGAGCTGTCCGAACCGGCGATGGAGAGGATGCGGGGAGGCTTGGCGGTGATCATTCCGCTCCACTATCCGTTCGCAGGCGGGGAAGCGAGCGACAGGGCGCTAATCCCTCGTCGTCCCGGCGCAGGCGGGGACCCCGCTTGTTCTTTCGACGTTGAAGGAAGCGGGCCCCCGCCTGCGCGGGGGCGACGGTGCAAAAGGGAGCGACCGAACAAGGCAATCCCCTCTCCCTTGTTTTCACCCCCTGAACTGACGCTCGTTGTAAGGCGGGCTCTTGGCCTGTGCCTGGCGCGATCTCGTCGGGCGATCCACCAGCTCGCCGCCGCAGTTCGGGCACAAGTCGTCCAGCGCCTCTGCGCATTCGGCGCAGTAGGTGCACTCGAAGCTGCAGATGAAGGCACCGGGCGCTTCGGCGGGCAAGTCCGCGCCGCAGCGCTCGCAATCGGGCCGCATCTCCAGCATCAGGCGGCCGCCTTCTCGACCGCGTCGCAGATCGCGGCGACCGCGGCTTCGACCTCGCCGGCGTCGTCGCCTTCGGCCATGACGCGGATCACCGGCTCGGTGCCGGAGGGGCGGATCACCAGCCGGCCCTTGCCGTTCAGCGACGCCTCGGCATCGGCGATCACCGCCTTGACGCTCTGCGCTTCAAGCGGCCTGCCCCCGGCGAAGCGCACGTTGCGCAGCAGCTGAGGCACCGGATCGAACACATGCAGCAGCTCGCTCGCCCGCTTGCCCGAGGACACCAGCGCGGCGAGCACCTGCAGCGCCGCCACCGTGCCATCGCCGGTGGTCGCATGGTCCAGCAGGATCATGTGCCCCGACTGCTCGCCGCCGACGTTGTAGCCGCCCTTGCGCATGGCTTCGAGCACATGGCGGTCACCCACCGCGGTGCGAACAAGTTCCAGCCCGCGGCCTTGCAGGAACCGCTCGAGACCGAGGTTCGACATGATCGTCGCCACCACGCCGCCGCCGCAGAGCCGGCCCTGGCTGGCCCACTCGCTGCCGATCAGCGCCATGATCTGGTCGCCGTCGACGACCTGGCCCTTCTCGTCGACCACGATCAGCCGGTCGGCATCGCCATCGAGCGCGATGCCGATGTCCGCGCCCGAGGAGACGACCGAATCCTGCAGCGCGCCGACGTGGGTGGAGCCGCAGTTGGCGTTGATGTTCTTGCCGTTGGGGTTGACGCCGAGCGCGACCACTTCGGCCCCGAGCTCCCAGAAAGCCGAGGGCGCGACCTGGTAGGCGGCCCCGTTGGCGCAATCGATCGCGATCTTCAGGCCATCGAGCCGGATCGCCTTGGCCAGCGATCCCTTCACCGCGTGGATATACCGCCCGCGTGCGTCTTCGATGCGCCGGGCACGGCCGATCTCTTCGGACGGTGCGAGCGCCAGTTCCTGCGACAGCATCGCCTCGATCGCCAGCTCGTCCGCGTCCGAGAGCTTGAAGCCATCCGGCCCGAACAGCTTGATGCCGTTGTCCTCGTACGGGTTGTGGCTGGCGGAGATCATGACGCCGACGTCGGCGCGCAGCTCCTGCGTCAGCAGCGCCACGGCCGGGGTCGGCATCGGCCCCAGCAGCACCACGTCCATGCCGACGCTGGTAAAGCCGGCCACCATCGCGTTTTCCAGCATGTAGCCGGACAGGCGCGTGTCCTTGCCGATCACGACACGGTGGCGGTGGTCGCCGCGCAGGAAGCGGGTGCCGGCCGCCTGCCCGACCTTCATGGCCATCGCCGCTGTCATCACACCCGCGTTGGTGCGGCCGCGGATGCCGTCGGTACCGAAGAATTGCTTGCTCATGCGAGCTCCCATAGCGCGAGCAGGGTTACCACGCGATTGCCGGCAAATTGCCATGCCGTCATCGGGTGCTACTGTCGCGGTTCGTGCGTTCAGGAGCCTTATGACGCCAACCGATACCCGTGGCGAGAGCAGCGCCACCCGCATGCCGGCGATTCGCGTGCCGGCGGGCCTCACCTTTACCGCACTGATCGCCGGCATCGCCCTCGGCTGGCTGGTTAGCGGCAGCGCGATCGCGCCGCGTCTGGCCGCCATCGCGGGACCGATCGGCAAGCTGTGGCTGCAGGGCCTGACGATGACGATCCTGCCGCTCGTCGCCGCGCTCCTCTTCAACGGCGTGACCGAGACCGTGGCGGCCGCGCGCGCCGGAGCCATGGCGCGGCGCACGCTGGGGCTGATCTTCGGCTTCCTGGCGATCAGTGCCATCCTGGGAGGCGTGCTGACGCCGCTGCTGCTTCGCCTGTTCCCCGTGCCGCCCGACGCCGCCGCCGCGATGGGTGCGCAAAGCGCCGATCCCGGTCCGGTGCCGGGCGTCGCCGACTTCCTGGGTTCGCTGATCCCGTCCAACATCGTCAAGGCGGCGGGCGACAATGCGATGCTGCCAGTGATCGTGTTTTTCGCGCTGTTCGCGCTGGCCTCCACTCGCCTGGCAGAGGGCCCTCGCCGGACGCTCGCTTCCTTGTTCGAGGGGATTGCCGGGGCGATGATGGTGGTGATCGGCTGGGTGCTGGCGATCGCCCCGATCGGCGTGTTCGGGCTTGCCTTCAGCGTGGCGGCGGGCAGCGGGACGGCGGCGATCGGCGCGCTGGCGCACTATGTGGTGATCGTCGCCAGCATCGGTGGCGTCATGCTCCTTGGCGCCTATCCGCTGGCGATCCTGGGCGGCAGGCGCAAGGCCGGCGCCTTCGTGCGCGCGATGCTGCCGGTGCAGACGGTGGCGCTGTCCACCCAGTCCTCGCTTGCCAGCCTGCCCGCGATGCTCGGCGCCTGCCGGGAGCTGGGCGTGCGCGAGCGGACCGGAGAGTTCGTGCTGCCGCTTGCCGTCGCGCTGTTTCGCGCGACCGGTCCCGGCATGAACATGGCCGTGGCGGTCTACGCCGCGCATCTCACGGGCGTGGTGCTGACGCCGACCGTCATCGCCGCGGGCGTGCTCACGGCCTTTGCGACCAGCCTTGGGGCGGTGTCGCTGCCCGGCGCGATCAGCTTCGTCACCTCCTGCGGACCGGTGGCGATCGCGATGGGCGTGCCGGTCGAGCCGCTGGCGCTGCTGGTGGCGGTAGAGATGCTGCCGGACCTGATGCGCACCGTCGGCAACGTGACGATGGACGTGGCGATCACCAGCGTGGTGGACCGGATGGAAGGTGAGGCGGAGCCTGCGCGGGGATGACGAGGGACGTGGCGTCCGGCCGGGGCCTCAAGCCTCCAGCTCTACGTCCCAATAGAGCCAGTCGCGCCAGGTTTCGTGCAGGTAGTTGGGCGGAAAGGCACGTCCGCGCTCCTGCAGCTGCCAGCTGGTCGGCCGGATCGGCGGGATCAGCGGCGGCATCTTGGCCTGCTTGGGCGTGCGCCCGCCCTTCTTCATGTTGCACGGCGCGCAGGCGGTGAGGATGTTCTCCCAGCTCGTCCGCCCACCCAGGCGGCGCGGAACGACATGGTCGAAGGTCAGGTGCGCGGGGCTGCCGCAGTACTGGCAGCTGAATCGGTCGCGCAGGAACACGTTGAACCGGGTGAACGCGGGGAACTCCGACGGCTTCACGTATTGGCGCAGCGCGATCACCGAGGGCAGCTGCATCGTCCAGCTGGGCGAGTGCACCGCCCGTTCGTAGGAGCTGACGACGTCGACCCGCTCCAGCACGATCGCCTTCACCGCCGTCTGCCACGGCCATAGACTCAGCGGGTAGTAGGAGAGCGGCGTGTAGTCCGCATTGAGCACAAGCGCGGGGCAATCGGAAAGACTTCGGGAGGGGTCCCCCTCCGCGCTGCGGAACCGGGCCGCGCGCTCGATCAGCTCCGACTTGAGCATGGCCTCCTGTCGCAGGCGGCTATTGCGGTTTGATGGCAATGCATTGGCGCGATTCCAGCATTTGCGCGGGGAAGCGTCAAGTTTTGCGTGAGGGCTAGGGCGGGCGAAATCCACAGTTGGAAGAGAAGAAGGAAGGTTGGGCTCGCGCAGAGGCGCAGAGGCGCGGAGAGGTGTCGCTCCCGGTCGCCAGGCCATTTGCTGTTCACGCCTTTCGCCAACCGCGAGCGGGCTGAGTAGGAAGCGGCTTCGCCGCAAGCGCAACAATCCCTCCGCGCCTCTGCGCCTCTGCGCGAGCCCATTCTTCCTTTTCGGTCGGGCTATCGTCATACCACCGGCTTGTGACCCGCACCCGCTTCGCCCCCAGCCCCAACGGGCCGCTGCACCTGGGCCATGCCTACGCCGCGATCGTCGCGCACGATCTGGCGCGCGCACGAGGGGGCACGTTCGCGCTCAGGATCGAGGACATCGACGGCGAACGCAGCCGGCCCGAATACGTGGCCGAGTTCTTCGCCGACCTCGCCTGGCTCGGCCTGCAGTGGGACGGGGATCCGGTGTTCCAGTCCGCCCGGCTCGGCAGCTACGTGCACCCCGGCGAGCGGCTCAAGGCGATGGGCCTGCTCTATCCCTGCCGCTGCACGCGCGCCGAGATCGCCGCTGCCGCGACTCTCTTCGGACCGGATGGGCCGATCTATCCGGGCACCTGCAAGCACAAGCAGGTCGATCCCGAGGGCGCGGCGTGGCGGTTGGACGTGGCAGCGGCCGTGGCGCTTTCCGGACCGCTGGAGTGGGTGGACGAGATCGCCGGATCGCAGCGCGCCATGCCCGAAGTGTTCGGCGACGTGGTGCTGCTGAGGAAAGACTTGCCCGCCAGCTATCACCTCGCCGCGACACTCGACGATGCCGCCGATGGCGTGACCCTCGTCACCCGCGGACTCGACCTGTTCGCATCGAGCCATGTGCACCGGCTGCTCCAGGCCTTGCTCGATCTGCCGGTGCCCACCTGGCATCACCATGCGCTGCTCGTCGAGCCGGACGGGCGCAAGCTCGCCAAGCGGCGCGGCTCGCCCTCACTCGGCGATCGTCGACGCGGCGGAGAGGACGGCCCGGCGCTTGCCGCTGCCCTTCGGGACGGGCGCCTGCCTGCTGGTATTTCGCTGTCCCGAAGCCTACATACAGGGGCATGAGCTACATCCTTATCCCCATTATCGTCGTGCTGATGATCATGGTCGTCGTCAGCCTGGTGCGCGGCATCGTGGCGTTCCTGCAGAGCACCAAGATGGATCTCGAGAGCGATCCGGGCGCGACGGGGGCGACCCCTGCGCAGCTGATGCAGAACAAGATGATGTTTAACCGCATCAAGTACCAGGCGGCCGCCGTCGTCGTGGTCGCATTGCTGATGGCGATGTCGAAGTAAGGCCTTGGTCCGCCTCAACAGGATCTACACGCGCACCGGCGACGACGGCACGACCGGCCTCGTCGACGGTTCGCGCCTGCCCAAGCATGCCGCGCGGATGGAGGCGATCGGCGCGGTCGACGAGGCGAACAGCGCCATCGGCCTTTCGGTCTGCGCGCTGGATGGTTCGCCGCACGCCGAAGTCCTGACGCGCATCCAGAACGACTTGTTCGATCTCGGCGCCGACCTCGCCACGCCGGGTGACGATTTCACGCCGGGCGAGATGACCTTGCGCATCGTGTCCGCCCAGGCCGAGTGGCTGGAGGGGCAGATCGACGCCCTTAACGACCATCTCGAACCGCTGCGCAGCTTCATCCTGCCCGGCGGCACCGAAGCCGGCGCGCGAGTCCATGTCGCCCGGGCCGCCACTCGCCGTGCGGAGCGGGCGGCGGTGGCGCTGGCCGCAACCGATCCGGTCAACCCCGCCGCGCTCGCCTACGTCAACCGGCTGAGCGACTACCTCTTCGTCCTCGCCCGCGCGATCAACGCCGAGGCGGGTGGCGACGTGCTCTGGGTGCCCGGGCAGAATCGGTGATTGTCCCTGTCCTCCCCGGCACGGGGAGGGGGACCGCCGCCGCAGGCGGGGGTGGTGGGGACTCGCGTTCTCAAGCGAGCTTTCCGGACAACTCGCGCGCTGCCGAGACTCCCCTCCACCATGCTGCGCATGGTCCCCCTCCCCGCATCGGGGAGGACAAGGGTACAAGTTCGCCCTAGCCGCTGTTCCAGTTTGCCCGCCGGCGTTTTGCCGCTAGTCACCCCTCCCGGACACCCACAGGGAGGCTTGGGCCATGCAGACAGTCGCGATCATCGGTGCGGGGATCATGGGCGCGGGGATCGCGCAGACCGTGGCGGGCAAGGGCATGGACGTGATCCTGTCCGATGTCTCGGTCGAACTCGCCGAGAAGGGCAAGGCGGGCATCGCCAAGGGCCTGGCCAAGCTGGTCGCCAAGGAGAAGCTGACGCAAGCCGATGCCGACGCGCTGCTCGCCCGCATCACCCCGGTCGGCGACTACTCCAGCATGGGCAAGGCAGACCTCATCATTGAAGCCGCGACCGAGCGGGAGGACATCAAGGCCAGGATCTTCGCCGCCGCCGGTGAAGTGCTGGCGCCGAACGCGATCCTGGCGTCCAACACCAGTTCGATCCCGATCACCCGCATGGCCGCGCAGTCCCCCGATCCGACACGCTTTTGCGGACTGCACTTCTTCAACCCGGTGCCGGTCATGGGCCTGGTCGAGGTCATCCCCGGCCTCGCCACCTCGCAAGCCACCATCGACACCATGAAGGCGTTCGGCGAGACGCTGGGCAAGACCGTGGTGCTCGCCGGCGACGCCCCCGGCTTCGTGGTCAACCGCATCCTGTGCCCGATGCTGAACGAGGCGATCTTCGTGCTGGGCGAAGGGCTGGGCTCGGTCGAGGACATCGACGCGGGTTGCAAGATCGGCCTCAACCATCCGATGGGTCCGCTGACGCTGTGCGACTTCGTCGGCCTCGATACCCTCTACGAAATCATGAAGGTGTTCCACGCCACGACCGGCGATCCCAAGTACCGCCCCGCCCCGCTGCTGCAGAAGTATGTCGAGGCGGGCTGGTACGGACGCAAGTCTGGCAAAGGCTTCTACGACTACTCGGGCGAAAAGCCGGTGCCCACGCGCTGAAGCCGACGGAACCGACTCCTTTGCCCGTCCGTTGAGCCGGGCAAAGGAGATTACCATGGCCGACCGCAAGCCCGACCTCGACCGTCAGGATATCGTTCCCGAGCAGGAGGACGAGGATACCCAGGCGCAGACCGTCACCGACGATGCGTTCGGCACGACGGTCGACGATGGCCTCGAAGACAGCGAGAAGGACAAGAGCGGCCTGGAGGACTTCGACGCGCCCGATCTGGTCGATCGCATGAAGCAGATGAACTCCAGCGGCCGGATCGACATGGGCGCCTTCGACGGCGAGGAAACCATGGACGACCTGGAGAACAAGTACGGCTCGCGCAACGCCGCGGACGAGGACTTCGCCGAGGACGACAGCTGAGGCGGTAAGAGCCGGAATCAGACCAATCAAACCCGTCGCCCCCGCGCAGGCGGGGGCCCCGCTTTCTTCTCAGAACTCGAAAGAACAAGCGTGATCCCCGCCTTCGCGGGGATGACGAGAGTGGTGCTTCAGATCGGGCCTCGCACCATCCGTGACCGGACTCAGGCCTACTTGTCCGCGCTGTCCTTCGCCCACGGGTTCGTCGCCTGTACCCGCTGATGAACCGCCGGCTTCGCCGCATCGTCGTCCGGTGAGGGCACCGCGCAATAGGCAGTGACCAGCACCCCGGCCGCCCACCACAGCGCGCGCCAGCGGCTGCGGAACACCGTCTTCATCGAAGGGCCGAGGGTCGAGATCATGGCCCCGGCCATGCGCCCGCCACGGTTAAGTTTCCGTGCCCGCCTCTCGCTTCAACTGGTAGAGCAGCTCCAGCGCCTCGCGCGGCGACAGGGCGTCGACGTCGACCTCCTTCAGCCGCTCGCGAAGAGTGTCGCACGTCTCCTCGCGCGCGGCTTCGGCGGCGGCGAACAGGGGAAGATCACCCAACCCCGCCGCAAGGCCGCCGGTCTGCGCCCGGCCCTTCTCCAGCTTGTCGAGCACCGACTTGGCGCGACTGACGACCTTGGCCGGCACGCCGGCGAGGCGCGCGACCGCCAGGCCGTAGCTGCGATCCGCCGGGCCTTCCGCCAGTTCGTGCAGCAGGACCAAGTCGCCCTTCCACTCGCGCGCGCGGACGTGGTGGAGCGAGAGCGCGTCGCACGTTTCGGCGAGGCGCGCCAATTCATGGTAGTGCGTGGCGAACAGGCAGCGGCAGCGATTGGTCTCATGCACCGCCTCGGCCACTGCCCAGGCGAGCGCGAGGCCGTCGTAGGTCGAGGTGCCGCGCCCGACTTCGTCCAGGATCACGAAGCTGCGCTCCGTCGCCTGCGCCAGGATGGCGGCGGTCTCCACCATCTCCACCATGAACGTCGAGCGCCCGCGCGCCAGGTTGTCCGAGGCGCCAACGCGGCTGAACAGGCGGTCGACCAGACCGATCTTCGCGCGGGTCGCCGGGACGAAGCCGCCCGCTTGCGCCAGCAGGACGATCAGCGCGTTCTGGCGCAGGAACGTGGACTTGCCGCCCATGTTGGGGCCGCCGATCAGCCACAGCCGGTCATACACCGCGAGCTTGCAGTCGTTGGCGACGAAGCGCTCGCCCTGCGCAGCCAAGGCAGCCTCGACCACCGGATGGCGCCCCCCTTCGATCTCCAGGCACGCGGCATCGACGATCTCGGGCGCGCTCCAGCCGCCTTGTGCCGCGCGCTCGGCCTGTCCCGCGGCCACGTCGATGCGGGCGAGGGCGGCAGCGGTCGCGGCAATGGCGTTGCGGGCCTCGACCACGGCGGCGACCAGTTCCTCGAAGTGCGACTCCTCCGCCGCCAGCGCGTGGCCACCGGCCTCGGCGATGCGGCTGGCTTCCTCGTGCAAGGCCAGCGCGTTGAAGCGCATCGCGCCGGCCATGGTCTGGCGGTGGGTGAAGCCGCTGTCGGGCAGCAGCAGCCTGTCGGCATGGCGCTGCGGTACTTCGACGAAATAGCCGAGCACATTGTTGTGCTTGATCTTCAGCGCCGCCACACCGGTCTCGTCGCGGTACTTGGCCTCGAGGGCAGCGATGGCGCGGCGGGCATTGCCCGACGTGCGTCGCAAGTCATCGAGCGCGGCGTCATAACCCTCGGCGATGAACCCGCCCTGCCCGCGTTCGGTCGGCGGTGCCGGTACGAGTGCGCGGCTGAGCCAGTCGACCAGCTCGCCATGGCCCGAAAGCGCCGGCAACAACCGGGTCAGCAGCACCGGCACTGCCTCTCGCCGCCCCAGCCGCTCGTGCAAGTTCCGCGCACCGCTCAGCCCGTCCCGCAACTGGCCGAGGTCGCGCGGGCTACCACGGCCCGCCACCACCCGGCCCAGCGCACGGCCGATGTCCGGCAAGGCTCGGAGCGCGCTACGCACATCCTCGCGCAGCAAGGCATCGTCGTGAAGCCAGGCGACAAGCTCCAGCCGCTCGGCGATCTGCTGCCGGTCGGTCAGCGGCGCCGACAAGTCGTCCGCCAGTTGTCGCGCCCCGGCGCCGGTGACGCACCGGTCGATCGCATCGATCAGGCTTCCCTTGCGCTGGCCCTGGCTCGACTGGAGGATCTCCAGACTGGCACGGGTCGCCTCGTCCATCGCCAGCGTCGTATCGGACCCGCGCGCCTCGGGCGGCAGCAGCAGCGGCAGCTTGCCGCGCCCGACATGCTCCAGATAAGCGACGAGCCCGCCCGCCGCCGCCAGCATCGCGCGGCCGAACATGCCAAACCCGTCGAGCGTGGCAACGCCATGCACCGCCTTCAGCCGCGCCTCGCCGCCCTCGCTTGCGAAGTCGCGCGCCGGGCGCGGAATGCTGTCGAGCGGCAGGTCCCAGCCCTCCGGCGCCACCACTTCGCTCGCGCCGAGGCGAGCGAGCGCCGCGCCCATGCGATCGGGCGCGCACTCCTCCAGCTCCATGCGCCCAGTCGAGATGTCGACCGCAGCGATGCCGACCACCCCTCGCACCTCGCACACTGCCGCGAGCACGTTGGCGCGTCGCGGCTCCAGCAGCGCTTCCTCGGTCAGCGTGCCCGCCGTTACGAACCGCACGATATCGCGCGCCACCAGGGTCTTGGAGCCGCCGCGCTTCTTGGCCTCCGCCGGGCTCTCCACCTGCTCGGCGATGGCGACGCGGCAGCCGGCGCGGATCAGGCGGGCGAGGTAGCCTTCGGAGGAATGCACCGGCACGCCGCACATCGGGATCGGCGCGCCGTTGTGCTCGCCCCGGCTGGTCAGCGAGATGTCGAGTATGCTCGCGGCCGTCTTCGCGTCCTCGAAGAACAGCTCGAAGAAGTCACCCATGCGGTAGAACAGCAGGCAATCGCCCGCCTCCTCGCGCAAGGCGAGGTACTGGGCCATCATCGGAGTGGGGGCGGCATCTGCCATTGCGCCACCGGTTAGCGCCACCGACGACGATTCGGAAAGCGTTCGAGGTGAGCTTTCCCCTACCAAGACCGACATACATTGGTTAGGGCCGCTCCCGATTGCGGGAGACAAGAGCGTGTCCGAAGAAACCAGGGTCCAGTTCACCGAGCGCGAGGCGCTGTTCTACCACCAGACGATCCGCCCTGGTAAGATCGAGATCATCGCGTCGAAGCCGATGGCGACGCAGCGCGACCTGTCGCTCGCCTACTCGCCCGGCGTCGCCGTGCCGGTGCAGGCGATCGCCGACAATCCCGCAGACGCGTATGAGTACACCGCCAAGGGCAACCTCGTCGCGGTGATCTCCAACGGCACCGCGATCCTGGGCATGGGCAACCTTGGCGCACTCGCCTCCAAGCCGGTGATGGAAGGCAAGGCGGTGCTGTTCAAGCGCTTCGCCGACGTCGATTCGATCGACATCGAGCTCGCCACCGAGGACCCGGATGCCTTCATCGAGGCCGTCGCGCTGATGGAGCCGAGCTTCGGCGGGATCAACCTGGAAGACATCAAGGCGCCCGAGTGCTTCATCATCGAGCAGGCCCTGCGTGAGCGGATGAAGATCCCGGTCATGCACGATGACCAGCACGGCACCGCGATCATCGCCGCCGCCGGCGTGCTCAACGCCTGCTTCATCACCGGCCGCAAGCTGGAGGACGTGAAGGTCGCGGTGAACGGCGCCGGCGCGTCGGCGCTGGCCTGCACCGCTCTGATCAAGTCGATGGGCGTGCGCCACGAGAACGTGATCGTGTGCGACACCAAGGGCGTGATCTACCAGGGCCGCGCCAATGTCGATCAGTTCAAGTCGGCCCACGCGGCCAGCACCGACAAGCGCACCCTGGCCGAAGCGATGGTGGGCGCGGACATCTTCCTCGGCCTCTCGGCCAAGGGCGCGGTGACGCAGGACATGGTCAAGACCATGGCCGATCAGCCGATCATCTTCGCCATGGCGAACCCCGACCCGGAGATCACCCCGCCCGACGCGATGGCAGTGCGTCCGGACGCGATCGTCGCTACCGGCCGCTCTGACTATCCCAACCAGGTCAACAACGTCCTGGGCTTCCCCTTCATCTTCCGCGGCGCGCTGGACGTGCGGGCCACCGCGATCAACGAGGAGATGAAGATCGCCGCCGCCCGCGCCATCGCCGAGCTGGCGCGCGAGCAGGTGCCCGAGGAAGTCGCCGCCGCCTATGGCAAGAACCACCAGTTCGGCCGCGACTACATCATCCCCGCACCGTTCGATCCGCGCCTGATGGAGCGCGTGTCCTCCGCCGTCGCCAAGGCGGCGATGGACTCGGGCGTGGCGCAAAAGGCCATCGAGGACTTCGACGCCTATCGCCATTCGTTGAAGGCCCGGCTGAACCCGACCACTTCGGTGCTCACCAGCGTCTATGCAAAGGTGAAGTCCGAGCCCAAGCGGATGATCTTCGCCGAAGCCGAGCACGACGTGGTGCTGCGCGCGGCGGTTCAGTATCGCGAGTTCGGCTATGGCGAGCCGGTGCTGGTCGGTCGCACCCAGGCGGTAATCGACAAGATGGTCGAGCTGGGCGTCGGCAATCCCGAGAGCTACGAGATCCAGAACTCGCTGGTGTCCGAGCATGTCGAGCCGATGGTGGCGATGCTGTACGAGCGACTGCAGCGCCGCGGCTTCCTGGAGCGCGATGTGCGCCGCATGGTCAACCAGGACCGCAACGTCTTCGCCTCGGGCCTGCTCAAGCTGGGCGTCGGCGATGCCATGATCACCGGCATGACCCGCACCTTCGCGCAATCCATCAAGGAAGTGCGCCAGGTGCTGGACCCGAAGGAAGGCGCGCTGCCGTTCGGCATCCACATGCTGGTGGCCAAGAACCACACCGTGTTCATGTCCGACACCACGATCAACGAGCGGCCCTCCCCTGCTGATCTGGCGGTCATCGCGCGCGAGACGGCGGCCGTGGCACGGCGACTGGGCCATGAGCCGCGGGTGGCGTTCCTGTCCTACTCGACCTTCGGCAATCCCGGCGGTCGCTGGCTGGAAAACATCCGCGCGGCGGTGCACCTGCTGGACCAGGAGGCGCAGGACTTCGAGTACGAGGGCGATCTTGCGCCCGATGCGGCGCTCAACCCCAACATCATGAAGCTCTACCCGTTCTCCCGCCTTTCGGCGCCGGCGAACGTGCTGATCATGCCGGGGCTGCAATCGGCCAACATCTCGGCCAAGCTGCTGCGCGAACTGGGCGGGGCGACCACGATCGGGCCGATGCTGATCGGCATGGAAAAGCCCGTGCAGGTGGTGCCGATGACCGCCATCGCGCCGGACGTGCTGACCAGCGCCGTGCTGGCGGCGAGCGGCGTGGCGGGCTGAACTTATCCTCTCCCCGGCGGGGAGAGGATAGCGAAGCTTGTTCCGTCAGGAACTAGCGCAGCTTGGAGAGGGATGCGGGCGCACTCTGCCCTCTCCAACTCCGGCTAAGTCGCTAACGCGCCTAAGCCTCCATATCCTCTCCCCGGCGGGGAGAGGATCATGCGCTCAAAACCACGCCTTGTAGATACCGAACCCGCTGGTCAGCGTCAGCACCACGCCGACGAGGATCAGCATCGACTTGACCGGGATGCGCTTGGCAGCGACGGCCCCGATCGGAGAGGCCGCGACGCCGCCGATCAGGAGGCCCAGCGTTCCGCCGGCAACCTGCGCGACGCCGATGTGCACGATGAACGCGATCGACACCGTCACTGTCAGGAAGAACTCGACCGCGCTGACGGTGCCCACCACCCGGCGCGGGTCGCCGCCCTGGATCAGCAGGTTGGAGGTCACCACCGGTCCCCAGCCCCCGCCTCCCGCGGCATCGAGGAAGCCGCCGACGAGGCCAAGCGGGGCGATCATCTTCACCTTCTTGATCTTGGGCGGATAGAGCAGCCCGCGCACCAGCAGCCACACGCCGATCAGGGCCAGATAGACCAGCACGAACGGCTTCACCACGCTCGCGTCCAATGAGGAGAGCACATAGGCGCCCAGGATGCCGCCGACCATGCCGGGGATCAGCAGGCTGAAGAACAGCTTCTTGTCGATGTTGCCATGAAGCAGATGGCTGATACCGGACGTAGCGGTGGTGAAGCACTCGACCAGATGGACGCGCTGCGAGGCGAGTGCAGGCGGCACTCCCAGCACGCCCACCAGCAGCGTGTTCGAGATGACCCCGAACGCCATGCCGAGCGCACCGTCGACCAGCTGCGCTGCGAAACCCACCCCGATGAAGGGGAGCAGTGCTGCCCAGTCGAAACTTCCAAGGTCCATTCAGGTCGACTCCGTCGGCATTGTCGATCCTGCTGGTAGAGATGCTGAACGCGAGCGCTACCCCTGAAATGTTGTCCCAATGCAAGCGGGGCTTTGCGGGAGCGTACCCTTGCCCTCTCCCCGGTCGGGGAGAGGATACGAAGGCTTGCCAGCTTGGCTGGTTAGCCGCAGTTGGAGAGGGGTTTGTGCACTCTCAATCGTCGGAAAACCCCTCTCCCAGCTTCGCTAGCCACTTACGCGGCGAGCTGCGCTACCTCTCCCGGGAGGGGGGAGAGGGCAAGGATGTTCAAGCCGCATCCACCATCACGATCTCGCTGTCTTCCAGCGCGGTGATGCGCAGCACGTCGAGGTCGCTGATCGCCGCGCCGTCGCGTGCGTTGACGCGGTGTTCGTCGATCTGCACCGCGCCAGTCGCGGGCACCAGGTAGGCCTTGCGGTCGCGTCCCAGCGGGTACTCGGCCGTCTCGCCCGCCTTCAGCGTCGCCCCGACGACGCGGGCGTCGGTGCGGATCGGCAGCGCGTCGTCATCGTTGGCATAGCCCGACGCCAGCGTCACGAACTTGCCCGAGCGCTCGCCCTTGGGGAATGGCTTGGCCCCCCACGACGGCGCTTCGCCCTGGCGCGTCGGGATGATCCAGATCTGGAAGATGCGGGTCTCCACGTCTTCCATGTTGTATTCGGAGTGGCGGATGCCGGTGCCGGCCGACATCACCTGGACGTCACCCGCTTCGGTGCGGCCCTTGTTGCCCAGGTTGTCCTCGTGCGTGATCGCACCTTCGCGCACGTAGGTGATGATCTCCATGTCGCGGTGCGGGTGCGGCGGAAAGCCGGTGCCGGCCTGGATCACGTCGTCGTTCCACACCCGCAGGTTGCCCCAGTGGGTGCGCTTGGGATCATGGTAGCCGGCGAACGAGAAGTGGTGCTTGGCGTTCAGCCAGCCGTGGTTGTCACCGCCAAGGCTGTCGAAGGGGCGCAGCTCGATCATGGTCGTGTCTCCTGTGCCGCGGGCGGAGCGCCTCGCGTCTTGAGACAGGATCTAGCGCTTGCCAGCTTGCCTGATCAGATGGATAAAGTCGATCCGATCGTTCAGGGAAATAGTCAAGTGAGCAATCCGGGTACGCCCACTCTCGACCAGCTCAACATCCTGCTCGCCATAGTCGACACCGGCAGCTTCGCCGCGGCCGCGCGCAAGATGAACCGCGCGGTTTCCGCCATCAGCTACGGCATCAGCAACCTGGAGGCGCAGCTGGGGCTCACCCTGTTCGACCGCGAGGGTACCCGGCGGCCCAAGCTGACCGATGCCGGCCGCGCCGTCCTGCTGGAAGCGCGCGCGGCCGCGCTGGTGATCGACGGGCTGCGCGCCAAGGTGAAAGGGCTGCTCGATGGCCTGGAGGCGGAAGTCGACCTCGCCGTCGATGTCATGCTGCCGTCCGAGCGGCTCGGCCGGGTCCTGCGCGGCTTCCGCGAGGAGTTCCCGACCGTCCAACTGCGCCTCCATGTCGAGGCGCTGGGCGCGGTGACGGCGATGGTGCTGGACGGAGGCGCCGGCATCGGGCTTTCCGGTCCGCTGTCCACGGGCGTTCCAGGCATCGAAAGCCGGCTTGCCGGATCGGTGCCGATGGTGCCGGTCGCCGCGCCCGATCATCCGCTGGGGCGCATGTCGGAGATCCCACCCGGCGCCGGGCGCGAGCACATCCAGCTGGTGCTCACCGATCGCTCGCGCTTCACCGAGGGCCAGGATTTCTCCGTGATGAGCCCCAAGACCTGGCGCCTGTCGGACCTGAGTGCCAAGCACGCGCTGCTGCGCGAGGGGATCGGCTGGGGCAACATGCCGCTGCCGATGATCGAGCCGGACCTGGTTGCCGGCACGCTGGTGCGGCTGGCCATGCCCGACCATGTCGGCGGGACCTATCGCTTCTCCGGGATCTGGTGTCGCGCCAAGCCGCCGGGGCCGGCCGCCACCTGGCTGCTGGAGCAGTTCGTCGAGCTGGGGCGCAAGGACCGTGAGCTGGAGGGGATGGCCGATGTCTGAGCGACCGAGTCCCCATCGACCGAAGGCCATGACGCCGGGCCGCATGGAGGCGTTCACCGACGGCGTGGTGGCGATCATCATCACCATCATGGTCCTGGAGCTGAAGGTGCCGCGCGACGGCAGCCTGGCGGCGCTGTCGGACGCAGCGCCGATCCTGCTCGCCTACGTGCTCTCGTTCATCAACGTCGGCTTGTACTGGAACAACCACCACCACTTGCTGCATGCGACCGATCGGGTGGACGGCAAGGTGCTGTGGGCCAACCTGTTCCTGCTGTTCTGGCTCTCGCTGGTGCCCTTCGTCATCCGCTGGCTGGATGAGAGCGGCTTCTCCCCCATGGCGACCGCGTCGTACGGCGTCGTGCTGGGCATGGCGGCGGTGGGCTACACCCTGCTCGAACGCGCGATCATCGCCTGCAACGGCCGGGACTCCGCGCTGGCCGACGCGATCGGCAGCGACCTCAAGGGCTGGGCATCGATCGCGTTCTACGTGGTGGCGGTGCCTGCCGCCTTCCATGCACGGCCGGTGTCGCTGGCGCTCTATGCGGCGGTCGTGCTGCTATGGCTGGTGCCGGACCGGCGGATCGAACGGGCGTTGCGAGCGTGATTTCCCCTCCCCGGCGGGGAGAGGATGGGTTTCTCACGCCGCGTGCGGCTCGGCTGCCGAGGGGTGCGCCATGCAGGCGAACGTGCCGCCCAGGATCAGCGCACCGGCCAAGATCAGCGGCAGCGTCAGCCCGCTCTGGGTGACCAGCAGCGCGCCCAGCGCCGCGCCCGCGAAGATCGCGGCGACGCTGGCGATGCGGCGCCCCCAGTTGGGATTGCTGCCACCCGCGACGGAGGAGTCCGCGGCAAGCCCGGTAACGGTCAACGTCAGCACCGTGGTGGTCAGGTCGGGCACCTTCAGCTGGCGGATCGTCGCGTTGCGGAAACCCATGGCAAGGCCGGTCAGCGCGATGATCGCGTAGACGCCCCATTCGGGCGACTGGCGGGGCACGTCGAAGCCGGTCGCCACCGCGGCGGCGATCCACAGCAGCACCGCCTCGACCGAAGCCGCGACCAGCAGCCAACGGCGCAGCGGCAGGCCGGCGTGGTGCTTGCCCACGCGCCCTGCAACCAGCGCGCCGATCATGAAGGCTGCGATCGCCGTCAGATAGGGTGCGACCTTGAAACCCGGCGTGCCCGCCGCGGCAAAGCCGAGGAATACGACATTGCCCGTCATGTTGGCGGTGAAGACCTTGCCCAGGCCCAGGACGCTGATCGCATCGACGAGGCCGGTCGTCACCGACAGCAGCAACAGCAAGCGGTGGAGCGGCGGCAGGCCGGTGGGCGTGGGTACGGGTGCGGGCGTCATGCGGATGTCCTTGGCGATTGATGCTCGGACACCCTGCTACCCGGGTCCGCACCATCGATGCAGCCGCATAAAGTGAGGCTGATCGTTCGACAGATCAGAAAAGCTCAGATGCGGAAGTTGGCCTCCAGACCCAGCATCGTGATCGTCCTCGCCGGTCCTGTCTCACGCAAGTAGGCGCCGGCGGAGAACGCCGAAAGCGAGGTGGACAATTCCAGCTCGGGCACCACCTGCCAGCTGAGCGAGGCCTCCACCTCCTTGCCGATGAACTGCGAGCGAGCCTCGCCCGGCCCTCGGATCAGGTTGCCGGGGATGTCGTAGATCCCGTCGCCCTTGCTGTACCGCCAGTAGGCCATGGCGGCGAGCCCGAGCGTGAGGTCGTCGCGCAGCGTCAGGCTGACGCTCGGATGCAGGTTGACGATGTTGGTCGGCCCGATCGGCGACAGCTCGCCGAAGTACTTGCCCTTGGGAAACAGGGCATTGAACGTGCCCAGCGTGCCGCCCTTGTGCCGGTCGCCGCTAATCACGTTGAAGCGCATGGTCGCGCGCGGCTTCAGCGGCGCGCGGGGAAACGCGCGGGACACTTCGCTGCCCAGGGTCCAGGCACGGATGCGCTGGTCCTCGAACCGGCCTAACTGGACCACGCCCTCGACGTTCCAGCGCCACTCGCCCGAAGCGCCATGGCTCCGCAGCCCCAGGCTGTGTCGCTCCTCGCGCGCGGTGATCCCGCCGAAGCTGGCGGCGCGGTTGCGATAGCCCAGGTAGTAGACGTCGAGCGTCGGACTTGCGGCATAGGCGCCCCACAGGGCCTTGGCAGGCGAGGAACGATCGTCGAAAGTGCCCAGCCTCGCCTGAACCGGCCTAGCATAGAACACGCTCACCTTGGTGTCGCCCGCAGCCACATCGGTGCGCACGCCGTCGAATGCGAGCGGCACGTTCGGGCCGTAGCGGGTGCCGACCAGCCGCTCGGTGCCGAGCGACAGCATCTGCCGTCCGCCTCGCACGGTGATCGGCCCGGTCGCGACTTCGACGAAGCCTTGCAGCAAGTCGGTGCGGGTCTGGTCGATCGGACCGGCAGAGGGTGCGACACCGACCGCATAGGCGGCGATGGGCTGCACGAACGCACGGACCGGGTCGGCGTGGAGGTCGACGTAGGGCGTGGCGCGGGTCCACAAGTAGGCATCGTCCGGCGCGTCTGCCCCGCCCCACAGGTTGTTGCCGAAGCTTTCGACTCTCGCGCGCAGCTCGCCGCCGGTGCTCAGCCAGACCGCGCCGTCGCCGGTGAGGGGGACGTACTTGAAGTCCTCCGTCCAATGTCCGGTGCGGTTGGCAGGGTCCGCGAGCTCGCTCCAGTCCTCGTCGTAGCGGGTGTTGGTCAGCGTCGGCGGCTGCCACGCCTCGCCCGACTGCGCGAAGGCCGGTGCACTTGCCAGCAGCGCAGACAGAAGCAGCAGGTTACGCACGGCGCTCTCTCAGCCGCGAGACGACCGCCACCAGCGCGAAGCCGCCGATGAGGCCCAGGTGCTCGAAGAAGGCATTGGTCGCCATGAACCGCTCGGCCCCGTGCAGGGTCCAGAAGGCGTTGGCGACAAGGGCGGCCAGCAGGGTGAAGACACCCAGCATGCCGGCACCGAGCCAGGCGAGCCGGTCGGCCAGGATCAGCGCGGGTCCGATCAGCTCGACCGCGATGGTGAGCGCGGCGAAGAACGCCGCGGGCTGGAGGCCGAAGTGGGCCTGTTCGGCGACGGCGCCGTGCCAGTCGGTCAGCTTGACCACGCCGCCCAGGATGTAGGGGCCGGTGAGCGCGAGGCGGGCGACGAACCACGTGGCGGGATGGTCGAGAATGGCGGCGATGAGGCGGGGGGTTGGCGAGTACATGGAGATGGTCCTTACCGAGATGAGTACCGCTCCCGCCGCCTTCTCCCATCGTCGTCCCCGCGAAGGCGGGGACCCCGCCTTTCTTCGTCAGGTCACTGTATGGGCAAGGAAGCGGGGCCCCCGCCTCCGCGGCGGCGACGAGGTTGAGTTAGGATGGATCATTGGCTCAAGCAGGCTCAAACCGCCCAGCAGCCACACCCGAGCGCGCCCCAGAAGCTCTGCACGTCCGCCGCCGGCACGCTGGCGCCCAGTGCTGCCGCATGGTCGTGCCCATGCACCCCGCACGACGCCGCACAGCCGCAGGCCGACGCCAGCTTCTGCGCGTCCTGCGGCCGGCGATAGTGGCCGCCGAAGGTCGCCACCGGCGACCAGTCGGGCATCGCCTTGGGAGCCTCGGGCGCAAGCGGTCCGAAGTCGCCTTCGCCGTAGACCACCTTGCCGCCCAGCACCGTCAGCACCGAGCGCAAGTGCGCGATCTCGCTTTCGGGCACGGAGAAGTAGTCGTCCGACAGCACCGCCAGATCGGCCAGCTGCCCGGCCTTGATCTGGCCCTTCTTGCCCACTTCGTTGGAGAACCAGGTGTTGCGCTCGGTCCACAGGCGCAGCGCGGTCTCGCGGTCGAGCCGGTTGCGCGCCGGGTACAGCGTCAGCCCGCCGACCGTCTTGGAGGTGACCAGCCAGGAGAGCGAGACCCACGGGTTGTAGCTCGCCACCCGCGTCGCATCGGTGCCGGCGCCGACCGGCACGCCGGCGGCCATCATCCGCTTGATCGGCGGCGTCGCCTCGGCCGCCTTGGCGCCGTAACGCTCGACGAAGTACTCGCCCTGGAAGGCCATGCGGTGCTGCACGGCGATGCCGCCGCCCAGCGCCGCGATGCGGTCGATGTTACGCTCGCTGATCGTCTCGGCATGGTCGAAGAACCAGTTGAGGCCGGCGAGCGGAATGTCGCGGTTCACCTTCTCGAACACGTCGAGCGCGCGGCCGATCGTCTGGTCATACGTGGCATGAAGCCGCCAAGGCCAGCGGCGCTCGGCCAGCAGCCGGATCACCGGCTCCAGATCGCCTTCCATCTCGGGCGGCATGTCGGGGCGGGCGACGCGGAAGTCCTCGAAGTCGGCGGCGGAATAGACCAGCATCTCGCCCGCGCCGTTGTGGCGGTAAGTGTCGTCGCCATCGCCCGGCTTGATCTGGGTGGACCAGTTGGCGAAGTCCTTCAGCTCTTCCTTGGGCTTCTGGGTGAACAGGTTGTAGGCGATGCGCAGCGTCAGCTCGCCGTCCTTGTGGAGCTTGTCGATCACTTCGTAGTCGTCGGGATAGTTCTGCGAGCCGCCGCCCGCATCGATCACGCTGGTGACGCCCAGCGAATTGAGCTCGCGCATGAAGTGCCGGGTGGAGTTCAGCTGGTACTCGGGCGGCAGCTTGGGCCCCTTCGCCAGCGTCGAATAGAGGATCGTCGCGTTGGGCTGGGCCAGCAGCAGCCCGGTCGGGTTGCCGGCCGCATCGCGCACGATCTCGCCGCCCGGAGGATTGGGCGTGTCCTTGGTATAGCCCACCGCCCGCAGCGCCGCGGCGTTCAGCAGCGCACGGTCGTAGAGGTGAAGGATGAACACCGGCGTCTCGGGCGCGGCCTGGTTGATCTCGTCGATGGTGGGCAGGCGCTTTTCGGCGAACTGGTGCTCGGTGAAGCCGCCGACCACGCGCACCCACTGCGGCGGCGGGGTATTCTCGGCCTGGCGCTTCAGCATCGCCATGGCTTCGGCGAGGCTGGGGACGCCTTCCCAGCGCAGCTCCATGTTGTAGTTGAGGCCACCGCGAATGACGTGGATGTGGCTGTCGATCAGGCCCGGGATCAGGCGGCGACCCCTGGCGTCGATAACCTTGGCGTTGGGCGCGGCAGCGGCGCGGACCTCCTGCTCGGAGCCTACGCTGAGGAACTTGCCGTTCCGGATCGCCACGGCCTCGGCCTTCGGATTCTCGCGGTCGAGCGTAGTCACCTTGGCGTTGACGAGGATCAGGTCGGGGGCGCCAGAAGTGTTCAGGGAGGTCATGGCGGAAATCTCCGTGGAAGCGAGGAAGGCGGTGCCGGCGGCTCCGGCAAGCGCCTGGCGACGGGATAGAACGGGGGCGGAACGGGTCATGCCGGGGCTCCAGGGCTTCAGAGGTACGCGGCTTACGCCGCCTTCCTTCGTCATTCCCACGAAGGCGGGAATCCATCTCCAGGTCCGTCGGCTTGGAAAGGGCGGGAGATGGACCCCCGCCTTCGCGGGGGTGACGAAGTTTTTTTGGGTAGCGGGATGTCGATGTAGGAGGTCAGTCGTGCGTCGATGCGCTGATCTGCGAGCGCTCCAGCAGCGACCTGGCCACCGGCACTGCCTGCTCGCCGAGCAGGATGCCCATCAGGCCGACCAGCGCGATCACGGGCGGGGCGGGAGAACGCACACCGAGCAAGTGGTAGACGATCCCCACCAAGAGACCGGCGCCCAGCGAGATCAGATATGGCTTCATGGTCTGCGTCCTCCCTCTCGCCTCAGCCCTGGATGAAGGCGAGGATGTCGGCGTTCAGCACGTCGGCGTTGGTGGTCAGCATGCCGTGCGGATAGCCCTGGTAGATCTTGAGGGTGGCGTTCGGCAGGATCTCGGCCGAGAGCACGCCGGCGTTCTTGTAGGGGACGATCTGGTCATCATCGCCGTGAAGGACGAGGGTGGGCACGCTGATCGCCGTCAGGTCGTCGGTCTGGTCGGTCTCGGAGAAGGCCTTGATGCCCTGGTAGTGGGCCAGCGCGCTGCCCATCATGCCCTGGCGCCACCAGTTGTCGACCACCGCCGGCTTCACGTCGGCGCCATCGCGGTTGAAGCCGTAGAACGGTCCGCCCGCCAGATCGCGGAAGAACTGCGCCCGGTTGGCGGCGAGTGCATCGCGCAGGCCGTTGAACACGTCGATCGGCAACCCGCCCGGGTAGCGCTCGGTCTTGAGCATGATCGGCGGCACCGCGCTCACCAGCACCGCCTTGGCGACGCGGCCCTGCGGGATGCCATGGCGGGCGACATAGGCCGCGACTTCGCCGCCACCGGTCGAGTGGCCGATGTGGACGGCGTTCTTGAGGTCGAGGTGCTCGGCGACCGCTGCGGCATCGGCGGCATAGTGGTCCATGTCGTGGCCGAAATCGACCTGGGCGGAGCGGCCGTGGCCGCGGCGGTCATGGGCGACGACGCGGAAGCCCTTGGACAGGAAGAACAGCATCTGCGCGTCCCAATCGTCCGAGGAGAGCGGCCAGCCATGGTGGAACACGATCGGCTGGGCGTTCTTGCTGCCCCAGTCCTTGTAGAAGATTTCGACGCCGTCGGTGGTGGTGATGGTGCTCATGATGCGGTCCTTTCAGATGTTCGGGTTCAATCGCCTCGTCGTCCCCGCGAAGGCGGGGATCCCGCTTCCTTCCGATGCCCGGTCGGCATCGCAGAAGGAGAAGCGGGGCCCCCGCCTGCGCGGGGGCGACGAACTATGGTTTACGCAAATTTCGATGTCAGCCCGAAGGCTCAGTGTCCGCCCTCGGAGGCGTTGAACATGGTCTTGGCGTATGTGATGCCCAGGCCGTAGGCGCCGCCAACCTTGCGGGCGATGCCGGTGGTCATGTCGTAGGTCTCGGTCCGGGCCCAGTCGCGCTGCAGTTCGAGCAGGTACTGGAGCGAGGTGATCGGACGGGCGCCGGCCTGGATCATCCGCTCCACCGCACGCTCGTGCGCCTCGGTGGAGATGTCGCCGCTGGCATCGGTGATGACGTAGGCCTCAAAGCCTTGCTCGATCGCGGAGAGCACCGGCCCGACGATGCAGACGCTGGTCCACAGCCCGGCGAAGACGATGCGCTCCTGGCCGATGCGGTTCACTTCCTGGATCACGCCTTCGTCTTCCCAGGTGTTCATGCTGGTGCGGTCGAGCATGGCTTGGCCGCCGAAGGCCTCGACGATCTCGTCGAACATGGGGCCCGAGAAGCTTTTCTCGGCGACGGTCGTCAGGATGGTAGGCACCTTGAACCCCGCGGCAGCCTGGCTGACCAGCGCGGCGTTGTTGCGCAGCAGCTCGGGCGCGATCGACTTGGTGGCGAAGGCCATCTGCGACTGGAAGTCGATCAGGACAAGCGCGTGGTTGGTGGGCGAGAGCAGCGACTTGGCAGGGGTGGCGGTGGCGGTGATCGACATGGTGGTGTTCCTCTTCTCGAATGTGGCGCCGCGAGATCGTCTCGGGCTGAGAGGAGGTTTATGGCGATCACGCTTACCTAAACAGCGTGATAAAACTGGATCATCTTTTCAGGTTTCTAGGTAAGCTGCAGGAAGGTGAGGGGGATCAGTCACATAGCTAGGTGCCCAGCATGTGCAGCAGCAATCAATTGCGATGAAAACAGGTTGCTTCCCCAACTCTCGTCATCCCCGCAGAAGCGGGGATCCATCTCCTGACCTCGCGCAACAGGAACCACCTGGAGATGGATTGCCGCTTTCGCGGGAATGACGAAGAAAGGTAGGGTTGCAGAAGTCGGCGAGTGATACCGTTCAGCAGCGCATCCACGCTGACTTGGCACACACATGGCCAACTCCGTCCCTTTGATGGTGCAGAGCGCTGCCACTCACGTGCGGCGGTAGCGGAAGTACCAGACCTCGTGCCCGAGCTTGCGCGCCTTCGCTTCGTAGCGCGTCTCGGGCCAGCCGCCCGGGCGCTTGAGGAAGTCCTGCGGCCCCTCGCACAGCCAGTCGAACTCGGCGGTGTGGCGCTGCATGACCATCAGCGCGTGGCGCAAGTAGACCGGATGGTCCGTGCCGAAGCGGAACTCGCCGCCCGGCCTGAGCTTGGCGGCGATCATGCGCACCGGCCCATCGTTCATCATCCGCCGCTTGGCATGACGCGCCTTGGGCCAGGGATCGGGGTGCAGCAGGTAGACGAACGAGAGCGCACCGTCGGGCACGCGCGCGAGCACATCGAGCGCGTCGCCATGGTGGATGCGCACGTTGCCCAGCGGGGTCCCGGCCCCGCCATGCGTCGGTGATTCCCCGTCGACATGCATAAGCGCCTGGGCGACGCCGTTGATGAAGGGCTCGCAGCCGATGAAGCCGTGGTCGGGCAGCATGTCGGCACGACCCGCCATGTGCTCGCCGCCGCCGAACCCGATCTCGAAATGCAGCGGCCGGGCCGAGCCGAACAGGCGCTCGGCGGTGACCGGGCCTTCGTCAGGCACGGCGATGCGCGGCAGCAGCGTGTCGATCAGCCCTTGCTGGCCGGCGCGCAGGGCCTTGCCCTTGGCACGGCCGTAGAGGCGGTTGAGCGTGGTCGGATCGCCGGGCTTGTTCGCGGTCATGGCATCTTCACGGGCATGGGGGCGCGCGATGGCAGGAGGGGAGGTCAGGGTCAATGGAGAGACGGTGCGATCGCTTGCGAGCCTCTATGCCGTCCGTCGTCCCCGCGAAGGCGGGGACCCCGCTTATTCTTCCGTCCAGTGGAGAGTAGCGAGAAGCGGGGCCCCCGCCTGCGCGGGGGCGACGAGAAGTAGAGCATTCCCGAAAACAGCAGTTTCAAACAAGGCAATGGCCCGAGGACGAGCCGAACGCTCGCCTTCGCTCATGGGCAAGCCACCACAGAAAGTCGCCACCGGCCATCCACACAGCACCAGCCGGAAGCGCGCTGCGCCAGACGTAGCCCGAGCACGTCACCATTCGGCCCGCAGCTCGCGCCCGCAAGGTGGTGCGCCGATAATCCGTGCCCTCGTAGCGGTCGAGCCGCGCCACATCCGCCCGGCTCAGCTCCGCCCGCACGAGCGTGCCCCGGCAGCGCGCCGCGCCCGGCAGCAGCGCCGGATACCAGCCGCGCGGGTCCGGAACGGCGATCAAGCGCCCTGCCACGCTTGCCGGCTCGGCCTCGACGATCCGCGGCCGCAGCCAGTCCGCCATCGCAGTGCCCGCCGCGGGTTGCAGCGTGCCGTAGAGGAACAGCCGCAAGCGCCGCCTCAGTGGTGGCAGGCCATCGCCTCGACCACGTCCTCCAGACGGGCCGGGTCGCCGATCGCAAGGACATGCCCATCCGAGCCCTGGTGCAGCGGCTCGCCGTTCCAGTCGCACATGGTGCCGCCGGCGCCCTCGACCACCGGCACCAGCGCGGCCCAGTCATGAAGCTGCAGCCCCGCCTCGCAGATCAGGTCGAGGTTGCCGCTCGCCAGCAGGCCATAGTTGTAACAGTCGCCGCCCATCATCATGCGCTTGTGATCGGTCTTGGCGGCAAGCGACATGAAGTGCTCGCCCTCATGATCGTCGAAGTATTGCGGCCCGGTGGTGGCAAGCGTCGCCTGGTCGAGCGTCGGGCAGGCGCGGGTGCGCACCTCCATTCCGTTGAAGGTCGTCACCCGACCGCTGGCGCCGACCCAGCGCTCGCCCAGGATCGGCTGGTCGATTACGCCCAGCACCGGCCAGCCATCGACCAGCAGCGCGATCAGCGTGCCGAAGATCGGGCGTCCGGCCAGGAACGACACCGTGCCGTCGATCGGGTCGAGCACCCAGGTGCGGTTGCTGCCCCCCTGTTCCTCGCCGTACTCCTCACCGATCACACCGTCACGCGGCACTTCGGCCTTGAGGATGCGGCGCATGGCCTCCTCCGCGGCGCGATCGGCGATCGTCACGGGCGAGGCATCGGGCTTGCGCTCGGACAAGAGGCCGGACCGGAAATGCGGGCGGATCGCCGCCCCTGCCGCATCGGCGAGGCGCATGGCAAGGGCGAGTTCGTCATCGAGTTTCATGACGCCTGCTGTGCCACCGGCGTCCCCTGCCCGCAAGTAACCGCTCGCTACTGGACGGCCGCTCAATAACGCGAGACCAACAACTTATGTCATGTCTTTTTCGCAACACCGTGTAAGGGAAACAATTGCGTAACTCGGCCGATACGCTTTAACCATTATGCTGGACACCAACGCAACTTGAGAGGGGCATGATCCGTTCTTCGCGACCGGCCGTAGACCCTCGCATCGCGCCCGCCTATGGTGTGACGCGGGATGGTCAGCCGCTGTCCTACAATCGCGCTCCGTCGCCCGACTTGTCCGCATGGGTCGCGCGGCTTTCCGTGGCCAAGCTGCACCTGCAGCCCGGCCATACGCTGGCGTGCGGACTCTTCGCCGACACGGCCGGGATCCGCATCCAGCTTGCGGGCGCGTTCGAGCTGGCAACTCTCGACGGAGTGCAGGATCATACGCGCGGCGCCTTGTTTTGCGGACCACATTCCCGCCTGATGCCGGTTCGCGTGCGTGGCGACTTCATCTCGATCGGACTATCGCTGCGACCCAGCGCCTGCACCGCGCTGATGGGACCGGTGTTACCCCAGTACGTCGACCGAGTGGTTCCAACTCGCAAGTGGTCGCCCGAATACCTGCTGTCGCTCTTCGATCCCGCAGGTTCTCCGGAAGGTTGGCTGACCAGCCTTGAAGACGCGGTGCGCAGGGCGATCGTAGAGCACAAGGACGCCGGACCCGAACCGATCACCGCGCGGTTCGAGGAGATCGCCTTCACCGATCCGGCCATGTCGGTCGCCCAGGCCGCCCGCGAGCTCGAGGTCGACCGCAGGCGGCTGGAGCGGCTGGTGCTGCGCGACTTCGGCATGCCGCCCAAGCAAGTGCTGAAGCGCGCGCGCGCGCTCGACATGGCGAGCCACTTGCGCGGTGTGGCCGATGGCGACGAGGGCGAGGCGCTGGCGCTGCGCTACTACGACGAAAGCCACCTGATCCGCGAATTCGTGGAGCTGTTCGGCATGTCGCCGCGCCAGTTCACCGCTTTGCCCCAGCCCCTGCTGACGCTGACCCTGGAAGCGCGGCAGGCGCGCCGGCTCGAGATGATGAACAGGCTTGCGCCGGGCGACAAGCGGCCCTGGGAATAGGGTATGGCCGGCGCCACCTCTCCCGCGTGGGGAGAGGATGGCTGCCTTGCGACCCGATCAATCGAACAGGCTGGAGACGGAGCTTTCGTCGGCGATGCGGCGGATCGCCTCGCCCAGCAGCGGCGCGATGGTCAGGGTGCGGATGCGGGTCGAGTCCTTCGTGGCGTCGGTCGCCAGGATCGAATCGGTGATCACCAGCTCGGTCAGGGCCGAGTTGTTGACCCGCGCGACCGCCCCGCCCGAGAGCACGCCATGGGTGATATAGGCGGTGACGCTCTTGGCGCCGGCATCGAGCAGCGCCTGGGCGGCGTTGCACAAGGTGCCGCCCGAATCGATGATGTCGTCGATCAGGATGCAGCAGCGGCCCTTCACGTCGCCGATGATGTTCATGACTTCGGACTGGCCGGGCTTGTCGCGGCGCTTGTCGACGATCGCCAGCGGCGCGTTGTCGAGCCGCTTGGCGAGCGCACGGGCGCGCACCACGCCGCCGACGTCGGGCGAGACGACCATCAGCTCCTGCTCGCCATAGCGAGCCTGGATATCGGCGCTCATCACCGGAGCGGCGAACAGGTTGTCGGTGGGGATGTCGAAGAAGCCCTGGATCTGCCCGGCATGCAGGTCGACCGAAAGCACGCGGTCGGCACCGGCCTGGGTGATCAGGTTGGCGACCAGCTTGGCCGAGATCGGCGTGCGCGGGCCCGGCTTGCGATCCTGGCGGGCATAGCCGAAGTAGGGCACCACCGCGGTGATCCGCTTGGCCGAGGCGCGGCGCAGCGCATCGATGCAGATCAGCAGTTCCATCAGGTTGTCGTTGCACGGGAAGCTGGTCGGCTGGACCACGAACACGTCCTCGCCGCGCACGTTCTCGTGGATTTCGACGAAGACCTCCTCGTCGGCGAAGCGGCGCACGCTGGCATCGGTCAGCGGCAGCTCGAGGTAGGCCGCCACTGCGCGCGCCAGCGGCAGATTGCTGTTGCCGGACATGATCTTCATTGCGAGCTGTTCCTTGGCCACCCGAGACGCGCCCGCCTCTAACCGAGCGTCACGCGATTGCAAGATGAGGCTGGGGAGGGCCGGCCGTCAAATCATGCAGCAAAGTCTGGCGTATACCGCTTCGCGTGCGATTCGGTCGCTGGTCGCGTGCGCCCTCCGCCCTGGGGATCTGCCCTGAGCCGGATCGATCGTCGCCCCCGCGCAGGCGGGGGCCCCGCTTCTTTCTCCGCGCCCGGTGCAAGAGGAACAAGCGGGGTCCCCGCCTGCGCGGGGACGACGGAGATCAGAGATGACGGAATTGAGAGTTGTTTGCCGCCTTGGCATGGCGGCCCTCACATCTCACCGGGTCCGATGTTCGCCCTTGATCCAGCGCACCGTGCCCGAGCTCGCGCGCATGACGACGCTCTCGGTGGTCATCTTGCCACCCTTCAGGCGCTTCACGCCATCGAGCAGCGAACCGCTGGTGACGCCCGTGGCGGCAAAGATGCAGTCGCCCTTGGCGAGGTCTTCCAGCTTGTAGATCCGGTCGAGGTCCTCGATGCCCCACTTGCGGGCGCGGCCGCGCTCGTCGTCGTTGCGGAACAGCAGCCGGCCGTTGAACTGGCCGCCGACGCAGCGCAGGGCCGCAGCCGCCAGCACGCCCTCGGGCGCGCCGCCGGAACCCATGTACAGGTCGATCGTGGTATCCTCGTCGGTCACCGCGATCACGCCGGCGACATCGCCGTCGCCGATCAGCACGACGCCGCAGCCCAGAGCGCGCAGCTCGGCGATCAGCGCCTCGTGACGGGGCCGGTCGAGCACGCAGACGTTGATCTGGCCGGGCTCGACGCCCTTCGCGGCGGCGACGGCCTTGACGTTCTCGGTCGGTGATTTGTCGAGCGAGATGATGCCCTCGGGGTAACCGGGACCGACCGCCAGCTTGTCCATGTAGACGTCCGGCGCGTTCAACAGGCCGCCTTCTTCCGCAGCTGCCAGCACCGCCAGCGAGTTCGGTCCGGCCTTGGCGCAGATGGTGGTGCCTTCCAGCGGATCGAGCGCGATGTCGATCTTGGGGCCGCTGCCCGGCGCGCCGCCGACCTTCTCGCCGATGAACAGCATCGGCGCTTCGTCGCGCTCACCCTCGCCGATGACCACGGTGCCGTCCATGTAGAGCCCGTCGAACGCCTTGCGCATGGCCTCGACGGCGGCATGGTCCGCCGCCTTCTCGTCGCCCCGGCCGATCAGCTCGGATGCGGCGATGGCGGCGGCTTCGGTGACGCGGACCATCTCCAGAACGAGAACGCGATCGAGAACTTTGCTTGCGGGCGTCGACTTGTTCTGCATGTTCACTCCGGATTAAGCGGGTACGGCGTGCTAAAAGGCACGATGCGCTTAGACAGAGGAACTGTGATTGTCGAGACGAAGCGCCCCCATCCTCGCGTTGTTCTTCGCACTTGCGGCGACATCGCCCGCGATCGCCCAGAATGTTTCCGAGGCCGACCGCGAAGTGGCCCGCGGATTGATGCTGCGCGTGGGCAAGTATGCCAAGCCCGTCCGCCCGCGCTGCGAGGCGCCCAAGGGTGACGACATCATCGTGTGCGCGCGCGACAACGAGCAGTTCCGCGCGCAGTCGAGCAGCGCCGAGGATCCGACCGGCAGGGCCGGCACGGACGACGGCCGCCTGACGCCTCCCGACGTCTCGGGCAACGGCATCTTCAAGGGCAAGCCGACGATGGGGGGAATGTGCCTGATCCCGCCCTGCGCCGGCCCGAAGGCCTACATGATCGACTTGTCGAGCATTCCCGAGGCGCCGGCCGGGTCTGACGCGGACAGGATCGCCAAGGGCGAGATCAAGGTGCCATAGCCTGGCGTCGTCCCGGGCTTGACCCGGGACCGGTTGCGGTCGCGACGAGCCCCGCTGCGCATGCGAGAGCCTGGGACATGGCGGAACCGGTCCCGGGTCGAGCCCGGGACGACGCCGGCCCTCGACCCTGGCGCGTTTACCCTCCGATGATCTGCATCACCAGCGGCGGCTTGGCGACGCTGTCCGAGCCCTGGAGGATGCGCAGTGCCTCGCTCACGCCCGATTCCGGACCCTCGTGAGTGACCAGGGCGACGATCACCTCGCCCTCTTCGCCGCCGCGGCCCTTCTGGATGAAGCTTTCGATCGAGACGCCGGCATCGCGCATCGCCGCGGTGATCTCGGCGAGCACGCCCGGCCGGTCGGGCACGATGAAGCGCAGGTACGAGCGCCCGAGGCGATGCCCCGACTGCGCCGGTTCCAGTGATTCGAGCTCGTGGCTGGGCATCGAGAACGCCGCGCCCTTCTCGCCGCGGGCGATGTCGATCAGGTCGGCGACGACCGCGCTCGCCGTCGGCCCCTCGCCCGCGCCGGCGCCCTGGAACAGCAGCCGGCCCATGAAATTGCCCTCGGCGACGACGGCATTGGTGGCGCCATCGACGCTGGCGAGCGGATGGTCGCAATGGATCAGGTGCGGCCGCACGCGCTGGAACAGGCCGGGAGCAGCGCCGCGACGATCGATCTCGGCCGTGCCGATCAGGCGGATCACGTAGCCGAGCGCACGGGCCTGGGCGATGTCGGCAGCCATCACGCCCGAGATGCCGGTGGTCTCCACCGCATCGAAGCGCAGCCGGGTGCCAAAGGCGATGCCGGCCAGGATCGCCAGCTTGTGCGCCGCATCGATGCCCTCGACATCGAACGTCGGGTCGGCCTCGGCATAGCCCAGGCGCTGCGCTTCGGCGAGCACGTCGGCGAAGTCGCGGCCGGTGTCCTCCATGGTGGAGAGGATGTAGTTGCAGGTGCCGTTGAGGATGCCGTAGACCCGCTCGATCGCGTTGGCAGCCGCGCCCTCGCTCAGCCCCTTGATGACGGGAATCCCGCCCGCGACCGCGGCTTCGAACTTGAGCGCGACGCCCGCGGCCTCTGCGGCTGCGGCCAGTTCCAGGCCGTGGTGCGCGATCATCGCCTTGTTGGCGGTGACGAACGACTTGCCCCCGGCGATCGCCTTCCTCGCCAATGCCAGTGCCGGACCGTCCGAGCCGCCGACCATCTCGACGACCACGTCGATGTCGGATTGCCCGGCCACGTCCGCCGGATCGTCGAGCCAGCGATAGCCCGACAGGTCGACGCCGCGGTCCTTGGTGCGGTCGCGCGCGCTCACCGCGCTGATGCGGATCGGGCGACGCGCGCGGCGGGCGATCAGTTCGGCATTCGTCTCGATCAGGCGCACGACGCCCGCACCAACGGTGCCGAGCCCGGCGAGGGCGATGTTCAGCGGTTCAGCCATGGAGCTCCCTTTCGGACGCGCGCCCTAAGCGAGCAGACGCGCGATGGCCAGCGGCTAATCCCCGCCGGCCGCTACGATGTCAGGACGCGCGGCGGCACGGCCCGAGCGCATCGAGGACGAAGCGATAGTCGGCCTCGGCCATCGCGCGCGAGGTTTCGCCTTCCGACATGTTCGCCTCGGGCGGCGGGCTGGCCGGGAGCGCGCAGGCGAGCCGATACCACTGCAGCGTGTCGCGCTCCGGCGGACTGCCGAGTTCGGCGACCAGTTCGGAGAACGAGGCGCCCCATTGCGGCGGCCGGCCGGGCTGGCGACGCACGGTGATGCTGGCGGCGGAGTTGTCGGCCGTATTGAGGAAGATCTGGGTCTCGCCCTCCCCGGCCAGAGTTCCGGGCACGTGGATCATCTCACGCACGCCGGTCACCCGCGCCGGCGCGTCGGGCGCCAGCAGGGCGGTGATGATCGTGCGCAGCCGCGCTTCCGTCGCCTCGCTCCAGGCGATCTGCGCACCGGGGCGCACCAGCTGCAGCTCGCCGGGACGGCTCGGCACCGTGCGGGCGAACAGGATCACCTCGTCCTTCTTGCGCGCGAGCGGCTTGCCCTTCGCGGTTACCGGCAGGTCTACCAGGTAGGCGAAGGCCTGCCCGATCGGACTGCCGCCGGTGATCAGCGCCCGCGTCTCGGCCTGGATATAGAAGCGTGCCGTACCCGGAGCGGCCGGGCGCATGCGCGCGTCCTCGACCCGCACCAGCTTGCGCAGGCGGGCACGCACCACCAGCGGCGCCGAATCGGCCAATGCGGCGAGGTCCGCATAAGTCAGCGCGGTGGGCGCGGAGGTCGCGGGCACCAGGGTTGGCACTTGTGCCGTCACCGATGCAACCGGCACCGCACCGGCGGCGAGGGCCAGTAGAGCCACCGCCAGGGGCCGACGGGGAAAGGTCATCTGCGCAATCTCCAAGATTCTCCCGGCCCCTGTCATGCCACGGCCGCATCGCGTCACCAAACCGGGTGGGATCGATCACACCGGGATAAGGCGAAGTCCTGCGTGTGGCTACTGAATCGAAAGTTAACGGATGGCAGGCCGAAAGAGCGTTGCACGGGTTGACCTTCACCGCTAAGAATTGCGCAAAATCGGGGATGACAGCAAAAAAACGTCCCCGCGGTTTGCTCCAGGAGCGATTGCGCTCTGGAAGAGCGGGTCGTTTGTCGTCAGGGTGGACATAATAGTTTCTTCACGGGCGCCACAGGGGCGGCGTTCGTGGGCTCCCCCGGGTTTGCCCGGGCCCTGTTAGATGGAGTGATGTATCTGAATGGCTTACGCTGACCAATCGATGAGCGGTAACAAGGTTACCGCGATCGTCATTGTTGCGCTGATACATATCTTCATTGGTTACGCGCTCGTCACCGGTCTCGCCTATGAGGCGTACAAGAAGGCGGTCCAGAAGGTGACGACCGTGGACATCAAGGAAGAGGAACCGAAGAAGGAGGAGGAGCCACCACCACCTCCGGAGAAGAAGGTGGAGGCTCCGCCGCCGCCGGTCGCTCCTCCGGTGAAGATCAACGTCGCGACGACGCCGCCGCAGATCCAGACCGTG
The DNA here is from genome assembly GCF_014204535.1 of Novosphingobium chloroacetimidivorans. Taxonomy (GTDB): domain Bacteria; phylum Pseudomonadota; class Alphaproteobacteria; order Sphingomonadales; family Sphingomonadaceae; genus Novosphingobium; species Novosphingobium chloroacetimidivorans. The sequence goes on from NZ_JACHLR010000003.1 coordinate 314,764, forward strand.
ACGGTCGCCCCGCCGCCGGCGCCGCCGGTCGTGCTGGCCGGTCCGCCGATCGTGGCTCCACCGGCACCGCCTGCGCCGCCGGCGCCAACGGGTCCGACCTCTGCCGCCCAGCCGCGCGGCAACCCCGCGTCCTGGGCCACCCCGGACGACTATCCGCAGCGCGCCTTGCGTGAGGAAAAGACGGGCACCACCGGCTTCCGCGTCACCGTCGGCACCGATGGCCGCGTGGTGGACTGCACCGTCACCAGTTCCAGCGGCACGCCCGAGCTTGACGACGCCACCTGCAAGAACGTGACGCGCCGCGCCCGCTTCAAGCCGGCACTGCAGAACGGTCAGCCGGTACAGAGCAGCTACTCGAACCGCATTCGCTGGGTCATCCCGGAGTAAGCCGCTTTCGTGACATCCGCGGGCGGCACGCGCCGCCTGCCAAGCACATCCACTTAGCAAGTTTCTGTTTCAAGAGGACTAAACCGCATGCTTATCGTTGACCTTCTCGCCGCCGGCGCCCAGGGCGCGCCGCAGAACAAGTTCGGTTTCGCCGAAGCGCTCGAGCAGGGCGGTTTCATCGCCTATGCGACCGTCGTGATCCTGGGCATCATGTCCTTCGGCTCGTTCTACATCCTGTTCACCAAGTACTTCGAACAGGCCAAGATCCTGCGCCAGTACAACACCATCCGCTCGACATTCTGGAAGGCGCCGACGCTGCGCGAAGGCACCACCAAGCTCGAGAAGAACAGCGCATGGCGCCAGATCGTCGACGACGGCCTCTCGGCCGAAGAGCAGCACGCCAAGATGACCGACGCGCTGGAAGCCCACGACTGGATGCACAGCTCGCTCGCCCGCTCGGAAGCTTCGGTCAACGCCCGCCTCGCTTCGGGTCTGCCCTTCCTCGCCACCGTGGGTGCGACCTCGCCGTTCATCGGTCTGTTCGGTACCGTGGTCGGCATCTACCGCGCGCTGATCAACATCGGCCTCGCCGGTTCGGCCTCGATCGACAAGGTCGCCGGCCCGGTCGGTGAAGCTCTGATCATGACCGCGCTCGGCCTGCTCGTCGCGGTTCCCGCGGTGCTCGCCTACAACTACCTGCAGGCCCGCAACAAGCGCATCGCCGAGCTGCTGACCGGCTTCTCGAACGACGTGCTCGCCAACATCACCTCGCGTGGTGCGGTGAAGCCTGCCGTTGCGCTTGCCCCGGCCAAGACGGTCGCCGCTCCGGCGAAGCCCGCCGCCACTCCGGTCAAGTCGTAAGACACCGGCTGCAGGTGCGAAGGGCGGGCATGCGCGCCCCTTCGCACCTGTTCCCGAGGTCGACCCTCGGATCCAGGGCTAGGAACTAGGACAACACTATGGCGATTTCTACGGGCGGAGGCGGTGCAGAAACACCCATGTCCGACATCAACACCACGCCGCTCGTCGACGTGATGCTGGTGCTCCTGATCATCTTCCTGATCGCGGTTCCGGTCGCGATCCAGACGATCGAAAAGCTGCGCATTCCGATCATCGAATCGACCGAATCCAAGGACAAGGTCGAGAACCTGCTGCTCACCGTCTCGACCACCGACGATGCCGGTCGCGCGGCCGGCGAGCCGGGCTTCGCCGGCGCTTCGCGAAATGGCGAGTGCCGCGTGTACTTCAACAACGTCACCCCGGTCACTTCGGAAGAACTCCGCGACCGTGCGTTCAAGCGCCTCGATGACATCGTCAAGCGCGAGGGCGGCCCGGAGGCGCTGAAGAACAACCCCGACGCGATCCCGCAGGTCCACATCCGCGGCGACGTGCAGGCTCCGTGGCGCTGCGTGGCCGGTGCCATCTACAACGTGCAGGTCTCGGGCTATCCGACGGTGGGCTTCATCTCGAACCCCGTCGATCCGAACGCCTGACGCGGCTCAGAACAAGAAACTAGGAGTACTTCCCCATGGCAATGTCAGGCGGCAAGGACGACGGCTCTCCGATGATGGAGATGAACACGACGCCGTTGATCGACGTCATGCTCGTGCTGCTGATCATGTTCATCATCACCATCCCGGTCGCCACCCACTCGATCGACATCGACCTGCCGGTGGCCACGCCGCCGACGAGCACGCCCCCGCCGGTCGATCCGGTCAAGAACAAGGTCGTGATCACGCCGGACGACAAGATCCTGTGGAACGGCACCCAGATCGACGGTCCGATCCTGGTGAACAACCTGCGCGAATCGCTCACCTTCAAGGTCGAGCCCGAGCTGCAGTTCCAGCCGGACGGCGGCGCCAGCTACGATCTGTCGGCCAAGGTCCTGCAGATCATCAAGGCCTCGCAGATCACCAAGTTCGGCTTCGTCGGCAACGAGCAGTTCTCCCAGTTCAGCAAGTAAGCTGACGGGTACATACCCGAGAGGGTCCTGGAGGGGCGGAGCGATCCGCCCCTTTTCTTTTGTAGGCGATGAAGGGAGTTTCACGCGGAGGCGCGAAGACGCGGAGAAGATCAGGATGGGAAACCACTTTTCGCGCAGAGGCGCAGAGGCGCGAAAAAGCATGAGGAAGCTGGCGGCCGAAAAATCGCGGCGAAGCCGCCCTCTAACCCGCACTGAGAAGTCGGCAGGCATATCGCGCCTGCGGCGTCCAACCCCCTCCTTCTTCCTCCTCTCTGCGCCTCTGCGCGAATTATTCTTCTTTCTTCCTCCGCGTCTCCGCGCCTCCGCGTGAACCCTAATCCCCCTCGACCTCGACCACCGGATCGGTCCGCATAGCCAGCGAGGCCAGGCTCTCCGCCTCCAGCAGCAGGTCGTCGTCCGCCGCGCCCGACGGCAGGTTCTCGCGCCCGATCATCGAGATCACCGGGACCGACAGCGGGCTGATGCGATCGAGGTGCACATGGTCGATCTGGGTCGCTGCCCGGTCGAGCACGTCGCCCACCCGGCCGACATCGGTCATGCGCTCGCGGGCATCGGCCCAGGCGGCCTGGATCAGCAGGTGGTCGGGCTCGTACTTGCGCAGGACGTCGTAGATCAGGTCGGTCGAGAAGGTGACCTGCCTGCCCGACTTCTTCTTGCCCGGCTGCTGCCGCTCGACGAGGCCGGAGATCACCGCCACCTCGCGAAAGGCGCGGCGCAGCAAGTGCGACTGCTGCACCCAGTCGACGAACTCGTGCGTCAGGATGTCGGGCGAGAGGAGGTCGACCGGATCCTCCACCGCCTGCAAGCCCCATACCGCCAGCGTGTAGTCCGTGGCCACGAAGCCGAGCGGGCCCAGACCGCGATCCTCCATCCGCCGCGTCAGCAACATGCCCAGCGACTGGTTCGCGTTCCAGCCCTCGAACGTGTAGTACGTCGTGTACTCGACCCCGCGATGCGGAAAGCTCTCCACCAGCAGCCGCCCCGGGACCGGCAGGTGCGAGCGATAGTCCTGCACCTCCAGCCACTCGCGCACGTCGTCGGGAAACCGCGCCCAGCCCGCCCGGTCGGCCAGCATCTCGCGCACGCGCTCCGACAGCGTCCCGGTGATGGGCAGGCGCAGGCCGGTATAGCTGGGGATCGTCGCCGACTTCCTGGCGGCGCGCACCACCAGCTCCAGATCCTTCATCGATTCGACTTCGAGATCGATGCCGGCGAAGCGGAAGGTGTCCCCCGGCTTGAGGCTGGCGCCGAACATTTCCTCCACTTTGCCCAGCGACCGGCCGTTGCGGAACCGCACTTCCAGCATCTCGGAATCGACGATGATCCCGGCATTGAGCCGGTGCCGCGCGGCATGCTCGGGGTGCGCCAGCCGCCAGGTGCCGTCACGGTCCTTCACGATCCGCTTGAACCGGTCGTAAGAGCGCAGCGCGTAGCCGCCGGTGGCGACGAAATCGAGCACACGGGTGAAGATCGCCTCGTCGATCCAGGCATAGGCCAAGCAGCTGCGCACTTCGGCGCGCAAGTTCTCCTCGCGGAACGGCCCGGCACAGGCGCAGCCCATCACGTGCTGGGCGAGCACGTCGAGGCCGCCCGCGCGAAAATCCTCGCCATCGCGGATGCCGAGCTCGACCGCCTCCTGCGCCGCCATCGCCTCGATGAACTCGAACCGGTTGCCCGGAACCAGCAGCGCCTTGCTGGGCTGATCGAGCCGGTGATTCGCGCGCCCGATGCGCTGCAGCAGGCGCGAGGAGCCCTTGGGCGCGCCCATCTGGACGACCAGGTCGATGTCGCCCCAGTCGACCCCCAGATCGAGGCTGGCGGTGCAGACCAGGGCGCGCAGCTCGCCCCGCGCCATCGCGCCTTCCACCTTGCGCCGCGCCTCTTTCGACAGCGAGCCGTGGTGGATGCCGATCGGCAGGTTGTCGTCGTTGGCATCCCACAGCCACTCGAAGATGTATTCGGCCAGGAACCGCGTGTTGGTAAAGATCAGCGTGGTGCGGTGCGCCTTGATCTGGGCGTAGAGCTGCGGGATCGCCCAGGTTGCCGCGTGCCCGCTCCAGGGGATGCGCTCCCCCTCGGGAAGCAGGATCGCGACGTGCGGGTCGGCGCCCTTCTCGCCCTGGACGAGCGCGACGCTGTCGATGTCGCCCCACGGCGCCAGCCAGCCCTGGTACTCCTCGGGCACCGCGACCGTCGCCGAGAGTCCGGCGCGCTGCAACTGCGGCGCGAGCGCCTGCAGCCGTGACAGCGCCAGCGCGAGCAGATCCCCCCGCTTGCCGGTCGCAAAGGCATGGATCTCGTCGATCACCACGCGCTTGAGCCCAGCGAACAGCGTCGCCGCTTCGGGATAGCTCAGCAGCAGCGACAACGATTCGGGCGTGGTCAGCAGCACATGAGGCGGACGTGCGCGCTGCCGCGCCTTGCGATCGGACGGGGTGTCGCCGCTGCGAGTCTCGATCCGCAGGCCCAGGCCCATCTCCTCCACGGGCGTGAGCAGGTTGCGCTGCACGTCGTGCGCGAGCGCCTTGAGCGGCGAGACGTAGAGCGTGTGCAGCCCCTCGGGCGCAGGCGCGCCGTCCAGCCGCGAGGGGCAGAACGCCGCCAGCGTCGGCAGAAACCCGGCGAGCGTCTTGCCCGCGCCGGTGTCGGCGACGAGCAGCGCGTGCAGCCCGGCGTCGCTGGCCTGCAGCATCTCCGCCTGATGCCGCCGCGCCCGCCACCCTCGCCCGGCGAACCAGGCTTCGATCTCGGGCGGCAGGTCGGTCGCGGGCATCGGACCAAAGTGGCGACAAGCCGGCGCCGGGACAAGGCGGGTGAACAAGGAGGCACCTGGCGGCCGCTTCAAGGCGAGGTCAGTCGGTGTCGGTGCCAGCCGCCGCGTGCTCGTCGCGAGCAATGCTGGCGTATCGCAACAAGGGCGCGAAAAGATTGGGATGCTCTCGCTATTCCCCGAACGCAGAGATCCATCTCACGATGCCGCGCAACGACCCGCCGCCTGTCACCTCGCGCCACCCGACAGGCGCCGCTCTCAACCATGCTGCACATGCGAGATGTAACCGCGCTGTTACAACAACTTATGTTGCGTTCGACGGAGCACATCGTGCGCCCAGCGGTGGAGCGAAGCGCCGGAGCGCCGCGTTCTAGGTTCACTGGGAGGGATCGGGAAACGTGTGCGCCTTCGAGCACATCAGTCCCGCTCCCGAGCACCCAAGCAATGGAGAAATCCGATGAACGAACGCGATCGTCAAAATCCCTATGGCCGCAGCGAGCAGCAAGGCGGCGGATACCGCAGCGAGTCCGGCTCGCCCAACCACTCGAGCCAATCCGGCCAGGTCAGCCAGTGGCAGGGCGACACCTTCCGCCAGCAAGGCGGTGACTGGCAGCAGGACAGCAACCAGCGCGGCGGCAGCGACGACAACTCGCGTGACTACCGCTTCTCGGGCCAGGGCAGCCAATTCGGTGGCAGCTACGGCGACCAGGACTATGGCAGCAGCGGTTACGGCAGCAGCAACTATGGGCGCAGCCAGGATTTCAGCCGCGGCGCCTCGCAGGATTACCGTGGCGGCTCGAGCTATCGCGGCCAGCTGAACGACGATGACTTGCGCCGCGATCAGCGCGACGCTTCGCGCAACTACGACCAGGCGCGCGGCGGCTACGGCCCCGATCACGATCGCGGCGGGCGCGGTTGGCAGAGCTCGCAGGGACGCCAGGACCAGGCGACGCGGGGCTATGCCGGCCGGAACTACGATGCCAGCGGTGGCAACGATTTCGGCAGCTTTACCAGCGAGGACTACGGCGGGCGTGACTTCTACAACCGCGGCGGCGGCGTCTCCGGCGGTGCGCGGTCGAGCGAATCCTATCGCCCCAGCTATGGTGTCGGCGCCTGGCTGAACCGCGACGACGACGATCGCCATAGCCGCAGCAGCAACCGCTCCGGCCACGAGGATTACGGCAGCTGGCGCCAGTACGGCGAGAGCCGCGGTTTCCTGGCCAAGGCGGGTGACGAGATCGCCAGCTGGTTCGGTGACGAGGATGCCTCGCGCCGCCGGGAGCAGGATCAGCGTCAGGATCAGCAGCAGGGCCGGAGCTACGGCCAGCAGCAGAGCCATCGCGGACGCGGACCTTCGAACTACACCCGTTCCGACGAGCGGATCCGCGAGGATGCCAACGATCACCTGACGCACGATCACCACATCGATGCCAGCCACATCACGGTCAGCGTCAAGGACGGCGAGCTGACGCTCGACGGCACCGTCGAGAGCCGCGACGCCAAGCGCCGGGCCGAGGATTGCGTCGAGCACATCTCCGGCGTGAAGCACGTGCAGAACAACTTGCGCGTCCAGGATCGCAGCTCGAGCGCCGGTAGTTTTGGCGGCAGCTATGGGTCGAGCAGCTACGGGTCGAGCGGGTCCGGGTTCACCGGCAGCAGCAGCGCCGGCACCGGGCCTGGCTCGGGCACGTCGGGTAGCTCTGGCCTGAGCGGCGGCACCGGAACCTCGAGCCAGGGCACCGGGTCGACCAGCCTCAGCCTCGGTGGCAGCACCGGCAGTTCGTCGACCGGCACTTCGTCGACGACCGGCTCGTCCTCGACCTCGAGCACCGGTGGCGCGAACACGACCGAGGGTGTCGGCTCGACCGCCTTGGCGGGCGTCGGCAGCACCTCGCGCACGAGCGACAAGACGAGCTGAGCTTCAGCCCATCGTCGATTGAGGGAGGGGGGCCTTGCGGCTCCCCTTTCTTCTTGGGGCTGGTGGAGGGAGAAGCGCAACGGCGCTACCCCCGCCGCAGCCCCGACAAAGCCAGCTGCTCGTCGATCTGTCCCAGCAGCCGCTCCAGCCCCTCTGCCGTCCCGCTCTCGGCCCGGGCAACCAGCACGTCCTGCGTGTTCGATGCCCGGAGCAACCACCAGCCGTCGGACGTTGTCACCCGCACGCCATCGAGGTCGACCACCTCGGCGCCGGTCCGGGCAAGCCGCTCCCGCACTTCCTCGACCGCGGCGAACTTGCGGCTTTCGTCCACCCGGAAGCGCAGCTCGGGCGTGTTGAACATTTCCGGCATCGCCCCGCGCAGTTCGGTCACCGTCCGGCCCAGCCGTAGCGAGGCGGCGATCAGGCGCACGGCGGCGTAGAGCCCGTCGTCGAAGCCATAGTATCCATGCTTGAAGAACACGTGCCCGGTCATCTCGCCGGCCAGCGGCGCGCCGGTTTCCTGCATCTTGGCCTTGATCAGCGAGTGCCCGGTCTTCCACATCAGCGGCTTGCCGCCATGCGCGGCGATGGTGTCGAACAGCGCGCGGCTGGCCTTGATGTCGGCGATCACGGTGGCGTTGGGCAGCTCGCGGAGCAGGTCCTCGGCAAACACGCCGAGCAGCTGGTCCCCCCAGATCACCCGCCCCTGCCCGTCGACCACGCCCAGGCGGTCGGCATCGCCATCGAAAGCGACTCCGAAATCGAGGTTCTTGGCCGCGACCAGGGCCCGCAAGTCTGCAAGGTTGCACTCTTCGGTAGGGTCAGGATGATGGTTGGGAAACGTTCCGTCGATTTGGGTGAAGAGCAGGTGATGCTCGCCTGGCATGCGGCTGGTCAGCAGCTCGAGGGCGGGGCCGGCCGCGCCGTTCCCCGCATCCCAGCCGATCCGCATGGCGGCAAGCCTGTCGGCGGGCAACCCGTCGATGCCCTGCAGCAGGCGCGTGACATAGGCGTCCAGGATATCGACCCGGGTGACGCAGCCAGCTTCGCGCCCGTCTTCCCCGACAACGTCATCCCAGTCGCCTTCGGCCGCCATCGCGCCGAGCGTCTGGATATCCGCACCGAAGAACGGAGCCCCGCCAAGTACCATCTTGAAGCCATTGTGATCGGCGGGATTGTGGCTGCCAGTTATCTGAATGCCGCCCTGCACATCCTGCATTGAGGCTTCGGCGTAGTACAGCATCGGCGTCGGCCCGAGCCCGACGCTGACCACATCGACACCGCTGGCGATGAGGCCGGTGATCAGCGCGCTTTCCAGCATCGGCGAACTCAGGCGTCCGTCGTAGCCGACCACCACCTTGGGCCACGCTTGCGCACCCTTGCTGCCGAGACCTGGGCCGCCACGCGCCACCAGCGTGCCGAAGCTGCGGCCGATCGCCTGCGCGTCCTCGACTCCCAGCGTGGTACCGAACACGCCGCGGATGTCGTATTCGCGCAGGATCGTGGGATCGAATGCGTGGGCCACCTACGATCTGTCCTGTTTGCGTGAAACCACATAGACAGATCCGCTCGTGTCGAGAGAAGTCGAGACACGTTGGGGCAGTGCTCTCGTGTCTCGACTTCGCTCGACACGAACGGGATTGTGAAGCGATGTCATTCGATCAGGACCGGTCCAGGCTGCCGGCATCAGTCCGTAGCGTGCGGGGGCAGCGCGGCCAGCAGCGTGTCGCGCGCCGCATTGGCTTCGTGCACCAGCTCGTTGCTGCCGCCCCGATCGGGGTGGACTTGCGCGAGGAGCCGGCGGTGCGCCTCGATGATGTCCTGCCGCCCGGCGCCCGGCGCCACGCCCAGCAACGTGCTGGCGCGCTGGCGGCCGGCGCGATCCTGCACCGAAGGGCCGCTCACCGCCTTGGGCTGCCAGGGCCAGCGCCCCGTCGCCAGCTTCCATGCGACCAGCGCGAGCGCGACCAGGATGACGAGCTTGATCACGCGCGGGTACCTCTCTGCGGGATGACGAAGGGCAGGCTCACTCCGCCGCGACTGCCAGTTCCGCCTCGTCCGAAACGGGCGGGCGGGTGGGTACGGGCAGGTTCAGCCCGGCGACGAGGCCGCGCAGTTCCTGCCGCGCGACCAGGTGGCTGGTACCAAGGTCACCCAGGTGCCCCTTGTCCAGCAAGGTGAGGCCCGAGGGAAACAGCTCGCGGAAGATCACGCGCTCCGACAGGCCACCGGCGATGCGGAAGCCCACGCGCTTGGACAGCTCCTGCAGTGCCCCGTCGAGGCGCTTCATGTTGCGCGCCTGGAGCTGCTGGGTGCGGTTGCGCACCACCACCCAGTCGAGATCGCGCTTCGCCTCGTTGATGGTCGAGTGCGCGCGCTTCTTGCGCGCTTCCCACATCAGTTCCGCATAGAAGGAGAGCTTCTTCACCTTGAAGGTCTCGCCCTCGACCTGGCCGATGAGGTCGAAATCGACGAAGCTGTCGTTCAGCGGCGTCACCAGCGTGTCGGCGGTGGTGGCGACATGGCGGGCGAGCGGATCGTCCTTGCCGGGCGTGTCGAACAGCAGGAAGTCCTGCCCGGCGCCGATCTCGGCCGCGATCTCCTCCAGCTCCTCGACGCTCTGCCCGTCGTAGTAGGTGAAGCGCGTGCCCGGCAGCGCGATGGCGCGCCGCTTCTCGGTGTCGAGGCGGTTCTCCATGTAGCGAAACAGCGTGCGCTGGCGATGGTCGAGGTCGATGCACGCGACCTGTGCGCCCTGGTACGCGAGCGCGATGGCCACGTGGACCGCGGTGGTGGACTTGCCGGTGCCGCCTTTCTCGTTGGCGAAGACGATGCGGTGCGCTGTCACGGTCTTTTCCCTGGCTATCTAAAAACGTTGCCGGCTCGCAGCTGGCGCGGCACATCGCGCAACCCTGAGTCCGATCCTGCCGACATCATATCGGAGCGTGCCGCCGCAATGCAATTGATCCACACCCTTGATCCACTGCGAAGCGCTGTCGACGCCTTGCGCAGCCAGGGCCCGGTGGCCCTGGTGCCCACCATGGGCGCGCTGCACGAGGGCCATCTCACCCTGGTGCGCGAGGCGAGACGGCGGGCGGCAAGCGTCGTCGTCTCGATATTCGTGAACCCGCTCCAGTTCGGAGCGAACGAGGATCTGGACGCCTATCCTCGCCAGCTGGAACGCGATTGCGCGCTTCTTGAGGCGGAGGGCGTGGACCTGGTCTGGGCGCCGAGCGTCGAGGTCATGTATCCTGCCCGCTTCGCCACCAACGTCTCTGTGTCCGGCGTGAGCGAAGGGTTGGACGGGGCTGCGCGGCCCGGTCATTTCGATGGCGTCGCCACCGTGGTGTCCAAGCTGTTCAACCAGGTGCGGCCGGATCTGGCCCTGTTCGGCGAGAAGGACTGGCAGCAGCTCGCCGTCATCCGCCGCATGGCGCGCGACCTCGACCTGACGTTGCCGCGCGCCGACGCGATCCATGGCGTGTCCACCGTACGCGAGGCCGATGGCCTGGCGATGAGCTCGCGCAACGCCTACCTCACGCCCGAGCAGCGTGCCGCTGCCGTGGCCCTGCCCCAGGCCATGCGCGCCGCCATTGTCGAGATCGAGAGCGGGGTCGATGTCGGCGATGCCCTGGCGCACCTCGCGCGCACTCTGCTGGCGAGCGGGTTCCTCTCGGTCGACTATGCCGAGCTGTGCGATGCGGCCGATCTGTCGGTGCTGATGGCGCGCGGCCCCAAGCCGATGCGCCTGCTGGTCGCCGCGCGCATCGGCAAGGCACGGCTGATCGACAACATGGCCGTGATGCCGGTTTGACCCAGATCCTCCCCTGCAAGGGGAGGGGGACCGCCGCCGCAGGGGGTGGTGGAGGGGTGTAGCCCTCTCGGTCGCACATTACGCAGGCGGTGACACCCCTCCGTCAGTCCTGCGGACTGCCACCTCCCCTTGCAGGGGAGGACCTGGAAAGCCCCTTTTCACACCCCTGTGCAGAAGAGCTTGTTTGCAGCTGCAAGTTGCGCAAGTAAGGCGCGGGGCCGCGAAGGGCATCGCGGTTTGTCGTCATAATGACGGCAAAGCAGGAGGGTCGAAATCATGATGAAGTACATCGGTGCAGCGGTTGCGCTGACCATTGCATTCACCAGCAACGCCGCGTTGGCGGACCAGTCGTCTGGCCGCAAGCTGCAGGCGCAGGGCACGCAGGCGATCCCCGTCTGCTCGCGCAACCTGGGCACCGTCGCCATCGTCGAGCCGGACAACCAGTGGTGGCGCGAGCTCAGCCTGGGCAGCCCCGAGGCGATCCTGCGCATCTTCGTGCAGAAGTCCGGCTGCTTCACCCTGGTCAACCGCGGGCGCTCGATGCAGAGCCGCTCGATGGAGCGCGCGCTGGCCGACGATGGCGAGTTGCAGGGCGGATCGAACCTGGGCAAGGGCCAGGTCAAGGCGGCAGATTACTTCCTCCAGCCCGACATCGTTTCCACCAACAACAACTCGGGCGGCGGCGGCATGGGCGCGGTGCTCGGCGGTCTCGGCGGCATGTTCGGCCGTGGCCTGGGCGCGATCGCGGGCGGCCTCAACGTCAAGAAGGGAGAGGCGAACGTCACCCTCTCGATCGTCAATTCGCGCACCACGGTCGAGGAAGCGCTGACCGAGGGCTATGCCCGCAAGAGCGACGTCAGCTTCGGCGGCGCCGGCGGCGGGTTCTTCGGCGGCACCTTCGGCGCGGCGGGTGGCGGCGGCTACCAGAACACGCAGATCGGCCAGATCATCGTGCTGGCCTATCTCGACGCCTACACCAAGCTGGTGAGCCAACTGGGCGGCTTGCCGGCCAATGCCTCGGCGGCGGCGCCGGCGGCGAAGTAAGAAGCCCCTCCACCACCAGCCGATGGCTGGCGGTCCCCCTCCCCGAGCAAGCTCGAGGAGGATCTGAAAGCGACGGTGCCAATCCTCCCCGAGCTTGTCTCGGGGAGGGGGACCGCTCGCGTAGCGAGTGGTGGAGGGGCAGCCCCCCAACCATAAATTGCACCGCGCCCCGCTCGCGGCTAAGGGCCGCAGGTCATGACCCAAGAGCGCGATTACCGATCCACCGTCTTCCTGCCCAAGACGGACTTCCCGATGAAGGCCGGCCTCCCCCAGAAGGAGCCGGCGATCCTGGCGCGCTGGCAGGAACAGGACCTCTACGCCAAGACCCGCGAGGCCCGCGCCGGGGCCGAGAAGTTCATCCTCCACGACGGCCCGCCCTATGCCAATGGCGACATGCACATCGGCCATGCGCTCAACCACATCCTCAAGGACATGGTGGTGCGCACCCAGACGCTGCTGGGCAAGGACGCGCCCTACGTGCCCGGTTGGGACTGCCACGGCCTTCCCATCGAGTGGAAGGTCGAGGAGCAGTACCGCAAGAAGAAGCTGGACAAGGACCAGGTCGATCCAATCGAGTTCCGCGCCGAGTGCCGCGCCTATGCCGCCGAGTGGGTGAACGTCCAGCGCGAGCAGCTCAAGCGCCTCGGCATCAACGGCGATTGGGACAATCCCTACCTGACGATGGACCCGCAGGCCGAAGGCACTATCGTCGCCGAACTGCTCAAGTTCGCGGAGAGCGGCCAGCTCTATCGCGGCGCCAAGCCGGTGATGTGGTCCCCGGTCGAAAAGACCGCGCTGGCCGAGGCCGAGGTCGAGTACGAGGACATCGTCTCGACCCAGATCGACGTTGCGTTCGAGATCATCGAGAGCCCGGTGCCCGAACTGGTCGGCGCGCATGCGGTGATCTGGACGACGACGCCGTGGACGATCCCGGTGAACCAGGCGCTCGCGTATGGGCCTGACGTTCTGTACCTCCTGGTGCAGCAAGGTGACCGGAAATTTGTCGTTGCCGCCTTACTCTACTCCGCGTTCATGCAGCGATACCCGGGCGAGTGGTGGCAGGTCACTGACGAGACCGGCAAAGTTATCTCCTTTGTAGGCTCCGACCTCGCCGGCACCCTTGCCCGTCACCCGATGCATCACCTCGGCGGGTTCTTCGCCGAACTGCGTCCGATGCTGCCCGGCGACTTCGTCACCACCGACAGCGGCACTGGCCTCGTCCACATGTCGCCCGACCATGGCGAGGACGACTTCGAGCTGTGCAAGGCGCACGGCATCGGTCCCAAGTTCGTGGTCGAGGCCGACGGCAAGTACCGCGCCGACTGGCCATGGCTCGGCGGTCAGGGCTCGGTCATCAACCCCAAGTTCAACGCGCCCGACGGTCCGATCTGCTCCGACTTGCGCGAGGCCGGCGGGCTGCTGGCGGCAAGTGCGGACTACAAGCATTCGTACCCGCATTCGTGGCGCTCGAAGGCCAAGGTGATCTATCGCTGCACGCCGCAGTGGTTCGTGCCGATGGATCGTGTGGGAGGCCAGCGTGTCTCGACTTCGCTCGACACGAACGGAGTTGAAAATGAGGGTTCCTCTTCCCCGTTCGGGTCGAGCGAAGTCGAGACCCCGCAGCGCACCCTGCGCCAAACCGCGCTGCAGGCCATCGCCGACACCCGCTTCGTCCCCGAAAAGGGCCGCAACCGCATCGGTGCGATGGTGGAAGGGCGGCCCGACTGGGTGCTCAGCCGCCAGCGCGCCTGGGGCGTGCCGATCACGCTGTTCGTCCACGCCAAGTCCGGCCAGTACCTCGTCGACCCCGAAGTCAACGCCCGCATCGTCGCCGCGGTGAAGCAGGACGGCGTCGACGCCTGGTCCGATGCCCGCGCGCAGGAATACCTCGGCAGCAAGTACCAGGCCGACGACTACGAGCGCGTGACCGACATCCTCGACGTCTGGTTCGATAGCGGCTCCACGCACGCCTTCGTGCTGGAAAGCGGCCGCTGGCCCGAGCTGTCGTGGCCGGCCGACCTCTACCTGGAAGGCTCGGACCAACATCGCGGCTGGTTCCAGTCCTCGCTGCTCGAAAGCTGCGCCACTCGCGGCCGTGCGCCGTACAACGCGGTCCTGACCCATGGCTTCACCATGGACGCCAAGGGCCTCAAGATGTCGAAGTCGCTGGGCAACACGGTCAGCCCCTTGAAGGTCATGGAGACCAACGGCGCCGACATCATTCGCCTCTGGGCGCTGTCGGTCGACTACACCGAGGATCACCGCATCGGTGACGAGATCCTGAAGGGCGTTGCCGACCAGTACCGCAAGCTGCGCAACACCTTCCGCTACATGCTGGGCGCGCTGGCCGACTACGATGACGCCGAGGCGCTGCCGGTCGAGGAGATGCCCGAGCTTGAGCGGTACGTGCTCACGCTGCTGGGCCAGCTGGACGCCACGCTGAGGCAGGCGGTCGCGGACTTCGATTTCAACACTTACGTCCGCGCGCTGATCGACTTCTGCAACGAGGACTTGTCCGCGTTCTTCTTCGATATCCGCAAGGACAGCCTCTACTGCGACGCTCCCGGCGATCCGAAGCGCCGCGCCTATCGTGCCGTGCTCGACACGCTGTTCCAGGCGCTGATCCGCTACGCCGCGCCGGTGCTGGTCTTCACCGCCGAGGAAGTGTGGCAGAGCCGCTACCCCGGCGCCGACAGCGTCCACTTGCTCGAATGGCCCGAGGTGCCCGAAGCGCAAGCCGACCTCGCCCGCTGGGCGACCTTGCGCGCGCTGCGCCAGCAGGTCACCGAAGCGATCGAGCCGCTGCGGCGTGACAAGATCGTCGGCTCCAGCCTCGCCGCCGAAGTGACCGTGCCTGAAACCGCGCCGGACGCCGATCTCGCGGAACTGTTCATCACCGCGAAAGTCTCGCGCGGCCAGGGCGATGCAGTGGCGGTCGCGCCCACCGAGATGAACAAATGCGGCCGTTGCTGGCGCCATCTGCCTGAAGTGCAGGACGATGGCGCCCTCTGCGCCCGCTGCGACGATGTCGTGAGCACGCTGGAACCCGCCGCATGAGCATCGAGAACAGGCACGCCTGGCGCAACCGGATGATCGGCGTGGTGCTGGCGCTGGCGGTCTTCGTCATCGACCAGGCCATCAAGATCTGGGTCGACAAGGGCCTCAACCTCTACAACGTGCGCGTGGTGGAGGTGCTGCCCTTCTTCGATTTCCGCTGGACCGAGAACTACGGCATCTCGCTGGGCCTGCTGACCGCCGGATCGGTGGAGATGCGCTTCCTGCTGATCGCGGCGACCGGAGCGATCGCCCTGTTCGTCGCCGTGTGGATGCTGCGCGAGCGCCTGCTGGCCGATGTGCTGCCGCTGGCGCTGGTGCTCGGCGGCGCGCTGGGCAACATCCGCGATCGCTGGGATCATGGCTTCGTGATCGACTATGCCGACTTGCACTTCGGCGATTTCCGGCCGTTCCTGATCTTCAATTTCGCCGATGCCGCGATCAGCATCGGTGTCCTGATAATCCTTGCCCGCTCCCTGCTTTCGCGCGAAAAGCCGGAACAAGTGGCGCAGGTTGAGCCCGCCTCCGGAGAGTTGCGTTGATGAAGACCGTGTCCAAACTGATCCTCGTGGCAACCGGCGCCCTGGCGCTTTCGGGCTGCGGCAGCACCGGCCTGTTCAACCGCGATCGTCCGGACGAGTTCGCCGTGCAGCGCCAGTCGCCGCTGGTGGTCCCGCCCGATTTCGCGCTGAAGCCGCCGCAGCAGGGCGTGCCCCGCCCTTCCGACGAGACACTGCAGGGCCAGACCCTCGACGCACTGTTCGGTGGCCCCTCCGCGCGCAGCGATGTCGAGACCAGCGCATTGGGCCTTGCCGGCACGTCCGACCCATCGATCCGCTCGACGGTGGGCGACAATGCGACGCACACCGTCGCCAAGGGCCGCGTCACCCAGCAGATCCTCTCCGCGCCCGAGGGTGACGGCCAGAGCGCGCAGGCGGTGGTCGGGGCGTAGGCCTCTCCGCTTCTCCTTCGTCATTCCCGCGAAGGCGGGAATCCATCTCCTGCGCTCGAATTTCGGACGAGGGTGCGCAATGGCGTTAGGCATCGAGCTTACGCGACGCACTCGGCTCGGGTTTCCGGCAAGGACCGGAGATGGATTCCCGCGTTCGCGGGAATGACGAGCATAGGGGGTGGGAGATGTTGCCTGCGGAACCAACGCCCTCATCCCCCGTCGCCCCCGCGCAGGCGGGGGCCCCGCTTTGTCGAGCGGCCTTGCGGATCAGGTAGAAAGACGCGGGATCACCGCCTTCGCGGGGACGACGAAACTAAGCTCGCATGACATAGCTCAGCTGTGTCTAACCCCCGCAGGCTCGCTCAATCCCCCGTCACCTCGTCGCCCTCGTCATCGACGCGCTCGCTGGAGACCAGCAGCTTGTCGATCCTGAGGCCGTCCATGTCGACCACCTCGAACCGCCAGCCCTGCTCGGAAAAGTGTTCGCCCTCCGTCGGCACCTGCTTGAGCACCGCCAGCACATAGCCCGCCGCGGTCGCGAACTCACGGGTTTCGGGCAGTTCAATGCCCAGCCGGTCCGCCAGCGTGTCGGCCGGCATCGCGCCCGAGATCAGCAGAGAGCCATCCTCGCGCTCGACCAGCATCGGGTGGTCGCCTTCGTCCTGGTGGCTGACGAAGTCGCCGGCGATCGCCGCCAGCACGTCGCTGGGGGTGACGAGGCCTTCCAGGTGCCCGTACTCGTCGCGCACCATTGCCATCGGCACTTCGGCGCGCTGGAGGACTTTCAATGCGTCCATCGCGTCGATCTGGTCGGGGATCGTCTCGGCCCGGCGCATCATGCCGGTGATGTCGGCGGCGCGCCCCTCGACGATGGCGGCCAGCACTTCGCGCACCCGCAGCACGCCCACGACGTTGTCGGGCGAACCTTCGGCCACCGGGAGCAGAGCGTGCGGCGTATCGGCGATGCGCGCCAGCAGCTGTTCCTGGGTGGCCGAAGCGTCGATCCAGTGCACTTCCGGGCGGGGCGTCATCAATTCGCGGATCGGGCGATCGGCCAGGCGCAGCACGCCCGCCATCATCGCCCGCTCGCCCTCCTCGATCGCGCCGGAGCGAGTCGCCTCGGCGAAGATCATGTGCAGCTCCTCGGCGGTGAGCTGGTCCTCGCCGCCACGGCGCACCGAGAGCAGCCGCAGGATCAGCGCGGAAGAGCGATCGAGCAGCCACACGAAGGGCCCCATGATCCGCGCCAGCAACGCCATCGGCAGCGCCATCAGCAGCGCAACCGGCTCGGCGGTGCGCAGCGCCAGTTGCTTGGGCACCAGTTCGCCGATGACGACGCTGGCATACGTCGTCGCCATGATCACCAGGGTGAAGCCCGCTTCCGGGGCATAGCGAGGTGGCACGCCCAGCGCGGCCAGCCGCTCTCCCACAGGGCCGCCCAGACTGGAGCCGGAATAGGCGCCGGCGACGATGCCGATCAGGGTGATGCCGATCTGCACGGTCGAGAGGAACCGGCCCGGATCCTCGGCCAGCGCCAGCGCGGTGCGGGCGGACTTGCTGCCCTTGTCGGCCGCGCCGCGCAGGCGTGCCGGCTTGGCCGACACGATCGCCAGTTCGGACATGGAGAAAAGGCCGTTCACCAGGATCAGTGCGGCGATGATGAAGAGGTCGGTCCAGGGGAAAGGGGTCACGATGATCCGGCGCTAGCAGACAAAGATCACGAAGCGAAGCGCGCGCGATCATCCATGTGGAACCGAAGGCGCGGCAATCCGTTCCGGCGCTATCGTTCACCGCCGTTGAGCGCACAGCAGCACACACCGCCCTGCTTCCATGAAAGGGCGCCAAAAAAGAAGGGTCCTGAGATGAAGAAGTCCCGTCTGTTCACCTCCGCCGCTGCGGCGCTGGCGCTTGTTTCCGTTTCGGCCTGCGTGACCGATCCCAACACCGGCGAGCGCAAGGTGTCGCGCACCGCGATCGGCGGCGTCGGCGGCGCGGGCCTGGGCTATCTGCTGGGCAGCGTGATCGGCGGCAAGACCGCGCGCATCCTCGGCGCCGGCATCGGCGGCGTCGCCGGCGGCGCGATCGGCTACCAGAAGGACAAGCAGATCCGCGAATTGCGCGAATCGACCGCCGGCTCGGGCATCGACGTCACCGACAATGGCGACGGCATCCTGCTCAACCTGCCCGACGTGACCTTCGCGGTGGATTCGACCGAGATCAGCCCCTCGTTCCAGGCCGCGCTCGACCGTGTGGCGCAGAGCATGGTGCAGTATCCGGACAGCCTGATCGACGTGTACGGCCACACCGATTCGACCGGTTCGGACGCCTACAACCTCGACTTGTCCAAGCGCCGCGCCGATGCGGTCGCCCGCTACCTGATCAGCCGCGGGGTTTCCTCCGCGCGGATCCAGACGCAGGGCATGGGCGAGAGCTATCCTGTCGCCGACAACGCCACCGCCGAAGGCCGCGCCAAGAACCGCCGCGTGGAGGTGAAGATCACGCCGGTCAGCCAGGACGATGTGCAGCGGGCGCGCTGAGGCTGAACTCTGCCGCATCGTCGATTCGGACCAAGCCTGAAACGACGATGCGGCTTGACATTTAGAACCATTTGGGTTATATGCCGCAGCACTGGAGCCAGGTGAAAGCTTGGCTTTCGGTACACGGCGGGTGCGGGTGAGCGAGGCCTCGTTCGAC